>NZ_CP116413.1:95000-1295000 GCF_030064675.1 Crossiella sp. CA-258035
CGTGTGGATGGGTAGGGGAGCGTCGTGCATCCAGGGAAGCAGCCGCGTGAGCGAGTTGTGGAGGGTGTGCGAGTGAGAATGCAGGCATGAGTAGCGATTGCAGAGTGAGAACCTCTGCCGCCGGATGACCAAGGGTTCCTGGGCCAGGTTAATCCGCCCAGGGTAAGTCGGGACCTAAGGCGAGGCCGACAGGCGTAGTCGATGGACAACGGGTTGATATTCCCGTACCCGTGTGGATGCGCCCATGGTGAGGCGGGGGATGTTAACCACCCGAGCGAGGCTGAGTCTTCGGATGAGGTTGAGTGAGCGTGGGAACCAATCCCGTAGTAGTCAAGCGATGGGGTGACGCAGGAAGGTAGCTCCGCCAGTGAGTGGTAGTACTGGTGTAAGCGTGTAGGCCGGGTGATAGGCAAATCCGTCACCCATATAGGTTGAGACGTGATGCGTAGCCGATTGAGGCGAAGTAGAGTGATCCTATGCTGCCGAGAAAAGCCTCTAGTGAGTGTTCATGCGGCCCGTACCCCAAACCGACACAGGTGGTCAGGTAGAGAATACCGAGGCGTTCGGGTGAACTGTGGTTAAGGAACTCGGCAAAATGCCCCCGTAACTTCGGGAGAAGGGGGGCCCGCTGACTTGAAACCCCTTGCGGGTTAGGGTTGGTTGGCCGCAGAGACCAGGGAGAAGCGACTGTTTACTAAAAACACAGGTCCGTGCGAAGTCGCAAGACGATGTATACGGACTGACGCCTGCCCGGTGCTGGAACGTTAAGGGGACCGGTTAGTCACTTTGGTGGCGAAGCTGAGAACTTAAGCGCCAGTAAACGGCGGTGGTAACTATAACCATCCTAAGGTAGCGAAATTCCTTGTCGGGTAAGTTCCGACCTGCACGAATGGCGTAACGACTTCTCCGCTGTCTCAACCACAGGCCCGGTGAAATTGCATTACGAGTAAAGATGCTCGTTACGCGCGGCAGGACGGAAAGACCCCGGGACCTTTACTATAGCTTGGTATTGGTGTTTGGTTCGGCTTGTGTAGGATAGGTGGGAGACTGTGAAGCTGCAACGCTAGTTGTGGTGGAGTCGTCGTTGAAATACCACTCTGGTCGTACTGGATGTCTAACCTCGGACCGTGATCCGGTTCAGGGACAGTGCCTGGTGGGTAGTTTAACTGGGGCGGTTGCCTCCCAAAGGGTAACGGAGGCGCCCAAAGGTTCCCTCAGCCTGGTTGGCAATCAGGTGTTGAGTGTAAGTGCACAAGGGAGCTTGACTGTGAGACTGACGGGTCGAGCAGGGACGAAAGTCGGGACTAGTGATCCGGCACTGGCTTGTGGAAGCGGTGTCGCTCAACGGATAAAAGGTACCCCGGGGATAACAGGCTGATCTTGCCCAAGAGTCCATATCGACGGCATGGTTTGGCACCTCGATGTCGGCTCGTCGCATCCTGGGGCTGGAGTAGGTCCCAAGGGTTGGGCTGTTCGCCCATTAAAGCGGCACGCGAGCTGGGTTTAGAACGTCGTGAGACAGTTCGGTCCCTATCCGCCGCGCGCGTTGGAGACTTGAGGAAGGCTGTCCCTAGTACGAGAGGACCGGGACGGACGAACCTCTGGTGTGCCAGTTGTTCTGCCAAGAGCATGGCTGGTTGGCTACGTTCGGAAGGGATAACCGCTGAAGGCATCTAAGCGGGAAGCCTGTTTCGAGATGAGGTCTCCCACCACCTTGAGTGGTTAAGGCCCCCTAGAGACGATGGGGTTGATAGGCCCGAGATGGAAGCACGGTAACGTGTGGAGTTGACGGGTACTAATAGGCCGAGGGCTTGATTCACAAAGTTGCTACGCGTCCACTGTGTGGTTCTGAGAGAACCAGCTAGCGTCCACTGACGAAGTGTTTGGTTTTTTCATAGTGTTTCGGTGGTTATGGCGGAGGGGAAACGCCCGGTCCCATTCCGAACCCGGAAGCTAAGTCCTCCAGCGCCGATGGTACTGCATGCGTGAGTGTGTGGGAGAGTAGGACGCCGCCGAACTAAATTTGCGTGTAGCCCCAGGAGTTTTGCTCCTGGGGCTACACGCTTTTTTGCGTTCGAAGTGCCCGCGGGCGAGGCTTGTTGGCTGGTGTGCGTTGGGGCAGCTGTTGTCGCTGGGTGGCGCTGGAGGTTCGGTTGGTTCGGTGTGGTCGATTTGGTTTGGGGGCCCCTGGGGCGGCCTTTTGGGCAGGAAGGGGCAGGCCTGGCGGCCTGCCCAATCGCCTTCCAGCGTACGGCCGCCCTGCCCCAAACAAAATCGACCACACCGCCCGCGGAAGGTGAGTCGGCGCCAGGTGGTGCTGACCCGCGCAAACCAGAGCTGCCGCAGGCGACGGTGTTCAAGACATCGCCGATCCGAAGCCGGTGCAAGCGGGTAGGGACCTACGGGGTGAGTCGCGCTCATCAGCCGCCGTCTTACCTGCTGCCGCGCTTACCGCCGTCGCCGCAAGAGCGGTGATGGCTCACTCATACTTCGCCGGCCCGCCTCATCCGCTGCCTCACTTCGCCCGTCCACTCACCCCGCATACCCGCTGCGCTCCTCGGCCGCGCACTCCTACGCCGTTCTCCCACCATTCACTCTTGGCCCGACCCGCGACCCGCGACCCCGGTCTTCGGCTCCGGCTCCGGCCTTCGTCCGCGCTCCCCGGCTCCGGCCCTCGCCCCGGCCCTCGCCCCGGCCTTCCACCTCAGTCTTCGGCCCCCAGGCTCCAGGCCATCCTCCGCCCCGCCCCGACCTGGCCCGCCCCGCCCCGACCTGGCCTGGCCTGGCCTGGCCCCCAACCGTCGCATGCCGTATCCGTTCTCGCGCCTGGTCTCGCGCCTCGGTCCTTGTCCTCATGCTTCGACGTTGCGGTCCTCGAGCCATGCCCTCGCCCATCCGGCCCTGCGGGGCCGTTCCCATCTGGGGTACCAGCCCATGTGCCCGCCTCACACCGCGATGTCCTGCTCATCCGTCGCCTCCCCCTCTCCGTTCCCTCCGCTCCTTTCCCTCCTCCGCCTCCCTTCCCCGCCCCGCCTCCGCCGCCCGCCCCTTTCTCGCCTTCCCTCCTGGCCGTTGGCGCGTTTCGTGTGCGAAGTTCTCTCCGCCGTTGTGCCTGGGCCGGATTCCGTTGTGCCGCAGCCTTCTCCCTGGCCCGGCCACTCCGCCTTCCACACCGTCCCGCTCGCCCACTCCCCTTCCACCGCTTTCGCTCGTTCTCCCTCCCGGTCGTTCCCGGTTGGCTGTGCATGTGGCAGCGCGCCGCGGTCCCGGTCGGGGTGCGGCGCGCTGGTGGGTCAGGCCGGGATGGTGGGCCTTCTTCTTGGGGGTGTGCCGGAGTCGCGGCGGGCCATGCGGCGGAGGACGAACGGTGCCAGGAGTAGGCCCAGGGCGGCCCAGGTGCTGAGGGCGAGGGTGGTTTCCAGGGGGCGCCAGGATTCCGCTAGTTCTGCTGTGGCCAGGGAATCGGGGAGTAGGGCGGAGCGGAGGGCCAGGCCCAGCCAGTACAGGGGGAAGAGTTGAGCTAGGGCTTGGAGCCAGTCGGGGAGGGCGGTGATGGGGTAGAAGATTCCGGAGATGGCCAGGAGCAGCATCATCGGGAGGGTTACCAGGCTCAGGGACTGGGGGTTGGTGATCAGGGAGCCGGTGATGACGCCGAGGGGGAGGACCGCCAGGAGGGCCAGGGTCAGGTAGGCGATCAGGGTTGGCCAGGTGGTCGGGTGGTTGAGGGTCAGGCCGGGGAAGAGGAAGGGGGCGGGGAGCAAGGGGAGCAGGGCGCCCAGGGTGGTCATGCCGGCTCGGCTGAGGATGCGGCCCGTCAGGTAGCCGAGCATTCCGTGCGGGGTGGCCTTGGCGCGGAGCAGGGTGTTGTCGGCTCGGTCGGTGGTCAGGGTCATGGCCAGGCCGGTGAAGCCGGTGAGCATCACGTTCATGGCCAGGATGCCGGGCAGGGACTGGGTGCCGAGGGAGAACGTAGTGCCGGGGACGGTGGTGTCGCGCAGGATGAACATCACCAGCAGGGCGATCACCGGGAAGAACAGCACGCCCCAGACTTCCTGGGCGCTGGTGGCCTGGTGGCGGAACTCGATGCGGGCGCGTTCCAGGCCGGTGCGCAGGGCGCTGAGGGTCGGGGTCATGCGGGCACCTCCTGCGGGGCCGGGTTGGTCAGCTGGCCGGACTCGTGGTCGCGGACCAGGGACAGGTAGACCTCTTCCAGGGAGACCCGGCGGACTTCCAGGTCGGTGATGTCCTCGTTGCCGGGCTGGGTGAGCAGGTCGCGGACGAAGCTGGTGGCGTCGGGAACCGAGTGGGACTCCCTGGTGCCCGCGCGGGTGAAGCGGACCTCGGGCCGGCCTGCCATGCGGTGGGCCAGCTGCTGCGCGGTGCCGTTGGCGACCACCTTGCCCCCGGCCAGGATCAGGATTCGGGTGGCCAGCTTCTCGGCCTCGGCCAGGTCGTGGGTGGTGAGCAGGATGGTGGTGTCGCCGCGGGCGGCCAGGCTGCCGATCAGCTCGTGGAAGTCCTGGCGGGCCTGGGGGTCGAAGCCGACCGTCGGCTCGTCCAGGAACAGCAGCTCCGGGTTGCCGACCAGGCCGATCGCCACGTCCAGGCGGCGGCGCTGGCCGCCGGAGAGGGTGTCCGCCCTGGCGTTGGCGTGGTTGGTCAGGCCGACCAGGGTGAGCAGCTCGTCGGTGTCGAAGGGGCGGTGGCGGGCCGGGGTGCTGAACGGGGTGTAGTAGCGGCCGAGGTGGCGGAGCAGTTCGCGGACCTGCCAGCGGCCGTGGTCGCGCCAGGACTGCAGCACGATGCCGAGGCGGGCGCGCCAGGACTCGTCGCCGGTGATCGGGTCCACGCCCAGCACCCGGACTTCGCCGCTGGAACGCTTTCGGAAACCCTCCAGGACTTCGATCGTGGTCGTCTTTCCCGCGCCGTTGGGGCCGAGCAGGGCCAGCACCTCGCCGCGGTGGGCGTGCAGGGTGACGCCGTGCAGCACTTCGGTCGGGCCGTAGCTCATGCGCAGGTCACGGGCTTGGATCACCGGTTCGGCCGATGCCGGGGTTCTTGGTGCGGTCCGGAAATGCATACCTTCAAGTGTTTCATTGAAGTGCTTGTTTTGACTTTTTCCGGAATTGTGCGGGTGGGCTTGCAGAATGGGTCCTCAACCCTCAAGTCCGGAGTTCAGGGTGGGTGTGGTGGGCGGTCGGTTGCGGTCGGTTGACCTGGCGCGGGTGGCTGGGGTGTCAACGCAGCAGATCCGCAACTACGAGGACGCCGGGGTGTTGCCGAGGGCGGAGCGCTCGCCTGCGGGCTACCGGTGGTTCACCGAGCGGCATCGCCGGGCGCTGGGCACCTTCTACGAGGTGCGGAAGGGGTTCGGTGCCCCGGTCGCGCAGGCGATCATGCGGGCCGTGCACGACGATGACCTGCCCGAGGCGTTGAACCTGGTCAGCGCCAGTCATGCGGCACTGCACGAACAGCGGCTGAACCTGAAGTCGGTGGGGGAGGCGCTGGAGCTCATCGCGCGGCAGGACCGGGCCGCGCCCGCGCTGCCCAGGACCGAGCTGCGGATCGGCGAGGTGGCGGCGCACCTGGGGGTGCGGCCCTCGGCGTTGCGGGTGTGGGAGTCGGCGGGGCTGCTCACGCCACAGCGGGTGCCGGGCAGCAAGTACCGGACGTACCGGCCCGCCGATGTCCGGGACGCGCGGATGATCAGCATGCTGCGGCAGGCGCGGTACCCGCTGCCGCACATCCGGCCGATCCTGGACGGGTTGCGGGAGCGCGGCAGCAGTGACGCGTTGCGGGCCGCGGTCGCCGAACGGTTGGCCGCGTTGACCCGGCGCGCCACCGCGATGCTGGCCGGGGCCAGCCACTTGCACCGGTACGTGACGGGCCAGGGCGCGGGGCCGGTCACCGGCGACTGATCTCCAGCAGCACCTCGGCGAACTTCGCCGGCTGGGACAGGAACGGGTGGTGGTCGCTGTCGAGCTCGACCGCCTCGGTCGCGAGTTCCGCTTGTGCGCGTTGGACTTCCGGCAGGGTGCCGCGGTCCCGTGCGCAGACGAAGTAGGTCGAGGGCTTGGGCTGCCAGGCGGCGTGGCTGGGTGGCTGGGGGCGGGGCGAGCTGGGACTGGCGGGTCAGGCGTACGCGTGCTCGTCGCAGTCCTGGGCGAAGCGGTGGCGGCGGTCCGCGCGGCGCAGGCTGACCGTGCCGTCGGGGTGGAACTCCACGTGCGGCGCGGGTTCCGGGCCGCCGAAGCTGGCCAGCGGCGGGGTCATCCGGCTCCACCACCACGCGCCGTCGCGGACCAGGGCGCCGTGCACGAAGACCACCCGCATGCCGGTCAGGCTGGCACGTCAGCGGGCCGTGCCGCGCCGGATTTCGCTGGTGGCGCAAGACTTGAGGGCATGAGCGGACGACTGGCGCGCATCCACGACCGGGCGAAGACCGCCGAGGTGACCTACGCCGAAGTCGGCGTGACGAGGACGGCGGCCTGCCCGCCCGGGTTCCGGCGGGTCAGCCGGAGCCTGGTGCTGGCGCGGGGGGAGGCGGAGTTCGCACGGGCGAAGCGGGCGTTGCGGGAGTGGGCGACGCACCGCGGGTTCGGGCGCGGGATCTACCCGGAGCGGGCGGGGCAGGAGGTCGGGGACACCGTGGTCGCGGTGCTCGGGTTCGGGCCGGTCTCGGTGACCGGGCCGTGCCGGGTGGTGTGGCGGGTGGACGAGCAGCGGCGCAGCGGGTTCGGCTACGGGACGCTGCCGGGCCACCCCGTCACCGGCGAGGAGAGCTTCGTGCTGGTCATGGACCCGGACGGGCTGGTCGAGTTCACCATCACCGCGGTCTCCCGGCCCGGCGGCGCGCTGGCGCGGGTGGCCGGGCCGATCGGCCGGCTGGCCCAGCGGGTGGCCATGGCGGCCTACCTGCGGGCACTGCGCTAGCCGTTCACACCCTTGACACCGCCCACGTGGTCTAGTCCAATTCCAGGACACCTGGTGGGCCCGTTCAGGTCTTTTCGCCGCCCGGACCGGCTCCGGTCTGCCAGCCGACGCTCCACGCCGGAACTGGTGGGAGGAAACGATGTCACGCAAGATCTTGTTAGCTCGGGTGGCGGCAGTGCTCACGGTGGTGCTCGGCATCGCCCTGGCCGGGTTCGTGCCCGCGCACGCGGCCTCGGTCACCGCCTCATTCGCCAAACAGCAGTCCTGGGACAGCGGCTACACCGGCCAAATCACGGTCAAGAACGACACCGGCGCCCAGGTCAGCGGCTGGAAGGTGGAGTTCGACCTGCCGGCAGGCACCTCGGTCGGCGCCTACTGGGATGCCCTGCAGACCAACGCCGGCGGGCACTACGTCTTCACCAACCGCGAGTACAACGGCACTCTGGCCCCCGGCGCGAGCGCGGCCTTCGGCTTCAACGTCAGCGGCACCGCGGCCCCGGCCAACTGCAAGATCAACGGCAGCCCCTGCGACGGCGGGTCCACCACCCCGACCACCACCCCGACCACGAGCAAGACGACCACTTCGTCCTCGAGCACCTCGACCTCGACCACCACGCCGACCACCACCAGCGGCCCGCCGCCCGCCGGGAACAAGCTGCTGGTCGGCTACCTGCACTCGAGCTTCGCCAACGGCTCCGGCTACATCCGGATGGCCGACGTGCCGGACGAGTGGGACATCATCCAGCTCGCCTTCGCCGAGCCGACCTCGGTGACCTCCGGCGACCTGCGCTTCCGGCTCTGCCCGGTGGCCGAGTGCCCGAACGTGGAGTCCGAGGCCGAGTTCATCGCCGCGATCAAGGCCAAGCAGGCCAAGGGCAAGAAGGTGCTGATCTCCATCGGCGGCCAGAACGGCCAGGTCCAGCTGACCACCACCGCGGCGCGGGACGCCTTCGTCAGCTCGGTCAGCGCGATCATCGACCGGTACGGCCTCAACGGCCTGGACATCGACTTCGAGGGCCACTCGCTCTACCTGAACTCCGGCGACACCGACTTCAAGGCGCCGAAGACCTCGGTGGTGGTCAACCTGATCTCCGCGCTGAAGACGCTGAAGGCCAGGTATGGCAGCGGTTTCCAGCTGACCATGGCGCCGGAGACCTTCTTCGTGCAGCTCGGCTACCAGTTCTACGGCGGCAGTGGCGGCGCGGACAACCGGGCGGGCTCCTACCTGCCGGTGATCTACGCGATGCGCGACGACCTGACCCTGCTGCACGTCCAGCAGTACAACTCCGGGCCGATCATGGGCCTGGACAACCAGTGGAAGCAGATGCCCAGCGTGGACTTCCACGTGGCCATGGGCGACATGGTGCTCGGCGGCTTCCCGGTCAAGGGCGATCCGAACAACTACTTCCCCGCCCTGCGCCAGGACCAGGTCGCGCTCGGCCTGCCGGCCAGCCCCAACGCGGGCAACGGGCACACCTCGGTGGCCGCGGTGCACAAGGTGCTGGACTGCCTGATGAAGGGCAGCAACTGCGAGTCCTACAAGCCCAGGGCGAAGTACGCCGGCCTGCGCGGCCTGATGACCTGGTCGATCAACTGGGACCGGTTCAACAACGCCGAGTTCAGCAAGAACCACCGGGCCTACCTGGACCGCTAACCCGCGTCGAAGGCGGCCAGCAGGCGCTTGGGCGCGGTCGTCCGCCAGGCTTCGGTGAGCAGTTCGCGGAGCTCATCGGGCTCGACGGTGGCCAGCTGGATGACCACCATGCTCCAGTTCCGGTAGTGCGGCGGCACGCTGAAGGTGTCCGGATCCCCGGCCACCAAGGCGTGCCGCTCGTCCTCGGCCACCTTGACCGCCACCTCCACCCCATCGGGCGACATCGAGGCGAAGATCTTGTCCTTCACCCGGAAACAGGCGCGTCCCCAGGCCGGGCGCTCGTGCGCCTCGGGCAGCGCCAGGGCCAGGGTGTGCAGCTCCTCCGGTGTGACCATGCGCCGAACCTAACCCGCGGCACCGACAGTGTCCGGAGTCACCGCCCTGCACGCCATCCGGCGGTGGCCGAGGATGGGCCTGATCTGGTTGGAATGAGTATCGCCCCGTCACCGCGCACAGCCGACTGGAGTGATGACGCATGGCGACGTTCGTGCTGGTCCCGGACACCGGATCCAAGCCGGACGACTGGTCCGAGCTGGTGGCCGACCTGGAGGGCAGGGGCGATGTCTGCCTGCTGGTCGACCTGGCCGCCGACCGCGACCAGCCCCAGCTCTGCGCGGACCGAATCGCCTGGGCCGCCCAGCGCTCCCGCACCACACCAATCCTGGTCATCCACGGCGACGCCGCCGCCCACCTGCCTGCCACCCTGACCAGATTCCGCTTCGCCCACGTGGTGCACCTGACCGAGGACCCGGATCCAGACCTGGCCGCACACCTGGCCCGCCAAGCCCGAAAAGCACACGCGACAAGGCACGCGGCAACACACGCGGAGCCTGTGGGGGTTCGGGGGCCCGCCCCCGAGTGGGGCCTGGGGGCTCCGCCCCCAGTGTGATGGCGAAGCAAAAACGCGAGTGCTCCACGAGCACTCGCGTTCGATTGCTGAGCGGATGACGAGACTCGAACTCGCGACCCTCACCTTGGCAAGGTGATGCGCTACCAACTGCGCTACATCCGCACGCTCTCCGGACCGTGGTCCCGATCGCTGGGAAGAACATTACATGGACGGCCAAGCGGGTTTCGCAGGGGGGTCGGTCTGGTGAACAGGCTGGTCACTGGCTGCGCTGGGACTCACCCGGGTGGACCACAACGATCATGACCCGGCAGAATCTCCAGGGTGACAGCCAGGGGTCGGGTGCGACCGAACGGTAGCTTCCAGACATTGATTTTCACCCTCGAGGCCCATCGCAGAACCGGTACCGTGGACCCACGCTCAGTGAGCGGTCGTGGCGTCCGTGTGACCGACGCCCGCGGCTGAGGAGGAACGGATGACGCGGTTGGTACGGGGTGCGGACGGTCGGAAGTGGACCGTGCGCACCAACGTCGAGTGGTCCAGCCCGGCGGGCATGGACGAGTTCGAGCACGACGTGAGCGGTGGCCACGGCGCCGCGGTGCTGATGGCCACGCTGATGGTGGTGCTCACCGCGGTATTGATCATCTGGACCCCGGCCGCGGTGATCATTCCGCCCTGGCTGATCCTGGCCCTCGCGCTGGTCTTCCTGTTCTTCCCGTTGCGCTGGGTGGTGCGCAGGCCGTGGACGGTGGTCGCGGAGACCCCCGGCGAGCTGGACGACGCCGGGCCGGAGCGCTGGGTCGGCAACGTGCGCGGCTACCTGAGCATGCGCCAGGAGGCGATCAAGGTGGCCAGGGACATCGAGGTCTACTCCTCGCCCGCCTTCGACGGCCCGCTGCAGCCGGTGGACTGACGTAGTCTGGCCGCGTGCCCGAACTGCCCGAGGTGGAGGCGCTGGCCCACCACCTGCGTGAGCACGCCGTCGGACGCACGGTGACCAGGGTCGACCTGGCCTCGATGACCGTGCTGAAGACGGTCGCGCCGCAGCCGACCGACCTCTACGGCCGGGCGGTGACCGGCGCGTCCCGCTTCGGCAAGTTCCTCTCCCTGGACTGCGGTGACCTGCACCTGGTCACCCACCTGTCCCGGGCGGGCTGGCTGCGCTGGTCCGACGAGCTCAGCGCCATCCCGCCCAAGCCGGGCAAGGGGCCGCTCGCGCTGCGGGTGCACCTGGGCCCGCCGGGCAAGTCCCCGGGCTTCGACCTCACCGAGGCGGGCACGCAGAAGCGGCTCGCCGTCTACGTGGTGGCCGATCCCGCGCAGGTGCCCGGCATCGCCAGGCTCGGGCCGGACGCGCTCGCGCTGAGCCGTCCCGAACTGGCTGAACTGCTGGCCGGGCGGGGCGAGCGGATCAAGACCACGCTGACCGACCAGACCGTGCTCGCCGGGATCGGCAACGCCTACTCCGACGAGGTGCTGCACGCGGCCAGGCTCTCCCCGTACGCCACCACCGGGCGGCTCGACGAGGAGGCGGTGGACCGGCTGTTCACCGCGATGCGGGAGATCCTCACCGACGCCGTCCAGCGCTCGGTCGGCCAGGCCGCGGCCCGGCTCAAGGGCGAGAAGCGGGCCGGGCTGCGGGTGCACGCGCGCACCGGACTGCCCTGCCCGGTGTGCGGGGACACCGTGCGCGAGGTGTCCTTCGCGGACAAGTCCATGCAGTACTGCCCGACCTGCCAGACCGGCGGCAAGCCGCTGGCCGACCGGCGGATGTCCCGGCTGCTGAAGTAGCTCAGCCGGAGACGATCAGGACCTCCAGGGTGCGCGGGCCGTGCACGCCCTCCACCCGGTCCAGCTCGATGTCGCTGGTCGCGGACGGGCCGCTGATGAAGGTCAGCGGGCGCACCGGGTCCAGCCTGGCCAGCGCCTCCGGCACGGTGGCCGCGATCTGGTCCGCCCGCACCACGCACAGGTGGTAGTCCGGCAGCAGGGTCAGCGCCCGCCTGCCCTGGGCCACGCCGGCGTCCAGCACGATGGTGCCGGTCTCCGCGATGGCCACCGCGCAGCCGGTGAGCACGCCGTCGCAGCCGTCCAGGGTCTCGATGGACAGCGGCGGCTGGTCCACCAGCCAGGTCAGGTCCTCGTTGAGCCAGTCCGCGGGCACATCGGCGGGCACCGCGATCCGCCGCGCGCCGCGGGCGTCCAGCAGCGCGTCGATCCACACGCCCAGCCGGTCCGCGGTCACCCGGTGCACCACGGCCCGGTAGTCCGCGACCCGCTCGGCCAGCACCTCCACCACGTCGCCGAGGTCCCTGGCGCGGTCGTAGTCGCGCGGCACCGGCGCCGGGCCGGGCCTGCCGCTGAGCGCGGTGCGGATGCGGGTCAGCATCACCGCGCGGGCCTCACTGCTCACCGCGGTTCCTCCTCCACCAGCTGCGGAACGACTCGGCAGGCGGCACCGGCACGTCGCGGACCTCGGTCCACTTCGAGCCCGGCCAGGGCAGCCGGGTGATCCGGCCGTCGCGGCCGAGGAACCGGGCCAGCGTGCCGGCCCGCTGCGCCCGCTCGAAGCGCTTGGCGTCGGCCATCACCCAGGCCAGCGCGCGCATGGCCAGCGCCTCGGGGGCCAGCTTGCCCTTGTCCTCGACCACTCTGGCCCGCAGGTGGGTGAGCACCTCGGGGATGTTGATCGACACCGGGCAGACCTCGTAGCAGGCCCCGCACAGCGAGGAGGCGAACGGCAGCGAGGCGGCCTGCTTGTCCGCCGGGTTGTTGACCAGCTGCGGGGTCAGGATCGCGCCGATCGGGCCGGGGTAGACCGAGCCGTAGGCCTCGCCGCCGGTGCGCTCGTACACCGGGCACACGTTCAGGCAGGCCGAGCAGCGGATGCAGCGCAGCGTCTGGCGGCCCACCTCGTCGGCCAGGGTCGCGGTGCGGCCGTTGTCCAGCAGGATCAGGTGGAACGCCCGCGGCCCGTCGCCGGGGGTCACGCCGGTCCACACCGAGGTGTAGGGGTTCATCCGCTCGGCGGTGGAGGAGCGCGGCAGCAGTTGGAGGAAGACCTCCAGGTCCGGCCAGCTGGGCACCACCTTCTCGATGCCCATCACGGTGATCAGCGTCTCCGGCAGGGTCAGGCACATCCGGCCGTTGCCCTCGGACTCCACCACCACGATCGACCCGGTCTCGGCCACGCCGAAGTTGGCGCCGGAGATCGCCACCTTGGCGGAGAGGAACTTCCGCCGCAGGTGCCGCCGGGCCGCCTCGGCCAGCGCGCGCGGCTCGCTGGTCAGGTCGGCTGGCACGTCCGGCATCGCGCGCTGGAAGATCTCCTTGATCTCCGCGCGGTTGCGGTGGATCGCGGGCACCAGGATGTGCGAGGGCCGGTCCTGGCCGAGCTGCACGATGAGCTCGGCCAGGTCGGTCTCGATCGCGGTGACCCCGCCCTCGGCCAGCGCCTCGTTCAGGCCGATCTCCGCGGTGGCCATGGACTTCACCTTGACCACCTCGGTCTCGCCGGTGGCGCGGATCAGCCGCAATGCGATCGCGTTGGCCTCGGCGGCGTCCCTGGCCCAGTGCACGGTGCCGCCGCGGGCGGTGACCGCCGCCTCCAGCTGGACCAGGTAGGTGTCCAGGTTGGCCAGCACCTCGTCCTTGATCGCGGCCCCGGCGGCGCGCAGCTGCTCCCAGTCCGGCAGCTCGGCCACCGCGGCGGCCCGCTTGCCGCGGATGGTGCTGGTGGCGTTGCGCAGGTTGCGGCGCAGCTGGGTGTTGCCGAGCGCCGCCTTGGCCGCCTTGGGGAAGGCCGGGGTGCCCAGCCAGGTCACCGGGTTGCGGACGACCATGGTTCCTCCTCCGTGCTCGCCAGGATCTCCGCCAGGTGCACCGGGCGCACCCCGCTGCGCAGCCGGGACAGCCCGCCGCCGATGTGCATCAGGCAGGAGTTGTCGCCGGCGCACAGCACCTCGGCCGAGGTGCCGATGACGTGGTGCATCTTGTCCGCCAGCATCGCGGTGGAGGTCTCGGCGTTCTTCACCGCGAAGGTGCCGCCGAACCCGCAGCAGGAGCTGGCCTCCGGCAGCTCGACCAGCTCCAGCCCGCGCACCGCGCGCAGCAGCCGCAGCGGTTTCTCGCCGACGCCGAGCATCCGCAGCGAGTGGCAGGTCGGGTGGTAGGTGACCCGGTGCGGGAAGTACGCGCCGACCTCGGTCACGCCCAGCACGTCGACCAGGAACTCGGAGAGCTCGTAGGTGCGCGCGGAGACCGGGGACTCGGTGAGGCCGGGATGGATGTCGCGGACCATGCCGGTGCAGGAGCCGGAGGGGGCGACCACCGCGTCGTAGTCGCCGAAGACCTCGGCGTAGCCGACCGCCATCGGCCGCGCCTGCTTGGCGTAGCCGGTGTTGAAGTGCATCTGGCCGCAGCAGGTCTGCGCCAGCGGGAACTCCACCCGGCAGCCCAGTCTCTCCAGCAGCCGCACGGTCGCCTTGGCGGTCTCCGGGAAGAACGTGTCGGTCAGGCAGGTCGCGAACAACCCGACCCGCATGGCCTCTCCACCTGCTGTGCGCACAGCGGACACCCTGCCTCGGAAAACCTCCGATGTCTACGGTTCATCCTTTTGGTGCCATCTCCGGGTGACGGGGTGGTTGCAGATTCAGCCTGTGGGTCCCAGCATGGACGCCGTGGGTGAACTGCTCACTGAGCGATCGGCCATGGCGGTCCTGGCGGGTATCGCCGTTCTCGCCGCCTTTGTCCTGCTGTGCCGGGCACGGCGGGTCAGCACCTCGATGGAGGACGCCACGCTGACCGCCCTGCACCGGGTGACCGATGCTGCCCCAACACTGCGCGAGGGCCTGTCGGTGCGGTCGGCTGATGAGCTGACCCCGCACCTGAAGGAGATGCTCGGCTGCGTGGCGGTCGCGCTCACCGACGGGGACGGCGAGGTGCTGTCCTGGGCCGGTGAGGCGAACTACCACTACGAGGACCTCCGCCCCACCGTGGAGAAGGCGATCATCCATCGCACCACCGAGACCACCAGTCACGGGATGATGGACTGCGACGTCAACAAGTGCGCGCTGCGGCACGCGATCGTGGCCCCGCTGGAGGTCGACGGGATCATGGTCGGCTCGCTGCTGGTGGCCTCCGCGGTCGGCGGGCGCAGGCTGTCGCGGGCGGCCGAGGTGGGCTCGCGCTACATCACCACGCACCTGGAGCTGGCCGAGCTGGAGGAGTCCCGCTCCCGGCTGGCCATCGCCGAGGTCCGCGCCCTGCGCGCGCAGATCTCCCCGCACTTCCTGTACAACGCGCTGACCACGATCTCCTCGCTGGTCCGCACCGACCAGGAACAGGCGCGGGACCTGCTGCTCGACTTCGCCGACTTCACCCGCTACTCCTTCCGCACGGCCGGGGAGTTCACCACCCTCGGCGAGGAGCTGCACAACGTCGAGCGCTACCTGACCCTGGAGCGGGCCCGCTACGGCGACGCGCTCAACGCGCAGGTGCGCATCGCGCCGGAGGTGCTCTCCGTGGCGGTGCCGTTCCTGACCCTGCAACCGCTGGTGGAGAACGCGGTCCGGCACGGCCTGGCGAACAAGCCGGGCGGCGGCACGGTCACCGTGGTGGCCGCGGACAACGGGGCCGAGGCCACCATCAGCGTGGAGGACGACGGGGTCGGCATGGACCCCGAGCGGCTGTCCCAGGACCTGAACTCGCACTTCACCGGCGCGCACGTGGGCATCAACAACATCGACCACCGGCTGCGCTCCTTCTTCGGCAACGACTACGGCCTGGTGGTGGAGACCAACCTGGGCGCGGGCACGAAGATCAGCATGCGGGTCCCGAAGTTCACCGCAGGGGTGCACGCGCCGCCGCCGACCTGGCCGGATGCGGTGGGGCGCAAGCAGGAGGAAGCGCACCAGCCCACCGGCTGAGCGGGCAGCGGCGCGGAATTTCCGTACCCTCGCAGGCATGAACGTCGCCGAGCGGTTGGCCAAGAAACTGCCCATGATCGGCGAGCGCGTCGACCGCTCGCCCGTCGTCGCCGTGGTCCGGCTGCACGGCGTGATCAGCCCGACGCCGTCCCCACTGGCCAGGAACACGATCAACATCAACACCATGGAGTCCGCGCTCAGCCGCGCCTTCGGCCACGACCGGCTGGTCGCGGTCGCGCTGGCGATCAACTCACCCGGCGGCGCGCCCACCCAGTCCGCGCTGGTGGCCGACCGGATCCGGGAGCTGGCCGCGACCAAGAAGGTGCCCGTGCTCGCCTTCTGCGAGGACGTGGCGGCCTCCGGCGGCTACTGGCTGGCCTGCGCGGGCGATGAGATCTACGCGCACAGCACCTCGCTGGTCGGCTCGATCGGCGTGGTCAGCTCCAGCTTCGGCCTCAACGGGCTGCTGGAGCGCATCGGTGTGGAGCGCCGGGTGCACGCCGCCGGTGAGAACAAGGTCCGGCTGGACCCGTTCCGCCCGGAGAAGGCCGAGGACGTGGCCTGGCTCAAGGGTTTGCAGTCCCGGCTGCACGAGCGCTTCGGCGAGTGGGTCACCCAGCGGCGCGGGGCGAAGCTGACCGGCGGGCCGGAGGAGTTGTTCACCGGCGAGATCTGGCTCGGCGACCAGGCCGCCAAACTCGGCCTGGTGGACGGCATCGGCACCCTGCGCGGGGTGGTCAAGAAGCGCTGGCCGGATGCGGAGATCGTGGTCTCCGAACCGCGCCGCCCGCTGCTGGCCAGGCTGGGCCTCGGCGGCGCGGCCATCGAGGCGCTGGAACACCGGGCGATGTGGTCGCGCTTCGGACTGTGAGCCGCGTTGTGCAGTCCTGCCGATTCACCGCACACAATGCCGCACAACATCATTCCCGCTGATTTTCCGTAGCCTGCGAAAAGCAGGACAACTGGGGAGAGCGGGGACGATGAATACTGCGCTGAAGAGGAAACTGTCCAGGTCACGGGTCCACCTGACCGATAGGGAGTTCTATTTCCCGACCGTCTACGCGGGCGCGGCCGGCGAGACGGTGATGCGGAACGGGGCAATGGCCGCGCCGGCCCGCTGCCACAACTTCACCTCGTCGAACTACCTCGGCCTCGGCCAGCGGCCCGAGGTCGTGGCGGCGGTGACCGAGGCGGTGGGCCGGTACGGGCTGGGGGCCAACAGCTCGCCCGCGCTGGCCGGGCACTTCGACGTGCACGAGGAGCTGAGCCAGGAGCTGGCCCAGCTGCACGGCACCGAGGCCGCGATGCTCTACAACAGCGGGTTCGCCGCCAACCTCGGCGCGCTGGCCGCGCTGGCCGGCAAGGGCGACCTGATCGTGCTGGACGCGGCCGCGCACGGCAGCCTGGTCTTCGGCGCCAAGTCCTCCGGCGCCGAGCTGCGCTACTACCCGCACCGAGACCACGCGGCGCTGGCCGCGCTGCTGGCCGAGCACGCCAAACCGGGCCGGACCACGCTGGTGGGCATCGTCGGGGTCTACAGCATGGCCGGTGAGGTGGAGGACGTCGCCGCGGTGGCCAGGGTCGCCCGCGAGCACGGGGCGGTCACCCTGCTCGACGACGCGCACGGCCTCGGCGTGATCGGCGCGCACGGCACCGGCAGCATGGAGCACCACGGCCTGCCGCACGACGCGGTGGACATCCACATGGGCACGCTGAGCAAGTCGCTGGCCGCCGCCGGCGGCTACCTGGCCGGCTCGCACGAGCTGATCGACTACCTGCGCTTCCACGCGATGTCGCACCTGCTGACCGCGAGCATCCCGCCCGCGGTGGCGGCCGGCTGCCTGGCCGCGCTGCGCATCCTGCGCGCCGAGGGGCACGTGCTGAGCCCCCGGCTGCGGGACCGGGCGCGGTTCTTCCGCGAGCGGCTGCGGGAGCACGGGCTGGACGCGCGCGGCGCGACCGCGGTGGTGCCGGTGCACCTGCGCACCGAGAGCCTGGTGATCCCGGTCAACGAGCTGGTGCTCTCCCGCGGAGTTTTCCTGAGTCCGGTGATGTTCCCGGGGGTGCCGATCGGCCAAGGCAGGTTGCGGTTCACCATTTCCGCGGTGCACGAGGAAGAAACTCTGGCGCGGGTGGCAAAAATCCTCACCGAGTCCGTGCGGGAGGTCGAGGCGACCGCGCGGCAGGCCGGCTGAGGCCAATGCGGACCGCCCGGACCGCTGCCCTCGCGGTCCGGGCGGCAGCGGTCCGGCCTGCGGCGTTGAAGTCGGAGTTTGATCACTGTGGGTGATAGTGTCGGCACGAGCAGATGACCTGAGTGGGTCGATCTTTCCCACGAGGCGTCACCACGCATTGACTCGGTCGTTCAAGCCAAGTAATAGCTGAGCGATCAACAGCGTCACCCCGTTGGCGGGTGGCTCGCTCGTGGACAGTCGGCACCACGTATCGGCAGGATTGACCTCATCGTGAGTACGAACGGCAGCCCCCCCGGGCTCATCGTCATGGCGGTCGACGATGAGCCCAAGAACCTGGACGAGTTGTGTTACCTGCTGCGGCAGAACCCCAGGGTGCGGCGCGTCCTGGAGGCTTCGGACGCGCTGGAAGC
This sequence comes from Crossiella sp. CA-258035, assembly GCF_030064675.1. GTDB lineage: Bacteria > Actinomycetota > Actinomycetes > Mycobacteriales > Pseudonocardiaceae > Crossiella. The sequence goes on from NZ_CP116413.1 coordinate 112,967, forward strand.
GCTGCGGATCATCCGCGGCCAGGATCCGGAGCTCCAGCAGCGGATCGCCGCCGGGCTGCCCGCGGTGGATGCGGTCTTCGCCGACATCCAGATGCCCGGCCTGTCCGGGGTGGAGATGGCCACCGTGATCACCGGGCTGCGGGACGCGCCCGCGCTGGTCTTCGTCACCGGCCACGGTGACCACGCGCTGGCCGCCTACAACCTCGGCGCGCTGGACTACATCAGCAAACCGCCCAACCCGGAACGGCTGGAGCGGGTGCTGCGGCTGATCGAGCGCACCTCGATGGCCACCGTGGCCGCGCCCGCGGAGGAGCCTGCCGACGAGGAGGTCATCCCGGTCGAGCTGGCGGGCACCACCAAGCTGATCCCGCGCGCCGCGGTCCGCTACGTGGAGGCCCAGGGCGACTACGCCCGCCTGCACACCGCGGAGGGCAGCCACCTGGTGCGGATTCCGTTGGCACAGCTGGAAGAACGCTGGGGTGACGCCGGGTTCGTCCGCATCCACCGCTCCTACCTGGTGGCGATGGGGCTGATCACCGAGCTGAAGATGGCCACCTCCGGCTACACCGTGCGGGTGGGCAGCGGGGAGGACGCGGTGGAGCTGCCGGTCAGCCGCAGGCACACCAGGGAGCTCAAGGACCGGCTGGTGCGCTCGCCGAAGAACAACTGGGGCCACCGGTGAGCCAGCCCGGCCCGCCGGAGGACTCGGCCGCCGAACAGGAGGCCGAGCGCAGGCGGCGCCGGGTCAAGGTGGTGCTGGCCGAGCGCCGGGGCGCGCGCAAGGTGGTGCGCACCATGGTGCACATCGAGCAGCAGACCCAGATCGGCGAGCAGGTGGTGCGGGTGCTCATCCGCAAGCAGCTGGTCGTCGCGGTCACCCTCGCGGTGATCACCGCGGTGGTGCTGGGTAGCCTGCCGTTGCTGTTCGCACTGTTCCCCAAGGTGGCCGGGGCCACCCTGTTCGGGGTCCGGCTGCCCTGGCTGCTGCTCGGCGCGGCCGCCTATCCGCTGCTGATCGGCGTGGGCGCGCTGTACAACCGCGTGGTCGAGCGCAACGAGAAGGACTTCATCGACATGGTCGAGAACTAGGGGCCCCGGGAGTTGGGGCTCAACGAGTGGTCGCTCGTCGGCGTGGTGCTGGCCGTGCTGGCCACCCTCGCCCTGGGCTTCGTCGCCTCCTGGCGCTCCAAGACCACCTCGGACTTCCTGGTCGCCTCCCGTGGGGTCAAGGCGAGCAACAACGCGGCCGCGATCTCCGGTGAGTACCTCTCCGCGGCTTCTTTCCTCGGCGTGGCCAGCCTGGTGTTCCGGGACGGTCCGGACGCGCTCTGGTACCCGGTGGGCTTCACCGCTGGTTATCTCTCCCTGCTGCTGTTCGTAGCCGCCCCGCTGCGCCGTTCGGGCGCCTACACCGTGCCCGACTTCGCCGAGGCCCGGCTGGGCTCGACGCACCTGCGCAGGCTGTCCACCTGGGTGGTGATGCTGATCGGCTGGCTCTACCTGGTGCCGCAGTTCCAGGGCGCCGGGCTGACCTTCTCCACGGTGACCCACCTGCCCGCCTGGATCGGCGTGGCCGGGGTGGCCGTGGTGGTGGTGGTCAACGTGGTCGGCGGCGGCATGCGCGCGATCACCATGGTGCAGGCATTCCAGTACTACCTGAAGCTGGTCGCCATCGCGCTGCCGGCATTCCTGCTGGTCATCGTGTTCGTCAACGACCAGCGGCCGCAGCGGGCGCTGAACGAGCCGCTGCCGCCGGCCTTCCCCAGCGACACCACGGTCACGGTGGAGACGCCGGTGCGGATCCAGGTCGGCGAGACGATCAAGCTGAACGCCTTCGGCCAGGTCGACGGCCAGCCGGCCAACGGCGAGGCGCTGTGGGCGGCCGGCACCAGCTACGACATCGGCGCGAAGACCAGGCTGGAGTTCCGGGCCGGCACCGCGGTGCCGGTGGTCAAGGGCTCGCCGGTGCGCAACGAGGACTGGCTGCGGCCGCAGCAGGCCGACGGCAACGGGATGAGCCTGTTCAAGATCTACTCGCTGATCTTCGCGACCTTCCTGGGCACCATGGGCCTGCCGCACATCCTGGTCCGCTTCTACACCAACCCCGACGGCAGGGCCGCGCGCCGGACCACGCTGTACGTGCTGATCCTGCTCGGGCTGTTCTACCTGTTCCCGACCATCCTGGGCGCGCTGTCCCGGCTGTACGTGCCGCAGCTGCTGGTCACCGGCAAGACCGACGCGGCGATCCTGTTGCTGCCCACCGCGATGCTGGACAACTGGCTGGGCAAGGTGCTGGCCGCGCTGGTCGCGGCAGGCGCCTTCGCCGCGTTCCTGTCCACCGCCTCCGGGCTGGTGGTCAGCGTGGCCGGGGTGCTGTTCACCGACGTGATGACCGGGCGGTTCAAGGACTTCCGGCTGGCCGCGCTGCTGGCCGGGGCGCTGCCGCTGGGCATGGCGCTGATGGCCGCCTCGCTGGACGTCTCGCAGGCGGTGAGCCTGGCGCTGGCCACCGCCGCGTCCACGTTCTGCCCGTTGCTGGTGCTCGGCATCTGGTGGCGCGGGCTGACCTCGGTCGGCGCGGCCGCCGGCATGATCGCCGGGGGCGGGCTGACCCTGCTGACCACGATCCTGAACTTCGTCAGCGCGAGCACCGGCGGCTGGGCCGCGGTGCCGCTGCTGCAACAGCCTGCCGCGGTGACCGTGCCGGTGGCGTTCGTGACCATGGTGGTGGTCAGCAAGCTGTCCAGGCGGCGGATACCGCCGGACGTCTCGCAGATCATGCTGCGGCTGCACGCGCCCGACCGGCTCGGCTTCACCAAGGACCGGGAAGTCCAGAAGTACGGCACGCCGGAGGAGAAGGCCCGCGAGTCCTCCGGTCGGCACCGAGGTTGACGCCACTCCACGGACGAGTGACAGGGTGTCACTCGTTCGGATGACATCCTTCTGTTGAGCCACTTAACGTGCAATCACTACCGCTTATCGCCTAACCCGACTGTTGGTCGCAGTCCCTCGTTCGAGCCTTGGTCGAGTGACCTGGGTCTCTACTAACGTCCCGAGCCAACACCCTCAGCGAGGAGGCCGGATCGTGAGCATCACCGAGCGGCCGCAGACGGGCGGAGCGCCAGACCCGGAAGTCTGGAGCGCTGTCCAGTCCGGCCCTGACTTCACCGAACTGCGCAGGCGGCTACGCAGGTTCGTGTTCCCGATGACCGTGCTGTTCCTCAGCTGGTACCTGGTGTACGTGCTGCTGGCCGACTACGCGCACGGGTTCATGAGCACCAAGCTGGCCGGCAACATCACCGTCGGCCTCGTGCTGGGCCTGCTCCAGTTCGTGTCCACCTTCCTGATCACCACCCTCTACGTCCGGCACGCCAACAAGCACCTGGACCCGGCGGCCGAGCGGATCAGGGAACAGATCGAAGGGGGCGACAAGTGAGCGCGCCGACAGCGGTACTGGCCCAGGGCGAGGCCACCGGCTCGCCCGTGCTCAACATCAGCATCTTCGCCGGGTTCGTGGTGATCACGCTGATCGTGGTGTTCCGGGCGAGCAAGAACACCAAGTCCGCCGCGGACTACTACGCCGCGGGGCGGGCCTTCACCGGGCCGCAGAACGGCATCGCGATCGCCGGTGACTACCTCTCCGCCGCCTCCTTCCTGGGCATCGCGGGCGCCATCGCGATCTACGGCTACGACGGCTTCCTGTACTCCATCGGCTTCCTGGTGGCCTGGCTGGTGGCGCTGCTGCTGGTCGCCGAGCTGCTGCGCAACACCGGCAAGTACACGATGGCCGACGTGCTCAGCTTCCGGATGAAGCAGAAGCCGGTGCGCACCGCGGCCGCGCTGTCCACGCTGGCGGTGTCCTTCTTCTACCTGCTGGCGCAGATGGCGGGCGCGGGCGGACTGGTCGCGCTGCTGCTGGGCATCACCGACAGCTGGGGCCAGGCCATCGTGATCGCCATCGTGGGCGCGCTGATGATCCTGTACGTGCTGATCGGCGGCATGAAGGGCACCACCTGGGTGCAGATCATCAAGGCGGTGCTGCTGATCGTCGGCGCCGGCGTGATGACCCTGTGGGTGCTGGGCATGTACGGCTTCAACCTCTCCGCGCTGCTCGGCGCGGCGGTGGAGAACAGCCCCAAGGTCGGCGAGAAGCTGCTCGGCCCCGGCCTGCAGTACGGCAAGAGCGGGCTGACCCAGCTCGACTTCGTCTCCCTCGGCCTGGCCCTGGTGCTGGGCACCGCGGGCCTGCCGCACATCCTGATGCGCTTCTACACCGTGCCCACGGCCAAGGAGGCCCGCCGCTCGGTGGTCTGGTCGATCTGGCTGATCGGCATCTTCTACCTGTTCACCCTGGTGCTGGGCTACGGCGCGGCCGCGCTGGTTGGACCCGACCGGATCCTGGCGGCGCCGGGCAAGGCGAACTCGGCGGCCCCGCTGCTGGCCTTCGAGATCGGCGGCACGCTGCTGCTCGGCTTCATCGCCGCGGTCGCCTTCGCCACCATCCTGGCGGTGGTGGCCGGGCTGACCATCACGGCCTCGGCCTCCTTCGCGCACGACATCTACGCGAACGTGATCAAGAACGGCCAGGTGGACGACAAGAACGCCGAGGTCAAGGTGGCCCGGCGGACCGCGGTGGTGATCGGCATCGTGTCGATCCTCGGCGGCATCCTGGCCAACGGGCAGAACATCGCCTTCCTGGTCGCGCTGGCCTTCGCGGTGGCGGCCTCGGCGAACCTGCCGACCATCCTGTACTCGCTGTTCTGGAAGCGGTTCAACACCACCGGCGCGCTGTGGAGCATCTACGGCGGCCTGGGCAGCACGGTGTTGCTGATCGCGTTCTCGCCGGTGGTCTCCGGCCGGGCCAACTCGATGATCACCGGGGTGGACTTCCACCTGTTCCCGTTGGACAACCCCGGCATCGTCTCCATCCCGCTGGCGTTCCTGCTCGGCTACCTGGGCACGGTCTTCAGCAAGGACCCCGGAAACGACGCCAAGTACGCCGAGATGGAGGTCCGCGCGCTCACCGGCGCGGGCGCCGAGAAGGCCACCCAGCACTGAGAAGTCGATCTACAAGAAGGCGGTCTCCCCAGGTGGGAGGCCGCTTTTCTTGTGTCACAGACTTTGTGACATTTCGTGACAGGAACTGCACAGACTTCGAGCGGGTCGCGGTGCAACCCTTGGTTCCTCCCCGGCGTATTAGGCAGCAGACCGGGTAGTTCACGAGGAGGCAGGAGCTTGGCGCGACGCGATGACGGCTTCGCCGAGTTCTTCGCCGCTCGGTTCGACGCGGCGCGGCGGATCGGGTACGCGCTGTGCGCGAACTGGTCGGAGGCCGAGGAACTGGCGCAGACCGCGTTCGTGCGGGTCTACGCCCGCTGGCCCAAGGTGCACCGGGAAACCGCGGACGCCTACCTGCGCACCGTGCTCACCAGGGCCTTCCTGGACACCAAGCGGCGGGGCAGGGCGCGCGAGCACGCGGTGGCCGAGGTGCCGGACCAGCCGGTGGAGGCCGACCACGGCGCGGCCGAGGAGCGCGCGGCGCTCACCGCCGCCCTGCAACAGGTGCCGCCCCGCCAGCGCGCGGTGCTGGTGCTCCGGTTCATCCAGGACCTCTCGGTCGAGCAGGTGGCCGAGGCGCTGGGCTGCACCACCGGCACCGTGAAGAGCCAGACCGCACGTGGACTGCAGACGTTGCGGGCCGCCTACCATGCCGCCAACGGCACGGACGGGGCGCCCGGATCAGGCCAGACCCCGCCGCCGCTGTTGTCGGCAGGGCGCTGAATGGGAGGTACGGAGGCGGTGAACGAGATGTGGCACGACGAGCAGGACGTGCGCAACGCACTCCAGCGGGTCGTGGACACACCCGCGCCCGCGGTACGCACGGACTTGGCCGAGGTCGTCCGCCGCGGCCGGCGCCGCGTGCTGGTCACCAGGGTCAGCGCGGTGGCCGCCTCGGTGGTCGCCGTCGGCGTCATCGGCCTGGGCGCCACTGCGATCTCCGGCAACCTGTTCACCGGCGACCCCACCGCGCTGCCGCCAGCGGCCACCAGCGCCCCGGTGACCACCAGCAAGCAGTCCGAGCTCGACCTGCCGGGCTGGACCCAGCTGGAGGCCCCGGCCCGGACCAGCCTGCCGGAGGCGACCAGCACCACCGCGCTCACGCCGCCGGTGCAGTTCTGCCCGTCACCGCAACTGCCGGACCCGGTCGGGCGGGCGATCCTGCCGGAGCAGCGCTACCTGCCCACCTTCGTCGACGCGGTCACCGCGGCCAGCGGCGAGCGGGCCGCGGTCGCGTTCAAGAACTACGTCAACGCCAACCGGGGCCACCTGGTGGTCAACGTGGGCGGCAAGAAGGTCCCCGGCACCGTGCGGCTGGAGGCGGGGCGCTTCGGCGGCTCGGCCGAGCTGGCCGCGGAGTCCTACCGGTACAGCAGCGGGATCGGCTGCCAGGAGCCGCTGCGGCGGGTCCGCCCGGACGGCGCGATCCTGCAGCTGTACCCGGAGACCGACTACGGCGGCAAGCACCCCACCCGCCGGATCGGCGTGTACACCCCGAGCGGTCGCTTCTACAACGTCACCGCCACCACCGGCACCACCACCGACGACGGCAGCCCGCTGCCGCCGGCCGGGCCCGCTGGCTTCGAGGAGCTGCCGCTGAGCCAGGAGCAGCTGGCCAGGGTCGCCGAGGCCATGGCCGACCTCGGCTGAGTTCACGCTGCCGCCACACCGGGACATGGGAGTATCGCGGGGTGAACCCGTCTCAGGTGCCGGCCGTGGCAGCGCACGAGGTCCCGCAGGACGCCTACCTGCTCGACGTCCGCGAGGACGACGAGTGGAGCGCAGGGCACGCCGAGGGCGCCAAGCACATCCCCATGGGCCAGCTGGTGGAACGACTCGACGAGCTGCCCAGTGACGGGCTGGTGCACGTGGTCTGCCGCAGCGGCGGCCGCTCCGCCAGGGTCACCGCCTACCTCAACCAGAACGGCTGGGACGCGGTCAACGTCGACGGCGGCATGCAGCACTGGCAGGCCGCGGGCCGTCCGCTGGTCGGCGAGTCCGGCGCCGAGCCGACGGTGATCTGAGGCCGTGCAACCGATGCAGCCGATGCGGGTGGACTGGGTCGCCAGTCCACCGGTTCCGCTGCGCCCGTACCGCCCGCGCAGGCCCGAGCCGCACTACTCCGGCCCGCCCGCCTACCCGGCCCCGCCACGCTGGGGCTTCCCCGCGCTGACCTGGCGCTGGCCAACCGCGGTGCCCGGCGCGGACAAGCCGGTCGCCCAGCCGGTGGACCGGATGCGCGCGCTGGCCGGCAGCGCGCTGCCGCTGTTCTGGATCACCGGCGCGGCCGCCGCGTTCACCGCCGCGGCCGAGCTGCTGCGCTACATCCTGCTGCTGGTCAGCCGGAACGCGGTGCTGCCAGCTGGACTGCTGCACACCTCGGACGCCCTGGTGGTCACCGGCGGCGTGATCACCCCGGTCAGCGCCGCACTGGCCGCACTGGTCGGCATCCTGTGGCTGCTGCGCGCCCGCCAGGTCGCAGGCGAGCTCACCGGCACCCGCCCGGACCGGCCGAACTGGCAGGTCGTGGCCGGCCTGCTGATCCCAGGCGTCAACCTGCTGCTGCCCGGCGCCACCCTGGCCGAGCTGGAACACACCATCCTGGAGAAGCCGCCTGCCGAGCGGCCCAAGCCCTCCCGCGAGCTGTCCCAGTGGTGGCTCATCTGGGCGGTCAGCCTGCTGGTCTCCGGCATCACCCTGCTCTGGTCACTGCGCACCGGCGTGCAGGCCCAGGCCGACGGCGTGCTCTGGCACCTGGCCGCCGACGCCCTGCTGGCGCTGGTGGCCATCCGCTCGGCCCGGCTGCTCAAGCGCTACAACGCGCTGCTGGCTCCGGTGAACCCGGCGACGGTGCGGCGGTTTGAGCTGATCAGCGTGCGGGGCGCGGAACTGCCGTTGCTACCGCGCCGGGAACGTCCGAAGGACGCCGTGCGCTAGGCCGTCACCGGCAGGGTGCGCAGGCCGCGGATCACGAACTCGGCGCGGCGTTCCGGCTCTCCGGCCAGCTCCAGGGTTGGCAGTCGTCTGCGCAGGGCGTCCAGGATCGCGGTGACCTCGACCCTGGCCAGTGGCGCGCCCAGGCAGTAGTGGATGCCTGCGCCGAAGCCCAGGTGCGGGTTGGGGGAGCGGCCCAGGTCCAGGCGGTCCGGGTCGGTGAAGACCTCGGGGTCGCGGGCGGCGGCGCCGAGCAGGGCGGCGATCTTGTCGCCGGGCTGGAGGTGGTGGCCGGCGATCTCCACCTCGGCGGTGGCGGTGCGCTCGAAGAGTTGCAGCGGGGAGTCGTAGCGGATGAGCTCCTCGGCGGCGCTGGGCAGCAGCTCGGGTTCGGCGACCAGGCGGTCCCACTGGTCGCGGTGGCGCATCAGGGCCAGCACGCCGTTGCCGACCACGTTCACGGTGGCCTCGTGCCCGGCCATCAGCAGCAGCACCGCGGTGGCCACCAGCTCGTCGGAGGTCAGCCGCTCGCCGTCGGTGTCGGCCACCGAGACCAGGTCGCTGACCAGGTCCTCGCCCGGGTTGGCCCGGCGGTGGCCGATCAGCTCGCGCAGGTAGGCGACGAACTCCGCCGACGCCTGCTCCGCGGCCTGGCGGCGGTCCTCGGCCAGGCCGTACTCGTACATCTTCACGATCGTGTGCGACCAGGGCAGCAGCAGGTGCCGGTCCGGCGCGGGCACGCCGAGCAGCTCGGCGATCACCTCCACCGGCAGCGGCTCGGCCACCGTCTTGAGCAGGTCGGCCTGCTCGTCCACCGCGATCCGCGCGGCCAGGGTGTCCACCAGCTGGTCGGCCAGGGTGTTCACCCACGGGCGCAGCCGCTCGGTGTGACCGCGGGCGAAGGCGGTGGCCACCAGCCTGCGCAGCCTGGTGTGCTTGGGCGGCTCGTTCTCCAGCAGCGAGTTGCGGTGCAGCAGGTTGAACGCGGCGAAGCTGTCCACCGGGCAGGCGTCCTGCCACACCCGGCCCAGCGCGCGGTGCCGCAGCAGCGCGGAGCAGGCCGAGTGCGAGACCGCGACCGCCAGGCCCAGCTCAGGGTGCCAGTGCACCTCTCCCTCCGCCCGCAGCTGCGCGAACCGCGGGTACGGGTCGGCGATGAACGCCGGATCGTTCGGAGCAAAGGGAGACACGATCACCGACGGTAAGTCCTGGGCCTGTCACTCGTCCATCCGAGTGGCGAGTCCTGGGTAGAAATACGTGCTCGCGCCCCTGCTACGGTCCGGCAGATCACCAGTTTCCCTAGGAGGACCGGATGGCCAAGCGCACCGCGGCCAAGCGCAAGAACCAAGCCGCCGAGGGTGGCATCGGGCCGCGTCAGCCCTGTCCGTGCGGCTCCGGCAAGCGGTACAAGGCCTGCCACGGCGGTTCGGCCGCCGATGTGATGGTCATCCGGCCGTTCGAGGGCCTGGCCGCCGAGCCGGAGCTGATCGCGCTGCGTGAGTTCGTGCCCTCGGCCACCGCGGCGCTGCCGCTGGCCGAAGCAGGCGCCCGCCCGGTCACCGTGGCCACCGTGCTGCCGATGGCCGCCGCCGCACTGGTCCGCACCGACGGCGCCGCCTTCATCGGCCTCCAGGTGCAGACCCGCACCGGTGACATCAGCGGCGACCTGGCCCGCGCGCTGCGCTGGGCGCAGACCGCGGAGCCGGGCAACGCGCTGTCGGTGGCCCCGGCCGCGGCCGAGGGCGAGACCCTGCGCCTGCAGGACCTGCTGGTGCCGGACGCGCGCCTGGAGGTCGAGTTGCACGCCGACTTCTCCTGGTGGATCCCGGCCGACGCCGAGCAGACCGGCGACGTGGCGCTGTCCCTGGAACGGGCCAACGCGGCGATCATGCCCACCGAGCCGGTGGTGGCCGAGGGCGTGCACGCGGCCTACTGGGTGGACGCCGGGGACAAGGCGCACGTGCGCTGGGTCCGGCCGGAGCAGGAGGAGCGGCTGCTGGCCGCGCTGGCCCGGCTGGCCGTGCGCGGCGAGCACGACCTGGGCGAGGGCTCCCGCTACGCGGGCTCCTTCCGCGCGCACGGCCTGCTGGTGCCGGTGTGGGACGTGGACCGCGAGCAGCACTCCAAGGAGTGGGCGCAGCCGGCTTCCGCCCTCGGTGAGCGGCTGACCAGCGCACTCGCCTCCCTGGACGAGGAGCCGCTGTCCGAGGCCGAGCGCCGTTCCCGGGACGGCCTGCGCGGTCGTCAGGTAACGCTCCGGTAACGGTCCGATTGGTGTGGGCGCCAGGGCAACCCTGGCGCACCACCAGACGTGAACCTCATGTCGGCGGCCCGCGGTCGGGTCGCACGGAGGGGAGCGTCGGCGGTGGCGGCACCGGGCTGGGTCTTCGGGACGGGAGTGGGGCTGGCGCCCGCCGTGCCGGGTGTGGGGGAGATCGAGAACAGCGCGGCTGGGGGAGCCACGGTGCGGGAAGACTTCGGCGAGTTCGTCCGCATGTCCCTGCCGGGGCTGCTGCGCTACGGGCACGCGCTCACCGGCAACCCGCACGACGCCGCCGACCTGGTGCAGTCGGTGCTGGAGAAGATCGGCTCGCGGTGGCACACCGTGCTGCGGCAGTCGGACAACCCGGCCGCCTACGTGCGGCGGGCGATGGCGAACACGCACATCAGCTTCTGGCGCAGGGTGCGCAAGGAGAGCCTGGTCGCCGACCTGCCGGACGTGCGGTCCTACGTGCAGGCCGACCGGCTGGAGAACGAACCGCTGTGGCAGGCCCTGCGGGACCTGCCGCCGCGGCAGCGCGCGGTGATCGTGCTGCGGTACTACGAAGGGCTTTCCGAAGCCGAGATCGCGGAGGCGCTCGGAGTGAGCAAGGGCACGGTCAAGAGTCAGACGAGCAAGGCCATGGTGACGCTTCGCGGCAAACTGGGCTCACTGGTCGGAGGAGGGGATCAACGATGAACGTCGACGACGAGCTGCGCAGGCTCTTCTCCGACGATCGGCTGGAGCTACGTCCCCTGCCGGATGCCGAGCACGCGGTGCTCACCGGGGTCAAGCGCAGGCAGCGGCGCCGCAGGGCGGCCGTGGCCGCCACCGGTGCGCTGAGCGCGCTGGCCGTGGTGGCCGGCACGCTGGCCGTGCTGCAGCCGGAGCAGACCAACACGGTGCAGCCGGCGGACTCCACGTCGCTGACCTTCACCACCACGCCCGCGCCGACCTCGGTGGCCAGCAGCTCGGCGGCGGACCAGCCGAGCGCCACCAGCACCACGCCCAGTCGTGGCGGCAGCGGCGTCGGCTCCGGCCAGGGCACCCCGCCCAGCTCCTCCAGCAAGACGCCCACCTCGACCGTCACGCCGAAGATCTTCGGCACCGAGCAGATGGGCCCGGTGGCCTACCGGGGCCTGCGGCTGGGCATGCCCCAGGAGCAGGCGGTGGCCACCGGGCTGATCAAGCCCAACGCCAAGCCCGAGTCCAACACCGGCTGCTTCGGTTACGACTACGCGGGCAGCCCCAGGGCGGCGGGCTTCTACAGCGTGGTGATCTCCAAGGCCAAGGGCGTGGTGCGGATCAACGGCCGCGGCGACGAGCGGACCTCGGAGGGTATCGGCGTGGGCGCGCCGGTCGCCGACTTCGACCGGGTCTACCCGAAGTACGGCACCGATCACGGCGCGGTCGGCGAGCGCGTGGTCGCGGTTCCCGGCAATGCGGCGGCCAACTACTGGTTCATCATGCAGAACAACTCGGTCAAAGAGATTCGACTCGAGTTGAGAGAGCAGGACTGTTACCCATGACCCCTGGTCCCACCTCCTATCCTTGGGCGGGGATGGGTGACATGGGGGCTTGGTGGACGAGGATTTTGGCGAGTTCGTGCGGATGTCGCTGCCAGCGCTGTTGCGGTACGGGCACGCGCTGACCGGTAACCCGCACGATGCCGCCGACCTGGTGCAGTCGGTGCTGGAGAAGGTCGGCACCCGCTGGCGCAAACTGCTCCGCCAGGAGGTCAACCCGCAGGCCTACGTGCGGCGGGCGATGGCCAACACGCACGTCAGCCGCTGGCGCCGGGTGCGCAAGGAGAGCCTGGTCGCCGACCTGCCGGAGGACAGCCAGAGCTACGAGCAGGCCGACCGGCTGGAGAACGAGCCGCTCTGGCAGGCCCTGCGCGAGCTGCCGCCGCGCCAGCGCGCGGTGATCGTGCTCCGCTACTACGACAACCTGACCGAGGCCGAGATCGCCGAGTCCCTCGGCGTCACCAAGGGCACGGTGAAGAGCCAGGCCAGCAAGGCGATGGCGGCGCTGCGGCTCAAGCTCGGCGAGGACACCGGCCAGGACTGACACGGCGGCGCCCGTGGACCGGGTCGCGGTCCACGGGCGCCGGCCCGTGGTGGAAGCGGTGCTGGCTCAGAGGCTGCCGCCGGCCACCCGCGGCGCGGTCGGGTCTTCGCTGCCCTCGTCGCCGACGTGCTCGCGGGTCAGGAAGTCCTCGATGTTGAACAGGTTGTCGCCTGCCCGGTCCACGATGGTGAGCAGGGTCGACATGGCGGCGACCTCCTCGACCTGCTCCTTGAGGAACCACTGCATGAACTGCTCACCGAGGTAGTCGCCCTCGTCCCGCGCGGACTTGGCCAGCGCGGTGATCTCGTCGGTGACGTGCCGCTCCTGGTTGAGGGCCAGCTCGACCGGCTCGCGCACGGAGCTGAAGTCGTTGCGCACCTCGTCCACGCCGGGGATGGACACCGGGAGACCGTTGTCCAGCAGGTACTGGACGATCATCATGGCGTGGTTGCGCTCCTCCAGCGCCTGGCGGTAGAAGTGCGCGGCCAGGCGGGGCAGGTCCTTGGCGTCGAACCAGACCGCGACGGCGAGGTACTGCTGCGACGCGGTGAGCTCATTCCGGACCTGGGTCTGCAACAGCTGCTGGAACTTGGTGGTCGTGGTCATGCCGAAAAGAATACAACCGAATTCGCGTTTCCGCAGCTTAAGTCAGGTTTGCCTAACTTAGCCAAGCCTTTGCGAAACTCTCGTTAGGCTGGCTTGTGCAATTCCATTCCGTAATTGCGCGAGCCGTTTCCGCTGTAATCACCCGAGCGTGTCTCGCGCAATCGGGCAGGACATGCACCGAGGGCCACCACGGCCGGAGCCCAGCTCGCTGCCGGCGATCCGCAGCACCTCCACCCCGGCGTCCTCCAGCCGGGAGTTGGTCTCCACGTTGCGCTCGTAGGCCACCACCACGCCCGGCGCCACGGCCAGCGTGTTGTTGCCGTCGTCCCACTGCTCGCGCTCGGCGGTCACCGCGTCCAGGCCGGTGTCGATCACCCGCAGCCGGTCGATGCCCATCGCCTCGGCGGCCGCGCCCAGGAACGGCAGCGGACCGTCCACCAGCACGCCGCCGGAGCCGTCCGGGCGCAGCGGGTAGGCGGAGAGGGTCTCGCGCACCGCCGGGTACATCACCACCGCGTCCCGGTCGACCATGGTGCACACGGTGTCCAGGTGCATGGTGGCCCGCTCCTGCTCGATCGGCACCGCGAGCACGGTGTGCGCGAGGCCGTCGGCGAAGGCGGAGCGGGCGAAGGACTCCGCGCCGGCCGGGGTGGTGCGCTCACCGACGCCGATGGCCAGCACGCCGGGGGACAGCAGCAGCACGTCGCCGCCCTCCAGTGGCGCGGAGTGCGCCCCGTAGGCGCGGCCGGTGCGGCTGAACCTGGGGTGGTAGGCGTAGATCAGGTCGGTCAGCGCGGTCTCCCTGCTGCGCGCGGGCAGCGCGAGCGAGGTGATGGCCACCCTGTCCGCCACCCACACCGAGGAGTCCCTGGTGAACAGCAGGTTGGGCAGCGGGTTGACCGCGAAGTCGGTGGGCAGGTGCATCTGGCGGACCAGCGAGGCGCCCTCGGCGGCGGGCAGCTCCTCGAAGGTCATGCCCGCCATCAGCACCCCGGCCAGGTCCTTGGCCTTCATCCCGGTCAGGTGCGAGCGCAGCGCGTCGGCCAGGTCCAGGCCCAGCTGACGCTCGTCCACCGCGGAGTGCACCGCGCCGAAGCGGGCCCGCGGGTCGGCCAGCGCCTCCACCAGCACCTCGCCCAGCAGCAACACCTCCACCCCGCGCGAGCGCAGCGTCTCGGCGAAGGCGTCGTGCTCCAGCTGGGCCCGGCCGAGCCAGGGCACCCCGTCGAACAACAGCTGGTCGTTGTTACGCGGGGTGAGTCGTTTCAGCTCCGCGCCGGGCCGGTGCAACAGCACGGTGCGCAGCGGGCCGACCTCGCTGTCCACCCGGTGGATCGGCTCGGCGGCAGGGGTCTCGCTTGCGATCTGGTGGGCGCTCACGCAGCGGAGCGTAATGCTCTTGAAAGCTCCTGGCAGCGCGCTGATCAGAGGATTTCGGCTTGGATGTAAGGAGTCGAACCTCAGGAGGCGGATTGTGAACCAGGACACGGCCCCGAAGCGCGGTTTGTTGCGTCGTCCGGTCGTTTTGGTTGCGATTGTGATTGTCGCAACGGTTCTGGGCGTCGGTTTGTACCTGTTCCAGCCCTGGAAGCTCTTCACCAGCAGCACGGTCGACGAGGCCCTGCCCACCGGCGCGGTGGCGGAGGCCCCGGCCAGCCCGTCCGCCGGGACCCCGGCCACCAGCGCACCGGGCACGGGAGCGCCGAGCACGGGAGCACCGGGCACGGGAAGGCCAGGCGCGGACGGTCCGGGCGCGGGCGGCCCCGGCACCGGAGCGCCGGGGACCGGGCAACCGAGCGCCACCGCACCCCCCGCCCGGCCCGGCACCCTGGCCACGGGCGACTTCGTCTCCCAGGAGCACCCGACCAAGGGCAAGGCCGCCGTGCTGCGCCTGGCCGACGGCTCCCGGGTGCTTCGCCTCACCGGCCTGGCCAGTAGCGACGGTCCTGACCTGCACGTGTGGCTGACCGATCAGTCAGCGGGTGGCGAATGGGGCAAGTACGACGACGGGCGCTTCGTGAAACTGGGCAAGCTCAAGGCCACCCACGGCAACCAGAACTACGCCATTCCGGCCGACGCGGAGCTGGACGGCCTGCGCAGTGTGGTCATCTGGTGCGACCGGTTCAACGTCGCATTCGGTTCCGCCCCGCTCACGCTGTGACGCTCACCCGTTCGGGTAGCCTCCCCCGGAGTGACCGGGTCCGGAGGGAACGACGGAATGCGACAGGTTCGTGCGCTGTGGCACGTGTGCACCGCGGTTGTCGCGGTGGGAGCTCTCGCCAGCTGTGGCATCTTCGGTTCCCCGGCTGAGCCGGTGGACGCCCCGCCGCCGGGTGGCCCCAAGCTGACCGTCGGCATCAAGTTCGACCAGCCGGGGCTCGGCCAGAAGACCGGGGACAACAGCTTCGCCGGGTTCGACGTGGACGTGGCCCGCTACGTGGCCAAGGAGCTCGGCGTGCACCCGGGCAACATCACCTTCGTCGAGGCCAAGAGCGCCGAGCGGGAGACCCTGCTGGAACAGGGCAAGGTCGACCTGGTCGCGGCCACCTACTCGATCAGCGACGCGCGCAAGAAGAAGGTCGACTTCGCCGGGCCGTACTTCGTGGCCGGGCAGGCGCTGCTGGTCCGCAAGACCACCTCGGACATCACCGGGCCGGAGTCGCTGAACCAGAGCGACTGGAAGCTGTGCTCGGTGCAGGGCTCCACCCCGGCGGAGAAGGTCAAGCAGGCCTACGCCAAGAACGTGACCCTGCGGGTGTTCCCGTCCTACCCGGAGTGCCTGGTGGCGCTGGAGGACCCGGAGGACCCGGTGGACGCGGTCACCACCGACGACGTGATCCTGGCCGGGTACGCCGCCGCGCAGCCGGAGAAGTTCAAGCTGGTCGGCAAGCCGTTCTCCCAGGAGCGCTACGGCATCGGCCTGCGCAAGGGCGACGAGCGCACGCCGAAGGTGACCGCCGCGCTGCGCAAGATGGTTTCCGACGGCAGCTGGAAACGAGCCGTTGAAGCGAACATCGGAAAATCTGGCTATAAGATTCCTGAACCACCCGAGGTTCTCGACTCGCCATGACCTATAAGGGCCGGCAAAGCCCGACTGGTCCGCTGGAGTGATCCAAACCAACGATAGTCGGATGCGGTATCCGACCTTGGTTTGATCGGTACTCCCTCCCTGGGTTGAACTAATGTCCGCAGGGCTTGGAATTGGCTCTTTTACCCCTATCGTGTCGGCCATGGACTTAATCCCGGTCTGACACCGCCCGGTCAGACCGTGCGAGCCGTAGGGGATAGCTGCCCGCCCCCTCCGGCACCCGGACGGGCGGGGCCTGCTCCGTGCCCCCCACCCTGGAGATGCCCCGCCCGTCCGTCAGCTCCCCGCCTCACGGCAGCCAGGACACCGAGCCGCGCAGCAGCGCGTAGCCGACGAAGGCGACGATGTCGATCACCGCATGCCCCACCACCAGCGCGGTGAGCCGGTTGGTGCGCTGCCAGACCCGGCCGTAGACCAGCCCCATCACGATGTTGCCCGCGAACCCGCCGAAGCCCTGGTACAGGTGGTACGAGCCGCGCAGCACCGCGGAGACCGCCAGCGACCGGTTCTCCGACCAGCCGAGCATGCGCAGCCTGGTGATCAGGTAGCCGACCACCAGCACCTCCTCGGCCCAGGAGTTGCCGATCGCGGACAGGATCAGCGCCGGGGTGCGCCACCAGGTGTCATCCAGCGCCGAGGGCACCACGGTCAGGTTCAGCCCCATCGCCCTGGTGATGAGGTAGAAGGCGATGCCGGGCAGGCCGATCAGTGCGGCGAGGCCGAGTCCGCGCAACGCGTCGGAACCGAGTCGCCGCCGGTCCAGGCCGACCTCGGAGAGCTTCTTGCCCGCCTTCCACAGCAGGTAGGCCCCGAGCGCGCCCCAGGCGAGCAGTTGCAGCACGCCGAGCAGCTGGTGCGCCAGGTCGAGCAGGCTGAGCGCGGAGCGGGGGACGTTGAGCGCCACCGACTGCTGGCTCAGCGGCTTGGGCTGCAACAGCGAACCGATCAGGGAGAGCAGGCTGCGCAGGCCGGAGAGGCCCAGCGTCGCGGCGAACACGATCGCCAGCTCGATCCACACCGCCCGCCGCTGCACCGGGTCGGTGATCACCTCGATCTCCGGCCGCGCCGGGTTCAGCCACCTGCTGATCACGCTCGCCATGCTGGCAGCGTGTCAGTCGGTCCCGTGTGAGCGGCGCGCGACCCAGGCGGCGAGCTGGGTGCGGCGCTCCATGCCGAGCTTGGCCAGCACCGAGGTCACGTAGTTCTTCACCGTCTTCTCGGCCAGGAACAGCCGCTCGGCGATCTGCCGGTTGGTCAGGCCCTCGCCGATCAGGCCGAGCACCTTGCGCTCCTGGTCGGTGAGCGCGGCCAGCTCGTCCGGCGGCTCCGGATCGCCGCGGCGCAGCCGGTCCAGCACCCTGGCCGTGGTGACCGGGTCCAGCAGCGAGCGCCCGGCCGCCACCTCGCGCACCGCGGTCACCAGGTCCTGGCCGCGCACCTGCTTGAGCAGGTAGCCGGAGGCCCCGGCCATGATCGCGCCGACCAGCGCGGCCTCGTCGTCGAAGGCGGTCAGCACCAGGCAGCGCGGCGCGTCCGGGCCCTGGGCGCGCAGGGTGCGGCACAGCGCCACCCCGTCACCGTCGGGCAGCCGCATGTCCACCACCGCGACCTGGGGGCGGTGCGCGAGCGCGACCACCTCGGCCTCGGCCACGCTGCCCGCCTCGGCCACCACCTGGATGTCGTCCTCGGTGTCCAGCAGGTCGCGCAGGCCGCGGCGGACCACCTCGTGGTCGTCGACGAGCAGGACCCGGATCGGCACCAGATCAGGTTACGGGGGCGGGAACATCTCCGGCTCGCAGGTCGTTGGCACTCATGACCGGCGAGTGCTAAAACCGCCGGTGAGGAACCTGGAAAGGGTGAAAGAACATGGCTCTTGCAGTCCGTTCCACGTGGGACCCGTTCACCGCGCTGGTCCGCCAGTTCGACCGTGACGTCTTCGAGGGCCTGACCCGTTCAGCGCCCGCCGCCCAGGGCTTTGTGCCCGCCGCGGACGTCCGCAAGGACGGCGCCGACGTGGTGCTCACGCTGGAACTGCCCGGCGTCGACGTGGCCAAGGACGTCGAGGTCGAGGTGGCCGAGCGCCGCCTGACCATCAGCGGCCGCAGGCACGACGAGCACTCCGAGGAGCAGGGCGGCCTGATCCGCAAGGAGATCCGGCACGGCGAGTTCCGGCGCGAGTTCTCCCTGCCCGCCGGCGTCACCGCCGAGCAGATCGAGGCCGACTACGACCGCGGCCTGCTCAAGGTCCGCATCCGCGAGGTGGTGAAGGTGCCTGCCGCACCGGCGAAGATCGCCATCCGCGGCGGCGAGACCACCGAGCGCCCGGCCGTCGAGGCAGGCTGACCAACAGCGAACAAAAGGGGCATTCCCGTGCTTGCACCACGGGAATGCCCCTTTCGCGTTCAGCGTACGCCGGATCAGGGGTCCTCGACCGCGGAAACCCGGTAGCGGGCCACCGAGGCGTCCCTGATCTGCGCGGTCTGCGCCGAGTCCGGGCCGTCGCCGCGGAAACGGGCCAGGTCCTCATCGCACTCCCAGCGCTCGAACACGGTGATCCGGCCGGGCAGCAACGGGTCCGGTGCGAGGACGAAGGCGTGGCAGCCGTGCGCGGCCCTGGCCAGCTCGATCGCGGGCAGGCAGTCCCGCAGGTAGGCGTCCCTGGTCTCCGGATCGACGTCCAGCCAGCCCGCGATGATGATCACGGGCCTAGCTTCTCAGTTCCGGGAGCCGAAGACCTCGTCCCACGCCGCGGTGACCTGGCGGCCGCAGGTCGAAGGGTCCACTCCGCCGACCCCGGTGCCCAGTCCGGGCAGCGCGATCGAGCGGACCGCCTGGCGCACCGGGGTGCCGTCCTCCAGCCTGCCCTCCAGCCAGAGCCGGAACACCGCGCGGGCGGCCAGGTACGGGTGCACGGTGTCCTTGGGCAGCAGCTCGCCGGGCACCCGCATGGTGGGCGCGCTGATCAGCCACTGCGGGGCCGCCTCGCCGGTGGGCACGATCAGCGCCTCGCCGACCGGCAGTTCACCGCCGTGCAGGGCCAGCACCGCGCTGCGCACGTACTGCTCGACCTGGGGGAAGGCGGTGGCGTAGACCGCGTCGATGCCGCCGCGCATCCAGCCGTAGGAGTTGGCCGGGCTGACCACCGCGTCCACGTCGAGGTCCAGCACCGAACCCTGGTGCACCTCGACCCCGGCGCGGCCGGCCGCCGCGCGCTCCCACTCCCAGCCGAGCGGGCCGGCCACGGCGCACAGCACCAGGCGTGGCACTGCCGCCTTCGGTTGCACTTTCCCGGTCACGCCCCAAGCATCGCCGGTCACGGGGAAAGCATTGCAGCAAACCAACACGGCCGGTCACCGGGTCTTCCACCAGTCGGGTGGGTGTTCTCACGGTTGAGAGCAAGGACACAGCGGCCTCCCGCTACCGGGTTAGGGTGAGGTATGCCGCGCATCGCCTACTTGGGGCCGGAACGAACCTTCACCGAACAGGCGACCCGGCGTCTGTTCGACCCGGCCGCCCACGAGCTGGTCCCGGCCACCACGGTCGCCGCGGCACTGGAGAGCGTCCGGCTGGACAAGGTCGAGGCCGCGGTGGTGCCGGTGGAGAACTCGGTGGAGGGCTCGGTGCCGCCCACCCTGGACGGCCTGGCCCTGGGCAGCCCGCTGGTCGCGGTGGCCGAGACCGTGCTGCCGGTGCGCTTCACCGTGCTGGTCCGGCCCGGCACCACGGCCGCCGACATCCGCACCGTGACCAGCCACCCGCACGCGCTGGCCCAGGTCAGGGAGTGGCTGGCGGCCAACCTGCCGGGCGCGGCCGAGCTGGCCACCACCTCCACCGCGGCCGCCGCGGTCGCGGTGGCGCAGGGCAGCGCGGACGCGGCGATCACCGCGCCGATCGCGGCCGAGGGCTCCGCGCTGACCGCGCTGGCCACCGACATCGGCGACGTGGCCGACGCGGTGACCCGGTTCCTGCTGGTCCGCAAGCCCGGCCCGCTGCCGGCGCCGACCGGCAACGACCGCACCTCGATCGTGGTGGTCACCGAGAACCGGCCGGGCTCGCTGTCGGCGGTGCTGGTCGAGCTGGCCCTGCGCGGGATCGACCTGTGCCGGATCGAGTCCCGGCCGACCAGGGAGAAGCTGGGCGTCTACCGGTTCTTCCTCGACTTCGCCGGGCACATCGCCGAGCCCAGGGTCGGCGACGCGCTGGCCGCCCTGCACCGGAGTTGCTCCGACGTGCGCTTCCTCGGCTCCTTCCCGCGCGCCGACGGCCAGTCGCCGCCCCCGGCGCCGGGCACCGGCGCGGCCGAGTTCACCGAGGCCGGCCAGTGGCTGGCCCAGGTGCGCGCGGGCGAGCGGGCATGAGCTCGTTACGACTGATGCTGGTGCGGCACGGCCAGACCCCGGCCAACGTCCGGCACGCGCTGGACTCCAAGCCGCCCGGCCCGCCGCTGACCGCCGAGGGCCGCCGCCAGGCCGACAAGCTGGCCGAGGAACTGGCCACCGAGCCGGTCACCGCGGTCTACGCCAGCGTCGCGGTGCGCGCCCAGATGACGGCGGCCCCGGTCGCGCTGCGGCACGGGGTGCCGGTGCGGGTGATCGAGGGCGTGCACGAGACCCAGGTCGGCCCCGAGCTGGAGGGCCGCAACGACGACGCGGCGATCCGGGAGTTCAGCCGGGTGGTGGACCGCTGGCTGGACGGCGACCTGGCCGGCTCCGCGCCCGGCGGCGAGACCGGGTTCCAGGTGGTCGAGCGGTTCAGCGCGGCGGTGCGCCAGATCGCCGCCGAGCACAGCGACGGGGTGGTGGTGCTGGTCAGCCACGGCGCGGCGATCCGGCTGATGGCGGTGCACCTGCTCGACGGCAGCACCGACGTGCTCGCCGGGCACCCGTACCTGCCCAACACCGGCCGGGTGGTGCTGGAGGCCGACCCGGACAGCTCGGGTGGCTGGCGGTTCGTGGAGTGGCTCGGGATCGAGAGGATCTAGCCCCAGCCCAGTTCGTGCAGCTTGGCGTCGTCGATGCCGAAGTGGTGCGCGATCTCGTGCACCACGGTGATCGCCACCTCCTCGACCACGTCGTCCTCGGTCTCGCAGATGTCCAGGATGGCGTCCCGGTAGATGGTGATCCGGTCCGGCAGCACGCCGCCGTAGTCGGTGTTGCGCTCGGTCAGCGCGATGCCCTCGTACAGCCCCAGCAGCCCGGACTCCTCCGGGTGCCGGGGCTCGACGAAGACGGCCACGTTGTCCATCGCCCTGGCCAGTTCGGGCGGCACCTCGTCCAGCGCCTCGCCGACCAGCTCGTCGAACCGGCCGGGCGTCATGTCCACCGGCACGGCTAGCCGCCGGTGGAGGTGGGGGTGGCCGGCGCGCCGCCGCCAGGGGTGCCGCCGGGGTGCTCGGAGTTGGCGTTGGTGGGCACCACGGTCTCCTCCGCCTTCACCTCGGTGCCAGGGCTGCCCGCGGGGGCCGGGGCGCCCGGCGGCAGCTTGGACAGCAGCACCGGCGCCTGCTCCTTGCCGACCAGCACATCGCCCTTGACGCTGCCGTGCACCGGAGCCAGCCCACTCTTGTCCGGCAGCCGCGCGCCGACCTTGCACTCCACCCGGCGCGCGCCGGCCAGCCAGCTCTCCTGCTTGAGGGTGTCCCAGAACACGATCAGGCCCTTGCGGCTGACCACGTCCTGGCCGCCGGCGAACTCCGCCGCGGTCCTCGGGCACTCCGCGGCCAGCAGCTCGTCCTGCTTGGCCTCGGCCGGGAACTCCTGCGGGAACCGGGCGCCGAGGTTGACCACGCCGACCACCTCGTAGGCGTGCGGCCGGTCGCACTGCACCGGGTCGTAGACCTGCTTGCCGCTGATGCCAAGGCACATGCCCGGCGGGTGCACGTTGGACGGGTCAGCGGTCTTCGCGCTGCCCGCCGTCGGGAACAGCAGCCCGGACGGGCCCGCGTCCTGCATGCCGCACCAGACCTTGCGCTCCCCGGAGTTCCAGCTCTTCTCGCCGGAGCGCAGCAGGTTCACGCCGAGCTTGCCGTTGGGGTCGAACCGGCCGTCCAGGTACTGCACGGACATCTCGGTGCAGCGGTCAGCGGCGATGCCCTCCCAGCGGATCGCGTCCGGGAACGGCGAGCCCGGCGGGAAGTCCGCGGCCAGGTCGACCGAGCCGGTGATCTCGAACAGGTGCGGTTTGTCGCATTCCACCCGGCGCGCGTCGCCCGCGTCCTGGCGGGTCCAGGTCAGGCAGGTGCCGGGCGGCGCGTCCCGAACCGCGCTGGCCGGGCCGTCGGTCTCCCCTGCGACCTCGGGGCCGACGTGCCACCCTAGGACGGTGCTCAGCACCAGGACCATCAGCGCACCGGCGAACGCCCCTGCCATCACGCGGCGGGTGCTTGCCGTGTTGTTCATGAGGCGAATCCGATCAGCGGTCGACGTCTGGGGCTCTGGCATCCTCTCCATCATGCCGTGAGGCCCCCATTGCATACGGCCATCCGGGTGACGTGTATTGCTATTCAGCCTTCTTGCTCCGTCACAGGGACGACGTAGGTACGGTGCCGCCGGGAGTGGTCGATGACTGAGAACGTGAATCCGGGTAACCAGCAGCCTCCTGTGCCTCCCAGGCGAGGACAGGTTAGCCACCAGGACCCGAGTACGACGAGGGCCCGTCCGCCGACCCTGGCCGAGCAACGTGCTCGTCAGGAGGCCGAGCAGGCGGAGCTGGCACAGCGTCAGGCGGAGATCGCCGAGGCCGAGCGCAAGGCCAAGCTGCGCAAACGGCTGCTCATCGGCGGCGGGGTGACCGTGGGCGTGGTCGCGCTGGTGGCCATCTGGTACGCCGCGCAGCAGCCCGACGACGTCACCGCGCGCTGCGTCGACCAGAACGGCGTGGTGGTCGACGACGACTACTGCGACGACGACTACGCGCGCTCGCACGGCGCCTCCGGCCACAGCGGCGGGGTGTTCATCTACAGCGGCGGCCGCCAGTACAGCTACAACTACGGCGGCAGCGGCAGCTACGGGCAGAAGATCACCGGCGGCAGCTCGGTGCGGCCCAAGGACGCCAACATCACCACCGCCAGCGGCAAGTCCATCCAGCGCGGCGGCTTCGGCATCCGCGGTGGCAGCGGCGGCTCCAGCGGAGGCAGCTGACCGTGCGTCGCGAGACCTCAGCGCCGCGCCCCGACTGGGAGTCGCGGATCGCCGGGCAGGGCCTGGTCTACGGCTCCCCGGCCACCTACGCCGACGGCAGCCGCCGCCCGTACTGGGACGAGTCGGTGCACTACGTCTTCGAGCTCGACGAGGTGCTGGCCATGGAGGCCGACGTCGAGCTGCTGCACTCGATGTGCCTGGACGCGGTGGACAACGTGGTGACCACCGAGCGGTTCAAGGACTTCGGCATCCCGGAGTGGGTGTGGCCGGCCATCGCCGAGTCCTGGCGGCGGCACGACCCGCACCTCTACGGCCGCTTCGACCTGCGCTACGACGGCTCCGGCCCGGCCAAGCTGCTGGAGTACAACGCGGACACCCCGACCTCCCTGCTGGAGGCCGCGGTGGTGCAGTGGAACTGGCTGCAGGAGACGCACGAGGGCCACGACCAGTGGAACTCCATCCACGAGAAGCTGGTGGAGCGCTGGGGCGAGCTGGCCGACAAGCTGCCCTCGCCGCTGGTGCACTTCACCTTCTCCGGCGCGGACGCCAGCGGCGAGGACCACATCACCGCGGCCTACCTGCAGGAGACCGCGGCCGAGGCCGGGCTGGACACGGTGGGCCTGGCCATCGAGGAGATCGGCTGGGACCCGGTGCTGCACCGGTTCGTCGACCTCCGCGAGGACCCGATGGGCACGGTGGCCAAGCTCTACCCGTGGGAGTGGCTGGTCGACGACCCGTTCGGCAGGCACGCGGTGGAGACGCTGCCGGGCACGCTGTGGATCGAGCCGCTGTGGAAGATGCTGCTGTCCAACAAGGCGCTGCTCGCGGTGCTGTGGGAGATGTACCCGGGGCACCCGAACCTGCTGCCCGCCTACCTCAACGAACCCGGCTTCCTCACCGAGTACGTGAAGAAGCCGCTGCTCGGCCGGGAAGGCGCCAACATCGACATCGTGGCGCCCGGCATGGAGCAGCGCACCGGCGGCGTGTACGGCGCCGAGGGGTTCGTCTACCAGTTGTTCTCGCCGCTGCCGGAGTTCGACGGGATGCGGCCGGTGCTCGGCGCCTGGGTGGTCGGCGACCACTCCGCGGGGCTGGGCATCAGGGAGACGGTCGGTCTGGTGACCGACGACGGCGCGGCGTTCGTGCCGCACCGGATTCCGCAGTCGTCGTAGTCCACACTGGACCGTCCAACGCAGACGGTCGGGTAACTAGGAGGAACCCCAAGTGTCCAACCTGATGACCGTGTCCAGCCTCGCGCTGGAGCCCGGCTTCGGCGCCAACGTCGTCCGCGGCATCGGGGCCATCGCGCTGTACGCGGTGGTTGGCCTGCTGCTCATGCTGGTCGGCTTCTACGCCATCGACCTGACCACCCCCGGCAAGCTCAACCAGATGGTGCGGGCGGGCTCGCCGAACGCGGTGGTGATCACCGCGTCCGGGCTGCTCAGCATGGCCTTCATCGTGGTGGTGGCCATCTACAACGCGGCGGGCAAGCTCACCGAGGGCCTGCTGCTGGCGCTGATCTTCGGCCTGGTCGGCATCATCGTGCAGGTGCTCGCGGTGCGGCTGCTGGAGTGGGCCACCCGGATCGACATCGGCGCCATCCTGCGCGCGGACCAGTTCACCCCGGCCAGCCTGGTCGTCGCCTCGGCGCACCTGGGCCTCGGCCTGGTGGTCGCGGTCGCCATCAGCTGATCTCCACCGGCGCGGCGGGCGGGGTCCGGCTGGACCCGCCCGCCGCGTTGATCACCCTGGTCAGGCGCTAGGCTGACCGACTGTGATCGACCTCAAGACCCTCCGCGAGAACCCGGACCTGGTGCGCGCCTCGCAGCGTGCCAGGGGCGAAGACCCGGCGCTGGTGGACGCGCTGCTGAGTGCGGACGAGCGGCGGCGCTCCGTGGTCTCCAGGGCCGACACCCTGCGAGGTGAGCAGAAGGCCTTTGGCAAGCAGGTCGGCCGGGCACAGGGCGAGGAGCGCGCGGCGCTGCTGGCCAAGGGCAAGGAGCTGGCCGCCGAGGTGAAGGCGGCCGAGGCCGAGCAGCACGAGGCGGAGGCAGAGTTCGTCGCCGCCCAGCGCCGGATCTCCAACATCATCGTGGACGGCATCCCGCACGGCGGCGAGGACGACTACGTCGTGCTCAAGCACGTCGGCCAGCCGCGCGAGTTCGACTTCACGCCCAAGGACCACCTGGAGCTGGCCGAGGGCCTCGGCGCGATCGACATGGAGCGCGGGGCCAAGGTCTCCGGCTCGCGGTTCTACTTCCTCACCGGGGTCGGCGCGCAGCTCCAGCTGGCGCTGCTCAACCTGGGCGCGCAGCAGGCCGTCGCGGCCGGTTTCTCGTTGATGATCCCGCCGGTGCTGGTGCGTCCGGAGATCATGGAGGGCACCGGCTTCCTGGGCGCGCACGCCAGCGAGGTCTACCGGCTGCGCGATGACGACCTGTACCTGGTGGGCACCTCCGAGGTGCCGATGGCCGGGTACCACTCGGACGAGATCATCGACCTCACGCACGGGCCCAAGCGGTACGCGGGCTGGTCCTCCTGCTTCCGCCGCGAGGCCGGCTCCTACGGCAAGGACACCCGCGGCATCATCCGGGTGCACCAGTTCGACAAGATCGAGATGTTCTCCTACTGTCAGCCGCAGGACGCCGAGGCCGAGCACCAGCGCCTGCTGACCTGGGAAGAGGAGATGCTGGCCAAGGTCGAGCTGCCGTACCGGGTGATCGACACCGCCGCGGGCGACCTGGGCGCCAGCGCGGCCCGCAAGTTCGACTGCGAGGCCTGGCTGCCCACCCAGCAGACCTACCGCGAGGTCACCTCGACCTCCAACTGCACCACCTTCCAGGCCCGCCGCCTCGGCGCCCGCTACCGGGACGCCGACGGCAAGCCGCAGGTCGCGGCCACGCTCAACGGAACGCTGGCCACCACCAGGTGGATCGTGTCCATCCTGGAGAACCACCAGCAGGAGGACGGTTCGGTGCGCCTGCCCGAGGCGCTGCGGCCGTTCTTCGGCGGGGCGGACGCGCTGAAGCCGGTCAGTCGCTAACAGTTTCGGGTTAGTCTCGGAATGAGACAGTGCTGTCTCACCGGTGGTAGCGTCGTCTCATGGTGGCAGACCGAGAACGGGTCCTGCGCGCGGCTGCCGCGCTGCTGGTGCGCCGGCCCAACGCGGCGATGGCCGAGGTCGCGCAGGCGGCGGGGATAAGCAGGGCGACACTGCACCGGCTGGTGCCCAGCCGGGACGCGCTGGTGGTCGAACTGGCCAAGCTGGCGCTGACCGAGGGCGAGGCCGCGCTGGAGGCGGCCAAGCCGGAGGACGGTGACGCGGCCGAGGCGGTGCGCCGGGTGGTGCGCGAGCTGATGCCCATCGCCGACCTGTACGCCTTCCTCACCGGCGAGCACCTGTTGATCACCCGCCCCGAGCTGGACGCCGGGTACGACCTGCTCGACCGCAGGCTCACCGCGCTGATCCGGCGCGGCCAGGAGTCCGGCCAGTTCCGGGTGGACCTGACCGCGGAGTGGCTGGTCGAGGCGCTGGTCGCGCTGCTCACCGGCGCCGGGTTCGCGGTGCTGGACGGCAAGCTGGCGCCAAGGGACGCGCCGCGCGCGGTGGCCGAGCTGCTCATCGGCGGCATGCTCAGGGGAGGGGCGCAGTGAGCGAGACGACCGCCGGTCAGAACACCGAGCTGTCCTCGAGGGCCCGCTGGATCGCGTTGTCCGCGCTGGTGCTGGCGGTGCTGCTGATCGCGGTGGACGGCACCGTGCTGCACCTGGCGCTGCCCATGATCACCGAGGAGCTCAAGCCCACCAGCCAGGAGCTGCTGTGGATCGGTGACATCTACTCCTTCGTGCTGGCCGGCCTGCTGGTCACCATGGGCACCCTCGGCGACCGGATCGGCCGGAAGAAGCTGCTGCTCATCGGTGCGGTGGCGTTCGGCCTGATCTCGGTGCTGGCCGCGTTCGCCACCACCTCGGCCACGCTCATCGCCGCCCGCGCGCTGCTCGGCCTGGCCGGCGCGACGATCATGCCGTCCACCCTGTCGATCATCCGGAACCTGTTCACCGACCCCAAAGAGCGGGTCATGGCGATCGGTATCTGGGGCGCGATGACCTCGGCAGGCGCCGCGGTCGGCCCGGTGGTCGGCGGCGTGCTGCTGCAGAACTTCCACTGGGGCTCGGTCTTCCTGATCAACGTGCCGGTGATGATCGTGCTGCTGATCGTCGGCTGGAAGGTGCTGCCGGAGTCCAAGGACCCCAAGCCGGGCGCCTGGGACCTGCCCAGTGCGGTGGCCTCGCTGGTCGGCATGATCGCGCTGGTCTACGGCATCAAGGAGATCGCCGCGGTCGGCTTCGGCCTGCCCGCCGCGATCGGCCTCGGCGTCGGCGTGGTGGTGCTGGCCTGGTTCGCCCGCCGCCAGCTGAAGCTGCCGGTGCCGCTGGTCGACGTCCGGCTGTTCCGCACCGGCAAGTTCAGCGGCGCGGTCTTCGCCGACCTGCTCGCGGTGCTCGCGCTCTCCGGCGTGGTGTTCTTCGGCGCCCAGTTCCTCCAACTGGTGCAGGGCTACCAGCCCTTCGACGCCGGTATCCGGGAGCTGCCGGTCACCGTCGGCGCGGTCATCTCCGGCCTGCTGGCAGGCGCCTTCGCCGCCCGGCACTCGGCACGGGCGGTGTGCGCCAGCGGCCTCGGCCTGACCGCGCTCGCCCTGGGCGCGATCGTGTTCATCCAGGGCGACACCCCGTACCTGTACTTCGGCCTGATCCTGCTGCTGGTCGGCTTCGGCTGCGGCGCCTCGTTCACCATCTCGGCGAACGTGGTGCTCTCCGCGGTGCCCAAGGAGAAGGCAGGCGCCGCGGCCGCGGTCGCGGAGACCGCCTACGAGCTCGGCACCGCACTGGGCATCGCGCTGATCGGCTCGATCATGACCGCGGTCTACCGGGCCAACGTGATCCCGCCGCCCGGTCTCCCAGCCGAAGCGGTGGCCGTGGCCAAGGACTCCCTGGGCGGCGCCACCGATGTCGCCAGGAGCCTTGGCGACCTCGGCCAGCAGCTGGTCACGGTGGCCCAGCAGGCCTTCGTCGACGGCATGCACTGGGCCAGCGTCGCCTCCGCGGTGGTGATCGCCGCCGCCGCGGTGTCCGCCTGGTTCATGCTCAAGGGCGTCTCCGCCGACTCCACCGTCCAGCACTAGAGGTCAGCCAGCTCAGCCCGGACCAGGGCGGCCGCGAGCCGCGCCTGGTCCGGGCCACTCACCAGCTCACCCAGCTTCGCCGGATCCTTCGGCAGCCCGGCTTTTTCCGCGCCCTGCAACGCTTTCCGGTCGAAGTAGGGCCGCAGCTCCGGCCACACCGCCTGCGCCTCGCGGCAGAAGATGTCCGCGCCCACCGGCCCGATCCGCGGGAACTCGGTGAGCAGACCGGTCAGCTTCCCGGTGTCCCCGTCCGCCTCGGCGCGCAGCTCGCGCAGGTCGCCGTGCCAGCGCTCCAGCAGCAACTGGGCGCCCTCGCCGAGCGCGGTCGCGGTGCTCTCGTCGTAGCGGACGTAGTGCGCGCGGCCCAGCGCGTCCACCCGCTCCTGCCAGCTCGCCGCGAGCATCTTCTCCGGGGTGCCGAAGACCTTCAGCTCGCGGGCGGCGTCCACGGCGATGTCCGCGCGGATCCGGGTGGCGAGCAGGGTGGCCAGCACCAGCAGCCGGTACAGCGGGGCGGGCTTGTCCGCCAGCGTGATCCCCGCCTGCTCGGCATAGGTCCGGCCGCCCCGCTCGAGCAGGTCGCGCACCGTGTCCTGGGCACTCATGCCCTTCGGGTGCCCGGCGCCACCGGGTTCATGCCCGCGGCGTGAGGAACTTCCCGGCGACCTCGAACAGCGTCTCCTCCCGGCCCGCGTACCAGTCATCCGGCCGCGGCCAGTGCGTCACCAGATCGGTGAAGCCCAGCTCAGCGGCCCGCCCTGCCGCGTCCGCGAAGGCCTCGGGACTGGACAGCGAGAACACCGGCGCCGCGTCCAGCTGGAGGTAGCGGTCGATGGAGGCGGGATCCCGGTCGCTGGCGGCCAGCGTCTCGTTGAACTTCTCGGTCACCACCCGCAGGTTCCGCCACCACTCGTCCAGGGTCTCCCCGCCGGTGCCCGTGGTCGACCAGCCAGCCCCGTGCTCGATCGCCAGCCCCATCGCCTTCGGCCCGTTGGCCGCCACCAGGAACGGCAGCCGCGAGGGCCGCAGGCAGCCCGGCAGCGTCCGCGCGTCCACCGCGGTGAAGAACTCACCCCGGTAGGTCACGTGGTCCTCGGTGAGCAGCAGATCGAGCAGCTCCACGAACTCCTTGAACCGCCGGAACCGCGCCATCGGCGGCAACACCGAACCCCCGAGCACGGTCGCGTCGAACCCGACCCCGCCCGCCCCCAGCCCCAGCGTGAACCGCCCACCGGAGATGTCGTCGAGGGACAGCAGCTCCCGGACGAAGCTGGCCGGGTGCCGGAAGTTCGGCGAGGCCACGAAGGTGCCCAGCCGGGCCTCGGCGGTCACCGTCGCGGCCGCGGTCAGCGTGGGCACGGTGCCGAACCACGGCCCATCCGCCAGCGACCGCCAGGCCAGGTGGTCATAGGTCCACAGGTGGTCGAAGCCGAGCTCCTCCGCCGTCCGCCACCGCCGGGCCGCCTCGGACCAGCGGAGCTCGGGCAGGATCACAATGCCGAAGCGCATGTTCGCCGAGCCTAGTCAGGCAGGACCTCGGTTGTCGGTTGCCATCGCTACTGTCGCGGGGATCGCTGGATCGGATGTGGGGAGTGGCCACTGTGGGCGGGTTTTTGCGCGTCGGCGAGGTGTACCGCTACGCGAGCAGCAGGGACCAGCACTCTCCCACGTTGGACGGCTGTCCCAACTACTACTACGTGACGCACTCGCCAGGGAAGAAGCTGGCTCTCCTGGAGGCGGGCATCAATGGGATGGCCGAGGTCGCTGGACGACGCCCGGCGATTCTCATCCGTTCGAGTCCGTGGAAGGCAGGCACCGAAGACACGCCCTGGCACGACGTTTTCGACCTGGATCACGGCCACGTCCGCTATTTCGGTGACCACAAAGTGACCTCGACCAAGCCGGTGGGTCGAACGACCGGAAATGCCGCGCTCCTGGAAGCGTTCGTCGACCATCAGGGACGGACTCCGGAAGCGCGGGTCGCGGCTATCCCCTTGTTGCTGTTTCGTTCGGTGTCGCGCAACGGCAAAAACAAGGGGCATGTGGAGTTCTGCGGACTGGGCATCATCGAGCGGGCCGAGCGGCTGGTGCAGCGGGGCGGAGGCGAGCACACGTCCTTCGTCAACTACGTCTACGACATCGCGCTGATCGACCTGTGTGAGGAAGAGGACCAGGTCTCCTGGGACTGGGTGGACGCGCGCAGGGACGAGAACGTCACCGACCAGGAGGCGCTCGCTCTTGCGCCGCGGGCCTGGCAGGAGTGGGTGCGGCGCGGCAACTCCGCGTTGCCGAGGCTCCGGCGCCAGGTGGCGCGCGCCAAGATCGTCAAGGTTCGTGACCAGCGCCCGCAGACCAGCATCGACAAGGCTGAGCTGGACTGGGTCTACAAGCGCTTCGACGGCCACAAGCACGCGTTCGAGGCACTGGCCTCCGCCGTAGCGGCCAGGGTGTTGGGAGCCGGTGGGCAGAATTACCGCGAAGGCTGGTTGACCAGCAGATCCGGCGACGGCGGAACCGACTTCGTCGGCAGGCTCGAGATCGGCAGCGGTCTGGCGGGCACGAGCCTGGTCGTGCTCGGACAGGCCAAGTGCGTCAAACCCACTTCGTTGATCAGCGCGGAGCAGATCGCTCGGGTGGTGGCTCGGTTGCGTCGTGGCTGGATCGGTGTCTACGTGACCACCGCGGCCTACTCGGAGAAGGCACAGCAGGAAATTGTGGAGGACCAGTATCCGATCGTGCTGATCAGCGGGATGGAGCTGCTGCGCGAACTCCGGCGGATGGCGCGAGACGATTTTGGCGACGACCTGCCCGCCTGCGTCGAGCACCAGTTGTCCGAGCGGGAAATGGCGGTCACCCATCGCCGCCCGGAAGAGATCTTGCTCCAGTGACGGCGGGGCAACTTCGGCGCAGGATCACAGCGCGGAACCGGCTGCGGCCGTGCCCTGGTCAGGCAGGATGAACGGCGTGCGCAAACCGTTGCTGGTGGCATCTGACGTGGACGGAACCCTGATCGACCCGCTGGACCGCATCAGTGATCGCACCCGGCGGGCGGTGGCCGCGGTGCGTGCGGACGGGGTGCCGTTCGTGCTGGCCACCGGCAGGCCGCCGCGGTGGGTGCACCTGATCAGCGATGAGCTGGCGCTGGACGGGTACGCGGTGACCGCCAACGGCGCCCTGGTCTACGACGTGGGGGAGCGGCGAGTGGTGCGGAGCTGGTTGCTCGAGCCGCCGCTGCTCGGGGATGTGGCCTCGGCGCTGCTCAAGGCGATCCCGGGTTGTGCGTTCGCGGTGGAGCGGGCGCCGGACGGGGCGGGGCCGGCCTTTGTGCCCGACCAGCCGTACGGGGCCTTCCTGGCCGAGAACGGGTACACGCACGCGTGGCCGGAGTCGCGGTCGGTGGAGGTCAGCCGGGCCGAGGTGCTCGGGCAGTCGGCGATCAAGTTACTGGTCCGGCACGAGGGGATGACCAGCGAGGAGATGAGCGTGGCGGCCGAGGCGGTGCTGGCCGGGGCGGTGGGGATCACCTTCTCCACCTCGGCCGGGCTGATCGAGCTGGCCTCGCCCGGCATCACCAAGGCGACCGGGCTGGCCTGGGTGGCCGAGCAGCTCGGGGTCGCGCAGGCCGATGTGCTCGCTTTCGGCGACATGGCCAACGACCTGGAGATGATCAAGTGGGCCGGTTGCGGGGTGGCCATGGCCAACGGGTTGCCCGAGCTGGTGGCGCTGGCCGACGAGGTGACCGCGAGCAACTCCGAGGACGGGGTGGCCGCGGTGCTGGAACGCTGGTTCTGACCGGGCCGGGGTTACCACTAGCATCTGCCCGGTGATGGCGCTCGACGTTCTCATTCCGTACTACGGCGATCCGGACTACCTGATGAGGGCGGTGCACAGCGTCCGCGCGCTGGTGGACACCGACTGGCGGCTGGTCATCGTCGAGGACTGCTACCCCGACGGGCCCGCGGTGGAGAAGCGGATCGCCGAGCTCGGCGACGACCGCATCGTCTACCACCGCAACGAGACCAACCTGGGCACCGCGGGCAACCACTTCCGCTGCGTGCAGCTGGCCGAGCGCGAGCGGTTCGTGGTGATGGGCGCGGACGACCTGCTGCTGCCCAACTACGGCACCCAGCTCGCCGAGCTGTTGCAGCGGTACCCGGACGCCGCGCTGGTGCAGCCGGGCGTGCAGGTCATCGACGAGGCCGACCAGCCGTTCCTGCCGCTGCCGGACCGGGTCAAGGCGCTGGCCGGTCCGGGCAAGAAGGAGACCGAGCTGCTCGGCGAGGCCGCCGCGGTCAGCCTGCTGCGCGGGAACTGGCTCTACACCCCGGCCATCGCCTACCGCCGCGACCTCACCGCGCACCTGCCGTTCCGGGAAGGCACCGACGCGGTGCACGACCTGGGGCTGGTCATCGACGTGCTGCTGCAGGGCGGTTCCCTGGTCGTCGGCGAGGAGCCCGCGTTCCAGTACCGGCGGCACCGGGCCGGGCACTCCAGCTCCGCGGCCAAGACCGGGCAGCGGTTCGAGCAGGAGCGGGACTACTTCGCCCAGATCGAGGCCGAGCTGCGCGAGCGCGGCTGGCACCAGGCGGCCAAGGCCGCGAAGCGCCGGTTGTTCTCCCGGTTGAACGCGCTCACCCAGCTGCCCGGCGCGGTGGCTTCGGGGCAGGGCGCGGCAGTGCGGACCCTCCTCGGGCACGCCCTGCGCTGACCCTAGGGTTGGGGCGTGGCTAACTCCTCCGCGCGCACCGCGGTGCTCATGGGACTCGGGCTCGCGGTGCTCGGCGCGTCCGGGTTCGGTTTCCTCGCCGTGGTCGGCGCGACCCTGACCCCGAGCGACCAGGCCGGGGTGCTCGGCCTGTACCTGATCATCAACATCATCGGGCCGGGCCTGTTCGTGGCGCTGGAGCAGGAGACCAACCGGGTGCTCAGCAGCGGGACCGCCGCCGGCGTGGACCCGCGGCCGGGGATCCGGCGGGCCGCGCTGCTCGGCGCCGGGCTGGCCGGGGTGACGGTGCTGGTGGTGCTGGCCATCTCGCCGATCCTGGTGGAGCGCAACCTCGGCGGGCACCCCTCGCTGCTGCTGTGGATCGTGGTCGGCACGCTGGCCTCGGCCGCCATCTTCTTCGCCCGCGGGCTGCTGGCCGCCGGTGCGCAGTTCACCGGCTACGCGGCCAGCCTGGCCACCGAGGGGCTCACCCGGTTGCTGCCCTGCCTGGCGCTGGCCCTGCTGGGTTGCGCCACGGTCGACGGCTACGGACTGATCTTCGCCCTCGGCGGCGCCTTCGCGCTGCTGGTCGCGCTGCCCTGGCTGCGCCGGGCGCTGGCCGCGACCAAGATCACCGCCGAACCTGCCGACCCGGTCAACGCGGCCGCCGTGCTCGCCGGGCACAGCACCCGGACCATCGCGCACGGGCTGGTGCTGCTCGGCCTGGCCACCCTGCTCGCCCAGCTGGTGGCCAACCTGGCCCCGCTGGTGGTCACCGGCCGGATGCCGGAGGCGCCCGCGGTGGCCGTCGCCTTCGGCTTCGCCTTCGTGCTCACCCGGGTGCCGTTGCTGCTGTTCGGGCCGGTGCAGGCGATGATGCTGCCCGGACTGACCGCGGCCGCGGTGCGCGGCGACCTGGCCGAGGTGCGCCGCCGGGTCGGGCTCATCCTGCTCGCCGTGGCCGGGGTCGGACTGCCCGGCGCGCTGCTGTCCGCGCTGGTCGGGCCCTGGCTGGTGGTCACCTTCTTCAGGGCGACAGTGTGGCCGTCTCCGCTGGTCATGGGCCTGCTCGGGCTCTCGACCGTGCTGCTGATGATCGCCCAGGTGCTCCAGCCCGCGCTGGTGGCCGTCGGCAGGCACCGGGTGGTCACGATCGGCTGGGTGATCGGCACCGCGGTGCTGGTCGCGATCATGCTGCTGCCGGGCGAGCCGATCGGCACCGCGGTGGTGGCCCAACTGGCCGGGCCGCTGCTGGTGGCGCTGGTGACCGCGGGCGGGCTGTGGCGCGCGGTCCGGGACCGCGCGCCGGTCGGGGTCAGCTGACTCCGGCCCGTTCCCGCGCCCAGGCCACCACGTTGGCCACGCCGGTGGCCAGGTCGGTGGCCGGCTTCCAGCCCAGCTCGGCGTGCGCGGCCGAGGAGTCCAGCACCATCGCGGCCAGGTCGCCCGGCCGGGCGGGGGCGAACTCCGGCTCGCGGTCCACGCCCGCTGCCCTGGCCACCACGCGGTGCAGCTCCAGGTCGGAGGTCTCCACCCCGGTGCCCAGGTTGAACCGGCGGCCGCCGCCTGCCTCGCCACTGGCCTTGACCAGCGCGTCCACGATGTCGCCGACGTAGATGTAGTCGCGGGTGTTGTCGCCCTTGCCGAAGACCTTGGTGGGCCCGCCGCTGGTCAGCGCGCCGGCGAAGATCGCCACCACGCCCGCCTCGCCGTGCGGGTCCTGGCGCGGGCCGTAGACGTTGCCGAAGGCCAGCGCGGTGTAGTCCAGGCCGTGCAGCTGCCGGTACTGGCGCAGGTAGGTCTCGCCGGTGAGCTTGCTACTGGCGTAGGGCGAGAGCGGGTTGGTCGGCGCGGTCTCGGCCACCGGCAGGTCGGTGGTCGGCCCGTAGATGGCCACCGAGGAGGCGAAGAGCACCTTGCGGGTGCCTGCCGCGCGGGCGGCCTCCAGCACCGCGACCGTGCCCAGCACGTTGACCTTGGCGTCGTGCAGCGGGTCGGCCACGCTGGCCCGCACGTCCACCTGGGCGGCCAGGTGGAAGATCACCTCGGGCGCGGCCTCGGCGACGGCCGCGGCCAGGTCCGGGCCGGTCACGTCCAGCTCGACGAACCGGAACCGCTCGTTGCCCATGGCCCCGTCCAGGTTGGCCAGGCGGCCGTTGGACAGGTCGTCGAACACGGTCACCTGGTGACCCTCGGTCAGCAGCCGATCGCTCAGATTGGAGCCGATGAAACCGGCGCCCCCCGTGACCAGAACTCGCATAGAACGCCCCTTGTGAACCGTGTCAAGCAGGTTGAACTACCATAGCCCGGTCGTGTCGTCCGCCTGATTTGGAGCCTTACGGCAATGTCTGACCACGACGACGTCTGGGTGGTCGTACCCGTCTACAACGAAGACAAGGTCATCGCCGAGGTAGTCGAGAACACCAGGAAGACCTTCCCCAACATCGTCTGCGTGGACGACGGGAGCGCCGACCGGTCCGCCGAGGAGATCGCCCGCACGGGCGCGCACCTCGTCCGGCACCCGGTGAACCTCGGGCAGGGCGCGGCCCTGCAGACCGGGCTGTCGTACGCGCTGGGCAGGCCGGGAGCGAAGTACTTCATCACCTTCGACGCCGACGGTCAGCACCGCGTGGAAGACGCGCTGGCCATGATCGCCGAGGTCAAGTCGGGCAGCTGCGATGTCGCGCTCGGTTCCCGCTTCCTCAACAAGGCGGTCACCGTCCCGTGGATCAAGCGGGTGGTGCTGCGCACGGTGGTCGCGCTGAGCCCGAAGGCACGAAAGCTGCAGCTCACCGACGCGCACAACGGCCTGCGGGTGTTCAGCCGCCCGGTGGTCGAGCGCCTGCGCATCTCCATGAACGGCATGGCGCACGCCTCGGAGATCGTCTCGTTCCTCTCCGTGGCCAACGTCCGGGTCAAGGAGGTGCCGGTGACGATCCTCTACACCGAGTACTCCATGTCCAAGGGACAGTCCCTGGTCAATGGGGTCAACATCCTGTTCGACCTCTCGGTCAAGCAGCGGGGGAACTAGGCAATGCTCATCATCCAGCTCGTCCTCCTATTCTCCGTGGTCATCCTGCTGTTCTTCTTCACCCGGCGCAGGCACAGCGTGCGGATGCAGGCGGGCAAGCGGATCGCGTTCTTCGGCTTCATCGCCTTCTGCGTGTACGCGGTGGCCCGGCCGGACGACCTCACCGTGATCGCCCAGCTGGTCGGGGTCGGCCGGGGCGCCGACCTGCTGCTGTACCTGCTGGCGGTGGCGTTCATCTTCCTGGCGTTCAACACCTACCTGCGTTTCCGCGGGATCGACCAGCGCTTCACCGACCTGGCCCGCGCCATCGCCATCCGCGAGGCCGAGCTGGTCAACCGGGAGCGCGGGCTGAACGTGTTCACCGCCGCGGTCGCCCCGCAGCCGGTGCTCGAGCCGGAGGACACCGATCCGACGGTCGCCGAGACCGAGGCCGCCGAGTCCACCGCCGTGGAGAAGCCCGCCGGGTCCACCACGGCCGGGTCCGAAGCCAAGATCAGCTCGGTCACCGCCTGAGTCACGGGAGCACGGCCGCCACCTCGTCCGCGACGTGGCGGCCGATCTCCAGCGCGCTGGTCGCGGCCGGGGAGGGCGCGTTCAGCACGTGCACCTGCCGGGGCGCGCGGTCGATCAGGAAGTCCTCGACCAGCCCGCCGTCCGGGCGCAGCGCCTGCGCGCGCACCCCGGCCTCGGCCGGCACCAGGTCGGCGGCGGTCACCTCAGGCACCAGCCGGGCCAGGCTGGCCGCGAAACGGCGCTTGGAGAACGAGCGCAGCATCTCCTGCGCGCCGGTGCGCGTGTGCTTGCGGGCCAGCCGCCAGAAACCGGGAAACCGCAGCGTGTCGGCCAGGTCCCTTGGTGACAGGTCGCGCCACCGGTAGCCCTCCCTGCGCAGCGCGAGCACCGCGTTGGGGCCCGCGTGCACGCCGCCGTCGAGCATCCGGGTCAGGTGCACGCCCAGGAACGGGAACCGGGGGTCGGGCACCGGGTAGATCAGGCCGCGCACCAGGTGCCGGGCCTGTGGCCGCAGCTCGTGGTACTCGCCGCGGAAGGGCACGATCCGGGCCGACGGGCGCCGTCCGGCCAGCCGGGCGATCCGGTCGCTGTGCAGGCCCGCGCAGTTGACCACCGCGTCCGCCCGCACCTCGTCGCCACCGGTCACCAGCAGCACGCCCTCCGGCCTCGGGTGCACCGCGCGCACCTCGGCCCCGGTGCGCAGGTCGGCCCCGCGCTCGGCGAGCAGCCGGACCAGCGCCGCGCACACCCCCGGGTAGTCGATGATCCCGGTGGACTTCACCCGCAGCGCGGCCACGCAGCGCGCCGCCGGCTCGTACTCCGCGGCCTGCGCCGGACTCAGCAGCCGGGCAGGCACCCCGTTCGCGGCCGCCCGCTCGTGCAGCACGCGCAACCGGGGCAGCTCCGCCTCCTCGGTGGCCAGCACCAGCTTGCCGCACACCTCGACCGCCACCCCGTGCTCCTTGGCGAAGGCGACCATGGATGTGTTGCCCGCCACGCACATCCGGGCCTTGAAGCTGCCTGGCGCGTAGTACAGCCCGGCGTGCACCACCCCGCTGTTGCGCCCGGTCTGGTGCCGGGCGAAGCCGTTCTCCTTCTCCAGCAAGGTGATCCGCTGTCCCCGGACGGCCAGCTCGTGCGCCACGGCCAGCCCCACGATGCCGCCGCCGACCACCGCGATGTGTGCCATACCGGACACCGTACGGCCCCAGTCCGGCCTGGTGCGCGGGCCGAACAGGCGGATCCGTAGGCTCAGGGGTGACGGTGGCCAGGGGGACGAGACCGGGGACCAAAGGTGCTTTCACTGACGGGCGCGGACATCGCGCTGGTGCTTGGCTACGCGCTGTTGCTGTTCGGGCCCGGCCTGGCCATCGCGGCGGCCGGTGGGCTGCGCGGCTGGCGGCTGGTGGCGGTGGCGCCGCTGCTGACCTACGGCATCGGCGGCGCGGTCGGCCCGATCGCCAAGCAGTTCGGGTTGTCCTGGGGGCCGATGACCCTGCTCGGCGCCGCGCTCGTGGTGTTCCTGCTGGTGCTGGTGATCCAGCTGGTCACCGCCTGGCTGCGCGGCCGCCGTCCGCAGCGGCCGGAGACGGACCCGCTGCCGGCCTGGTCCCGGCGCGCGCAGTGGGGCGTGATCGGCGCGACCGCGTTCGCGGTGCTGCTCGGCGGGCTGGTGATCCTGCTCGGCCTGAAGAACCTGCAGGCCATCCACCAGGACTGGGACGCGGTCTTCCACGGCGCGGCGGTCCGGTTCATCGCCGACACCGGCGACGGCACCCCGGCCGCGCTCAAGGCGATCAACAACTACAACCTGGACAGCTTCTTCTACCCCAACGGCTACCACCTGATCGCCGCGGCGGTCTACCAGCTCACCGGCGCGACCGTGCCCGCGGTGCTCAACGCCCAGCTGTTCCTGGTGCCGCTGTTCCTGACCACCGGCCTGGTCGCGCTGCTGCGCTCGATGCGCGCGCCCGCGCTGCTCACCGCGGTGACCGCGGCGCTGAGCGCGGCGTTCTCCGCGGTGCCGTGGGACATCCTGTGGCGCGGTCCGCTGCTGCCGTACGCCACCGGCCTGGTGCTGGTGCCCGCGTTCCTGGTGCTGCTCGGCCAGGTGCTGGCCACCCGGCGGATCTGCCTGCTGCTGCTCACCGCGATCGCCGCGGTCGGCCTGGTGGCCCTGCACCCCAGCGCGGCCTTCATCGCGATCGGCTTCGTCGTCTTCCAGGTCGCCCAGTTCTGGTACCGGCACCGCAAGGAGGTCCTGCCCGGACTCCTCGGGCTGGCCGGGGTCGGCGTGCTGGCCGCGGTGATCGGCCTGCCGCACCTGCTCGGCGCGCTCGGCGCGGCCGGCTCGGACGAGCCGGTGAACTGGGCCTCGGTCGGCTCGCCGCCAGCCGCGATCGCCGAGCTGATCACGCTCAACCACGGATCGCCGTTCCCGCAGTGGTTCCTGGTGCCGTTCGTGCTGATCGGCCTGGCCGGGATCAAGCGGCTGCGCCGGTTCACCTGGTTCCTGCTGGGCTGCGCGTTCTTCGGCTTCCTGACCATGCTGGCCTTCTCCTACGACCACCCGATCGTCTCCGCGCTGACCAGGCCCTGGTGGGACGACCGGTTCCGGCTGGCCGCGATCGCCACCATCGGCCTGATCCTCGTCGCCGCGAACGGCGTGCTGATCAGCCGGGACTGGCTGCTGCACCAGCTGCGCACCAGGGACCGGCTGACCAGGCTGCGGGTGCTGGCCAAGCCGGTGGTGCTGCTGCTGGTGATCCTGAGCGTGGTGGGCGTGGCCAGCCGCGGCTTCTACCTCACCCGCAACGCCACCCGGATGAGCTGGGGCTGGTACAACGGCAAGACGGTGACCCCCGGCGAGGTGGTCGCGCTGCAACGGATCAAGCCGATCGTCGGCCCTGGGCACGTGGTGATGAACGACCCGTTCGACGGCTCGGCCTGGATGCGCGCGCTGGCCGGCCTGACCCCGGTGTTCGGGCACGTGGTGGCGCCGGAGAGCTACGAGGCGCTGGACCAGCCGCGCAAGCTGCTGCTGGAGAAGTTCAACGAGTTCGACACCAACGCCGAGGTCCGCAAGGCGGCCAAGCAGCTCAAGGTCGAGTACGTCTACGTCAGCGCGGGCTTCATCCGGGCGGGCAACCGGCGGGCCAACGGCCTGCGCGGCCTGGACATGGTGAAGTCGCTGGAGATGGTCGACGACAGCCCGGACGACCGGCTCTACCGGATCAAGCCGGGCGCCTACGACCGCTGAGACCCAGCTCACAGCAGGGCAACGATCTTTCCCTTTCCAACGTGACTCATCGGGGATGGGTTCTTTGGGGGGGAAACAAATGTCTGCTGTGCTGTTGGCGCTGTCCGCGGCGCTGTTGTTGTTGCCCGGTCTGGTGATCGGGCTCGCTGCCGGGTTGCGCGGGTGGCTGCTGGCGGCCGGCGCGCCGGTGCTGACCTACGGGTTGGCCGGGGTGCTCGGGCCGCTGGCGCCCGCGCTGGGGCTGCGCTGGTCGCCGTGGGTGCTGCTGGGCGGCACCGCGGTGTTCGCGTTGGCGCTGGCCGTGATCCGCGGTCGCCTGGTCGAGCCGGAGCGGGTGTGGACCCGGTCCAAGCACCTAGTGGTGGCCGGCTCGGTGACGCTGGCCGCCGGGGTCGGCGTGGGGCTGTTGTTCTTCGCCAGCAAGGGTTTCAGCGCGATCCCGCAGTTCTGGGACGCGATCTTCCACGGCAACGCGGTCCGGTTCATCGCCGACTCGGGCGACAGCGCGCCCAGCGGGCTCAACGTGATCGCCCAGCCCGCGGCGCAGAACTACTTCTACCCCAACGGTTATCACCTGCTGGTGGCCACCGTGCACCAGTTCGGCGCCAGCACCGTGGTGCAGGCGCTCAACGCGATGAACGCGCTGCTGATCGGGGTGTTCGCGCTGTCCATGACCGCCCTGCTGCGCACGCTGCGGGTGCGCGCGGCGATCGTGGCGGTGACCGCGGTGCTGTGCTGCGCCTTCACCGGTTTTCCCTACGACCTGTTGACCTGGGGCCCGCTCTACCCGTACGCCACCGGGGTGGCGCTGCTGCCCGCCGCGCTCGCGCTGGTGGTCCGCGCGCTGGACGCGCCGCGGCCCGCGCTGGTCGCGGTGACCGCGCTGGCGCTGGTCGGCCTGACCGCGATCCACCCGAGCGTGTCCATCGCGGCCGCGGTGTTCGGCCTCGGCCTGCTGGCCCAGCGCTGGCTGACCGCCCGCCGGGTCCCGCCCGGTGAGCTGCTGACCCTGGCCGTGCTGGCCGCGGGCGCGCTGGCGCTGGGCATCGCGCACGTGCTGGGCACGCTGAGCGCGGCGGGCGGCCCCGCCTACGACTGGGCGGTGCAGCGCGGTGTGCCGGAGGCCCTCGGCCGCCTGGTGTTCTTCACCCGGTCCTTCGACGAGCCGCAGTGGTGGCTGATCCTGCCGTTCGTGATCGGCGTGCTGGCCTTCCGCCGCCTGCTGCCGCTGCTGTGGCTGCTGGTCGCCTCGCTGGGCTTCGGGCTGCTGTCGGTGGGGGCCGCGGCCTACGAGGGCCGGTGGGTGGCCCTGCTGACCGCGCCCTGGTGGAACGACGAGTGGCGGCTGGCCGCGCTGTACCTGCTCGCGGTGCTGCCGGTGACCGCGCTGGGCCTGGTCACCGTGCTGGACCTGGTGCGCCGGCCGCTGCCGCGCCGGATCGGGCTGGTGGCCGCCGCGCTGAGCGTGCTGCTGTTCGGCTACCTGAGCAACGGGCTCTACCACCAGCGCAACGGCAACCGGCTGGCGATCACCTTCGGCGGCGGCCCCACGGTCACCGAACTGGAGCAGCAGGCGATGAACCACCTGGCCGGGCTGGTCCAGCCGGGCGAGATCGTGTTCAACGACGCCCAGGACGGCTCGCCCTGGATGTGGGCGCTCACCGGGGTCCGCCCGGCCTTCGGGCACGCGCTGGCCAGCACCGAGGGCGACGGCCTCGGCAAGGAGCGCCCGCTGCTGCGCGAACGCTTCCACGCCTACGACACCGATCCCGAGGTGCGCGCCGCGGCCAAGGCGCTGGGCGTGCGGTTCGTCTTCATCGGCCAGGGTTTTGTCACGGGCAGCCAGCAGCGTGCGCCCGGGCTGGTCGAGCTGGACAAGGTGCGCTCGCTGCGGGTGGTCTACCAGAACCCGGACGCGCGGATCTACCAGCTGACCGAGCCGGACGGTCAGCGCCCGGCGGACCAGCCGGGGAAGACGCCGCCGGGCGGGCCGGTCGTGGTCAGCAGCTCGCCGGTCAAGCCGAAGCCGAGCAGCTCCACGCCGTCCTGACCGGTGATCGCGGCCGCCTGGTCGGCCAGCTCGCCGCGCAGCTCCGACCAGGCCAGGCCGGCCGGCTTGCCGGCGCCCACCACCAGCGAGCCGTCCACCCGCCTGCCGTGCAGCACCACCGAGTCGCCGGTCACCGCCAGGCCCAGTCCGGACAGGCCCTCGGTGCCCGGCCGGAGCACCGCCTCGTCGCCGGTGGCGATGGCCAGCGCGCCGGTGCCCTCGGCCGGGTAGGCCAGCAGTCCGCCGCCGACCACCGGGGGCCCGGCCGGTCGCGGTCCGCGCACCGGCGGTTCGGCGGTGAAGCCCTCGCCCTGCTGCCGCCAGCGCAGCACGCCGGTGCGGGTGCTCGCCGCCACGGTCAGGCCGGGGCCGACCGCGAGGCCGTCCTGCACGTCCGTGCCGCCCAGGTCCAGCCAGCCGGTCGGCCAACTGTCCGAAGTGGACTGCCGGAGTGCGCTCACCCCGCCGCCGCCGTTCTTCACCAGCACCACCAGCGCGCCACCGGCATCCCGCGCGGCCACCGGCACGCCGACCGAGCCGCGCCGGCCGGGCAGGACGCGCTCGTTCGGGCTGCCCAGCCTGGTCCAGGCCCAGGAGCCCGGCGTGGTCACCACCACCTCGTCGGAGTCGCGGTCGCGGGCGAAGACGTGCAGGCGGCCGTGCCGGTCCGCGGCCACGCTCACCCCGGGGTCCAGCGTGGCCCCGCCCACCGGAGTGGGGCCGGACCAGGTGCGGCCGGTGCGGCGCCAGTAGGTCAGCTCGCCCGCGCGCACCGCGAAGGCGTACCGCGAGCCGTCCGCGTCCACGCCCGCCCAGGTCGAGCCGGTGGGCCAGCGCGGGTACTGGCGGCGCAGCCAGCCGTCGTAGGGCTCGCCGAGGCTGACGTCGGAGTCGTGCGGGACGTAGGCGCCGAAGGTCTCCAGCTTGTCCCGCTGCTCGGCCCCGGACAGGTTCACCGGGGCCTCGGCCACGTTGTAGTTGCGGTAGTTCAGCTCCACCGCCGAGCCGCCGGCCTTCCGGTACTCGCGCGCCGCCGCCGCGGCCAGCCGGGCCGCGATCACGTGGTCGGGGTGGTCGTTGAACCGGACCCAGTTCTTGGCGTACCTGGGGTCCGGGCTGGGATCCTGCGCGCGCAGCACGGTCGGCCGGAACCGGGCCAGCAGGTCGACCAGCAGCTGGACCACCTGACCCCTGGTGTACTCGTACGGCCTGGGCAGCTGGCCGCCCGCCGGGGTGAGCGTGCGCAGCTTCAGCGCCTCCGCCTGGTCCAGCCAGAGCCGGGTCAGCGCGTGCTTGCCGCCGTTGGCCCTCGGATCGTTGTCCTCCGGCAGGTTCACGAACACCAGCTGGACCTCGGGCCGGGCCGCCAGCGTGTACAGCTCCACGCTGTGATCACGATCACTGTCCAGTCGCTCGGCCCGCCACTCGTCCGGCACCCCGGCCATCCGCGCGTATGCGGACCGGGTGCCAGCTTGCCGTCGCGCTGCGTAATCATTCGCGTCGGGCTTGTCCGTTTCGCCCGCGGTGAGGTAGACGCCCACGGTCGGCTTCTTTGCCCTGATACCGGCCGCCAAGTCCGGGTTCATGAAGATGATGTCGTCATCGGCGTGCGCGATGATCTGCATGAACCTTGCTTCCGGCGCACCGGGTGGCAGAGTGGGCTGCGGCGGCGGGCTCGCGCAGGAGATCAGCGCGACGGTCAACGCGCCGGCGAGCAGCAGAGTTCCCCAATGGCGGAACGGGACGCGGTGCATGACACCGAACGTAGTCATTTATCGGACTCGTTCCCCATAACGGTGCAACCTGAAGACGACCTGAAGCGTCCCCGGAGCGTGACACGAACCAGAAGTCGGCGCCTGTCCGTCGTGGTGCCCTGCTTCAACGAGGAGCAGGGGCTGGCCCAGCTGCACGCCACCCTCCTCGAGGTGCTGCCCACGGTGGCCGACGACTTCGAGGTGCTGCTCGTCGACGACGGCAGCAGTGACGGCACGCTGGCCGAGATGCGCCGGATCAGCGCGCTCAGCCCGCAGTTCCGCTACCTCGCGCTGAGCCGCAACTTCGGCAAGGAAGCCGCCATGCTGGCCGGGCTCAGCGAGGCGTCCGGGCACGCGGTGGCGATCATGGACGCCGACCTCCAGCACCCGCCGCAGCTGCTCGGCGCGATGCTGGCCAAGCTGGACGAGGGCCACGACCAGGTGGTGGCCCGGCGCACCAGGGACGGCGACGGGCGGGCCCGCACCCTGGTCTCCCGGCTGTACTACCGGCTGATCAACCGGATGGTCGAGGTCGACCTCAAGGACGGGGTCGGCGACTTCCGGGTGCTCAGCCACCGCGCGGTGCGCGCGCTGCTCTCCCTCGGCGAGTACAACCGGTTCTCCAAGGGCCTGTTCTCCTGGATCGGCTTCGACACCGCGATCGTGGACTACGACAACGTGGCGCGGCAGCACGGCCGCTCCAAGTGGAGCTTCGGCTCGCTGCTCAACTACGGCATCGACGGGGTCGTCTCGTTCAACAACCGGCCGCTGCGGATCGCCATCTACCTCGGCGTGCTGGTCACCGCGCTGGCCTTCCTCTACGCCGGGTACGTGGCCGTGGACGTGCTCTTCACCGGGGTGGACGCGCCGGGCTACGCCACGCTGATGGTGGGCATCGCCGGGCTCGGCGGCATCCAGCTGCTCTTCCTCGGCGTGATCGGGGAGTACCTGGGCCGCATTTACTACGAGACCAAGCGCCGCCCGCACTTCCTGGTCAAGGAGGCCAGCGAGCCGCAGCCGCCCGCGCTCACCGTGCTGGGCCCCAAGGCGGTCGAGCACTCCGAGGAGCTGCACCAGCGGGCCACCGCGCCGTGGGCGGTCCGGCGGTGATCCCGGGGCGGGTGCTGCGCTTCGCACTGGTCGGCGCGGTCAACACCGGCGTCTACTACGGCCTCTACCTGGCCCTGCACCTGGCGCTGCCGTACCTGGCCGCGCACGTGCTGGCCTTCCTGCTGGCCATGGTCGGCTCCTACTTCCTCAACTGCCACTTCACCTTCCGC
This sequence comes from Crossiella sp. CA-258035, assembly GCF_030064675.1. Classification (GTDB taxonomy): domain Bacteria; phylum Actinomycetota; class Actinomycetes; order Mycobacteriales; family Pseudonocardiaceae; genus Crossiella. The sequence goes on from NZ_CP116413.1 coordinate 157,900, forward strand.
ACCAAGCCGACGCTGCGGAAGTTCCTGCTCTTCCCGCTGTCCAACGCGGCCAACTTCGCGATCACCTCGCTCGGGCTCTACCTGCTGGTGGACCTGGGCGGGATGAACTCCACCTTCGCGCCGCTGCTGGTGGCCGTGCTGGCCATCCCGGTGACCTTCGTGGTCTCGCAGATGGTGTTGGTGGGCAAGGAAAAGGCAGCCGCCCGGTGAAGTCCTGGCTCAACCGCGCCGCCGTTCCGCTCGGCCTGGCCGCCTTCGTCGCGCTGCTCGCCCAGGTGCCCTTGCTGCGCAACCCGAACTTCTACTTCACCGACGACAGCGCGGCCCAGTTCCTGCCGATGTGGCACCGGCTGGGTGAACAGCTGCTGGCCGGGAACTGGCCGCCGCTGCTGGACAACGACTCCTGGATGGGCGGCAACCTGGCCGCCGAGGCGCTCTTCGGCGTGTGGAACCCGGTCAACCTGGCCAACTACCTGCTGGTGGCCGGACTCGACGACCTGGCGCTGTCGGCCGCCGTGGTCAAGACCGAGTTCCTGGTGCTGCTCGCGCTCGGCGTCTACCTGCTCTGCCGGGAGTACGGCGCGGCCCGCTGGGCCAGTGCCGCGCTCGCCGCCGCGCTGCCCTTCGGCGGCTTCACCCTCTACTTCCAGGCGAGCACCTGGGTGGCCGGGCTGATGGCCTTCGCCTGGGTGCCCTACGTCTGGTGGTCGGCCCGGCGCAGCGCGCGCGGCGAGCTGTACCCGTTGTGGCCCTTCATCTTCGGCGCGCTGTGCGTGACCAACGGCAACCCCTACGGCGTGCTCGGCGTGTGCGCGGTCCTGTTCGGACTGCTGGTGGAGTTCTGGCTGCGCAAGGACAAACCCGCGCTGCGCCGGGTGCTGCTGGTCGGCCTCTGCGTGGCCGCGGTGGTGCCGCTGGTGTTCCTGCCGCTGCTGGGCGCCTCCGCGGTGGGCCTGCGCACCGGCAAGGAGCTGTTCAACATCGGCCAGCTGGTGCCCTCGCTCACCGACCTGCTCAACCTGAGCCTGCCCAGCCACCTGCCCGGCATCCGCGCCTTCGACCCCAGCGCCTACCGGATGACCGTGCCGGCCACCTACTTCGCCTGGTTCGTGCTGCCGCTGCTGGCCTGGCTGGACTTCGGCGTGCTCAAGCGCCGGTGGCGGGAGCTGGCCGCGGTGTTCACCGTGGCGGCCGGCTACCTGCTGCTCAGCCTCGGGCCGTCCAACCTGTGGATGTTCCGCTGGCCGCTGCGGCACGTGGAGTCGCTGTTCCTGGCCCTGGCCGTGCTCACCGCGGTGCTGCTGACCGCCGGTCTGCGCACCGACCGGCTGCGCGAGCGGGTGCTGGCCACCGGCGGCATCCTGCTGCTCAGCGGCTACCTGGCCTTCTCGGCCTGGCCCAAGATCTCCGCGCGGCACCTGCTGTCGCTGGCCCTGCTGGCCGGACTGACCGCGCTGGTGGTGCTGGCCGCCCGCAGCGGCGGGCGGTGGACCGGGCGGCTGAGCGCGGCCGTGCTGTGCGGCGGCACCGCGGTGGTGCTGGTGCTGCAGACCGGCTGGCAGCCGGCCAACGCCGACGTGGCGGCCTACAGGTTCCCCGCCTCCACCGCGCAGCTGCACGAGCAGTTCGCCAAGCGCTACCGCGGCACCACGGTGCAGATCGCCGACCGCGGCCTGCCGGGGCCCAACGGGGAGAACCGGGACGTGCTCTTCGGCAACATGTACGCCGCCGCCGGGGTGGGCACGCCCACCGCCTACACCGGCATGGGCTTCAAGCCGCTGCACAAGGCGCTGTGCCTGACCTTCTACGGCGGCACCTGCCGCAAGGCCTACCCGGCGCTGTTCCAGCCCACCGAGTCGGGAGCGTCACTCGCAGACCTGCTGCGGGTCGAGACCGTGGTGGTCCAGCGCAGCTTGTTCACCACGCCGGAGCACAAACCGGCCCCGGTCCCGGGCGCGAAGGTCGAGCCGGACCCGCTGGCCGGGCTGCCCGAGCCCGCCTACCCGCCGGTCGTGTACCCCGGCTGGCGCGTGGAAGAAAGTAACGATGCGGTCACAGTGCTCCGGCGGGTGCGCTCGCTGGACTGGCCACAGGGGCGGCTCAGCCAGGTCTCCGGCGGGGTGCGGGTGATCAGCGACGAGCAGCGCGGACAGCGCACTGAGCTGGTGCGTTTCACCAGATCGGAGCAGTCCGGCGGCAAGGCGGAGCTGACCTTCGCGCGGCTGAACTGGCCGGGCTACACCGCGACGGTGAACGACCAACCGGTTGCGGTGCGTAATGGGCCGGGAGGCACGGTGGTGGTGGAGCTGCCGGCCGGAACGCGCTCCGGTGAGCTGCGCCTGCACTGGGACCCGCCGGGCTACCAGATCGGGATTGGTTCGGCGCTGGCCGGTCTGCTCGCCGCGCTCGCGTTGTGCGTGGTCCGGTTCCGTAGTCGCCGGCGTACGGCGGGCGACGGCCGATTCGGAGCTTTCAGATGACGTCGGTACCCTGGCTTGCCGTGAGCTTCGCGGGTTACGACCTGATTGTCGTCGGTTCCGGATTCTATGGCCTTACTGTCGCTGAACAGACAGCCAGCAAGCTGAACAAGCGCGTGCTGGTGATCGATCGGCGCGACCACATCGGCGGCAACGCCTACTCGGAGGCCGAGCCCGAAACGGGTATCGAGGTGCACAAGTACGGGGCGCACCTCTTCCACACCTCCAACAAGCGCGTGTGGGACTACGTGAGCCAGTTCACTGAGTTCACCGACTACCAGCACCGCGTCTTCGCCATGCACGGCGGGCAGGCCTACCAGTTCCCGATGGGTCTCGGCCTGATCTCCCAGTTCGTCGGCAAGTACATGTCGCCGGAGGAAGCGAAGGCCTGGGTGGCCGAGCACGCCGCCGAGTTCGACACCAAGGAAGCGAAGAACCTCGAGGAGAAGGCGATCTCCCTGATCGGCCGCCCGCTCTACGAGGCGTTCGTCAAGGACTACACCGCGAAGCAGTGGCAGACCGACCCCAAGGAACTGCCCGCCGCGGTCATCAGCCGCCTGCCGGTTCGCTACAACTTCAACAACCGGTACTTCAACGACACCTACGAGGGCCTGCCGGTCAACGGCTACACCGCGTGGCTGGAGAAGATGGCCGAGCACCCGAACATCGAGGTGCGGCTGTCCACGGACTACTTCGACATCAAGGACCAGATCCCGGCGGAGACCCCGATCGTCTACACCGGACCGCTGGACCGGTACTTCGACTACGCTGAGGGCTGGCTCGGCTGGCGCACTGTCGACCTGGTGCCCGAGGTCCTGCCGATCGGCGACTTCCAGGGCACCGCGGTGATGAACTACAACGACGCGGACGCCCCGTACACCCGGATCCACGAGTTCCGCCACTTCCACCCGGAGCGGGACTACCCGACTGACAAGACGGTCATCGTCCGCGAGTACTCCCGTGCGGCGGAGAAGGACGACGAGCCGTACTACCCGATCAACACCGCCGAGGACCGGCAGAAGCTGGAGCGCTACCGCGAGCTGGCCAGGGCCGAGGCCAAGGAGCGCAAGGTGATCTTCGGCGGTCGCCTCGGCACCTACAAGTACCTCGACATGCACATGGCCATCGGCTCGGCGCTGTCGGCGTTCGACAACAAGATCGCCCCATACTTCACCGAGGGTCGTCCATTCGACGGCTCCCTGGAGGACTGAGAACGTGACGGAGCAGCAGGTTGGCGGCACCCCAGCCGTCGTAGAACACGCCCAGGACGCCAAGCTCAGCGACGTGACCTCCTCGCGCGTGGCGCCCAAGCCCAACGAGGTGCCGGCGAGCCAGATCCTGTGGCGGATCATCCTTCCCCGCGAAGATGACCCGCTGGATGTGCGGCCGCTGTACCTGGACGAGCCGGAGACGGCCGCCAACCGCTGCCACGTCACCTCGCGCCGGTCGGTCAACATCCCGGCCTCGGCGAAGGTGTCCTTCTCCACCTACTTCAACGCGCTGCCGGCCTCCTACTGGAAGCGCTGGACCACGATCACCGAGACCGTGCTGCGCATGACGGTCAAGGGCGTCGGGCGGCTGGACGTCTACCGCTCCAAGCCCAACGGCGACATCGTGCACCTGCAGGGCCGGCCGGTGCGCAGCACCAAGTCCTGGACCCAGCTGGAGTTCCGGATCTCCCTGCAGCCGTTCGAGGACGGCGGCTGGCTCTGGTTCGACGTCTTCACCGACGAGGGCGCGCTGGAGATCAAGGACGCGGCCTGGACCACCGACCAGGAGCTGCCGACGCAGCGCACCGCGGTCGGCATCACCACCATCCGCCCGGCCGACGCGGTGATCGCGCTGCAGGCCCTCGGCGAGGACCCGGCCGTGCTGGACGTGGTCGGCAAGGTCATCGTGGTGGACCAGGGCCCGAACCAGAAGGTCAAGGACACCCCCGGCTACGACCAGGCCGTCAAGCTGCTCGGCGACAAGCTCGAGGTCATCGAGCAGGCCAACCTGGGCGGCTCCGGCGGTTTCGCCCGCGTGTTCTACGAGTTCCTGGAGAACACCGGCTGCGAGCAGGTCATGCTGCTCGACGACGACGTGCGCCTGGAACCGGACAGCGTGCTGCGCGCCAACGCGTTCACCCGCTCGCTGGTCAACCCGGTGGTCGTCGGCTCGCACATGATGAACCTGCAGGCCCGTACCCGCCTGCACACCACGGGCGAGGTGGTCGACCTCAAGGAGTGCTTCTGGCGGCCCGCGCCCGGCGCGCTCACCGACCACGACTTCGCCACCGACTCGCTGCGCGAGACCAAGGAACTGCACCCGCGCATCCACGGCACCTACAACGGCTGGTGGATGTGCACCTTCCCGCGGCAGATCGTGGAGGAGATCGGGCTGCCGCTCCCGCTGTTCATCAAGTGGGACGACGCCGAGTACTCGCTGCGCGCGCTGGAGCACGGCTACCCGACGGTCAGCCTGCCCGGCTCGGCGATCTGGCACATGCCGTGGACGGACAAGGACGACGCCACCGACTGGACGGCGTACTTCCACGTGCGCAACCGGCTGATCATGGCCGCGCTGCACTCGCCGTACGACGTGCGCGGCACGCTGCTCAAGCAGGGCCTGAAGTCCTCGCTGCGGCACCTGTTCTCCATGGAGTACTCCACGGTCGTGCTGCACCAGAAGGCGATCGAGGACTTCCTGGCCGGACCGGACCGGCTGTTCGCGAACCTGCCCACCTCGCTGGCCGAGGTGCGGGAGCTGCGCAAGGGCTACACCGACGCGCAGATCCTGCCGTCGGCCGGTGAGTTCCCGGCCCCGACCTTCGACCCGGTGCGGGCCGAGCGGCTGCTCAAGCCGCCGGTGAACCCGGTCGTGATCGCGGCCCGCGCGGCGCTCTCGCTGGCCCACCACCTGCAGGAGCCCAGCCAGGACGCGCTGGACCGCCCGCAGATCAACGTGCCCGCCCAGGGCGCGCGGTGGTTCCTGCTCGGCGCGCTGGACAGCGCCACCGTGTCCAACGCCGACGGCAGCGGCGTCGCCTTCCGGCGGCGTGACCCGAAGGTCTTCCGCCAGCTGATGGCCCGCGCGGCGGCCAACCACCGCCGCCTGGTGCAGGAGTGGCCGCGGCTCAAGCGCGCCTACCGCAAGGCGCTGCCCGAGCTGACCAGCAAGGAAGCCTGGAAGCAGACCTTCCACGGCTGAGGACCACCCGATGGGCTGATCTTCAAGCCTTGAGGTTCGTCCGAAGTGGACCGATGCCCAAGAGGGGGCGGCGAATGTGCCGTCCCCTCTTGGGTTTTTCTGTGTCGCGCGAGGACCTGCCCGCGCCCCCGCTCCCAGACGAGGTCCCCCACGATGTCCAGCTCGACCACGGAGCAGTCCGTGAGCCTGCCCCAGCAGCCGACCGCGCCCCCGGCAACGTTGCTGCAGCGGATCATCCTGCCCCGGCCCGGCGACCCGCTGGACGTGCGCGCGCTCTACGTCGATGAGGACCCGACCAACCAGCGGCGGGCGAAACCGTTGTCCCGCACCGCGTTGCGCATCCCCGAGCAGTCCGAGGTCTCCTTCGCCACCTACTTCAACGCCTTCCCGGCCAGCTACTGGCGGCGGTGGACCACGCTGGAGCAGGTCGAGCTGCGGCTGAGCGTGGACGGCGACTGCCGGGTGGACCTGTACCGCTCCAAGGCCGACGGCACCCAGATCCACGTGGGCGGTGAGGTCCGTGAGGGTGGCAAGCGCTCGGACCTGTGCTTCACGCTGGACCTGGCGCCGTTCGAGGACGGTGGCTGGTACTGGTTCGACATCACCACCGAGGAGGAGCACGAGGTCACCCTGCTCGCGGCGAGCTGGCACGCGGCCGCCGCGCCGCTGCGGCCCGGCTCGGTGGCCATCGGCATCTGCACCTTCAACCGGCCGGACGACTGCGTCGGCGCGCTGGCCGCGATCGGCGCCGACCCGCTGGTGCTGGCGGCCGTGCGGGCGGTCATCGTGGCCGACCAGGGCAACCGGAAAGTCAGTGACGCCAACGGTTTCGAGGTCGCGGCGGCCCGGCTGGGTGAGCGGCTGCGGGTGCACGACCAGCCGAACCTCGGCGGCTCCGGCGGGTTCGCCAGGGTGATGCACGAGTCGGTGCGCGGCACCGACTGCGAGCAGATCCTGCTGATGGACGACGACATCGTGATCGAGCCGGACTCGATCCTGCGCGCGCTGGCCTTCGCCCGTTACGCCGAGCGCCCGACCCTGGTCGGCGGGCAGATGCTCAACCTGCAGGCCCGCTCGCACCTGCACTCCATGGGCGAGGTGGTGGACCGGCGCAAGTTCATGTGGCGGGCCGCGCCGAACGTGCGCTACGACCACGACTTCGCCAAGGAGTCGCTGCGCGAGGCGCCCATCCTGCACCGGCGCATCGACGTGGACTACAACGGCTGGTGGATGTGCCTGATCCCGCGGCAGGTGGTGGAGCAGATCGGGCTGCCGCTGCCGCTGTTCATCAAGTGGGACGACGCGGAGTTCGGCCTGCGCGCCGGGCGGGCCGGCTATCCGACCGCGACCCTGCCCGGGGTGGCGATCTGGCACATGCCGTGGTCGGACAAGGACGACTCCACCGACTGGCAGGCCTACTTCCACCTGCGCAACCGGCTGGTCACGGCCGCGCTGTACAGCCCGCACCCGCGCGGCGGCGAGCTGGTCCGGCACAGCCTGCGCAGCACGCTCAAGCACCTGCTGTCCCTGGAGTACTCCACGGTCGCCTTGCAGGACATGGCGATCAGGGACTTCCTGGACGGCCCGAAGTCGCTGTTCCGCAAGCTGCCCACCGCGCTCGGTGAGATCCGCGAGCAGCGCGCGGAGTACGACGACGGCCGGGTGCTGCCCTCGGCCAGGCGGCTGCCGCTGCCCTCGATGGACGCGGTGAAGGCCGAGCGGTTCCTGCGCCCGCCGGGCAACCCGCTCACCATCGCGCGCACCCTGCTCTCCGCGCTGGTGCACAACGTGTTGCCCACCAACACCAAACACCTGCTCCGCCCGCAGCTGAACATCCCGGCCCAGGACGCCCGCTGGTTCCTGCTGGCCAGGCTGGACGGCGCGACCGTGGCCACCGCGGACGGCCGGGGAGTGGCCTTCCGCAAGCGTGACCCCAGGGTCTTCTGGCGGCTGCTCGGCCGTGCGCTTGGCAACCACCTGCGGCTGCTGCGCGAGTTCCCGCGCAGCCGCAAGGACTTCCGCCGCGCGCTGCCGGACCTGACCGCGCACGAGGCGTGGCAGCAGGCCTTCGGTGGCCGGCGATGAGGCTGGAACTCCTTGCGCTGCGGAGCATCCAGCGCGTCCTGGCCGACCGGCGGGCGATCGGCTCGGCCAAGGCGCTCTCGCTCTTCGGCGAGCACGCCGCGGGCTGGCTGGCGCTCGGCGCGGCAGGAGCGGCCCTGGACCGCGGCCGCCGGCGGCAGTGGCTGGCCGCCACCGCCGGGGTGGCGCTGGCGCACGCGGCCTCCATCGCGGTCAAGCGCGCAGTCCGCCGCCCGCGCCCGGCCCACCCGGACGTCGAGGTCCGCGCCGCCACCCCCAGCACGCTGAGCTTCCCGTCCGCGCACGCCACCAGCTCCACCGCCGCCGCGGTCCTGCTCGGCGGCCTGGCGGGCAGGCACGCCACCCCGGTGCTGCTGTCCGCGGTGGTGCCGCCGATGGCGCTGAGCAGGCTGGTGCTCGGCGTGCACTACCCGAGCGACGTGCTGGCCGGAGCCGCCCTCGGCGCCGCGGTCGGCGCCGGCGTGCGCTCGGCCATGGGACTGCTGCGGTGACCGCCTCGGCGATCGCCCCGGCCCCCGGCCTCGGCGCCGGCGTCCAGCTGCGCGGCCTGGCCCGCGCGGTGCGCCCGCGCCAGTGGGTGAAGAACGTGCTGGTGCTGGCCGCCCCGTTCGCCAGCGGCACCGTCGGCGACCCCAGGGTGCTGGCCGCCGCTGGCATCGCCTTCGCCGCGTTCTGCCTGGCCGGGTCGACGATCTACCTGGTCAACGACGTCCGGGACGTGGACGCCGACCGCGCCCACCCGGTGAAGTGCCACCGCCCGATCGCCGCGGGCATCGTGCCGCCCCGGCTGGCCCTCGGCCTGGCCGCGGTGCTGCTCACCGGCGCGCTGGCCACCGCCACCGTGGCCAGCCTCGACCTGACCGCCGTGGTCGCGGTCTACCTGGCTGTGCAGTTCGGCTACTGCCTCGCGCTCAAGCACCAGCCGGTGATCGACCTGTGCATCGTCGCCTCCGGCTTCCTGCTGCGCGCCATCGCCGGCGGCGCCGCGGCGGGCATCGTGCTGTCCCAGTGGTTCCTGCTGGCCGCGGCCTTCGGCTCGCTGTTCATGGTCGCCGGCAAGCGCTACGCCGAGCTCCGCTACACCGAACGCACCGGCGCCCGCATCCGCCGCAGCCTGGACCGCTACTCCACGTCCTACCTGCGCTTCGTCTGGGGCAGCTCAGCCACCGTCCTGATCATGACCTACGGCCTGTGGGCCTTCGAGATCCGCGAACGCTCGCACTCGGTCTGGGCCGTGCTCTCCATGATCCCGTTCGTGATGGCCGTGCTCCGCTACGCCGTCGACGTGGACAGCGCCAACGCCGGCACGCCAGAACACCTGATCCTCTCCGACCGCCCCCTGCAAGCCCTCGGCCTGTGCTGGCTGGCCACCCTCTCGATCGCGGTCTACCTGAGCTGACCCCGCATGAGAGCGGTACTCCACCCTGCTGAAAACGGGTACTGCCGGATGCATAGAAACGGTATTGCTAGCGGTTCGCATAATCCTCACGCTGCTCCTCCACCGACGGCACGATCGGCTGCCGCCACCCCCACTCCCACCCGCCCATCGACCGTTCCCGCAGCTCCAGCCGGTACCCGTCCCCGCCGAACGGGTACTCGTACCGGATCAGCGCCCCCCAGTCATCGCCCATCCGCCTGCTCCGCTCCGGCAGCCCGGCGAACCGGGTCGGCAGCTCGGGGCGGGCCGCGGCGGCCTGGTGGGCAGGCAGGAACGAGCCGCCCTGGGGTTCCTCGCGGGCGATGCCGGGGACGCCGAAGGGCAGGCAGGCGGCGCCGTAGCGCTTGCAGCGGTCGCGGATGCGGGGGACCAGCACGTACTCCGGGGCTTCGGTGAGGCCGTGGCTGATCTTGGCCGCGCGCAGGCAGGGGAAGGCCAGGGACAGCTGCCAGTCGATCATCACCGGGCGGTCCTGGCCGAGCAGGGCCAGCAGCGGGTGCGCGCTGCGCAGGCGGGGGGCGGTCGTGGCCAGCCAGCCGCCCGCGCCGACCGTGCCGTCCCGCAGCCGGATGCGGACCTGGGTGGCGCCCTGCGGCGGGTTCAGCCCGGACTCGCGCCAGTCCGGGCTGTCCAGCACGTCGGTGAGGGTCTGTTCGGCGAGCACCTGGCCCTGGTGTCCGAAGTGGACGGACGCGTTGTTGCCGCCGGTGAGCTTCCCGGCCAGCTGCACCGAGATGTCCTGGCCAGGACCGAGCGCGGGCAGCGCGAACCAGGGGGTGATGACCTCGCCGGTGAACCACTCGTGGCCCGGACCGCCCAGCCTGCCGAAGGTGCCCCACACCGGCTGGTCCTCCGGCGGCGGGTTCGGCGCGCCGCCGGGGGAGGGAGCCGTGCCCTGCGGGACCAGCCGCTGGTAGACCAGGGTGCTGACCTCGTCGGCCATCCCGCAGCTGCGGCCGGTCACGTGCCGGACGTTCTCGGTGGCCATGGACCAGGAGTCGCGCAGCCGCCAGGTGGACAGCGCCACCGTGCCGATGGTGAGCAGCAGGCTGGTGGCCAGGCCCAGCACCAGGACCATCCGCGGCGCGGGCAGCAGGTCGCGCCAGAGCCAGGCCAGGCCGAGGCCGATCGCCAGCCACAGCAACGGGTTCGCCAGGATCGAGGGCAGCTTGGGGTCCACCCCGAACTGCGAGTAGCCGTACCAGGTGTTCGGCCCGGCCAGCGCCAGCGCGACCAGCACCGCGCTGGCCGCGGTCAGCGCCAGCCCGCCGCGCCAGGTGTGCCCGGCCAGCCGCAGCGCCGCGGGCAGCTCGGCCAGCACCAGCGCGGTGACCAGGGTGGCCAGCGCGGTCAACGAGCCGAAGTGGTGCGTCCACTTCGACGGCGCCAGCCACAGCAGGCCGATCCCGGCGGCCAGCGCGATCGCCGGGCCGACCGCGGCGGTCAGCGGCGGCAGCCCCCCGCCCCGGTTGCGGATGCGCAGCCGCAGCACCGGCAGTAGGAGGAGCAGCCCGAGCGCCAGCAGCACCGGCAGCCGCCGGGCGAAGGAGCCCATGCTGCCCTCGTCCAGCAGGAAGAAGTACCGGACGACCTCCTCGTGCCAGTGCAGCGCGGGGCCGATCTCGCTGTGCACCCTGGTCGCCTCCAGCACCGCGCCCAGGCTGGTGTCGGCGAACACCGCGGTCAGCCCGGTGCTCGCGCAGGCCAGCACCAGCAGCGCGCCCCGCCTGGCCCGCAGCAACCGGCTCAACGGCCGGGCCAGCCCCAGGAACGGGGTGAACGCGATCAGCCCGCTCGGCGTGATCGCCGCGCACAACCCGGCCAGCGCGGCCGCCACACCCAGCGGGAACACCCGGCCGTGCGCCAGCGCGCGCAGCACCAGCGCGAGCACCGAGGCCGAACCCAGCGCCACCCACGGCTCCGGCCGCACGCCGATGCCGAAGGGTAGCAGCCAGCACAGCAGCACCGCCGCGGTCAGGATCCGCGGCTGCTGCCGGGTCAGCCTGGGCAGCACCCCGCGGCTGAGCACCAGCCAGGTGCCGAAGCAGGCCAGCAGCGAGGGCAGCCGCAGCCACAGCGGCGCCTGGCTGACCAGCACCCACGGCGTGAGCAGCTGTTGCAGCAGGCTGAACGGGGCCTCGGTGACGTTGAACCAGTGGTAGTAGTTGCCCACGTACCCGGTGTCCGCCGCGGCCCGCGCCATCGCCGCGTAGAACCCGTCGTCGTCGGTCATCGGCCCGGCCACCGCCCAGCCGCCGAGCACGGCGAGCATCACGCCGTCCAGCCAGCCCGGCCGCCGCGGCAGCCAGCGCCTGCGCCGCCGGGAGTCGTTGTGCCACAACAGGAACAGGCAACCGCCGAGCAGGAGCACCTGGGTGCCCAGCAGCAGCGTCTTCAACAGCGCCGGGCTGCTCTCGAACCGGGCGTCGGTGTGCGCCACCGCGGTCATCCCGCGCGCGGCGGCCGGGGTCAGCGTGGTGGCGAACGCGCTGAGCTGCGGCGGGTCCCGGTGCGCGGCGGCCAGCCGGTCGCCGTCGAGCTCCACCACGGTCTCGCTGGTGCTGGCCCTGATCCGCAGCACGCAGTCCCCGGCGGGGGCCGCGCCCTGGTGCAGCGCCAGCCCGTCCGAGCTGATCCGCACCGACCCGGCCCCGGCCAGCACGGTCAGCCCGCGCGCCGCCCCGTGCGCGTCATCGGGCCGGTGGCTGGCGAAGACCACGGTGTCCGGCTTCGGCTGGCGCAGCGTCGCGCAGGGCAGCCGGACGTCCAGGCTCAGCGGCCGGTACGGCACCAGCAGCGCGAGGCTGGACTCCGGCCGGTCCGGCTCCTTGGGCCAGCTGAGCACCGGATCGTTCACCACCACCGGCGCGAACGGCAGCACGAGTCCACAAAGGACAGTGCTGAGGGCAAGGGCGAGCACGGCACGGGTGTTCATCTCGGGGCCCTGTTCGGGTCGGTGCGGCCGGAGTAGTCCTCGTTCGCGATGCCCGGCCCGCGCCACCAGCCGGGCCGGATCCGGTGCTCGACGCGCACCGCGTGCCCGTCCAGCCGGTAGTCGTAGGCCAGGTCGACGAACCGCCCCCACGGCCGCCCCGGCAGGTGGGTGGACACCCCTCGGTACCCGGCGACGGAGAGCAGGTTCGCGTACGCCCCGCCCCACCGCGGGTCCCTGGTGATCGCGGCCATGTCCGCGTAGTCCTTGTCCGCCAACAGGACCCTGGCCGGTGGCTCGGCGAGGCCGTTGGCCAGCACCGGCGGCCGGGCGCAGGGCAGGGCGAAGGAGATCGGCCAGTCCACCAGCGTCGGCCCGTCGTCGGCGCCGGTGTCGGCGGCCAGCGGGTGGGTGTGCTCCCGGCCGGGCGCGGACACCGCGAGCCAGCCGCCCCGGCCCACGCTGCCGTCCACCGCCAGCACCCGCACCCTGGCCGTCCCGGAGCTCATCGCGGTGCCCAGCACGAAGTCCCGCCACTCCGGGCGGTCCAGCTCGTCGTCCAGCCGCACCGAGACCGCCGCCGCACCGGGCAGCTCGACCTCGGCGCGCAGCTCGTTGCCCCGCCCGGTCAGCCCGGCCGCGGACACCACCAGCACATCGCCCGGCCCGACCTCGGCGGTGTGCCAGCCGGTGCTCAGCCGCCCGGTGCCGCGGTCCAGGTCGGCGAAGCTGCCCCACACCGGCCCGGTCCTGGGCGGCGGCGGGGACTCGCCGGGGAACCCGCTACCGGGCAGGAACCCTTGCACCGCGGGCTTTTCCTCCGCACGCATCGGCTCTCGGTCGGTGCGCACCCTGATCGCGTCCCCGATGCCGCAGGCCGAGCGCAGCGACCACGGCTCGCGCACCGCGGTGAAGGTGAACAGCCCGACCGCCAGCAGCACCGCGAACACCATCGACACCTGGGCCAGCCCGGCGGCCGCCCAGTCGAGCGTGGCCCGCCACCGCCGGGCCATCAGCAGCCCGGCCAGCAGCCCGACCGCCAGCAGCAGCACCGGATTGCCCAGCACCCCGCCGAAGAGCTGCACGTGCCGGAACGGCATGCCGCGGTCGGAGTAGGACCACCACCAGTTCGGCCCGTGCCAGGCCACTCCGAGCAGCAGCACCACCAGCGCCAGCGAGCCCAGCCGCAGCAACCAGCCCGCCCGCGCCTCGGCGAGCAGCCGCGGCAGGCTGCCGAACGCGCAGGCCAGCGCGAGCGCGCCGAAGACCGCGAGCGCGCCGAAGTGCTGGGTCCACTTCGAGGGCGAGAGCGCCAGCACGCCAAAACCCAGGGCCAGCCAGACGTAGGGCCAGGTGGCCGCCCCGGCCAGCGCGCTGCCGCGGTACCGGCTGCGCAGCACCGCGATGAGCACCAGCGCGGCGATGCCGAGCAGCACCGGCACCCGGCGCAGCACACCGCCCTGCTCGCCGACCCCGCCGAGCAGCGCCTGGTACCGCTGGATCTCCAGGTACCAGGGCGAATGCGCGCCGTACCAGCCGTGCACCGCGGTCGCCTCCAGCAGCCCGCCCAGGCTGATGTCGGCGAACACCAGCGGCAGCGCGATCGACCCCGCGCCGACCAGCAACGCGCACAGCGTGACCCGCTCGGCGGTCCCGGACAGCCCGCGCAGCACCGGGGGCAGCGCCAGCAGCGGCGGCACCAGCGCCAGCAGCCCACTCGGCGTGATGGTCACCGCCACCCCGCCGACCAGCGCCGCACCGGCCAGCCAGGCGGGCGCCTGGTCCAGCCGGGCGCGCACCGCGGCGTAGCCGGCCAGCGCGGTGGCCAGCGCGATCTGCGGCTCCGGCCGCACGCCCAGGTCCAGCGGCAGCCACCAGCACAGGAAGGCCGCGGCCAGCAGCCAGCCGGGCGCGTGCACCGCGGGCGCGGCGGCCTTGATCCGGCGCAGGATGCCGCGCAGCAGCCAGAAGCTCAGCGCCCCGGCCAGCACCGAGGGCGCGCGCAGCCACAGCGGGTGCAGCGAGATCGCGCTCCACTCCGCGAAGAACCGTTGCAGCGTGCCGAAAGGAGCCTCGGGCACGTTGAACCAGTGGTAGTAGTTGCCGACGTAGCCCAGGTCAGCGGTGTTGCGCGCCATCCACACGTAGAAGCCGTCGTCGGTGGTCATCGGCCCGACCATCGCCCAGCCCGCGAGCACCCCCGGCACCAGCAGGTCCGGCAGGCCCGGTTTTGGCAAAGTCCTCGGCCGCCGCTGCCGGAACCGCAGCGCCAGCAGCGCCGCGCAGCCCAGCGCGAGCAGCGCGGACAGCCCGAGCAGCAGGTACTTCACCAGCGTCGGACTGGCCTGGAACCGGGCGTCGGCGTGCGCGGTGACCTCGATCCGCCCGGTGGCCAGCGCGGGCGGCAGCTCGGTGGCGAACGCGGCCACCTGCGGCACCGGCCCGTCCGCCGCGGCCAGCTCCAGGCCGTCCCGGCGCACCGCGATCCGCCCGTCCGCCGCGCTCACCCGGTACTGGCATCCGGATCCGCCGACCGGCCCGCCGAAGACCTCCCGCCCGTTGGCCGACACCTGCACCCGACCGTCCACAGTGGACACGTACAGGCCGGTCAGCCGGGCATCCGCGTCCTGGGGCCGGAAGGTGGCGAACACGGTGGTCCGCGCCGGCTGGTTCAGCACCGCGCAGGACACGGTCAGCTCCACCCGCAGCGGCCGGTACGGCACGAACAGCGCCACCGTGGACTCCGCGGGCGCGCCCGGCTTCGGCCAGCTCACCACCGGATCGGCCACCCGCACCGGCAGCAGCGGCAGCACCAGCCCGGTCAGCACCGCGAGCAGAGCCAGCAGCAGCGGCCAGCGCTGGACCATCACCGCATGATCTTCTTGAGCAGGGTCAGCGCGCCCTGCTTGGCCGGGGACCGGTGGTGCGAGGCCCCGGCGCCGGCCAGCGCGCCCCGGTTGGCCAGGAACCAGTCGTAGGAGTCGGCGAACATCGCGTCCGTGGAGTACTCGGCCCGCCAGCCCAGGTCCCGCTCGGCCGCCGAGGTGTCGAACCACAGCGACTTGGAGTACATGATCCAGTGGTACGGCCCGAACGGGGTCAGCCCCAGCTTGGCCGAGGCCCGCATGCCCAGCGCCGCCGGACCCACCGGCAGCGAGCGCACCTTCGAGCCGGTGCCCGCGTGCGCGCACAGGTTCTCCAGCGCCGCCCGCATGGTGCCGAACTCCCGCGCGCCGATGTTGTAGGTGGCCGGTCCGGCCCGCTTCCCGGCCAGCGCGCAGGCCTCGGCCAGGTCGTTGGCGTGCACGAACTGGTAGACGTTGTCGCCGCTGCCGAAGACGAAGACGTCCGCGCCGTCGGCGATCCAGTCGAACAGGATGCCGAAGATGCCCAGCCGCCCGTGCCCGAGGATGGTCCGCGGCCGCACGATCGAGACGTCCAGGCCCCTGCTCACCGCGGCCCGGCACAGCAGCTCACCGGCGTGCTTGGCCCGCCCGTACTCCTCCGCCGGTCGCGGCTGGGTGTCCGGGAACACCGGATTCTCTTGTGGCACACCAAAAACCGCCGAGGAGGAGGTGTAGACGACCTTGCGCACCCCGGCGTCGGCGCAGCCGCGCAGCAGGGTCTCGGTGCCGCCCACGTTCACCGACTCGAACAGCCCGGCGTCGCGGGCCAGCGGGACCTGGGCCACGTTGTGGTAGACCACGTCCACGTCCTCGCAGGCGTGCTCCACCGCGTTGGCGTCGCAGATGTCCCCGCGCACGAAGTCCACCTCGGCCGGCCGGTCGTCCGCGTCGTTGAGGTCGAGCACCCGCACGTCATCGCCGCGCTCGCGCAGCCTGCGCACCAGCAGCGAGCCGAAGTACCCCGACCCGCCGGTCACCAGGGCGGTCTGTGCCACGGAAGTTCTCCTACAGGTCGATGCCGCGAGAACGGCACCAGCGGATGCTGCGCCGCATGCCCTCGGCCAGCGCGACCTCGGGCCGGTAGCCCAGGTCGGCGGTGGTGGTGGCGATGTCGCAGGCGATGGTCTTGTCCAGCTCGCCGAGCACGTGCAGCTCCTGGCTGTACCGGCCACCGGACTGCAGCAGCCGGTCCGCGCGCTCGGCCAGCGTGCCGAGCACGAGCGGGAAGCGCAGCTGCCGCTTGGAGATCGCGTAGCCCTCCTCGCGCAGCACCCGCCGCACGGTGTCCACCACCTCGCGCATGGCGTAGGGCCGCGCATCGGCCACCCAGTAACCGTTGCCGGGCGCCTTGACGTGCCGGGACGCCAGCTCGACACCCTGGATCAGGTTGCCCAGGTAGGTCATCGAGCGGCGCATCGACCCGTCGCCGAGCAGCGGGAACCGGCCGTGCCTGCACAGGCTGAAGAAGGTGGTCTGCCGCGCGGGCTGCCACTCGCCGTAGAACCACGGCGGCCGCACCACGGTGGTCTCCAGGCCGTCGCCGTTGGCGCCGAGCACCGCGATCTCGGCGTGCATCTTGGACTCGCCGTAGCCCAGGTAGGGCCGGTACGGCTCGGTGTGCCGGAACACCTCGTCGGTGCGCGGGTTCACCCCGAACGGCGAGTTCGAGGAGATGTGCGTCAGCCTGCGCACCCCGGCGCCGCGGGCCGCGGCCAGCAGCGCCTTGGTGCCGAACACGTTGACCCTGGTGAACTCGCTGGTGCGGCGCGGGTGGATCACCCCGGCCGCGTGCACCACATCGGCGCCCTCGGCCCCGGCGAGCAGGCGGCGGGTCACCTCCGCCTCGGCGATGTCCCCGACGTGCACCGCGGCCCCGGGGTGCACGTCGAGCACGCCCGGCACATCGGCCGCGGCGGGGACCAGCACCCGCACCCGGCGGTCGGTGGTGTCCTTGAGATGGGCCAGGTAGGCACGGCCGAACCAGCCGCTGGCCCCGGTGAGCACGGTCAGCTCAGCTGGTGGAACGAGGTCGGACATAGAGGCCTTCTGGAGTCGAGGCGGCCGGCGAGGAAGTGCCGCACGTTCCGCGCGGCGACCGCCATGATGGTGCCCTGGGGGTTGACGCCGGGCGCTGACGGCAGCAGCGAGGCGTCGTTGACGTGCACGTTCACCGTGCCGTGCACCCGGCCGTAGGAGTCGGCGCCGCAGCGGGCGAGGTCCTCGCCCATCGGCACCGTGCCGCACAGGTGCACGGTCATCAGGCTGGCGCGGGCCGGGGTCATGGCCGCGGTCGCGGCGGCGATGCCCGCGGGGTTGGCCACCACCGGCGCGCCGCGGAAGGACGGGTACAGCACGCTGGCGCCCGCGGCCAGCAGCAGGTGCATCAGCCGGGCCAGCCCGGTGCGCAACAGCTCGTGGTCGCCGCCGGTGAGCCGGTAGGTGACCAGCGGGTCGGCGAAGCCGGGCACGGCCAGCACCCGCCCGCGCCCGATGCTCTGGATCGCCGCGTAGTAGACGAAGAGCCGCTCCCAGCGGGCCAGCGCGGGACCGAAGGCAGGCCAGTTCTCGCTCAGTGCCAGCGCCAGCAACGAGGGCCGGGAGGCCGAGCCACCGAAGGACAGCGCCGAGCCGAACTCCTTGACCTGGTAGACCGGCACGTCACCGTCGTTGACCGGCTCGTCGAACTCGGCGGTCACCTTCACCGTGGGGTGCACGGACAGGTTGCCGCCGATGTTGCGCCGCAGCCCGGAACGCTGCAACAGCGCGGGCGTCTGGATCGCGCCCGCGCAGACGAACACGTGCTCGAAGACCACCCGCTCGGTGCGCCCGGTGACCAGGTCCCGCACCACCGCGGCCACCGCACGGGGCCCGGCCAGCTCCAGCCGCAGCACCCTGCTCCGCTGCCGCAGCTCGGCCCCGGCCGCGATGGCCCTGGGCCAGTAGGTGACCGACATGGTCTGCCTGCGCACCTGCCGCCGCCCGTCGCGCTGCTCGCAGACCGCCCACCTGGGCACCTCGAACCCGCGCCAGCCCAGCGCGTCCGCGCCTCGGGCGAGCACCTGGGAGGAGGCGGGCAGCGCCCACGGCAGGGTGGAGACGGAGAGCTCCTTCTCCACCAGGTCGCTGTGCGGGGACAGTTCGGGCACGTCCAGCCCGTCGATCCGCCAGTCCCGCGACCAGCCGGCCAGCAGGTCAGCCGACGGCCGGTGGTACAGCCCGGAGTTCACCTCGGACCCGCCGCCGACCCCGCGCCCCTCGGTGTAGGCCACCGACGGCCGCCCCAGCGCCGCGGTCAGCCCACCACCCCGGTACTGCCGCCGCATCTGCTCCAGCGAGAACGGCGGCACCGAGCCCGGCTCGGTCCACTCACCCTCCTCGACCGCGAGCACCCGCAACCCGGCCTCGGCCAGCGCCCGCGCGGTGACCGCCCCACCCGGCCCGGTCCCGATCACCAGGGCATCCCACACCCGGCTCACCGGCGCTCCCGCTCAACCGCCCCGGCCAGCCCCAGCCCCCTGGTCAGCCGCACGAACTCGGCCACCACCGGCAGGTTCAGCCGGTCCACCCGAGGCCCCAGCACCCGCCGCGCCACCAGGTAGCCCACCGCCGCCACAGCCACCCCGCAGCGGAGCAGATCCGGCATGCCCAGCACCGCCCCGCGCACGTGCGCCACAGCCGCCGCCCGCTGCTCCGCACTGGCCTCCGGCAGGTCCACCCGGAGCAACGCCCCGGTGACCTTCGGCGCAAGCGCCACCGCCACCCGGCCCAACAGGCCGGGCAGCTGGCGGTGCGGAGATCGGCGAACGGACATCGGGCCGGAGATTACACTCCGCGCCGAAGCGGTTACGCACAGACCCGATCAGGGTGTCAGCGCGGTCTCCCGAGCCCCGGTCACCGGCGCCTTTCCGTACAACCCACCCGGCGCGTTCACCGGTCCGATGTGCGCGGTCGCCACGTGCGCGAAGTTGATGGCGAACTCCCCACCGTCCTCGGTCGCCACCACCTGGGTGCTCGCGGTCTCCAGATGCCGCCGCAACCGCGGCCCGAGGTCGTCGGCCACCTCATCGGTCAGCGCGACCCTGACCGGCTCGCCAACACCGGCGATGTGCAGGATGAGTGCTCGTTTCTGTGCCATGGCCCCAAGGTCATCAGCAAAACCCTTGCGCCACAACACAAGTTCGCCCGTAGCGGATCCGCTACGGGCGAACGAGAGACTCTGGACCGGGGACGTCTACTTGCGGAAGAACTTCTCCCCGCGCCCCTGCAGCACGAGCTTCACCCACTCCGCGAACGCCTTCGGGTCCTTCTTCTGACCCAGGAAGTACAGCCCGAAGCGGAGGACCTCCAGCAGCCCCAGCTTGCGCATGCCCGGCTGGGACAGCAGGTAGCCGCGGTTGCGGTAGGTGTAGTAGCGCTTGATCGGGTCGCCGGGGTCCTGGGCGTGGAAGCGGCCGCCCAGCATCGGCTTGAACTCCGCGGAGCCGTCCGGGTGCGCGTAGGCCACCTTCAGCGTGGTGCCGAAGCGCAGACCGCTGCGCACCACCCTGCGGTGGATCTCCACCTCGTCGCCGCGGAAGAACAGCCGGTAGTCCGGCACGCCCACCACGTCCAGGGTGGAGGCGCGGAACAGCGCGCCGTTGAAGAAGGAGGCGATGCCGGGCAGGAAGTCCGGGCTGTCCGGGCTGCTCAGCTCCTCGCGGCGGCGCTTCCAGGTCAGGCCGCGGCGCAGTGGGAAGGCCAGCGTGTCCGGGCGCTCGATGTTGACCACGACCGGGCTGACCGCGGCCAGCTTGCGGCGCGTGGCCTCATCCAGCAGCACCTCCAGCACGGTGTCGTCGGCCGGCCTGCCGTCGTCGTCGCCCAGCCACACCCAGTCCGCGCCCATGGCCAGCGCGTGCAGCATGCCCAGCGCGAAGCCGCCGGCGCCGCCGAGGTTGCGCTCGGAGAGCAGGTAGGTGGTGGGCAGCGGACAGGCCTCGACCACCTCCCGCGCCGGCTGGTCCAGCCCGTTGTCCACGACCACCAGGTGGTCCGGCTGCCGGGTCTGGGCCGCGATCACCTTCAGCGAGTCGGCGAGCAGCTCGCGCCTGCGGCAGGTGACCACCACCGCGATTACCTTGCCCTCTGGTGCCTTCGACCCAGCCCGATCAGTCATGGCGTGCCACCAGCTCCCACCGAAGCGTGCTCGTCGTCATTGGCGAACGGGTCCCTGCCCTTGTACTGGGTGAGCACCTCGCGCAGCGCGCCGTGCGCCCTGACCTGCCCGTGGTCCACCCAGATCGCGGTGCTGCACAGGCTCTTGAGGAACTCGTCGGAGTGCGAGGCGAACACCAGCATGCCGGACCGCTTGACCAGGTCGTTGAGCCGGTCCCGCGCCTTGTCCAGGAAGGCCGCGTCGACCGCGCCGATGCCCTCGTCCAGCAGCAGGATCTCCGGGTCGATCGAGGTCACCACGCCGAGCGCGAGGCGCACCCGCATACCGGTGGAGTAGGTCCGCAGCGGCATCGACAGGTAGTTGCCCAGCTCGCTGAACTCGGCGATGTCGTCGATGCGGGCTTCCATCTGCTTGCGGGTCATGCCAAGGAACAGCCCGCGGATGATGATGTTGTCGTAGCCGGAGATCTCCGGGTCCATGCCGACGCCGAGGTCGAACACGGGCGCGACCTTGCCGATGATCTTGGAGGTGCCCCTGGTCGGCTCATAGATGCCGGAGAGCAGCCGCAGCAGGGTGGACTTGCCCGCGCCGTTGTGTCCGACCAGCGCGACCCGGTCACCGTGCTGGAGCGAGATGGAGACATCCCGCAGCGCCTCGATCACCGGCACCTTGCTCTCGGTGCCGATCTTGCCGCCGGCCTTGCCGAGCACGGCCTTCTTCAGCGAGCGCGTCTTGGCGTCGAAGATGGGGAACTCGACCCAGGCGTTCTGTACCTCGATGCTGACCATGGGAATTCAGCCCCCTTACACCCAGTAGGACACGCGGGCACGGTAGTTGCGCAGCATCACCAGTGCCGCGCCCCAGCCGACCACGGTGATGATGCCGACGACGAGCCAGTGGTGGAACAGCTGGTCCTGGCCCAGCAGCGGCCGCCGGATGATCTCGATGAAGTGCAGGAACGGGTTGAACTCGGCCAGGTAGGCGCGCTCCCTGACCAGCTGGTTCGTGTGGTTGGCCAGGATGTTGAAGTCCCACACGATCGGGGTCATGTAGAACAGCAGCAGCACGACACTGCCGATGATCGGCGGGATGTCGCGGAAGCGGGTGCTGATGATGCCGGTGAGCAGTGCGACCCAGCCGCCGTTGAGCACGATCAGCACGAAGGCCGGGATCGCGTACAGCACGGTCCACTTCAGGTCCTGCGGGAAGATCGCCAGCATGATGAAGTAGATCAGGAAGTTGTGCGCGAACAGCAGCACCTGGCGCCACACCAGCCGGAACACGTGTGTGGTCAGCGGCGAGGGCAGCTGCTTGATCAGGCCCTCGTTGGCGATGAAGACGTTCGCGCCCTCGTTCACGCAGTTCGCGATGAACGTCCAGCAGACCAGGCCGACGGTGACGTACGGCAGGAAGAACTGGATCGGCGCGTTCTGGATCGCCGAGAACAGGATGCCCATCGCCAGCGCCATCACGCCGGTGCTGATGGTGATCCACAGTGGACCGAGCACCGAGCGCCGGTAGCCCTGCTTGATGTCCTGCCAGCCGAGATGGCCCCAGAGCGAACGCTGGTTCCATCCGGCGCGCAGGTCTGCGAAGGCCCGGCCCCAGCTGCGGTACGCGCGGGCAGTGGACACCGCTGGATTTTCGACAGTGCTGCTGGACACGAAAGTGAGGGTACCGGCGCGACATTCCGTGCTTGGCCTCCGGTGGGTCATAGCGCGGTCGCGGTGCGCGATTTCACCATGCGTGGCGTTAGGCGATCGTGACGGTCCCCACGGCTTCCAGGTGACCTGCCCGAGGCAAGATGAAAACCGTTATCGTCTTCTTCGGTCCCATCCCCACCCGGAGGTGTCCTGTGCGTCCGTCGCGCACCAAGATCGGCCTGCTCAGCCTGGTCACGGCCTCGGCAGCGGTGGTTTCCGCGTGCACTGCGGCGCCACCGGCAACCGCTCCCACGACCCCGGCCGCGGCCACCGGAGCGGCCGTCGAGGTCAAGGCCGCGCCGCTGACGCCCTCGCTCAGCGTGACCGATCCGGGCGGACAGAACGTGACCCTGCCCAAGGTCCCGGAGCGGATCGTCTGCCTCACCGGATTGTGTGACGACGCGCTCACCGAACTCGGACTGAAACCGGCGGGCACCTCCAACGCGGTGCTGCTGACCCTGCCCCAGTTGGCCGGTGAGGCGGGCAAGCAGGTGCCGGTCGTGCCGGGCAGTTTCGGCCAGGAGGACGCGGAGGCGATCGGTGCGCTCAAGCCGGACCTGGTGATCGGGCTTTCCGGTGTGCACGACGGACTCCGGCCGGCGGTGCAGAAGTTCAACGCTCCACTGTGGACGGTCAACCCGGGCAGCTGGGAGCAGTCCGTCGGCTACCTGCGCAACCTGGGCGCGCTCACCGGCCGCACCGAGCAGGCCGTGGCCGCGGAGCAGAAGTTCCGCACCAAGCTGGCGCAGGCGATCGAGACCAGCAGGCAGAAGGGCCTGAACAAGCAGACCGTGCTGCTGATGTTCGGCAGCGCCGACTCCATCGGCGTGGACACCGCCGACTCGATCAACGGCAAGCTGCTCGGCCAGCTCTTCGGCTACCCGTTCCCGGCCAAGGGCGGCAACGTGGAGACCGCGAACACCTACAGCGTGGAGGAGATCCTGGCCAAGCAGCCGACCGTGGTCTTCGTGTACTCCTTGATCTTCGCGTCCACCGACAAGAAGCTGTCCGAACAGCTCGCCGCGAACCCGGTGTGGAAGCAGGTGAAGGCCGTGCAGTCCGGTCAGGTGCACGAGGTCGCGCCCAAGCTCTGGGGCTCCGGCCGGGGCACCCGCAGCCTCGGCGCGATCATCGACGAGGCGATCGCCAAGGTGTCCGCGGCGCCCGCGGCGTGAGCAGGCAGCTCGCGCCCCTGCTCGCGGTGCTGGCCTTACTGGTGGCGGCCACGGCCACGCTGTGCCTGGGCACCCCGCTGGTCGGGGTCAACCGGCTGCCCGCCGCCTTCGCCGCCGAGACCGAGCTGGAGCACGCGGTGGTCGTGCTGCTGCGCGCGCCCAGGCTGCTGCTCGCGCTGTGCGCGGGCGCGGCGCTGGGCGCGGCCGGGCTGCTGTTGCAGGAGTCGCTGCGCAACCCGCTGGCCGTGCCGGAGCTGCTGGGCGTCTCCAGCGGGGCCTCGGCCGCGGTGGCCATCACCGTGGTCTGGGCGCTGCCGGTGCCGGGCGCGCCGCTGGTCCCCGCGCTGCTCGGCGCGGTGACCGGCGGCCTGCTCACCCTGCTCGCCGCGCGCCGGGCGGTCGGCCCGGCCGCGGTGCTGCTGATCGGGGCCGCGGTGAGCGCGGCGCTGCAAGCGGTCCTGTTCACCGGGCTGTCCCTGTCGGACTCCCGCGAGCAGGGCGTGCTGTTCCGCTACCTGCTGGGCTCGCTGACCGGCACCACCTGGGACACGGTGGCCTTCGCCGCGCCCGGCCTGCTCGCCGCGCTGCCGCTGGCGCTGCTCGCGGTGCCCGCGCTCGGCCTGCTCCGGCTGGGCGATGACACCGCCGCCGCGCTCGGCCTGCGCGCGGGCCGGGCCCGGCTGGCGGTGCTGGTGCTGGCCTGCGCGCTGGTCGCGGTGGCGGTCGGCCCGGCTGGCCCGATCGCCTGGGTCGGCTTCCTCGGCCCGCAGCTGGCCAGACGGCTGCGGCCGACCGCGGGCGCCAGGGTGTGGCTGGCCTGGTCGGCGGTCTTCGGCGCGCTGCTGGTGGTGCTGGCCGACCTGCTGGCGCGCACCGTGCTCTACCCGGTCGAGCTGCCGGTGGGCGGCCTGACCGCGGTGGTCGCGGTGGTGCTGGGCACGCTGCTGTTGTTCCGCCGCCGCGCGGAGGTGCTCGGATGACCCGGCGACTGGCCGTCCCACTGCTGCTGCTCGCGCTCGCGGTGGCCGCGCTGGCCCAACTCTCCGTGGGCACCTCGGTCGGCCCGCTGGACGCGCTGCTCGCCCTCTTCGGCGCGGGCGGTGAGCTGAACCTGACCATCGTCGGCGAGCTCCGCCTGCCCCGGATGCTGGTCGCCCTGGGCACCGGCGCCTGCCTGGGCCTGGGCGGCGTGGTGCTGCAGGCCGTGCTGCGCAACCCGATGGCCTCGCCCGAGGTCACCGGGGTCGGCTCCGGCGCGGTGCTCGGCGCGGTGGCGGCCACCGTGTTCGGCCTGGCCGGCACCGCGGCCGGGCTCACCGCGGCGGCGATCATGGGCGGCGTGCTCGGCGGCGCCGCGCTGTGGCTGATCGCTTCCCGGGCCGGGGCCGACCCGCTGCGGCTGGTGGTGCTCGGCGTGCTGGTCTCCGCGGTGCTGGCCGGGCTGTCCCTGGTGCTGCTCACCGCCCGGCCGCAGCTGGCCGGCGCCGCCGCGCGCTGGCTGGTCGGCTCGCTCAACGGGCGGACCTGGGAGCACTGGCACGCGCTGTGGCCGTGGCTGCTGCTGGTCACGCTGGTGCTCGCGCTGGTGGCGCCCGCGCTGGACCTGCTCGCGGTGGACGACGATCACGCCAAGGCGGTCGGCCTCGCGGTGCCGCCGTGGCGGATGCTCGCGCTGCTCGGCGCGGTGCTGGCCACCGCGGCCTCGGTGGCCGCGGTGGGCGCGGTGGCCTTCGTCGGACTGCTCGCCCCGCACGCCGCGCGGCTGCTCACCGGGGCCGAGCACCGGCTGCTGCTGCCCTCGGCCGGGATCGCCGGCGCGGCCTGCGTGTGCGGCGCGGACTTCCTGGCCCAGGCGGTGACCCTGCTGGTCCCGGCCTCGGGCAGCCAGCGGATCGGGGTGCCGGTTGGCGCGGTGACCGCGCTGGCCGGCGCGGTGGTGTTGATCGTGGTCGCGCGCCGGTTCTCCAGCGCGCTGGCGGGGAGGGACTGAAATGATCACTGGCACCGGCATCACCGTCCGGTTCGGGCCGCGCACTGTTCTGTCCACTGTGGACATACAGGTGGCGCAGGGGGAGTGGCTCGCGCTGGTGGGCCGCAACGGCTGCGGCAAGAGCACCCTGCTGCGCGTGCTGGCCGGGCTGCACACCCCGGACGCGGGCACGGTGCGCCTCGGCTCGGACGGGCTGGACTCGTTGTCCCGCAGGGAGGTCGCCCGCCGGATCGCGGTGCTGCCGCAGGCCATGCCCTCGGTGCCCGGACTGACCGTGCGCCAGCTGGTCCGGCAGGGCCGCTACGCCGTGCGCGGCCCGCTGGGCATGCTGCGCACCGGCGACGACGAGCAGGTGCGCAGGGCGCTGGCCGAGACCGGGGTGACCGACTACGCCGACGCCGCGGTGGACCGGCTCTCCGGCGGCGAGCGCCAGCGGGTCCGGCTGGCCCTGGCCCTGGCCCAGGACGCCCCGGTGCTGCTGCTGGACGAGCCGACCACCTACCTGGACGTCCGGCACCAGCTGGAGGTGCTGGAGCTGGTGGCCAGGCTGCGCGCCGAACGCGGGCTGACCGTGGTCACCGTGCTGCACGACCTGGCCCAGGCGGCCCGCTTCGCCGACCGGGTGGTCGCGCTGCGGGACGGGGCGGTGCACGCCGACGGCCCGGCCGCCGAGGTGGTCGACGCCGGGCTGCTGGCCGAGGTCTTCGGCGTGCGCGGGCGGGTCTGGCGGGACGAGCGGACCGGCCGCCCGGCCTGCGCCTACGACACGGTGCTGTAGGCCGGTTCCGGCCTGGCCTCGGCGCGCAGCGGCGAGCACCAGGCCAGCACCACACCCACCGCGAGCACGCCGACCGCGGCGGCGAGTCCGGCACTCGGGCTCGCCGCCACCGCGACCACCCCGGCCAGCGTCGCGCCCAGCGGCTGGCCGAGGCCGTAGGAGAGCATCCGCGCCGTGGTGTTCACCCGGCCCTGGAGCTCGTCCGGGGTGACCTGCTGCCGGAAGGTGATCGCGTTGATCACCACTGTCGTGTAGGCGGTGCCCCAGGCGACCGCGGCCACCGCGCCGAGCAGCCAGTGCGAGCTGAACACCACCAGCAGCCCACACAGCAGCGAGGCGGGCAGCGCGCGCAGGGCCAGCCGCGCCGGGCCGAGCCTGCGGCTGAGCACCGGCACCAGCTTGGCCGCCAGCAGCGCGCCCACGCCCCAGCAGCTGGTCAGCACGGCCAGCCGGGGGTCCCCGCTGGGTGGCACGCCGAGCGAGCGGTCCGCCCACGGCAGCAGCATCGCCACCCAGGCCCCGCCTGCGGCCGAATGGGTGGCGCCGACCAGGGTCAGCGTGCGCACGGTCGGGTGCCGCCACAGGAAGGCCAGCCCGCCGCGCACGTCAGTCCGGATGTCGGCCAGCGAGCGCGGCCGCCCGGCCCGGTCCGGCGCGGACAGCGGGCGCACGATGGCGCGCAGCAGCAGGGCCGAGACGGCGTAGCTGAGCACGTCCACGGTCAGCATGGGTGCGGGGGAGAGCAGCGTGACGGCCAGCGTGGCCAGCGGCGGCACCACCATCTCCACCACCGTGGTCATCCCGGACACGGTGGCGTAGGCCGAGGTGGTCCGGTCCTTGCCGACCAGGGTGGGCAGCGCGCCGAAGTTGGCCGCGTCGAAGACCACGAACAGCGTCTGGGACAGGAACCCGGCCACCACCACGTGCTCCACGGTGAGGCCGCCGAGGGCCCAGGTGACCGGGATGCTGACCAGCAGGGTCGCGTTGAGCAGGTCCGCGGCCACCATCAGCCAGCGCCGGTCCAGCCGGTCCGCCAGCACACCCGCGAACAGGCCGAACAGCAGGTAGGGCAGTGTCTCGGCGGCCGCCATGGCCGCACTCCAGGCCGCGGAGCCGGTGATTTGGTAAACCAAGATCGGCATCGCGACCAGGGTCACCCGCGAACCGGCCACGGAAATCACCCGGGCAGCGAGGTACCGGCGGAAGTCCGGGTCCCGCCGGAGGGCTACGACGTTCGTCACCCGAGCACACTAACACTATTGGTAATGACTTTCATTTGTGATAGGCATGAGGAGGTTGAAGGTCAACCGTCATCTGAGGAGGTACGAGATGGACAAGGTGTTCGTGCGCGTCGAGACCGAGCGCGAGCTGCCGCACAACTCGGCTAGCCACAGCAACGCCCTGGTCGAGAACCCGTTCGCCGACCAGGACTGATTTCGGTCTGACCTGACAAGGTGGCCCGCCGTGCCCCGGGGCGCGGCGGGCCACCGCCTGTCCCGGAGGTGCGCATGAGTCAGCTGACACCGGGCGCCGTGCTGTTCGGCCTGCCCGAGGACCGGACCGCGCTGCGCTCGCCAGAGGGCGAGGTGCTCGACATCGCGCTGCCGCCGGAAGTCCTCACCGCCGTCCGCGCCACCCTGACCACCGGTGCGCAGGCCCCGCCAGAGCTGTCCGCCTTCGCCGAGGCCGGGTTCCTCGGCCGCCGCCGCGCCTGGCCCGCCGCACGCGCCGCGGTCGGCGTGCTGGCCACCGCCGAGCTGGCCCAGCCCTACCTCGACCTGCTCCGCGCGCACGGCGCCGACCCGCGCCTGGTCACCGCGGACGCGCTGGACGGCCTGGCCGCGGTCTGCGCCCTGCACGACGGCCCGGCCCCGCAGTGGTGGACCGAGCTGGACGAGCTGCCGGCCCGCGGCATCGCCTGGCAGCGGATCAGCCGCGAGGGCAGGCACGCGATCCTGGAACCGGTGGCCGCCGGTCCGGCCGACGTCCGCCACCGCGACGTCCGGCTGCGCCGCCTGGCCGCCGCCGGCTCCGGCCACCAGCACCTGGCCGCCTACTGGGCGCAACGCGAGGCGATCACCGGCGCGGAACACTTCGACGCGGCCGACCTGACCGTGGTGCTGTCCGCCGCCGCCCTCGACCTCCGCAGCTGGGCCTGCGACCAGCCCGCCCGCCCCGCTGGTTCTCTGGTGACCACCGAACTTCCGGCCAACCGACGGCTGCGCGTGCTCGACCTGGACACCGCCGCGATCACCGACCACCCGGTCCTCCGGGTGCCGGACTGCGCGTCGTGAGCGCAGAAGTAGAGGGGCACCTCGTCCCCGCCGCGGACGAGGTGCCCCTCGCTGCCACCGTGTTTCGCTCTCCCGAGCGTGAGCGATCGCCGGTGGTACTTCTTCGTTCCCCCTACGACCAGCGGCTAAACCACGCCGAGGCAAGAAGTTGGGCGAACCGGGGTTTCGCCTGCGTGACCGTGGATACCCGGGGCAGATTCGCCTCCGGCGGCCAGTTCCGCCCCTACGTGCACGAGGCGTCAGACGGCGCCGCGGTCCTCGACTGGGTGCACGCCCAGGACTTCTGCGACGGCCGGGTCATCCTCACCGGCGCGTCTTACGGCGCCTACTGCGCACTGGCCACCGCCGCGGCCGGCACCGCCCCGGTGACCGCGGTGATCGCCGCCGTCCCCGCCATGGGCCCCGGCGAGACCGCCCGCGACCCCGGCGGCGCGGCCCGCCTGGCCTGCCGCGCCGGCTGGTGGTCCGAACACGGCGGCACAGCGCAACCCCGCCCCCCGGCCCAGCTCGACCTCACCCACCTCCCCGTCCGCGACCTGGTCGACCAACCCGGCTGGTCCGACCTCTGGTCCACCCCCCGCCGAGGCGCGCTCTGGCCCGCCCTCCGCGACTGCCAGGTCCCCCTGCTCGCCGTCGGCGGCGTACACGACCCCTTCGCCGCCGACACCGCCGAGTTGGCCGCCACCTGGGGCGGCCCATCCCGCCTGGTCCTGGGCCCCTGGGGCCACCTGCTCGATGCCCACGCCCCCGGCGCGGCCCTGGCCGGCAAACGCATCGGCGCGCTGTACCTGGCCTTCGCCCAAGCCGCCCTCGCGAACCTCACCGGCGCCCCCACCTCCGCCGCTCGCCCCGCCCTCACCGGTGCCGCGGCCTGGATCGCCACCGGCGACCACTGGTCCCGCTGGCCTGCCGACACCGGCCCCGCCTGCCCCCTCTCCGTGGTCCGCGGCGTCTTCACCGCCGACCCGGCCCACCCGTTCCCCTCCCGCGAGCCCGCCGCCGACCTCGCCCCCGACGCCAACCGCCCCGACCGCGCCCTGCTGCACTCCGCCCCCCTGCCCGGCGGCGTGCTGCGCGGCCGGATCGGCGTCCGCCTGCGGCTGCGCGCGGACACCCCCGACAACGACTGGCTGCTCCGACTGTCCACAGTGGACGATCAACGCCAGCTCGCGCACACGATCTTCCGCGACACCACCCCGCCCGGCCATCCGGTCGAGCGCACCGCCGAACTGGGCCCGCTCGGCGTCGAACTGCCGCCAGGAACCCGGCTGCGCCTGGAGATCGCCGGGCACCACTGGCCCCGGCACGCCCGCAACCCGCACACCGGGGTGGACCCGGTCGACGCGGTCGAGCTGCACCCCAGCCGCCGCGAGGTGCTGCACGCCGAACTCACCCTGCCCTGGGCCGCGGCCGCCGACGCGGTGCCCGCGGCGAACCTGATCGAGGAGGTGGTCCGGTGAGCCTGTCGCCGGAGACCATGGTCGACCCGCTGACCGGCATCGTCCGCCGGTTCGTCGACGTGACCCCGGTGCCCGGCCTGCCGCACCGGTACCGCGGCGTCACCGCCGAGGTGTCCGACGCCCGCAGGCTCGGCGCCTGGCCCGCCGACCGGGTCAGCCTGGGCACCACCTTCGGCGACGTCGAAGGAGCCAGGGTCGCGGCCCTCGGCGAGGCGGTTGAACGCTACTGCGGCAACCGCCTGCCCCCGTTGGACGACCCCCGCCTCCGCCGCACCACCGCGGCCGTCCTGGCGGCCGAGGGCCACCGCCACTTCGGCCCGGCCGACCTGCCCTTCTTCGCCCCGTGGCAGCACCGCGAACCCGGCTTCCCGTACCAGGAGTTCACCGCCGACACGGAGCTGCTGTGGACCAGGGGCGAGGAGGACGGCGAACCCTGCTGGCTGCCCGCCTCCTGGGTCTACCTGAACTACTTCACCGGTGAGCGCAAGCGCGAACCCCGCCTGCACCACCTCAACTACGCGGGCATCGCCACCGGCGCGGACGCCCCCGACGCCTTCCGCCGAGGCCTGCTGGAACTACTGGAACGCGACGCCCTGGAACTCTGGTGGCACCTGGGCGCCCCCAGCCGCGGCATCGCGCTGGACTCGGTCCCCGGCCTGCGCGCCGACCTCACCGGCACCCGCCTGAAGATCCACCTGGTCGAACTCCCCACCGAACACCCGGTCGCCTGCGTCGCCGCGGTCGCCATCGACGAGGAAACCGGCATCGTGGCTGGCGGCGGCGCGGCCCGCCTGGATGCGGCCGAGGCCTGCGCCAAGGCCGCCATGGAAGCCATCCACACCTGGGTCTTCACCCTGGGCCTGCTGGAGCCCGACGGCTGGGTCTTCGACACCATCAAGGCAGGAATCCTGGCCAAGGGCCTCTACCTGGACCACCGCCCCAACCGCACCTACCGCGACGCCGCAGGCCCCCACTTCGCCCAAGTCCGCGACCTAGGCGCCCAACCCCAGATCTGGCTGGACCCCAGAACCCAGGAATCCCTCCTCCCACGCTTCACCAACCCCACCACCGAGATCGCCGCCGCGGACCTCCCCACCGGCACCCTCCCCGACCTCCAGCAAAGCCTGCGCGCCCAAGGCTGCCGAGTGGCCACCGTCGACCTCACCACCCCCGACGTAGCCGAAACCCCCTGGCGCGTCCTGCGCGTAGCGGCAACCGGCCTGGTCCCGAACGCCCCAGCCGCCTTCCGCTACCTGGGCCTACCCCGCTGGCGCGAGGCCCAGCAATCCCGCGCCTGGGCCCCCACCGCAAACCCCCTGACCGGTCCGGAGGGCCTGGTCCTGGACCCACCCCCCTTCCTGTGACCGCCATCGAAGCGGCCCTGACCGCCGCCTGGACCGGCGCCGACCCCGGCCCCACCATCCTCGAAAACTGGCCCCCCACCCGCCGCCGCTACCCACCCACCCCCACCCACCCCCTGCCCCGATACGCCCCCACCACCGGCCCGCCTGCCCACCCCGAGACGACCGGTCATATTCGCGATGCGAAAGCCGCCGACCACAAGACGACCAGTCCTTCTCCCGCCTCACTGGCCATCGAGGCTGAGATGACCGGTCACCTTGAGGACGATCAGGCCGCCAAGCTTGAGATGACCGGTCATCTTGCGGAAGGGCAGCCGCCCAAGCTCGAGATGACCGGTCGCCTTGTGGATGGGCGGCCGCCCGAGCTTGAGGTGACCGGTCGTGTTGCGGGTGATCAGGCAGCCGAGCCTGAGACGGCTGGTCATTTTGGGGGTGGGTGGGCGACTGAGCCTGAGATGACTGGTCACTTTGCGGGTGGGCAGGCAGCCCAGCTTGAGATGACTGGTCGTTTTCCGGGTGAGCGGCCGGCCGCCCTCGGGCAGGCCGGTCGCTTTGTGGATGAACAGGAAGCCGAGCTTGAGGCGACCGGTCGCTTTCCCGGTGAGCAGCTGGCCGAGCTTGAGATGACCGGTCACTTTCAGGCTGGCCAGGCAGGAGCGATCGAGACGACCGGTCATATTCGCCACCCACAAATGCGCGCGCCCAAGACGGCTGATCACGGGCGCGCTGAGCAGCTACGCGAGTTTGAGACGACCGGTCACCTTCGCGGCGAGCAGGTTAGCGAGCGTGAGACGACCGGTCATCTTCATGAGGCCGGAGTCCACCGATCCAAGACGACCGGTCATATTCGCGACGGGCAACTTCATCGCCACCAGGAAGCCGGTCCGCTGGCCCAGCCGGATCTGACTGCCCTCGGTGTCCTGCTCGACCTCTCCCTCGCCGGCGATCCGGCCCGCAAGGTCGGTGGTGTCCGGCTTCGCCGAGTCCCCTCCGCAGGCGGCCGCTACCCGGTCAACGCCCACCTCGGCTCCGCCTACTACGACCCCATCGCCCACGAGCTCCACGGCCCCCCAGCCGCCACGATCACCCTTGCCCTGCAACCACAACGCACCACCTGGCGCTACGGCCCCCGCTCCCTCCCGGTCCTCCTGCTCGACCTCGGCCACGCCCTGGCCGCGATCCTCGCCGCCGCGCGCACTCTCGCCATCCCCGCCACCGCCGCCTTCGCCCCGCAACCCCCGCGGCACGGTGAGTACCCCCTCGCCACCGTCCACCTTGGACTGTCCACAAGGGACAAAGTCGGCGAACCCGCCGAGCCGCTCCCGGATCCGCCGGGTCTGCCCCTGATCGAAGCCGCCCTCACCGAGTTGAGCACCCACCCGCCGGTCCCGCTGCCCTGGGACCCACCGCTGGTCACCCCGGAGACCCTGCTCGCCCGGCACACCGCCCCCTGGCCCTCTCGCGGCCCGATCTCCTTGCCAGATCACGGTCTCATCGAAGTCCGCCCGACCCCGGACCTGGTCGCCGGCGCCTGTGGGCAACCCGAGCTCGCCCGGGCCGAGCGGCTGCTCCTGGCCACCGGTGATCCCGAGCCGTTGAACTTCGTCCGGGCGGGCATGGACGTGCACCGGGCCTGGCTGCTGGCCACCGCCGCCGGGCTGTCTGTGCGGCCGGTCGGGTGCTGGATCCGTGCGCGCCACAACGGCCAGCGCGTGTTGCACGCGCTGGCCGTCGGGCCTTAGCGCCCCACCAGGTCCGCGTGCCGGACCCCGGGCTCCCACACCGCGATGGAACCGCCGCCGCTCAGCGCGGTCGGCAGTTTCAGCGGGCCGAGCAGTCGCTTGGTCGTGGTGTCCACCACGTCCACCCGGCCCTGGCCGCCCGCGGTCACGAACGCGGTGCCGCCGTTGTCGGTCAGTGCGACCCGTCGGCCCTGCGCGCTGAACGGATCCGTCCCGCCCTGCGGTCCGCCCGGCAGGGTACCCAGGTCAAGACGACCGGTCACCTTCGCCGTGCGCAGGTCAACCAGCACCAGCTCGTCGCCGCGTCCGCCCTGCACCAGGTACCCGGCCAGGGTGTCCGACAGGCCGAAGCGGTACAGGTAGCCCGTGCCCAGTGGTACCCGGTGGGCGGCGCCGGTGGCCGCGTTCAGCAGGTAGGCGTCCTCGGTCCACTGGGTCCAGTCGGTGGCCCGGTCGTCGCGGACGTAGCTGGCCACGGTGCCGCCGTCATCGCCGAGCCGAACGTAGAACGCGCGGCCGCCGGTGCGCCCGGAGATGTCCCACGGGACCGTGCGGGCGGTGCCGAAGGATCCGTTGTCGCGCACCGGCAGCAGGTCGAAGCCGCGTTCGGTGGCGGTGGCGACCACCCGGTGCCGGGCGGAGAACGCCTCGCCGTGGCCGTGCGCGCCGATCTCCGCCGTCCTGGCCGGCGCCAGCGGCTCGGTGCCGGTGTGCGCCAGCAGTGCCCGGCGCGGGAATGCCTGCACGGCCGCGGGCTCGTCGTTGCGCAGCAGCACCGAGTCGGTCGCGGCGTCGATGAGCACCCCCGGCTCACCGGCGGCCACCGGCACCTCCTTGGTCTGCCAGCTGCGCAGGTCCACCACGGTGAGGTGCGCGCCCTCCTCGTGCGGCGCCTCGTGCTCGTGGTGCGCGGCGCTGCTGACCACCGCGTAGCTGCCGGTCGGGTCCACGGTCAGGTGCGCGACCTCGCCGTCCACCGGCGCGCTGCCCAGCACCTTGGGCGTCCCGGTGAGCTGCAGCGCGACCAGCGTGTGGCTGCGGTCGTCAACGAAGAACGCCCGGCCGTCCGGCAGCGTCACCACGCCGGCGTGGTCGTTGAGCACCCGGTCGGCCAGCGATCCGGTCACCCGCCCGGTGACCGGATCGAGCACGTGCACGGTGGCCGCGTGCTGGTCGGCCACCAGCACGCGGGTTCCTGATGTGGTCGCATTCGCCGCCGGGGCCAACGCGACCAGGGCTAACACCGTGGTCGCTGCCGCGGTGAGGGATCGAAGCATGTCGTCCTACCTCCTGAAATGGCACTCAGGAGGAGACGATAACCATTTTCAATTAGCCTGCCAACGGTTCAGCGGTCACAAGTCAGAGGTACTGCCCACCGCCGCCCAGGTGCCCGCCATCGGCCTCGCCGCCCTTCCCCGGCGGCAGCGCGCCCCTGCGCATCTGCTCCAGCTGCACCCGGGCGGCCATCTGCTGGGCGAACAGCGCGGTCTGGATGCCGTGGAACAGGCCCTCCAGCCAGCCGACCAGCTGGGCCTGGGCGATCCGCAGCTCCGCGTCGGAAGGGGTCACCTCGTCGTTGAACGGCAGCGACAGCCGCTCCAGTTCGTCCCGAAGCTCGGGCGCGAGGCCCTGTTCCAGCTCGGTGATCGAGGACTTGTGGATCTCGCGCAGGCGGTTGCGGCTGGCCTCGTCCAGTGGCGCGGCGCGCACCTCCTCCAGCAGCTGTTTGATCATGGTGCCGATCCGCATCACCTTGGCCGGCTGCTCGACCATGTCGCTGACATCGTTCCCGGAGTTCTCTCCGTCACCTTCCGTGACCGGGCTGCCGAACGGGAGGGCGGTGCCGATGGGCGTGCCGTCCGGTCCGATGACCACGACCTGCTGCTCGCTGTCGCTGGGCTGGTTCATGCGTCCATCCTCGCTCGCCTTGGTGGCCGAATGCGACTCGGATACCCCGAACCGCTGCCTACCCGCGGTCACCAGGCAACCCCGGGGTTCAGGCGATTTGGCGTCCTCCGTACGGTGTCTTTCATGGCGTACGACGTCGCTCGGGTACGGGGCTTGTTCCCCGCGCTGGGCGACGGGTGGGTCCACCTCGATTCACCAGCGGGTATGCAGGTACCCGAACAGGTGGCGAGCGCGGTCTCGACCGCGTTGCGCGCCCCGGTGTCCGGGCCGGGCGGAATATTTCCGGCCTCACAGCGGGCAGAGGCGATCGTGGACGCGGCCCGTCGCTCCGTAGCCGACCTGGTCGGCTGCGACCCGGCCGGCGTGGTCCTCGGACCCAGTTCCGCCGCCCTGCTGCAACGCCTCGCCGACGCCCTCGGCGAGGCCTGGATGCTGGGTGACGAGGTGGTCGTCTCCCGGCTCGACCACCCCGGCAACGTCTCACCCTGGGTACGCGCCGCGCAGCGCGCCGGGGGCAGCGTGCGCTGGGGCGAGATCGACATCGAGACCTGCGAGCTGCCCGCCTGGCAGTACGACGGGCTGATCACCGGCAGCACCAAGGCGGTGGCCATCACCGCCGCCTCCGGCGCGGTCGGCACCCGCCCGGACGTCCGGCACGTCTCCGACGTCGCCCGCAAGCACGGCGCCCTGGTCGTGGTGGACGCCTCCTCGGCCGCCCCGTTCGTGCCGCTGGACGTGCTGTCCATGGGCGCGGACGTGGTCGCGGTCTCCGCATCCGCCTGGGGCGGCCCGCCGGTCGGCGCGCTCGCCTTCCGCGACGCCAGCCTGCTCGACCGGCTGCCCTCGGCCGCGCTGGAACACGGCGCCCGCGGCCCGGAGCGGCTGGAGCTCGGCCCGCACGCCTACCCGCTGCTGGCCGGACTGGTCGCCTCGGTGGACTACCTGGCCGGACTGGACGACGCGGCCATCGGCCCGCGCCGGGAGCGGCTGCTCACCTCGCTCGGCTCGGTCAAGGCCTACCAGGCAGGCCTGCTGGCCAACCTGATCAACGAGCTGCGTGCGATGCGGCACGTGATGGTCATCGGTGACGCCATGCGCAGGGTGCCCTCGCTGGCCTTCACCATCACCGGCGCGAAGGCCTGGGAAGCGGTGGAACATCTGGCCGAACGCGGGGTGTGCGCCTTCCACGACTCCGGGCACAATGGCGTCTTCGCCGCACTCGGAGTCGGCGAGGTCGGTGGCGCGATCCGGGTCGGCCTGGCCCACTACACCAACGCGGCCGAGGTCGACCAGCTCGTGCGCGCGGTGGCCGAACTGCGCTGAGTCAGCAGCAGTGGAGGGTGGTTGAACGACTCGCTCGCCAGGGCGATGGCCGATCTGGCCGCCTGGCACAAGCTCGCGCCGCTGCTCACCGAGTACCTGCCCTTCGGCGATGCCTCCCTGCGCCCGTCCGGGCTGACCACCGTGCTGGACGAGGCCATGGTCGGCAACCGCACCGTGCTGCTGGAGTGCGGCAGCGGCTCCTCCTCGGTGGTGGTGGCCAGGATGCTGGCCCGCCGCGGCTTCGGCCACCTGCTCTCCCTTGAGCACGACGAGCGCTGGGCCGCCTTCGTCAACACCCAGCTGCGCCGGGAGGGCCTGCACCAGATCGCCAGGGCGGTGCACTGCCCGCTCAGCGGCCACCCGGCCGCGGTCGGCACGCTGGACTGGTACTCCCCGCAGCTGGTGCACGACGAGGTGATGGCCTACGTGGACCGATTCGGCCTGGTCGACCTGCTGCTGGTGGACGGCCCGCCCGCGTTCGAGCCGGGCAAGGACCTGGCCCGGTACCCGGCGCTGCCGGTGCTGCGCTGGGCGCTCGCGCCCGGCGCGACCATCCTGCTCGACGACGTGGACCGGCCGGGCGAGCTGACCGTGCTCACCCGCTGGCAGGAGCAGTTCGGCCTGCGCTTCCGGGCCGACCCGACCGGCACGCGCCTGGCCGTCGGCATGCTCGATCCCGGCTAGTCCGCGAAGTCGGTGGACCGGCTGACCTCGGCCCACCGCGCCGCCTCGGCCGCCCGCCGGTCACTGGCCTTGGCCGGCGTTGTTGACCACCACGTCCAGCGCGGCCCTGGTGATCTCCCGCCCGAGACCGCGGGAGCTGCCGGTGACAAGCCAGATCTTGTTCATGCCACCAGCGAACACCCGCGGGCCCCGGCTGTCTACCAACTAGTTAGTTACATCGCGCGGAAGGGCCGGATTCCGTTCACTTGCGCACCAGCAGGATCTTGCCGACCACGCCGCCCGCTTCCAGCAGCCGGTGCGCCTCGGCCGCCTCCTGGATCGGCACCCTGGCGTGCTCGACCACGCTGACCTTGCCCTCCTCGACCAGCGGCCACAGCCGTTCGCGCACGTCCGCGACCACCTCGGCCTTGCTGCCCGGACCCTCCACCGGCCGCCCGCGCAGCCCGGTCGCGGCCACGCTGGCCCGCTTGGCCAGCATCTTGCTCAGGTCCAGCTCGGCCTTGCGGCCGCCCTGCATGCCGATCACCACGAGCCGACCGCCCGCCGCCAGCACGTCGATGTTGCGCGCCAGGTAGGAGGCGCCCATGTTGTCCAGCACCACGTCCGCGCCCTTGCCGCCGGTGGCCTCCTTGACCACCTCGACGAAGTCCTGCTCGTGGTAGTTCACCGTGATGTCCGCGCCGAGGCGGGTGCACTCGGCAAGGCCCTCCGGCGTGCCGGCGGTCACCGCGACCGTCGCGCCGAGCGCCTTGCCGATCTGGATCGCGCAGGTCCCGATGCCGCCGGCGCCGCCGTGCGCGAGGAAGGTGTCGCCCGCGGTCAGCCCGGCCAGCATCACCACGTTCGACCAGACCGTGCAGGTCACCTCGGGCAGCCCGGCCGCGGTCACCAGGTCGACGCCCTTGGGCACCGGCAGCACCTGCACCGCGGGCACGGCCACGCGTTCGGCGTAACCGCCACCGGCCAGCAGCGCGCACACCTCGTCGCCGACCTGCCACTGCGTCACGCCCTTGCCGACCTTGGCGATCCGGCCGGAGCACTCCAGCCCCGGCACGGTGGTCACCCCGGGCGGCGGCGGGTAGAAACCCTGGCGCTGCAACAGGTCGGCCCGGTTCACCGCGGCCGCGACAACGTCGATCACGACCTCGCCCTTGCCCGGCTCCGGATCGGGCCTCGGCGTCCAGCGCAGCACCTCTGGACCACCGGGCTCGCGGATACTGATCGCGTACATGCCCTGAAGCTAGACCCAATTCGGTGGCATGGCAGCCCGCCATCCCGGACGATCGACCGGCATGGACCCCTGGCCGCTGCGGCACCTGGTACTGCGCACCCCACGCCTGGAACTGCGCCCGGACGACGACGCCGGCCTGCTGGAGATGGTCGAGGTGGCGCTGTCCGGGGTGCACCCGCCGGAGCAGATGCCCTTCTCCGAGCCGTGGACCGAGATGTCGCCTGCCGAGCTCGGCCGGGGGTCGGTGCGGAACCGGTGGCGCAAGCGGGCCGAGCACAGCCCGGAGAACTGGGACATCGGCTTCCTGGTCCGGCACCGGGGCCGGGTGATCGGCACCCAGGGGCTGATGGCGGCGGACTTCGGTGTGCTGCGCGAGGTGACCTGCGGTTCCTGGTTCGGCATGGCGCACCAGGGGCAGGGCTTCGGCACCGAGGCGTGGGCCGCGGTGCTGCTGCTGGCCTTCGACCACCTCGGCGCGGAGCTGGGGCACGCGCTGGCCTTCGCGGACAACACCGCCTCCCGCGCGGTCAGCCGCAAGCTGGGCTACCAGGACACCGGGACCAGGCGCGTCGTCCGCCGCGGCGAGCCTGCCGTCCAGGTGGAGCAGCGGGTGACCCCGGCCGGGTTCGCCCGGCCGGACTGGACCCTGGAAGTCGACGGCCTGGACGCCTGCCGAGAGATGTTGGGAGCCTGACATGGACCCCTGGCCACTGCGCCACCTGGTGCTGCGCACCCCGCGCCTGGAGCTGCGCCCCGACGACGACGCCGGCCTGCTGGAGCTGGCCGGACTTGCCGGACAGGGCATCCACCCACCAGCGGAGATGCCGTTCATCGTGCCGTTCACCGACCGGGCTCCCGGCGAGCTGGAACGCGGTGTGGCCCAGTACAACTGGCGGCAGCGCGCCGAGCTCAGCCCGGCGAAGTGGACCGTCAGCTTCCTGGTCCGGCACCAGGACCGGGTGATCGGCAACCAGTCCCTCTCCGCCGAAGAGTTCGCGATCACCCGCGAGGTGCGCAGCGGCTCCTGGCTCGGCATGGCGCACCAGGGCAAGGGCTTCGGCACCGAGATGCGCGCGGCCGTGCTGGCCTTCGCCTTCGACCACCTGGGCGCGGTGCAGGCCCGCTCGGAGGCGTTCGCGGACAACCACGCCTCGCTCGGGGTCAGCCGCAGGCTCGGCTACCTGGACAACGGCAGCAAACTGGTGGCCCGGCGCGGCCAGGCAGCCACCGAGCTCGGGCTGCGGCTGCCTGCCGCCGAGTTCGTCCGGCCGGACTGGACGCTGGAAGTCGAGGGCCTGGACGCGTGCCGGGAGCTGCTCGGCTGCTAGCCCAGGTCCACGTTCCGGTCGAAGGTGTTGCACGAGGCCGGGTTGCCGGTCTTCAGGCCGGTGCTGAACCACTTCTGCCGCTGCTTGGAGCTGCCGTGGCTGAACTGGCTCGGGTCCGGCTTGCGCCCGTTGAGCTGGGACTGGATGAAGTCGTCGCCGATCCGCCCTGCCGCGTCCAGCGCCCGCTTGATGTCGTCGTCGGTGATCTCGGCGATCAGCGGTTTGCCGGACGGGGTGGGCACCGTGGTGGCGTGCTTGGCCCAGGCCCCGGCGTAGCAGTCGGCCTGGAGCTCCAGCCGCACCGAGCCCGACTCCGGACCGGTGGCGTTGCCGCGCACCTGGTCGGAGGTGCCGAGCAGGTTCTGCACGTGGTGGCCGTACTCGTGCGCGAGCACGTAGGCCTCCACGAAGGTGCCGCCCGCCGCGCCGAAGCGGTCCTGCAGCTCCTTGAAGAAGCTCAGGTCGATGTAGACCTCGTTGTCGGCGGGGCAGTAGAACGGGCCGACCGCGGAGTCCGCGTTGCCGCAGCCGGTGCGCACCGCGCCGTTGAAGAAGTTGGTGGTCGCCTTGCGGTAGGTGCGGCCGGAGCGGGCGAACACGTCGGTCCAGTAGCCCTGGATGGAGTTGATCGAGGCGATCGCCGCGCAGTCCTGGCTGCGGTTGGCGTCCGCGCCCGTTTTGCACTTCTCCGCGAGCTTGCCGCTGTTGACCATCTCGCCGCGCGGCACCGAGTCCCGGTCCGCGGCCCCGCCCGGCACGCTGGGCAGCGCACCCCCGCCGAACTGGGACAACAGGAACCAGATCAGCAACCCGACCACGCCGAGCCCGCCACCGCCGATGGCCACCCGACTGCCCACACCACCGCCGCCGGACCCGCCGAGGTCCTCGACCTGCGAAACATCAAGCTCGGCGTCCTCGTTGAAACGCACCACAACTCCCGCTCGTCGCCGAAGATAGGCCAGCTGCTGTTCATCCTGCGCTCAACCACCGGTCGCGCGCGACTGGAAGGGTGCCGCGTGAAAGGGAGGTGTCCGTGATCCGGATGCGTCAACTGCTGGGGCTGGCCGCCGCGCTGGCCGTGGCGACAGGGGTGCTCGCGCCAACCGCGCAGGCCACCGAGGACCGTGCCCAGACCCATGGCGCGGTCCGCTTCGCCACGTTCAACGCCTCGCTCAACCGCAACGCCGACGGCGAGCTGCTCGCGCACCTGTCCACCCCGGACAACGCGCAGGCCCGCAAGGTCGCCGAGGTCGTCCAGCGGGCCCGGCCGGACGTGCTGCTGCTCAACGAGTTCGACTACGTCAGCGGCAACCGCGCGGTCGACCTCTTCCGCCGGAACTACCTGGCGGTCGGCCAGCAGGGCGCGCGGGCGATCGACTACCCGTACGCCTACACCGCGCCGGTCAACACCGGCGTGCCCTCCGGGTTCGACCTGAACAACGACGGCAAGGTCGGCGGCGGGGACGACGCGTTCGGCTTCGGCCTGTTCCCCGGCCAGTACGGCATGGCGGTGCTGTCCAAGTTCCCGATCGACACCGCCGCGGTGCGCACCTTCCAGAACTTCCGCTGGCAGGACATGCCCGGCGCGGTGCTGCCCGAGGGCTGGTACTCGGCTGAGGAGCTGGCCGTCTTCCGGCTGTCCTCCAAGTCGCACTGGGACCTGCCGATCCGGATCGGCCGCAGGACCACGCACTTCCTGGTCTCGCACCCGACCCCGCCCACCTTCGACGGCCCCGAGGACCGCAACGGCCGCCGCAACCACGACGAGATCCGGCTCTGGGCCGACTACGTCACCCCTGGCAAGGGCGGCTACCTCTACGACGACGCGGGCAAGCGCGGCGGGCTCAAGCCGGGGGAGCGGTTCGTGCTCGCGGGCGACCAGAACGCCGACCCGGTGGACGGCGACAGCTACGCCAACGCGATCAACCAGATCCTCAAGGCGCCCAAGGTGATCGACCCGAAGCCGGGCAGCCTGGGCGCGGTCGAGGCGGCCCGCGAGCAGGGTGGCGCGAACGTGGGCCAGCGCGGCAGGCCCTGGCTGGACACCGGGGACTTCAACGACAAGGCCCCCGGCAACCTGCGCATCGACTACGTGCTGCCCTCCCGGCCGCTGTTCCCGCTGGCCGCGGGCGTCTTCTGGCCGACCGCGCGCTCGCCGCTGGCCCGCCTGAACGACACCTCCGACCACCACCTGGTCTGGGTCGACCTCCTGACCTGACCCAGTACGACCGACCCCAGGACCAGCGCCCCACCGAGCAGCTGCCAGCCGGTGAGGCGCTGGCCCAGCACGGCCCAGCCGAGCAGGGTCGCGGTGAGCGGGGTCAGCAGGCTGATCAGCGCCACCGGGCCGGCCGGGATCCGGCGCAGCCCGGCGAAGTAGAGCGTGTGCGCCAGTGCGGTGGCCACCAGCGACAGCCACAGCAGCCCGCCGAGCGCCCCGCCGTCCAGCGCGGGCGGCGCGCCCTCCACCAGCACCGCCACCGGCAGCAGGACCAGCGCGCCGCCGAGCAGCTGCCAGGCGGTCAGCGTCAGCCCGGACACCCCCGGCGGCAGGCCCCAGCGGCGGCTGAGCACGATCCCGGCGGACACGCTCACCGCGCCGCCCAGCCCGGCCAGCACGCCCACGGTGTCCAGCGCGGCCTCGCCGTTGAGCACCAGCAGCGCCACCCCGCCGATCCCGATCACGGCGGCCAGCAGCTGGGCCGCCCGCACCGGCTCGGCCAGCACCAGCGCGGCCAGGCCGATGACCAGCACGGTCTGCACCGAGTTCAGCGTGCCGGCCACCCCGCCGGGCAGCCGCTGCGCCGCGATGAACAGCAGCGTGAAGAACACCCCGATGTGCAGCGCGCCCAGCACCAGCGCCCGCCACCACCAGTCCCCGTGCGGGCGGCCGGGGCGCAGCGCGAGCAGCACCAGCCCGGCCGGCAGCGCGCGGAACAGCGCGTTCCACAGCGGGCTGACCGGCAGCAGCTCCGAGGTCACCAGGAAGGTGGTGCCCCACAGCACCGGGGCGATCGCGGTCCTGGCCAGCAGTGCGGACAAGTGCGCCCCAAGTATCTCGACGTCAAGTATCTCGACATCGAGATTTGTACGGCAGCAGGTGTCTCGACGTCAAGATAGAGTTCCGCGGATGCGGGACGCGGTGGACGTGATCATCGAGCAGTGGGCGCGGGAGAAGCCGGGCTTCGACGTCAGCCCGGTCGGGATCGTCGGCCGGACCGCGCGGCTGCACGCCTTGCTGGACAAGGGGATCGGCCGCAACTTCGCCCGGTTCGGGCTGGCGCACTGGGAGTACGACGTGCTCGCCTCGCTGCGCCGGGCGGGCGCGCCCTACCGGCTCACCGTCGGGCAGCTGCTGACCTCGATGATGATCAGCTCAGGCGCGATGACCAACCGGATCGACCGGATGGCCGCGCGCGGACTGCTGGTGCGCGAGGCCGATCCGGCCGACCGGCGGGGCGTGTTGGTGCGGCTCACCGAGGCCGGGGTGGCGCTGGCCGAAGAGGTGCTGGTGCCGCACATCGAAACCGAGCGCGAACTGCTCTCCGGGCTCTCGGCCACCGAACAGCAGCAGCTGGCCGCGTTGCTGCGCAAGGCCCTCCTGTCGCTGGAAGGCCCTGCGCCGCAGCCGTGATCAGGGCTTGGCGGTGATCCGGTCGGTGGCCGGAGGCGCCAGGTTCGGGTGCGCGGTCAGGTAACCGGTGAAGGCGTCCAGGTCGATCGCGCCGCCGACCAGCTCGGTGCCCTTGGTCAGCTCGGTGAAGCCGTCGCCACCGCCGCCGAGGAAGTTGTTCACCGTCACCCGGTACTTGGCCGCCGGGTCCACCGGCTGCCCGGCCACCGTGATGCCGCTGACCCGGTTGCCCAGCGGGGCCGAGGCCGACCAGGAGTACTTCAGCGTGCTGGAGGGCTGGAGCACCCTGGTCACGATCCCGGCGGGGCCCTGCTGCCACTGCTGCTCCAGCACCGCCTTGAGCTGGGCGCCGGTCAGCGAGATGGTCTGCAGGATGTTGCCGAAGGGCTGCACCGCGTACGCCTCGCCGTAGGTGACCACGCCGTTGCCCTCACCGGCAGCCGAGGAGGCGAAGGTCAGGTCGGTGCGCACGCCGCCGGGGTTCATCAGCGCCAGTTGCGCGCCGGCCACCTGGGTGGCGGCCAGCTGCGAGTCCGCGATCAGGTTGCCCAGCTGGGACTCGCCGGAGGCCGCAGCGGTCCGGCCGACATCGGCCGTGACCGAGCCGACCGGCCGGTTCGCGATCGGCGCGGCCTTGGTCTTGGCCTCCTCCACCAGCGCCTTGGTCTTGGCGTCCTCGGCCACGTCGCGGGTCACCACGGTGTTGAACGCCTTCACCGAGGACCGCACGAGGTCCCTGGTGCGCCAGTCGATCCGGGCGTCCACGGAAGACAGGATCCGGCCGAAGGAGGCGCCCTGCAGCACCGGGCGCGGGCTGCCGGCCGGGTCGTTGATCGAGCAGACGTACTGCTGGTGGCTGTGCCCGGTGAAGATCACGTCCACCTTGGCCGAGGCCTTCTGCGCGATCTCCCGCGCGGGGCCCGGCGTGGTGCGGCAGTCGTTGGGGCCGCCGCCCTCGGTGTTGTCGCCCTGGTGCAGCAGCACCGCGATCGCCTTGACCCCGAAGCGGTCCAGCGTGTCCGCGGTCCGGTTGATCGCCTCGACCTCGTCACCGAACTTCAGGCCCTTGATCGCCTCCGCGGAGACCACGCTGGGCAGGTCCTCCAGCGGCACCCCGATCACCCCGACCGGCATGCCACCGGCCCAGGTGATGGTGAACGGCAGCGCGGCTGGCCGGTTGTCCTTCTCGAAGGTCATGTTCGCGGCCAGGATCGGGAACCGGGCGCCGCGGAAGCGGTCGCGGAACTGGCAGCCGTCCTTGGGGTGGCAGCCGCCGCGCTGCATGCGCAGCAGCTCGGCGTAGCCCTCGTC
The DNA here is from genome assembly GCF_030064675.1 of Crossiella sp. CA-258035. GTDB lineage: Bacteria > Actinomycetota > Actinomycetes > Mycobacteriales > Pseudonocardiaceae > Crossiella. The sequence continues at coordinate 202,025 of NZ_CP116413.1, forward strand.
CAGCTCGTGGTTGCCCACCGCGCTGGCGGCCACCCCGATGTTGTTCATGAACTCGATGGTCGGCTCGTCGTGGAAGAGCGCCGAGGTGGTGGGCGAGGCGCCCACGTTGTCACCGGCGGAGAGCACGATCGAGTTGCGGGCCTGCGCGCGCAGGGTCTTCAGGTGGGTGGCGAAGTAGGCCGCGCCACCGGCTTCCACCTGCTTGCCGTCGGAGAGGGTGATCCGCCCGGACGACCCGGCAGGCGGTTCCAGGTTGCCGTGGAAGTCGTTGAAGGCGATCAACCGGACGTCCGTGCCGCCCCAACCGGCAGGCGTGGCCGCCGCGGTGCCCGCGGTGAGCCCGGCCACGGCCAGTACGGCCACCGCGAGGCTGCCCGCCCGGCGCAGCAGCCGTGTGGGATTGGTCATGTGTCGCTGTCCCTCCTCCGGGCCTGCCGCGGGGTGCGGAGCCCGGCCGAGCAGTCTGCCTCGTGTCAATGGCGGTACACCAGTGGTGTGGTCGCGTCGTGATGAACAGCGCCGGAGCAAGGAACCAATAGCCTGGACCGGTGACATCCGAGCCGCGACCCGAACCCAGGTGGCTGACCGAGCCGGAGATGCGGGCCTGGCGCACCTACATCGTGGGCAGCCAGCTACTGGCCTACCAGCTCAACCGGGAACTGCAGGACGAGCACGGCCTCACCCTGGCCGACTACGAGATCCTGGTCCGCCTCTCCGAACAGCCGGAGCAGCGGATGCGGATGAGCCAGCTGGCCGGCGAGGTGGCCAGCTCCAAGAGCCGCCTGTCCCACCAGATCACCAGGATGGAACGCGCGGGCCTGGTGACCAGGGTGGACTGCCCCAGCGACGGCCGGGGCGTGTTCGCCCAGCTCACCGAGAGCGGCATCACCCGCCTGAAGACCGCGGCCCCGGCCCACCTGGACGGCGTACGCAGCCACCTGGTTGACCTGCTCACCCCGGCCGAGCACACCGCGCTGGCCACGATCTTCGCCAAGGTCCAGGACCACCTGGCCGGTCGCTAGCACGCGATCAGCGGCGACCGACTAATCTTTCCTCTCGGAAGCGTGGCAGAGCGGCCGAATGCACCCGCCTTGAAAGCGGGAGACCTTAACGGGTCCGGGGGTTCAAATCCCTCCGCTTCCGCCATCCTCCCTGGGCGGGAAACCTCAGCCCGCCAGGAAGCCGACGTACATCCAGTAGCCGAAGGCGGTCACCGGCACCGCCAGCAGCGCCAGGCAGCAGACCGCGCCCAGCAAGCCGCACAGCAGCTGGCCGATGGCGGGCTGGCCCTTGGCGATCTTCGGGTTCTTCGGGTCGTAGGTGATGTCCGCGGGACCGAGCGGCCTGCGCTGGAACACGAACACCGCCGACTCGACCTCCATCGACCTGCCGGTGGCGGTGACGAACCGCAGCACCGGGGTCTTGGTGTGGTCCGCACGGCTCTCCTGGTAGCGGATGATCTTGCCCTGCACCGTGACGCCGCGGCGGTGCAGCGTCCACAGGTCGCGCAGCAGCCAGCGCCAGACGGCGTGCAGGCACCGGATCGCCACCACGGCCAGGCCGATGAGCACGGCCAGCGCGGCCGCGATGATCAGCCCGTTCTCCAGGCCCGCCCACCAGATCAGCAGCAGCGTCGCGGTGGCCGCGCCCAGCGCCACCTTGACCGCCAGGGACATCGGCCTGCGCTGCCGGGCCTGCGCGGTGGTGGTCGCCGCCGGGTCGTGCTCGACCTTGCGCATCGCCCGGTCCAGCGCCGTCGCGAAGGCGGCCACCGCGGCATCGTTGCCGCCCACCACCTCGTAGGACTCCGCCGCGGTGGTCAGCACCACGCTCCGCCCTGAGGTGTGATGACTGGTCAGGGCCGCCAGCGGCACCCGCCTGCTCAGTCCCCCGCGGAAGACCTCGACCTCCGACTTCCCCAGCCGGAAAACCCCGCCGCGACCCTTCAGGACCACGACCGCATCGTTCGCCATGGCGCAGACCGTAGGGCAGCGTGATCGGCCGGATCGGCGGAATCGGCGAACTGACTCCTCAGGCGGTGATGCCGGGGTCGGTCAGTACCGCGGAGCAGCGGGCCAGCAGGGCGCGCAGGGTGACCCGCTCGGCGGCGGTGAACTCCGCGGACAGGCGGCGCTCCACCGCGCTGGCGCGTTTGTCCGCCTGCTCGAAGGTGGTCCGGCCTGCCTCGGTCAGCCGGGTCTCCAGGACGTTGCGGTGCAGCTCATGGGGGGCGCGCTCGATCAGGCCCGCGGACTCCAGGTTGCGCAGGATGGTGGTCATCGTCTGCGGGGTGACCCGGCAGCGGCGGGCCAGCTCGGCGGCGGAGATGCCCGGCTGCCCGGCGAGCACCAGCAGTGCCGCGTACTGCGCGACGGTCAGGCCGACCGGCCGCAGGACCGCCTGCTTGACGCCCATCAGCTCGTGCTCGACGCGCTTGACGTCCCCGCCGAGGCGCTCATCCAACGGCATGCCCATGGCGCTGATCGTACGAGCATCAGACTTCTGTTCGCCTGTTGACGAGCATCAGGGTACTGATTACATTCCGAACCCTGATGAACAACAGCGATCGGAGCAACATGAGCAAGCTGATGACTGGGCGTCGTGCGCTGCTCGTCCTGGCGGTGGCCGCCGCGTCCGTCGTGGCCGGGACACCGGCCGCCGGAGCCGCGCCCGGCCGCTTACCCGAGGTGATCTCGGCCAGTTCGCCGCACCTGCACCCCGAGGGCGTCGCCTGGGACCCGCTGCGCCGGTCCTTCCTGGTCAGCTCGATGCGCTACGGCACCGTGTCGGTGGTCCGCCCGGACGGCGCGGTCCGCACCCTGGCCGCCGACCCCCGGATGGTCTCCACCTTCGGCGTGCACACCGACGCCGCCCGCGGCCGGGTGCTGACCACCTACGGCGACTTCGGCGTCGGTGTGCGCTCCACGCCGGAGACCGTCCGCAAGTCCTCCGGCCTCGGCATCTTCGACCTGCGCACCGGCCGCCTGCTGCACCTGGTCGACCTGGCCATCGGCGCGGGCGACCACGCCGCCAACGACCTGACCATCGACGCCGCGGGCAACGCCTACGTCACCGACCCGTTCAGCGACGCGATCTACCGGGTGGACGTGCACGGCCGCGCCTCGGTGCTGATCCGCGACCCGCGCCTGCTCAGCAACGGCATCGGCATGAACGGCATCGTCTGGCACCCCAGCGGCCACCTGCTCGCGGTCAACTACGCCACCGGCACGCTGTGGCGGATCCCGGTGGCCCACCCGGAGCGCCTGGCCCAGGTCAGCCTGCCCGAGCCGCTGGTCGGCGGCGACGGCCTGGACCTGCGCCCGGACGGCTCGCTCACCGTGGTCACCAACAAGCTCTCCGCCCCCGGCCGGGTCGCGGTCCGGGTGCTGCGCTCCGCCGACGGCTGGCGCTCGGCCAGGGTCGTCCACCGCGCCGAGCCCTGGGCCGACACCGAGCCGACCACCGTGGCCCGCACCCCGCACGGCAGCTACGTGCTCGACGGCCGCCTCTCCGCCCTGCTCGCGGGCCAGCCGGTGAACACCTTCACCCTGCGCCGCGTCTAGGACCGCCTGCGGGAGCGGGCGATCGTCCTGGCCCGGCGGCAGAGGTCGTCCACGATCTCCGTCGCCGCGGTCGGGGTGGTCCCGGTGCCGGGATCGCAGCAGCTCGGCTTGGTCCGCTTGGTGCTGTCCGAGGGGCGCACGCCGGCCAGCAGGTACAGCAGCTCGTAGACGTCCTGGCCCGGATCGGCGTCGTGCGGCCCGACCAGCAGCACGTAGGCGGAGTCGGCCTGGTTGAAGGCGACCACCACCCGGTCCGCGCCGCGCAGGTGCCGCACGCACAGTCGGGGCAACGGCTCCGGCCCGGTGACCCGGTAGGACAGCGCGGCACAGCCCCTGTGGCTCAGCTCGTCCAGGAAGTGCTCGTAGGCCCGCCGCGACGGCCCGCGCAACGCGGCGACCTGGGCGATCGCGACCGGCGTCTCGACAACGGTGATGGGCATGGGCTGCGGCCGCTCACCCCCGCCGGACGACGCGTCCCTCGCCGCGGTTCATCTGCTCCAGGCTCTCCGCCAGGTCCAGCCGGTCCAGCAACGCCTGGTCCCGCAACCGCCGGTGCACCTCGTCCAACAGCCCCCTGTTCCGCCCGGCCTGCCGCAGGTCCTCCACCAGCACCCGCACCTGGTGCAGCCGCCGCACATCGATCCGCAACGTCGGATCCACCTGCGCGATGGTCAGCACACCCTCACTGGCCCAGGCCCGCACGGTCTTCTCGGTCAGCTCCAGCAACTCCCCGGCCACCGCCGGCCGCACCGGCAGCGCCCCCGCCAGCCGCTTCTCCGCAAGGCTCAACAGCCGCTGCCGCCGATCGTCGTTGCGCGGCAACGTCTCCGCGACCTCGGAGATCACCTCGACCTCGGCGAAGAGATCCCGCAGCTGCTGGGTCTCGGTCACGATCGACATGGCCAGCCCCTTCCTTCAGCTACCGATTATTCGCCTATTTTCCGGTAGTGGTCAATAGCCGTCATCACTTGAGCCGCTGGCAGGCCGGGACCGCGCGGTAGGCGGCTTGGAAGCCCTCCGAGAGCTGGCCGCCCAGCACCGCGACCTTCGCGTCGGCCTCCTCATCACCCCGCTTGGCGACCGCGTCCACCTCGGTCATCACCTGCTTCAGATCGGCCTCACTGGTGATCTTGGCCGTCTCCAGCTTCTGGGCCAGCTCGTTCTGCACCCGCAGGTTCGTCTCGTGCCGTTCGATCCAGTACTGGCGCAGCTCGGGCAGTGCCGCCTCGTCGAGCTTCTTCGGCTGTGTCTCCTGGTGCAGGACCACCGGCAGGCTCAGCGCGCACGCCTTGGCCAGCCAGACCGCGGCGGCCGGGTCCGGTGTCTGGGTCTCGGTCATCTTCGTGGTGGTGGTGAAGCGGATCGTGCAGGCGCTGGTGGCCAGCAGCAACAGGGCCGTGAGCGCGGCGAGCTTGACCTTCATGTCTCCCCCGGATGGTCGTTGCTACCTGGGGAGACACCGCGCAGGGCGGAAATGGTTGTCACCTGGTGAACACGCGGTCTCGCTGGAATTGCTCCGTATGGTTGGTCACGTTGACTGGTGTTCACCCTCGCGTGGTTGGCTGAGCTCATGACGCAGACCCGAACCGAGACGCTCCTGCTGACCGACGGCAGCGAACTGCGCTGCACCGTGGCCGAGCCGGACGGAGTGGTACGGGGCGGGCTGGTGCTGCTGCACGAGGCCCGCGGGGTCACCGACGCGGTACGCGGGCTGGCCACCAGTCTCGCCGAGGAGGGCTGGCTGACCGTCGCTCCACATCTCTACCACCGCGACGGCGACGACGAGCAGATCGACTCCGATGACGACCACCGGGTGGCGGACAAGGTCAGCCGCCTCTCCGGCGACTCCGTGCTGGCCGACACCGACGCCGCCTTCGCCTGGCTGGCCCAGCAGGGCGTGGCCGCGGACCGGATGGGCATCGTGGGCTTCGGCCTCGGCGGTTCGGTCGCCCTGGTGGTCGCGGCCAGCCGCACCCTGGGCGCGGCGGTCACCATCAGCGGCGGCGGCATCGTCGCGCCGCTGTCGGAGGGGCTGCCCTCGCTGGTCGAGGTGGCCGGCGAGCTGACCTGTCCGTGGCTGGGCATCTACAGCGACGCGGTCAAGGCCATCCCCGCCGAGGACGTGGCCAAACTGCGCGACGCGGCGGCCGGCTCCGGCGTGGCCACCGACGTGGTCCGCTACCCCGGACCGGTCGAGGGCGAGGGCGAGCAGGACCCGGCCGCTGTCTCCGACGCCTGGCAGCGCACCCTCAACTGGTTCGACGCGCACCTGCGCTGACACCCGTTCCGCATGTCCTCACCCTGTGTGAACACTGGTTTTTCCGGGTGACGATTTTCCTGGGAACCGCACAGGCCCCCCGGTGCGTCTGACACCATGTCGGCGGGTTCCCACTCCGAGGGGCTCCCGAATACCACTGAACTGGTCGTAAGGGGAGAGCGCACATGAGTTACGGCGCTTCACTGGAGGAGATGCGGCGCGCCGCCCAGGACGTCCGCAAGGTCAACGGCGATGTCGACAACCAGCTGCGCCTGCTGCGTCAGCAGGTGCAGGACGTCAAGTCGTTCTGGCGCGGCGAGGCGGCCAAGGCGTTCGACACGCTCATGGAGCAGTGGGACCGGGACGCCCTGAAGCTGAACCTCGCGCTGAGCGACATCGCAGGCAACCTGGACAACATGCACAAGGGCTACGCCCAGCAGGAAGAGCAGCACCAGCAGGGCATGAGCAAGATCCAGAACGAGCTGGGCTGAGCGCGGGACAACGGGGAGCGAAGACGATGAGCGGCGAAATCGAAGTCAGTTTCGAGCAGCTGGGCAACACCGCGGACAAGGTCCGCAGCACCTCCGGTGAGCTGGAGCGCCTGCTCGGCGACCTGAAGGCCAACCTGGCCCCGACCGCGGCCACCTGGTCCGGCAAGGCGGCCGAGGCGTGGCAGGTGCACCAGCAGCGCTGGGACTCCTCCTACGAGGACCTCAAGAGCGTGCTGGCCCAGATCGGCCGGGCGCTGGAGAGCGCCAACCAGAACTACCAGGACGCGGAGTCCCGCAACGTCAAGCGCTGGGGCTGATTCCGCAACCGTGCTTAGCCACGCGACCCCGGCCGGACACCACGGCGCGGGGTCGTTCGGCGTTCTGGGACGCTGCTCACCACACCTGGCCTGATCGGCGGCGATCGGCTAGGAACTCAAGACATGACCGAGACCACGCCCGGCAATGGCGCCGGAGTGCCGGACCTGTTGTGGCAACCCGAACCCGGCCGGGTCGGCGCCAGCAGGCTGGCCGCCTTCCGCGGCTGGCTGCGCACCCAGCACGGACTGGACCTGGCCGACTACTCCGCGCTGTGGCAGTGGTCCACCACCGATCTGCCCGCGTTCTGGGGCGCGCTGGCCGACTTCCTGGACGTCAAGTTCCACGACCGGCCCAGGGCCGTGCTCGGCTCGGCCGAGATGCCCGGCGCGGAATGGTTCCCGGGCAGCACGCTCAACTACGCCGAGCACGCACTGCGGCTTGGTCCCGGCAAGGGTGAGGCCGATCCCGCGGTGGAGTTCGTCCGCGAGGACGGCCTGAGCGCCCGGCTGAGCTACGGCGAGCTGCGCGCCAGGGTCGCTGCCGCGCGGGCCGGTCTGCGCGAGCTGGGCGTGCGCCAGGGCGACCGGGTGGCCGCGCTGGTGCCGAACTCGCCGGACACCCTGATCGCCTTCCTGGCCGCGGCCAGCCTCGGCGCGGTGTGGTCCTCCTGCTCGCCGGACTTCGGCGCGCGGGCCATCTCCGACCGGTTCACCCAGATCGAGCCGACCGTGCTCATCGCGGTCAACGGCTACGTCTACAACGGACGGTCCTTCGACACCAGGCCGACCGTGGAGCGGCTGCGCGAGGAGATCCCCGGCCTGCGCGCCACCGTCCTGGTGGACTACCTGGGCAACGGCGCCACCGTGCCGGAGACCCAGGACTGGGCCGAACTGCTGGACCGGCACCGGGGCGCGCCGCTGGAGTTCGACCCGGTGCCCTTCGACCATCCACTGTGGATCCTCTACTCCTCCGGCACCACCGGCCTGCCCAAGGGCATCGTGCACGGCCACGGCGGCATCGTGCTGGAACACCTCAAAGCCCTTGCCCTGCACGGGGACCTGGGCCCCGGCGAGCGGTTCCTGTGGTTCACCACCACCGGCTGGATGATGTGGAACTACCTCGTCTCCGGGCTGCTGGTGGGCTGCACCGTGGTGCTCTTCGACGGCAGCCCCGGCCACCCCGACCTGGGCGCGCTGTGGCGGATCGTGGAGCAGCTCGAGGTCACCTACTTCGGCACCTCCGCGCCGTACGTGCAGTCCTGCCTCAAGCAGGGCCTGCGCCCGGCCGAGCAGCACGACCTGTCCGCGCTGCGGGTGATCGGCTCCACCGGCGCCCCGCTGAGCCCCGAGGGCTTCGCCTGGCTGGCTGAGCACGTCGGCGAGCGGATCCAGATCGCCAGCGTCTCCGGCGGCACCGACCTGTGCACCGCCTTCGTCGGCGCGGCGCCGGACGTGCCGGTGTGGCTGGGCGAGATCTCCTGCCGGATGCTCGGCGCCGCGGTGGCCGCCTACGACGAGGCGGGCAACCCGGTGCTGGACGAGGTCGGCGAGCTGGTAATCACGCAGCCGATGCCGTCGATGCCGGTGTTCTTCTGGCGGGACGCCGACGGCAGCCGGTTGCGCGAGGCCTACTTCGAGACCTACCCGGGCATCTGGCGGCACGGCGACTGGATCAAGATCACACCGCGCGGGTCCTGCGTGATCTACGGCCGGAGTGACTCCACGCTCAACCGCGGCGGCGTGCGGATGGGCACCAGCGAGTTCTACCGGGTGGTCGAGGGCTTCGAGGAGGTGCTCGACTCGCTCGTCATCGACACCTCCGGCGCTGGTCAGACCGATGGCGAGCTGCTGTGCTTCCTGGTGCTGGCGCCGGGGGCCGAGCTGGCCGAGGTGGAGCCGAGGCTGCGCGCGGAGCTGCGCGGCGCGCTCTCGCCCAGGCACGTGCCCAACCGGTTCCTGGCCATCACCGACGTGCCGCGCACGCTCAACGGCAAGAAGTGCGAGGTGCCGGTGAAGAAGATCCTGGCCGGCATGCCGCCGGAGCGAGCGGTCAGCCGGGACGCGCTGACCAACCCGGAGGCGCTGCGGCCGTTCGAGGAGCTGGCCGCCAGGGCCGCCGGAACCGGGCCGTGACGTGGGCCGACGGCTTTGGTAAGTGAATTACCGAAGTGTCATCCGATCGAGTGTTGCCAAGTTCGCGGGGCGGGTGAAACCGTCTGCGCGTGTCCACCGGACGTGGGACCGGGTGGACGCAGGGGATGGTCCGGACGCACGGGTCGTCCGCGATCATGGGAATCCGCGGTGGACAGCTGGGGCAGGGCGGCAAACGCCCTGCTCCGGCCCCTGATGACCCCCCGTTTTGGCGGATGGCTCGGGGGTGTGTAAAGTACTGATCCGGCGGCCCCACAAGGCCCCGGGAGGCTTCGCCTAGTCTGGTCTATGGCGCCGCACTGCTAATGCGGTTGGGGGCTTCAACCCCCTCCCGGGTTCAAATCCCGGAGCCTCCGCAGTGCTTGGCTTCGGTCAGGCCACAACTGAAGAATGATGCGCTCGTAGCTCAACGGATAGAGCACTTGACTACGGATCAAGAGGTTGCAGGTTCGAATCCTGCCGAGCGCGCCACCCGCTCAGAACTGCCGCCTGTCGGCAGTTCTTTGCTTTCTGTGCTAGACTGGTCCCATCAGTTGGATGCAGTCATCTTTTCCTCGAACGTTGTGAAGCGCCCGCAGGAATTTTGACCGGCGGGCTCGCGCGTTCGGGAGGCATCTCTCCCTTCATCGCACCAGCCTGCCTGCGGCAGCTGTTGGCCTGCGAGGTGCAGGTCGCGAAGAGTGCAATCAGGGAGAGCAGATGGCTAAGGGCACTGTGAAGTGGTTCAACGGCGAGAAGGGCTTCGGCTTCATCGCCCAGGCTGATGGCGGTCCGGACGTCTTCGTCCACTTCAGTGCTATCCAGGGCAACGGTTACCGGACCCTGGAAGAGAACCAGCCGGTGGAGTTCGAGATCACCCAGGGCCCCAAGGGTCCGCAGGCGGAGCAGGTCCGCGCCGTCTGAGGCGTACCGCCACGCGGCTCTGTCAGAAGCCCACACCGCTGGTCGGTGTGGGCTTCGCCGCATTCGCGGTAGGTACCCGGATGACTTTGCTAACGGATTGATCTCGGCGAGATCACGAAAACGCAACTGTGGTCGCGGCGAGGTTTAGCGTCTGCCGGTCCAGCCAGTTTCGCACTGTAGCGGACTTTCTTCTGTTCAGAAGTAACGCTACCCCATAATGCGAGGTCAAATGGCTGTGGTAGCGCCGCTGGCAAGACGAATGAATTAGGCCGAACGGTGTAGTGTCCGATAGCGCTGGGTAAGGGATTGTGTACCCACCCCTGGTGACGGCCCTTTGGAACCCGGCGGTACTGTCCGTCGCGTTCTCGCCCCGGTCGCGCCCCCTTGCGGCCCACGTCGGGTGAGTACCAGCGCTGACACCTCGTATCCCCATATGCCCGTTCTGGGAGTCCCCACACTTCCGGCGGGAAGGAGAGTTATGACATCTCGGTTGCGCGCCGCGCGCCTCGGCGCGGTGCTCCTCACTGCGACCGCGATTTCGCTGGTTTCCGCACTCCCGGCCATGGCGCAGACGAAGGCCAAGGTCGACAAGACCGCCAACGAGGGCACGATGCACGTGCGCCTCAACGACGGCAGCTCCATCCCCACCCTGCTGATCGGCCTCCGGCTGGCCGACGGCACCGCGCTCAAGACCTACTGCGTCGAGCTGACCGTCGGCGTGCGCGACAACGCGCAGATGATCGAGGCCCCGTGGAGCAAGTACCCGGGCGCCGACAGCAAGGGCCACGACAACCAGTCGGACTTCAAGTCCAGCCCTGACAAGGTCAACTGGATCCTGCACCACTCCTACCCGACCATCGGGCTGGCCGAGCTGGGCAAGACCGTTGGCGCCGACCTCGACAACAACGAGGCCATCGCGGGCACCCAGGCCGCGATCTGGCACTACAGCAACAAGGTCAGCCTGCACGCGAACAACACCGATGACGTCAAGGCGGTGTACAAGTACCTGACCGGCGAGAAGAACGTCGGCATGAAGGAGCAGCCCAAGCCCTCGCTTGAGCTGACCCCGGACCAGCTCGCCGGTGCGGCCGGCAGCAAGCTCGGCCCGTTCACGGTCAAGTCCACCGCGGAGAAGATCAAGCTCACCGCGGACGCGCCCAAGGGCGTCAAGGTCGTGGACAAGGCGGGCAAGGAGATCGTCGAGGCCGCCAACGGCCAGGAGATCTTCGTCGACGTCCCGGCCGACGCCGCCGCCGGCAAGGCGAGCTTCAAGCTGGAAGCCACCACCAAGATCGACAAGGGTCGGCTGTTCGTCGCCAACGACGGCAAGCCCTCGCAGACCCTGATCCTGGCCCAGGCGACCAACGCCAAGCTGGCCGCGCAGGCCAACGTCACGTGGAAGGCCGGTCAGCCGACCACCAAGCCGACCCCCAGCACCACCACCCCGGCTCCGACCACGACCACGTCGAAGGCGGAGATCCCGGCGACCACCACCAGCCCGGTGCCTCCGGTGAAGAACACCGGCGGCCTGGCCAACACCGGCGCCTCGGTGATCACCCTGTCGCTGGTCGGCGTGGTGCTCCTCGGCGGCGGTGCGCTCGCCCTGGTGCTCCAGCGCCGCAGGAAGCGCGCCTGAGCAACTGACTAGCTAGACCGGCTGCGCCGGGCTCCCAACGGGGGAGCCCGGCGCAGCTTCTCCTTGTGCCTCAGGACTTCCGGAGCACGCAGCCCAGGATCGGCAGCTCCAGGCGGCAGCGCGCCGGGGGCAGTCCGGCCACGTAGATGTCGCCGTCGGCCACGGCCACGTTGCGGTCGCTGGACGCGCCGGTGGCGATGATCCGGGCCGGATCGCGGAACCCGGTCACCACCTCGACCCGCTGCACCGGCTTCGGCGTGCGGATCACCGTCTCCGGGCTCCAGTGCTTGCCGCCGCGCAGCAGGAAGGTCTCGATGTCCGGCTTGGCGTCCCTGGTGGCGTAGACCCGCCAGGTGTTGCCGTCCAGCCGCTCGATCTCCCTGGTGCGGTAGCCGGTGGCCACCTCGGTGACCACCCACCGGCCGCCCTCGAACACCGCGGCCCTGTTGTGCCACAGCCCGGTGTTGTCGGTCTCGAACCACAGCGTGAACGGTTTCCCGTTGGCCACGCCGACCTGCTGGATGTAGTCCGGCGACTTGATCCCGCCGGGCAGCGCCAGCGGGGTCTCCACGATCTTGAGCCGCTGCTCCTGGTCCGCGTCGTCGATCTGGGTGCCCAGGTCACGGCCGGACGCGGAGTAGAAGTGCCGGTTCGCCGGGTCGAACCAGGCGTAGTAGATGTTGCGGTGGTAGCGGTCGTGCTTGTGGCCCTCCGGCCCACCGCCGGCCAGCGTGTAGACGATGTGCACCCGCTCCCGGTTGCCCAACGAGGCCGGCTCGTAGCGCAACTGGCCGATGTAGATCTCGTCCATGTGGTCCGCGCGGCTGGTCGAGCCGATGGCGAACCGCTGCCCGGTCAGCTGTTCGGAGTTGCGCCAGCTGCGGCCGTTGTCGGTGGAGACCACGTAGCGCATCGGGCGGAAGTCGGTGGGCTTGCTCGGGTCCAGCTCCTGCGAGGTCTCCCGGAAGAAGACGTAGATGGTGCCGTTGGCGGTCTTGAACGGCATCGGGTAGCTGGCCGCGGCGCCCTCGGCGATGGTGTGCTGGGTCCAGTCGCCCTCGACCGAGCGCGGCTTGGGCGAGCGGGTCAGCCGCAGGGACTTGTTGTGCATGCCCTGGAAGACCAGCAGGTAACCGTCGTCGGCCTGGACGATGGTCGGGTAGTTGTGCGGGTCGGACTCGCCGTCGGCGATCTGCCGCGGCGCGGTCCAGGTCTTCTTCTTGTGGTCGTAGGCCTGCACGTAGTTGTGCGCGTGCTGACCGGACCAGGTGGTGATGGTCTGGTCGGTGACCTTGTCGTACACCGCGCCGGCCATCGGGCGGCGGTCGGTGCGGGATGCCACCGTGCTGGCCGGTGTCATCACGTCGAACCGCGGCGCGGCCTTGCTCAGGTTCGCCTCCGGGGCAGCGACGGCCACGGGGGCGGTCACCAGCGCCGCTGCGATCAGCGGCAAGGGCAACAGGGCGCGAAGTGTTCGCGTCATGGGCGGGGACCTCCTGGTTACCAGCGGTATCCAGGCGGCGGCAGCGACTACTTAACCATAGGAGGGCCGTTCAAGGTCGAGTACGCTCGATCGCGTGCAGGAACAGGTGAACTCCACAGCTACCGTCCGGCGGCAGAAGATGGTCACCTGGCGGGGTCATGACCTGCCAAGCCTGGAGTCCGCGCGACTGGTGCTGGCCGAGGGCCTGCGCTTCCGCGGCACCGGCCGCCTCATCGTCGCCGCCAACACCGAGACCGGGGCGTTCAGCGCCTCCTACGAGGTCGGGGTGAACGAGGCGGGCGAGGTCAAGCGCTTGCTCGTGCGCAGCACCACCGCCGAGCACGAGCGCCAGATCTCCTTCAGCCGCTCGCACGACGGCTTCTGGCTCTACGACCGCGGCCAGGGCCCGCAGCGGGAGGAGTTCCAGGGCGCGGCCGAGGTGGACGTGCAGTTCTGCGTGCTGTTCAACACCCTGCCGATCCGCCGCCACCAGCTGCACCGGGAAGCCGGCGAGGCGACCATGCCGGTGCTCTGGGTGTCGCTGCCGGAGCTGGAGCTCAAGGTCGTGCACCAGACCTACCGCACGGTGAGCGCAGGCGAGCAGGAGTCGGTGGTCAACTTCTCCCACCTCGGTTTCACCGCGGACATCACCGTCTGCGAGGACGCCGTGGTCCTGGACTACCCGGGTATCTCCGGCCGGATCTAAACCCGGACCGCGATCGCCACACCCTGGCCCACGCCGACGCAGGCCGCCGCGATCCCCAGGCCGCCGCCGCGCTGACGCAGGTGGCGGCACAGGTCGATGATCACCCTGGGCATGGACGCGCCCAGCGGGTGGCCGTAGGCGATCGCGCCGCCGTGCACGTTGACCCGGTCCCGGTCCACCTCGGGCAGGTGGTGCAGCACGGACAGCGCCATCGCGGCGAAGGCCTCGTTGATCTCCCACAGGTCCACGTTCTCCGCGCGCACGCCCAGCCGCAGCAGCAGGCGGCGGATCGCGGGCACCGGGGCCAGGGTGAACCGGTGCGGCTCGTCCGCGGCCACGGTGCCGGCCACGATCTCGCCCAGCGGCTGCACGCCCAGCTCGGTGGCGGCGGCCTCGGTGCCGATCAGCGCGGCCACCGCGCCGTCGCTCAGCGGTGAGGAGTTGCCCGCGGTGACCGGGCCGTCGGCGGAGAAGGCCGACTTGAGCTGGGCCAGCTTCTTCTCCGAGGTGTCCGAGCGGACCGACTCGTCCCTGCGCACGATCTGGGTGGAGCGCGGGCCTTCCGGGGCCAGTACCGGGAAGACGAAGCCGTCGTGCACCCCGGCGTCCCAGGCGGCCGCGGCCCTGCGGTGCGAGCGCAGCGCGAACAGGTCCATCTCCTCGCGGGTGATGTTCAGCCCGGTGGCCACCTGCTCGGCGGCCAGGCCCAGCGGCACCGTCCACTCCGCGCGCATCCTCGGGTTGACCAGCCGCCAGCCCAGCGCGGTGGAGACCACCTCCATCCGGTCCGGCAGCCCCTTGTCCGGGCGCGGCATGACGAACGGGGCCCGGCTCATGCCCTCCACGCCGCCGACCACCACCAGGTCCGCGTCCCCGGCCACGATGGCCCGCCTGGCCTGCACGAACGTCTCGCCGCCGGAGGCGCACAGCCGGTTGAGGGTCACCCCCGGCACGGTCACCGGCAGCCCGGCCAGCAGCGCGGCCATCCTGGCCACGTTCCGGTTGTCCTCACCGGCGCCGTTGGCATCGCCGTAGATCACGTCGTCGATGCGCGCCGGATCCAGCTGCCCGCTGCCGTCCGGCCCGTGCCGCCGGAGCAGCTCGGTGATCGGCAACGTCGCCAGGTCGTCCACCCGGACCTCGGACAGGCCACCGCGGTAGCGGCCGAACGGGGTGCGAGCGGCATCCAGGATCAGTGCGGGCATACCCCCATGCTGGACCATGCGAGCCGTTCTCGCGTCGCCGCTGTGAGATCACCGACGAGCGGAGATCACTGGCGGGCGACCGAGAACGGCACGTACGCATACGAAGCCGGGGTGTCCCAGCTGGTGCCCACCGCGCGCACCTCGATGGTGTGCGGGCCGGTGGCGATGGCGCCCGCCAGGCTCAGCGCGATCCGCCAGGACCCGGCCACACCAGGGCCGTCCTTGGCGGTGGGCAGCGCGGCCAGCCGGTCCCCGTCCAGCCGGACCTCCAGCCCGGCCAGTCCGGCCAGCTCCCCGGCGGCGACCTGCCCGGCCAGGCCGTCCAGCCGGATGTCCAGCACGATCCGGCCCCGGCTCACCGGCTCCCCGGCAGGCACCGGCCTGCCCGCGGCGTCCAGCAGGGTCGCGGTCGGCTCGGCCAGCACCGGGCCCGGTCGCGGCAGCCGCTGGTCGGCGCGGTTGGGCGGCGGCTCGTCCGCGGCCAGCCCGGCGGCCGGGCGCAGGTCGAGTGAGGCCGGGCCGTGCTCCACCTTGAGGTCCGGGTTGTCCTGGCGCAGCTGGACGGCCAGCAGGTAGCGGTGCTGGTCGACCGCCAGCGCGGCCGCGGGCAGGTCGGCGACCAGCGGGAACCAGCTGTGCCGGTCCGGCGGCAGGTCGGGGAACACCGGCCGCAGCGGGTAGTCGGCGCCGTTGACCGAGGCGGTGAACCTGGGCAGCACCGGCGGGTCGGCGGCGGGCCGCACCGCCACCCGCAACAGCGCGCCCTCGGTGCCCAGCAGCTGCCTGGTGCCCTCCGGCGCGCCGCCGCCTGCCGGGCGCGGGTGGTCGGTCAGCACCCTCGGGGTGATCCGCAGCGGCGGGCTCGGGGCGGGCTCGCCGTCGAAGGCGATGAGGTCCAGCAGCACGTCGGTGACCCCGCTGCCGCGCCCGGCGAAGCCGAGTAGCACGGTGGCCTCCTGCCAGGACCGGACCACCGGCGTGCGGCCGAGCAGGGCGCCGTCCCGCAGCACCCGCAGCTCGGTCGCGGTGAACACCAGCTCCCAGCGCTGCGAGCGCCCGATCGGCGGCGCGGGCAGGCCGGGCAGCCGCGCCTCGCCGCCCGGATGCCGCACCAGCACGCCCTCGGTGGTCAGCTCCACCCTGATCGCGCCCGGTGGCAGCTGCCGTTCGCCGGCGATGTCCACCGGTCCCGGCACGAAGTCCACGGTCAGCCGGTCCCTCGGCTCCGGCGCGTCGGTCTCCAGCACCACCCGGCCGCCGTCGGCGCGCAGCCGCAGCGGGGTCCGCGCGCGCAGGCCGGTGGGCCGCTCGCCGCAGTTGGCGCTGACCACCAGCCGCCCCTCGGCCAGCCCGGTCCACGCGCAGCCGGGCCGCTGCACCAGCTGCCAGCGCGAGGCCACCTCGTCCTCGGTGCCGTCGAACCGGTCCACGAAGCTGAAGCCGTCCTCGGCCGCGCGCGGTGTGCCCGCCCCGCGCACCGGCTCGGAGCGCTGCCCGAAGGCGTCCACCGCCCGCACCTCGACCGGATGGGCCAGGCCGTCGGTGAGCCCGTCCAGCTGCGCCGAACGCTCCGCGACCAGCCTGGTCCGCCGCTCATGTCCCCAGGTCAGCTCGTACCCGGCGGCCTCGCCCTGCCAGCTCACCTGGAGCCGCCGCGACCCCGGCTGGATGGTCAACCCGGTCGGCGGCTGCGGTTTCACCTGCGGTCCCGGCAGCAGCACGCCGTCGGCCCGGAACTCGGTCATCGTGCGGTACGGCGGTAACGCGGGCTCCTCGCCCTGCTCCTCGCCGCTGCCCCGCATCACCACGACCGCCCCGGCCAGCAGCACAACGGCGCCCAACACCACCGCCACCCGCGACCGAGGTTCCATCCGCCCACGTTAGGCGGGGGAGGCGGCTCAGTACAGGCGTTGCACCACCGCGGTGTAACTGCTCCACTCCGGACCGCCCAGCTCGTCGGCGACCAACCGGACCACCCGGCAGCCCACGTGCTCCAGCAGGGTGCGGAACAGCTCGGCGGGCAGCGGGAACATCTCGATGCCGCTGGGGTCCGGCTCGACCAGCGGCGCCTCGTCGACGACCTCCTCGGCCGCTGCGGGCGCGACCGGCTGGGCCACCTGCGCGCTGACCTCGACCGGGACCCGTACGGTCGCCGAGCCGAGGCCGTGGAACCAGGCCACCTGCTCCAGCACCAGGTCCAGTTCCAGCTCGTAGTCGCCGGGCTCGGCCGGTGCGGTGACGGTCAGCGTGACGACGGCTGACTGGCCCGCGGGCACGCCGGACATCGGCAGCGGGGTCCGGCCGTCGTCGCTGACCACGGTCGCGCCGCCGGCGAGCCAGTGGTTGCCGAGCTGGAGGTTCGGTGAGAAGTGCCAGGAGTGCTCGCTCAGGTTGCTGACCCGGACCCGCACCGCGGCCTGCTGGCCCGGCCTCAGCCGAGTCGGCGCGGACAGCACTTCCAGCCCGGCCCGGCAGCCCTCCGGCACCGGCACCGGGCTGGTGCGGTGGCTGGGCAGCTGGAGCACCAGCACCCCGCCCGGCCGGACCACCCTGACCAGCTCCAGCAGGCTGGCCACCTTGGGCAGCGGCGGGATGTGCTGGAGCACGATCAGGCTCAGCACCCCGTCGAAGCTCGCGTCCGGGAACGGCAGCGCGCGGCCGTCATAGGCCACGAACTCGGTGCGCTCCGGGAACCGGCTCATCGCCTTGGCCTGCTCGACCATGGAAGGAGCGATGTCCACGCCGACCACCTGACAGCCGGTCTCGGCCAGCGCGTTGCTCAGCCTGCCCAGCCCGCAGCCGAAGTCGAGCACCCGGCCGCCCAGCTCCAGGTCCAGCCCGGCCAGCCAGCCGCTGACAGCCTCGACGTGCCTGCGCCCGGTGGCCATGAACTCGTCGTGGTCCCACTGGTTGTGCCTGCGCTCCGGATCGGAGAGCACCGCCCAGTACGGATCTTCCTTACCCAGGTTGTCCCAGGTGGCTTGCAGGCCGGGCAGGTCGGTCACGTGCTCCCCAGTTCCGTTCCGATGGCCATCTCGTCCTCGATCGAGGTGATCCGGCCACCCAGTGTGCCAAGGTCGAGCAGCTCGTCCAGGGCATTGGGGTCCTTCAGGTCGATCCGCACCTCGGCCGGCGCGCTCTCCGGGGCCCTGGTGAAGCCGCGGCGGGCCTCGAACCCGGCGTCCACGGTGACCGCGAGGCCGCCGGTGGAGGCCAGCGAGCCGCGGGCCGCGCCCAGCCTGCCCAGCGCCTCGTCCAGCGCCTCCAGCAGCGCGCCCCGGTTGCCCTCGCACATCGCCCTGACCAGCTCGGGCCGGGTGCCGGCCACCCTGGTGCCATCGGCGAAGGAACCGGCGGCCAGTGACCAGGCCAGCGGCCCGCCCTCGGCGCCGACCGCGGCCAGCACCGCGGCGAACAGGTGCGGCAGGTGCGAGATCCGGGCCACCGTGGCGTCGTGCTGCTCAGGTGTCGCGGGCACCACGTGCGCGCCGCAGGCGATGGCCAGCCTGGCCACCTGCGCCCACCTGGTCAGGTCGGTCTCCTCCTCGGCGGTGACCACCCAGGGCGCGCCGCGGAACAGCTCGGCCGAGCCCGCCGCCCAGCCGGACCCGGTGGACCCGGCCATCGGGTGCCCGCCGACGTAACGGGCCGAGGGCAGGATGCGGCCCACCGCCTCGGCCACCGGCCCCTTGACGCTGACCACGTCGGTCAGCGGGCAGGACGGGGCGAGCGCGCGGACCTGCCGGAGCACCTCCTCCAGCGCGGTCAGCGGCACCGCCAGGACGATCAGCGCGCCCTCGTCCTCGGCCCGGCGCAGCGCGTCCGCCACGCTCGCCTCGGCCTGGTAGCCGTCGGCCAGCGCCGCGTCCCGGTCCACCTCGGACTTGGTCGCGCCCCACGCCGGGTAGCCGGCCGACCGGACCGCCCGTAGCACCGAGCCGCCGATCAGCCCGAGCCCGAGCACACACACCGAATGCATTCGCCCATCCTTCCGCTGCCCACGTCCGCAGCGTTTGCTACCCCGGGTTCCCCGCGCTGTCTGCCTGGTTCGCGGGAGAGGCGCCCGGCCGCAGCTCCTCGTCGGTCAGCGCCCACACCGGCGTGACCTCCGGTCCAGGACCAGCGGTGACCTGGAGCTCGCCGATCCGGTACTCGTCGCGGCTGGGCTGAACGGTGTACCCGGCCTCCCGCAGGATGGCGGTCATCGCCGCGACCATCGCCTCACCGACCCGGTACGAGTAGCCGATCGCCGGATCGTCCAACCGGCCGCTGTTCACCGCCCGCCGGGCACAGGCGCGCAGCCGGGGGCTGACCACCCAATCCACGTGCACCCCACCGATCTCGTCCCGGCCGGGGTCCACGCTGACCTCGGCGCCGGGATACAGGTCGCCGGAGAAGGTCCTCGGCACCACCGCCAGCCCGGCCGCGGCCAGCTCGTCGCGCACGCACACGGCCAGGAACTCCCGCCGGGCCAGCTCCTCCGGCTCGGCCTTCTGGGGAAAGGTCACCGCAGTGCGTCCAGCGCGAACCCGGCGTACATGGCCACCCCGTGCGCCATCGCGGCCTCGTCGAAGATCACCCGGTTGGAGTGGTTCGGCGCGGCGTCGGCCACCGGCGTGCCGGGCGGGCAGGCGCCGAGGAAGGCCATCGCGCCCGGCACCTCGTTCAGCACGTAGGACCAGTCCTCCGCGCCCATCAGCGGATCCAGCATCGGCGCGGCGTGCGCCGGGCCGAGCACCGCGGCGGCCAGGTCCACCACGCCGGGGCCGACCACCTCGTCGTTGACCGTCACCCCGTAGCCGAGCACCACCTCCACCTCGGCGGTGCAGCCGTGCGCGGCGGCCACGTGCTCGCAGACCCGGCGGACCTCCTCGTGCACCAGCTTGCGGGTGGGCTCCGACAGCGCCCTGATGGTGCCCTGCAGGTGCGCGACCTCGGGGATGATGTTGCTGGTGGTGCCCGCCTTGATGTGCGCCACGGTGACCACGGCCGGGTCGAACACGCTGACCTTGCGGGTGATCATGGTTTGCAGCGCGCCGACCATGGCCGCGGCCGCCGGGATCGGGTCCAGCGCGTCGTGCGGGGCCGAGGCGTGCCCGCCGCGGCCGGTGACGGTCACGTTCAGGATGTCCGAGGAGGCCATGATCGGCCCCGGCCGGGACTGGAGCATGCCGCTGTCCAGGGTCGAGGTGATGTGGATGGCCAGCGCCCGCTCCGGCCTGCTGCCGGTGACCTCCAGCAGCCCCTCGTCCAGCATGTACTTGGCCCCGTGGTGACCCTCCTCACCCGGCTGGAACATGAACACCACCTGCCCGGCCAGCTCCGCGCGGCGGGCGCTGAGCAGGCGCGCGGCCGAGGCGAGCATCGCCACGTGCGTGTCGTGGCCGCAGGCGTGCATGGTGCCGGGCGTCTCGGAGGCGAACTCCAGACCGGTGTCCTCGGTCAGCGGCAGCGCGTCCATGTCCGCGCGCAGCAGCACCGTCCGGCCCGGCTTGCCGCCCTCCAGCACCCCCACCACCGAGGTGGTGGACTCGCCGGTGCGCGTGCTCAGCGGCAGGTCGGCCAGCTCGGCCAGCACCGCGGCCTGGGTGCTCGGCAGGCGCAGGCCCTGCTCGGGGTGGCGGTGGATCCGGCGGCGCAGCGCGACCGTCCTCGGCTGGAGTTCGCGGGCCTGGTGCAGGACGCCGGCGAGCCGGGCGTCCGCGGGGTGCACGGGGGCGCTCATGGGGACAGTGTCGCCTGTCAGTGGGACGCGCGGACACCGTCATTTGCCTCGCCACGCCGCGTACGCGGGATAGTGCTTTCGGGTTAAGCGTTATGCGCATAACGTGTGCCCCATGGCGGTGCAGGAGCCGGTCATCGGCTTCGCGGTTGCGGTGGTGCGTGAGGAAGGCCGTTGGCGGTGTACGCCGATGGACAGTGCGGCGCTGGCTGACCTGGACGCGGCGATCACCGAGTTGCGCAGGACCAGGTCGACGGGCGCCGTCTTCGGCATGCTCGCCGTCGACGACGAGTTCTTCGTGCTGATCAGACCGGCGCCGACCGGAGTGGCCCTGCTGCTCTCCGACGCGGGCTCCGGACTCGACTACGACGTGGCCGCGGACGTGCTCGACCTGCTCAGGGTCGAGCCGCCGGACCCCGACGACGAGGACATCTGGCCGGCCGGCGACTTCACCATCCTCACCGACCTCGGCCTGCCCGAACCCGAGCTGCAGCTGATCGTCGACGACATCGACCTGTACCCGGACGAGCAGCTCACCATGATCGCCCAGCGCTGCGGGTTCGCCGACGAGCTGAGCAAGATCACCGAGCGGCTGCAGCAGTGACCCTGCCGCCATCGGCGGCGGACCTGGCAGCCATGCGCACCGCGCTGGAGATCGCGCGCGGGGCCCTGACCAGCGGAGACGTCCCCATCGGCGCGGTCGTGCTGGACCAGCACGGCCGGGAGCTGGCCCGCGCGCACAACGCCCGCGAAGCCAGCGCCGACCCCACCGCCCACGCCGAGGTCCTCGCCCTGCGCGCCGCCGCGGCGGCCAACGGCGACGGCTGGCGCCTGGACGGCTGCACCCTGGTGGTCACCCTGGAGCCCTGCACCATGTGCGCGGGCGCGATCGTGCTGGCCAGGGTCGCCAGAGTGGTCTTCGGCGCCTGGGAACCCAAGACCGGCGCGGCCGGCTCGCTGTGGGACGTGCTGCGCGACCGCAGGCTCAACCACCGCCCCGAAGTGCGCGGCGACGTGCTCGCCGAAGAGTCCGCGGCCCTGCTCGAAAAGTTCTTCCGGGACCACCGGGACGGGTGAGGCCGCTCACAACGGCGTGACGCGAACGGAATTCGGGCACTCCGTACGAGGTGAGTGGCCCGGTGCGGGGCCGGCGCCACCACAGCGCGAAGGGAGCCGCCATGAGCGTGTTCGACAAGGCCAAGGACAAGGCCGAGCAGCTGGTCGGCCAGGCCAAGGAGAAGATCGGCCAGGTCACCGGCAACGAGGAACTGGAGGCCGCTGGCAAGCGCGACCAGCTCGCCGGCGAAGCCAAGGAGACCGCCCACGACGTCCGCGACAAGGCGGCCGACGCGGTCAAGGACATCAAGGACAAGTTCCAGAAGTAGCAGCTCAGAGGCCTGCGGAACCCGATTGCGGTTTCCCGGTGGTCGTTCGGTATTGTTCTCGGCGGTGGCGTGTCCGAGCGGCCGAAGGAGCACGCCTCGAAAGCGTGTGAGGGTTCACGCCCTCCGTGGGTTCAAATCCCACCGCCACCGCTGGCTGATGGCCCCGTGCTCGCGCTCTACGCGCTCGCCGGGGCCATCGGTTTATTGACCCGGGGGGCCGAGCCCCCCGGACCCCCACGGTGCGTGGTTGTTGCGGAACCAGCCTGGTGCGGTTCCGTCTTCCCCTCCGGGGCTCCACCCCCAGGCCTCCACCCTCTCTCTCGGGCCCCTCTGTCGGGCCTCCGCCCTCCGGGCCTCCACTTCCCTCCGCTTCCCTCTGGCCTCCGGTTTTGTCTTCGGTTTTGGGGTTGTGGTCGCCGTAGGGTTTGGGGGTGGGGATGTATGTGTCTGTTCGTGGGTGGATTGAGGTTCGGCACGAGCAGTGGGACGTGTTCAAGCGGATCGTGGCCAGTCATGGTCCGGAGCGGTATGCGGCTGGGTTTGTGTTTCCCTCGGGGTTCAGCTGGTCGCTTCCTGTCTGCTACGCGGCTGATGTTCGGGAGTGGGCTGTCAAGCCTCTTCGGTGGCTGGTGGCTGAGTTGGCTCGGATGGAGCCGGTGGATGAGGACCTGGACATGCCTGCGGGGTTCTTCCTGCTGAGTGACGAGCGGCAGCAGTCGTTCTCGTGGACCGTTCGGGATGGTCAGGTGATCGATGGGCCTGCGCCTGCGGAGCTTCGGTGGCTTGGGGAGCGGCCGTGAGGTTGGGATGACCTGCGGCAATCGTTAGGGGAACGCCTACCAAAGTTCACTCGATCAGGGAAAGATTCCTCCTCCCGACCCCGACCGGGAGGACCTGAGCTTCGGATGAGCTACCGCCGCCGAGTGTTGTTTCCGCTGTTGGCCGCCTCGTGTGTGGCTGCTGTGCTGCCTGTGGGTGCCGTTGCGGCGCCGTCCCCCGATGTGCTGATCTCCGAGGTCTACGGCGGGGGTGGGAACTCTGGGGCGAGCCTGACGCACGACTTCGTTGAGTTGGCCAATCCGAGTGCCGTGGCCGTCGACCTGACCGGGTGGAGCGTGCAGTACCTGACCGCTTCGCCTTCCTCCGGGTCGCGGTGGCAGGCCACGCCGTTGGCTGGTGTTGTCGCCGCGGGGAAGCGGTACCTGGTTGGGCTGGCCAAGGGGAGTGGGGGGAGTGTCGCGTTGCCCGCGCCGGATGCCACCGGTTCGCTGGCGATGGGGGGTTCTGGGGGGACTGTCGCGCTGGTCAAGGGGGCCGAGGCGCTGACCTGTCTGACCGCGGCTGAGTGTGCGGCGGATGGGCGGATCCGGGATCTTGTTGGCTACGGCAATGCGGTGGTGCGGGAGGGGAGTCCGGTTGGGGCTACCTCGAACGCCACCTCGGCGGCGCGGGGGGCGTTGACCGACACCGATGACAATGCCGCCGACTTCGTTGTTGGCGAGCCGACCCCCGTGAACAGCAAGGGGGAGGGGCCGGGGAGTGGGGAGCCTGGGCCGCAGCCGGTGGCGGCGCGGATTCACCAGGTGCAGGGGAGTACCCGGGTTTCGCCGTTGCGGGACAAGGTGGTTGTGCTGCCGGGGGTGGTCACCGCGGTGCGGGCGTTTGGGCCTGCGCGCGGGTTCTGGGTGCAGGACCCGGTGCCGGATGCCGATCCGCGCACCAGCGAGGGGTTGTTCGTGCACACGGGGTCCACGACGCCTGCGGTGGCGGCCGGGGACGATGTGTTGGTCACCGGGACCGTGGCCGAGTTCTACCCGGTGGCCAACGGGGAGGATCCGCGGACCACGCCGAACCAGTCGGTCACCCAGCTCACCAAGGCGACCTGGGTGGTGCGGGGGAGCGGGAAACCGTTGCCCGAGGCGGAGGTGCTCGGGGCGGAGACCGTGCCTGCGGCGCTGACCGCCACTCCGGGTGGCAGCATCGAGGCGTTGCCGCTGGAGCCGGGGAAGTACGCGCTGGACTTCCTGGAGTCGCGGGAGGGCATGCGGCTGCGGGTGAATGACGCTCGGGTGGTCGGCGCGACTGACGGGTTCTACGCGTTGTGGGTGACCAGCAAGCCCGCGCAGAACACCACCGTGCGCGGTGGGACGGTGTACCCGTCCTATGCCGATGCCAACACCGGGCGGCTGAAGGTGGAGTCGTTGTTGCCGTTCGCGCAGCGGCCCTTCCCCAAGGCCGATGTCGGGGACCGGCTCAAGGGCGTCACCGAGGGGCCGTTGGACTACAGCCGGTTCGGCGGTTACGTGTTGCAGGCCAGCGCTCTTGGCGAGCACGTCTCCGGTGGGCTGGTCCGCGAGGTCACCCGCAAGCAGCGGGAGCACGAGCTGGCGGTGGCCACCTACAACGTGGAGAACCTCTCGCCGGTGGACAAGCCGGAGAAGTTCGCCGCGCTGGCCAACGGCGTGGTCCGGCACCTGGCGAACCCGGATGTCGTGGTGCTGGAAGAGATCCAGGACGACAACGGGCCGGCCAACGACGCGGTGGTCGGCGCGGAGGCCACGTTGAAGAAGTTCACCGAGGCGATCGTGGCCGCCGGTGGGCCCAAGTACGACTGGCGGCAGATCAACCCCAACGACGACCAGGACGGGGGTCAGCCCGGCGGCAACATCCGGGTGGGCTTCCTGTTCAACCCGGCTCGGGTGTCCTTTGTGGACCGTCCGGGAGGGGATGCGGACACGGCCGTCAAGGTGGTCAAGCAGCACGGCAGGGCGGCGCTTTCGGTGTCGCCAGGGCGGATCGCGCCCGCGGACGAGGCGTGGCGGAACAGCCGCAAGCCGCTGGCCGGTGAGTTCCGGTTCCCGGCCCGTGGGCCGTTGGGCCGTACCGTGTTCGTGGTGGCCAACCACTTCGCGTCCAAGGGCGGGGACCAGCCGCTGCACGGCCGGTTCCAGGAGCCGCAGCGCACCTCCGAGGTGCAGCGGCTCAAGCAGGCGAAGCTGTTGCGCGGGTTCGCCGACTCGCTGCGGGCGGTGGAGAAGGACGCCAACCTGGTGGTGGCAGGCGACCTCAACGACTACCTGTTCTCCCCGGCGCTGAAGACCCTGCTGGACGGTCCGGTGCTGCACGCGCCGATGAACGACCTCAAGCCCGGCGAGCGCTACAGCTACGTCTTCGACGGCAACTCCCAGACGCTGGACCACATCCTCATCAACCGGAAGCTGGACCGGCGGGTGGACTACGACGTGGTGCACATCAACGCCGAGTTCCACGAGCAGGCCAGCGACCACGACCCGCAGCTGGTCCGGTTCCGCCCGCGCACCGGTCTGCCGCTGGTGGACGCGCTGGAGGACCTGATCGACTGTCTGGAACCCAAGGGCTGATCCGGGAGTGCGGATGCGGGTACGGGCTCAGCTGGGCGTGGCCGGACTGCTGGTCCTGCTCGGGGTGCTGGTGATCGCCGCCCCGGCGGACGGGCCGATGGTGGTCGAGGGCGCGCTGATCGAGTTCGGCCCGCACCGCCCGGTGCCGACCATGATCGACCTGGCCGGGCTCGCGGTGTGCGCCGCGGGCCTGGTCTGGTTGCTGGTGCTGCTGATCCGCTACCTGCCCGCGGTCCGGCGCTGCCTCGGCGAGCGCACCGTCTTCGGCGCCGGACTGCTCGGCGGGTTCGGCTTCGGGCTGCTGCTGTGCGCGGCCGCCACCGGCCTGCCCGGCTGGTGGATCGTGGGCGGCGCGCTGGCCGGCACCGTGCTGGTGGTGCTCTCGGTCAGCCTGGCGCTCCGGGCTCCGGACTGACCCCGGGCAGCCGGGTGTACTTGGTCAGCTCGGCCCGGCCCTTCACCAGCTCCACCGGGTACCGGGCCGCGTTCACCGCGCCCTTCTCCCGCACCGCCTCGGCCAGGTCCACGTCGAGCACGTCGGCCAGCCGCAGCAGGTAGGACAGCACGTCGGCCAGCTCGTGCCGCACCTGCACGGCCCGGTCCGGGTCACTCATCACCTGCTGGGCCTCGGCGTCGGTGAGCCACTGAAAGATCTCCGCCAGCTCGCCCACCTCGCCGACGAGCGCCATGGCCAGGTTCTTCGGCGTGTGGAACCGATCCCAGTCCCGCTCGGCGACGAACCTGGCCACCATCGCCTGCAGCTCGGAGATCTCCATCCGCCGAGTCTAGAGTTCGGCCGACCGCGAGCCGTTGACCAGCCGTTTTGGCTGGTCAAACCTGGCTCCGGTAAGGTTCTCGACGGAGGATTCGCATAGTGGCCTAGTGCGCACGATTGGAAATCGTGTTGGGATAAAACCCTCGGGGGTTCAAATCCCCCATCCTCCGCTCAGGCCAGCGGCCCCGGACGCCATCAACGTCCGGGGCCGTTGCCGTTGCCGGGCGAGTGCCGATCCGGGACATGGGGAGAACACCCCATTGCCGTAGCGCCCGATGGGGTGATCGACTGCACCCGTCCGGATGACTGGGGTTCAGGCAGGAGGAGTGTCCCGGTTGCGCACCGAACACGTTGAGGACTGGTTGTCCCGGCTGGCCTCGGCCGGGCCCGCGCCTGGTGGGGGCGCGGCGGCCGCGATGCACGCGGCGATGGCGGCGGCTCTGGTGGAGAAGGTCTGCAACTTCACCATCGGACGGCCCGGTTACGCCGAACACGAGTCGCTGGTCCGGCGGGTGTGCCAGGAGGCGAGCGAGCTGCGGCGGCAGGCGGTCGAGCTGGCCGACGCGGACGCGCGGGCCTTCACCTCGGTGACCGAGGCCTACAAGCTGCCCACGAACGGCGAGCACGAGCGGATGGCGCGCAGCGCGGCGATCCAGGGCGCGCTGGTGATGGCGGCCGCGGTGCCGGTGCGCACCGCCGAGGTGGCCTCCAGGGTGCTGGAGCTGGTCGAGCGGATCATCGGGCGGTCCAACACCGCGGTGCTCTCCGACCTCGCGGTCTCCGCCTCCTCCTCGGGGGCGGCGCTGGCCTCGGCCTCGGTGCACGTGGAGGTGAACCGGACCTCGATCAACTCGCCCGAGGTGGCCGAGCGGCTCGGGGACGCGGTGGCCAAGATCGAGGAAGCGATCGAGAACGCGCACCGGATCTCCGCCGAGGTGCGGGAGCGGATCAGCCGGGCAGCGCCAGTGGCTCGGTGATCCGCAGCGACCAGTCCAGCAGCCGCGCCAGCTCCCCGGCCCGCTCCGGCGGCGCCCAGCCCCGCACCAGGCCCAAGAAGCCGGTCAGGTCCTGCTGCACCGCCCGCAGCATCGCGGGCAGTTCGGCCGCGGGCAGGTCGATGCGGACCGGGACCGGGTCGCTGTCGCGGCGCACCTGGACCACGTCGTCGCGCAGCTCGGCCCAGGTCTCCGGCGAGTGCCCGAACTGGTGGCGCCCGCCCGCGAGCACCTGGGCCCAGCCCGTCCAGTCCTCGACCCCGCCGCAGCAGCCCGGCTCGATCACCACGCCGGTGACCGGGTCGGTGACCAGCAGGCCACCGGGCACGATGATCAGGTCGGTGTCCAGCAACGCGGTCAGCGGATCGGTCTCGTCGTCGAGGTAGCCGCCCATGCGGGTCAGCACCTGGTCCAGCTCGGCCGGGGTCAGGTCCCCGGACAGCGGCAGGAAGCTCAGGTCGTCGAGCTCGATCACCGGTCGCAGCACCGGGCCAGTCTGCGCCGGTTCACTCCTTCGGGCACTCCAATTGCCGGTCCTCGGCGACGGGGGGAAGCTGCGCCCATGGCGACCTGTGACGTGTGTGGCAACGACTACTGGATGTCCTTCGAGGTCCGCACGGTCGGTGGCGGCGTGCACACCTTCGACTCGTTCGAGTGCGCCATCCAGCGGCTGGCGCCCACCTGTGAGCACTGCGGCTGCCGGGTGGTCGGGCACGGGGTCGAGGTGGAGGGCCGGTTCTTCTGCTGCGCGCACTGCGCCCGAACTGGGGCTTCCGGACTGGGCGCGCAGATCCGGGACACCGTTGGCGCACACCCCGGATGAACCCGCTACACTGAACGTGGACCTCATGCGGCGTCCATCCTGTGAACCTCCCCAGGGCCGGAAGGCAGCAAGGATAAGCGGGCTCTGGCGGGTGCGTGAGGTCCCCTTTTTTGCCCAAAACCGGACTGTCGGTGGCGGCCGGTAAGGTCTCGCCTCGTGGCACTCGCCCTTTACCGCAAGTACCGTCCGGCGACCTTCGCCGAGGTTGTCGGGCAGGAGCATGTCACCGAGCCGCTGCGCACCGCGCTGGCCGCCGGCCGGGTCAACCACGCGTACCTGTTCTCCGGGCCACGCGGGTGTGGCAAGACGTCCTCCGCCCGGATCCTCGCCCGCTCGCTCAACTGCGCGCAGGGCCCGACGCCCGATCCGTGCGGGACGTGCAACTCCTGCGTCAACCTCGCGCCGGAGGGCTCCGGCAGCGTGGACGTGGTGGAGCTGGACGCGGCCAGCCACGGTGGTGTGGACGACACCCGTGAGCTGCGTGACCGGGCCTTCTACGCGCCGGCCGAGTCGCGGTACCGGGTGTTCATCATCGACGAGGCGCACATGGTCACCACGCAGGGCTTCAACGCCCTGCTGAAGATCGTGGAGGAGCCGCCGGAGCACCTGATCTTCATCTTCGCCACCACCGAGCCGGAGAAGGTGCTCGGCACCATCCGCTCCCGCACGCACCACTACCCGTTCCGGCTGATCCCGCCGGGCGCGATGCGCGCGCTGATCGAGCGCAACTGCGTCGACGAGGGCGTCTCGGTGGAGCCCGCGGTGTTCCCGCTGGTCATCAGGGCCGGTGGCGGGTCGGCCCGGGACACCCAGTCGGTGCTGGACCAGCTGCTGGCCGGGGCGGGGCCGGACGGGGTCACCTACGACCGGGCGATCGCGCTGCTCGGGGTCACCGACGTCGCGCTGATCGACGACGCGGTGGACGCGCTGGCCACCGGTGACGGGGCCGAGGTGTTCGGCGTGATCGACCGGCTGGTCGAGGCCGGGCACGACCCGCGCCGCTTCGCCGCCGACCTGCTGGACCGGCTGCGCGACCTGGTGCTGCTGGCCGCGGTGCCCGAGGCCGCCCAGCGCGGCCTGATCGACGTGCCGGAGGAACAGCTGACCCGGATGTCGGCGCAGGTCGAGCGGCTCGGGCCGGGCACGCTGACCCGGTTCGCCGAGATCGTGCACAACGGGCTGACCGAGATGCGCGGGGCCACCGCGCCCCGGCTGGTGCTGGAACTGCTGTGCGCGCGGATGCTGCTGCCCTCGGTCTCCGACACCGAGTCCGCCCTGCTGCAACGCCTGGAGCGGCTGGAGCGCCGGGCCACGGTCGCGCCGGTCGCCGCGTCGGCCGCGGAGGCCGGGATGCAGGCGGCGGTCGCCCAGGCACCCGTCGCGCAGCCTCCGGTGACGCCCGCGGCGCAGGTCCCGGCGGGGGACAAGCCGACTTTCCAGCGCCGCTCGCAGGCCGAGCGTTCCTCAGCGCAGCCACCGGCCGCCGCACCCGCCGCCCCGCAGGCCGAACGGCCCGCGGCGCAGCCACCAGCCGCGCCCGCCCCGGCACCGCAGGCCGAGCGGCCCGCCGCAAGCGCGCCTCCAGTCCCGGCCGCCGCGCCGCCCGCTGCCGCACCCTCGGCCGCCACGCCATCAGTGCCCGCCGCCGCGCCGACCGTGGCCGCTGGTGGGCTGGACGCGGCCGCGATCCGGCGGGTCTGGTCCGAGCTGCTCGCCGCCGTGCGGGCCAAGAGCCGCAGCACCGAGGCGATGCTGACCAACGCCACCGTGCAGTCCGTGGACGGCGAGACCGTGGTGCTCACCCACACCGCGGAACCGCTGGCCCGCCGCCTGTCCGACAGCCGCAACGCCGAGGTCATCGCCGAGGCGCTGGGCACCGTGGTCGGCGGGCGCTGGCGGGTCACCTGCGTGCACGGCGACGCCGCCCCGCCGCCGGCGCCCAGCGGGGGCAACGGCGGGTCCCGGCCCGCGCCTGCCCGGCAGCTGACCAGGCCCAGCCAGGGCAACCGGCCGGTGGCCGAGCCCGCGCCCGCCCCGGCGCCCGCGCCGCCGCCCGAGCCGGACATCCCGCTGCCGCCGGAGCCGGACGAGCCGGAGGACACCGAGGCGATGATCGCCGAGTCCACCGCGCTGGACGAGTCCGTGGTGATCCGCAACAACCACGAGGAAAGCACCATCGCGCTCATCACCCAGCACCTCGGGGCCCGGCGGATCGAGAAGAGCTAAGCCAGGTACCGCAGCAGCCCCTCCGCGATCGCGGTCGCGTACTTCTGCCTGCCCTCGGGGCTCGCGGCCAGTGCGGCCTCGGTGGCATCGCGCATGTTCGCGCACTCGACCATGATCGCCGGGCGGGTGGACAGGTTCAGGCCCGCGATGTCGTCGCGGCCGTTGAGGCCGGACTGGCCGACGTAGTTGGACAGCGGGATGCCGCCGTCCCGCATGGCGTCCCGGACCGTGGCGGCCAGCTTGGCCGACGGCGCGCCCTGGGCCGGGTTCAGCGGCGGGCTGGAGTAGATGATGTGGAAGCCGTGGTGCCCGGCGGTGGTCGAGCCGTCGGAGTGGATGGAGACCACCGCGTCCGCGTTCGCCCGGTTGCCGATCTCGGCCCGCTCGTTCACACACGGGCCGACGCCGGTGTCGTTGGGCCTGGTCAGCTCGACCCGCACGCCCTTGGCGGTGAGCGCGGCCCTGATCCGGTTGGCCACGTCCCAGGTGAAGGCGTGCTCGGTGTAGCCGGAGCCGGTCTGGGTGCCGGTGGTGTTGCAGGGCTTGCCCTTGCCGCGGCCCGCGGGCACCGGCTTGTTGATCACGGCCGGGTTCTTGCTGTTGCCGCCGTTGTGGCCGGGGTCGATCACCACCACCTTGCCCTTGGCCGGTGGTGGCGGCGACGGCGAGGTGCTGGGCGGCGGGGATGAGCTGCTCGGCGGGGTGGCGGAGGCGGAGGTCTCCGGTGGTGGCGTGGTGGCTTCCGTGCTGGTGGCCGGGGTGGCGCTGGAGGAGGCGGCCGGTTCGCCGTTGCCGCAGGCGACCAGGGCGGTGACCGCCAGCGCGAGGGCCAGTGGGGTCATCAGGGGGGCACGGTGCACACTCCAACGGTGCC
This sequence comes from Crossiella sp. CA-258035, assembly GCF_030064675.1. Taxonomy (GTDB): domain Bacteria; phylum Actinomycetota; class Actinomycetes; order Mycobacteriales; family Pseudonocardiaceae; genus Crossiella. The sequence goes on from NZ_CP116413.1 coordinate 232,917, forward strand.
AGAAGCCGCGCGGCTACCCTGGTCACCACGCCAGAACGGCACGGGCGACGGCCCGTGCAGCGAGAGGAGCCCCCGTGCTACCCGGCCAGCCGAACATGCAGCAGATCATGGAGCAGGCGCAGCGCATGCAGGAGCAGCTCATGACTGCCCAGCAGGAGCTCGCCGAGGCCGAGGTGACCGGCACCGCCGGGGGCGGCCTGGTGACGGCGACCGTCGCGGGCACCGGCGAGCTGAAGTCCCTGGACATCGACCCGAAGGTGGTCGACCCGGAGGACACCGAGACGCTGGCCGACCTGGTGGTGGCCGCGGTGCGCGACGCCAACCGCGCGGTGGCCGAGCTGACCGCGGAGAAGATGGGGCCGCTGGCCGGCGGCCTCGGTGGCGGACTCGACCTGGGCGGCCTCGGCCTGCCCGGCGGCATGTAGCCGGAACAGGACGGCTGTGTACGAGGGACCGGTACAGGACCTGATCGACGAGCTCGGGCGGCTGCCCGGGGTCGGGCCGAAGAGCGCCCAGCGGATCGCCTTCCACCTGCTCGCCGCCGAACCCGCGGACATCTCGCGGTTGCAGGAGGTGCTGCAGAAGGTCAAGGAGGGCGTGCAGTTCTGCGAGGTCTGCGGCAACGTCTCCGAGGAGACCACCTGCCGGATCTGCAAGGACGCGCGCCGGGACGCCAGCCTGGTGTGCGTGGTGGAGGAGCCCAAGGACGTGCTCGCGGTGGAGCGCACCCGCGAGTTCAAGGGCCGCTACCACGTGCTCGGCGGCGCGCTGGACCCGTTGTCCGGCATCGGGCCGGACCAGCTGCGCATCCGCGAGCTGCTCCGCCGGATCGGCGGCGACTCCGGCGGGGTGCAGGTCGCCGAGGTGATCATCGCGACCGACCCGAACACCGAGGGCGAGGCCACCGCCACCTACCTGGTGCGGATGCTGCGCGACTTCCCCGGCCTCACCGTGACCCGGCTCGCCTCCGGGTTGCCGATGGGCGGTGACCTGGAGTTCGCCGACGAGCTGACCCTGGGCCGCGCCCTCTCCGGCCGCCGCGCGATGTAGTGCACCGGGCCGTCGAGCTGCTGCTGGCCGCCCCGCCGAAGCTCGGCGGGGTCCGGCTGGCCGCGGTCGACGGCCCGTCCGGCTCCGGCAAGTCCACCTGGGCCGACGCCCTGGTCGCCGAGCTGCGCGCGCGAGGCCACCACACCGGGCTTGTCCGCTCGGACGAGTTCGCCACCTGGGACGATCCGGTGTCCTGGTGGCCGAGGCTGGTCGCGGGCGTGCTGGAACCGCTGCGCCGGGGCGAGCCCGGCCGCTACCGCCGCACCGCCTGGACCAACGGCCTGCCGCGCCCCGGCGACTGGGCGGAGCTGCCGGTGCCGGAGGTCCTGGTGCTGGAGGGCGTGTCCACCGGCCGCCGTTCGGTCTCGCCGCTGCTGTCCTTGCTCTGCTGGGTGGAGCTGGCCGATCCCGGCCACCGGCTGGCACGGGCGGTGACCAGGGATGGCGACAGCTGTCGCAACGCGCTGCTCCACTGGCAGCGCTTCGAACAGGGGTGGTTCGGCGTGGACGACACGCGCGGACGAGCGGATGTGCGGGTGAACACCGAAGGTGACCGCAAGATCGGGTGAAACCCTTGTAAAACTCCGAAAAATTCACTCGACCTGATGATGCCTGACGTGGCCGTATCGTGACCTTCGCATCGTCGGTAGGGCCACATGGACGGGTTAGTGTCGGCGACCACACCATGTGACATCGGACCCATGAGGTGCGCGAGATGCCCAAGATTGACATGACACGGGGGTCGACGCTGCGCAAGCTGACCATTGTCGGCGTCGCCAGTATGACCGCCCTGTCCCTGACTGCGTGCGCGCAGTCGCAGCGAGACCAGGGCAACCAGGGGGGCAAGACCGGCGGGACACTGACTTTCGGCGCCGAGGGCAAGCCGAGGCACTTCGACCCGTTCTACGCCACCGACGGTGCCACGTTCCGCATTTCCCGCCAGATCTTCGAGGGTCTGGTGGGCTTCAAGCCGGGCACGGCAGAGGCGGGCCCTGAGCTGGCCACCAAGTGGGAGTCCAGCCCGGACGGCAAGTCCTGGACCTTCACCCTCAAGCAGGGCGTGAAGTTCCACGACGGCAGCGACTTCAACGCCGAGGCGGCCTGCTTCAACTTCAACCGCTGGTACAACCAGAAGGGCGCCGGGCAGAGCGCCTCGGTCTCCGAGTACTGGGTGGACAACTTCGGCGGCTTCGCCGACGGCGCCAAGCCCTCGCTGTTCAAGTCCTGCACCGTCAAGGACGCCTCGAACGTCGTGGTCGAGCTGACCGGCCCGTCCTCGAAGTTCCCCGACGTGCTCGGGCTGCCGTCCTTCTCCATGCAGAGCCCGACCGCGATGCAGAAGTACAACGCGGACAACGTGGTCGCGCAGGGCGACAGCTTCGCCTTCCCCGAGTACGCGCTGAAGCAGCCGACCGGCACCGGCCCGTTCAAGTTCGTCAACTACGACACGACGAACAACCTGGTCGAGCTGGGCCGCTTCGACGGCTACCACGGTGACAAGGCCAAGCTGGACAAGCTGAACTTCAAGATCATCCCGGACGAGACCGCGCGCAAGCAGGCGCTGCAGACCGGGGACATCGACGGCTACGACTACCCGGCCCCGGCCGACTGGGCGAAGCTGAAGAGCGACGGCTTCCAGGTCGTGCCCCGGGACGCGTTCAACCTGATGTACCTGGGCATCACGCAGAAGAACAACTCCAAGCTGCAGGACCTCCGGGTGCGCCAGGCGATCGCGATGGCGATCAACCGGGAGCAGCTGGTCAAGTCGCAGCTGCCGGAGAGCGCCACGGTCGCCACCCAGTTCATGCCCAAGATCGTGCAGGGCTACAACCCGAACGTGAAGCCGATCGAGTTCAACCAGGCCAAGGCCAAGCAGCTGCTGGCCGAGGCCGGGGCGAGCAACCTCGAGGTCAACTTCTGGTGGCCGAGCGAGGTCACCCGGCCGTACATGCCGAACCCGCAGGACATCTTCGGCGCGATCGCGGCTGACCTGCGCAACGTCGGCATCAAGCTGAACGTGGTGACCAAGCCCTGGAACGGTGGTTACCTCAGCGAGATCGACCAGGCCAAGGCGGACCTGTTCCTGCTCGGCTGGACCGGTGACCAGAGCGCGGCGGCGAACTGGATCGGCACCTTCTTCGGCAACGCGGAGAACCGCTTCTGGACCAAGGGCTCCCCGTGGGGCGAGGACCTGGCCAAGCGGCTGGACGCGGCGGACGTGACCGCGGACAAGGCCCAGCGGGAGAAGCTCTACCAGGAGCTGAACCGGCAGATCGTGGAGGAGTACCTCCCGGCCGTGCCGCTGTCGCATTCCCCGCCCGCGTTCGTGCTGAAGAAGGACGTCAAGAACCTGACGCCCAGCCCGCTGACCGCCGAGGAGTTCAGCCCGGTTACCAAGGGCTGACCTGCTTCTCCCACCACGAAACAGGATCTGACAGGTGCTCCGCTACACCGTGCGGCGGCTCCTCCAGCTCATCCTCGTCGTCGGTGTGCTCTCGCTGCTGCTCTTCGCCTGGCTACGCGCGCTGCCAGGAGGGCCGGTCTCGGCCCTCCTGGGGGAGCGTGGCACCGAGGAGTCGCGGCGGGAGCTCTCCGCGCTGTTGGGGCTGGACCAGCCGATCTACGTGCAGTACTTCAAGTTCCTCGGTCGCGCCCTCTCGGGTGACTTCGGCATCTCGCTCGGCGTGCAGCCGGGCACCTCTGCCTTCGACCTCTTCCTGGAACGCTTCCCGGCCACGCTGGAGCTGAGCTTCTTCGCGATCATCCTCGCGATCGCGGCCGGTATCCCGCTGGGTTACCTGGCCGCCCGACAGCGCGGCCGCTGGTTCGACAACGTCGGCGTGATCGGCTCGCTGATCGGCGTGGCCGTGCCGGTCTTCTTCCTCGCGTTCGTGCTCAAGCACCTGTTCGCGGTGGAGCTGGGCTGGCTGCCCTCGGCCGGGCGGCAGGACGACATCGACGCCACCAGGATCACCGGCTTCTACGTGCTCGACGGGATGATCACCGGCGAGTGGGACGCGGTGTTCAACTCCCTCGAACACCTCATCCTGCCCTCGATCGCGCTGGCCACCATCCCGTTCGCGGTGATCTTCCGGATCACCAGGGCGGCGGTGCTGGACGTGCTGGACGAGGACTACGTGCGCACCGCCCAGTCCAAGGGCCTGACCGCGCAGACGGTGCGCCGCAGGCACGTGCTGCGCAACGCGCTGCTGCCGGTGGTCACCACGATCGGCCTGCAGACCGGCGCCCTGCTGGCGGGGGCGGTGCTGACCGAGAAGGTCTTCGCCTTCCCCGGCCTCGGCGAGGCGCTGGCGCTGGGCTTCGAGCGCAGGGACTACCCGGTGCTCCAGGTGCTGATCATCGTGGCCGCCATGGTCTACGTGTTCGTCAACCTGCTCGTCGACCTGTCCTACGCGCTGATCGACCCGCGCGTGCGGACCCGCTGAGAGGAGGGGACATGCCAAGCAAGACCAAGATCGACGATCTGGCTTCCTCCACCGCGGAGACGCAGGTGGACACCGGGGTCAGCCTGGCGGCCAGCGCGTGGCGGCGGCTGCGCCGCAACCCGGTCTTCCTGACCGGCGCGGGGATCATCCTGCTGTTCGTGCTGGTCGCGATCCTGTCCCCGCTGCTGGCCCCGCACGACCCGGCCGACCGGATGCTGGCCGACCAGGTGATCAAGGCGCGCAACGAGATCCCGCCGTCCCAGCCGGGGCACCCGCTGGGCGGCGACCTGCAGGGCCGGGACTTCCTCTCCCGCCTGCTCATCGGCTCCCAGCAGACCCTGCTGGTCGGCGTGCTGGCCACGATGATCGGCCTGGGCGGCGGCCTGATCCTGGGCACGCTGGCCGGCGCGCTCGGCGGCTGGGTGGACTCGGTGGTCATGCGCGCGGTGGACGTCATGCTGTCCATCCCCAGCCTGCTGCTGGCGGTGTCCATCGGCATGCTGTTCGCCCAGGCCAACCAGTTCACCGTGATCCTCGCGGTGGCGATCGTGCAGATACCCATCTTCGCGCGGTTGCTCAGAGGGTCGATGCTGGCGCAACGGCACAGCGACCACGTGCTGGCCGCGCGGGCGCTCGGTGTGAAACCGGCCGCGATCGTGTTCCGGCACATGCTGCCCAACTCGCTCGGCCCGGTGATCGTGCAGTCCACGCTGGTGCTCGCGGTGGCGATCATCGACGCGGCCGCGCTGTCCTTCCTCGGCCTCGGCAACCCGGATGACAACATCCCGGAGTGGGGCCAGATGCTCGGCGGCTCGCAGACCGTGCTGGACAGCCACCCGTCACTGGCCTTCTGGCCCGCCAGCTGCATCATCGTGGTGGCACTGGGCTTCACGCTGATGGGCGAGTCGCTGCGCGATGCCCTCGACCCGAAGAACAGGCGGTGAATCCCCATGGCGCTGCTTGAGGTTCGTGACCTCAGCGTGGTCTTCCAGCGGCACGGCGAGGAACCCTTCGCCGCGGTCGACGGGGTCAGCTTCGACGTCGCGCCCGGCCAGACGGTCGGGCTGGTCGGCGAGTCCGGCTGCGGCAAGTCGGTCACCTCGCTGGCCATCATGGGCCTGCTGCCCAAGCGCGGGGCCAAGGTCAGCGGTTCGGTGAAGTTCGAGGACACCGAACTGCTCTCGCTGTCGGACCGGCAGATGCGGGACCGGCGCGGCCGGGACCTGGGCATGGTGTTCCAGGACCCGCTGTCCTCGCTGAACCCGGTGATCCCGATCGGCATCCAGGTCACCGAGGTGCTGGAGCGGCACCGCGGCATGGCGCGCAAGCAGGCCATGGGCGAGGCCAAGGACCTGCTGGACAAGGTTGGCATCCCGGACCCGACCCGGCGGCTCACCGAGTACCCGCACCAGCTCTCCGGCGGCATGCGGCAGCGCGCGCTGATCGCGATGGCGCTGGCCTGCCGGCCCCGGCTGCTGATCGCGGACGAGCCGACCACCGCGCTGGACGTGACCATCCAGGCCCAGATCCTGGCGCTGCTGAAGGAACTGGTGCAGGACACCGAGACCGCGCTGATCATGATCACGCACGACCTCGGCGTGGTGGCCGGGCTGTGCGACGAGGTCAACGTGCTCTACGGCGGCCGGGTGGTCGAGCGCGGGCGGCGGCACGAGCTCTTCGCCACGCCCAAGCACCCGTACACGCACGGGCTGCTGGCCTCGATCCCGCGGCTGGACGCCCCGCGCGGGGAAAAGCTGGTGCCGATCCGTGGATCGGTGGCCGACAACATCCCGTGGACGCACGCGTGCGCCTTCGCGCCGCGCTGCCCGAACGCGCTGGACACCTGCGTCGAGGTGACCCCGGCGATGGAGCTCGAGGCGGGCCGGTTGCTGCGCTGCCACAACCCGGTCCAGCAGGAGGTACCGGCATGACCGCCCCGGCCGAGACGACCACCGGAGTGTCCACTGTGGACGATGCTCTGGTCACGGTCGAGGGACTGAAGGTGCACTTCCCGATCAAGCGCGGGGTGGTGCTGGACCGCACGGTGGGCTACGTCTACGCGGTGGACGGCGTCGACCTCTCGGTGCGCCGCGGCGAGACCTACGGCCTGGTCGGCGAGTCCGGCTGCGGCAAGTCCACCTTCGGGCGGGCGCTGCTCAAGCTCACCCCGCCCACCGCGGGCAAGGTGGTCTTCGACGGCGTGGACCTGTCCTCGCTCAAGGGCGAGCCGCTGCGGCACATGCGCCGCCGGATGCAGATGATCTTCCAGGACCCGCTGTCCTCGCTGGACCCCCGGCAGTCGGTGGAGTCGATCCTGGTGGAGGGTCTGCGCGCGCACAACCTGGACAAGGGCAAGGCGCAGACCAGCAAGCGGCTGCGCGACCTGCTCACCTCGGTCGGGCTGCCCAGCACCTCGCTGCGCAAGTACCCGCACGAGTTCTCCGGCGGGCAGCGGCAGCGCATCGGCATCGCCCGTGCGCTGACCGTGGAACCGGACCTGATCGTGGCCGATGAGCCGGTGTCCGCGCTGGACGTCTCGGTGCAGGCCCAGGTGGTCAACCTGCTGGAGGACCTGCAGGAGCAGCTCGGGCTCACCTACCTGGTGATCGCGCACGACCTGGCCGTGGTGCGGCACATCTCCGACCGGGTGGGCGTGATGTACCTGGGCGGACTGGTCGAGGAGGCCGGTTCGGACACCCTCTACGCCGACCCACAGCACCCGTACACCAGGGCGCTGCTGTCCGCGGTGCCGGTGCCGGACCCGCTGCTGGAGGACCGCCGCGAGCGGATCCTGCTGGCCGGCGACCTGCCCTCGCCGGCCAACCCGCCCACCGGCTGCCGGTTCCACACCCGGTGCCCGTGGCGGCAGGCGACCCGCTGCGACACCGAGCGGCCGGTGCTCCGGGAGGTCGCGCCGGGCCACCGGGTGGCCTGCCACTACGCGGAGGACATCAAGGCCGGGCGGATCCGGCCGCACGAGGTCGAGGCGGAGCTGGTGCAGGCCGACGACGGCATCTCGCCGGACATCAGCCTGACCGGTCCGGCGTCGGTCACTGAGGTGCTCGGGCCGTAGCTCTGTCACCCTGTTCCCGTGCGATATCGGGCGCAGCGCGAGGCGATCGTGGCCACGTGCCGGCGACTGGTCGAACAGCGACTGGTCGTCGGCACGGCGGGCAACGTCAGCCTCCGGGTCGATGATCTTCTACTGGTCACCCCGAGCGGGGTCGACTACGACCAGCTCACCGCCGAGCAGGTCGGCCTGCACCGGCTGGACGGCAGGCCGGTCGAGGCGCCGCTGTCGCCGACCAGCGAGCTCCCCATGCACCAGGCGATCTACGCCGCCGGTGCCGCCAGGGCGATCGTGCACACCCACTCGGTGGCCGCGACCGCGCTGAGCTGCCTGGTCGAGGAGATCCCGCCGGTGCACTACTACCTGGGCATATTCGGCGGCGCGGTCCGGGTCGCGCCGTACGCGCCCTACGGCAGCCCCGCGCTGGCCGAGGCCACGGTGGCCGCGCTCCAGGGCTCCTCGGCCTGCCTGCTGGGCAACCACGGCGCGGTGACCGTGGCCGGCACCCTGGCGCACGCCTTCCGCCGGGCCGCCTACCTGGAGTGGCTGGCCGAGGTGGCGCTGCGGGTGCTCTCCAGCGGGGTCACGCCGCGGCTGCTCTTCGCCGAGGAGCTGGCCGAGGTGACGCCGCGGATCCAGGAGTACGGGCAGCACCCCGGCGAGGAGATCTGACTCTTCCGGGCCAGGCTGAAGAGCATGTCCGGGGACCTAGGCGACCAGGGCTTCCAGCGCCTCGCGCTCGAGCCGTTCGGCCTCGTCCGCGCGGCGCTGGGCCCGCCGGACCAGCAGCGCCACCATCAGGCTGAGCACCGCGGCCATCGCGATGGACAGCAGCAGGCCGAGCACCGGGTCGGAGGTCAGGCGGCCGCCGGTGTAGCCCAGCAGCGAGGCGTAGGTGGCCCACAGCGCGGAGCCGATCACCGCGGCCACGGTGAACCGGCGCGGGCCCATCCGGAAGGTGCCGGCCAGCATCGCGCCCGCGATGCCGCCGCCCGGCACGAACCTGGCCGCGACCAGCACCGGCTCGCCGTGCTGCTCCAGCCGGGCGCGCACCCAGCGGACCGAGGCAGGCGTGCCGCCCTTGCGCCGCTCGAAGCGGTGCAGCGCGGGCGGGCCGAACTTGTAGCCCACCCGGTAGTTGATCAGGTCGGAGATCAGGCAGCCGACCGCGGTCACCACGATCACCACCGGCAGGGAGAGCTGCCCGGACGCGGCGAGCAGTCCGGAGCTGATCACGAACGCCTCGGTGGGCGCCAGCGGAACGACCGCGACCACGAAGGTCGCCAGCAGCAGCAGCTCAGGCACAGCGGTGAAGTTCACATCTCGCCCAACGTAGGGAACACGGTCGTGGATCCGGTCTGGCCCGGTCCTTCAGTGACTCTTCAGCTGCTCAGCCCAGGTCGCGTCTGGCCCGGCGCAGCAGCCGCAGCACTGAGCGTTCGATGGTGTCGCGTGTTTCCGGCATGGTCAAATCGGTGCTCCTGATCCGCAGGACGGTCGGCCGGATGGTGAGACCGTGGTCATAGGCGTCGATGACGTGCGGATCGATGTAGGAGCGGCGGCAGACCGCGGGGGTGTTGCCGATCTCCTCGGCCACCTCCCGGACCATCCCGGCCACCGCCCGCTTGCGACTGGTCTTGCTCGCCGGACGTTCCTCGGCGGCCAGTGCGGTGGCCGCCAGCACGGTGGCATTCCAGGTGCGCAGGTCCTTGGCGGAGAACCCGTCCCCGACCAGTTCGCGGAGGAACTCGTTGACCTCCTCGGCGCGCACGTTCCGCCAGCCGTCACCGTTGCGGTAGGCGAAGAGCTCCGGGTTGTCCTCCTCCCGCCGCAACAGCCCCCGCACCACGGAGAACGCCTGGTCATCGACCACCGAGACCTCCCGCTGCTGGCCGCTCTTGGCCAGGTAGCAGACGTGGATCCGGCCCTTGCGCAGCGCCACGTGCTCGCGCCGCAGGGTGGCCAGCCCGTAGCTGCCGTTCTCCTTGGCGTAGCTGTGCCCGCCGACCCGGAACGCGCCCAGCTCCAGCAGCCGCAGCGCCGCCGCCAGCACCCGCTCCCGGCCCAGTCCCGGCTGCTCGATGAACTCCGCGATCCGCGTCCGCGCCTTGGGCAGCCGGGCGGCCAGCCGGAGCACCCGGTCGAACTTCTCCGCGTCCCGGCGGGCGGTCCAGGCCGGGTGGTAGAGGTACTGCCGCCGCCCGGCCTCGTCCACCCCGACGGCCTGGATGTGGCCGTTGGGGTGTGGGCAGATCCACACCTCCCGCCAGGCCGGCGGGATCACCAGCTCCTTGATCCGGGTGAGGGCGGCGGCGTCCACCGGTTCGCCGCGCGCGTCCAGGTAGCGGAACCCCCGGCCGTGCCTGGCCCTGGTGAGTCCCGCTGCCCCTGGGTCACTGCGCCGGAGCCTGGTCACCCGGAGCGGATACCCACTCCGCTCCGGGTGATGCGGCTCAGCGGTAGGCGCGGTTGATCGCGGAGACGATCGCCTTGAGCGAGGCGGCCACGGTCGAGCCGTCCACGCCGACACCCCACAGCACCCGGCCGCCGACCGCGCACTCCAGGTAGGCCGCGGCGCGGGCGTCGTCACCGGCGGAGAGCGCGTGCTCGGCGTAGTCCAGCACCCGCACGTCGTAGCCGATGGTGGTCAGCGCGTCCACGAAGGCCGCGATCGGCCCGTTGCCGCGGCCGCTGATCACCTGGGTGTCGCCGTCGACGATGACGGTGGCCTCGATGTCCTCGTTGCCGGAGCCGTCGTCGGTGAGCCGGTGCCGCAGCAGCGCCAGCGGCGCCTTCTTGTCCAGGTACTCGGTGGTGAAGACGTCCCAGATCTCCTTGGGCGAGACCTCGCCGCCCTCGGTGTCGGTGACCTCCTGCACGATCCGGGAGAACTCGATCTGCAGCCTGCGCGGCAGGTCCAGGTGGTGCTCGGACTTCATCACGTAGGCCACGCCGCCCTTGCCGGACTGCGAGTTGACCCTGATGACCGCCTCGTAGCTGCGGCCCACGTCCTTGGGGTCGATGGGCAGGTAGGGCACCGCCCAGCGGAAGTCGTCCACCTCGGCGCCGGCGGCCGAGGCGTCGGCCTCCATCGCCTCGAAGCCCTTCTTGATCGCGTCCTGGTGGCTGCCGGAGAAGGCGGTGTAGACCAGGTCGCCGCCGTAGGGGTGGCGCTCGGGCACCGGCAGCTGGTTGCAGTACTCGACCGTGCGGCGGATCTCGTCGATGTCGGAGAAGTCGATCTGCGGGTCGATGCCCTGGCTGAACAGGTTCATGCCCAGCGTCACCAGGCACACGTTGCCGGTGCGCTCGCCGTTGCCGAACAGGCAGCCCTCGATCCGGTCCGCGCCCGCCTGGTAGCCCAGCTCGGCCGCGGCCACCGCGGTGCCCCGGTCGTTGTGCGGGTGCAGGGACAGCAGCACCGAGTCCCGCCGGGTCAGGTTGCGGTGCATCCACTCGATGGAGTCGGCGTAGACGTTCGGCGTGGCCATCTCCACCGTGGCGGGCAGGTTGATGATCGCCGGGCGGTCCGGGGTCGGCTGCCAGATGTCGGTGACCGCGTTGCAGACCTCGACCGCGTAGGCCAGCTCGGTGCCGGTGTAGGACTCGGGGGAGTACTCGAACCGGAACTCGGTGTCGGTGTTCTTCTCCGCGTAGGCCAGCACCAGCTCGGCGGCGTCAGTGGCGATCTTCTTGATGCCGGCGCGCTCCTGCCGGAACACCACCCTGCGCTGGAGCACGGAGGTCGAGTTGTAGATGTGCACGATCGCCTTGGGCGCGCCCTCCAGGCTGGCGAAGGTGCGCTCGATCAGCTCGGGGCGGCACTGGGTCAGCACCTGGATGGAGACGTCGGCCGGGATCGCACCGTCCTCGATGATCTCCCGCACGAAGTCGAAGTCGGTCTGGCTGGCCGCCGGGAAGCCGACCTCGATCTCCTTGTAGCCCATGCGCACCAGCAGGTCGAACATGCGGCGCTTGCGGGCGGGCGACATCGGGTCGATCAGCGCCTGGTTGCCGTCCCGCAGGTCGACCGCGCACCACAGCGGGGCCTGCTCGATGCGCTGGTCCGGCCAGGTGCGGTCGGGCAGGGTGACCGGCTCGACGAACTCGTGGAAGGGCTTGTACCGGTGGATCGGCATCGAGCTGCCCAGCTGGGTGTTCCACGCGGGCTGACCGGCAGGCGCCGGACGAGCGGGCTGGCGGATCCGGCTGGCGGCAGAGATGAACGCGTCGGAGTTGGTGCTCATGGGATGTGGTGGCTCCTGCAAACCGGGGAAGGGACCGGCGAGAACGCAGCCAGGACTCCGCGACGGGGGGCCGGTCTGGTCAGACCCCGTCGCGGCAGCGAAGGAGCAGGCCGCGTGCCACGGGGGGAGCCTAGCCCGCCGCCAGGGCGGATGAGAAAAACCTCCCGGATCGTGGGAGTGTCCACTTCCTACTGGCGGGTAGCCTGACCTCGCCGGACATGCCACACTGCGCCTCATGGCCGAACACTCCGAGCGCCGCCACCAGCGGGGCACCGCGGTGCTGACCAGGGCGCGGATCGTCGGCGTGCTGGCCGGCGCACTCCGCTGGATCGGCACCATCGTGGCAGTGGTCCTGGTGGCGCACGTGGTGCTCACCGTGGGCGGGGCGAACCCGGAGAACGGGATCACCCAGTTCGTGGCGAGCTGGGCCGACCCGCTGGCGTTGGGCTTCCGGGACCTGTTCATGCCCGAGGACCCGAAGGCGCGGGTGCTGGTCAACTACGGCATCGCGGCGCTGTTCTGGCTGATCGTGACCTCGATCGTGGTCAGGATCGTGCGCCGGCTCGGCTGAGTCAGACCCCGACCACGGTGACCATGTCGTCCAGCCCGGCGAAGTCAGCCACGTTGCGGGTGTAGAGCGGCAGGTCCCGCGAGGACGCGATGGCCGCGATCATCAGGTCCAGGCGGCGCGGCTTGGGGCTCCGGTTGGCCTCCAGGGTCAGCGCGACCAGGGTGCCGTAGCGGGCCGCGGCCTCGCGGTCGAAGGGCAGCGGCTCGAACTCCACGATCGCGGCCCCGAGCTGCTCGGCTCGGGCCGCCCTGGCAGCGGCGGTCTTGGCCATGGCGACGCCCTGGTGCAGCTCGGCCAGGGTGATCGCGGTGATCTCCGGGAACTCCGGCAGGGCGGCCGGGTCGAGCCGGTCGAGGTCGATGAACGCGCAGGTGTCCAGGACCCCTGCCTCGGGACGGTCAGCCACCGGCACGCGTCCACGGGTCTTCGTCGTCCACCCGGCCCTCGGTGCCGAAGAACTCGTCGGCCTCTGCCCGCAGCTGTGCGGCCTCGACCCTGGGCAGCTTCCGGTGCCGCGCCACCAGCTCCTCGGCGCTGAGCCTGCGCCTGCGGGACAGCGGGCGCAGCTCCGCCACCGGCACCCCGTTGCGGGTGACGTGGTAGGTCTCGCCTGCCTCCACCGCGTCCATCACGGCAGCGGAGTTGTTCCGGAACTCCCGCTGGGTGAGGATCTTCATGGCACCAGTGTAGCACCGCGTAGCACGCCGAGCTACGCGTCAGAACGCCGGTTCGCCCCACTCGCTGAACACCAGCTCGTCCAGCGCCTTCCGCGTCCTCGGCCGGGCGTCCCGCTCCAGCAGCTGCTGGTCCGCGCTCGCCGGATCGGCCAGCCTGCCCACCGAGATCACCACGACTGGGTCCAGGTGCTCCGGCAGCGAGAACACCGCCTTCGCGCCGGGCCTGCTGAACCCGGCCATCTGGTGCGCGACCAGGCCCTCGGCCACCGCCTGCAGCACCAGGTTCTGCGCGGCCAGCCCCAGCCCGTACTCCGCGTACGGCATCGGCTTGCCCTCCTCCAGCTCGGTCACCGCGAGGCCCAGGACCAGCGCGGCGGAGACCGCGGCCCAGCGCTTGTTGCCCTCGGTCAGGGTGTCCACGATCTTGCCGAAGGTCTCGTCCCCCCGGCGGCCGAGGATGAACCGGGCCGGCTGGGTGTTGCCCCAGGACGGGGCCCAGCGGGCCGCCTCGAACAGCGCGCGCAGCTGCGCTTCGGTGACCTCCGCGGCCGGGTCCAGGGCGCGCGGGCTCCAGCGGGTGGCGATCAGGTCGTGCACCGGGACGCTGGTGGTGGCCAGTGGGTGCGCCGCGGTCTCGGTCAAGGAGGGCCTCCGGGTCAGATCGCGTAGGGCCAGGCGGTGATCGAGTAGGCGCCGAACCAGGAACCGAACAGCAGCAGCAGGCCCAGCACCGTCACCATGGTGCCGGGACGCCTGCGGGCCAGCAGCACCGCCGCCGGGAGCAGCAGCGTGATCGCCGGCACCAGCAGCCTGGCCTTGGAGTTCATCAGGCCGTTGGAGCCGATGCTGAGGAACATCACCCCCGCGGAGTAGACCATCAGCGGCCAGGGCAGCCGGTGGTGCAGGCCGAGCGCGAACAGCACCAGGGTCAGCACGATGATCCACGCCGTCGCCACCTCCAGCACCGACCTGGCCGAGGACAGCACGTCCAGGCTGAACCGCACGGTGGCCAGGCCGCCGTCGAACTGGGAGTCCCAGCCGCGGGCCTGCAACGCCAGCCAGCCGTCCCAGCGGCCGGTGCGGCTGCCCACCCAGGTCAGGTAGCCGAGCAGGCCGGCCGGGGCCAGCAGCAGCGTCACCCAGGGCCGCCAGCCGTCCCGCCCGCGGATCACCGTGACCAGCGCGGCCAGGCAGACCGCGGCCACCAGCGCCGCGCTGGTCGGGCGGACCAGGCCGGCCGTGGCGCAGCCCAGCGCGGCCAGCAGCCACTCCCGGTCGATGAGCCACAGCAGGGTCCACACCGCCAGCGCGCAGAACAGCGCCTCCGAGTAGGTCATGGACAGCACCACCGACATCGGCGAGACCGCGAACAGCGCCAGCAGCACCATCCCGCAGCGCCAGCTGCCGCCGATCCGCTCACCCAGCCGGACCAGGCCGTACGCGCACACCACCCCGGCCACCACGTTCACCGCGAAGGCCGCCGCGACCAGGCCGACCCCCGGCAGCTCGCCGACCGCGCGGACCAGCATCGGGTAGCCGGGGAAGAAGGCCAGCGGGGTCTCCTCGCTGCGCCGCCCGAAGGCGTCCACCAGCGAGGCGGGCACCTTGTCGTAGCCGCTGGCGCTGATCGAGAGGTACCACTGCCCGTCCCACGAGGTGAGCGCGCCGGTCACGCTGATCCGGTTCCGGCCGGCCATCCACTGCACCACCCACAGCCCGACCTGCCGGATGACCAGGTAGAGCAGGGCGGGGGCGAACAGCCGGACCCACCTGTTCCGTTCCCAACGGGCGGGATCACGCCACAGTGGGCGGCGGCGCGGCCCAGATGTGACCGATCCCACCGGAGCAGCCTCCTGCTCGGTTCCCACCTGCGCAGCCGACACAGATTTCCTCCGTCCCAGTGCTTCCGGACCAGGTGCGGGGGACCAGGCGTCCCCTGAATGGCTACCGGACACCCTCGCGCGCGCGGGTAGGCTGCTCGCGAGTGTGGACCTGCGTCCTCGCAGGTTAGTGCTGGTGTGTGCGGCTTCGTGGGAGGTGCGGTTCGGTGGCGCTCGTCGTCCAGAAGTACGGCGGATCCTCGGTGGAGACTGCTGAGCGGATCAAACGGGTGGCCGAACGGATCGTGGAGACCCGCAAAGCGGGCAACGACGTGGTCGTGGCCGTCTCCGCGATGGGTGACACCACCGACGACCTGCTGGACCTCGCCAGCCAGGTCGCCCCGGTGCCGCCGGCCCGCGAGATGGACATGCTGCTCACCTCCGGCGAGCGGATCTCCATGTCGCTGCTGGCCATGGCGATCCACGCGCTCGGCGCGGAGGCGCGCTCCTACACCGGCTCCCAGGCCGGGGTGATCACCACCTCGGCGCACGGCAAGGCGCGGATCATCGACGTCACGCCGGGCCGGATCCGGGAGGCGCTGGACCAGGGGGCGATCGCGATCGTCGCGGGCTTCCAGGGCGTCAGCCAGGACAGCAAGGAGATCACCACGCTGGGCCGTGGTGGCACCGACACCACCGCGGTCGCGCTGGCCGCCGCGCTCAACGCCGACGTCTGCGAGATCTACACCGACGTCGACGGCGTGTTCAGCGCCGACCCCAGGATCGTGCCCGACGCCAAGCACCTCGAGCAGATCACCTACGAGGAGATGCTCGAGATGGCCGCCTGCGGGGCGAAGGTGCTGCACCTGCGCTCGGTGGAGTACGCGCGGCGCAACGGGATGCCGATCCGAGTTCGCTCTTCGTTCAACAACAAGCCCGGCACCCTGGTGACCGGGTCGATGGAGGATCTTGCCGTGGAGCAGGCGTTGATCACCGGCGTCGCGCACGACCGGTCGGAGGCCAAGATCACCGTGACCGGTGTGCCGGACCACCCCGGCGTCGCCGCCCGGATCTTCCGGGTGGTCGCCGACGCCGAGCTGGACATCGACATGGTGGTGCAGAACGTCTCCCGTGCGGTCAGCGGCCGCACCGACATCACCTTCACCCTGCCGCGCACCGGCGGCCCGACCGCGGTCGCCGCGCTGGACAAGGCCAAGCCGGAGATCGGCTTCGAGTCCGTCGCCTACGACGAGCACGTCGGCAAGGTCAGCCTGATCGGCGCGGGCATGCGCTCGCACCCCGGCGTGACCGCCACCTTCTGCGAGGCCCTGGCCAAGGTCGGGGTCAACATCGAGATCATCTCCACCTCGGAGATCCGCATCTCGGTGATCTGCCGGGACACCCAGCTCGATGACGCGGTCCGCGCGCTGCACGAGGCATTCGACCTCGGTGGCGACGAGGAGGCCGTGGTCTACGCCGGAACGGGGCGCTGAACATGACGAACACCAACGGCCCCGTGCTCGCCCTGGTCGGCGCGACCGGCGCGGTGGGCACGGTCATGATCGACATCATCAACGGCAGGGAGTCCGTGCCGTGGGGTGAGATCCGGCTGATCGCCTCGGCCCGCTCGGCGGGCAAGAAGATCACCGTGCGCGGGGTGGAGCACACCGTCATCGCGCTGGCCCCCGAGGCCTTCGACGGCGTGCACGTGGCCATGTTCGACGTGCCGGACGAGGTCTCCGCGGAGTGGGCGCCGATCGCGGCCGAGCGCGGCGCGGTCGCGGTGGACAACTCCGGCGCGTTCCGGATGGACCCGGACGTGCCGCTGGTGGTGCCCGAGGTCAACGCCGACCAGGTCGGCAACCGGCCGCGCGGGATCATCTCCAACCCGAACTGCACCACCCTGTCCATGATGGCCGGGCTGGGCGCGCTGCACCGGGAGTACCAGCTCACCGAGCTCGTGGTGGCCAGCTACCAGGCCGTCTCCGGCGCGGGCCAGGCCGGCGTGGACCGGCTCTACGCCGAGATCGCCGCGGTCGCCGGCAAGGCGGTCGGGGAGAAGGCGGGCGACGTGCGCGCCGCGCTGGAGGCCGCCGGGCTGACCCAGGCCGATTCGCCGTTCCCGGCGCCGATGGCCTTCAACGTGGTGCCGTGGGCGGGTTCGCTCAAGGACGACGGCTGGTCCAGCGAGGAGCTGAAGGTCCGCAACGAGGCCCGCAAGATCCTCGGCATCCCGGACCTCAAGGTCTCCGCGACCTGCGTGCGCGTCCCGGTGGTCACCACGCACTCGCTGGCGGTGCACGCCACCTTCGCCCGCGAGGTCACCGTGGAGCAGGCCAAGAAGCTGCTCGGCGCGCAGCCCTCGGTCGTGGTGGTGGACGACCCGGCCAACGGCGAGTACCCCACCCCGGCCGAGGTGGTCGGCGGCGACCCGACCTACGTCGGCCGGATCCGCCAGGCGCTGGACTTCCCGAACACGCTGGAGCTGTTCGTGTGCGGGGACAACCTGCGCAAGGGCGCGGCGCTGAACACCTACGAGATCGCCGAGGTCATCGTCACCCAGTAGGTTCGGTGGCATGACTCTGGGCGACGGAGTGGTGCTCGGCATCGACCTGGGCACCACTGCGACCAAGGTGGTGGCCGCGGACCGGCGGGGGCGGGTGCTCGCCCTCGCCGAACGCGGCTACCCCATGCGCACCGACCAGCCCGGCCTGGCCGTGCACGACCCGGACCGGGTGCTGCACGCGGCACTGGCCGCGGTGCGCGAGTGCGTGCAGACCTGCCAGGACCCGGTGCGGGGGCTGTCCTTCACCGGCGCCATGCACACCCTGATCGGGCTGGACGCCGACTACCGCCCGATCACCCCTTCGCTGAGCTGGGCGGACAACCGGGCCATCGAACAGGCCGCCCGGCTGCGCAGCGATCCGGCCTCGGCCGACCTGCACCGGGCCACCGGCACGCCGGTGCACCCGTTCGCGCCGCTGAGCAAGCTGGTCTGGTTCGCCGAGCAGGACCCGGACACCAAGCCCGCGTACTGGTGCGCGCTCAAGGACTTCGTGCTGCGCCACTTCACCGGCCGCCTGGTCACCGAGCACTCCTACTCCTCGGGCAGCGGGCTGATGAACATCCACCAGCTGGCCTGGCACCAGCCCTCGCTGGAACTGGCCGGGATCACGGCCGGGCAGCTGCCCGAGCTGCTGGCCCCCACCGACACCCTGCCGCTGCGCGATGGGGTGGCCGACGACCTCGGCCTGCCCCGCGGCCTGCCGGTGGTGGCCGGTGGCGGCGACGGCCCGCTGGCCAACCTCGGCGTGGGCGCGGTCCGCCCCGGCATGGCCGCGCTGTCGCTGGGCACCAGCGGCGCGCTGCGGGTGGTCCGCACCGAACCCGGCATCGACGAGCGCGGCCGCACCTTCTGCTACGGCATCGCCGAGGGCTACTGGGTGCTCGGCGGCGCGGTCAGCAACGGCGGCGTGGTCAGCCAGTGGGCCGCCGAGCTGGTCGGCGAGGAGGACATGGCCGACCTGCTCGCCGAGGCCGCCACGGTGCCGCCCGGCGCGAACGGCCTGTTCGCACTGCCCTACCTGCTCGGCGAGCGCGCCCCCTGGTGGGACCCGGACCCGCGGGGCCTGCTGCTCGGCCTGCGCCGCGACCACGGCCGGGCCGAGCTGACCCGTGCCATGGTGGAGGGCGTGGCCCAGCAGCTGGCCCTGGTCAGGGACGCGGTGCGGGACACCGGGGCCGAGGTCTCGCCGGTGCGGGCCACCGGCGGCTCGTTCCGCTCGGCGCTGTGGGGCCAGCTCATCGCGGCCGCGCTGGACACCGACCTGGAGATCACCGAGGACAGCGAGGGCTCCGGCCTGGGCGCCTGTCTGCTCGGCTGGCGGGCGCTGGGCGTGCTGTCCTCGCTGGAGGACGCCGCCGGGCTGATCACCCCGACCGAGACGGTGCACCCGGACCCCGAGCTGGCCGAGCACTTCGCCGCGGCCCGGCCCAGGGTGGAGCGGGTCTACCTGGCACTGCGCGAGCTCATGAGCTGAGCAGCTCCACCGAGACCTCCCACAGCCGCTTGGCCGCGGCGGCGTCCAGCGCGTAGGGGGCGACACCCCGGCGGACCTCACCCGGCACGCTCGGCAGCGCCTCGTTGCCGTCCTCGAAGTAGCGGCCGCTGATCCCGGCCACCAGCGGCGAGGCGGCCAGCAGCACCGAGGTGGCCGCGCCCTGCTCGGTGGTCTTCCACCGCATGCCCGAGCCGTCCACCATGGCCTGGAAGCCCGGGTCGTTCGCCACGTGCCGCTGGAGCCCGGTGCGGATGCCGCCCGGCATCAGCGCGTTGACCTCGATCCCGTCCGCGGCCCAGCGCTGCGCGGCCTCGATCGCGAAGTGGATGTTGGCGGTCTTGCTCTGGCCGTAGGCCACCCACGGGTCGTAGGGACGGCGCTCGAAGTGCAGGTCGTCGAGGTCGACCGTGCCCATCAGGTGCGCGGAGGAGCTGACCGAGACCACCCTGGCGCCACCGGCCTCGGCGAGTGCGCGGTGCAGGCCGAGGGTGAGCCCGAAGTGGCCGAGGTGGTTGGTGGCGAACTGGAGCTCCCAGCCCTCCGGCGTGCGGGTCAGCGGCGAGGCCATCACCCCGGCGTTGTTGACCAGGATGTGCAGCGGCCCCTGCCAGTCGGCGGCGAACCTGGCCACCGAGGCCCGGTCGGCCAGGTCCAGGTGCGCGGCCAGCGCGCCGACCTCGGCGCCGACCTCCTCCGCCGCGGCCAGGTTGCGCGCGGCGATGGTGACCTCGGCCCCTGCGCCGGCGAGGGCCCGTGCGGTCTCCACGCCGATACCGGAGGCGCCGCCGGTGACGATGGCGCGCTTGCCGGTCAGATCCACGCCGGCGATGACCTCGGCCGCGGTGGACTCGTGGTTGAAGGGGGTGGTGAAACGAGTGGTCATGGTGAGTCCGTCCTGGGGCTATGCTGTAACCGGAGGAGCCTCCGGTGACTCCAAGCTAACCGGAGGAGCCTCCGTTTAACAGGTGATGCGGGTCACAGGAGTGGAGCGGGCATGCGCGCGGACGCCCAGCGCAACCGGGAGAAGCTGCTCAAGTGCGCGGTCCGGCTGTTCTCCGAACGCGGTCCTGAGGCCACCCTGGACGCGGTGGCCAAGGCAGCGGGTGTCGGCATCGGCACGCTCTACCGGCACTTCCCGACCAGGGAGGCGCTGATCGAGGCCGCCTACCGCAACGAGCTGGCCCAGGTGTGCGCGGCCGCGGCCGACCTGCTCGCCGAGCTGCCGCCGGAGCGGGCGCTGCGCACCTGGATGGACCGGTTCCTGGACTACTGGACCACCAAGCACGGCATGTCCGACGCGCTCAACGCGGTGATCGCCAGCGGCGCGGACCCCTACGAGCAGAGCCGCGACTCACTGGTCTCGGCCGTCCAGTTGCTGCTCGCCCCGGCCGCCGAGTCCGGCGCGCTGCGCACCGACGTGCCTGCCGAGGACGTGCTGCTGGGCATCGCCGGCGTGGCGCTGGTCGCGGGTGCCACGGATCAGCGCGACGCCGCGAGCCGCCTGCTCGACCTGCTGATGGACGGCCTGCGCTACCGCCCCTAGATCGAGACCTTCGCCGCGGTCCGTTTCGCCGAGGCGCGGAAGAGCACGAAGGCGATGACCGCCGCGAGCAGCCCGGCCCCGCCCACCGCGGCGAAGCCCCATGGCGGCCCGAACAGGTCGATCGCCGCCCCGGCCAGCGGCGCGCCCAGCGCGGTGCCGGTGGTCAGCGCCGAGCCGTGCAGGCCGAGCGCCTCGCCGCGCACCGACTCCGGGGCCAGCTTGCTGACCTCCTCGGAGGTGGCCGCGATGGTCGGCGCGCAGAGCAGTCCGGCCGGGATGATCATCAGGGCGATCAGCCACCAGGTGTCGGCCAGCGCCACCGGGATGGTGCACAGGCCGAGCAGGCCCATCAGCACCAGTGACGGGTAGGACCGCTTCAGCGAGCCGTAGACGAACCCGCCGACCAGCGAGGCCAGGCACCAGATCGGGATCACCGCGCTGGTCCACGGCAGCTCACCGGCCTCGCGCAGCACGCCGATGATGGCCAGGTCGCTGCCGGCCAGCACCAGCACCGCGCCCGAGGAGGCGACCAGCACCGCGACCATCCGGGCGGTCAGCCAGCTGGAACGCGGCGGCCGCGGGCCGGTGGCCACCGAGTCCGGGCCGCGCATGACCGGGTTGAGCAGGAACAGCCCGGCCCCGGCCAGCACGATGCAGGCGCCGATGCCGACCATCGCCACGTGCCCGGACACCGTGGTCACCACCAGCACACCGAGCGCGGGACCGGCCATGAACGCGCCCTCGACCACCATCGAGTCCAGCGAGAACGCGGTCCGCCGCTGCTCCTCCGGCACCAGGGCGGCCATCGCCTGCCGGGAGATCGAGTGCACCGGCAGCGCGAACAGGCCGCCGAACAGGGCCGTGGCCAGCAGCCCGGTCAGGCCCAGCCACGGGCTGGCGAACCAGAACACGCCCTCTACCACCGTGGTCAGCACCACCACCGGGCGCAGCCCGACCGAGTCCACCATCCGGCCCAGCAGCGGCGAGCCCACCGCCAGCCCGACGGTCACCGCCAGCGTCACCAGCGCGGCCCAGGTGTAGCTCTGGCCGAGGTCCTGCAACACGTGCAGGTTCAACACGATTGGCCCTGCCGCGATCGGGGTCCTGGCCAGCAGGGTGACAACGACCAGGGAACGGACACCGGGCAGCGCGAACAGACGGCGGTAGGGCTCGATCGGCACCCGTGCATGGTGACTGGCGGCACCGACGGCCGTCCAAGCGGTTTCCCGCGCCCGGGGGCCGACGCACCGGAGGGAGTGGTGGTGAACCCCGAGACCCCCGCCCGCGACCAGCTCCGCTCGGCCGGACTCCGGGTCACCCAGCCGCGGATCGCGGTGCTCGAATGGCTCGCCGGACACCCGCACTCCACCGCCGAGCAGGTCGCCACCGCGGCGCGGGCCCGGCTCGGCGCGGTGTCCACCCAGGCGATCTACGACGTGCTCAGCGCCTGCACCTCGGCCGGCCTGCTGCGCCGGATCGAACCGGCCGGGCACCCGGCCCGGTTCGAGACCAGGACCGGGGACAACCACCACCACCTGGTGTGCCGCCAGTGCGGGCGCACCGAGGACGTGGACTGCCTGCGCGGGGACAAGCCCTGCCTGGACCCCGGGGACACCGCGGGCTTCGCCGTGGACGAGGCCGAGGTCGTGTTCTGGGGCCGGTGCCGGAACTGCCGGTAGTGGGCCGAGTGGGCACATCGGGTCACCGGGCCTACTACCCTCGGCCTGGTGACACTGCCCGGTCAGGACCCGTTAGAGGACACCAAACGCGCCACCCAGACCGCGCTGGAACGCGCGGTGGGCGAGGGCAGGCTGACCCTGGAGGAGTTCGCCGCGCGCGCCGACACGGTGTGGCGCGCGGACACCCCGGCCGAGATCGCCAGCGCGGTGGCCGACCTGCCCGCGCCAGTCGCCCCTGCCCTGCCCGCCACCGAGGGCGCGGTCAAGGTCAGCATCAGCTCGATCTTCGACGACGTGCGCCGCAGCGGCCGGTTCACCCTGCGCTCGGGCACCAAGGTCAGCGCGGTCTTCGGGGACGCCAAGGTGGACCTGCGGCAGGCCGTGATCAGCGAGCCGGTGGTGGAGCTGACCGTGTTCAGCTGCTTCGGCGACGTGGTGGTCACCGTGCCCAAGGGCGTCCGGGTGGAGGTCGACGGCTCGGTGGTCTTCGGCTCGGAGCGGGTCGAGCTCTCCGCCGAACCGCCGCTGCCGGGCAGCCCGCTGATCCGCCTGCACGCGCGTTCGATCTTCGGCGATGTCAAGGTGCGCGACCAGCACTGGACCGAGCGGGTGAAGGGCTGGCTGGACCGGCTCGCTTGACCTCCAGCTAGGTGGAGGTCGTAGCGTGCGATCCGGGTCGGCCGAGGGAAGGAAGTTGTACGGATGACGGTCACCGTGGTGGGCATCGGCGGGTCGCTGCGCGCGGACTCGCAGTCGCAGCGCGCGCTGGACCTGGTACTGGCCGGGGCCCGCGAGGCAGGTGCGAAGACGGTCGCCTTCACCGGCCCCGAACTGGTGCTGCCCTTCTACGACCCGGCGGTGCCCGAACGCCCTGAGCACGCGGTCCGGATGGTGGAGGCGCTGCGCGCGGCCGACGGCGTGGTGCTGGTCTCGCCCGGCTACCACGGCACGGTCTCCGGCCTGGTGAAGAACACCCTGGACTACATCGAGGACCTGCGCGGCGACGAGCGCCCGTACCTGGACGGCCGTGCGGTCGGCTGCGTGGCCACCGCGATGGGCTGGCAGGCCGCGGTCACCACGCTCACCGCGCTGCGCTCCATCGTGCACGCGCTGCGCGGCTGGCCCACCCCGCTGGGCGCCGCGCTCAACTCCCGCGAGGTGCGCTTCGACCCCGAGGGCGGCTGCACGGACACCCAGGTCAGCGAGACCCTGCGCACCATCGGCCAGCAGGTGGCCGAGTTCGCGCTGCGCGGCAGGCATCAGCCTGAGGGCCGACCTGACGTGCTACTCCGTGCCGATGAGGACTGAGCGGCCCGCTGGCTAGCGTGGACGGCGTGACTGAGCCAAGCGCCATCCCCGCCGTACCGGCCGGACCGGAGCTCGACGGTGTCCGCGACCGCGCCCAGGCCACGCTGGAACGCGCGGTCGGCGAGGGCAGGCTGACCCTGGACGAGTTCACCGACAAGGTCGACCTGGTGCTGCGTGCCGGGTCCGAGGCCGAGGTCAACGCCGTGCTCGGCCAGCTGCCCGCCCCGGTCACCGCGCCCGCGGCCAAGGTGGTCAGCCGCCAGTCCGTCTTCGACGACGTCTCCCGCAGCGGCCGCTTCGCGCTGCCCACCGGGGCCACCGTGTCCTCCTTCTTCGGCGACGTCGAGCTGGACCTGCGGCACGCGGTGATCACCGACCCGGTGGTGGAGGTGCGCACCTGGACCTGGTTCGGCGACATCGTGGTCACCGTGCCGGAAGGGGTCGAGGTGGAGGTCAGGAGCGGCCTGGTCTTCGGCGACGAGGAGGTCGAGCTGGCCGACGTGCCGCCGGTGCCCGGCGCGCCCAAGATCCGGATCAAGGCCTGGACCACCTTCGGCGACGTGCGGGTGGCCAGCCAGGCGGGGTGAACCCCCGCACATCGCGTTTCCCGCCCCTGAACAGCGGAAAACCCCATCACGCACCCACCACACAAGGAGGCGTGATGACCACCAGCCCGATCAAGAGCCCGCTCGGCCCCGCCGAACGCGATGCCACCGGGGCCGTGCTGCAGGCGGCACTGGTCGACCTGATCGACCTGTCGCTGATCGCCAAGCAGGCGCACTGGAACGTGGTCGGCCGCCAGTTCCGCGACGTGCACCTCCAGCTGGACGAGCTGGTCGCCGCCGCCAGGAACTACACCGACCAGGTCGCCGAGCGCGCCTCCGCGATCGGCGTCTCCCCGGACGGCCGGGTGGCCACCGTGGCCGAGACCTCCGGTGTGCCCGCCTTCCCGGACGGCTGGAAGAAGGACACCGACGTCATCGGCGCGATCGTGACCACCCTGGACACCCTCATCCAGCGGATGCGCGCCCGGATCGACGCCACTGACAAGACCGACCTGGTCACCCAGGACCTGTTCATCGAGATCACCGGCAAGCTGGAGGAAGCGCACTGGATGTGGCAGGCCCAGCTCGCCTGAGCCGGACCTGCGCCTGCGCGGCGGCCGCGAGTTCGCGGCCGCCGCGGCGCGGGCTCACCCGGCGGCCAGCACCTGCCTGGCGAAGTCGATCTCGGCCGCGGTCTGCCTGGTGGTCTCGGCGATCACCAGCGAGCCGTGGCCTGCGTTGTACCGGTAGACCCGGTACTCCGCGCCCCGCTCGGCCAGCCGGTCCAGGTAGTTCTCGATCTGCCGGATCGGGCAGCGCGGGTCGTTCTCCCCGGCCAGCACGAGCACCGGCGCGGTCACCTTGTCCACGTAGGTGATCGGCGAGGACGCCTCGTAGCGCTCCGGCAGCTCCTCCGGCGAGCCGCCGAACAGCGCCCGGTCGTAGGCCCGCAGCGGCTCCATCTCGTCCTCGTAGGCGGCCACGTAGTCCGCCACCGGCACGCTGGCCACCCCGGCCGCCCACAGCTCGGGCTGGGTGCCCACGGCCAGCAGGGTCAGGAACCCGCCCCAGGAGCCACCCGCGACCACGCACTTGGCCGGGTCGGCCAGGCCGGAGCCCACCGCCCAGGCGTGCACCGCGGCCACGTCCTCCAGCTCGGTCAGGCCCGGCCTGCCCTCGATCGCGTCCCGCCACACCGAGCCGTAGCCGGTGGAGCCGCGGTAGTTGACGTGCACCACCGCGAACCCGGCGTCCACCCAGGCCGCGCGGTAGGCGGAGAACCGGTCCTCATCCGCCGAGTGCGGCCCGCCGTGCAGGTCGAACACGGTCGGGAACGGCCCCTCGCCCTCGGGCCGGGCCACCAGCGCGTGCACCGTGCCGCCGGGACCCTCCACGAACGCGTCGTCCAGCGGCACGCTCTCCGGGGCCCGCTCACCCTGCGGCTCCAGCAGCACCCGGTCCACGCCGTCCGGCCCGATCGCGCGCACCGCCGGCGGCTGACCGGAGAAGGACCAGGAGTACTCCACGGTGCCGTCCGGGCGCACCTCGGCCGAGCTGACCACGCCCCGAGCAGTGTCCACAGTGGACAGTTCGCCGGTGGTCAGGTCGTAGCGGTGCAGGGTGTTGCGGGCCTGGTAGGTGTGCGAGATCAGCAACGCGCTGCCGTCGGGGTACCAGTCGCCGACGATCTCACCCGGCAGGTCGATGCTCAGCTCGACCTCGGTGTCGGCCTCGACATCCCACAGCAGCAGCTCTTCCTTGCCGCGCCGTTCGTGCAGGATCAGCACCCGCTGGTCGCCGGGCACCGGGCTGAAGGCCAGCGCGTCCAGGCCCTTGCCCTTGCCGTCCCACTTCTCCGCCACCGTGCTGCCGTCGTCGGTGCGCAGCACGCGCAGCGCCGGGTGCCGGGAGTCGCCGTGCTCGGAGTGCGAGATGACCAGGAACGTCTCGTCCTTGGCCAGCGAGCCCACCCCGCCGTCGTGCTCGTTCTGGTACACGACCTCCGACGGCCCGCCGTCCCTGGAGATCCAGATGGTGGTGCCGTCGTCGGTCGCGGTGCCCAGGGCCACCACCCGGTTGCCCAGGGCCAGCCCGGCCGGGTAGGCGTCCGGGGTGCCGGGCAGCGCGGGCACCGGCGCCGCGCCACCGCCGTAGGGCTCGCTGACCCAGTGGCCGAACTCGTCGCCGTCGGTGTCGGCGAACCACCAGATGTGCTCGCCGTCGGGGGTGAGCGTGGCGCTGGTGGTCCCGTTCTTGCGGTTGGTCACCTGCCGGTGCGTGTCGCTGTCCCGGTCCCAGGCGTAGACCTCCCACACGCCGCCGAGGTTGGAGAGGTAGAGGCTGCGCTGCGGCGCGTCCTCGGCCCAGCCCGGCCGCGACACCCTGGGCGCCGCGAACCGGGCTCGCCACCTCGCCTCGGCCACCGGATCGGGGAAGAGCTGGTCGGGGACCTGTGCGGTCGGATGCTGGCTCACGCCCCCGATCCTAGATACCGCTACTCCACGATGACGTCGGTCCGCAGCCCCGGCGCCTTCAGGATCTCCGTTCGCGTGAACCGCTCCGGCACCCAGCCCTTGCGCACGTACAGCTCGGTCTGGTCGAAGTGGTGCGGCGAGGTGGGGTCCGCCGCCTGCGAGTAGGTCAGCACGGTCTGCGTGCGCGGCCCGTTCTTGCCCAGCTGAACAGCCATGATGAAGCTGGACCCCATCTCAACCTTGCCGTACGTGCCGTCCGCCCCGAGCTTGGTGGTGGTCGGCTCGGTCACGTTGAAGCAGCCCTCGAAGCCGGTGCAGCCCTGGATCGGCAGCAGCTTGCGCGAGGGGATGTCCCGCTGCGCCTTGCCGAGCTCCAGCGTCAGCGGCAGGCCGAGCCCGGTCAGCCGCTGCACCCCGTCCGCGATGGCCGTCTTGACCTTGGGTTCGGCGGTGTTGAGCGTGTGCGGGGTGCGCACCGGGTCCTTCGGGTCGAACGGCACCGCGAACTTGTTCCGCAGCGGCACGATCCCCGCGTAGACCTCCCGCCACAGCACCGAGCCTTGGCTGCCGGTGTCCATCTTCAGATCCCACTTGGCCAGCACCGCCCCGGCCGCGCGCACGTCCACCTGGGCGCCGTCGGAGGCGGTCAGCACCGGGTTGGCCTCGATCAGCCCGACCACCGCGTCCCGGAACAGCTCACCGGTGAGCGTCCGGTTGCCCAGCATGGTCTGCTGCAGGCTCGGCAGGTCGAACCCGGCCGGACCGAACCCGTCCGTGCCGTTGCGCCGCTGCTCCACCATCAGGTGGGACAGCCGGTCCCGCGGCGAGCGGGGGCCCGCCTGCTCGCCGTACATCCGCGGGTAGCCGGTCAGCGGCGCGGTGGCGTTGGTCAGCCAGGCCGACTCGTTGGAGTTGTGCACGTAGTCCGCACGCTGCTGCGCGGGCTGCTGCTTCGGCCCGAACACCCCGGGCGTCACCGCGTCCGGGTCACTGCCCCAGCCGCACTCGGCCCGCGAGCCGTTGAGGATCACCCGGTGGGGATAGGCGGCCCGCCCCGCCGGGGTGTCCACGCATCGCTGGGCGTGCTCGTCGGTGACGTGCGGCACCAGCGAGGCGTCGGTGTAGTAGCTCTCGCCCTTGCTGTCCGCGGCGATGGTGTTGATGAACGGGGACCCCTGAACCCGGTGCAGCGCCGCCCGCACCCCGGCCACGTCCTTGGCCCGGCCCAGCGCCAGCTCCTGGTCCACCGCGCGCACGTTGTCCTCATTGGACCCGCGCACCGCGAAGGCCGACCCGGCGGTCCACCCGTCGGCCAGCACCGGCCCGTACCGCGACCGGTACAGCACACGCTCCACAGTGGACAGCGCACCATCCGCGCCACGCACCTGGACCCGCACGGCCTGCCGGGTCATCGGCTCTGTTTTCCCGTCCACCACATAGGAAGTGGGGTCACCGGGCGCCAGCTCCAGCTCGAACAGGGTGAACCGCCTGGCGAAGGACACGGTGTGCGTCCACGCCATGGACTCGTTGTGCCCCATCGCGATCATCGGCAACCCGCTCAACGCCGCCCCGGCCACGTTGAGCTTGCCCGGCACCGTCAATTGCGCCTGGTACAGCCGTTTCGGCCCGGCCCACGGGAAGTGCGGGTTGGCCAGCAACATCCCGCTGCCGTCCCGGGTCGCCGCCCGCCCCAGCCCCCACGCGTTGCTGCCCACCGGCTGCATCTCCGCAGCCGCGGGCACCCCCGGACTCCCTTGGCCCACAGGCGGTTTCGCGTTCGCGATCTGCCCGGCGAAGGAGGACACCCCGGTCAGCTGGCTGGTGTCGTAGACGTTGCGCCACACATCCAGCTCGGTCAGCGGCCGCACCCATCCCTTGCCCCGGCAGGTCGGATCCGGCAACCGCTCCACCCCGGTCTCCCGCAACCGCCGGTTGAACCCGGCCACGTACCCGCGCACGGTCTCCCTGGCCTCCGCCGACGGCCCACCCGGCGCTGCCAGCAGCCGTTCCAGCCGCCCGGTGTCGTTGGACGCCCGGAAGTAGAGGTCGCTCTCCAGGTTGGTGAAGCTCCCGGCCCCGGTGTTCACCCGCCCATCGGGCCCGAAGTGCGCCGCCCGCTCCCCGGCCAGCGTGGTCACGTAGTCCGCCATCAGGCACAGGTTGTCCTGCGCATAGGCGTAACCGAACCCGTAACCCGCCGACCCCATGTCCACCCCGGTGATGTGCGGCACCCCGTACTCGGTCCGCTGGATCACCGCCGCATACCGCTGCCCATCCCGCAAAGCCAGCTCCGGTTCCGCCGACGCGGGCGTCACCAGCACGGTGCTCGCCAGCGCGGTGACAACCGCCCCCAGTACAAGTCCTCTTCGCATGGAGGCAGTCAACCGATCTTGCCGACTCCGCACACCAGGAGAACCACCTAGGTGGCCCCCGGAGCCATTCGGTTCAGCACCCGGAAACGACTTTGGGCCGCCACCGAATGTTCTCGGTGGCGACCCAAAATGTGGTCGGGGTGACAGGATTTGAACCTGCGACCTCTTCGTCCCGAACGAAGCGCGCTACCAAGCTGCGCCACACCCCGGTGGAACTGGTCGAACGAAGAAAATACTAGCGGATGTTCGCCCGTACTCCGAATCGGGGGTTCCCACCGGCCCTGAGCAGGCTCGGGTCGGTCTCCGCCGACCGCGGCACCAGCGTCAACAGGCTCGCCTCCGGTGGGCAGGCGAACCGCGCGGGCGCGTACGGCGAGGTGCCCAGACCGGCCGAGACGTGCAGCCAGGTGCGCTCGCCCCAGCGGGAGGCGCCCTTGACCCTGGAGCGGTCCAGGCCGCAGTTGGTGACCAGGGCGCCGTAGCCAGGCACGCAGAGCTGGCCGCCGTGGGTGTGACCGGCCATGACCAGGTCGTAGCCGTCCTCGGCGAAGGCGTCCAGCACGTGCGGTTCCGGCGAGTGGGTCAGGCCAAGGCGCAGGTCGGTGTGGTGGTCCGGCCTGCCCGCGATCTCGCTGTACTGGTCGCGGTGCAGGTGCGGGTCGTCCACGCCGGCGGCCTGGATGCTCAGGCCGGCGATGGTCAGGTTCCGGCGGACGTGGGTGAGGTCCTGCCAGCCGCGTTCGGTCAGCGCGGCGCGCAGGTCGCGCCAGGGCAGCGGGACGCCGTGCACGCGCTTGGTCTTGCTCGAGGGCAGCAGGTAGCGGGCCGGGTTCTTCGGCCTCGGCCCGTAGTAGTCGTTGCTGCCCCAGACGAACAGGCCGGGCAGGTCCAGCAGCGGGCCCAGCGCGCGCAGCACCGCGGGCACCGCCTTGGGGTGGGCCAGGTTGTCGCCGGTGTTGACCACCAGGTCGGGCTCGAGCTCGGCCAGTGCGGCCACCCAGCGCTGCTTGGACTGCTGGCCGGGCAGCATGTGCAGGTCGGAGACGTGCAGCAGGCGTAGCGGGCGGGCGTTGTCGGAGAGCACCGGCAGCGTCGCGTGCCGTAGCGTCCACATGCGCCGTTCGATCGCGGTGGCGTAGCCGAGTGCCGCGCCGCCGAGTGCCGCCGTGCCGAGCAGGATCCGACCCAGGGTGTTCACCCTTACCAGGGTACGTAATGCGCCGTGGTGGCTTTTTCGCAGGAGTAACCTGCCTGGTCATGGCGGAGCTGAAGGCGAAACTACAGGCCGATCTGGCCGCGGCGATCAAGCAGAAGGAAACCCTGGTGGTGGCGTCGCTGCGGATGGCGCTCGCGGCGATCACCACCGAGGAGGTCTCCGGCAAGGCCGCCAGGGAGCTGACCGACGACGAGGTGCGCAAGGTGCTCACCCGCGAGGTGAAGAAGCGCAAGGAGGCCGCCGAGGCCTTCGCCGGCGCCGGGCGGGCCGAGCAGGCCGCCGCCGAGCGCGCCGAGGGCGAGGTGCTCTCGGCCTACCTGCCCGCGCAGCTCACCGACGAGGAGCTGACCGAGCTGGTCGGCCAGGCGGTGACCGAGCTCACCGCGCAGCTGGGCGAGAAGCCCGGCCCCAAGCAGATGGGCCAGGTCATGAAGGCGGCCAACGCGAAGGTGGCCGGCCGCGCCGAGGGCGGCCGGGTGGCCGCGCTGGTGAAGGCCAGCCTGCTCGGCTGAACCGGCACGCGAGAACGGGGTCCGTCCACTGTGGACGGACCCCGTTTCCGCTTGTGCGCCTTGGTCAGCCGCCGCCGGTCGGCTCGACCGGATCGATGGTGATGCCGCCGGTGGGCGGCGGTTCCGTCTCGCCGGGCGGCGGCTCGGTGGTGCCGGTGGGCGGCGGCACCACGCCGGTGCTCACCCACAGCGTGATCGTCTCCCCCGGCAGCGCCGCGCCGCGCGGGTTCTGCCCGATCACGGTGCCCTTGGGCTGAGCGCCGTTGCGGTTCTGGGTGGTCACCTTGTACCCGGCGGACTGGAGCTTCGAGGTGGCCTCGTTGACCATCATGCCCACCACGTTGGGCACCTTGGCCTCGTCGCCGCCGTTGAGGTAGCGCGGATCCGCGCCGGGCAGCTGCTGCACCGGCTGGTCGCCGTGGATGGCGCCCATCGCGTCGAACCAGGTCGGCGCGGACACCGAGGAGCCGAAGATGCCCCCGTTGGTGTTGCCGCCGCACAACCGGGGCGGGTTGCCCTTGCAGATCACCTGCGGCCGGTTGCCGTCGTTGAAGGTCAGCACCGCGCCGGCGTACTGCGGGGTGGCGCCGACGAACCCGGCGGACTTGTGGTCCTGGGTGGTGCCGGTCTTGCCCAGCATCGGCCGGTTCCACTCCTTGGGCCGCGCGCCGGCCGCGGTGCCGCCGGGCAGGTCGTCCTTGCTCAGCCCCTGCACCAGGCCGTTGGCCAGGCCCTCCGGCACCGCCTGCTCGCACGGGGCCTCGTTGAGCTGGAGCGGCTTGCCGTTGCGGTCCAGCACCTGCTCGATCGGGCTCGGCGGGCACCACACGCCGCCGCTGATCATCGTCGCGGACACGTTGGCCAGCTCCAGCGTGCTCACCGCGGCCGGGCCGAGGGTGAACGCGCCCTTGTTGTTGCGCCAGTAGTCCGACTGCGAGCGGTTCAGATCGTCCCGTTTGGACTTGGTGTCCGGCTTCACCCCGGCCACGTTGAGCTGCATGGTCTCCCGCAGCCCCAGCCTGCTGGCCATGTCGACCACCGGGCCCATGCCCACCCGCTCCTCCAGGATGACGAACCCGGTGTTCGGCGAGGTGGCCAGCGCGGTCTGCAGGGTCATCTGGGGCGGGTAGCTGTCCCCGGCGTTGCTCAGGCAGTACCAGCGCTCACCGCCACCGGCCGGTGGACAGCGGGTGGCACCGCCCTTGAACACCTTGGAGGTGTAGGAGGTCGGGGTGTCGATGGTGTTGTTGATGCCCATGCCGCGCTCCAGCGCCGCGGCGGCAGTGAAGATCTTGTAGATCGAGCCCGCGCCGAACTTGTTCGCCGCCGCGCTGGGCAGCGCGTAGGTGGTCTGCCCCTTGTCCTGGTCCAGGCCGTAGTCCCGGTTGGCCACCAGGGCCAGCACCTTGTGCTTGTCCTTGCCCGGCTGCACCACCGCCATCGTGTTGGCCACCCCGTTGGCGTCCTTGGGCACCCGGCCCTGCACCGCCTTCTTCGAGGCCTGGGTGACCCTGGGGTCCAGGGTCGTCCTGATGGTGAAACCGCCGCGCTTCAACGTGTCCTCGGAGTAGCCGATCTTGGCCAGGTAGTCGATGACGTACTTGCAGAAGAACCCGTTGTCCGGGCCGGCGCCGATGCAGCCGTAGGGCGGGTTGCGGAAGTCCGGGGTGGTGCCCAGCGGCTCCTTCTTGGCCGTCTCGGCCACGTCCACCGGGATCCGGCCCTGCCGCCCCATCTCGCCGATCACCAGGTTCCGCCTGGTCAGCGCGGCCTCGGGGTTGCGCTTGGGGTTCAGGCCGCTGGGCTCGTTGACCATGCCGGCCAGCAGCGCGGCCTGGGCGATGGTGAGCTTGTCCGGGGTGGTGTCGAAGTAGGTCTTGGCCGCCGCGGCCACCCCGTAGGTGCTCGCGCCGAAGGGCACGATGTTGAGGTACCTGGTGAGGATCTCGTCCTTGGTGAGCTTGCGCTCCAGTTGCAGCGCGATGCGCATCTCGCGCAGCTTGCGGGCCGGGGTCTGCTCCTGCGCCTTGGCCTGCTCGACCTTGTTCGTGGCCACCACGTGCATCAGGTAGTTCTTCACGTACTGCTGGGTGAGGGTCGAGCCACCCTGGGCGACCTTGCCCTCCACCGTGTTGGTCACCAGCGCGCGCATCGCGCCGCGCCAGTCCACGCCCTCGTGGTCGTAGAAGCGCTGGTCCTCAATGGACACGATCGCGGCCTTCATGGTGTCCGCGATCTTCTCCGGCCCGGCGAGCACCCGGTACTGGTCGAACAGGTAGGCGATCTGGTTGCCCTGGGCGTCGAGCACGGTGGTCAGCAGTGGCGGGTCCTTCTGGACCAGGTCCGAGGAGATGCTGTCGACTGTGTCACTAGCGCGGTTGGAGACCACCCCCAGCGCGCCCACCGCAGGGAACAGCATGCCGGCGAGTAGCACTCCAGCCAGCACACATAGCCCCAACAACTTGACCAAAGCCGCCCGCACGCCCACGCGGGACAGCGTACGCTTCACCCATTTTGGTGACCCGATTCACACACTTTCGAGTGCTGGGATGTAACGGGTAGGCAAACCCGTCTTGGACCTGGAACCAGAACCCTCTACAGTCCGTCAACGTCGAACGACAGCACACCGGCGGGTGCGCCACTCCCGTGGCACACCTCATGCGGACCTCGGAGCTGGGGAGCACCGAGCGTAGTCGCGACGACGCGTAGGAGCTGGGGGAACATGGAGTTCAACCAGGGGGACTGGCGAGTGCGGGCCTCGTGCAGGGATGAGGACCCGGACCAGCTTTTCGTCCGAGGTGCAGAGCAGCGCAAGGCCAAGCTCGTCTGCATGGGGTGCCCCGTGCGGACGGAATGCCTGGCTGAGGCGCTGGACAGTCGAATCGAGTTCGGTGTCTGGGGTGGCATGACCGAGCGGGAGCGCCGTGCTCTGCTCCGCCGCCGTCCGGACGTCGTGTCCTGGGCGGAGCTGCTGGAGTCCGCCCGCCGCAAACACCTTGACTTCGACGAGGTCGAGGAAGCCGACTACCGCGTGGGCCTGCCCGGCTGATCGTCTCCCGGTACGCCGGTCACCGACCCTCCAGTCACCGACCGGCCAGCCGGGCGCCGATCTCACGCAGTCCGTCGATGTCGTGCACATCGGCGGGCAGTGCGGGCACCCCGATCATCGCCACGCCCGGGTGAGCCTTGGTGAAGCGAGCGAGCAGCCTTCGCTCACGCTCCGCTACGGCCACCCGGTCCGCGTGCAACCGCAGCACGGCCGCGGCCAGCGGCGCCGAACCGGCGCGTTCGAGGTCCTCGGCCGCGGCGAGCGCGCGCGAGGCGGGCAGGTCGGCGAACACCGGGTGGGTCCGGTTGGCGACCAACCCGGCCAGTGGCATGCCCTCACCGGCCAGCCGGTCCACGAAGTAGGAGGCCTCGCGCAGCGCGTCCGGCTCCGGCGCGGCCACCACCAGGAACGCGGTGCCCGGCGAGCGGAGCAGCTCGTAGGTGGCCTGCGCGCGCTGCCGGAAGCCGCCGAACATGCTGTCGAAGGCCTGCACGAACGCCGAGGCGTCGTTGAGCAGCTGCCCGCCGATGATCGTCGAGATCACCTTGGTGAACAGCCCGAAACCCGCGCCGACCAGCCGCCGGATGCCCCGCCCACCGGCGCGGGCCGGCGCGGACAACATCCGGATGATCTTGCCGTCGAGCACCGTGGACAGCCGCTGCGGCGCGTCCAGGAAGTCCAGCGCGGACCGGCTCGGCGGGGTGTCCACCACCACCAGGTCCCACTCGCCGGTGTGCGCCAGCTGCCCCAGCTTCTCCATCGCCATGTACTCCTGCGTGCCGGAGAACGAGGAGGAGATGGTCTGGTAGAAGGGGTTGCGCAGGATCTGCTCGGCCCGGTCCGGCCCGGCGTGGGAGAGCACCATCTCGTCGAAGGTGCGCCGCATGTCCAGCATCATCGCGTGCAGCGAGCCCTCCGTCCCTTCCGGACGGTCCACCACGGTCACCTCGCGCGGGTGGTTGCCCAGCTCGGTCAGGCCGAGGGACTGGGCCAGCCTGCGCGCCGGGTCGATGGTGAGCACCACGGTGCGGCGGCCGCGCTCGGCCGCGCGCAGGGCCAGCGCCGCCGCGGTGGTGGTCTTGCCGACCCCGCCGGAGCCGCAGCACACCACCACCTTGGTCTGCGCGTCGTCCAGCAGGTCGTCGATGTCCAGCAACGGCGGACGGGCGTTCACCGGACCCCCTGCTCGATCAGCAGCTCGCTCAGCTCGTACAGCCCCGCGGTGTCCACCCCGTCGGTGAGGTCGGGCAGCTCGACCACGGGCAGGTCCACCTCGGCCAGCTGGTTGCGGGCGCTCAGCTCGGCCCGCACCCGGATCGCGTGCTCCACCGTCTCGTCCACCAGCCCGTCCACAATGGCCTCGTCCAGGTTCAGACCGGCCGAGAGCAGCCCCGACTTGATCCGGGCCGCGTCCACCCGGCCACCGGCCGCGGCGCCCACCGAGCGCGCGGGCAGCCGGGGCGGGCGCACCCTGTTCATGATCACCGCGCCGGGCCGCAGGTCGGCGGCGTCCAGCTCGCCGACCGCGTCCATGGTCTCCCGCACCGGCATCTCCTCCAGCAGGGTCACCAGGTGCACCGCGGTGTCCCCGGAGTGCAGCAGCCGGATCACGCCCTCGCTCTGGTTGCGGATCGGGCCGACCTTGGCCAGATCGGCCATCGCCCTGGTCACGTCCAGGAACTTGACCACCCGGCCGGTCGGCGGCGCGTCCACCACCACCGCGTCGTACTCGTGCCGCCCGCGCTCGCCGGTGCGGCCGACGCACTCCTTGATCTTGCCGGTGAGCAGCACGTCCCGCAGACCGGGCGCGAGTGTGGTGGCGAACTCCACCGCGCCCATCCGGCGCAGCGTCCGCCCGGCGAAACCCAGGTTGTAGAACATGGACAGGTACTCCAGCAGCGCCGCCTCGGCGTCCACCGCCAGCGCCCGCACCTCGCCGCCGCCGGGCGCGGCCGCGATCCGCTCCTCGGAGTAGGGCAGCGGCGCGTGGTCGAAGACCTGGGCGATGCCCTGCCTGCCCTCCACCTCCACCAGCAGCACCCGCCGCCCGCCGGTGGCCAGCGCGAGCGCCAGCGCGGCGGCGATCGTGGTCTTGCCGGTGCCGCCCTTGCCGGTGACTATGTGCAACCGGGCGCGGCTGAGCTCCTCGGTCCAGGCCATCACAGTGATCAGCCTAGGTCGGCGGGCGCGCGCGTGCGGCTTCTAGCCCGCGAGCATGAGGAAAAGCACGGCGATGGCCTCGGCGGCCACCAGCGCCCAGGCCCAGGTGGAGGGCAGCGCGAAGGCCACCAGCAGGGCCAGCCCGGCGACCACCGCCACCGAGATCAGCCCGGCCTGCACCACGGCCGCGTGCGTGGTCCGCTTCCGGTCCCTGACCTGCGCCATGGCGACCAGGGTGAGGATGAGTCCGCCCACGATGAACAGGACGGTCGCGGTGATGCGCCAAGTCTCCACGCGATCACGGTATCCGGTCGGGCAACCGAACCACCCGCAACTAGGCTCTTGGCCATGACGAAGTGGGAGTACGCCACGGTTCCGCTGCTGACCCACGCGACCAAGCAGATCCTCGACCAGTGGGGCGAGGACGGCTGGGAGCTGGTGTCGGTGCAGCCGGGACCCACCGGTGAGCAGCTGATCGCCTTCCTGAAGCGCCCGAAGGGCAACTGAGCATGGCCGGCTGGAAGCAGCGACTGGTCGAACTGGGCATCGAGCTGCCCGCGGTGGCCGCCCCGGTGGCCGCCTACGTGCCTGCCGTGCGCAGCGGTCAGCATGTCTACACCTCGGGCCAGCTGCCCATGGTGGCCGGCGCGCTGGCCGCGACCGGCAAGGTCGGCGCCGAGGTCAGCCCGGAGGAGGCCAAGCGGCACGCGCGCACCTGCGTGCTCAACGGCCTGGCCGCCATCGACGCGCTGGTCGGGCTGGACTCGATCGCCCAGGTGGTCAAGGTGGTCGGCTACGTTGCCTCCGCGGACGGCTTCACCGGCCAGCCCGCGGTGATCAACGGGGCCTCCGAGCTGCTCGGCGAGGTCTTCGGCGAGGCCGGGGTGCACGCACGGGCCGCGGTCGGGGTGTCCGAGCTGCCGCTCGGCGCGCCGGTCGAGGTCGAACTGATCGTCGAGATCGCCTGATCCGCTGACCCGCCGCCACCGGTGTGGCGGCGGGTCCCCACCTCAGCCCGGCAGCGCGGCCAGCGCGTCCACCAGCGCGGACCGCTGCTCCTTGGCCAGCAGCCGGTAGGGCCGGGCGGCCATCCGGTCCGCGCGGGTGTCGATCCGCTGCTTCACCGGGTCCTCGCCGGACAGCTCGGCCGCCTGTGCCGCGCTGAGCCCCTCCGCGCCGGCCGCCGCGGTGTGCGTGTCCACCCGGTGGTAGCGCAGCGCGCACAGCCCGTCGACCAGCCGGGCCGGCGCCGTGCGCGCCGAGCGGGCGCCCACCCAGGCGTCGAAGGCCGCACCGTCGGAGGTGCCGACCGCGCCGCCCACCACCAGCTCCACCAGGGACAGCGCGAGCTCCGGCTCCGGCCACAGCCTGGCCGCGGTCCGGTCCACCACCTCCACCACCTCGCGCAGCATCGCCACGCACCGCGGCGCGGCCAGCACCGCCCGGCCCTGCCGGCACAGCCAGCCCTGCGCGGCCAGCTCGTCCAGCACCGCCTCCAGGTCCGGGGTCCGCGGGTGCACCGCGTGCGCCACCGGCAGCAGCACCGGCCCGGACAGCAGCAGGGTGCGCAGCTCCAGCAGCAGCTCCCCGCCGTCGGGCAGCCCGTGCTCGGCGGTCACCGCGGCCCCGCCGCCCGCGGCCGCGGCCTGGTAGATCGCGGTGAGCAGCCGGTTCAGCTGCCGGTGCACCGCCCGCGCGGTGAGCACCGAGTCGGTGGCCTCCCAGGCCCACAGCTGCGGGTCGCCCGGCTCGGCCCCGCCGCCGCGCAGCCGCAGCGCGGTGGCGAAGCAGTGCCGGGCCGCGGCCCACTCGCCCGCGTCGTAGTAGCACTGCCCGGCGTGCTGGAAGATGAAGTGGAAGTGCGTGCCCAGCTCCGGCGTGCGGCTGCCGTCGACCAGGCAGCGGTCGAACTCGGCCATCGCCTCGGCGAAGCGGCCCTGCCACTGGAACACGTGCGCCAGCCTGCTGCGCGCCAGCACCTCCGAGGCGGCCGGACCGTGCTCCTCGGCCAGCCGCAGCGCGGTGGACAGGTGCCGCTCGGCCAGGTCGAGACGGCGCAGGATGCGCGCGGCCACCCCGATCATGGTGTGGTGCTGGCGGGCCACCGCCGGGTTGCCCGGCACCGGCTGCGCGGCGGCCCGGTCCAGCCAGGCGGTCAGCGCGGCCGGGTCGTCCGAGCGTTCCCACAGGGTTTCCGGGTCGATGTGGTAGGCGAACAGCGGGCTCGCCATCGGGTCTGTCGGTTGTGCCGTCACGGTCTCAGGCGACCCACCCGGCGCGGCCGACGATGTCGTCGAGCACCCGTTGCAGGTGCAGTCCCCTGCGCACGTCGCACGGGTGTTCGGTGGCACCGCAGTCGATCAGCGCCAGGAACTCGTCCAGCAGCGCGGTGAAGCAGTCCTGCGCGCTGAACTCGCCGCCGCCCAGCGCCCGGTGCCCGTGCTGCCCGTAGACCGCGATGTCGACCACGCTGGGCTGGATCGGCAGCCGCAGGGACAGGGTGAGCGTGCTGCTCGCGCCGCCCTGGTGGCCGAGTACCAGGTGGCACAGGTCGTCCTGGCCGCGGTGCGCGGCGATGACCTGCTCGACCGGGCCGAGTGCGGCGTCCAGCAGGTCGATGGCGTGCGGGCCGATGTCCAGCACCGCGCCGTCGGTCTGCCGCCACGGCGAGGCCGAGTAGGGGCCGCCGAGCACCGCGCCGGTCAGCCAGCGCACCGAGCCACCGGTCCAGCCGCCCAGCCGGTGCAGCTCGGCCAGCCAGTCGCGGACCTCGGGGGAGTAGCGCCGGGTGAGCAGCAGCAGCGAGGCCAGCCCGCGCCCGGTCACCTCCTCGGTCAGCCGCCGGGCCTGCTCCACGTTGCCCGCCAACGGCTTCTCCAGGATCAGGTGCTTGCCCGCCCTGGCCGCCTGGAGCGCCAGCTCGCCCTGCACCGCCGGTGGCACCGCGAACGCGACAGCGTCCACAGTGGACAGAAGTTCGTCGAAGGAGTCCGCGGTCCGCGCGCCGTGCGGCTCGGCGAGCTCCTTGGCCGCCGCCCGCCGCCGGGCCCACACCGCGGCCAGCCGGGTGCCAGGGTGATCCGCGATTCCTGGCGCGTGCACGGCCCGCGCCCATGGACCCGCGCCGACCAAGCCGATCTTCAGCTGTTCGTCCACGGGCACATCCTGCCGGGTTTCACCGCGAGTCGCGGAACACCCTCACCGGAACTTCGATCCGGCCGCCCTCGGCGAACTCCAGCCGCACCGCCTCCCTGGCCCACCGCACGGTCATCCCGGTGTCGGTCCGCCAGCCCTTGGGCACCTCGACCACGTGCCCGCGCGGCACCTCGTCGCCGTCCCTGCGCCCCAGCCACACCTCGAACGACCGGCCACCGGAGACCAGGGTGCCGACCCGCTTGACCGCCAGCGCGTGGCCCTCGTAGCCCCCGGCGGCGGCCACCGCGGTCGGCGGCGACTGGAGCTGCACCGTGGTGCGCACCGGCAGCAGCAGCGCGAGCGCGACCACCACGGTCAGCACGGTGCCCAGCACCGCACCACCCAGCACCAGGCTCAGCTTGAGCAGGCAGCCCGCGCCCCGCCACCGCGGCGGGGATGGGACGTTCGGCACACTCACAACCGACATCCTGCCCCCCTACTCTGGATCACATGCCGCAGCTGCCCGAGGACATGGTCCTGCCGGAGGGATTTGTGCCGACGCAGGCTCCCCAGCCACCGGCCGAGCCCCGCGACTCGGCGACCGTGGCCCTGGTCAGGGACACCGAGGGCGGCCCGGAGGTGTTCCTGCTGCGCCGGGTGCTCGGCATGGCCTTCGCCGGCGGCATGACCGTCTTCCCCGGCGGCGGGGTGGACAAGCGGGACGCGGACACCTCGGTGGCCTGGGCCGGGCCGACCCCGGCCTGGTGGGCGCGGAAGTTCGGCTGTTCCGCGGAGCTGGCGCGGGCGCTGGTGTGCGCGGCGGTCCGGGAGACCTTCGAGGAGGCCGGGGTGCTGCTGGCCGGGCCGGACGCGGACAGCGTGGTCGCCGACGCCACCCCGTACGCCGACGCCCGGCAGGACCTGGTGGAGCGCAAGCTGTCGCTGGCGGAGTTCCTCACCGAGGCCGGGCTGGTGCTGCGCGCCGACCTGCTGCGGCCGCTGGGCAACTGGGTGACCCCGCCGGAGGAGCCGCGCCGCTACGACACCCGGTTCTTCCTGGCCGCGCTGCCCACCGGCCAGCGCGCCGACGGCAGCACCACCGAGGCCGACCACGCCGCCTGGCAGCGCCCCCAGGACGCCATCGCCGACTGGGCCGCCGGGCGCAGCGGCCTGATGCCGCCGACCTGGGTGACCCTGTCCCAGCTGGCCGAGCACCGCGGCGTGCGCGAGCTGCTGGCCGTCGAACGGGTCATCACCAAGATCACGCCGAGGGTGGTGCGCCGCAACGGGAACCTGCACGTGGCGCTGCCCGGCGACGCCGACTACCCGGAGGCATCGTGACCCACCCGGCCTACGGCACGCTGCGCCAGGTCACCCCGAACGCGGCCGTGCTGCTCGCACCGAACCCGAACGTGATGACCCTGGACGGCACCAACACCTGGCTGCTGCGCGCCCCCGGCACCGCCGAGTGCGTGGTGGTCGACCCTGGCCCGCTGGACGAGGACCACCTGGCCAAGGTCGCCGCGCACGGTCCGGTCTCGCAGGTGATCATCACGCACCACCACGGCGACCACACCGACGGCGCGGCCCGCTTCGCCGAGCTGACCGGCGCGCCCACCCACGCGGTCACCCCCGCGCACCGGCACAACGGCGGCGGCGACCTGGTGGACGGCCAGCTCATCGAGGCCGCGGGTCTGCGCCTGCGGATCTGGGCCACCCCCGGCCACACCGCCGACTCGGTCTGCGTGCTCGTCGAGGACGACGGCGCCATGCTCACCGGCGACACCGTCCTGGGCCGGGGCACCACCATCGTGGCGCACCCGGACGGCCAGCTCGGCCCGTACCTGGACACCCTGCGCCGCCTGATCACCCTGCCCGCTGGCACCAGGGCGCTGCCCGCGCACGGCCCCGAGCTGCCCGACCTGGCGCATGTCGCCAGCTACTACCTGACCCACCGCGAACAGCGCCTGGACCAGGTCCGCCAGGCCCTGGCCACCCTCGGCCAGGACGCCTCCGCGCGGGCCGTGGTCGAGCTGGTCTACGCCGATGTGGACAAGTCGCTGTGGCCGGCCGCGGAATGGTCGGTGCTGGCTCAATTGGCTTACCTGCGCGGCTAGTTCGGCTGCCGCAGCGGCACCACCAGGTACCGCAGCCGCACCGCCGGCGCCGTGACGTGGCTGAACATGGTGCCCCTGATGCCGGGCTGGATGTCGATCCGCACCTCGTCCCCGCCGAACCAGCGCAGCGTCTCCAGCAGGTACTTCGCCTGGTAGCCGCGGCTGACCCGGTTGCCGTGCACCCCGGCCTTGATCGTCTCCTCGGCCTCCCCGGCCTGCGGGTCGCTGCCGCGCACCCGCAGCTCGCCGTCCCCGGTCTCCAGGGTCACCGCGCCGCGCGCGCCGGCGTACGGCGCGACCCGGCGCACCGCCCCGGCCAGCGCGGCCCCGTCCAGGGTCAGCGAGCACTCGACGTCGCGGGGGAACAGCTTGTCCTCATCCGGCAGCGCACTGGCCAGCACCGCGGTGGTGACCGTGGCCGAGTCCCAGGTCAGCGCGGCCCGGTCGGCATCGGCGTGCACCGTCACCCGCTCGGCGGCGCGTGCCTGCTTGGCCACCTCGGTGAACAGCGCGGCCGGGATCAGCACGTCCAGGTCCTCGTCCACACCGATCCAGGGCAGGTCGGCCGCCGCCATCCGGTACCGGTCGGTGGCCACCGCCACCAGCCGCCCGGCCTTGGCGCGCAGCCGCACCCCGGTGAACACCGGCAGCGCGTCGTCCCGGCTGGCCGCCGAGGCCACCGGCAGCACCGCCGCGTGCAGGTCCGCCCCGCGCACACTGCCGGCCGCGGCGGGCGGCGCGGGCACCCCGGGATGGCTGTCCGCGGCCAGCAGCGGCAGCGCGAACCGGCCGCCGGGCGTGCGGATGGCCAGCCTGCTGCCCTCCACCACCAGCCGCACATCGGGCGAGTCCAGCGCGGCCAGCGTCTCGGCCAGCGGCTTCGCCGGCACCAGCACCTGCCCGTCGGTGTGCGCCACGGCCTCGGCGTGCAGGCGCACCCCGCGCTCCCGGTCGGTGGCCGCCAGCGTCACGCCGGTGGCGTCCGCGGTCAGCAGCAACCCGGCCAGCACCGGGTCGAGGGTGCGGCCGGGCAGCAGCCGGGACAGGTCGGCGGTGGCGGCGGCCAGTGCCGCGGTGGTCGCGGTCAGGTCCAGGGACATGCGCGCACGCTATGCCCGCGCACCGACACTTTTGGGCGAGCACGCAGAGTGATCAACTTATTACACTGGAGCTCGTGGGGGAGAAGAAGCGTGAACCGGCGATCACGGTGGCCATCCTGACCACGGCGGGGGCGCTGCTGGGCACGATCATCACCACCGGCGGCGGCCTGCTGACCGGCCTGCTCAAACCCGGCGGCGAGACCGTCAAGACGGAGACGGTGACGGTCCACCCAGCCCCGGCCGGGGCCGGGGTCGCGAACGGCGAGCTGAGCCTGCTGGAGCTGGAACCGCTCAGCAGCGGGCCCTTCACCAAGGAACCGGCCAAGGTCTCCGGCCAGCTGGTCGGCGAGGCGCTCAGCCAGAACTACGTGCAGTCCGGCGTGCTCTACGTGCAGCACTACCAGGCGCCTGCGGACTACCGCGGCTTCCACGCGCAGCTGGCCGTCGACGACCGCAGCGACCACGAGGGCCCGGTCCTGTTCGAGCTGCTGGACGAGGCGGGCAAGCCGGTGACCGGCAAGCGGGTGGCCAAGGGGAAGACAGAGGAGATCACCGCGCCGGTCGCGCCGGGCAAGAAGTTCTCCCTGCACGTCTCCGCGCAGACCGGGGGAGCCCAGGTGGCCTGGCTCCGCCCGGTGC
Source organism: Crossiella sp. CA-258035 (assembly GCF_030064675.1). Taxonomy (GTDB): domain Bacteria; phylum Actinomycetota; class Actinomycetes; order Mycobacteriales; family Pseudonocardiaceae; genus Crossiella. Next base: position 275,708 of record NZ_CP116413.1, read on the forward strand.
TGCGCAGGTGACTCAGCGGGTGACGGCGACCTTGGCCGGGACCGCGCAGTCCGCGGCCGAGACCGAGGGCAGCGCGTCCCGCACGGTGCGCCGCCGCAGCCACACGCCACCGGCCAGCAGCAGACCGGCCACGGTCGCCGCGGCGAAGGCCAGCGGCGGGCCGGAGAGCTCGATCAGCTGGCCGCTGATCGACTGACCGGCGGCCAGGCCCAGCGTCACCGAGGTGATCACCCAGCCGAAGGCCTCGGTGGAGCTGCCCGCGGGGGCGACCTCGTCCACCGCCAGGGAGTGCGCGGTGGCCTGCGGGGTGATCAGGGTGCCGACCACCAGCAGCGCGATGGCCAGCCCGGCCAGCGAGGTCTGCCACACCAGCAGCAGGATCAGCAGCGAGAACGCGCCGAGCAGCACCGGCAGGCGCAGGTACATCGGGCGCGGCACCGGGCGCAGGCCGTAGAGCACGCCGGCGACCACCGAGCTGACCGACCACAGGCTCAGCAGCATGCCGCCCACCGAGCTGGGGTGACCGGCCGCGGTGACCGCGGCCGGGACCGCGATCTCGACGAATCCGATGGTCACGCCGAAGCCGAAGGCGGCCAGCGCCACCGTGCGCATGCCGGGGTTGAGCACGCCGAACAGGCCGGTTCCGCCCCGGGGCTCGGTGCTGCGCCGCCAGGCCCGCACGGCCGGGGTCAGCGCGAAGCCGACCGCGCCGATGACCATCGAACCCGCGCCGATCACCACGCCGGTGCCCGCCCACGGCAGCGCCATGAGCAGACCGGCGATGGCCGGGCCGAGGATGAAGAAGACCTCCATGCTGATCGCCTCGTAGGAGTAGGCGGCCTGCCGGGCCGGACCCGGCGGCAGCAGCCTGCTCCACAGGCTCCGCGAGGAGGAGCTGACCGAGGGCTGGCTCACGCCGAGCGCGAGCGCGATCGGCATCAGCAGCCACACCGGCGCGCCGGCCTCCACCGCGGTCACGCCCATGGTGGTGAACAGGGCGAGCAGCGCGGCGGCGATGAGCAGCGGGCGGGTCGGGCCGAACCGGTCGACCAGGCGGCCCTGGACCACCGAGCCGATCGCGGCGCCGGTCAGCGCCGAGGCGGAGACCAGGCCGGCCGCGGCGAAGGAGCCGGTGGCCTGCCGGACGTAGAGCATGAGCGCCAGCCCGACCATCGCGACCGGGAGGCGCCCGAGCAGCGCGGCCAGCACCGGAAGGCGGGCTGCCGGGGTGCTCAGGGCCGCGCGGTAGGACGCGAAAGACACGGACTGGGACATGTGTACCAGTCTGTCAGCTCTGGTACGCGGGTACCAGTTATTTTGCGGTGCGGTTGGTCACCACACGCTGAGTCACGATGTTGTAACGAAGGTCCGGGTTTTGGGTGAATCCACGCAACTCCGGCAGGGACTTCGCCGTCCTTGAGGGTGACAGCGCTTGAACAAAACCGCTGGAAGACGCACTGTTGGCGCTGTGCCCGTCATAACTGGGCTGCTCAGGCATCCAACAGGCACATGCTTCACAATCGAACTTGAAAAAGTTCCCTCGGTGACCGGTTCGGGGCCGGGCCAAGGGACCGCGTGGCTGGTCGGGGGATTGGCCACGCACCAAAAGGAGGCTGGCGCGCCGCGTCGGGGGCGGCGTCCAGCCTCCTCTTGTGTCTTGCGTTCTCTGAAGTGCTACCGCGCCCGGCGCGCCATCCGCTCCGGGTCCAGGATCAGCACGCTCTTGCCCTCCAGCCGCAACCAGCCACGGTGGGCGAAGTCGGCCAGCGCCTTGTTCACGGTCTCCCGCGAGGCGCCGACGAACTGCGCGATCTCCTCCTGTGTCAGGTCGTGGGTGACCCGCAACAGGCCACCCTCCTGGCTGCCGAAACGCTGCGCGAACTGCAACAACGCCTTGGCAACCCGGCCGGGCACATCGGTGAAGATCAGGTCGGCCAGCATGTTGTTCGTCCGGCGCAGCCTCCTGGCCAGCACCCGGAGCAGCTGCTCCGCGATCTCTGGCCGTTTGTTGATCCACTCGCGGAGCGCAGGCCGATCCATGGTCAGCGCACGCACCTCGGTCACCGTGGTGGCCGTGGAAGTCCTCGGTCCCGGATCGAAGATGGACATCTCGCCGAACATGTCGGAAGGCCCCATGATGGCCAGCAGGTTCTCCCTGCCGTCCGGCGACTTGCGCCCGAGCTTCACCTTTCCCGACTGCAGGATGTACAGCCGGTCGCCGGGCTCTCCTTCCGCGAAGATCACATGGCTGCGCGGGAAGTCCACAGCCTCCAAAGAACTGGCCAGCGCCTCAGCGGCAGCCTGATCCACGCCCTGGAAGATGCCCGCGCGGGCCAGGGTCTCGTCCACCTCGTCCCTCCTGTCGAGACGCGACGGTCACGTGTTCTCGCCGTAGCCACTGGAGCGGGCCACGACGACGTGCCGCCGATCACTCCGAGCAGTCTAGGACGTCATCCGGCTAGGGTCGGCTACGGACACGGCGTGGCCGTCGCTGGGCCCCCCGTCCGCCGAGTCTCCGGAGCCGGAAAAGTTCCAGCGCCCGGCCGATGCCGTGCCCGTACAGGGCACGCACCTCATCCGGACGGGCCTTCTCCAGGAACTCCTCGACCTCGTCCTCTTGCACGGCAACATGCCGCAGCCGGTCTTCCACGCGCTCCATGAACAGCGCGAAGAACATCACCATCAGCGGAACGACGAGTACAAACCAGGCAGCCATGATGAGCCGATAGTGGCCCATACACCCTCCGTGAGCGCAACCGGGGTCCCCCACGGACGTAAACACCTTCGTGTGCAGTCCGTAGGCTGATGGGGTGGCAGCAGAGGTTTCCCGGCTGGCGTTGGTGCGACGGGTGCGGCGCATGGTGCGGGCGCTCGCCGAGGGTTACCCGGACGCGCACTGCGAGCTCGACTTCACCGACCCGCTGGAGCTGGCCGTGGCCACCATCCTGTCCGCCCAGTGCACGGACAAGCGGGTGAACGAGGTCACGCCCGCCCTGTTCGCCAGGTACCGCACCGCGGCGGACTACGCGGGCGCGGACCGCGCGGAGCTGGAGGAGTACATCCGGCCCACCGGCTTCTTCCGCAACAAGGCCAACTCGATCATGGGTCTCGGTGCCGCGCTGGTGGAGAAACACGCTGGTCAGGTGCCCAAGCGGCTGGTCGACCTCGTGCAGCTGCCCGGGGTGGGCCGCAAGACCGCCAACGTCATCCTGGGCAACGCCTTCGGGGTGCCCGGCATCACCGTGGACACCCACTTCGGTCGGCTGGTGCGCCGCTGGGGCTGGACCACCGAGACCGACCCGGTGAAGGTGGAGAAGATCATCGGCGAGCTGGTCTCGCGCAAGGAGTGGACCATGCTCTCGCACTGGATCATCTTCCACGGCCGCCGCGTCTGCCACGCCCGCAAACCCGCCTGCGGGGCCTGCTTCCTGGCCAAGGAGTGCCCCTCCTACGGCGAGGGCGAGCTGGACCCGGTCAAGGCCGCCGAGCTGGTCAAGGGCCCGGAGGCGCCGCACCTGCTGGCGCTGGCCGAGCGGGAGCGGGCGCCGCGCCGGAAGGCGGGTGCCGCTCGGTGATCCCCCGGGTGCGGTGGTTCGTGCTGATCGTGGTGCTGGTGGTGGCCGCGGTCATCGCGCTGTGGCCCCGAAGCCCCGAGGTCCCGCCAGCAGGCGCTGAGCGGACCACGGCGGCCGAGCCCGACCTGGCCCCCTACCGGGAGAAGGCCAAGCTCGCGCCCTGCCCGCAGCCCGGACCCACCGACGGCGTGGTCGCGCAGCTCTCCGGCGTCCGGGTGCCCTGCCTGGGCCAGGAGGGCGTCACTGACCTCGGTCACGCCCTCAGCGGCAAGGCCACCCTGGTCAACGTGTGGGCCACCTGGTGCGCCCCGTGCCGCGACGAGCTGCCCGTGCTGGCCGGGTACGCGGCAGGCGAGGGCGCGGTGCCGGTGCTCGGGCTGCAGATGCGCAACGACGGCCGGGCCGCCGGGCTGGAACTGCTGGCCGCGCTCAACGTCCGGCTGCCCTCGGTGGCCGACGCCGACGGGGCCGCGGCGGCCGCGCTCAAGCTGCCGCCGGTGCTGCCGGCCACCTACCTGGTGCGCCCGGACGGCGAGATCCGCAGAATCACCGACCCGCTGCTGTTCACCTCGGCCGAGCAGGTGCGCAAGGCGGTCGCCGACAACCTGGGGGGCGCGTGAGTACCCACGGACCACTTGTCGACCCGGCCGAGCTGCCCGACTGGCTCGCGCCGCTGGTCAAGACCACCGCGGAGATCGACCACTCGGCGTTCACCCGGTTCAACCCCAAGGCCGGGCCGGACGTGCGCAAGGCCGCGGTGCTGATCCTGCTCGGCGAGGAGCACCCCGGCGCGGGCCCCGACGTGCTGCTGATCCGCCGCGCGGACGGCCTCAACTCCCACCCCGGCCAGGTCAGCTTCCCCGGCGGCGCGGTCGACCCCACCGACGCCGACGTGGTCGAGGCGGCGCTGCGCGAGGCCCAGGAAGAGGCCGGGGTGCTGCCGGAGAGCGTGCGCCCGGTCGCCCTGCTGCCCGAGCTCTACATCACGCCCAGCGGGTTCATGGTCACCTCGGTGCTCGGGCACTGGGAGAAGCCCGGCCCGGTCGCCCCGGTGGACTTCGGCGAGACCGCCGCGGTGGCCAGGGTGCCCATCGCCTACCTGGCCGATCCGGCCAACCGGTTCAAGGTCCGGCACTCCTCCGGCTGGCTCGGCCCCGCCTTCGCCGTGCCGGGCATGCTGGTCTGGGGTTTCACCGCCGGACTGCTCGCCGGGGTCATCAAGCTGGCCGGCTGGGAGCAACCGTGGGACGAGAAGGACGTCAGAGACCTTGAGGCGTCCTGGCGGGCCGTCGAGCAGCTGGCAGGCGAGGAGAGCGCGTGAACTGGGTCGACCTGCTGGTGGTGCTGCTGGCACTGGTGGCGGCGCTGTCCGGGGCCCGGCAGGGCGTGATCATCGCCGCGCCCGCGATCCTGGGCGCGCTCGGCGGCGCGCTGCTCGGCCTGGTGCTGGCGCCGATCGCGGTCGCCCAGTTCGCCAACGTCACCGTGCGGGTGGTGGTGCTGGTCGCGGTGATCGTGCTGCTCGCGGTGCTCGGCGAGACCCTGGGCGTGCTGATCGGGCGGCCACTGCGGGAGAAGATCCACCACTCCCGGATCGTCTGGCTGGACAACACCCTGGGCGCGATCACCCAGGGCGCGGTGGTCTTCGTGGTGGCCTGGCTGCTCGCGGTGCCGCTGACCTCGGTGGCTGGCCTGCCCGGCCTGTCCTCGGCGGTCAAGGGCTCGGCCGTGCTGGGCACCGTGGACGAGGTGATGCCGCAGGCGGGCAAGGACCTCTCCGGCGAGCTGCGGCGGCTGCTCAACGTCTCCGGCTTCCCGACCATGCTCGACCCGTTCAGCACCACCCCGCGCACCGACGTCGGCCCCGCGGACGCCGCGCTGGGCAACAGCCCGGTGGCCAAGCAGGTCCAGGCCAGCGTGCTCAAGGTCAGGGCGCAGGCCTCTTCGTGTTCCAGGGCGCTGGAGGGCACCGGTTTCGTGGTCGCCCGCGGCCGGGTGATGACCAACGCGCACGTGGTCGCGGGCGCAGACACGGTGGCCGTGGAGGTCGGGCGCGGACAGTTCGACGCCACCGTGGTGCACTACGACCCGCAGACCGACCTGGCCGTGCTGGACGTGCCCGACCTGACCGCCGCGGCGCTGCCCTTCGCCTCCGCCGACGCCAAGTCCGGCCAGGACGGCATCGTGCTGGGCTACCCGCTGGACGGCCCGTACACCGCCACCGCGGCCCGCGTGCGGGACCGGATCCAGCTGCGCGGCCCGGACATCTACGAGTCCCGCACGGTGACCAGGGACGTCTACACCGTGCGCGGCACCGTGCGCAGCGGCAACTCCGGCGGCCCGTTGGTCGACCCGCAGGGCCGGGTGCTCGGCGTGGTCTTCGGCGCGGCCGTGGACGACCAGGAGACCGGGTTCGTGCTCACCGCGGACGAGGTCGCCGACGAGGTCAAGAACGCGCCGAGCATGACCCGGCGGGTCTCCACCGGGGCCTGCGCCCGCTGATCAGGCGGTCTGCTGCTCTTCCCCGCCACCGCGGCGGGGGAGCAGCTGCGAGGTGTCCTTGAGCGTCTCGATGGTCCGCTCGGGGCCGCGGATGGTGCGCACCCTGCGGTAGCCGAGGAAGCCGAACAGGCCCGCGGTGACCAGCATCAGCACGAACACGATGCCGAACCCGCCCCAGCGCGGCAGCCACACCGACAGCAGCTCGCCAAGGGTGAAGAACAGGAAGAACAGGCTGAAGGCGAGCACGGCCAGGGCGAGGATGAAGTACACGCTGCCCTTGACGCCCTTCTTCACCTCCGCGCCCAGCTCGGTCTTGGCGAGCTCCAGCTCGCTGCGGATCAGTGTCGACAGGTGTGTGGTCGCCTCGCGGACCAGGCCGCCGATCGACTGCTCACCTGGCGCGGCCTCGAAGTCCGACAGCGGGATGGACGGGACGGGCGGCAGCCCGGCGCCGTCGGGGCTGCCGCTGGCGTTGTGCTGGGCGCGGGTCACGCCCGACATGTTGCCATGCACCCGCTCAGTCCACAGTTTCCGTGTCCCGGTGTGCCTTGCTCCGGCGCACCAGCATCAGCGCGGCCAGCAGCGCGGCCAGCGCGGAGGCCACCAGCACCGCGGCCTTGGCCACCTCGGCCTCGGCCGGTGGCAGCGCCAGCTCGGCGATGAGCAGGCTCACCGTGAACCCGACCCCGCCGAGCATGGCCACCGCGGCCATGTCCCGCCAGGTCAGCTCCTCCGGTTTGCTGGCCAGCTTCAGCTTCACCGCCACGTAGGAGAAGCCGAAGATGCCCAGCAGCTTGCCCGCCAGCAGCCCGGCGATCACCGCCAGCGCGATCGGGTCCTCGGTGAGCATCCGCAGCGCGTCCGCGCCGATCGGCACCCCGGCGGCGAAGAGCGCGAACACCGGCACCGCCAGCCCGGCCGAGTAGGGCTGCAACCGGTGCTCCAGCCGCAGCGCGGGGGCCTCGTCCTCCTCCGGGTCCGGCCGGACCCTGGTCAGCAGGCCCAGCGCCACCCCGGCGATGGTGGCGTGGATGCCGGAGGCGTGCACCGCGTACCAGGTGAGCAGGCCGATCGGCACGTACAGCCAGGAGCTGCGGATCCGCTTGTGCTGCAAGAACGCGTACAGCGCGCAGAGCAGCAGGGCCGCGCCGAAGGCGAGCAGGTCGAACTTGGCGGTGAACCCGATCGCGATCACCGCGATGGCGCCCAGGTCGTCCACCACGGCCAGGCTGAGCAGGAAGATCCGCGCGCTGCTGGGCATGCCGGAGCCGGTCAGCGCGAGCACGCCGAGGGCGAAGGCGATGTCGGTGGCCACCGGGATCGCCCAGGCCGAGTCCGCGCCGGGCGAACCGGCCGAGACCGCCAGCGCGATCATGGCGGGCACCAGCATGCCGCCTGCCGCGGCGATCACCGGCAGCAGTGCCGAGCGCACGTCGGCCAGCTCGCCCACCACCAGTTCGCGCTTGAGCTCCAGGCCGACCACGAAGAAGAACAGCGCGAGCAGCCCGTCCTTGGCCCACTCACCCACGGTCAGGTTGAGGTGCAGGGCCTCCAGACCGATCTCGAGGTCGCGCAGCGCCCGGAAGGACTCGCCCCACGGCGAGTTGGCCCACAGCAGGGCGATCGCGGTGGCGGCCAGCAGCACAAAACCACCGACGGTCTCGGTGCGCAGGTAGCGGGCGAACTCGGCGGCGGCGGCCTTGGAACGGGGCAGGCGAGCAAGCACGGGCGGCTCCAGAGGGGTCGACGAATACTGTCGCCGACCAGACTTCCCGGCACACCCTGATGGAATCTTAACGCCCCGACCGGGCGAAATATAGGTGCTTAGCACAACGAAGTGACCCAAAGCACCAGGACAGGGCCGGTGCGGCCTGCCTAGGGTCGGGAGGTGCCGCCGAAGCAGTCCGAGCGCCCGCAAGCCCTGCGGCTGATCCTCATCGGCCTGGCCGCCGGGGTGCTCGCCGGGCTGTTCGGGGTGGGCGGCGGCATGGTGATCGTGCCCGCGCTGACCGCGCTGTGCGGCCGGGACCAGCGGCAGGCGGTGGGCACCTCGGTGATGGCCATCGGCCCGCTGGCCATCTCCGGCACGGCCGGCTACCTGGCCGCGGGCGAGGTGGACCTCTTCGTCGCGGTGCCGCTGGCGCTGGGCACCATGATCGGCGCCTGGCTGGGCGCGGCGCTGCTGGACCGCTTCCCCCTGGCCCTGCTGCGCTGGCTGTACGCGGTGCTCGCGCTGGCCACCGCGATCCGCTTCCTCACCGGCCCCGGCATCGCCGCCGGCCAGGTCGAGCACGGCCTGCTCGCGCTGTCCCTGCTCATCCCGATCGGCGTGCCCATCGGCGTGCTGGCCGGGCTGACCGGCATCGGCGGCAGCACCGCGATGGTGCCGGTGATGCAGCTGGGCTACGGCCTCGGCTCGGCCATGGCCAAGGGAACCTCGCTGCTGGTGGTGCTGCCCTCCTCGGTGCTGGGCGCCTGGCGCAACGTGCGCAACGGCAACGGCTCACTGCGCGACGCGGGCTGGATCGGCGGCGCGGGCGTGACCACCGCGGTCGCCACCAGCTTCGTCTCGGTGGCACTTGATCCCAGATTGTCCGATTTGCTCTTCGGTGGGCTGCTGGTGCTGGTTTCGATTCGGACAGTTTGGCCGGATATCCGGCGGATGTGCACTCGTTCGGGCTAGCCTGCGCGGCTGATGGGTTCGGTGGAACGGATGGGCGGTCCGCTGCGTCGACTCCTTCGACCGGGCCAGCGAGTGACTGGGGAAGACCAAGATGAAGAGCATTGTCCGCTGGGTCGTGGTGGCGGGAATCGGGATCGTGATGCTGATCGTGGGGATCAGCGAGATGAACGCGACCGAGGTCACCTGCGGCAGCAAGGTGATGAAGCCGGGTGACACCTGCACCACCACCGCACGCCGCAGCCGGACCACGACCACCAGGACCTACGCCGAGCAGAAGGAGTCCGACCAGACCTTCGGCCTGGTGATGACCATCATCGGCCCGATCCTGATCCTCGGCGGTGGCCTGATGACGCTGCTCGTGGTCAACAAGAACAACCGGCTCAAGGCCGAAGCGGCCGCCGGTGGCGCCTACCCGCAGCCCGGTCAGGGTGGGTTCCCGCCGCCGGAGCAGCAGGGCTACCCGCAGCCCGGCCAGCAGCCCGGCTACCCGCCGCAGGGCTACCCGCAGACCGGGCCCCAGCCGCAGCAGGGTTACCCGCAGACCGGTTCGCAGCCGCAGCAGGGTTATCCGCAGACCGGCCCGCAGCCGCAGCCCGGGTTCCAGCAGCCCGGCTACCCGCCGCAGCAGCCGCAGTGGGGCCAGCCGCAGCCCGGCTACCAGCCCCAGCCCGGCGGCTACCCGCCGCCCGGCCCGCAGGCGCCGCCGGCCTACCAGCAGCCGCAGCCCGGCCAGTACCCGCCCGGCTACCAGCCGCCCGCGCCGTACCAGTCCTCCTGAACAGCGCGAAGGCGCCGTTCCCCAGCCCGGGGAACGGCGCCTTCGGCGTTTGTCAGTCCTCGCTGGCCGAGCCCTTCTGCAGGCCCGCGCTGATCAGGTTCATCACCGTGGAGTCCGCCAGCGTGGTGACGTCGCCGACCTGCCGGTTCTCCGCGACGTCGCGCAGCAGGCGGCGCATGATCTTGCCGGAGCGGGTCTTGGGCAGCTCCGGCACGACCATGATCTGCCGCGGCTTGGCGATCGGGCCGATCTCCTTGGCCACGTGGTTGCGCAGCGCCTGCACGGCCTCGTCGCCACCGTCCACGGCGTTCCCGCGCAGGATCACGAAGGCCACGATGCCCTGGCCGGTGGTCGGGTCGGTCGCGCCGACCACCGCGGCCTCGGCCACGGTCGGGTGCGAGACCAGCGCCGACTCCACCTCGGTGGTGGAGATGCGGTGGCCGGAGACGTTCATGACGTCGTCCACCCGGCCCAGCAGCCAGATCGCGCCGTCGGCGTCGTACTTGGCGCCGTCACCGGCGAAGTAGAAGCCCTGGGACTCAAAACGCGACCAGTAGGTCTCCCGGAAGCGCTGCTCGTCGCCCCAGATCCCGCGCAGCATGGACGGCCACGGCTGGTCCAGCACCAGGTAGCCGCCGCCATCCTTGCCGACCTCCTCGCCCTGGTCGTCGACCACCTTCGCGCCGATGCCGGGCAGCGGGCCCATCGCCGAACCGGGCTTGGTGCTGGTCACCCCGGGCAGCGGGGAGATCATGATCGCGCCGGTCTCGGTCTGCCACCAGGTGTCCACGATCGGCGCCTTGTTGCCGCCCACGTGCTCCCGGTACCACATCCAGGCCTCGGGGTTGATCGGCTCGCCGACGCTGCCCAGCACGCGCAGCGAGGACAGGTCGTACTTGGCCGGGATGTCCGCGCCCCACTTCATGAAGGTGCGGATCAGCGTGGGCGCGGTGTAGTAGATGGAGACCTTGTACTTCTGCACGATCTCCCAGTGCCGGCCCTCGTGCGGGGTGTTCGGCGTGCCCTCGTAGACCACCTGGGTCGCGCGGTTGGCCAGCGGCCCGTAGACGATGTAGGAGTGCCCGGTCACCCAGCCGATGTCCGCGGTGCACCAGTAGACGTCGGTGTCCGGCTTGAGGTCGAAGACGTTGCGGTGGGTGTAGGCGGCCTGGGTCAGGTAGCCGCCGGAGGTGTGCAGGATGCCCTTGGGCTTACCGGTGGTGCCCGAGGTGTAGAGGATGTAGAGCGGGTGCTCGGCGTCGAAGGCCTCGGCGGTGTGCTCGGTGGACTGGCCGTCCACCAGCTCGTGCCACCACAGGTCGCGGTCCTGCGTCCAGTCGATCTCCGAACCGGTGCGGCGCACCACCAGCACGTGCTCCACGCTGGGGTTGCTGGCCACCGCCTCGTCCACGGCCGGCTTGAGCGCGGCCGGGTTGCCCCGCCGGTACTGGCCGTCGGTGGTGATCACCAGGCGGGCCGAGGCGTCCTCGATCCGGGAGCGCAGCGCCTCGGCGGAGAAGCCGCCGAAGACCACGCTGTGGGTCAGGCCGAGGCGGGCGCAGGCGAGCATGGCGAAGATCGCCTCGGGCACCATCGGCATGTAGATGGCCACCCGGTCGCCCGCCACCAGGCCGAGCGAGGCCAGCGCGTTGGCCGCCTTGCTGACCTCGTCCTTGAGGTTGGTGTAGGTGATGGTGCGGGTGTCGCCGGGCTCGCCCTCCCAGTGGATGGCGACCTGCTCGCCGTGCCCGGAGTCCACGTGCCGGTCCACGCAGTTGTAGGCGACGTTGAGCTTGCCGCCGGTGAACCACTGCGCGAACGGCGCGTTCGACCAGTCGAGGACCTCGGTGAACGGCGTGTGCCAGTGCAGCTGCCGGGCCTGCTCGGCCCAGAACGCCTCCCGGTCCGCCGCCGCCTGCTCGTACAGGGCGGGCTTGGCGTTGGCCTGGGCGGCGAACTCGTCGCTTGGCGGGAACGTCCTGCTCTCGGTGAGCAGGTTGTCCAAGGTGTTGCTCGATCCTGCGTCGCCGCTAGGCGGGGTCATCGCGTGCGCCCTCCCTGCATCGTCGGTGCTGGCTGCGGGGCAAACGGTAGTGTCCGCCGTCACCCGCGAGTAGCCCTCCCCCTACAAAGGTATAGACCACTCCAGCCATGCTCACTCCAAAGAGTGGCTAGTCAGACGGGTGCGGGGGCGTCGGCGAGCCGCTTGCGCAACGCCGCGCGCGCGTCCGGCCACTCACCGGCGAGCATCGAGTACTGCACGGTGTCGCGCAAGGTCCCGTCCGGCCGGATCCGGTGCTGCCGGAGCAGGCCCTCCCGTTGCGCGCCAAGGCGTTCGATCGCCCGCTGGGAGCGCTCGTTGCGCACGTCGGTGTGCCAGACCACCCGCAGCGCGGCCAGCTGCTCGAAGGCCCGGCCCAGCAGCAGCAGCTTGGCCTCGGTGTTCAGCGCGGTGCGCTGGAACTCCGTGCCGATCCAGGTGTGCCCGATGGCCAGCGCCCGGTGCGCGGGCACGATCTCGTAGTAGGAGGTGACCCCGGCGACCCGGCCGGTGGCCAGGTCGATCTGCGCGTAGACCAGCCGGTCGCCGTCGGCCTGGGCGGCCAGGTGCGACTGCACGAAGGCGGTGGTGGCGACCAGGTCGCTGGGCCAGCGGTGGGACAGGTGCGTCCACACCGAGGGGTCGCGGCCCGCGGCGTGCAGGCCGGGCGCGTGCTCCAGGGTCAGCGGTTCCAGGCGCACGTGGTTGCCGGTCAGGGTCGGTTGGCGCCACCAGTCGATGTTGTCCACGCGGTTGACGGTAGGAGCCCGCAGTGGCCTGCCAAACGGCCACCAGGAAGCGATTCCGGCAGGCCAATTCGAGTTGTCGGCTCCGGCGGGTACGCTCCGCCGTCGTGAGTCCGCTCGCCACCGATCCGTTGCGTCCACTGCTCGAGCTGCCCGGCGTGGCCGAGGCGGTGGAGTCCTCGCGGTTCGCCATCGCCGAGGTGCACCGGCACCCGACCAACCGGCGCGGCTGGCCCACCACGGCCGCCGAGGCATCCGTGCGCGCGGCCAGGGCCTCGGCCGTGCTGGACGGCGGCAGCGCGGAGATCCCGGCCGCGGGCGAGGTGAGCGACCCGGTGCTGGCCGGTTCGCTGCGGGTGGCCGAGTCCGTCGGCCTGCTGCTGACCACCTGGCAGCGCGCCCCGTTGCAGGCGCTGGCCCGGATGCACGTGCTGGCCGCCACCGACCTGGTGCCGGGCGGAGATCCCGAGCTGCTGGGCCGCCCCACCGCCGACCCCGCGGTCACCGCCCGGCTGGACCTGCTGGCCCAGCTGGTGGCGGGCGGCAGCAAGGTGCCCGGCCCGGTGGTCGCCGCGGTGGTGCACGGCGAGCTGCTCACCCTGGTGCCCTTCGCCGAGGCCAACGGCGTGATCGCGCGCGCGGCCGCCCGGCTCACCTGCATCGCCACCGGCCTGGACATGAAGGGCCTCGGCGTGCCCGAGGTGTCCTGGATGCGGCGCCAGGAGGCCTACCTGGCCGCCGCCCGCGGCTTCGCCTCCGGCGAGCCGGACGGGGTCGCGGCCTGGATCGTGCACTGCTGCCAGGCCCTGGAAGCCGGCGCCAAGGAAGCCACCTCGATCGCCGAGGCGGCCGCGGCCGGCTGAGCCGCGGCCCCGGCGTTACGCGGTGGCCGCCCGCAGGCTGTCCAGCGCGTGCCGGACGTGCCCGCTGCTGGCCCGCAGCGCCTGGTTGGCCGCCGCGGTGTCCACCCCGGAGAGCAGGCACACCAGCGCGGTCTTGACCTCGCCGTCGGCGGCCAGCAGCGCCGCCGAACAGGTCTTCTCGTCCAGCCCGGTCGCCTCGCCGAGGATGACCAGCGAACGGCCGCGCAGCTTGGCGTTGGTGGCCTTCATGCTGACCATCAGGTTCGAGTAGGTCCGGCCCAGCCGCACCATCACCGCGGTGGAGAAGGCGGTCAGCACCAGCTTCTGCGCGGTGCCCGCCTTCATCCTGGTGGAGCCCGCGATGGCCTCCGGGCCGGTGTCCACGGCCAGCCGCACGTCCACGTCCACCCCGGCGATCGCCGCCGGGTTGGCCGAGACCAGCCCGGTGCGCGCGCCCAGCCGCCGGGCCGCGGCCAGTGCGGAGAGCACGAACGGGGTGCGGCCGGAGGCGGCCAGGCCGAGCACGAAGTCCTTGGGGGAGGCGTGTTCCTCGATCACCGCGGCGCCGGCCGCCACGTTGTCCTCGGCGTCCTCCACCGCCTGCCGCAGCGCGGCCGCGCCACCGGCGTGGTGGGCCATGAACCAGTCCGGCGGGGTGCTGAAGGTGGGCACCAGCTCGGCCGCGTCCAGCGTGGCCAGCCGGCCCGAGGTGCCCGCGCCCACGTAGTGCACCCGGCCGCCCGAGCGCAGCGCCTCCACCGCGAAGTCCACCGCCCTGGCCAGCTCCGGCAGCACCTCCGCGACCGCGCCGGGCACCAGCTGGTCCTCGGCGTTGATCATGCGCAGCACGTCCACCGTGGGCAGCTGGTCGAGCTCGTGCGTGCGGGGGTTGCGGCGCTCCGTTGGCGAGTCCACCCGGACCGAGGGGCGCGGTGCGGGAAAGCTCATTTGCCGGTCTCCCGCTGACGGCGCCTGCCGTCGGGGCGCGGTCCGAGCCGGTGCCCGCTGACCGCCTCGAAGGTGACCTCCAGGGCCGCCGTGGCCGACTCGTGGTGGCGCTGGGCCACCCCGACGAACAGGCAGTCGATCACGGTGAGCTGGGCGATCCGGCTGGCGGTCGCGCCGGAGCGGAAGGTGGTCTCCCTGGCCGCGGTGGTCAGCACGTAGTCGGCGACCTCGGCGATCGGCGAGCGCGGGAAGTTGGTCAGCGCGACCGTGGTCGCGCCCCGGCCGCGGGCCACCCGCAGCGCCTCCACGGTGTCCGCGGTGGCTCCGGTGTGCGAGATGCCCACCGCGACATCGCCCTTGGACAGCACCGCGGCCGAGGTCAGCGCTATGTGCGTGTCGCTCCAGGCGAAGCTGATCCGGCCGATCCGGTGCAGCTTCTGCTGCAGGTCCATCGCGACGAAGGCGCTGGCGCCCACGCCGTAGACGTCCACCCGGCCGGCGGCCGACATCGCCTCCACGACCTTCTCCAGTTCGACCACGTCCAGCTGGTCCGCGGTCTCCTCGACCGCGCGGGCGTCGGCGAAGGAGACCTTGCTGACCACCTGGCGCAGGTCGTCGCCCTGGCCGATGTCGCTGCCGAGGTCCCGGTCGGCGCGGGCCGCGGTGCGCGCGGTGTCCGCGGCCAGCGCGATGCGCAGGTCCGGGTAGCCGCCGACGCCGATGGCCTTGCAGAAGCGGGTGACGGTGGTCTCGCTGGTGCCCGCGGCCTCAGCGACCTCCGTGATGGAGCGGTGCGCGACCACGGCGGGGTCGCCGAGCACCACCTGGGCCACTCGCTGCTCGGCCCGTGCGAGTCCCGGGAACAGGGAGCGGATCCGTACCAACGGACTCGCGTCAGCGATGTCCGGGGCCGAGCCAAGGGAAGAGGCCATGTCGGAAACTTACTAACAGTTAGGCGGAGAATCAACAGGTCATCTGGTGTCTTCCTGCCGTCTCACCCCACTGTAACCCCGTTACTGCGGGATGTTGAGGAAGAACTTTCGGTAACTGAAAAAGGGCAAAATGTCACCGATGTCCTTCGATCGAACGACACCGCGGATTCATGTTCGATCGCAGGTCAGGGTGGCTGACCGGGCCCTCGAATGTCAGATCTTCCTTAAGTCTGCCAAGATCATCGGCCTGGTGCACACAATGCCCCGCCGGACTCCGTTCGGAGTAGTCGGCCAACCGGATTAGGCCGTTCGTGACTCCGAATCGTTACGCCCCGGTGTCACCCCCGGGACCAGGGGTTGACGTGCCCGAACCCGTTCCGACACCGGTACGTGTTGTGCCCGGTGCGGACGGGTCGGGGAAGGTGGTGAGTGCTTCACCACATCGTCATCGGCTGACCGCGCTCCAGCCCCGCGCGGAGAGCTGCTCGGGGTGCCGTTCGCCGTCCAGCAGCAGGCCCCGGTGGTCGCTGACCCGGATGCCGTCCAGGAACACGCCCCGGCCGGTGTACTGCTTGTCGCTGGCGTAGCGCCAGCGCAGGGTCACCGAGGCGGCCTCGGGCAGCGTGGCGGAGATCCGCCACCAGGCCCGGTGGCCCGAACCGGCCAGCGCGGTCACCGCCCCCGCCGGCGCGCCGGGGCCGCTCGCGGTCAGGCTCAGCGGCTGCCAGCTCGCCCCGCCGTCCACGCTGGCCTCCACGGTCAGCTTGTCAGTGGCCTCGGTGTCGACGAACGCGCTGAAGCCCAGCCGGGCCGGGCCGCGCTGGTAGAGCGCGGGGCCGCGCAGCTCGGCGGACTGCTCCTCGCTGACCGCGGCGAACCAGGCGTCCGCGCCGTGCCTGGGCCTGACCGCCAGCGACTGGGCGAAGCCCTGGGCCAGCGCGCGGCGGGCCGGGTTGTTCGAGCCCCAGGCCCGCGACGGGTGCACCCGGTTGGACAGCAGCACCGCCACCGACCGGGACACCGGGTCGATGACCAGCGAGGTGCCGGTGAACCCGGTGTGCCCCGCGGTGCGCGGGCTGGACAGGCCCTCCATGTACCAGCGCTGGTCCAGCTCGAAGCCCAGGCCGTGCGCGTTGTCCGGGAAGCCGGTGTTGTGGTTGGTCATCATCTGCCGCAGCGTGCGTTCGCGCAGGATCCGGTGCCCCCGGTAGGTGCCGCCGTTGAGGATGGCCTGGCCCAGCACCGCGAGGTCGTCGGCGGTGCCGAAGACCCCGGCGTGCCCGGCGACCCCGCCGAGGGACCAGGCGTTCTCGTCGTGCACCTCACCGCGCACCATGCCGCGGGCCGGCACGGTCATGAACTCCGTGGCCGCGGTGCGGTCCCTGGCCGCCGGGTTGTAGCCGGTGTCCCGCATGCCCAGCGGTCCGGTGATCCCCTTGCGCACCAGCACATCCAGGGGGTCGCCGGTGACCTTCTCCACCAGCACGCCGAGGGCGATCAGGTTCAGGTCGGAGTAGATGTAGGCCTTGCCGGGCGGCTGCTGGAGCTTCGCGGTGAGCGCGGCCAGGATCCGGCTCGGCTTGTCCGGGTGGTCCCGCCACAGCGGCAGGAACGGCGGCAGCCCCGAGGTGTGCGTGAGCAGCTGCTCGACCGTGATCGTGGCCTTGCCGTTGGCCGCGAACTCGGGCAGGTAGCTGGCCACCGTGCGGGCCAGGTCCACCCGGCCGGCCTCGACCTGCTGCATCACCACGATCGAGGTGAACAGCTTGGAGATCGAGGCCAGGTCGAAGATCGTGTCGGTGCGCATCGGCGCCTGCTGCTCCGGCGGCAGCTCGGTCCCGGCGCCGTCGGCGTAGCGCAGCGCCTGGCCGGTGGCGGTCCTGGTGACGATCCGCCCGTCGTGCGCCAGCAGCGTCACCGCGCCCGCGAACAGCGGTTTCGCCGCGCCCTGCGGCTGCGTCCAGCCCTTGATCTTGGCCAGCGCGGCGTTGATCGGCGCCGGGTCCAGCCCCGCGCGCTCCGGGGCAGACTCGCGCAGGGTGGTCCAGACGGGCGCGAAGCCCGGATGCGGGCGGTCGAAGCGGCCGGACACCCCGCCACCCTCGCCCACCGGCCCGGCCGAGGCCGGTAGACCCGCGGTGAGCAGCGCGAGCAGCAGCGCGGGCACGATCATCCGGCGACGCATGGATCCCCCTCAGCGGTACAGCAGGTACTGGGCGCGGTGCTTGCGGAACTCGGCCTGCTCCTGCGCGTAGGAGCCGACGATCTCCGCGGTGCCCGCGCCGCGGTCGACCATGTCCTTGAGCCGCTCGGTGCCCCAGAGCTTGTGGATGAAGTTGTCCGGCCGCCAGCCGAACAGCCCCGGGTACAGCCGCTTGGCCTCCACGATCATGGCCACCCCGGCCCGGATCGGGTCGAAGGCGCGCGGATCGGTGATGACCAGCTGCACGCCGCCGCAGCTGACGTTGACGTGCTTGTTGAAGGTGGGCA
Source organism: Crossiella sp. CA-258035 (assembly GCF_030064675.1). Classification (GTDB taxonomy): domain Bacteria; phylum Actinomycetota; class Actinomycetes; order Mycobacteriales; family Pseudonocardiaceae; genus Crossiella. Next base: position 293,266 of record NZ_CP116413.1, read on the forward strand.
CGAAGTAGTTCTCGCGGAACACCACGCCCCGCAGGCCCAGCGCGTTGAGCGCCTCCGCCCACTTCCAGTCGATCTTGGGCAGGCCGATGGTCTCGAACGGCCGCGTGGTGCCCCTGCCCTCCGAGAGCAGCGTGCCCTCGAACAGGCAGGTGCCCGGGTAGACCAGCGCGGTCTCCGGCGTGGGCATGTTCGGGCTCGGCGGCACCCAGGGCAGGCCGGTGCCGGCGAACAGCGTCTCCCGCCGCCAGTTCCGAACCTGGACGACGTCGAGCTGCTCGACCCGCTTGCCGGTCTCGGCGGGCAGGAAGGTGTCATTGTACAGCCGGGCCAGCTCGCCCATGGTCATGCCGTGCCGCAGCGCGATCGGCTTGCGGCCCACCCCGGAGGCGTGCTTCGGGTCCAGCTGCGGGCCGTGCGCCTGCCCACCGATCGGGTTGGGCCGGTCCAGCACCAGCACCGCCGCGCCGGTGAGCACGGCGGCGTGCATCGCGGTGTAGAGCATCCAGATGTAGGTGTAGAACCGCACACCCACGTCGGCGATGTCGAAGACCACCACCTCGACGTTGGCCTTGCGGTACATCTCGGCCAGCTTCACCGCGGTCGCCCCGTAGGCGTCGTAGACCCGGACCCCGGTGCGCGGATCGTCGTACTCGCCCTCGGAGCCACCGGCCTGCGCGGTGCCGCGGAAACCGTGCTCGGGGCCGAACACGCCGACCAGGTTCACCGAACCCGAGGTCACCATGGCGTCCACCAGGTGCCCGAGCCCGTCGGAGAGCACCCCGGTCGGGTTGGTCACCACCCCGACCCTGCGACCCTTCAGCTGGGCGAAGTCGTTGTCCGCCAACCGGTCCGCCCCGGTCCGCACCCGCCCCCGGCCGCCGCCCTCGGGCTCGGCCAGCGCGGATCCGGCGGTCAGCAGCGGCACCGACAGGGCCGAGGCGGCTAAGAAACCGCGTCTGCTCACACCGTCCATTGTGGAGTCTTCTCCCGTCACCAGCTGAGGCCGAAACCGAACGGGTACTTGGTCTGCGCCGGGTTGCCGACCACCGGCACGCTCACCGGCAGCTTGCCGCTGGGCGCGATCTCGCCGAAGAGCACCTTGGTCAGCGACTCCATCGACACCGCGGTGGTGGAGTAGGTGGTCAGCCAGGTCCTGGCGTCCTCGATGGCCACGTCGTACGGGTCGCGCACGGCCACCCCGATGATCGGCTTCCCGGTCGCGGCAAGGCGTTTGACCAGCTCCCGCTGCTGCGCGTCGGTGGTCGCCCGGTTGGTCAGCACCACGACCAGGTCCTGGCCCTGCGCCGCGGCCACCGCCTTGGCGATGGTCGCCTCGGCCGGCTTCTCCCCGGTGACCTGCACCGTCGGCGTCACCCCGCGCGCGGCCAGCCGCGGCGCGAGCGCGTTCGCCGTACTCCAGCCGGTCACCAGCACCTTGCCCGGCTTGGCCGTCAGCGGCAGCAGGTTCGCCTCGTTGCGCACCGCGGTCACCGTGCGGTCGGTGACCTGCTGCGCGGTGGCCAGGTGCTCGGGGATGCCCACGATCGAGTCCACCTTGGACTCATCCACCAGCGGGTGGGTCAGCGCGCCGCGCTTGAGCTTGAGCAGCAGCACCCGCAGCAGGCTCTCGTCGATCCGCCGCTCGCTGATCTCCCCGCTGCGCACCGCCTTGAGCACCGCGTTGATCGCCACGTCCAGGTTCTTCGGCATCAGCAGCACGTCCACGCCGGCCTTGAGCGCCATCACCGGGATCTCGGCGTCGGGGTGCTTGAGCCGCACCGCCTCCATCTGCAGCGAGTCGGTGATGATCACGCCGCGGTAGCCGAGCTTGCCGCGCAGGGTGTCGGTGAGCATCTTCTTCGACAGCGTGGCCGGCTCACCCGAGTCGTCCAGCTTCGGCGTCACGATGTGCGCGCTCATGATCGAGTCCACGCCCGCCTTGATCGCGGCCTGGAACGGCGGCGCGTCCAGCGCGGCCCACTGCTCCGGGGTGTGGTTGATCTCCGGCAGCACGTAGTGGCTGTCCTGGTTGGTGTCGCCGTGGCCGGGGAAGTGCTTCACCGTGGCCGAGACGTTCTGCCCGAGCCAGCCCTGCTGGTAGCCCTTGACCTGCGCGGTCACCTGCTGCGAGACCAGGCTCGGGTCGCTGGAGAAGCTGCGCACCCCGATCACCGGGTTGGCCGGGTTGACGTTGACATCGGCATCCGGCGCGAAGTTCTGGTTGATCCCGACCGCGCGCAGCTCCCGCCCGGTGATCGCGGCGGCCTGCCTGGCCAGCTCGGCGTCCCTGGTCGCGCCCAGCGCCATGCTGCCGGGGAACAGCGTCGCGGGGGAGCCCAGGCGGGTGACCACGCCCTGCTCCTGGTCAGTGGAGATCAGCAGCGGCAACCGCGCCCCGCTGCTCATCGCCGCCCGCTGCAACCCGTTGGACAGCGCGGCGACCTGCTTCGGGTTGACGAAGCTGTCCGTCCAGTTGAAGTAGATGACCCCGCCCAGGTGGTACTTGCGCACCACCTCCGCGGGCGTGTCCACGCCGAACTCGGTCCGGTTCTTCGGGTGCGGGGAGTCCGCGTTCGGTCCGTAGGCATAGGTGACGAAGAGCTGCCCGACCTTCTCCTCCAGGGACATGCCGCGCATCCGCGCCGCCGCGGCCTGTTCCCCGGTGGCCTGCGCCGAGTCCGGTGCCGCGCTCGCGGGGAAGACCCCCATGACGGTGACCGCGGTCAGCGCCGACAGCGCCGCCGCGAGGGGCCGGCGTACCTGGTGCACCGTTGCCTCCCTGGTCAGATCGAGTTTGGGAAACTCTTCACAAAAAGGACTGGATTGCCTGCAAGTTACTGACGTGATCCGAACGGGTCAACGCCCGTACGGCCTCATTTGAACCCGGTCTGTGCGATGCCCTGCACGATTTGCCGCTGCATCAACAGGAAAACCACCAACACGGGTGCCATTGTCACCACACTCATCGCCATGATCAGGTTGACCGGGACCACCTCCTCCGCGGCGAAGCGCGCCAGCGCCACCTGCAAGGTGTAGGTGTGCTCGTCCTGGGCCACCACCAGCGGCCACAGGAAGTCGTTCCACCGCCACACCACCGAGAAGATCGCCACCACCGCCAGCGCCGGGCGGCACAGCGGCAGCACCACCCGGAGGAAGATCCGCAGCTCCCCGGCCCCGTCGATGCGGGCCGCCTCGATCAGCTCGTCCGGGATGGTCAGCATGTACTGCCGCAGCAGGAACACCCCGGTCGGCGTGGCCACCGCCGGGATGATCAGGCCCCACAACGAGTTCACCAGCCCCAGGTCGGCCACCACCTGGTAGACCGGGATGAAGATGACCTGCAACGGCACCATGATCGTGCCCAGGATGACCAGGAACAGCGTGGTCCGGCCGCGGAAGTTGTACTTGGCCAGCGCGTAGGCCGCCATCGTGTTGACCACCAGCGTCAGCACCGTCGCCGCCACCGTGACCAGCACGCTGTTGCGCAGGTAGATGACGAAGTTGAAGCGCCCCAGCGCGTCCACGTAGTTGTCCGGCCGGAAGCTCTCCGGCAGCAGCCGCGGCGGCCGCAACGCCAGCTCGGTGCTGGTCTTGAACGAGGACAACACCGTCCACACCACCGGCGCCAGCACCACCAGCGCCAGCGCGACCAGCCCCGCGTAGGCGAACACCCGCCCCACCGCAGGCGCCGGCCGCGCGCCCACCCCGGTCCAGCGCGGCCTGCTCACACCGCCTCCCTGCGCCGGGCCAGCCCGAACTGCACCAGCGTGACCAGCAAGATCACCAGGAACAGCAGCACCGACCCGGCCGAGGCCAGCCCGTAGCTCACCGGCGGCTCGAACCCGCGCCGGTAGATGTACTGCACGATCAGCGTGGTCGCGCCCAGCGGACCACCGCCGGTGAGGCTGTACAGGAAGTCGAAGGACTGGAACCCGGCGATGGTGGCCAGCACCAGCACCACCAGCGTGGTCGGCCGCAACAACGGCACCGTGAGCAGCCGGAACCGCTGCCAGGCCCCGGCCCCGTCCAGCGCGGCCGCCTCGTGCAGGTGCGGATCGATCGCCTGCAACCCGGCCAGCAGGATCAACGTGTAGAAGCCCAGGTGGATCCACACCCCGACGCCGACCGCGGCGACCATCGCCAGCACCGGGTCGACCAGCCAGCCGCGCCCCTCCAGCAGCCAGCCCCACACCAGGCCGACCACCACCGGGGAGAGCACCATCGGCAGGAAGAAGGTCGCCCGGAAGAACCCCCGGCCCCGCAGCCGCCGGTTGAGCAGCATCGCCAGCCCCAGCGCGGCCAGCACCGAGATCAGCACGTAGGCCAGCACGAACACCACCGTGTTCTGCACCGCGGCCCAGAACTGGTCATCGGAGAGCAGCCGCCGGTAGTTCTCCAGGCCCACCGGGCGGAAGGTGCGGCCGTTGCGGCTGTCGTAGAAGCTGATGTTGACGCTGTTCAGCGCCGGGTAGATGGTGAAGACCCCGAAGATCAGCAGGTTCGGCAGCAGGAACAGGTACGGCGCGAGCCGCTGCCCCCACCCGACCCGCCGCCCGGTCACCGCCCACTGACCTCCGCATACGCTTGCTCGCTGACCAGGCGCACGGTCCGCGCCGCGTCATCCGGCGAGCTCCGCCCGGCCAGCATCTTGCCGACCTCGTCCCGCAACGCGTTCGCCGTGCGCACGAACGCCGCCGAGGAGTTCGTCGTGTACGCCTCCGCCGGCACCAGTTTCGCCTCGGCCAGGAAGACCCGCATGTCGTCCACCCGCTCCGGATAGCTGATCCCCGGCGTCACCAGGTCCTTGCGGGTGGGCAGGAACTGGGCCTTGGCCGCCAGCTCCCGCTGCCGCTGCGCCCCGTTCATCCACTCGATGAACGCCACCGCCGCCGCCGGATGCTTGGCCTGCTTGAACGAGACCATGAACTTGCCGCCGGGGAAGCCGCCGCAGCGCGCCGCACACGGGTTCGGCGCGGCGGCCCAGCGGAACTGGCTGGTCTTGGCGAACTGGCTGACCTGCCAGTTCCCGGACAGGTACACCGGGGCGTGCTGGGCGAGGAAGATCTCGTTGGCGCCCTTGTACCTGCTGCCGGACTCCAGCCAGAAGTCCGTCGGCATCGAACCCCTGGCGTGCAGCTCGGCGAACAGCTTCAACGCCTCCGCCGCCCGCTCCACCGCCAGCGCGGGACGGCCTTCCAGATCGAAGAAGGTGGTGCCGAACTGACTGAGCATGGTGGAGAGCCGGTGCCCCGACTTGTCCATCGCGATGGCGTACGGCGTGCCGGTCGCCTTGCGCACCTTCTCCGCCGCGTCCACCAGCTCGGTCCAGCTCCACCGCTCCGGCACCGGCACCCCGGCCTTGGCGAACAGGTCCAGGTTCACGAACGGCCCGTTCAACGTCAGATCGCTGGGCGCCCCCAGGAACTCCCCGCCAGGACCGCGCACCGCACGGGTGGCATCGGGCAGGAACGCCTCCGGGAAGGTCGGATCGGCCAGGTAGGGCCGCAGATCGAGCAGGTCCGCGCGGTAGGGGTTGAGGTCCTGGGTGCGCGCCACATCAGGGGCGTTGCCACCGGAGATCCGCGCCTGCAACGTGCGTTCCAGGTCGGCGTAGGCGACCAGCTGCAGGTTCACCCGCGCGCCGGTGGCGATCTCGAACTTCTCAATCGTTTGCCGAGTGGCGATCTCATCGGCCCCGTCGGTGAAGTACAGGTAGTCCAGCTCCACCCCGCGCAACTGGTCCGGACTCGCCGGCCGGGCGTCGGTGGGCGCGGTCGCCTCAGGCACGCCCGGCGCGCAGGCGCACAGCACGAGCAGCACCGCGAACAGGGCGCCGATCCCGCGCACCGACCGCATCCCGCCTCCCCCAGTCCCGCCTGTCGTGGCGGACGCTAGAGAAGCCGCGGCGGTTGTGGCTACGCCCATCCGAGCGGTGTCCCCCGAATTCCGTTTTCCTTCGAACGCGATGGTGGCGCCCAACGGCTTCCGCCGAGGGCGCCACCAACTGCGTGAACAGACAGGTTACCAAGCGTGCATCTCGTGTCGTACAAACCTGAGCTCGACGTCCGGCGTCCCGGTACGTAGCCCCTAGACGACAAGCCTCCCGCGGCGTGCTGCGCGTGGGTGCCCGCTGTTCACGCACGGAGCCCAGTGGGGTGGCTGGTACTTCTCTTCGTATCAGCCCTGGCCAGTTGAGGTCCGCACCTCCATGTGTAGTCCGTGAGGGCGGTCACAGCAAGGGCTCAGACGGGTGCACCGTTTCAGAGCCGGGGATAAACGGAAGGTGTCGGACACCCGCCCCGTTGCGGCCCATCAGGCGCAGGTCAATCCCCGAGGCGGATCAGTCGCCGGACTCAGTATTGCCGGCCCGCCCACGCCGGTGCCGCCGTATCCCGTACCAGGCCGCACCCGCCGCCGCGACCACCCCGAGCCCCACCGCCGCGGCCGCCACCGTGGTGCCCGAAGGCGTCGGGATCCGGGCCCGCAACGACACCGGATCGGAGAAGGTCAACACCGGCCAGCCCCGCTGCGCGGCCAGTTTCCGCAGCGCACGGTCCGGGTTCACCACCGTCGGATGCCCAACGGCCTCCAGCAGCGGCAGATCGGTGATCGAGTCGGAGTAGGCGTGACAGGCGCTCAGGTCGTACCCGTGCACCTCGGCCAGCTCCCGCACCGAGACGGCCTTGTTCTCGCCGTAGCAGTAGAAGTCGACATCTCCAGAGTAGCGACCCTCGGTAACCACCATCCGGGTACCGACCGAGTGCGTGGCCCCCACCATCTTCGCGATCGGCGCCACGATCTCCGCACCAGAAGCGGACACGACCACCACGTCATGCCCCTCCTGCTTGTGCTCCCCGATCAGCTGCGTCGCCTCGGCGTAGACCAGCGGATCGACGATGTCGTGCAAGGTCTCGTCCACGATCGACCGGACCTGCTCCACATCCCACCCGGTGCACAACGCGGTGATGTGCGCCCGCATCCGGTCCATCTGGTCCGCATCCGCCCCAGCCAGCATGAACACGAACTGCGCGTACGCGCTCTTGAGCACCGCCCGCCGATTGATCAACCCCTCCTGGAAGAAGGGCCTGCTGAAGGCAAGCGTGCTGGACTTCGCGATAACCGTCTTGTCCAGGTCGAAGAACGCGGCAACCCGCTTGCCAGCAGCGCTGATGCCATTGCCACGAGGTTCGGTCACCCGACCAGCATAGGTGTCAGCCAGATAGCGATGCGGTTGCGAGCCGTGTCGCTCGAACGGACGAGAAGCATCACCCACCCACGGGGGGATACAGTAGACGCGTCCGGCTGAGCCGGATGAGTTCAGTCCGACCCCCCGGGGCTGAACTCCTGACGACCCCCGTCCCTCCCCCCTGGCGGGGGTCGTCCCATGTCCGGACCCGGTTCCGCACAGTGACCACCCAAGTCACTCTCCAACTTGCCAGAACCCGGCCCCCACCGCACACCCGCGCCCCGCGCCCCGCTGCGCCGCCTGACGTCACGCCGCGCTCCTGCGCCCGCCGCGCCTCGCCACCCAGCGCCCCGGGCCCGTCTAGCCGCAGGCCGCGTCACCACACGACGCGGCTCACCGCCCCGCGCCCCGTCACCGCTTGGCCAAACCACCCCGTCACCACGCATCCGGCCTGCCCCGTCTCGCGTCACCACCGCCCCGACGCACGCCGCCTGCCATCGCCCCGCCGCACGACCCACCTCACCCGCCCTGCCGCCGCCACCGTTCCGTGGCACGTGCCTCGCCCACGACCCTCACCCCCGCCACGCCCGCCCCCCGCCTGCGCCGCCCCCCAGCCGCGCAGCCCTGCCCTTCCCGCTTCCCTCCCAGCACCCCACCCCAGCCCGGCCCCGCCCCAGCCCGCCCCGCCCCAGCCCGCCCCGCCCCAGCCCGCCCCGCGCTGGCTCGCCCTGCCTAACCCACCCCGTCCCGCTTGCCCCCACCCCGCCACCTCATCTACCGCCCGCCCGCGCGCGAGGGGATCCCCACTTCCAGCCTGCCCCACCCCACGCCCCCAACCAGCCAAAATCCCCTCCAAGATCGCGACTTATCCCCAACACCCCACCTATCCACAGCCCCCAACCCACCCGCTGGATCCCGCCCCCCAACCCCGCCACGGTGGACCCACACCCGCAACCCGCGGCACCACCCCAGGGGGACACATGCCAGAAACCCGCCCGTTGGTCATGGTCAACGAGGACACCCTGCTCGACGAGGTCCTCCGCGTGGCGGCCGCCGCCGGCCGCGACGTCGAATGCGTCCCCGACCTCACCGCCGCCCGCCAGCGCTGGGCCCGAGCCCCGCTGGTCGTGCTCGACGACGACGGCCTCACCCAGTGCGCCACCGCTGGCATGCCCCGCCGCAACGGCATCTACGTCCTCTGCCGCACCGACCCGCCGCCGGACATCTGGGCCCGCGCCCTGGCCGTCGGCGCCGAACAGGTCAGCTGCCTCACCGAAGCCGAACCCTGGCTCTCCGCCGCACTGGCCCGAGCCGACGAGGTCGAGGACGAACCGGACGGCCGCGTCATCGCCGTGCTCGGCGGCCGCGGCGGCGCAGGTGCCTCGGTGTTCGCCGCCGCCCTCGCCCTCACCGCCGCCGACCGCGGCAACCCGTCCATGCTGCTGGACTGCGACCCGCTCGGCGGCGGCCTCGAACTCGTGCTCGGCGGCGAGAAACGCGAGGGCGTCCGCTGGTCCGGCATCACGGTGAACCGCGGCAACCTCGCCAGCACCACCCTCCGCAAAGCCCTGCCCCGCTTCGGCCGTAACCAGCTCACCGTGCTCTCCTGCGACGACCAGACCGCCGAACTGGAACCACAGGCCGTCGACCAGGTGCTAGAGGCTGGCCGCCGCGGCGGCGGCACCGTCGTCTGCGACCTGCCCCGCCACTTCGACCAGGCCTCCCGCACCGTCCTGGACACCGCCGACCTGGCCGTGCTCGTCGTCCCCGCCGAGGTCCGCGCGTGCACCGCCGCGGCCCGCGTCGCCGAGCGCGCCAGGCAGCGCGGCACCCCGCTGGCCATGGTCGTCCGTGGCCCGGCGCCCACCGGCCTGTCCGTCCGCGATGTCGAAGCCGCCGTCCGGCTCCCCGCCCTGGTCACCATGCGGCCCTTCAGCGGCCTGGAAGCCGCCCTGGACACCGGCGGCCTGCCCCACCGGCCCCGCGGCCCACTGGCCCGCGCCGCCCGCCGGGTCCTCGACCGCGCCGAGGACGGCCGAGACTGACATGGAAGTCGATCCGGGCCTCATCGACCGGGTGCGCACCAGGGTCGCCCGCCTCGGCGGCGCCCTCACCCCGGCCTCCCTCGCCGACGCCGTCCGCGCCGAGACCGGCGGTCTGGTCACCGACGCCGATCTGCTCGACACCCTCCGCCTGCTCGATCGCGAACTCATCGGCGCCGGCCCGCTGGAACCGTTGCTGCGCCTGGAAGGCACCACCGACGTGCTGGTCACCGGCCCTGGCCGGGTGTGGGTCGACCGCGGCCACGGACTGACCCGCACCGAGGTCGTGCTCCCCGACGAGGACGCCGTCCGCCGCCTGGCCCAGCGACTGGCACTGGCCGCGGGCCGCCGCCTGGACGACGCCCAACCGTTCGTCGACGGCTGGCTCCCCGGCGGTGTCCGGCTGCACGCCGCCCTGTTCCCGATCGCCGCCGGCGGCACCTGCATCTCACTCCGCGCGCTGAAACCCGCCACGCACGACCTCACCACCCTGCGCGAGCTCGGCACCGTCGACGAACCCACCGAGAACCTGTTGCGCCGCATGGTCAAAGCCCGCCTGAGCTTCCTCATCACCGGCGGCACCGGCTCCGGCAAGAGCACCCTGCTCAACGCATTGCTCGGCTGCGTCGACCGAGGCGAACGAATAGTCACCGTCGAGGAAGCCGAAGAACTGCACCCCGCCCACCCACACGTGGTCCGCCTGGTTGCCCGCCCACCCAACATCGAGGGAGCGGGCGAGATCACCCTGCACGAGCTGGTCCGCCAAGCCCTGCGCATGCGCCCCGACCGCCTGGTCCTCGGCGAGGCCCGCGGCGCCGAAGTCGCCGATCTGCTCGCGGCCATGAACACCGGCCACGAGGGTTGCGCCGGCACCCTGCACGCCAACTCACCCACCGAGGTCCCCGCCCGCCTGGAAGCCCTCGCCGCGCTCGGCGGCCTGTCCCGCCCGGCCCTGCACAGCCAGCTGAGCGCCGCCCTGCAGGTAGTCCTGCACCTGCGCCGCGACGACCAGGGCAACCGAGTTCTCGCGGCCATCGGCGTCCTGGACCGCGCCGACGACTACATCCGCATAGTGCCCGCCTGGCAACAAAACCAAGGCTGGTCGGCCGCCAAAACCCGCCTCACCACTCTGCTCCGCACCCGAGAACCGGCAACCGCATGACCCCAGCCGCAGCCCTCTGCCTAGCCCTCGCCGTCCTGCTCTGGCCCCCCAGAACCAGCCACCACCGCCTGGCCCAACTCCACCCACCCCCGCCCCGGCAACGCCGAATCCACCCCACCCGCCCGCTCCTGCTGATCCCACCCGTCCTGGCAACCCTGCTCGCTGGAATCGGCGGCCTGCTGGCCGCAACAGCCCTCACCTGGACCTTGCACCGCCACCACACCCGCACCCGCGAGCACCGCAAGGCCCGCCACATCGACACCGCCCGAGCCGACACCCTCAACCTGCTGGTGACCCAGCTCCGCACCGGTACCCACCCAGCCCTGGCCGCCGAAGCAGTCGCCAAGGAAGCCGACCCAGTCGTCATCCCCACCCTGACCGCCCTGGCCACCGCTGCCCGGTTGGGCGCTCACCCCAGTCACACCGACAACCGCCTGCTCCGCGCCTGGAACACCGCCCACAACCACGGCATCCCGCTGGCCGAACTGCTGGACGCCGAACGCCGAGACCTGGAACAGCGAACCCGCTTCACCGCTCAGGTCGAGGCCCGCCTGGCAGGCGCCAGAGCAACCGCCACCATCCTCGCCACCCTGCCCGCGCTCGGAATCCTGTTGGGCGAAGCCATGAACGCCCACCCCCTGCACGTCCTCACCGCAACCCCAGCAGGCCAGTTCCTGCTCCCCATAGGCGCCCTGCTGATCTGCACCGGCCTGGAATGGAGCGCCCGCCTGACCAGCAACACCACCCACCCCATCCCGCCCCAACCCAGAAACCCACCATGCCAACCCACGCCGCAGCAGCACTCCTCCTCGCCCTCGCCCTCCTGACCCTGCCACCCCGCCCCAACCACCGAGCCCGCCTCAACCTCCCACCCACACCCCGTCAAACCCGCCGAATCCCACTCCTACCAACACTTCTAGCCCTCGCAACCGCAACCACGGCGTTCCTCATCGGCCTCCACCCAGCCCTGAGCCTCCCCCTGTCCGCCACAGTCGCACTGATCAGCCACGCCCTCCACAACCGCGCCACCCAACCCCCACCCCAAGACCCCCTGTCCCTGGCCACCGCCTGCGACCTGCTGGCCGCCTGCCTCCGCGCCGGCCTCCCCATCCCACAAGCCCTGCGCCTCTCCGCCGCCGAACTGACCGGCCCACCCGCCACCGCCCTCAACGACACCGCCGCCCTCCTCACCCTGGGCGCCACCCCCGACCAGGCCTGGACCCCAGCCACCCACCTCCCAGCCCTGTCCCGCCTCGCCCGCGCCGCCCGCCACACCGCCCGCTCCGGCGCCGCCCTCGCCGACACGGCAACCAACCTCGCCACCCAAATCCGCACCGAAACCGAACACCAAGCCGAAGCCCGAGCCCAGCGCGCCACCGTCCTCATCACCGCCCCCCTGGCCCTCTGCTTCCTCCCCGCCTTCCTCTGCCTAGGCATAGCCCCCACCGTCCTAGGCCTAGCCCAAACCCTCTTCTCCCCGTAACTCCAAAGCCCCACCCGCGCGACCACACCGGAACAGGCCCACCTCCATCGCCCCTTCCCGCGGCACTCAAGCTCCGCCAAGCAGTCCGTTGACACGTCGGTGGTCCCACACGTCACTTAGCGGGCACCCACCCGCTCAGCGCCGCGCCACAGCGTTCCCGGCAGCACCAACTCCCCACACCGGACAGCACGCCGAGGCACACCAGCACACCGATGCCCACGTCCAACTGCACCGCGCCCCCACTCGAACTCGCACCCACTCCTTAAGCCAACCGCAAACCTCGCACCCCACGCGCTCAGCCCTGGCGCTCCGGCCTCTGCGCCCCGGCTCGGCCCCACGTCTCTCGTCCGGCCCACGCACGAGCCCCACGCAGCGAGCCTGCAAGGCGCTTCACGCCCCAAACCCAAGCCCAGGCCCCGCCCACAAAGTCCAGGCCTCACAAGCACCCCCGCACACCGCACACCGGGCACCGGGTCTCACACGCCCAGCCCACGACCGCCGGCCTGCCTGCCGCAGCCGCCATGCCCGTCCCGCCCCGCCCTGTTCGCTCCGCTCCAGTCCGCCCTGGCCCGGCTCCGATCCACACCAACTTCGTTCGTCCCACCCTCCCCGCCCGCGCGCCTCCCCGCCCGCGCGCGACCGGGGGTCCCCCCAAATTCCATTCTTCCAGCCAGCGAAGACAATTCCGCCGCCCAGCGCCCCAGTGATCGCGAGTTATCCACATCGACTCCGGCTATCCACAGATCGTCCCGAGCGGTCATATGGCAGTGCTAAACGCGAGCAAGGTGGGAGCTGCCGCACCAGCGGCGACCGCCCGTCCCCAGTGGACAAGTTACTCGGAGGCAAGCGTGCTACCTGAGACATTCCTTCTGCCCAAGCCCTTTCCGCGCTTCTGCCAGGCCGACGACGGAACGGTCTCGGTTGAGTACGCGTTGTCCATGACTGTCGCCGCAGTGCTCGCCGGGGGTCTGCTCTTCGTCTGCAAGCAAGATTGGGTGGTCGATCTGATCACCGACTTGGTTCGAGGATCGTTGACGGTGGACAAGTGACCCGTCGGCGACTGAACGGTGATCGCGGATCGGTCACCATTGAGTCGGCTATCGCCATCGGGGCCATCTTTCTGGTGGTTGGGCTTGCGATTGCCGGTTTCCAGGCGGTCCTGACGCAGTTGCGGTGTGTGGACGCGGCGCAGGAGGCGGCACGGCTGATCGCGCGCGGTGAACCGGAGCGCGCCGAGCAAGTGGTGCGGACGATGGTGCCGAACGAGGTGCAGCTGTCCACGCGGTTCGAGGGCGATGCGGTCCGGGTGGAGGTTGTGGCGCGACCACTCGGCAAGCTGTTGCCGTTCCCGTTGCGAGGCACTGCCTTCGCGTTGCTGGAACAGCCCGCTGAGCAGACCGGTGACGAGATACCTGCGGGACGATTACCCGCTTCCGGTAGCGACCAGGGAGGCGACGCCTCACCCGCTGGGACGCTCGCCCCGGCGTATCCGGGCATCGCGAACACAGACACACGTGCACTCATATCGTCGTGCAGAATCGCTCTCACTTGTGCGGGCACCCGCACGCTCGCGAACCCATGGCTACCCGATCTCCCGGACGCGCATCCACCCGCGAGCCAGCGCGCGCACGCGTGCCTGCCCGCGCGCACCCACCCGCGCGCCCAACCAACGACGAACTGCTCCAGCACATCTCCGGACACCAGCCCATCCGCTCCGCCACTGCCACCGCCCTTCCCGACCACCGGCTGGCCGCAGTGAGTGGTCGACCACACCGCTGGCCCGCCCGCTGCGGCGACCCACGCGCCCGCCGTGGCAGCCTCCGCCCCCGCAGCGATGACCAGCACACCCGCGGCGATGACCAGCACACCCGCGGCAGCGACCAACACATCCGCGACGGCGGCGAACGCGCCCGCGGGGGCCAACACGCCTGCGGCGGGAACGAACGCGCTCGCCGTGACCTACGCACTTGCGGCAGTGGCGAACAAGCCCGCGGTGGCCGAGGCACCCGTGGCAGCGACGGACTCGCCCTCGGCGATCAGAGCACCCGTGGCGGCGACCAAGGAGTCGCGACTGTGCTCGCGGTGGCGTTGGTGGTGGTGTTGCTGGCTGCGGCGGTGGTTGTGGTGCATCTGGGGGCGGTGGTGGTTGCTCGGCGGCGGGCGGAGGCGGCGGCTGATCTTGCTGCCCTTGGTGGCGCTGGGCAGGTGGTGGCGGGGCGGGGATGTGCGGCGGCGGGGCGGGTGGCGGGGGAGATGGGGGTCGGTTGGCGGAGTGTGCGGTGGACGGATGGGTGGTGACGGTGCGGGTGGAGGTGGAGTTGCCTGGAGTGTTGTCGATGTTCGGCGCGACGAGCGCGCGGGCGCGGGCTGGTCCGGCCGAAGTGTGAACGGCGCCGGCTGCGATGAGCGGTCATCGAGCGGCGATGAGCGGGCAATCGGCGCCATTACACGGGTTTGTGGGTCGCGGTCAACGGTGGAGGGCGGGTTCCGTCCTGCTTGTGGTCTGCGTTACTCGCCGTGCCGTACCGACCGGTGGTCGACTTCGCGGTTACGTCCACTGGGGGTGGTGCCGTTTCTTGTAGGTGAAGGCTTTGGTTGCAGTAGGAGGCGACATGGACTGGTCGGATAGTTGGCGCAGCGCATTCCGGATCGAGTTGCGGGCGGAGGCCATCGGTCTCGCGTTCCGCGGCTGGCCGGTGCTGCCCGGCACCTATCCGGCGGGCTCGCAGTGGGCGGGCCGCGATGGTGTGCAGGCCGAGGGACCGGTGCCGGTGCACCGCGACTGGCAGGAGCGGATCGGCACCAAGGCCGACCAGGTCGCCTCGTGGTGGACCGGGCGTCCCTACTCGCTGCTGCTGGCCACGGGTGTCGTGCTGGACGCCATCGAGGTCGACGCGGAGCTGGGTCGCCGGGCGGCCACGGCGCTGCGGGTGGCCGGTGGGCCGGTGCCGATCGCGGCCACGCCGACCGGGAAGTGGCTGTTCCTGACCACCGCCGGGGAGCCGCTGCGGGACGCGCTGGCCGAGCGGTCCGACATCGCGCTGCTGGGCAAGGGCAGCTGGATCCCGCTGCCGCCCTCGCCGTTCCAGCACGGCGTGGTGCACTGGCGGGTCAAGCCGCAGATCTGCAACTGGAACCTGCCCGAGTCCCGCGTCGTGCAGGACGCCATCACCGAAGCCCTTCGTGACGACATGCTTGCCGGGGTCGCCGAGCTGGTCAGCTCGGAACGGTCCCACTGACTGGGGTGGCCGACGGGACGTCGTGGGGCAGCACTCCCAGTACGGCGTCCAGCACGGCCACCGCGCCCGCCTTGTCCAGCGGTTCATTACCGTTGCCGCACTTCGGCGACTGGACACAGGATGGGCAACCAGCCGGGCACTCGCAGGCAGCGATTGCCTCCCGCGTAGCGATCAACCACGGGACCACCGCGGCAAAGCCGCGATCGGCGAAACCGGCTCCTCCGGGATGCCCATCGTGCACGAACACCGTTGCCTCCCCGGTGTCAGCGTGCAGAGCGGTGGACACGCCGCCGATGTCCCAACGGTCACAGGTCGCGAACAGCGGTAGCAGGCCGATCGCAGCGTGCTCGGCTGCATGCAGCGCACCGGGGATGCGCGCCGGATCGAGACCGGCGCCCCCCGGTGCGCTGCTCCGAAGCAGCTCATCGGAGACCGTGTACCAGACCGCCCTGGTGGGCAGGGACTGCGCGGGCAGGTCGAGGGGCACCCGGTCGATCACCTCGCCGGAAGGGCGGCGGCGCAGGTAGCCGACGACCTGGGCGGTGACCTCCACCTCGCCGAGGCAGACCCGCACCCCGCTCGCCGCGGAAGCGCTCGCGGGGGCCGGGAAGTGGCGCTGCTCCAAGGTGCGGACCACCGTGATCTCGACCGTCGTGCTCGCCATTGTGGTCCAGTCAGGGGACTCGGCGTGCACCAGCGCCAGGTGGTTGTCCAGGTCCAGCTCGTCGACCACGTAGGACTGGCCCTGGTGCAGGTACAGGGCGCCGGGGTGCACCACCGCGCAGGCGGAGTCCGGGTCGACGGTGCCGAGCAGGCGGCCGGAGTCGGCCTCCACCACCGAGATCTTGTCGCCGCCGGAGCCGCGGATGTCCACCTCGCTGTGCGGTGGGCGGACGTCGGCGTAGTACCAACCGGCCGGGCGGCGGCGGAGGTGGCCGTCGGCGACCAGGGAGTCGATCACCTGGCGGGCGGTCTCGCCGCCGAAGGCGGGCAGGCAGTCCTCGGTGAGGGGTTGTTCGGCGGCGGCGCAGACCAGTTGCGGGGCAAGGACGTACGGGTTCGCCGGGTCCAGGACCGTGGCCTCCACCGGGCGGGAGAGCATCGCTTCGGGGTGGTGCACCAGGTAGGTGTCCAGCGGGTCGTCGTTGGCGACGAAGACGACCAGCGCGCCCTGGCCGTCGCGGCCCGCGCGGCCCGCCTGCTGCCAGAACGAGGCCAGCGTGCCGGGGTAGCCCGCGATCAGCACCGCGTCCAGGCCCGCGATGTCCACGCCCAGCTCCAGGGCGTTGGTGGTGGCGACCGCGAGCAGGTCGCCGGTGCTCAGCGCGGTTTCCAGGGCCCGGCGTTCCTCCGGGAGGTAGCCGCCGCGGTAGGCGGCGACCCTGGCCGCGGAGTCCATGTCGATGTCGGCGAGGTGGCGGCGGGCGGCCATCGCGGTCAGCTCGGCGCCCCGGCGGGAGCGCACGAACGCCAGTGTGCGAGCGCCGGCCAGGACCAGGTCGGCCATGATCCGGGCCGACTCGGCGCCCGCGGAGCGGCGGACCGGGGCGCCGTTCTCACCGGCCAGTTCGGGCAGCAGCGGGGGCTCCCACAGCGCGATCGTGCGCGGGCCGGCCGGGGAGGCGTCCTCGGTGACGCCGGCGCAGGGCAGGCCGGTGAGCCTGCCCGCCGAGGCGGCCGGGTCGGAGACCGTGGCCGAGGCGAGCACGAAGGTCGGGTTCGCGCCGTAGCGGGCCGCGATCCGGCGCAGGCGGCGCAGCAGCAGTGCCACGTGCGAGCCGAACAGGCCGCGGTAGCTGTGGCACTCGTCGATCACCACGAAGGACAGCCTGCGGAAGAACGCGCGCCAGCGCTGGTGCCCCGGCAGGATGCCGCGGTGGATCATGTCCGGGTTGGTGAAGATCCATCTGGCGTGCGCGCGGACCCAGTCCCGCTCGACCATCGGGGTGTCCCCGTCGAAGGAGGCCGGGCGCACCCCCGGCAGGTCCAGCTCCTTCACCGCACGTAACTGGTCCGCGCCCAGCGCCTTGGTCGGGGACAGGTACAGCGCGGTCGCTTTCGGGTCGGCGAGCAACCGGGACAGCACCGGCAGCTGGTAGGCCAGCGACTTGCCGGAGGCGGTGCCGGTGGCGATCACCACATGCCTGCCCGACCACGCCAGCTCCGCCGCCTCCGCCTGGTGCGACCACGGTCGCGGCACCCCGCAGTCGGTCAGCTTCTCGATCAACGGCCGGGCCGCCCAGTCCGGCCAGTCCGTATGCGCGGCAACGCGTTCCGGCAGTTCGGCCACATGGGTCAACGGCGAGGACTCCATCGGGAGGCCACCGGCCACCCGGTCCAGCAGTCCGCCGCCGCGACCGTGCCGCCGCCCGGTCTCCGCCGCCCGCTCCGTTCCCGCGCCCACCACAGCAGCCTGACACAGCACACCGTCGGTTCGCGCCGATCCCCGAACGGACCAAGATCCACAGCTCAGGCCACTTGAACGGTCTAGCGAGACCCTCGCCAAGTGACTCTAGGTATTTGACAAGGGACGCCCCGCAAGGCCCTGTGACCTTGCCAATAGACTCCGCCTCCGTCGCACCGCCGCGATGGTGGCGCGCGTGACTCACCACGCGTCAGAGCGGACGCACATGCCCGGCTCCTGGCGCAACGGACCACGGAGAAGCAGGAGGACGGATGTCCCCCCACAGCCTCGCCCAGGGCAACTGGGCGGCGGAGCTGGTGCTCACCGGGGGCGAACGCGGCATTGTCGCGATCGTCGCGGTAGTCGCCCTCGCCGCCCTAGTCATTGGGTACGTCCTGCTCCGCGAGGTCTTGGCCGCAGGCCAGGGCACCGTGAAGATGCAGGAGATCGCCAAAGCGGTGCAGGAAGGAGCAGCGGCCTACCTGAACCGGCAGTTCAGGACCCTTGGCATCTTTGTCGTCTTGGTGTTCCTGCTGCTGTTCGCGCTGCCCGCGGAGGACTGGACCGAGCGGTTCGGCCGCTCGTTGTTCTTCATCATCGGCGCGGTGTTCTCCGCGGCGATCGGCTACCTCGGCATGTGGTTGTCGACCCGCGCGAACGTCCGGGTCGCGGCCGCGGCCAACGAGGGCGCCGGTGGCCGGGAGAAGGCCACCAAGATCGCCTTCCGCACTGGCGGCGTGGTCGGCATGATGACCGTCGGCCTCGGCCTGTTCGGGGCCGCGCTGGTCGTGCTGGTGTACGTGGGCCAGGCCCCGAAGGTGTTGGAGGGCTTCGGGTTCGGCGCCGCGCTGCTGGCCATGTTCATGCGTGTCGGCGGCGGCATCTTCACCAAGGCCGCCGACGTCGGCGCCGACCTGGTCGGCAAGGTCGAGCAGAACATCCCCGAGGACGACCCGCGCAACGCCGCCACCATCGCGGACAACGTGGGCGACAACGTCGGTGACTGCGCCGGTATGGCCGCCGACCTGTTCGAGTCCTACGCGGTGACCCTGGTCGCCGCGCTGATCCTGGGCACCGCGGCCTTCGGCTCGCAGGGCCTGCTGTTCCCGCTGATCGTGCCCGCCATCGGCGTGCTCACCGCGGTGCTCGGCGTCTACATCACCAAGGCCAGGGCGGGGGAGAGCGGGCTGACCGCGATCAACCGGTCCTTCTACATCTCCGCGATCATCTCCGCGGTGCTGTGCACGATCGCGGCCTTCGCGTTCCTGCCCAGCAGCTTCACCGGCCTCACCGGCGTCTCCGAGGAGATCGCGGCCACCGCGGGCAACCCGGCCATGGTCGCGGCCATCGCGGTGATCATCGGCATCGTGCTCGCCGGGGTCATCCTGTGGCTGACCGGCTACTTCACCGGCACCGAGTACCGCCCGGTCAAGGACGTCGGCAAGACCTCGCTCACCGGCGCGGCCACCGTGATCCTGGCCGGCATCTCGGTCGGCTTCGAGTCCGCGGTCTACACCGCCATCGTCATCGGCGGCGCGGTCTACGGCGCGTTCCTGCTCTCCGGCTCCATCACGGTCGCGCTGTTCGCGATCGCGCTGGCCGGCTGCGGTCTGCTGACCACCGTCGGCGTCATCGTCGCGATGGACACCTTCGGCCCGGTCTCGGACAACGCCCAGGGCATCGCCGAGATGTCCGGCGACGTGCACGGCGAGGGCGCGCAGATCCTCACCGAGTTGGACGCGGTGGGCAACACCACCAAGGCGATCACCAAGGGCATCGCGATCGCGACCGCGGTACTCGCCGCGACCGCGCTGTTCGGCTCCTACACCGATGCGATCAAGCAGGCGCTCGCCGGCGCCGGGCAGGCCTTCGCGGAGGTGGACTTCGTCGTCTTCGGCCCCGGCATCCTGGTCGGCCTGATCATCGGCGCGGCCGTGGTGTTCATGTTCTCCGGCCTGGCTGTCAACGCGGTCACCAGGGCCGCGGGCGCGATCGTGTTCGAGGTGCGCCGCCAGTTCCGGGAGAACCCCGGGATCATGGACGGCACCACCAAGCCGGAGTACGGCAAGGTCGTGGACATCTGCACCAGGGACTCGCTGCGTGAGCTGGCCACCCCCGGCCTGCTCGCGGTGCTGGCCCCGATCGCGGTCGGCTTCGGCCTCGGTGTCGGCCCGCTGGCCGGCTACCTGGCGGGCGCCATCGCCTCCGGCACGCTGATGGCGGTGTTCCTGGCCAACTCCGGTGGCGCATGGGACAACGCGAAGAAGCTGGTCGAGGACGGCCACCACGGTGGCAAGGGCTCCGACGCGCACGCCGCGACGGTCATCGGCGACACCGTCGGCGACCCGTTCAAGGACACCGCGGGCCCGGCGATCAACCCGCTGATCAAGGTGATGAACCTGGTCGCGGTGCTCATCGCCCCGGCGATCATCACCCTGTCCGTGGGCGCGGACGCCTCCCCGGCCATCCGGGCGGCGATCGCGATCGTGGCCGTGGTGATCATCGTGGCCGCGGTGGTCGTGTCCAAGCGGCGCGGCACCGCCATCGCCGAGGACAGCCCGGCCGACGGCGAGAAGGTCGCCAACGGCACCGTTTGACCAGCACAGCCTGAGCGGCACAGCTAGAGAGATGCGGCCCGTCCCCGGTATCGGGGGCGGGCCGCACCTCGTGCTCACCGGGCTTCGCCTAACGTCGGCTGGCGACCCCAGCGAACAAGGAGTGCACATGGCCCGCCGTACCCCCGCCGGCGTCCTGGCCGCGGCTGCCGGTCTCACCCTCGTCCTGGCCGCCTGTGGCTCCGGCGGCGACACGCCGGGTGTCCAGGGTGCCGACACGCCGTCCAGCGACTCCAGCGCCACCTCAGCCCCGCAGAACAGCCCCAGCAGCAGCCCTGGTGCCGAGCCCGGCTCACCGGCGCCCGGCGGCAGCGGCGGGTCCGGCGGCGCCGCGGCCGACCCGGTGCGGTGGAACGACGCGCTCTGCAAGGGCCTCGGCGGCTCCATGCGGGCCATGCTCACCGCGCTCAAGAGCAGCGCGCCGGACCGCCAGCCCGAGGCCCGCAAGCAGGCCACCGCCAGCTACCTCGACGCCACCGAGACCGCCCTCGGCACCGCACGGGCCGACCTGGAACGCCTCGGCCACCCGGCCGCGCTGCGCCAGGACACGCACGCCGAGGTGGTCGGCTACCTGGGCAAGGCGGTGGAGGTGGTGAAGCAGAAGAAGCCGGAGATCGCCGCGCTGGACGTCAAGGACCCGCGGTTCGAGGAGAAGCTCCAGCCCTTCGCCGCCGAGGAGCTGGACCCGGCCCGGCTGCTGGCCAAGTTCGAGGAGGTCCGCACCGCGCCCGGCATGGCGGAGGCCTACCGCAAGGCGCCCGAGTGCCAGCGCATGGTCAAGGACACCGAGGGCGCCTTCGGCGGCTGAGGCGGCGATGGAGCGGTCGACACCGCTCAAAGTTCACACCATCGGGTGAAGCTGGGCGTCGCTCCAGTCGAACATGTGTTCTACGCTGCACCCGTGGGACAGCTGTCCTTCTACTCCGCGGAGGCCAGGCAACCCAGGGTTGCCGACCTGGCCGGGCTGCTGTGCGGGCCGGGACAGGCGGTCGGGTTCGGGCGGGGCGCCGCGGCCAAGGTGACCGTGGAGCTGGCCGAGTCCTGGCGGGCGCACGCGGTGGTGCTGGCCTGCGCCGAGCGCGGGGTGCAGGCCGAGGCCGGTGTCACCGAGGACGGGCGCAGGCAGCTGCGCACCGCCTTCCGCCGCGACCTCGCGCCGCTGGCCACCGCCTGGCTGCGCGGCGCGGAGAAGACCGTGCCCGAGGACCTGGAGCTGGACGGTCCGGCGCTGCGGATCTGGGCGCTGACCGCGGGCCAGCCGGAGACCAGCGGTTACTCACTCGGCCTGGACCCGCTCGCCCCGCACACGTATCCGCAGCTCACCGCGGCCCTGTTGCGGCTGGGCCTGGCCGGCAGCCTGCTCGGCGCCAAAGCGGGCGGGCCCGCGCTGCGCTTCACCGGGCGACGGCGGCTGGCCCGCCTCGCCGAACTGGTCGGGCCCACGCCGGTGGCGGCCGAGCACAGCTACTGGCCGGCCGCCTGAGTGCCGGCCAGTGCGAAGGCGAAGGGGCCGTTGCGGGCACTCCCACCGTGCGCAACGGCCCCTTCGACCCCTACGTGTGGCTCAGCGCCGAGGCTTGGGCAACGTGCAGCCCGCCTTGTTCGGGTCGATGTTGTTGCCCGCGGTGACACAGGCGTTGACCTGGAAGGTCTGCTGCCCGTAGTTGATGCCGCGGCGCACCGTCACGTTGCCGGCCGCGTCCACCTCGCACGGGTTGTTCTGGGTGCACCGGCCGCCGTCCTCGTTGCCGGTGTTGTTCACCCCGACCACGCTGCCGTCCGCGGTGTCGATGATCGGCGAGCCCGAGGTGCCGCCGATGGTCTTGCACTCCGGCGTGTAGCGAATGGAGTCCTTCCAGGTCCAGCTCGCCTCCTTCACCTGGTGCACGAAGGCGTCGATCTTGCAGGAGTAGATCCGCTTCCAGTAGCCGGAGACCACCCTGATGTCCGCGCCCTGCCTCGGGTGCGCGGTGTTGAGGGTCAGCGCCTTGGTCCGGTACCGGCTCTCGATGTCGGCGTAGCTCTCCTTGAGCTGGTAGAGCGCCAGGTCGGTGTCGGTCATGGTGGCGTAGGCCAGCTTGGTCGCGGTCAGCGTGCCCAGGTTCTGCGCCGAGGGGTTCAGCAGGGTGAAGGTGCGCTGCGAGGGCTGGTTCACGATCACCTCGCCCGCGGCCATGAACTTCACGCAGTGCCCGTTGGTCAGCACCAGCGCCTTGTCCGTGTTCGCCACCCCGGCGGGCCGGACAAGTGAGCCGGAACAATTGTTCAACGCCACGATCGCGGTGTAGTCCACCGCGTTCGCCGAGGCCGCCGCCGGGACGGCGGTGAGGGTTCCCATGATCGTCAACGCGGTTCCCGCAGCCGCGAGAAAACCGACAGAACGCCTGGTCATCCGGGTTCTCCTTCGAGCAGGGCGAAGCGGACTGTGCCGTTCGAGCACATCCTGTCGGACCGGTGGCCGCCACCCCCGGAAGTCGGCGGCGAAACACTGGAAGTGAACGGTCTTACCGGCTGTTGAACGGGGTGCCCGGAGCGCCCTGTGACCACGTCGGCGTGGGAGACCGCCCGTGGCGGCTGTCATGATGGGTCATTGCACGGGGGTTCAAGCGGCAAGCTGGGGGGCCCGGCCGGGTGGACGGGCAGATCGGTCAGACAAGGAAGCAGGCGCGCGTGGCACGGTCGAAGAGCAGCGAAAACGGGGCGGGCGGTGGCTCCGGCAACCGACGACTGGTGATCGTCGAGTCGCCCGCGAAGGCCCGTAAGATCGCCTCCTACCTCGGGCGCAACTTCGTCGTGGAGTCCTCCAAGGGGCACATCCGCGACCTGCCCAAGGGCGCCTCGGACGTGCCTGCCAAGTACAAGGGCGAGGCCTGGGCCCGCCTCGGCGTGAACGTGGACAACGGCTTCGAACCGCTCTACGTGGTCTCGGTGGACAAGAAGACCACGGTCAGCGAGCTCAAGGAGGCGCTCAAGAGCGTCGACGAGCTCTACCTGGCCACAGACGGTGACCGCGAGGGCGAGGCCATCGCCTGGCACCTGCTGGAGACGCTCAAGCCCAAGGTGCCGGTCCGCCGGATGGTCTTCCACGAGATCACCGAGTCCGCCATCCAGGCCGCCGCGGCCAACCCGCGCGACCTCGACCACGACCTGGTCGACGCCCAGGAGACCCGCCGCATCCTGGACCGGCTCTACGGCTACGAGGTCAGCCCCGTGCTGTGGAAGAAGGTCATGCCGAAGCTCTCGGCGGGCCGGGTGCAGTCGGTGGCCACCCGCATCGTGGTCGAGCGCGAACGCGAGCGGATGCGCTTCACCCCCGCCGGGTACTGGGACATCTCCGCGGTGCTGGACGCCGGCGAGCGGGCCGAGCCGCGCACCTTCGGCGCCCGGCTGCTCACCGTGGACGGCGCCCGGCTGGCCACCGGCCGCGACTTCGGCCCCGACGGCCGCCTCAAGCAGGGCTCCGAGGTCAGGGTGCTGGTGGAGGCCGAGGCCCGCGCGCTGGCCGGCGCCCTGGCCGGGGTGGACTACGCGGTCACCTCGGTGGAGGAGAAGCCCTACACCCGCAAGCCCTACGCGCCGTTCATGACCTCCACCCTGCAGCAGGAGGCTGGGCGCAAGCTGCGGTTCTCGGCCGAGCGGACCATGCGCACCGCGCAGCGGCTGTACGAGAACGGCTACATCACCTACATGCGTACCGACTCCACCACGCTGTCGGAGACCGCGATCGACGCGGCGCGCAGGCAGGCCACCCACCTCTACGGCGCGGAGTACGTCAGCAAGACCCCGCGCCAGTACACCCGCAAGGTCAAGAACGCCCAGGAGGCGCACGAGGCGATCCGGCCGGCCGGTGAGTCCTTCCAGACCCCCGGCCAGGTCGCCAACGAGCTGGAGTCCGACGAGTTCCGGCTCTACGAGCTGATCTGGCAGCGCACCATCGCCTCCCAGATGTCCGACGCCCGCGGCACCACCATGAGCGTGCGCATCACCGGCACCGCGACCAGCGGCGAGGAGTGCGTCTTCAGCGCCTCCGGCCGCACCATCACCTTCGCCGGGTTCCTCAAGGCCTACGTGGAGGCGGTGGACTCCGAGGCCGGTGGCGAGTCCGACGACGCCGAGCGCAGGCTGCCGAACCTGGTCAAGGACCAGCCGATCCAGGCCAACGAGCTGTCCCCGGACGGCCACACCACCAGCCCGCCGCCGCGCTACAGCGAGGCCAGCCTGATCAAGGCGATGGAGGAGCTGGGCATCGGCCGCCCGTCCACCTACTCGCCCACCATCAGCACCATCCAGAACCGCGGCTACGTGTGGAAGAAGGGCTCCGCGCTGGTGCCCTCCTGGGTCGCCTTCGCCGTGGTCGGCCTGCTGGAACAGCACTTCGGGCGGCTGGTCGACTACGACTTCACCGCCGCGCTGGAGGACGAGCTCGACGGCATCGCCGGCGGTCGCCAGGAGCGCACCGCCTGGCTGTCCGGGTTCTACTTCGGCGGCGAGATCGGCCCTGAGGGCTCGATCGGCCGCGCGGGCGGGCTGAAGAAGCTGGTCGGCTCCAGCGTCGAGCACATCGACGCCCGCGAGGTGAACTCGATCCCGCTGTTCTCCGACGAGGCCGGGCGCACCGTGGTGGTCCGGGTCGGTCGCTACGGCCCGTACCTGGAGCGGCCGGAGCTGGACGAGAGCGGCAACGCCACCGGTGAGTCGCAGCGGGCCAACCTGCCCGACGACCTGCCGCCGGACGAGCTGACCGCGGAGATCGCCGAGACCCTGTTCTCCACCCCGATGGAGGGCCGCACCCTCGGCACCGACCCGGTCTCCGGGCACGAGATCGTGGCCAAGGACGGCCGCTACGGCGCCTACGTCACCGAGGTCCTGCCCGAGGGCAGCAAGAACAAGCCGCGCACCGGCTCGCTGTTCAAGGACATGGACCTGGCCACGGTCACCCTGGAGGACGCGCTGCGGCTGCTGTCCCTGCCCAGGGTGGTCGGCACCGACCCGAACACCGGCGAGGAGATCACCGCGCAGAACGGCCGCTACGGCCCGTACCTCAAGCGCGGCACCGACTCCCGCTCCCTGGTCACCGAGGAGCAGCTGTTCACGGTGACCCTGGAGGAGGCGCTGGCGATCTACGCCGAGCCGAAGAAGCGCGGCCGTCAGGCCGCCGCCTCCGCGCCGCCACTGAAGGAGCTGGGCAACGACCCGGTCTCCGGCAAGCCGATGGTGGTCAAGGACGGCCGGTTCGGCCCGTACGTCACCGACGGGGAGTACAACGCCTCGCTGCGCAAGAGCGACAGCGTGGAGACCCTCACCGACGAGCGCGCGGCCGAGCTGCTGGCGGAGAAGCGGGCCAAGGGCCCGGCGCCGAAGAAGAAGGCCGCGCCGAAGAAGGCCGCCGCGAAGAAGACCACCACCACCGCGGCCAAGAAGACCACGACGGCCAAGACCACCGCGGCCAAGACCACCAAGGCCACCACCGCGAAGTCCGGCACCACCAAGGCCGCGGCCAAGCCCGCGGCGAGCAAGTCCAAGGCGGCCAGCAAGTCCTGATGATTCACCCGGCCACCTCCCGGAACCGGCGTTAACCTGGTTCCAGGAGGTGGCTCCCGTGGCCAAGGACGCGCTCTCCGGTGGTGACGGCACCCAGTCCCCGTCGCCCCTGCCGCCGATGTCCGACCCGCTGCTCCCGCCCCGCAACCCGGCGGGGGAGGAGCCGACGACCACCAGACCCGAGGTGCCCTCCGCACCCGGCGACCCGGAACAGCTGCGCGCCGCGATCGAGGCCGCGCTCGCCGCCGACGGGGCTGCCCCGCCGCCCGGCTACGCCCAGGCCACTCCGTTCCACCAGCAGGTCGATCCGCTGCCCCGCCGCCGGTTCGTGCCCAAGGCCCGGATCCCGCGACCCCGCATGCCGGACATGCGCCGGGCCCTGCCCGCGGGCGGCATCACCCCGGCCACCCTCGGCTTCCTCGCGCTGATCCTGCTCACCCTGGTGCTGGTGTACGCGTTCCTGTCCAGCTTCATCAGCTGGTTCTCCGGCCTCTTCAGTTAGCTCCCGGCTACCCTGGGCCCCGTTCGGGGACGTGAACGCCAGCGCGAGCGAGGTGAGCAGGATCCGGCAGGAACCAGCCGAGTCGTCGGCCTCGACCGTGCACCGGGTGCGCAGCGTGCTGGCCATCGGCCCGTTCCGCAGGCTGTGGGCGGTCAACTCGCTGTGCAGCGTCGGCGACTGGCTCGCCCTGCTGGCCACCACCGCGCTGGCCACCAACCTGACCACCGGCTACCAGGCGCAGAGCTTCGCCTTCGGCGGCGTGGTGGCGATCAAGCTGCTGCCCGCGCTGCTGCTGGCCCCGCTGGCCGGGGCGCTGGCTGACAAGTTCGACCGGCGCAGGCTGATGGTGGTCTGCGACGTGCTGCGCTGCCTGGTGCTGCTGAGCATCCCGCTGGCCGGCTCGCTGTGGTGGCTGTTCGTGGCCACCTTCCTGCTGGAGCTGTGCACGCTGTTCTGGGTGCCGGCCAAGGACGCCTCGATCCCCAACCTGCTGCGCCGTCCGGACCAGGTGGAGACGGCCAACCAGCTGTCCATGGTGATGACCTACGGCGTGTCCGTGGTGACCGCCTCCGGGCTGTTCACCGCGCTGACCGTGCTCGGCCCGACCCTGTTCCTGCCGCTGACCCCCACCCAGATCGTCTACTTCGCACTGGTGCTCAACGGGCTGATCTACCTCTCCACCGCGATCACCGTGGCCACCCGCATCCCGGAGGTCTCCGGCCGGGCCGGCCCCGGCGCGGAGCAGGCGCGCGGGGCCAGCGTGCTCGCCCTGGTCCGGGACGGGCTGCGGTTCGTCGGCACCACCCCGCTGATCCGCGGCCTGGTGATCGGCATCGCCGGCGCCTTCACCGCCGGTGGCGCGGTGATCGCCTGTGCCAAGCTGTACGCGGTCAGCCTCAAGGGCGGCGACGCCAGCTACGGCCTGCTGTTCGTCTCGATCTTCCTCGGTCTGGGCAGCGGCATGGTCATCGCGCCCAAGCTGTCCCAGCGCATCCCGCACAACCGGCTCTTCGGCGCGGCCATCGTCGGCGCGGGCGCGGTGCTGCTGCTGGTCGCGCTGGCCCCGCACCTGTGGCTGGCGCTGCTCACCGTCCTCGGCGTCGGCGCCTCCGCCGGGGTGGCCTTCCTGACCGGCATGACCATCATCGGCGCCAAGGTCGAGGACGCCATCCGCGGCCGCACCGTGGCCTTCATGCAGTCCCTGGTCCGGCTGGTGCTGATGGGCTCGATGGCGCTGGTCCCGGTGCTGGTCGGCCTGCTGCCGCCGCGGACCTGGCACGTCTTCGGCGCGGAGCTGACCGTGGACGGCACCCGGCCGATCCTCTTCGGCGCCGGGATCATCGCCGCGGTGCTCGGCGTGGTGGCCTACCGGCAGATGGACGACCGGCGCAGCGGGCCAATCCTGTCCGACCTGATGTCCGTGCTGCGCCGTCAGCGTCGCAGCAGCGGGCTGTTGATCGCGGTGGAAGGCGACACCGTGGCCGACACCTCCGCGCAGTCCCAGCGGCTGGCCGAGTGGCTGCGCGCCGAGGGCCAGGAGGTGGTGCTGGCCGCCGATCCCGCGGAGGAGGAGCGGCGGCTGCTGGCCGAGGCCGGGCTGCACAGCCCGAGGGCGCACGTGCTGATGTCCGCCGCGGTCCGCGCCGACCTGGTGGAACAGGTGGTCAAGCCCGCGCTGGCGGCCGGCGCGGTGGTGGTGCTGGAGCGCTCGGTGCACGGCCCGCTGGCCGAGCTGGGCGCCAGCGCCGGGATGGACGCCGCCGAGTTGGAGGGCCTCGCCGAGTTCTCCACCGGCAGGCTGGCCGCCGATGTCACCGTGCTGCTGGACAAGGACCCGGCCACCCCCTCGGCGAACCTGGCCGAACAGCCGTGGCGGATGCACCGGCTGCTCACCGAGATGGCCGCCGCCGAACCCGACCGCTACGTGGTGGTGGAGGCCGGTGGCGGGGTCGAGGAGGTGGCCGAACGGGTGCGCGAGGCGGTCCGCCCGGTGCTGGCCAACCGCCAGCAGGGCACGCCGGAACCGGGATTGTCGGCCGCCGGGGCAGGATAGGACCCGTGACGCTGACCCGAGAGGACATCGAGCAGGCGCCGACCAGCGGGGTGTGGGGCGACGTGGTCGGCCAGCCCGGCGTGGCCCTGGTGCTGGCCACCGCCGCGCGCGCCGCCGCTGACCTGGTCGAAGGCCGTCCGATCCAGCCCGGCTCGATGACCCACGCCTGGCTGTTCACCGGCCCGCCCGGCTCCGGCCGCTCGGTGGCCGCCCGCGCCTTCGCCGCCGCCCTGCAGTGCGCGCAGCCCAGCGGCGACGGGATCTGGGGCTGTGGACAGTGCCGCCCCTGCCACACCGTGCTCAGCGGCACGCACGCCGACGTGCGGGTGGTGGCGCCGGAGGGGCTGTCCATCGCGGTGGCCGAGATGCGCGCGCTGGTGCAGATCGCCGCCCGCCGCCCCACCGCGGGCCGCTGGCAGGTGGTGATCATCGAGGACGCCGACCGGCTCACCGAGGGCGCGGCCAACGCGCTGCTCAAGGCGGTCGAGGAACCCCCGTCGCGGACGGTGTTCCTGCTCTGCGCGCCCTCGGACCACCCGGAGGACGTCTCGGTCACCATCCGCTCCCGCTGCCGGGTGCTGGCCCTGGGCACGCCGACGGTAGCCGCGATCGAGGACGTGCTGCGCCGCCGCGACGGCATCCCGGCCGACCTGGCCGCCTGGGCCGCCTCGGTCTGCGGCGGCCACGTGGGCCGGGCCCGCAGGCTGGCCACCGACCCGGAGGCCCGCGCCCGCCGGGAGTCCGTGCTGCGCATCCCCACCGGCCTGCGCCGCCCCAACGACGTGTTCACCAGCGCTGACGACCTGGTCAAGGCGGCCGAGTCGGAGGCGGCCGCGGTCAGCGAGGCCAAGGACGGCGCCGAGCGGGACGCGCTGGAGACCGCGCTCGGCGGTGGCGGCACCGGCAAGGGCGTGGCCGCGGCGGCTCGCGGCGCCAAGTCCGCGCTCAAGGACCTGGAGAAGCGGCAGAAGTCCAGGGCCACCCGCACCCAGCGGGACGCCCTGGACCTGGCCCTGGTCGACCTGGCCGGGTTCTACCGGGACGTGCTCACCGCGCGGCTGGGCGCCGAGGTGCCGCTCAACCACCCCGACCGCGCCGCCGACATCCGCACCGCGGCCGCCAGCTGGACCCCGGAGGCCACCCTGCGGCGGCTGGAGGCGGTGCTGTCCTGCCGGGAGGCGCTGGGCCTCAACGTCAAGCCGCGGATCGCGATCGAGGCCATGGTGACCACGCTGTACCACGGCTGAGGCTCAGCCCGGCTCCGGAGCGCCGAAGGCCGAGGAGACCTCCCTGGCCGCGCGCAGCACCCTCGGCGCGTGCGCCACCAGCTCGGCCAGCTCCTGTTCCAGCGCCAGCGCGGACACGCTGACCCCGCCGACCACCGCGCCGGTGTGGTCGCGCACCACCGCGCCGACGCAGCGCACGCCTGGCTCGTTCTCCTCGTCGTCCACCGCGAACCCGGTGGCGCGCGCCCCGGCCAGCCGGTCCCGCAGCGCGGCCGGGCTGACCGCGGTCCTGGGCGTGCGCGCCGTCAGCCGCAACCGGCCCAGCAGTGGGGCCAGCTCCACCTCGGGCAGCGCGGCCAGCACCGCCTTGCCGATCGCGCTGGAGTGCAGCGGCAGGCTCATGCCGACCCTGGAGGCCATCCGGTACGGCTTGTCGCCCTCGACCTTGTCCACGTACACCAGCTCCGCGCCCAGCAGCATGGCGAAGTGCACCGCGCAGCCGGTCTCGCCCTGCAACGCGGCCAGCGCGGGCCGGGCTCGCCGGGCCGGGTCCAGCCGTTGCAGCACCCGCCCGGCCAGCGCCAGCACCTTCGGCCCGGCCAGGTAGTTGCCCTGCCGGTCGGCCAGCGCGAAACCCTGCTCCGCCAAGGTCTGCAGCACCCGGTGCACGGTCGACTTGGGCAGCCCGGTGGCCCGCGCCAGCTCGGTGACCCTGCTGTGCTCGGCCAGCGCGTCCAGCACCGCCAGCGCCTTCTCCACCGCGCCGCCGGGGCCCTCGGTCACCGGCCCATCCAGCCGCCGTCGACCACCAGCACGTGCCCGTTGACGTAGTCGGAGGCAGGCGAGGCCAGGAACACCGCCGCGCCCACCAGGTCCTCGGGGTCGCCCCAGCGCCTGGCCGGGATGCGCGCCCGGATGGCCGGCTCGCGGGCCGGGTCCGCGCGCAGCGCCGCGGTGTTGCTGGTGCTGATGTAGCCCGGCGCGATCGCGTTGACCTGCACGCCGTGCGCGGCCCACTCGTTGGCCAGCGCCGAGGTCAGCCCGGCCACCGCGTGCTTGCTCGCGGTGTAGGCGGGCACCAGGATGCCGCCCTGGAAGCTGAGCAGCGAGGCGATGTTGACGATCTTGCCGGAGCCGCGCGCGACCATCTGCCGCCCGGCCAGTTGGCAGAGCGCGAACACCGAGTCCAGGTTGACGCTGAGCACCCGCCGCCAGTCCGCCAGCGGCACGTCCGCGGCGGCCTGGCGGTGGATGGTGCCCGCGTTGTTGACCAGGACGTCGATCTCCTGATCCGCCAGCAGCGCGCCGACCTCCCGCTGCACACCGTCCACATCGGACAGATCGACGAGCAGGCTGCGCGCGCTGACCCCGTGCCCCCTGATCTCGGCCTCGACCTCGGCGAGGTCACCGCCGCGGCCCAGCAGCACCAGGTCGGCCCCGGCGCTGGCCAGGCCGTTGGCGATGGCCCGGCCGATGCCGGTGCGCGCGCCGGTCACCAGCGCGGTCCGGCCGCGCAGCGAGAACAACCGCTGGACTGCCCCGTTCACCCCGGCCTCCTCGTTCACCCTGTCGACTCAGCGCAGCTCGGTCAGCGCGACCGGGTCCATGTCGTCGTAGGCCTGGTTCTCCCCGCCCATGGCCCAGACGAAGGAGTAGGCGTGCGTGCCCGCGCCGCTGTGCACCGACCAGCTCGGCGAGATCACCGCCTGCTCGTTGGCCACCACCAGGTTCCTGGTCGCGGCAGGCTCACCGAGCAGGTGGACCACCCGCTGGTCCTCGGGCAGGTCGAAGTAGAGGTAGCACTCGGTGCGCCGGTCGTGCGTGTGCGGCGGCATCGTGTTCCACACACTGCCCTCGGCGAGGGTGGTGATACCGAGTACCAACTGGCACGACTTGATTCCATTCACATGGATGAACTTTCGGATGGATCGGACGTTCGCGGTCCGCGGCTCGCCCAATTCCAGAATGTCCACATCCGTGAACCGCGCCAATTCCGTCGGATGGCTGGTATGGGCCGGGGTGGAGAACAGGTAGAAATGCGGGGAGTCCGTCTCATCCGATTCGAACACGACGTCGACCGCGCCGCGGCCGACGTAGAGGCAGTCCCGATGCGCCAACCGATACGCCGTGCCGTCCACGGTCACGGTGCCGCCGCCGCGCACCGCCACCACCGCCAACTCGCGCCGGGCCAGGAAGTTCTCCGCCCGCAACGGGTCGGCCGAGGGCAGCCGGAGCGGCTCGCCGGGCTTGGGCACGGCGCCGCCGAGCACGGTCCGGTCCTCGTGCGAGTACACCGTGTGCACCTGTCCCGGTTCGAAAAGATCCGCTACCAGGTAGTGCGCGCGGAGCTGCTCGGTGTCGAAACCGGCGATCTGCGCGGGATTTGTCGCGTGCCTAACCTGCATGAATTGCCTCCCGTGCGGGCCCATGCGCTGGATGGCCCTTTACGTTTCGGACTGGGCGGTGTCACGATGTGGCCGCTTGCCATGGAACACCGTTCTGACAAACGGAACAAGTCCGCGAACAGGCGAGGAGGCAGCCCCCGTGTACCAGCAGGATCCGAACCCCACGGGGTCGCTGTTGCTCTCCGCGTTGCTCGCGCTGCTGCCGCTGGTGGTGCTGCTCGTGCTGCTCGGCGTCTTCCGCTGGCAGGCGCACTGGGCCGGGCTGACCACACTGGCGCTGTCCCTGGCGATCGCGGTGCTCGGCTACTCGATGCCGCTGGGGCTGGCGCTCAACTCCGCCGCCTACGGCGCGGGGCAGAGCGTGCTGGTGGTCCTGTGGATCACCTTCAACGCGATCTGGATCTACAACCTGACCGTGCACAGCGGGCACTTCGCGGTGCTGCGCCGGGCGTTCAGCTCGATCAGTGACGACCCGCGCACCCAGGCGATCGTCATCGCGTTCTCCTTCGGCGCGCTGCTGGAAGCGCTTGCCGGGGGCGGCGGACCGGTGGCGATCTGCTCGGTGATGCTCATCGCGCTGGGCGTGCACCCGCTCAAGGCGGCCACGCTGGCCCTGGTCGCGGACACCGCGCCGGTGGCCTTCGGCGGCATGGGCAACCCGATCACCGTGCTCAGCTCGGTCACCGGCCTCTCCGCCGATGCCTACGGCGCGATGGCCGGGCGGCAGGTCTCCATCCTGGCCGTGCTGATCCCGTTCCTGCTGGTCTTCATCGTCGACGGCAGGCGGGGGCTGCGCGAGGCATGGCCGGTGGCGCTGGCCGCCGGGCTGTCCTTCGGCCTCGCCCAGTTCGTGGTCTCCAACTACATCTCCTACCGGCTCTGCGACATCATCGCCGCGATCGTCTCGGTCGGCGCGGTGCTGGTGGTGACCAAGCTCCGCCGCACCGCGCCGGTGACCGTCGGCGGCGGTGACGGCCCTGACGAGCGACCGGTGCCGGACTCCCGCCGGGACCGGGCGGTCGCCTTCGCCCCGTACGCGATCATCGTGGCGGTCTTCTCGCTGGCCCAGTTCGACGCGGTGAAGTCGGTGCTGAACCAGGCCACCTGGGTGTTCCAGTGGCCGGGCCTGCAAGTGGCCGCGGCCTCTGGGAAAGCGGTATCCACCAGCTACACCTTCAACATCGGCTCGGCCACCGGCACCCTGCTGCTGATCTCCGGCCTGCTGGCCCTGCCGGTGCTGCGCATCTCCCCGCTGACGGCGCTGCGCGTCTACGGCCGGACCATCCGCCAGTTCGGCTGGGCGATCCTGGCCATCCTCAGCGTGTTCGCGCTCTCCTACGTGATGAACCTGTCCGGCCAGATCATCACCCTCGGCGTGGGGCTGGCCGGCACCGGCGCGTTCTTCGCCTTCCTGTCCCCGATCGTCGGCTGGTTCGGCGTCACCATCACCGGCACCGACGCCGGCGCCAACGCCCTCTTCGGCGGGTTGCAGACCACCGCGGCCCAGCAGGTCGGCGCCTCGCCGATCCTGTTCGGCGCGAGCAACTCCTCCGGCGGCGTGATGGCCAAGATGATCTCGCCGCAGAACCTGGCCATCGGCACCGCCGCGGTCGGCCTGGTGGGCAAGGAGGGCGAGGTGTTCCGCCGGGTGTTCGGCTGGAGCCTGTTGCTGCTGCTGGCCATGTGCGTCCTCAGCTACCTGCAGTCGACCCCCGTGCTGGGCTGGATGGTCCCCAGCCCCTAAGACCCTGGGCGCCACCCCTTCCCTGTGCGGCAACCCCGAGAGGAACAACGATGACAGCGCTATCCCGACGTGTGCTGCTCACCGGCGCGGCGGCGACCGCCGGCGCACTGGCCATGCCGCCAGGCGCGGCGCTGGCCGCCCCGGCGGAGGCGGCGTTCGCGCCGAACCCGGCCCGGCTGCGCCAGACCCTGGACTACGCGGTCGCCAAGCTGCGCAAGACCGCGCCGACCGTGGCCACGTTCCCCGAGGAGACCAAGTTCGAGAAGTGGATCCCGGTCAACGACGGCGGCTGGGTCGGCGGCTTCTGGCCCGGCCTGCTCTGGCTGGGCTTCGTGGACAGCAGGGACCCGCAGTTCGAGAAGTGGGCCCGCGAGGCCGCGCTGCGGCTGACCCCGCGCATCCCGGACACCGGCACCCACGACATGGGCTTCCTGTTCTACCCGTCCTGGGTCACCGCCTACCGGCTCACCGGGGAGACCTCCTGGCGGGACGGCGCGGTGCGGGCGGCGGAGTCGCTGAGCAAGCGGTACAACACCGCGGGCAGGTTCATCAGGGCCTGGGGCTCGCTGGGCTCCACCGGCAACGCGGGCCGCACCATCATCGACACGATGATGAACCTGGACCTGCTGTACTGGGCCACCGAGGTCAGCGGGAACGGCAAGTACGCCGAGATCGCCTCCAGCCACGCCCGCACCACGATCAAGCACTTCATCCGGCCGGACGGCTCCACCCCGCACGTGTTCGACTTCGACCCGGTCAGCGGCGCGGCGATCGGCCCGAACACGGTGCAGGGCTACAGCCCCACCTCCTGCTGGTCGCGCGGGCAGGCGTGGGGGATCTACGGGTTCACCACCGCCTACCGGCGCACCAAGGACCGCGAGTTCCTCACCGCGGCGACCAGGATGGCCGACCACGTGCTGCCGTACCTGGCGGAGAGCCCGGTGCCGATCTGGGACTACCGCTCCCCGCTGGCGCCGCACGACATCAGGGACTCCTCGGCGGGCGCGATCACCGCCTGCGCGCTGCTGGACCTGGCCAGGATCACCGGCAACCCGCGCTACCAGAGCACGGCGCTGACCGTGCTGGACGCGCTGTCCCGGACCTGCCTGACCACCAGGTCGGAGCGGCACGACGCGGTGCTGGCCCGCGGCACCAAGAACCGGCGCGCTGAGAACGGCATCGAGGTGTCGCTGCCCTACGGCGACTACTACCTGATGGAGGCCATCCTCCGCGTGCTCAAGCCCAGGGAGATCGCCAAGGCCATCGGCCTCTGACGCCTTCCCGGTCGCGGTGCCCCGTCAGCCGGTCCGGCGGCGGCGGGGCAGCGCGGCGACCACGATCACCCCGCACAGCAACAGGATCATCCCGGTCCACAGCAGCGGAACCGTGGAGTACGCCGCGTTGGTGTAGGCCAGCGGCGGCGGCGCGTCCTTGCCCCTGGCCGGCGGCGGCGCGGGCGCGGGAGCGGGTGAGCTGGTCGCGGGCGTCACCGCCTTGCACACGTACCCACCGGCCGGGGCCGCCGCCCGGACCACCTGCTCACCCAACGAGATCTGCACCAGCGAGCTCGGCAGACCGGGCAGCTTCAACGCATCCGTGGGCAGCAGCGCGAGGTCCAGTAGCCGCGCCACCGCGCCCACCGCAGCCCCGTCCCGCTTCTCGTTCACCTGCGCGATGGACAGCCGCAGAATCCCGATGTCCAGCTGCCGCAACGCATCCCCACCCGGCAGCGGCCCGCTGACCGGCACGTCCAGCTTCGGCGCCGCCGCGTCCAGCTTGCCGAGCTCCTTGCCACCACGGGAGATCCGCAACACCGGAGCCTCGTACTTCACCGTCGAGGTCTTGGCATCGCCCGTCGAGGTCGCCACCAGCTTCGGCGCGCTGACCACGTCGATCCGCACCTCACCCGGCGTGCCCGCCAGCAACTGGATGCTCGCCACCTGCACCGTGGAGGTCGCCTGCACCGCTTTCCCTTGCCGCCCAGGCACATCCACCAGCCGAACGGTCGACCGCGCACTCAGCGTGTCCGGCAACCGCAACAACGACCCGCCCCCGGGCAACAGCCCCGGAATCGCGGGGATCACGTTCACCGCGGACAAGCTCGCCAACGAGGTCCGGGCATCGGAGATCGGCTCCACACAGGGCCCGAGCTTCTCATCCCACCGCGCGTGCACACTGCCCTCGAGCAGCCCCAGCTTCACCAGCGCGTCCAGCGGCGAGGCAGGCGGCGTCAACCCACCGGTGAGCGGCTTCGGATTGTCCGGGATCGCCATCTGCGCCAACGAGCCGGGCAACCGGGGCGCCCGCCCGTTCACCGCGAACCCGGCAGGCGAGGACTCCGCGATGGCCCGCTCGAAGAACTGCACCGCCTGCGAGTTCACCTGCGCCGAAGCCAGCCCCAGCCCCAGCTCACCCACGGCCTGCTTGGGCAGCTTCTTCTCATCCTCATCGGTCAACCCAGGCGAGTTGGTCTGCACCGCCCCCGGCAACACCCGGATGATCCCCAGCCCCGTCCCCGCGTCAGCCACCAACGGCGGGAACTTGGGCGCGTTCGGATCGGTGAGCGGCGGCTGGTTCGGATCCACCGGCCCCGGCACCGGCGTGGTCGGCGGCGGCGCCGCCCCGGCCACCGGCCCCAGCGCGAGCAACACAACAGCAGGCAGAGCACAGACAACGGATAGGCGGCGTGCACGCATCAGCCCGGGTCCTCCTCGCGGCAGCACAGGCGACGCGGCCGATGAGACCGGCGTCACGCAAGGCCTAACGACGGGGGGTACTGCGGGTAACGCAACCGACCAACTCGATCACCCACGCGCTGGTGCGCGGACGACGGGGCACCCAGCGGCGCCGAGCTGCGGAAACCCAGTCTGATCTGGGAAGATCGGACCTGGCTTGGGAGTGCCGGACAGCTACCGCTAGACTCTGCTTGTCTCGCCGCCTTAGCTCAGTCGGCTAGAGCGACGCACTCGTAATGCGTAGGTCAAGGGTTCGACTCCCTTAGGCGGCTCGCGAGATGACCAGGGCGTTTCCGGTTCCGGAGGCGCCCTGGTCTGCGCCTGGGGTTGCAGTTCGGCCGGTCCGTCGCCGTTCAGTCCTACAGGGCTGACCCCATCCGCCCCGCCCCGTCTCGCTTCGTCAGGTCGCTGACATGGGTGTAGTTCTGCGTGATTCACCTAGTCGTCTAGGTGAGTCTCAAAGCAAACAGAAGTCTAGAGGAGTGCAACTAGTCATCGCTTCCGCAACCACGAAGTTCAGTCGGTCGGGATGTCGTACTCCAGCACATGGACGTGCGCGATCTTCACGGTGTCGCACACCTCCACAGCCCGCTCCGACTGGTCAAACGCCGTGCGCAGCAACGTGATCACCGGAACACCAGGCCCGATCTCCAACACCTTCCGCTCCTCCGGCGTCGGCATCCGGGCCGAGATCTCCTCCTTCACGTGCGCGAGCTCGCGCCCGGCCTCCGCCAGTCGCGCGTAGATGTCACCGGGCCTGGGGCTGGCCTCCGTGACGGCAGTCCCGGCCGCCACCTTCTCCGGGATGTACGACGTGGCGACCTCGATCGGTCGACCGTCCGCAAGGTAGCGCCGTGACCGCACGATGACCCGTTCCGAGGCGAGATCTCCAGCCGCTCAGCGATGTCCGCGGAGACAGTCTCGTTGGTTACGCGGATCTGATCAACACCGATTGAGTAGGCCGCGGCTTCGGCCTCCACGAGGAACGCCGGCTTTCCTTGCTCCCGGTGCTTCCTGGAGAACCGATCCGAAGCCAGCCGCCGCACGGGCGGAGCCGACCGCGCGAAAACACCCTTGCCATGTTCCGCGACGACCAGGCCTCACTACGCAGTTCCTGTATCGCCTGCCGAACCGTCATCCGAGCAACGCCGAAGTGCTCGATGAGCGCACTCTCCGAAGGGAGCTTTTCGCTCGCCGGGATTCGCCCAAGCTTGATTTGCTCACGCAGGAGATCGGCTATCTGACGGTAAGGTGAGCGATCGTCCGACCGATTGACAGTACCGAGATCCAGCACAGCTCACTCTCTCATAGACGGCTAGATGAGTTCTGTCTCTCATAGACCACCCTCGAAGGAAAGTGGAGGGCATGACCGACACGCACAAGTACTCAGTCAGCGTCGCCGGAATCGTCGTCACCGACCGCGACCGCGTGCTGGTCATCCGACGCGGGGACAACGGCCATTGGGAGCCGCCAGGTGGAGTACTCGAACATGACGAGACGTTCGAGGAGGGGATAATGCGAGAAGTGCAAGAGGAGACCAGAATGCTGGTTCACGTTGGCAACCTTACCGGTGTCTATAAGAATATGGCTCAAGACATTGCCGCCCTGACATTCCGGTCTCTCCCCATTTCTGCTGACGTTAAGGGTGCGGATGAAGCTGCGGACGTTCGCTGGATGACATTGCCTGAGATTGAGTCAGTTATGGCCCCAGTTCGCGCCGTGAGGGTTACGGATTCTATCCGTAGCCATGATAGATTCAATCATTCAATTTGTCTCTTGCACTCTAGGTTGTAATGAGTGTGGAGCTATTTGCTATCTTTCTTCTTTCGTGTGAAAGTCTTCTTCTCTGGAGCTTCCGGAGCGCTTGTACCGGTAAACTTTTGCCAGGCTGCTGATCCGCCGCCCTTGCCGGGTACGCGTTCAATCTGCTGTCTGCCGGCAAGTCGGTAGAATAGTGTCTTGACGGTGTTTTCTGATCCGATCCCGGTGAGTTGTCGGACTGTCTTGTTGGTAATTTCCGGAAATTTATCCAGATAATCCATAATCATCTGCTCGGGCGAGGCAAGCTTCTGATGCTTAATTTCAACGATAACAGAGTGGGCTGACTCGCGAATAATTGGCTGCTTTAGCTTAAGTTTCTTCATGGCCGCAAAAGCAGTGTTGAGACCCTCGCCGATATCCTTGTTTGGCGGATCGGGAAACTTGTTGATCCAGCGAACAATGCTGCCATTTCGGGAGTAGCGTTCACTCAGGATATTCTCTGCGGTAATGTGTGCTGGTAGTTTCCCAGGGCTTTCGATCTCAACTCTGTTGTCGAAGATTCGCACGTGGACGTCGTCGGCTGTGCCGTAATCCCGATGCAAGACAGCATTTGTGATGATCTCATGCAGGGTTTCTTTCGGATACTCGATGTACTCAAGCCCGGAAGGACCAAGAAGCTGGATTTCTTGGATCAGCTCAGTCGTCTTCTCTACCGCTGCGTAGATCTGCTTGTATAGGCAGCCTTCAATTGTGATTGGCGAGAAGGCAAGGTTCTCGCGCGAGCCCTCTTGGTCGGTCGTTTTATATCGATAAATCTTGATGGCTGAGCGCTTTGGTAACGCCGCTTGTGGTTCGTCGCCAAAAAGCAGAACTGCCGCTACTGTCGGCTTTTCTCCGTGTCTGAGAAGTTGCTTGCCGAGAAATATTTCCGGCTCAACAATAGGGACAATCGAAAGCATGAACTCAATTATCGTTTCAGAGTTGCTTACGAAGTTCAGCGGGACGGAAACGGTCTCAGTTTCAAATGATGTGATCCCCTTATTTCGGTTCAGTACTTGAAGCGCTTCTTCGGTCCTTACGGGGATATTCTGGGCACCTCGACGAATAAATGGATTTCCGTCTGTTGCCTTTTTGATATCTTTGGACTTCTGGATGTTTACTCGAAGTACTAGGCCATCTCTGCCGGATGCCTTCTTTAGGAACTCGTAACTGAAGTATTGGCCAAGCGGGAAAAGGTCCTCGAAAGCTTGTATGTGACCGTTTGCATCCTCAATCTGTGAGAATCCTCGCCACTTCCTCTTGTTCTCCCCCTTGTCTTCGTCAATTCCTATGTATAGTTCTCCTCCGTCGGTATTGGCAAACGCAGCAATTGATCTACTCAGTTTCGACGGAGCAACTTCGATGGCCTTCAGGTCAGCAAAGTGACCCTCTTCAAGGGTGAGAACTCTAGTTATCTCGCCCTGGGTCACTGTGGTGACTTGGATTGACATAGGCAAGATCCTGTCATGAATAGGGTGTTGGAACTAGTGCTTCTTGCTCGGCCTGCCGAGTGAGTAACTGGCAAGTGCGTGTTGCCGAATTCGACTCTATGGGACCAAGGCGCGCCGCCGGGCGGCGCGCGGTGGGTGCGCTCGGCGTGCGCCAGGCGCACCCACCCGGACAAGGCCGCCATCCGCTTCGCTGCGGCGGCCGGTCTGTCGCCGCGCCCGGCGACGCGGGCAGTTCCTCTCGCACCGGTAGCCGCGCCGTCCAAGAACCGATCTGCCAGCCGGGGCCAGGCCGTCACGGTCGCCCGCCGGGTGACCCGCCTGAGCTGGTTCGGGCGATCGACGCCCGACGACGCTCGGCGCCGACGGCCAACGAGTATCGGCAGACGCTCAGCGCAGCGGCTCAACGCCAGTGGCTGACGGAGCCAGGTCGACTCATCCGGGCGCGCGCAGCGCAGCCGCCAGCAGTGGCTCGGAGCCTTGTCGACGGGCGGTTCGGCGGTCATGCCCGTTCGTCGAACGGCCCGGCCTAGGCGTGTCGCGTGTGGACGAAGATGCGCCGGATGGAGACGTGAACGTTACCGCTCCGACGCTGGTGAGGGCGGCTCAGTGGCTGCGGTCAGGGTTGCAGTTCGAGTTAAAGTTCGGGGCGATCCGACGCCGTTCGCGGTTGTCCGTCCAACCCCGCAGACCGGCAATGCGAACCAGGTCGAACCCCGGCGGACTGGGCTTGACCTGACCCCTAATGCGTAGGTCAAGGGTTCGACTCCCTTAGGCGGCTCAGCAAGCAGAAGACCTAGGTCAGCACATGTGACCTGGGTCTTCTGCCGTTCGGGGCCCGGTTCTGTCGGGGTGATCCGGAAGATGGCGGGGTGACTTCAGCGATGGCGCGATGCGAACGTTGTGACCTGCCCGTGGGCCAGTGTCCGCACACCCGGCGGCGGGTCGTGGTGCGCACCGAACCGGATCTCATCCTGGTGAGCCGGACCAACACCGCGCACCTGCCCGGCGCCTGCAACCACGACGCCCCGCCCGACTACCGGGGCTGGGGCGAGATCCGCGGGGTGCCGCGGGCCTGGGAGCGGTTGGGCAACGCCGAGGCCATTCCCGCGACCGGTGGGGACAATCCCGCGCGGGTGGCGGACAAGCGGTGCCGGCACTGTGCCGCCTCGAGTTGAGGCTGGTCAGCCCATCGACTTCTGGCCGTCGAGGGACTCGCGGATGATGTCCGCGTGGCCGGCGTGCTGGGCGGTTTCGGCGATCAGGTGGGTGATCACCCGGCGGGCGGTCCACGAGCCCTTCTCGAACCAGGGGGCCTCGGGCAGGGGGTGGGCCACGTCCAGGGTGGGCAGGGTGGCGATGAGGGCGTCGGTGCGCTGGGCGGTTTCGGTGTAGCGGGCCAGCAGCGCCGCCAGGGTCTCGCCGGGCTTGGGGGTGAAGGTGTCGGTCCAGGTCTCGCCTGCTTCCTCGTCCCAGGTCATCACCTCCTGGCCGTGCTGGATGAAGTGGGCCCAGCCCGCTTCGGCGCCGTCGACGTGCTTGATCAGGCCGGCCAGGGTGAGCTCGCTGGCGGTGGTGCGCTGGGTGGCCTGCTCGTCGGTGAGGTTCTGGGTGGTCAGGCGGAGGAAGTTCCGGGCGTTGGCGAGCGCGTCGAGCAGGTCGGCGCGCTCGCCCGTCGGCGTGGTCATCTCGGGTCAGCCCATCGACTTCTGGCCGTCGAGGGACTCGCGGATGATGTCCGCGTGGCCGGCGTGCTGGGCGGTTTCGGCGATCAGGTGGGCGAAGACCCGGCGGGCGGACCAGGCGGCGCCCGGCTCGAACCAGGGGGCCTCGGGCAGGGGGTGGGCCAGGTCGAGGCTGGGCAGGGTGGCGATCAGCTCGTCGGTGCGCTGGGCGATCTCGGCGTAGCGGGCCAGCAGCACCTCCAGGGTCTCCGCCTCGCTGATGTTCCAGGCCTCGGCCCAGTCGGTCTCCTCCATCGCCATGGCCGAGGGGCCTTCCAGGATGAAGTCGACCCAGCCCTTCTCGGTGTTCGCCACGTGCTTGATCAGCTTGGCGATGGTCAGCTCGCTGACGGTGGTGTTCTTGTTCGCCTGCTCGTCGGTCAGCCCCTGCGCGGTGTGCCGGAGGAAGAACCGGGTCTTGCCCAGGGTCTCCAGCAGGTCGGCGCGCTCGCCGGTCAGAGTGGTGTCGGTGCTGATCGGTGCGGAGCTGGTCATCGGATCTGCCTTCCTCGTTTGGGCTGCTGGGGACTACGTTATGAGCCCTATAGGTCAGCTACGGTCCTAATTTGGAAACAAGTTTGGGGACGTTTTCCGGCGGGGCATGCTGGGGTGGTGACCACCGCCGCGGTGACCGAGCCGACCGGGCGCAGGCTGACCGTGGCCGGTGTGGCCGGGGTGCTGCCCGGACTGGTGATGTGGCTGGTCAACGCGCTGATCACCGGTCAGGTGCTGTGCACCAACCAGGGCTTCAACTGCCTCGGCGTGGCGCTGCTGGCCTTCCCGCTGGGCGTGGTGGCTGGGGCGGGGCTGGCCTGGCTGGCGCTGCACCTGGCCGGGGTCGAGCGGGCGTGGCGGATCGCGCTGCTCGGGCCGGTCGGGATCTGGGCGGCCGGCCGGGTGCTGACCGAGCTGTCCGTGCCGCTGCCGCAGCCGGTGTTGTTGCTGCTCTACGGGGTGCTCGGGTACCTGGTCGCCGCTTTCGCCACCGCGTCCAGGGTGGCCTGGCCGTGGCGGCTCGGGGTGGCGTTGCTGGTGCTGGTGCCCGCGCTGCTGCTGAGCGTGGGCTGAGCGCTCAGGGCAGCAGGCGGAAGCGCATGCAGACCACCTCGGTCTGGTCCCCGACCTCGGCGCCGGCCTCGGTCCAGAACTTGGCGTGTACTCTCCGCCAGTGCTCGATCGAGGTGAAGCCCTCACCCTCGGCCTGGGCGAACTCCCAGCTGACCTCGGCGAAGGGCACCACCTCGACCTTGGTCACCTCGGCGGTGCCGATCCGCTTGCTCTCGCTGTCCACCAGCGCCAGCAGTTCGCCGACGTGCTCCACCGGCTCGCCCTCGGCCTGGTAGTCGGCCACCAGCAGGCCCGCGGTGGCCCGCTTGTCGCCCCTGAGCACGCACTCGTTGAGCCAGTCCCGCATCTCGCCGGGCGTGCCCAGCTCCAGCACCCGCAGGCCGTCCAGCCGGTCCCAGGTCATCTCAGCTCTCCCCGCGCTTGGTCTTGGGGCGCAAGTGGACCTGGGTGATGGCGTGCCGGTCCACCGCTTTTACCTCGATCACCCAGTCGGCCAGCTCCACCCGGTCGCCCGGCTGGTCGGGGATGCGGCGCAGCGCGATCAGCGCCAGGCCGGCGATGGTCGTGTAGTCGCCCTCCGGCGCGTCGGTCAGCTCGACGCCCAGGTCCTCCAGGTCGTGCACCGGGAAGGTGCCGGGCAGCAGCATGGAGCCGTCCGGCTCGGTGCGCACGGACAGGATGTCCCGGTCGGTTTCGTCGTAGATCTCGCCGACGATCTCCTCCAGCAGGTCCTCCAGCGTGACGATGCCGTCCACCGCGCCGCGCTCGTCGACCACCAGCGCGAACTGCTGGTGGCTGGCCTTGAACTGCCGCAGGGCGTCGGAGACGCGCAGGCTGTCCGGGAAGATCGTCGCCGGGCGGGCCGCGGCCAGCACGGTGCCGCCGTCGTCGAGCAGGTCGCGCAGGTGCACGATGCCGGCCACGTCGTCCAGGTGGCCGGAGCGGACCACCGGCGCCCTGGAGTGCCCGGACTCCGCCAGCACCGCCCTGGCCTGTGCCACGGTGGCATCGGCGGCCACGGTGACCACCGCGCGGCGCGGCACCAGCACGTGCCGGAGCAGCCGCTCGTGGATCTCCAGCGCGCCGGTGATGATCATCCGCTGCTCGGCGTTGAGGCCGCGGTGCCCGGCCACCAGGTCGCGCAGCTCCGCCGGGCTCAGCTGCTCGGACCCGGCGTCGGGGTTGCCGCCGAACAGGCGCACCACCAGGTTCGTGGACCGGCTCAGCGCCCAGATCGCCGGGCGGGCGATGCTCGCGATCAGGTCCAGCGGCCGGGCCACCAGCATTGCCCAGCGGTGCGCGTACTGCATGGCCAGCCGCTTGGGCGCGAGCTCGCCGAAGACCAGGGTGAAGAAGGTCAGCACCAGCGTCACCAGCGCCACCGCCAGCGGACCGGCCGCGGTGCCGGCGAAGGACAGCGCCGGGATCAGCGGCTGGGCCAGGGTCACCGCGGCGGTGGCCGAGGCGAGCGCGCCGGAGAGGGTGATCGCCAGCTGGATCGCGGCCAGGAACCGGTTCGGGTCCCTGGTCAGCCGCAGCAGCACCGTGGCGGTCCGGCCACCGCGCCGTTCCAGCTGCCGCAACTGCCCTTCCCGCAACGAGATCAGCGCGATCTCGCTGCCCGCGAACAGGGCGTTGACCAGGATCAGGAACGCGACGAGCGCGAGGTTGAGCCAGTAACCGTCCATGGTGCCGGACACAGTAGTGGCGCACTATGCGGGATATGCACCCGGAAGCCGACGAGCACGCGCGGGCCCGCGGTCAGGCCGTCGCGCTGCTGCTCGCCTTGCGGGCGCACGACCTGGAGCGGACCAGGCAGGTGCTGGCGGAGAACGCGCGGGCCGGCCGGGAC
The DNA here is from genome assembly GCF_030064675.1 of Crossiella sp. CA-258035. Classification (GTDB taxonomy): domain Bacteria; phylum Actinomycetota; class Actinomycetes; order Mycobacteriales; family Pseudonocardiaceae; genus Crossiella. Next base: position 337,495 of record NZ_CP116413.1, read on the forward strand.
CGGCTGGTCGAGCTGCTCTACGTGCTGGTGCGCGGGGCCACCGCGATGCTGCACGAGGTCGGCTGGGACATCGCGGGCACGCTGGCCGTGCGGCTGGAGTCCCGCCCCGGCCCGGCCCCGGTGGACGCCGAGGTGCGGCGGGCGCGGGCGCTGGTGCTGGCCTCGGTGCAGCTGGAGGCCGACGGCGACGCGGCGGGGGCCGAGCTGGCCGCCGGGCAGGTGGTGGACGCCGAGCCGAGCGTGGTCCTGGTGTGGGGACTGGTCACCGCGGCCGAGCTGATCGAGCAGTTGCTGGTGGTCTGCCGGGACCGCGGGGTGCCGGTGCCGGCCTGGCTGGAACCGGTGCGATAACGGAGCGTAAGGCGCTCTAAAGCGGAAGATTCACCTGGACAGCCGATGTACTTCCGTACTCTCCGCTGACCATAACGGACCCACAGTGTTCTGGATCACTCTCGTTATGTGGATCTCTCCTCGAGAGAGCGGTTCTGCGCTACGCTTTGCTAGTCGTAGTCAGCTTTGCCTTGAGCGCCCGTGGGCTTGTGACCACGGGTTTTCTTGTATGCCGAACCCTTCGGGGAAAGGGCGGATCTGGACCGCGACCACGCCTCCAACCTGGGCGTGAGATCGGCCCTGCAAGGAGAGAAAAATGGCTTCTGGCACTGTCAAGTGGTTCAACAGCGAGAAGGGCTTCGGCTTCATCGCGCAGGACGACGGCGGACCGGACGTGTTCGTGCACTACTCGGCGATCGTCGCCAAGGGCTACCGCTCGCTGGAGGAGAACCAGCGGGTGGAGTTCGAGATCACCCAGGGTCCGAAGGGCCCGCAGGCTGACCAGGTTCGCGCAGTCTGATCTTCGCGTTTCTGATCTTGCTCAGTTCCACCTGGCGAATGGCCCGCACCACTCGGTGCGGGCCATTCGTGTCTCTACCAACTACCGACTGTATTGATTCCGTGTGCAAGATCACCCAAGCGAACCCTTGCGGTTAACCGTTTTCTTCCGCTAAGTGCACCCATTTGGGTGATTACGCAGCGGAGCTTCGAGGCGAAGACTCCCGTCATGCGTGCTGACCTCGAAGAACACCTAACGGCCGTACCGCGGCGACTCCGTCTGCGCCACGGCGAGGCCACCCAACTGCTCGACGGACTACTCGGAGCGGGTGAACGGGTCCGTGCGGCGGTGGCCGGGATGCTCTCCGGGGTCGGGCCGGTGCTGGTGGTCGCGACCAACCGCCGGGTGCTGGCGGCCGGTCGCGACGGATGGAACCTCGCCGTGCTCTACTCGCAGATCTCCAGCGTCGACTCGGGCGGCTGGCTGGGGCACACCGTGGTCATCCAGTCCGCGGGCACCGTCTACGCGGTGCGCGCCAGCCGGGCGACCCAGCTGTTCACCGCGACCGTGCAGGCCGGCATTCCCTCCGGTGCGCCCACCGCCAGGCTCGCCACCGCGATCTAGCGCCGGCCGGCTACGCGGGCAGCTCCCCGATCACGTGCGGCACCAGCCCGGCCAGTCGCCGGATCGAGTCGGTGTCCAGCGCGATCGGCTCACTCTGCCCGGCCAGCCGGTGGTTGCCGTGGAAGTCGACGTCCTCTTCTCCCTGCAGGGCGACCAGCACACTTCCTGGCACGTACAGCCACTGCGACCCGGTCGCTTCATGCCGGATCAGCCGCGGGCCGCCCATGGGCCATCGACGCAGCTCGTCGACGGCGGTCTCCAATCGGATCAGCCGGTCCCGGTCGGACTGCTGGAACTGGTCCCCGTTGATCCACTGCGCGACTCCCGCCCGGAAGCCGGTCATGTCGCCGGGCCACCCGGCCGGATCGATCTTGCGCGAAGGAGCCCACTCCTTGTGCGCGATCGCCCGGTCGACGGCCAGTCGCAGGTGGCGGAGCAGCACGGCGACCCCTCGCGGGTAGACGTCGAGCTGCGCCTGCGTCCAGTCGCCGCGTCCGGTGGACTCGGCCTCGATGCCGATGATGTGGTTGTTGCCGTTGTCCCGGCCGCACCACGCGACGTAGCCCGCGCCCGCGTGGTACGAGCGGCCGGCCGCGATGACGTACCAGGTGCCGTCCCGGGCCAGGCCCAGGTTGGACAGCGGACCGGCCAGGCCGGGCCTGCCGTTCACGACCACGTCCAGGGACGGGAAGTTCCCGATCGCCGGACCTGCCGTGTGGTGCATCATCACGCCGCGGATGTCCGAGACGTTGCCGTGGCCGCGGTCCTGCCAGCCGGCCACCTCCTGTACGGACAGCCCGGCTTGCCGGAGCACGGTGGCCATCCAGGTGAGTGCGTGAGCCATGGCGATCACCCCAAGCTCAACGAGAAGTGATAACTGAGAGTTACGAATTGGATGCGCTCGGTTATCTCTAGGGTGTGGTGAAAAAACCACCTGGTCTACCACCAAGTGGGTGAGTGTCCGGCTAGTCGAGCAATTCGACGGTGATCAGCTCATCGGTCGGCGCCGCCACCACCTGCGCGCCGCCCCGGAAGCGCACCACCAGGTCGCCGGAGGCGGTGGCCGCGGTGCCGGAGACCTGGCCGACCGGGCCGAGGCTGCCGTAGAGCCGCGCCCACTGGCCGGGCCGCAGCACCGAGGCCAGCACGGCCGGACCGGCGGTGAACCGGGAGGCCGGTTGCAGCCAGGAGATCACCAGCTGCCAGCAGCCGAAACCGGCCACCAGGCCGATGGCCAGCCCGAGCCAGCCCAGCACCGGCGTGAGCACGGCGGCCCCGGCCAGCGCGGTCAGCGCGGGAGTGGGCACCGGGCGGCCGCCGATGATCAGCCAGCCGGTGGTGCGCACCAGGCCGTCGGCGGACAGCCCGCGCGGGGTCCGGCCGTCCGGCAGCAGCGGCGGCTCCACCTCATCCGGCGGCCGCTCGCCGAGCACCTCGGTGACCAGCACCGGGTCCACCGGCAGGGTGTGCGCGCACTCCGGGCACACCAGCAGCAGGCCGGAGCCGTTGCGCTTGGGCGCCAGCTCGCCGTGGCCGATCGGGCAGCCGTAGGCCCGGCCGGGCTCCCGCTGCCACTCGATCAACGCGGTGACCGCCGCGTCCTCGGACTGCTCACCGGTCACAGGCAACCCCGTCGCCGTCCTTGTCCAGCTCCGCCCGGTAGCCGGGCTGGTCGCGCAGCAGCGGCGCCTTGCCCGCCTTCCGGACCTGCGCGCAGTTCTTGTAGAACGGCTCAGCCGGGGTGGTCTGTTGCGGTTTCGTCTCCGTGGTCGGCGGCGGACCGGCGCTGGGCGGGGGACCGGCGGTGGTCGGCGCGGTGGGCGTGCTGGTGGCCGCGGCCCGCTGGCAGCCGGCCAGCCAGTCGGTGAGCAGCCGGGCGTACTCGTGGCCGCCGGTGAACAGCCTGGCCGCCCGGCCCGCCGCGTCCTCGCGCAGGTCCAGCAGGCCGACCTTCTTGCCCAGCAGCTCCTTCTCGGCGAACCGGGCCGCCTCCGCCGCCGAGCAGCCGGGCTGCGCGCTCGGCTGCGGGGTGCCCACCACCTGCAGGGTCACCGGGTCGCCGCGCTCGTCGGTGCCGGTGATGGTGCGCTCGTCCACCACCTTGGTCACCGTCAGCACCCGGCTCGGCCAGGCCGGGGTGCGCCCGGCCACCGGCGGCGCGGTGATGCTCGGCGTGGTCGCGCTGGAGGTGCTCAGCGGCCGCACCACCTCGCCGCCACCGGCCAGCGGGGTGCCCTGGTCCGCGGGCAGCACCGGCAGCGAGCCGGCCGCGCTGATCATGGCCACCACGGCCAGCGTGCCGCCGGTGGTGCTGAGCAGTCGCTGCCAGGTCGCGGCCCGCCACCACCAGCGGCGGAGCGCGGAGACCCTGGGCAACTCACTCATCACTTCTCCTGGCGGACTCGACACGGCTCCGGGCAGTTCACCACTGTTCACCAGCCGTGACAATCCTTGCACCGATGCCCGCCCCGAACAGGGCGCTCAGACACAAAAAGCCGGACCTGGACACGCAACGCGTGCCAGGTCCGGCCCCGGAAGGGTGGTGAGCGCTACTTCGAGTGCGGCTTGAGGGTCCAGATGATGTCCAGCGCGCCGGTGACCACGCCCTCGGCGTTGGTGATCTCCACGTGCACCGGGATCTCCGGCCGGGTGCCCGACTCCAGCTCGGCCACCGCCTCGGCCGCCGGGCGGCCCAGCGTGGCGGTCGCGGTCAGCTGCCCGAGCGCGAGCTTGTAGAAGCCGATCTGGCCTTTGGTGGGCAGCGGGATCGCGATCGCCAGCTGCTCGGCGAAGGCGGCCAGCACCAGCGCGCCGGAGGCGGTTTCGGCCGCGCCGAACATCATCGCCGCGTGCGGTCCGCCGACGTGGTTGCGCAGTTCCTCGGCATCGCCGAGGGAGACCACCACGCGGTCGGGGCTGGTCTCGGTGAACTCGATGCCGACGGTGCGCACCCACGGCACGACCTGCTTCATCAGCTCGCCGACCTGGCTGGTGTCCACGCTCATGCCCGGCATGTTACTCACGAGTAACCGTGTTTGGGAAGCGGTGACCGGGCGTATGCGCAGCGTGCGGCGAGCCAGCTCACACCGAAAATAGTTTGCGGAATAAGAGTTCTCGCCGCATGCTTGTATGCAGCAACTAATTGGATGATGCAAGCAACTAGAGGATCACATGGACGAGACCGGTCTGGCCCAGGCCAACGAGATCGGCATGGCCCTGGTCCGGCTCAACCGGGCCACGGCCTGCATGGCGGCACAGAGCGCAAAACTGGGGCTCGACAAGACTTCGTTCACGCTGCTCGCCACGCTGGCGCACACCGGGCCGCTGCGGTCCAGCGCGCTGGCCGAGGCCGTCCACTCCGATCCATCCACGATCAGCCGTCAGGTGGCCCAACTGGTCAAGGACGGCCTGGTCGAACGAACCGCCGACCCCGTCGATGGCCGGGCCACCCTGCTGGCCGCCACCGACTCCGGGCGTGAGCTGTTCCTGCGGCACCGCGACCGCCGCAACGAGATGATCGCCAGCATGGTGTCGGACTGGCCGCCGGAGGACCGGCGGCAGTTCGCCACCCTGCTGCATCGCTTCGTGGGCGCCTACGAGGAGCACATGCCCGGCCTGATCGCCGAACTGGTCGACTACGCCCGTTCGGGAGTGGAGAAGTAGATGTCAGACACCGCAACCGCGCCAGCCGGCGTTGGCCTGAGCCACCGCCAGATCATGGCCATCATGACCGGTCTGATGATGGGCATGTTCCTGGCCGCCCTCGACCAGACCATCGTCTCGGCGGCCATGCGCACCATCGCCGACCAGCTGCACGGGCAGACCGTGCAGGCGTGGGCGACCACCGCCTACCTGATCACCGCCACCATCTCGACCCCGCTGTACGGCAAGCTGTCCGACATCTACGGCCGCAAGCCGATGTACCTGACCGCGATCTCGCTGTTCCTGATCGGCTCCGCGCTGTGCGGGGTGGCGAACTCGATGTACGAGCTGGCCGCCTTCCGCGCCGTGCAGGGCCTGGGCGCCGGTGGCCTGATGTCCCTGGCGCTGGCGATCATCGCCGACGTGCTGCCGCCCCGGGAGCGGGCCCGGTACCAGGGCTTCTTCATGGCCGTCTTCGGCATCTCCAGCGTGGCCGGTCCGGTGGCCGGCGGCTTCTTCGCCGGGCTGGACAGCTTCATCGGCGTCGAGGGCTGGCGCTGGGTCTTCCTGGTCAACCTGCCGCTGGGCATCGCCGCGCTGGTCGTGGTCACCAAGGTGCTCAACATCCCGCACAAGCGGGTCAACCACCGCATCGACTTCCTCGGCGCGGCCGCGCTGACCGTCGGCCTGGTGCCGCTGCTGATCGTGGCCGAGCAGGGCCGCCACTGGGGCTGGGGTGACCCGCTCACCCTGGGGCTGATCGGGCTGGGCGTGGCCGGGCTGGTGGCCTTCGTGCTCGCCGAGCGGCGGATGGGCGATGAGGCGCTGCTGCCGCTGCGGCTGTTCCGCAGCTCGGTGTTCAGCCTGGGCAACGGGCTCAACTTCATCATCGGCATCGGCATGTTCGGCGGACTGCTGTCCCTGCCGCTGTACCTGCAGATCGTCAAGGGCATGAGCCCGACCGAGTCCGGCCTGATGATGCTGCCGCTGACCTTCGGCATCCTCTCCGCCAGCCTGTTCGCCGGCACCAGGACGGCCAAGACCGGGCGGTACAAGTCCTTCCCGATCGTCGGCATCGGCCTGATCGTGGCCGCGCTGCTGCTGTTCAGCAGCATCGGCTTCAGCACCCCGCTGTGGCTGAGCGCGGTCTACATGGTGCTGATGGGCTGGGGCCTCGGGGCCTGCATGCAGACCCTGGTGCTGGCCGTGCAGAACGACGTCTCGCCCTCGGACATGGGCGTGGCCACCGCCTCGGTGACCTTCTTCCGGCAGATGGGCGGCACCATCGGCGCCGCGGCCTTCCTGTCCATCCTGTTCGGGGTGGTCGGCGACCGCATCGCCAGCGCGCTGCGCTCGGCCGCGCTCACCCCGGAGTTCCTGGCCGCGGTGCGCGACCCGGCGGTGCTGGCCAACCCGGCCAACAAGCCGGTGCTGGACATGATGGCCAACGGTGGGGTCGGCGCGCCCTCGCTGGACGACACGTCCTTCCTGATCAACCTCGACCCCAGGCTGGCGCGGCCGTTCCAGGACGGCTTCTCCTCCGCGATGGACACCGTGTTCTTCACCGGCGCGATGGTGATGCTGGTGGCCTTCGTGCTGGTCTGGTTCCTCAAGGAGAAGCCGCTGTCCAACCAGTCCGGCATGCAGCGCCGGGCTCAGGAGGAGCACGCGGCGGCCGCACTGGCCGGCTGATCAGCTGACAACGACGACGGCCCCGGGCGCACTGCGCGCTCGGGGCCGTTGTGGTGCTCGGTGTGCTGGGCGTCAGTGCTGCCCGTCAGCGGTCTTGAGGCGCTCGTAGGAGCGGACGACCTCGGCCTCGGCCTCGGTGCGGCCGACCCAGGAGGCGCCCTCCACGCTCTTGCCCGGCTCCAGGTCCTTGTAGACCTCGAAGAAGTGCTGGATCTCCAGGCGGTGGTACTCCGCCAGGTGGTGGATGTCGCGCAGGTGCTCCGAACGCGGGTCCGCGGCCGGAACGCAGAGCAGCTTGTCGTCGCCGCCCTTCTCGTCGGTCATCCGGAACATGCCGATGGTGCGGCAGCGGATGAGGCAACCGGGGAAGGTCGGCTCCTGCACGAGCACCAGCGCGTCCAGCGGGTCGCCGTCCTCGCCGAGCGTGTTGTCCACGAAGCCGTAGTCCGCCGGGTACTGGGTGGCGGTGAACAGGGTGCGGTCCAGCCGGATGCGCCCCGTCTCGTGGTCCATCTCGTACTTGTTCCGCACACCCTTGGGGATCTCGATGGTGACGTCGAACTCCACGCGGTTCCTCGCTCGATTCTTCGGATCGGCACGGCTCCGGCTAGCAGGCGCAGCGAAGCTGTGTCTAGACCCGTCTAGTGTGGACCACGAGTCGCGCTGAAAGCCCGTCGAGCGGGTCTGGGTCGGTGTGACATTGACCGGGTTTCAGAACTTCTTCCCCCATCCGCCGCAGGAGGACACGCGTGACCGGAGGCGAACAGCAGGGCTCATCACCGCAGGTCAACCCAGACCTGGACCAGGTGACGGTGCGACTGCCGGTGCCCGGCGCGCCTCCTGCGCAGCCGATGAGGGTCGGCCCGCCGCCCCCGGCGGCCACCGCGGCTGAACCACCACCCGATCCGGGGAAACGCGGCAGGAAGCTGGTGGTGCTGGCGACCGTGCTGGTGCTGCTGGCCGCGCTCGGCGTTGGTGGCGTGCTCGGCGGCCCGTGGCTGGCCCAGCAGCTCGGTCTCAGCGGTCCGGGCGGCCCCGGCACCCAGCCACCGCCCGCGCCGCTGAACCCGCAGGCCGCGCTGCGCGCGCTGCCCCCGCAGGCGCCCACGCCCAGCGCGCAGGGCGTGGCCGCGGCGCTGGACCCGCTGGCCGGCAACGCCGCGCTCGGCGAGCTGACCGGCAGCGTGCTGGACGGGACCACCGGCAACGTGCTGTGGGAGCGCGGGGCGGGCACCGCGCGCACCCCGGCCTCCACCGGCAAGCTGGTCACCGCGGCCGCCGCACTGCTCGCCCTGGACCACCAGACCAGGCTGAGCACCACCGTGGTGGCCGGCGCCGAACCGGGCACCGTGGTGCTGGTCGGCGGCGGTGACACCACGCTGTCCGGGCTGCCCGCGAACAAGCCCACCTACTTCTTCCCGGACGCCGCCCGGCTGGACGACCTGGTCGAGCAGGTCAAGGCCAAGGCGGGCGGCCCGGTGAGCAAGATCGTCATCGACGTCGGCCGGTTCGCCGGGCCGCCGATGGCCCCCGGCTGGCTGAACGTGGACGTGGCGGGCGGGCACATCGCGCCGCTGGTGCCGCTGATGCTCGACGCCGCCCGCCGCGACCCGCTCACCTCCACCACCCCGCGCTCGGACAAGCCGGCCCAGGCCGCGGCCCAGGAGCTGGCCAAACGGCTCGGCGGCAACCCGGCGATCGAGGTCGGCTCCGCGCCGCAGGGCGCCAAGGTGCTGGCCAAGGTCGACTCGCCGCCGCTGCCCCGCCTGGTCGCCTCCTTCCTGTCCACCTCGGACAACATCCTGGCCGAGGCGGTGGCCAGGGAGCTGGCCCGCGGCACCGGCAACGAGCCCTCTTTCGCCGGGGCCAGCAAGGCCACCCTGGACACGCTGTCCCGCAACGGGCTGGACATCACCGGGGTGAAGATGTCCGACGCCAGCGGCCTGTCCACCGAGGACCGGGTCTCGGCGAAGTTCCTCAGCTCCCTGCTGGCCGCGGCCTCGGGCACCGACGCGCGCGCGGCCAAGCTGCGCCCGATGCTCACCGGCCTGCCGGTGGCCGGCGGCACCGGCACCCTGGCCAAGCGCTACGACAAGGGCCAGGCCGCCGGGGGGCGCGGCTGGGTGCGGGCCAAGACCGGCACCCTGGACGGGGTGAACAGCCTGGCCGGGATCGTCACCACCAACGACGGCAGGCTGCTGGTCTTCTCCTTCATGGCCACCGGCGCGGCCAGCGACCCGGCAAGGGACGCGCTGGACACGCTGGCCTCCGCGCTGCGCCGCTGCGGCTGCGCCTAGAACGTGACCCCGCTGTTCACCGGCTGGCCGATGACGATCACGGGGCTCGGCGGGTAGCGTCCCAGGGGTGAACGCGGGATCGGCCGCACGGCCACTGGATCCGGCCGAGGGGCCGGGGCCTGTCGACTGGGGTGTCGCCACGGCGACCGCCCATCGGCTGCTCCGCCCTGGGCCCGTCATCGCCCGCGACGCCGCCCAGGCGGCCGTGCGCGGGATGCGGGAGCTCTCCGTCGCCGCGGAGGGACACGTCCGCCAGCTCACCGGCCTCGGCCTGGACCTGCCGCTGCTGCCCGGCGAGGTCGTGGACCGTCCGGCCTGGGTGCGCGGCGCGGTGGACGGCCTGGCCGCGCTCACCGACCACGCGCTGCCCCGCGGCGCGGGCGGCTGGCGCGGCGGCGTGCTGGCCGGGACCGCCGGCGTGCAGGCCGGGATGGTGCTGGCCTACCTGAGCACCAGGGTGCTCGGGCAGTACGACCCGTTCGGCGGGCCGGACGGCGAGGGCAGGCTGCTGCTGGTCGCGCCGAACATCGTGGCCGCGCAACAGGCCCTGCGGGTGCCCGAAGAGGACTTCTGGATGTGGGTCTGCCTGCACGAGTCCACCCACCGGCTCCAGTTCACCGCGGTGCCCTGGCTGCGCGCGCACTTCGCCGCCCAGGTCGGCACCCTGCTCTCCAGCATGGACGACGCCACCGCCGGACTGCTCTCCCGGGTCGGCGAGGCACTGCGCTCGGCCCGCCGCAAGGACGGCGAGGAGAACCAGGCCGCGCTGGTCGAGCTGTTGCAGTCGCCCAGGCAGCGGGCCGTGCTGGACCGGATCATCGCGCTGTCCACCCTGCTGGAGGGGCACGCCGACCACGTGATGGACGCCGCCGGACCGGCCGTGGTGCCCAGCGTGGCCACCATCCGCTCCCGGTTCACCGTGCGCCGCAACCCGCGCGGGGTGGCCGACCGGGTGCTGCGCGCGCTGCTCGGCGTGGACGCCAAGATCCGCCAGTACGCCCAGGGTTCCGCCTTCACCGGGCACGTGGTGGACCGGGTCGGCATGGCCGCGTTCAACCAGGTCTGGCAGTCGCCGGAGACGCTGCCCACCCGGGCCGAGATCGCCGATCCGGACGCCTGGATCCGCCGCGTGCTCGGCTGAGCCGTTGGCCGCGCCCGACCCCGCGGTGGCCGCGGTCCGCACCGCGGTCCGCCGGTTCCTGGACCGCCACCAGGTCACCGGACCGGTGGCGGTGGCCTGCTCCGGCGGCGCGGACTCGCTGGCCCTTGCCGCCGCGACTGTCCACTGTGGACGAAAGCGCGGGCTGGCCGTGCACGGCCTGGTGGTCGACCACCAGCTCCAGCCCGGCTCAGCCGGGGTGGCCGCCAGGGCCGCCGAGCAGCTGCGCGAGCTCGGCGCGCGGGCCAGGGTGCTCACCGTCGAGGTCACCGGCCCCGGTGGCCCGGAGGCCGCCGCCCGCCGCGCCCGCTACGCCGCGCTGAACGCCGCCCGGCCGGACGACGCGCTGGTGCTGCTCGGGCACACCGGGGACGACCAGGCCGAGACCGTGCTGCTGGGCCTGGGCCGCGGCTCCGGCCCACGCTCGATCGCCGGGATGGCCGAGCTGGACCCGCCGTGGGGCCGCCCGCTGCTCGGCCTCTCCCGCGCCACCACCGCGGCCGCCTGCGCCGCGCTCGGCCTGGACGCCTGGGCCGACCCGCACAACCTGGACCCGGCCTACACCAGGGTCCGGCTGCGCCAGGAGGTGCTGCCGCTGCTGGAGGACGTGCTGCGGGGCGGGGTGGCCGCCGCGCTGGCCCGCACCGCCGCCCAGCTCCGCGAGGACAGCCAGGCCCTGGACGAGCTGGCCGCCGACCTGCTCGGCCAGGCCCGCGACGGCGACGGACTCTCGGTCGGCGCGCTCAAGGCCGCGCCCGCCGCGCTGCGCCGCCGGGTGCTGCGGAGCTGGCTGCTCGGCGCGGGTGTGAGCGAACTCACCGACGCCCATTTGCGCTCCGTGGACGCCCTGGTGGCTGATTGGCGTGGTCAAGGGGGCGTCGCGGTGCCCGGCGGGTTGGTGGCCGGGCGCGCGCATGACAGGCTGGTCCTCGACCGTTCTTTGTGACTGAGGGGAAGCCGCGGTGTACGAGGGCGACATTGCCTCCGTGCTCGTTTCCGAGCAGCAGATCCAGGAGAAGACCGCCGAGCTGGCGACGAAGATCGCCGCCGACTACCCGACTGACGGACGCTCCTCGGACCTGCTGATGGTCGGCGTCCTCAAGGGCGCGGTGATGTTCATGGCGGATGTGGCCAGGGCGCTGCCCGTGCCGGTCCAGCTGGACTTCATGGCCGTCAGCTCCTACGGCTCCGCGACCTCCTCCTCGGGGGTGGTCCGCATCCTCAAGGACCTGGACCGGGACATCGCCGGCCGGGACGTGCTGATCGTCGAGGACATCATCGACTCCGGCCTGACCCTGTCCTGGCTGCTGAAGAACCTGGCCTCGCGCCGCCCGGCCTCGCTGGAGGTCTGCACGCTGCTGCGCAAGCCGGACGCGGTCAAGGTGGACGTGCCGGTCAAGTACGTCGGCTTCGACATCCCGAACGAGTTCGTGGTCGGCTACGGCCTGGACTACGCCGAGCGCTACCGCGACCTGCCCTACATCGGCACCCTGGACCCCAAGGTCTACACCACCTGATCAGCAGTTCGGCCTACAGCGGCGCTGGATCAGCGCGTCCATCAGCACCGAGCGGATGTCCGTCGCCTCCCGCGCCGCGTAGGCCTTGCCGCCGGTCACCTTCGCGACCTGCTGCAACGCGTTGAGGTCGGCATCGGGCCCGAGTCCGATGCCGATCACCGGCACCGGCTGGGCCGGGTCGGCCTCCGCGGTCAGCGTCTGCACCAGGCTGTTGAGGTCCAGGCCGGAGCGGTTGTCGTTGGCGCCGTCGGTGATCAGCACCACCGAGTTGACCCGCTTGCTGTCGAAGTCCTTCTTCACCGTGCGCACCGCGGCCAGCAGCGTGTCGTAGAGCGCGGTGTTGCCCTTGACCTTGCCGGGCAGGGTGGCCGCGGCGGCGCCCAGCGCGGCCCGCCGGTTCATCCCGGCCATCGGCTCGGCCAGCGCGCCCAGGCTGACCAGCTCGCTCCAGTGCCGGTTCGGCGCGTGGTCGGTGGAGAAGGCCCACAGGCCGATGTGCGTGGTGTCCGGCAGCAGGCCCAGCGCGGTGCCCGCGGCGTCGCGGGCCAGCTCGATCCGGGACTGGCCGTTGCCCGCCTTGGCCGCCATCGAGCCGGAGACGTCGATCACCGCCAGCATCCGGGCGTCCAGGGTCACCGCGCTGTAGGTGCGCAACACCTCGGCGGCCTGGTCAGGGGTGGGCAGCGGCAGCAGCGAGGGCGGGTTGGTGCTCACCCCGGCATCGGCCCACGCCTGGTCCGCGCGGCCGCCGGGGTCGCGGAAACCGGCGTCCCGGAACCGCTTGCCGGTGCTCTCGTTGCGCAGGAACCGGCCGAAGGACTCGGCCGCCTCCCCGGTGCCCGGCGCCTCCTCCCTGCTGGCCACCCTGGTCAGCGGGTAGTCGAAGGCGATGGTGCCCTCCTCCGGGTAGAACGCGGTGGCCTTCGCGCCGACCCCGCGCCGGTTGTGCGCGATCACCGACTGCTCGGTGGCGGAGAAGGCGGGCGCGGTCTCCGGCTCGCCGGCCAGCTTGTCGAAGCCGTCGCGCACCAGCGGCATGGTGTTGCGGCCCACCCGCAGCAGCGCGGCCACCAGCTCCGGCCGGGGGGTGCCGTCGGTGTTGCCCAGCAGGGAGCGGATCAGCATCAGCGTGGCCAGGCCCTCGGTGGTGCCAGCCGGATCGCCGATCGAGGTGGCCACGCCGCCGTCGACCACCTTCCGCCAGGACACCGCGCCACCCAGCTTCTCGCCGGTGCCCGGCCCGGCCACCACCACCAGCGGCGAGCTGGCCAGCGACTGGCCCGGTTCGATCGAGGCCACCGAGCTGGGCGCGGCCGAGGAGCCGACCTGCTGCTTGCCGCGCTGGGCCCACAGCGCGGAGTCCGGGATCCACAGCGCGGGCACCTTCTGCCCGGGAATGGTCGGGCCGGTGATCTCGGCGGCCACGTCCGCGGAGTTCAGCGGGCGCACCTCCACCTTGACGCACTTGCCGTTCACCGCCGGCCTGGCCTGGTGGAACTCGTCCGCGGCGGCCTTGACCACCGGCTCCACCGCGGCGGCCGCGGTCACGTACAGCGGAAGCTCGCCCGTGCAGCCGCCTGCCGGGTCCCACAGCCGCAGCGCGACCACGGTGGCCCCGGCCGCGACGACAACACCCAGCAGCGCACCGAGGGGGAGTGCGGCCCTCTTCAGACCGGCGCTGGGCCTGGACAGCTGGTGACGACCAGACATGGCCCTTCGAGACCCTTCCGTATAGAAAATCCTGCACTAACTTCCACCTGATATGGTGGAGAATTTTTCGCACCCCGACTTCTGCGATCACGGAGAATGACACGTTCACCCCTCCGTGGAAAGCGGCCGCCTTCGCCCTCACTCGTACGGATCAGCGGCCTCCAGCGTTCAGCGACCGGTGTTGAACCGAACGGGCCAGCTCGCAGTGGTGGGGGTCACACCGGCGAGACCTGGGTCACCTGGGGAACCAGAGCGGGCACTCGGCCGTTGGCAAGGCGAAACAGTCCGTGGGCGGCCGGTCCGCTCACCGAGCCGCTACACCATGGGCGGTACGCTGGTCGGACGATGGTTTCCCGCTCCGCGTCAGCGGCGGGTGCTCCGTTGCCCGGCACGCAAGTCAGGGAGGGTGGAGGCCGCCCCGCGGCCGCACGTTAATGGACCGCAAGCGCCTGCTCCGCAACCCGCTGATCTGGATCGTCGCGGCGTTGCTGCTCTACTACGCGTTCAGCGTCCTGCTCGATGACGCACGTGGCTTCTCCCAAGTAACCACGTCCAAGGTCATCGAGCAGCTGAAGAACGGCAACGTCAAGGAAGCGGTCCTCGAGGACAAGGAGCAACGGCTCCGCGTCAGCCTGACCAACCCGGTCGACGGCAAGGACAAGCTGATCACCTACTTCCCCGCGCAGAGCGCGGACGACATCCTGGGCCAGCTGGAGAACGCCAAGGGCGTCACTGGCGGCTGGGACGTCAAGGTCACCCAGGAGTCCGTGCTCCTGCAGGCCCTCTTCTACCTGATACCGGCCGGCCTGCTGCTGCTGTTGTTCCTCTGGATGATGAACAACAGCCAGGGCGGCGGGAACCGGGTGCTCAACTTCGGCAAGTCCAAGGCCAAGCAGCTGTCCAAGGACATGCCCAAGACCACCTTCTCCGACGTCGCGGGCGCCGACGAGGCGGTGGAAGAGCTCTACGAGATCAAGGACTTCCTGCAGAACCCCGGCCGCTACCAGGCGCTCGGCGCGAAGATCCCCAAGGGCGTGCTGCTCTACGGGCCGCCCGGCACCGGCAAGACGCTGCTGGCCCGCGCGGTCGCCGGCGAGGCCGGCGTGCCGTTCTACTCGATCTCCGGTTCGGACTTCGTGGAGATGTTCGTCGGCGTCGGCGCCTCCCGGGTGCGCGACCTGTTCGAGCAGGCCAAGCAGAACGCGCCCTGCATCATCTTCGTCGACGAGATCGACGCGGTCGGCCGCCACCGTGGCGCCGGCCTCGGCGGCGGGCACGACGAGCGCGAGCAGACGCTGAACCAGCTGCTGGTGGAGATGGACGGCTTCGACTCCCGCGGCGGGATCATCCTGATCGCGGCGACCAACCGGCCGGACATCCTGGACCCCGCGCTGCTGCGTCCCGGCCGGTTCGACCGGCAGATCCCGGTGGCCGCCCCCGACATGCGCGGCCGTCGGCAGATCCTGCACGTGCACTCCAAGGGCAAGCCGCTGGACCCCGACGTGGACATGGACTCGCTGGCCAAGCGCACCGTGGGCTTCTCCGGCGCCGACCTGGCCAACGTGATCAACGAGGCCGCGCTGCTCACCGCCCGCCAGAACGGCACCCTGATCAACGCCGCCGCGCTGGAGGAGTCGGTGGACCGCGTGGTGGGCGGTCCGGCCCGCAAGAGCCGGATCATCTCCGAACGCGAGAAGAAGATCGCCGCCTACCACGAGGCAGGGCACGCGCTGGCCGCGTGGGCCATGCCCGACCTGGAGCCGGTCTACAAGGTCACCATCCTGCCCCGCGGTCGCACCGGCGGGCACGCGCTGGTCGTGCCCGAGGACGACAAGGAGCTGATGACCCGCTCGGAGATGATCGCCAGGCTGGTCTTCGCCCTCGGCGGCCGCGCGGCGGAGGAGCTCGTCTTCCACGAGCCCACCACCGGAGCCTCCAGCGACATCGAGCAGGCCACCAAGATCGCCCGCGCGATGGTCACCGAGTACGGCATGAGCTCCCGGCTGGGCGCGGTGAAGTACGGCAAGAACGAGGGCGAGCCGTTCCTCGGCCGCTCCATGGGCCACCAGGCCGACTACTCCCTCGAGGTCGCGCACGAGATCGACGAGGAGGTGCGCAAGCTCATCGAGGCCGCGCACGACGAGGCCTGGGACGTGCTCAACACTTACCGGGACGTCCTGGACGACCTGACCCGCGAGCTGATCGAGCGGGAGACCCTCCAGCGCAAGGACCTGGAGCGGATCTTCGAGTCGGTGGAGAAGCGCCCGCGGATCACCCTGTTCAACGACTTCGGCGACCGCACCCCCTCGGACCGCCCGCCGATCAAGACCCCCGGCGAGCTGGCCAAGGAGCGCGGCGAGCCGTGGCCCCCGGTCCAGGAGGAGGCGCCCACCCCGGTCGCCACCGTCCCCGGCGGCAACGACCTGCCCGGCGGCCCGCCCTACCCGCAGCCGGAACCGGGTCCCAACGGCGCGCCCGCGCCGAACCCGAACCCGTACCCGCCGCAGCCGCCCACCGGCTGGTCGGCCCAGCCGACCCAGCCGGTCCCCTCGGCGGGCCCGCCCTACTACGGCGCGCCCCCCGGCTGGACCCCGGCCACGGTGCCCGGCGGCCAGCAGTGGCCTGCCCAGCAGCCGCAGCCGGGCAGCCAGCCCGCCGAGCAGCCGCAGAACAAGCCGACGGACAACCGGGACGCCAGCACCACCCGGCCGATCGACTCCGAACCGCCGGACGGCAACCGCTGAACACGGACAAGCACCAAGGACGGCCCGCCTTCGACCACACCCGCGCGGAGGCGGCCGTCCGCGAACTGCTCCTGGCCTGTGGCGAGGACCCGGACCGGGATGGCCTCAAGGACACCCCGGCCCGGGTCGCCCGCGCCTACCGCGAGATGTTCGCGGGCCTGTACACCGAACCCGACTCGGTGCTGAACAAGACCTTCGACGAGTCCCACGAGGAACTCGTGCTGGTCAAGGACATCCCGATGTACTCGACCTGCGTGCCGAGCAAGCAGACGGTCAACGCCGTCGGCGGCCGCAAGGCGGCCAGGGACGTCCGCGTCGGTGACCGGTTGTGGACGCTGGCCGACGGCAGGGTGCGGCAGACCGAGGTCACCGAGGTCACCGCCCGCCCGGCCCGTGAGCTGGTCGAGGTGACGACCGAGCAGGGGCGCTTCGTCCTGACCCCGGACCACCCCCTGGCGACCCCGGAGGGCTGGCAGGAGGCCAAGGACGTCGGCGGCAGCTACATCGAGTGGACGGCCGCTCGCAGCCTCAACCGCACTCGTTGGTCGGTGACGTCCGGATACGACTTCGGCTACGTCGTCGGCGCCGTGTGCGCTGACGGCTCGGTCGGCGCCCGGTCGGTGTCGTTGGTGGTCAACGACGAGGAGTACGCGAAGAAGTTCGCTGAGGCCCTCTGGTACGCCTTCCGGATCGACGCCCGGATCGAGCCGGTGGAGCGTCCGTCCGGCTACCTGCAGCGGATGGTCGGCGGCTACCGGGTTCGGGTCGGCTCCTCGTACCTGGCCGATCTGATGCGTCAGTACGTCGGCGGTGACGCGCATCACCAGCGGCAGCGTTTCCCGCGGGTGGTGCTCAACGACCACGGCACCTTCGCGGGCTTCCTCGACGGCTACGTGGACGGGGACGGCTGCCGGTCGAAGTACAGCAACGGCCGGACGGCGGTCAGCGCGAACGTGCCCTTCCTGGAGGACCTGGCGCAGATCACCGGCGCGCGGTTCTCACCGAAGGCTGACCGGGCCTCGCAGCTGTACATCGCGGACAGTTGGCTGAGCAGGCACGGCTTCCCCCAGGAGTCGCATCGGACCGACCTGGTCGAGTCGCGCTGGGTGAAGGTGGAGTCGGTCCGGCGGATCGAGGCGAGCGGGGCGAAGCCGTACACCGTGTACAGCTTCACCTGCGACCCGCATCCGACCTTCCTGGTGGCCGGGCACCTGACGCACAACTGTGAGCACCACCTGGTGCCCTTCCACGGGGTCGCGCACGTCGGGTACATCCCGAACGCCCACGGCCGGGTCACCGGCCTGTCCAAGATCGCGCGGCTGGTCGACCTGTACGCCAAGCGGCCGCAGGTGCAGGAACGGCTGACCTCGCAGGTGGCCGACGCGGTGGTGCGCAAGCTGGATCCGCGCGGGGTGATCGTGGTGATGGAGGCCGAACACCTCTGCATGGCGATGCGCGGGATCCGGAAACCGGGGTCGCGCACCGTCACGTCAGCCGTTCGTGGTCTGCTGAAGACCTCGGCCTCCTCTCGGGCCGAGGCGCTGGAGCTGATCAAGGGACGGTGAACGTGATGGGAGCGGCGCTGCATCGGCTGCTGCCCGACCCCGGCCGGTGTGTCGTCATGGGCGTGGTCAACGTGACCCCGGACTCCTTCTCCGACGGTGGCCGCTACCTGGACACCGCGGACGCGGTGGCCCACGGCATCGAGATGCACCGCAGGGGGGCGGACCTCGTCGACGTCGGCGGGGAGTCCACCCGGCCGGGTGCGGAGCGGGTGGCGCCGGAGGTGGAGGCGGCCAGGGTGGTGCCGGTGATCCGGGAGCTGGCCGCCGAGGGTGTGCTGGTCAGTGTGGACACCATGCGCGCCGAGGTGGCGGTGGCCGCGCTGGCGGCGGGGGCGAGCATCGTCAACGACGTCTCCGGCGGGCTGGCCGACGAGCGGATGGCCTCGGTGGTCGCCGAGGCCGGCGTGCCGTGGATCCTGATGCACTGGCGCGGGCACAGCGCCGGCATGGACCTGCTGGCCAGCTACCGGGACGTGGTCGCCGACGTGCGCGCCGAGCTCTCCGCCAGGGTGGACGCGGCACTGGCCGCCGGGGTGGCCCCGGAGGCGCTGGTGATCGACCCCGGGCTGGGTTTCGCCAAGACCGACCGGCACAACTGGGCCCTGCTGCAACACCTGGACCAGCTCATCGACCTGGGCTTCCCGGTGCTGGTCGGCGCTTCCCGCAAGCGGTTCCTGGGTAGCCTGCTGGCCGGGCCCGGCGGTTCGCCGCGCAGCCCGGACGGCCGCGAGGCGGCCACCTCCGCGGTCTCCGCGCTGGCCGCCGCGGCCGGGGCGTGGGGGGTGCGGGTGCACGACGTGCACGGATCACTGGACGCGGTCGCGGTGGCCTCGGCCTGGGCCCGTGGCGGCGTGCGCGCGCCGGTCACGGCGGAGAAGGGGGATCGGTGACCGACCGGATCACGCTGACCGGCCTGCGGGTGCGCGGGCACCACGGCGTCTTCGAGCACGAGAAGCGGGACGGCCAGGACTTCCTGATCGACATCACGGTGTGGCTGGACCTGGACGTGGCGGCCGAGACCGACGACCTGGCCGACACCCTGGACTACGGCGCGCTGGCCCAGCGGGCCGCCGCGATCGTCGGCGGCGAGCCGTGCGACCTGATCGAGACGGTGGCCGCGCGGGTGGTCGACGAGGTGATGACCGACCGGCGGGCGCACGCCGCCGAGGTCACCGTGCACAAGCCGTCCGCGCCGATCCCGCTGACCTTCGCCGATGTCGCGGTCACCGCCCGGCGGTCCCGCCGGGCCCGCGGCAAAACGGCCATGGACTTCTGAGCCGATGAGCGCCGCGGTGCTCTCCCTCGGCTCGAACCTGGGGGACCGGCTCGGTCACCTCCAGTTCGCCGTGGACGGCTTCGGCGCGGCGGTGCGGGCGGTGTCGCCGGTCTACGAGACCGCCCCGTGGGGCGTGACCGACCAGGACGACTTCCTCAACGCGGTGCTGCTGGTCGAAGATCCGGCCACCGACGAGTGGGGGTGGCTGCGCCGTGGTCAGGAACTGGAGAATGCGGCCGGCCGGGTCCGGACCCTGCGGTGGGGGCCGCGGACCCTGGACGTCGACGTGGTGACCGTCCACGGGGTGCGTTCGGCGCACCCCGACCTGCTGCTGCCGCATCCGGGCACCCCGGAGCGGGCCACCGTGCTCGCGCCCTGGCTGGACGTCGAGCCCGCCGCGGTCCTGCCCGGCCACGGCCCGGTCGCCGCGCTGCTGGCCGCGCTGTCGCTGGACGGGGTGCGCAGGCGGGACGATCTTCCGCTCACGCTCCCGCCGGCGTAGGAGGCCGAGGTGACGCACCACCGCCCCGGTGAGGCCGTGCTGCTCGCGGAGTCCGCCCTGCGGTCCGCGCGGTCGCTGGCCGAGCGGGGCAAGGACGCCGAGGCCGAGGCGGTGTGCCGGGAGGGCCTGACCGAGCTGCCCGGTTCGCTCTCCGAGGAGACCGACCGGCTGCGGGTGGAGCTGCTCGAACTGCTCCTGCTGCTCACCGAACCGCGCTGGAGCCGCAGCCCGGAGTACCGCGCGGCCAACCCGGTGGAGCGCTGGGCCGCCGACGCCGAGGCCGCCGCGGCCCGGATCGGCGACCTCCAGCTGCGGATCAGGGCGGCCTCGGTGGCCGGCCGGGTGCTGCACCGCACCCAGGGCGTGGAGGCGGCGCTGGCCGTGCAGCGGCGGGCGGTGGAGCTGGCCAGCCAGAGCGGGGACGCGGTGGTGCAGTTCCTCACCCTGTCCGCCTACGGCCGGGAGCTGACCAAGCGGGACCTGCGGGCCGGGCTGGCGGTGCTGCTGGAGGCGGAGAAACGGGCCAAGGCCAGCCCGGAGATCACCGGCAGCCGGTCCACGGTGCTGCGCGGGGCGTTCCGGCGGACCGAGCTGGAGATCGGCGTCGGCGAGTTCGACGCGGGCTACCTGGGCATCGCCAAGACCAGGCTGGAGTTCGTGGCGGCCCGGCTGCGCGCCGAGCCGGAGTCGGCCTCGCTGCTGCCCATCGCGCTGAACCACCTGGCCAAGGCGCAGCTGGCGATCGGGCTGTGGGACCCGGCCGCGGACACCCTGACCGAGGCGGTCGGGCTGGGCGACGGCGCGCCGGATCCGTGGCACGCCTACAACCTGGCGCTGTTCGGCCGGTTGCGGGTGGAGCTGGGCGACCTGGCCGCCGGGGTGCACGTGCTGGAGTCGGCGTGGGCGGAGACGAACCGCACGCCCTCGATGACCGTGGCCACCCTGGTGTGCAACCTCTACGCCGAGGGCCTGCTGCTCACCGCGGGCCGCCGGGCGGACGTGCTGGGCGCGGTGGAGGAGCTGCTGGCGGCCAACCTGGAGCGCTGCCAGCGGGTGTCCA
Organism: Crossiella sp. CA-258035; assembly: GCF_030064675.1. Taxonomy (GTDB): domain Bacteria; phylum Actinomycetota; class Actinomycetes; order Mycobacteriales; family Pseudonocardiaceae; genus Crossiella. The sequence continues at coordinate 358,112 of NZ_CP116413.1, forward strand.
TGGTGCGCAGCGAGGTGCTGGCGCACTCGCTGCTGGCCCGGCTGCACCTGGCCATGGACGAGCTGCCGCAGGCGCACGCGGCCAGCGCGGCCGCGGTCGAGCTCTACGCCAGGCGCGGCCCGCTGCCCACGGTGCGCGGCGAGGAGGTCCTGTACTGGCACGCGGAGACGCAGCGGCGGTCCGGGCGCGCCGACGCCGCGGTGGAGACCTTGTCCCGCGCCCGGCAGCTGGTGCGGGCCAAGGCGAACTCGCTGGACCCGGAGCTGCGCGAGTTCTTCCTGGCGGTGCCGCTGAACCAGCGCATCGCCGAGCCGATGGCCGGGGTGGCCGAGGGAATGGGGAGCATATGAGGTTCACCAGGGCCCGCGACCTCGTCGTGCCGGGGCTGGTGCTCGCGGTTGTGGTCTATCTCGCACTGCGCTTGGCCTACGGCTACGTGCCCAGGGTGCCGGTGCTGGCCGGGGTCACCCTGCTGCCGGTCGCGCTCGGCGAGCTCTGGTGGGGGTTCGTGCTGCGCGGCCGGATCCAGCGCCGTCCGCACGCCCGTGTGCTGGAACCGTTGGTGGCCGCCCGCTCGGTCGCGCTGGCCAAGGCGTCCTCGCTGGCGGGGGCGGTGCTGCTCGGGGTGTGGCTGGGCATGATCGCCTACCTGCTGCCGTTGCAGGGGCAGCTGGCCGCGGCCGAGAACGACCTCGTGCCCGCGGTGCTGGGCGCGGTCAGCGCGGCCGCGTTGATCGCCGCCGGGCTGTGGCTGGAGCACTGCTGCCGCACGCCTGACCTGCCGGAGGACCGGGACGCACCGTGATGGTGAGATCGCTGTCCGTTGATTTTTTCGTCCCCGGATCGACTTCATTACCAATCCGGAACCTGGTGGACAGGTCTCGAACGGATAACTCCCGGGTACCGTAGGGGCCATGAACGGCCGCAGCGACTCGACCGCCGAGCCTCGCAGCACGGCCCGCGGTAACGGATTCCTGCTGCTCGGAGCGGTTCTGCTCCTGGCGGCGACCGCCGCGGCAGTGCTCGTGGTCAGCGACGATGCCCGATGGTTGCGGCTGGGCGTGGTCGCGGCCCTGTGGGCGGCCCTGGTCGGCGCCTTCGCCGCCGCGCGGTACCGCAAGCAGGCGGGCGAGCGGGCCCAGCGCGCCGAGGAGCTGCACCGGGTCTACGAGCTGGAGCTGGAGTGCGAGGTCGCCGCCCGGCGCGAGTACGAGCTCGACTTCGAGGCCAAGACCAGGGAGCGGATCGAGGCGGAGTCCCGCAGCGACCTGGACGACCTGCGCAAGGAGCTGCGCGCGCTGCGGGAGAACCTGGAAGCGCTGCTGGGCGGTGAGGTGCTGGTCGAACGGGTGGCCTTACGCGCCGAGTCGACCCGCATGCGCTCCCTGCCCGACCAGTCCCGCCGCCTGGCCATCTCCGACCGCTCCGACCGGGTCATCGCCTCTGCCGAGGAGCGCATCCGCAAGATCACCGCGGGCACGGTGGAGCCGGTCCGCGCGCAGGCCACCCGGCAGGAGGAGAGCACCCAGCTGATCCCCGCGGTGCGCCCCGAGCGCAAGGAGCAGCCGCCCGCGGAAGTCCGCGCCGACGCCGCCCGCACCGCCTTCGTGTCCAAGGAGGCCGTGCGCGCCGAGGCGCAGCGCCGGGAGAACCGCCCGGCCGCCCCGCAGCGCCAGCACGTGCCGCCGCGCAAGCAGACCACCCCGGAACCCAGCCGCCCCGACGTGCAGCGGGACCGGCAGCAGCCGCGCCGCGAACCCGAACGCCGTGAGCCGGAGCGCCGCGAGCCGGAACCGGCCTTCGCCGAGACCGCCCGGCTGACCAGGCAGGCCCAGCCGCAGCCGCCGGCCCAGCCCCAGCAGGCCAAGCCCCAGCCCGCGCAGCGCCCGGAGTTCCGCCGTCCGGAACCGGCCAGCGCCTCCATAGTGGCCGAGCTGGACGGCGGCGCGTCCACCTGGACCGAGACCCCGCCCGCTCGGCCGTCGCGCCCGGAACCCGCGGTGACCCGCGGCGAGGTGATCGGCAGTGGCCAGGTGCAGCGTCCGGCCCAGCCCGCGCGCCCGGCCGAGCGCCCCGAGGTGCTGCCCACCGTCGGTGATCGTCACCCCGGAACCGGTCAGCCGTCGGTGATCGACCAGACTGAGGCGGTGGCCCGTCGCTACCGTCCCGACCCGGAACCCAACGAGCCCGCCGCGACCCCGTCCTGGGCGTTCGACGCCGGCTCCCCGTCGACCGGCTCCTCCTGGGACGCCGAGTCCACTGGCCGCCGCCGCAAGCCCGAGGGCGAGGAACCCCAGGGCCGCAGGCGCAAACCCGAGTACGAGGAGCCCCCGGCCACCGCCGCGGGCCGCCGCCGCAAGCCAGAACCGGAACCCGAGCCCGAGGACGCCGGTGGCGGTCGCCGCCGCAAGCCGGAGAGCTCCTGGGACGCCATGGGCGGCTGGAACCCCGAACTCTCCGACGACGCGGGCCGTCCCCGGGTGGACCCGGACACCGGCGCGCACGGCGGTGGCGGCAAGTCCGTCAGCGAGCTGCTGGCCGCGCACGGCAACACCGAGCCACCGCGCCGCCGCCGTCGCAAGGACTAGTCGGCGCTCTCCAGCGTCAGCGCCGCCGCGCAGGCGGCGAGATCACCGTGCAGCCGCCGCTGTTCCGCGCTCGTCAGTGGCGTGAGCATCCGCCGCTCGACCGCGCGCACCGCCACGCTGGCCCGGCGCAGGTGCTCGCGCCCGGCCGTGGTGAGCTCGGTGGGTAGCGCCCGGCCGTGCGGCGCGCTGGCCGGGCGGGTGACCAGGCCGCGTTCCTGCAGGCCGCGCAGCACCCCGTTCATGGACTGGCGGGTGACGAACGCACCGCGGGCCAGCTCGGCGTTGGACAGCCCTGGGCGCTGACCGAGCAGTTCGAGGCAGGCGTACTGCGGCACGGTGAGCTCCAGTGGCCGCAGCGCGGCGTCCATCCCGGCGCGCAGCGCGGCGGCGGCCTGCTTGAGCGCGTAACCCACCGACTCCGTCAGCTCGCCGACCGGTTCCCCTTGACTCATGTCAGGATCTTGACACATACTCCCTATGTCAATGTCCTGACATAGGGAGCAACGCAGATGACCGTCACCGGGCCCGACTTCCTCGCCCTGCAGGTCCGCGACCTGGACCGCGCGGCCGAGTTCTACGAGACCCGCCTCGGCCTGCGCAGACTGCCCGCCAGTCCGCCGGCCGCGGTGGTGTTCGACACCAAGCCGATCCCCTTCGCGGTGCGCGAACCGCTGCCCGGCGTCGACCTGGACGCGGCCACCCCGCGGCCGGGTGTCGGGGTGGCCCTGTGGCTGCACGCCGAGAACGCCCAGGCCCTGCACGACGAGCTGGCCGCCGCGGGCGTGCCGATCCCGGCCGCGCCGGTGGACGGCCCGTTCGGGCGCACGTTCACCTTCACCGACCCCGACGGGTACGCCGTCACCATCCACGACCGGGCCTGAGGCGGCTACTTGTCCACGTCGCCGACGATCACGGCGAAGGAGCCCAGCACCGCGGGCAGCGCGGCGACCGGAGTGCCCGGCAGCAGGGCGGCCAGGGCCTGGATGTTGTTGAAGGAGGGGGTGCGCAGCTTGAGCCGCCATGGCGTCTTCTCGCCACGGGAGCTCAGGTGCACGCCGGAGACACCCAGCGGGGCCTCGCCCCAGGTGTAGACCGAGCCCTCCGGGGCCTTGACCGCCTTGGGCAGGCGCAGGTTCACCGGGCCGCTGGGCAGCCTGGTCAGGCACTCGCGGGCCAGGCGCAGGGACTGGGCGACCTCGCCGGTCAGACAGCGCACCCTGGCCAGCGCGTCGCCCTCGGTGGCCAGCACCGGGGTGACCTCCAGGTCCGGGTAGGCCGAGGTGGGAGAGTCCCGGCGCAGGTCGAAGTCCAGGCCACTGGCCCGCCCGGCTGGGCCGGTGACGCCGAGGGCCATCGCGTCGGCCGCGCTGAGCACGCCGACTCCCTGGTGCGCGGCAACGAACTCCGGTGAGTCCACAGTGGACTGGATCGCGGCCAATGCCGTGTCCACAATGGACAGTGCGGCGGTCGCGTGCTCGGTCCAGCCCGCGGGCACGTCCTCGCGCAGGCCGCCGATGCGGCTGGCCATGAAGTGGATCCGGCCGCCGGATGCCTCCTCCATCACCGCCTGGACCGCCTGCGTCCCGGCCTGCGCGGCGGTGGTGGCCGCGGTGGTGGCGCCGTCGGCGGCGCGGGTCAGCGGGGTCAGGAAGATCAGGTGGGCGAGCAGGCGGTTCAGCTCGCACAGCAGGGTGCGCAGCCACAAGGCGCGGGCCGGCACGTCCATCCCGGTCATCCGCTCCACCGCCTGGGCCACCACCACCTCGTTGCAGAACGCGGCCAGCCAGTCGTGCCGGTTGGCCAGGGTCAGCACCTGCCGGTAGTCGCGCACCTCGAACAGCTTCTCCGCGCCCCGGTGCAGGTGGCCGACCAGCGGCTCGGCCGAGGTGATCAGGTGCGACTCGTCCAGGGTGAGCCGCAGCCGGTAGGCCCCGTGCGCCGAGGGGTGCAGCGGGCCGAGGTCGACCACCCGGTCCACCCCGAGATGGGCCGCGCCCGCGCCGACTCCGACGATCTCCTGCCTGCTCACGCCGGTCATGCTCGCACGAGCTCCGGCGCGGGCGTGCCCTCGGTGCTGTGCAGCAGCCAGTGGAAGCCGCCGAGCCCGGCCGGGTCCAGCAGCTCCCGCGCCCGGCCCGCGGCGGCGGTCGCGGCCAGCCAGGCGGCCGGGTCGGTGGCGGCCAGGCCGGACGGGGGAGCGGTCGCGCGGACACCGAGCGCGCGCAGGGCCTCGGCCTGACCGAGCAGCGCGGTGGGCAGGTCGAGCGCGGCGGCGCAGGCGTCCACGGCCACGTGCGCGGTGAGGTCGCAGGAGCCGTCCGGCACCGGTGTGACCTGCCGTCCGGCCCGATATCCGGTCAGCGTGCCGTGCTCGGGCCGCGCACCGGCCAGGTGCCCGTAGTCCACCGCCAGCGCCGCCCCGCGCACCCGGCCGACCGCCGCCGCCCAGGCCGCGTCCCTGGTGCTGCCGACCTCCGCGCGGGTGCCGCCCGGCCACCACTGCCGCAGCCAGGCCAGCTCCGCCGGACCCGCTTCCGGCCCCAGGTGCTCGGTGCCCGCCTCGTCGACCAGCAGCCGGTGCCATCGTCCATTGTGGACAGTGACCACCGGGCACGGCACCGCGTCCAGCCACTCGTGCCCGACCAGCAGCCCGACCACTTCCCCAGGCAACTCACGGGTCCACCGGACGCCAGGCGCCTCGCGACCGGGTCCCAGTTCCACCGCCGTCACCCGCAACCGCCTGGCCAGCGCGGACGGGGCCAGCCGGGCCACCGCCTCGGCCAGTTCGCCGCCACCGGCCCCGACATCGGTGAAGTCCACAGTGGACGGTCGGCCGAGACCGTGGTCCACCCGGTCCAGCAGGCACAACAGCGCCTCGGCCAGCTCGGGGCCGACCAGCGGCGCGGTGCGGAAGTGCCCGCTCGGGCGCTCACCCCGGGTGAAGAACCCCCCATCGGAGTACAACGCATTCCACCAGGCGTCCTGCCAGTCCCGCATGTGCTGACCGTAAAGTCTTGATCGTGACCGCGCCAGAAGCCCCTGTCTCGCCTCGGCTCGACCAGTTCGCCCGGCGCCGCCGGGCCGTGCTGGGCTCGGTGCTCGGCCTGATCGTGCTGGGGGTGTCCGGCCTGGTGCTGCTGGGCGTGGCCACCTCGCGGGTCGGGTTCGAGGCCGTGCTGGTCGGCGCGCTGGCCGCGCTGCTGCCGGTGATCCCGGTGGTCGGCGCCTTCCTCTGGGTGGACCGCTGGGAGCCCGAACCGGCCAAGTTGCTGGTGGCCGCCTTCCTCTGGGGCGCCTGCGGGGCCACCGCGAGCGCGCTGCTGGTCAACGACACCGCCCAGCACCTCGGCGAGATCCTGCTCGGCCAGGACCAGGGCGACCTGATCACCTCGGTCATCTCCGCGCCGCTGGTGGAGGAGGCGGGCAAGGGCCTGTTCGTGGTGGCGCTGCTGTGGCGGCGGCGGCACGAGTTCGACGGGATCGTGGACGGCATCGTCTACTCCGGCCTGGTCGCGGCCGGGTTCGCCTTCACCGAGAACATCTTCTACTTCGGCCGCGCCTTCGCCGAGTACGGCCTCGGCGGCATCAGCAGCGGCGTGATCGCGGTGTTCATCCTGCGCGGCCTGCTCTCCCCGTTCGCGCACCCGCTGTTCACCGTGATGCTGGGCATCGGCGCCGGGATCGCGGCCTCCACCGGCAACCGGGCGGTCAAGGTGCTGGCCCCGCTGGCCGGTTTCCTGCTCGCGGTCACCCTGCACGCGCTGTGGAACGGCGCGGCCACCTTCGGCGGCGGGCTCGGCTTCATCAACACCTACTTCGCCATCATGGTGCCGATCTTCCTGGCCACCGTGGCGCTGGTGATCTGGCAGCGCCGCCGCGAGCAGCGGGTGGTGACCGGCGAGCTGCCGGAGATGGCCAGGCAGGGCTGGATCGCGCCCAGCGAGGTCAAGCTGCTCTCCACGCTGCCCGGCCGCCGCTGGTGGCGCAGCGCCGTGCACAAGCGCTCCGGCGAGCGCGCCTCCCGCGCGGTGGCCGAGTACCAGGTCGCGGTCACCGAGCTCGCCTTCCTCCGGCACCGCATCGGCCCCGGCCCGGCCCCGCGCGAGCTGGCCGACCGGCACGCCGAGCTCCTGGTCGCCCTGACCCGCGCCAGGGAGATCGCCAGCGGATCGCCCGGCTGAGCGCGACTGGTCACAATCAGCTGCCTGACGGCGGGCACGGGGTTACCGTGCCCTCGCCGTCCGGTACCCGCACAGGAGCGGGACTGGAACGCTGGAAGAGGACACCATGACCGACCGACCAGCCCGACTCGCCGTTGGCGTTGTCTCCGCGGGCCGGGTCGGCGCCGTGCTCGGCGCGGCGCTGGCCAGGGCCGGACACCACGTGGTCGCGGCCTCGGCCGTGTCCGCCGCCTCCCAGCGCCGGGCCGAGGCGCTGCTGCCCGGGGCGGCCGTGCTGCCGCCGGACGAGGTGGCCGGACGCGCCGACCTGGTCCTGCTCGCGGTGCCGGACGACGAGCTGTCCGGACTCATCCGCGGCCTGATCGCGACCGGCTCGCTGCGCGGCGGCCAGATCGTGGCGCACACCTCCGGCGCGCACGGCACCGGCCCGCTGGCCCCGGCCGCCGAGCTGGGCGCGCTGCCGCTGGCCCTGCACCCCGCGATGACCTTCACCGGCCGCCCGGAGGACCTGCAACGCCTGGCGGCCTGCCCGTTCGGGGTCACCGCCCGGGACGGCGACGAGATCGCCTGGCACGTGGCCGAGGCGCTGGTGGTGGAGATGGGCGCGGAACCGGTGCGCATCCCGGAGGCCGCCCGCGCGCTCTACCACGCCGCACTGGCGCACGGCGCCAACCACCTGGTCACCCTGGTCGCCGAATGCGCGGACCTGTTGCGCAAGGCCGGGGTGGGCGATCCGGCCCGGTTGCTGGGGCCGCTTCTCTCGGCCGCGTTGGACAACTCGCTGCGGCTGGGCGACCGGGCCCTGACCGGTCCGGTGGCCCGGGGCGATGTCGGTACGATTCGCACGCATCTGGGCGTGCTGCGGGCGGAGTCGCCCGAATCGCTGCCCGCCTACCAGGCGCTGGCCCACCGCACCGCCGAGCGCGCGGTGGCCGCGGGCCTGCTCCGGCCTGGTCAGGCCGAGGCGGTCCACTTCGAACTCGACGAGGAGCAACCATGACCGGGCAACGGCCCTTCACGCCCGGCGAGCTGACCGTGCACCACTCGCCCGAGGAGCTGGGCAAGGTCACCAGGGCGCTGCGCGCGACCGGCCGCAAGGTCAACCTGGTGCCCACCATGGGCGCGCTGCACGAGGGCCACCGGGCGCTGATCCGCCGCGCCCGCCGCATCCCCGGCACGGTCACCGCGGTGTCGATCTTCGTCAACCCGCTCCAGTTCGGCCCGGAGGAGGACTTCCACCGCTACCCGCGCCCGCTGGAAGCCGATCTGGACGCCTGCCGCGAGGAAGGCGTCGACCTGGTCTTCAACCCCGCGCCGGAGGCCATGTACGGCACCGGCGCCGGCGTCACCGTGCACCCCGGCCCGCTCGGCGCGGAGCTGGAGGGCGCGGTGCGGCCCGGCCACTTCGCGGGCGTGCTCACCGTGGTGGCCAAGCTGCTCAACATCGTCCGCCCCGACTACGCCTTCTTCGGCGAGAAGGACTACCAGCAGTTCGTGCTGGTCAAGCGGATGGTGGCGGATCTGAACCTGGAGAGTGCGATCGTCGGCGTGCCCATCGTGCGCGATCACGACGGACTCGCGCTCTCCTCGCGCAACGCCTACCTCAGCGAGGACGAGCGCCGGGCGGCGCTCGCGATCCCGGCGGCGTTGGCGGCGGGTGCGATGGCCGGTCCCGAAGGCCCGGCGGCGATCCTCGCCGCGGCCAGGGCGGCCGTCGAAGCCGAGTCCGGGCTGAGCCTGGACTACCTGGAGCTGCGGTCCAGGGACCTGGGCCCAGCACCGGAGAACGGCAAGGCGCGGCTGCTGATCGCGGCCCGCGCCGGGCGGACCCGCCTGCTCGACAACATCCAGCTGGCGGTCGGACACGGGGTCGACGAGCACGACGACACCTACAACCCGGCCGCCGGGCTCCCAGCTCGGGAACGGTGACAGGGAGGCAGCGCCATGTTCCTGACCATGCTCAAGTCCAAGATCCACCGTGCCACGGTGACCCAGGCCGACCTGCACTACGTCGGCTCGGTGACCGTGGACGAGGACCTCATGGACGCGGCCGGCCTGCTGGCCGGCGAGCAGGTCGCCATCGTGGACGTCAGCAACGGCGCCCGGTTGGAGACCTACGTCATCCCCGGCGAGCGCGGCAGCGGCGTGCTCGGCATCAACGGGGCCGCCGCGCACCTGGTGCACCCCGGTGACCTGGTCATCCTCATCGCCTACGGGCTGATGGAGGAGGCGGAGGCCAAGTCGTACAAGCCCAAGGTCGTCTTCGTGGACGCGGAGAACCGCATCGTCGAGCTCGGCGGCGACCCCGGCCACGCGCCCGAGGGCTCGGGCCTGACCAGCGGCGCGGTCACCGCGGAGACCGACGGCGCACCGCAGTCGGAGACGGTCGACGCGGCGCGCCTGGACGCGCTGCTCCAGGCCGAGAACTAGAGAGGACAACGCGGGTGCTGCTCGCCATCGACGTCGGCAACACCAACATCGTGCTCGGGCTCTACGACGGGTCAGGGGACGATGCGAAGCTGGTCAGGGACTGGCGGATGCGCACCGACGCCCGGATGACCGCCGACGAGCTGGCGCTGACCGTGCGCGGTCTGCTCGGCGAGCACGCCGGCCAGGTCACCGGGGTCTCCGCGCTGTCCACGGTGCCCTCGGTGCTGCGCGAGCTGCGGGTGATGCTGGGCCGCTACTTCGACGCGGTGCCCAAGGTCATCGTGCAGCCCGGCGTGCGCACCGGCGTCCCGCTGCTGGTGGACAACCCGAAGGAGGTGGGCTCGGACCGGGTGATCAACACCCTGGCCGCGCACCACCTCTACGACAGCGCCTGCGTGGTGGTCGACTTCGGCACCTCCACCAACATCGATGTCATCTCCGCCAAGGGCGAGTTCCTCGGCGGCGTGTTCGCCCCCGGCATCGAGATCTCGGTGGACGCGCTGGCCAGCCGCGCCGCCCAGCTGCGCAAGGTCGAGCTGGTCCGCCCGCGCTCGGTGATCGGCAAGAACACGGTGGAATGCCTCCAGTCCGGCATCCTGTACGGCTTCGCCGGGCAGGTGGACGGGCTGGTGCGGCGGATCATCGAGGAGCTGACCGCGGCGGGCGAGGAGAAGATCACCGTGATCGCCACCGGCGGACTGGCCACGCTGGTGCTGGCGGAGTCGGCGACCATCGAGCACCACGTGCCCGACCTGACGCTGCTCGGCCTGAGGCTGGTCTACGAGCGCAACCTGCGGTGAGTGCTCACTTGCGCGCCACCGCTCGCGACACCGTGGTCACCAGGGGGAAGTCGAACTCCCCGTACGCGGTGACCGGGTGGGTCTCCAGGTAGGCGCGGACCCGGCTGAGCAGGGCTTCCTGTTCGGCCGGGGTGCGGACCAGGGTCGGGGAGTGGGTGCCGACGGTGGCGGTCAGCGAAGCCGCGGTGCGGGGCTGTTTGTGGGCGAACTCGCGTAGTTCGTGGGGCTGGAACTCCGGGTGGTCCGGGATGCCGCGGCCGGAGCGGTCGCTGTAGCGGGCGCCCTTCTCGGCCAGGTCGGCGAAGCCGCGGACCCAGTCCACCCGGTCGTCGTCCAGGTTCCACAGGGCGGCCAGCACGCCGCCGGGGGTGAGCACCCTGGCGATCTCCGGCAGGGCCAGGTCCAGGTCGAACCAGTGCAGGGCCTGGCCGACCAGCACCGCGTCCACGCGGTTGTCCGGCAGCGGGATGGCCTCGGCCGAGCCGGGCAGGGCGACCACGCCGCGCAACCGGCGGATGAGCTCCTCGCGCATGGCCGCGTCCGGTTCCACCGCGATCACGTCCAGGCCCGCGCGCAGCAGCACCTCGGTCAGCTTTCCGGTGCCCGCGGCCAGGTCCAGCACCCGCAGCGGGCGTCGCCGCGCCACCGGGGCCAGCGCGAAGGTCACCGCGGCCTCCGGGTAGTCGGGGCGGTGGTCGGCGTAGCTCGCGGCCGCGGCGCCGAAGGAGCGGGCCCGGCGCGCGTGTTCGGTAGCGAGCGGATCGCTTTCGGTGAAGTCCGGCACAGCGAGAACCTATCCCGTTCGCATTGCTCTCCGGGCACTCCGTAACCTGTGTTGCCGTGACAGAGCAGCCGCAGCACCAGCCCGTAACCAGCGACGACGACCTGCCGGAGCAGATGCGCGTCCGGCGCGAAAAGCGGGAGCGGCTGCTAGCCGAGGGCAAGGCGCCCTATCCGGTCGTGCTGGACCGCACGCACTCCCTCGCCCAGATCAGGGCGGCTTATCCCGATCTTGCGCCGGACACCCCCACCGGGGAAATCGTCGGCGTGACCGGCCGGGTCATGTTCCAGCGGAACACCGGGAAGTTGTGTTTCGCCACCCTGCGCGAGGGTGACGGCGTTGAGCTGCAGGCGATGCTGAGCCTGGACAAGGTGGGCGCGGAAGCGCTGGCCGCGTGGAAGTCCGATGTCGATCTCGGTGATCACGTGTTCGTGCGCGGCGAGGTGGCCACTTCGCGCCGTGGGGAACTGTCGGTCATGGTCACCGAATGGGAACTCGCGGCCAAGACGTTGCGCCCGTTGCCCGTTGCCCACAAGCAGCTCTCCGAAGAGACCAGGGTCCGGCAGCGTTATGTCGACCTGTTGCTCCGGCCGGAGGCACGGGATGCGGTGCGTATCCGGGCCGGTGTGATGCGTTCGCTGCGGGAGTCCTTCCACCGGCGGACTTTCACCGAAGTCGAGACGCCGATGTTGCAGACGCTGCACGGCGGTGCCAGCGCTCGTCCGTTCACCACCCACTCCAATGCGTTCGACATCGACCTTTACCTGCGGATCGCGCCCGAGCTGTACCTCAAGCGCTGTGTGGTAGGCGGGATCGAGAAGGTCTTCGAGATCAACCGGAACTTCCGGAACGAAGGTTCGGACTCCTCGCACTCACCAGAGTTCGCGATGCTTGAGGCGTACGAGGCTTACGGTTCCTACGACACCATTGGCCAGCTCACCCGGGAGTTGGTGCAGGAAGCCGCGGACGCCGTTTTCGGTAGTCAGACGGTCACGCTCGCGGACGGATCGGAGTACGACCTGTCCGGCGAGTGGACCACGCTGACTATGTACGGATCACTGTCCGAAGCCCTTGGTGAGGAGATCACCCCGGCGACTCCGGTTGAGTTGTTGCGCAAGCACCTGGAATCGCGCGGAGTCGAAGTTCACCCGGCTGCCGGACACGGAAAGTTGGTTGAAGAGCTCTGGGAACACCTGGTCGGCGACCACCTGCACGCGCCCACCTTCGTGCGTGACTTCCCGGTGGACACCTCCCCGCTGACCAGGGAACACCGCAGCCAGGCCGGGGTCGCGGAGAAGTGGGACCTCTACGTCCGCGGTTTCGAGCTGGCCACCGGATACTCCGAACTCGTCGACCCCGTTATCCAGCGGGAACGCCTGGAAGCGCAGGCCAGGCTGGGCTCCGCGGGCGACGTCGAGGCGATGCGGCTCGACGAGGACTTCCTGCGTGCGCTGGAGTACGGAATGCCACCCAGTGGCGGTATGGGAATGGGTATTGACCGGCTCTTGATGGCGCTCACCGGCCTCGGTATCCGGGAGACGATCCTGTTCCCGCTAGTCCGACCGGAATGACGTTCACCACTTTGAGACCGTGTGGCGAGTGTTCCTCATGCTGATTGTGCGCTAATCTCCGCGTAGTCTTCACAGACGAACTACACGCCGGGAGCCTTCGCCGGCAGCCACTGGGGTTTCAGGAAGGAACAAGCGCATGGCGGAGAGAGTCGTCCGAACCCTGGTCGACGACCTGGACGGTTCGGAAGCGGAAGAGACCGTCGAGTTCGCGGTCGACGGTGTGTCCTACGAGATCGACCTTTCCGGGGACAACGCGACGAAGCTGCGGGACGCGCTCGCGTCCTATGTCGCGAGTGCCCGCCGGACCGGCGGCCGTCGGCGCACCTCTTCGGCAGGCGGGCGTTCAGCCGGTGTCGCGGGCCGGGCGGCCGGGCGGGTCGCTTCCGCCGATCGCGAGCAGAACCAGGCGATTCGTGAGTGGGCGCGCAAGCGCGGCATGAAGGTTTCGGACCGGGGCCGCATCCCGGCGGACGTGCTCCAGCAGTTCCACCAGGAGAACTGAACCGGCCGTTAACGGTCACACTTGGATATTTCAATACAGGACGGGACCCGCTGCCGGTTTGTAGCCGTGCGGCGAGTCCCGTCCTGTGCTATATGGCTTGATCACTTACCGGGATCGACGCCGAAAGCCTTCGCCAGGTCGTCCAGCACCACGTGCGCGCCTTGCAGGCTCACCGACGAGATCCAGGTGGTATCCGAAACATCGTGCACCTGGCCCTTCAGCTGCGCCCACAGCGGATTGGCCTGGAACTTCTCCTTCGCCTTCACCGAGTCGCCCTTGGCATCCGGGAAGGCGGTGACGAACACCTGGTCGGCATCGGCGCGCAGGATGTTCTCCGGGCTCAGCTCGACGAAGATCTGCGCCGCGTTCGGGTCGTTCTGCTCCGCGGGCCGCCCCAGACCGGCGTCCTTGAGCACGATGCCGATGAAGCTGTTCATCGAGTAGGCCCTGGTCGGCCCGTCCACGAACCGGACCACCGAGACCGTCGGCGTCCTGCCCGCCTTGGCCCTGATCGCCGCGCCGACCTTGGCCGCCCGGTCCTCATATGCCTTGATCTTGGTCTCGGCCAGCTGCTCCTTGCCCAGCGCCTTGCCGGCCAGCCGGATGTTGTCCTTCCAGGTCTTGCCGGTCTCCGCGCTGAACACGGTCGGCTTGCGCGCCGACAGCGCGGCGTAGAGGTTCTCGTGCCGGACCTTGGCGGAGAGGATCAGGTCGGGGTCGGCCACCAGCACCTGCTCCAGCCTGGCCTGCTCCAGCTGGCCGACCGGCTTGGCGTTCTTGGCGTACTTCTCCGCCTCGGCCGCCAGGTAGTCCGGGAACTTGTCCCCGGTGGCCGGGAACTGGGTGTAGGCGGCCAGCTGGGTCTCCAGCGCGAACACCGCGTCCACGTAGGAGCTGTCCAGCGCGGCCACCTTGCCCGGCTGCTTCTCGATGGTGGTCTTGCCCATCGCGTGCTCGATCGTGCGCGGGAACCCGGCGGCCGACCCCCCGGGGGCCGTCGAGCTGGTCTGCGGGCTGCCGCCACCGCCACAGGCGCTGACGAGCACGGCCGTGACGGCGAGGACGGCCAGCGTCCTGGGCCTGGTCATAGCGGTCCTTCCATTCGGTTAGGCTTGCCTCAGTAGAGGATAGGAGCCGCAGCATGACCCGTGCCGCGATCGCGCCCGGGTCCGCGGTTCCGGTCCCGGTGCGCAGGCGCCGACGTGTGCTCGGCCTGGCGCTGCTCACCGCCGCGCTGGTGTTGTCGCTGGTGGCCAGTGTGGCCATCGGCGCGAAGCCGGTCCCGCTGGCCGACGTGTGGCACGCGCTGACCGCGCCGACGGGCGCGGAGAACGACCTGATCGTGAACTCGCTGCGCATCCCGCGCACCATCCTCGGTCTGCTGGTCGGCCTGGCCCTGGGCATCGCGGGCTCGCTGCTGCAGGGGCACACCCGCAACCCGCTGGCCGATCCCGGCCTGCTCGGGGTGAACCAGGGCGCGGCGTTCGCGGTGGTGCTGGCGATCTTCACCTTCGGCTTCACCGACCTGTACAGCTTCGTCTGGTTCGCCTTCGCCGGGGCGCTGCTGGCCACCGTGGTGGTCTTCGCGATCGGCTCCGCGGGCACCAGGGGCCGGGGCGGGCCGACCCCGGTGACGCTGGCCCTCTCCGGCGCGGCGGTCTCCTCCTTCCTGTACGCGCTCAGCTCCGCGCTGATCCTGCTGGACGCGCAGAGCCTGGAGACCTTCCGGTTCTGGCGCAGCGGCTCGCTGGCCGGCCGGGACCCGGAGATCATCCTGCAGGTGCTGCCGTTCCTGCTGGCCGGACTGCTGCTCGCGCTGGTCAACGGGCCCGGCCTGAACGCGATCTCCCTCGGCGACGACGTGGCCCGCTCGCTCGGCCAGCGGATCTGGCTGACCAGGGCGGTGGGCATCGCCGCGGTGACCCTGCTGACCGGGGCCGCGGTGTCGGCCTGCGGGCCGATCGGGTTCGTCGGGCTGATCGTGCCGCACCTGGCCCGCGCCATCACCGGGCCGGACTACCGCTGGCTGCTGCCCTACGCCGGGCTGATCGGCGCGGTGCTGGTGCTGGTCTCCGACGTGCTCGGCCGGGTGCTGGCCAGGCCGGGCGAGCTCCAGGTGGGCATCATGCTGGCGCTGGTCGGCTCGCCGTTCTTCGTGGTGCTGGTGCGCCGCCGGAAGCTGGTGAGCCTGTGACCACCAAGCTCGCGCCGGTGCCCGGCCGTCCCGCGCTGCGGCTGGGCGGCGGCTCCTGGACGCTGCGGCTGCGCGCCGCGGCCGTGCCGGTGCTCGGCCTGGCCGCGCTGGTCTTCGTGCTCGCGCTCAACCTGACCCTCGGCGACTTCCCGATCAGCCTGGGCGAGGTCTTCGCCGCGCTGTTCGGCGGCGGCGAGGAGGCGCACCGGTTCATCCTGTTCGACCTGCGGCTACCCAGGGCGCTGACCGGCGCGCTGGTCGGCGCCGCGCTCGGCCTGGCCGGGGCGATCACCCAGTCCATCGCGCGCAACCCGCTGGCCAGCCCGGACCTGCTCGGGGTGAGCGCGGGCGCGGGGGCGGGCGCGGTGGCCGTGGTGATGTTCGGCGGCTCCGCCGGCGGGCTCAGCGGCTACCTGTCCTCGGTCGCGCTGCCGGTGGCCGCGCTGCTCGGCGGCCTGCTCGCCGCCGCGGTGGTCTACCTGCTGGCCTGGCGGCGTGGCATCGAGGGCTTCCGGCTGGTGCTGGTCGGCATCGGCGTGCACGCGGTGCTGTCCAACGTGACCTTCTGGCTGCTCACCCTCTCCGACGTGGCCGACGCCGGCCGGGCCATGGTGTGGCTGACCGGCAGCCTCAACGCCCGCGGCTGGGACCACGTGGTGCCGGTGGCCATCGCGCTGGCGGTGCTGGTTCCGCTCACCCTCTTCGGCGCCCGCACCCTGGGCGCGCTGCAGTTCAACGACGACACCGTGCGCGCGCTCGGCGTGCGGGTCGAGCTGAGCCGCTCGCTGCTAGTGCTGGCCGCGGTCGGGCTGGCCGCGGTGGCCACCGCCTCGGCCGGCCCGGTGGAGTTCGTCGCGCTGGCCGTGCCGCAGATCGCGCTGCGCCTCTCCGGCCTGGCCCAGCCGCCGCTGCTGGCCAGCGCGGTGCTCGGGGCCGCCCTCACCGTCACCGCCGACGTGCTCGCCCGCACCGCCTTCGGCATGGTCGAACTGCCGGTCGGCATCGTCACCGCCATCCTCGGCGCCCCCTACCTGGTGTTCCTGCTCGTCCGACGCTATCGGGAGGTACGCGGATGACCGCGCTGCCCACAGCCGCCCCAGCGACCCGCCTCGCCGCCAGCGAGCTGACCCTGGCCTACGGCGACAACGTGGTCGTCGACGGCCTGGACTTCGCCGTGCTGGACGGCACCGTGACCGCGGTGATCGGCCCCAACGGCTGCGGCAAGTCCACCCTGCTGCGCGCGCTGGGCCGGCTGATCAGCCCGCAGCGCGGCCACGTGCTGCTGGACGGCAAGCGGATCGACCAGACGCCCACCCGCGAGGTGGCCAAGGTGCTCGGCGTGCTGCCGCAGACCCCGACCGCGCCGGAGGGCCTGACCGTGGCCGACCTGGTCGCCCGCGGCCGCCACCCGCACCAGTCCTGGTACCGGCAGTGGTCCAGCGACGACGAGGGCACCGTGGCCGAGGCGCTGCGGATGACCGGCATGCTGGAGTTCGCCGAGCGCACCCTGGACCAGCTCTCCGGCGGCCAGCGCCAGCGCGCCTGGATCTCCATGGCGCTGGCCCAGGGCACCGACCTGCTGCTGCTGGACGAGCCCACCACCTACCTGGACCTGGCCCACCAGGTCGACGTGCTGGACCTGGTGCACCGGCTGCACGCCGAGGCCGGCCGCACCGTGGTGATGGTGCTGCACGACCTCAACCTGGCCGCCCGCTACGCCGACCGGCTGGTCGCCATGCGCGCGGGCAAGATCGTCGCCCAGGGGCCGCCCGCCGAGGTGCTCACCGAGGACCTGCTCCGGGAGGTCTTCGAACTGGAGGCCAAGGTGATCGCGGACCCGGTCGCGGGCACCCCGCTGGTCGTGCCGGTGGGCAGCCGCCACCAGCTCTAGCCGGGCCGCAGCACCGCGAGATATTCGTGGTGCTCCCGCAACAGCCCCGGGCCTGGCGGTTCGTCCTCGCCGAGCACGATCCCGGACAGCGCCAGTCCGGTGCCGGTGAGCAGCAGGCCCAGGTCGGCCGGGGTGTAGCAGCGCAGGGTCTGGGTGAGCTTCCGGTCCGGCTCGGCCACGTCCCACCAGGTGTCGGTCGCGGTGCAGGTGACCGGGTCGAAGCTGGTCCGCTCGCGCAGCTCGTGCCGGTAACCGCGGGCCGGATCGGGCAGCAGGTGCTCCTCGTCGCCGTGCCAACCGGCCCAGACGAACGGGTTGAACACGTCCACCAGCGCCACCCCGCCCGGCCGCAGCCAGCCCGCGATCCGGGTCAGCAACCTGCGCTGGTCGGCATCCGAACCCACGCCGAAGCCGTTCCAGTAGCAGACCGCGTCGAAGTCCCCCGGCAGCTCGACCTCGAAGAAGTCGGCCCGCACGCTGGTCAGCCGCTCGTGGGTCAGCTCGGGCGCGGCGCTGACCCGGTCGCTGACCTCCACCGCGGTCACCGCGTACCCGGCCCGCGCGGTGGCCACCGCGGTCGTGCCGTAGCCCGAGCCCAGCTCCAGCACCCGGCCCGCCGCGGGGCCGTGCGCGCGCAGCAGCCGCACCCGCCGTTCGTCCCGTTCGGTGACCTTCGCGTCGGCCTCGGCCCACCACGCGCCGGTCCTGGAGTAGAAGTCCCGCACCCAGTCCACCGGCGCAGTGAACCGCCTCAGGAGTCGGCGAGCACCCGCTTTTCCCGCTCGGCCGCGGACACCCTCGGGCAGGTCGCGCAGGCACGCTGGCCCTCCAGTGCGAAGTGAAAGCAGCAGCTCTCCCGCCGCCGGGTCCACACCGTGCGGCCCTCGCCGTGCACCGGGTACAGCCGGGACGGCGAGGTGAACGGCTCGATCAGCTCGGGCAGCACCAGCGCGGCCCCGGCCACGCCGGCGCCCTCGTCGCCGAGCATCCGGCCGGTCTGCCACAGCGCGCTGTCCAGCGCGTCCGTGGCCGCGCCCCACAGCATGTGCCTGCCCAGCCGGGTGGTCGGGCCGTAGGCCGCTACGAACTCCCTGGCGTGCCCGGCGAAGCGGGCCCGCAGCACCCCGGCCAGCGCGGCCTCGTCCCTGACCACGGTCGCCTCTGGCGTGCCGGCCGCCGGGTCCTCGGGCAGGCAGACAAAACCGGCAGAAAGCAGCGCGATGCCGTCGGGATGCGGACGATCACCCGAAAGACGGAATGCGAGGTCGCCCGGCCGCAGCCAGGGCACCCGCCGGGCGGTGTGGAACAGGATGGCACCCAGGTAGGCGGGTACCTGGAGATACCAGGCCAGCACGTAGCCCGCGGTGGTGCGGTCCGGAACATTTCCGTCGTAGTGCTCGTTGAGCCAGACAGCGAGGTCTTTCCGCCACCGGTCGAACTGGGCCGGGTCGGCCAGCAGGTCGGCGCAGACCCGCCAGGAGTCATCCGGAGTCCCGAAGCGCACCGCAACGTGTCCGCGCGAGGTGTCGACACCGGCCAGCGAGGCGGCCAGTGCGCTCGGCGCCAGACGGACGGTCACCCGGGATCTCCTCGATCGATGGTCAGGCTTGCCTAACCTAACCTAGGGTGATCAGGTGTTCCGCCATCGGGGTGATCCGGTCGCCAGACGGCAGCTTGTTCGCGCTCAGCGGACACCGCCGATCCGGTGGAATTGTGTCCACCTCACACTCGTTGTGTCGGTCAGTAGCGAGAGTGTGAGGACGGAAGGAAGAAGTCGGGCCGACTAGAGTGGCCCTACGGTGCCGACCCGGGAGCGAACACTGGGGTCGAGGGCCGCCGGCGCAGCAGTCAGGGAGTGCGAATGTTCGAAAGGTTTACCGACCGCGCGAGGCGGGTGGTTGTCCTGGCCCAGGAGGAAGCCAGGATGTTGAACCACAACTACATTGGCACCGAGCACATCCTTCTGGGCTTGATCCACGAAGGTGAGGGTGTCGCCGCCAAGGCGCTGGAGTCGCTGGGCATCGCCCTTGAAGGCGTGCGCCAGCAGGTCGAAGAGATCATCGGTCAGGGCCAGCAGGCGCCGAGCGGGCACATCCCGTTCACGCCGAGGGCGAAGAAGGTTCTCGAGCTCTCCCTGCGGGAGGCGCTCCAGCTCGGCCACAACTACATCGGCACCGAGCACATCCTGCTCGGCCTGATTCGCGAGGGCGAGGGCGTGGCCGCCCAGGTCCTGGTGAAGCTGGGCGCCGACCTGAACCGGGTGCGGCAGCAGGTGCTCCAGCTGCTCTCCGGCTACCAGGGCAAGGAACCCGCCGAGTCCGGCGGCCGCGGCGAGGGCACCCCGTCCTCCTCGCTGGTGCTGGACCAGTTCGGCCGCAACCTCACCTCCTCCGCCCGCGAGGGCAAGCTCGACCCGGTCATCGGGCGCGAGAAGGAGATCGAGCGGGTCATGCAGGTGCTGTCCCGCCGCACCAAGAACAACCCGGTGCTCATCGGTGAGCCCGGCGTCGGCAAGACCGCGGTCGTGGAGGGCCTTGCCCAGCGGATCGTCAAGGGCGAGGTGCCCGAGACGCTCAAGGACAAGCAGCTCTACACCCTCGACCTCGGCTCGCTGGTGGCCGGTTCCCGCTACCGCGGTGACTTCGAGGAGCGCCTGAAGAAGGTGCTCAAGGAGATCCGCACCCGCGGCGACATCATCCTGTTCATCGACGAGATCCACACCCTGGTCGGCGCGGGCGCCGCCGAGGGCGCGATCGACGCGGCCAGCATTCTGAAGCCGATGCTCGCCCGCGGTGAGCTGCAGACCATCGGCGCCACCACGCTGGACGAGTACCGCAAGCACGTCGAGAAGGACCCCGCGCTGGAGCGGCGCTTCCAGCCGATCCAGGTCGGCGAGCCCTCGCTGGAACACACCATCGAGATCCTCAAGGGTCTGCGCGACCGGTACGAGGCGCACCACCGCGTCTCCATCACCGACGGCGCGCTGGTGCAGGCGGCCACCCTGGCCGACCGCTACATCAACGACCGCTTCCTGCCGGACAAGGCGATCGACCTGATCGACGAGGCCGGCGCCCGGATGCGGATCCGCCGGATGACCGCGCCGCCGGACCTGCGCGAGTTCGACGAGAAGATCGCCGACGTGCGCCGGGACAAGGAGTCCGCGATCGACGCGCAGGACTTCGAGCGCGCGGCCAAGCTCCGGGACGCGGAGAAGCAGCTGCTGGGCCAGAAGGCCGAGCGGGAGAAGCAGTGGAAGGCCGGTGACCTCGACGTCGTCGCCGAGGTCGACGAGGAGCAGATCGCCGAGGTGCTGGCGAACTGGACCGGCATCCCCGTCTTCAAGCTCACCGAGGAGGAGACCTCGCGTCTGCTCCGCATGGAGGACGAGCTGCACAAGCGGATCATCGGCCAGTTCGAGGCGGTCAAGTCCGTCTCGCAGGCGATCCGCCGCACCCGTGCCGGTCTGAAGGACCCGAAGCGTCCGTCCGGCTCGTTCATCTTCGCCGGTCCCTCCGGTGTGGGTAAGACCGAGCTGTCCAAGGCGCTGGCCGAGTTCCTCTTCGGCGAGGACGACGCGCTCATCCAGATCGACATGGGCGAGTTCCACGACCGCTACACCGCCTCGCGGCTCTTCGGCGCGCCCCCCGGGTACGTCGGCTACGAGGAGGGCGGTCAGCTCACCGAGAAGGTGCGGCGCAAGCCGTTCTCCGTGGTGCTCTTCGACGAGATCGAGAAGGCGCACCAGGAGGTCTACAACACGCTGCTCCAGGTGCTCGAGGACGGCCGCCTGACCGATGGTCAGGGCCGCACGGTGGACTTCAAGAACACCGTGATCATCTTCACCTCGAACCTCGGCACCCAGGACATCTCCAAGGCCGTCGGCCTCGGCTTCACCGCCAACACCGGCGCCGGCTCGAACTACGACCGGATGAAGCAGAAGGTCAACGACGAGCTGAAGAAGCACTTCCGCCCCGAGTTCCTCAACCGGATCGACGACATCATCGTCTTCCACCAGCTCACCGAGGAACAGATCATCAAGATGGTCGACCTGATGATCAACCGGGTGGAGACCCAGCTCCGGAACAAGGACATGTCGCTGGAGCTCACCCCGGTGGCGAAGAAGCTGCTGGCCAAGCGCGGTTTCGACCCCGTGCTCGGCGCCCGGCCGCTGCGCCGGACGATCCAGCGCGAGATCGAGGACCAGCTGTCGGAGAAGATCCTCTTCGGCGAGATCCAGCCCGGGCAGATCATCATCTGCGACGTCGAGGGCTGGGACGGCGAGGGTCCGGACGACAAGGTGAAGTTCGTCTTCCGCGGCGAGGCCAAGCCGACCCGCGTGCCGGACGCGCCGCCCGTCGACCTGGCCGGCCCGGCCGGTGACGAGCCCGAAGCGGGCACCGGCACCAACGGCTGACCAACGCACCACCCGGGAGGGGCAGGCCACTTCGGTGACCTGCCCCTTCCGCATTTCCCCGCCCCGGGCCGGATGTTCAGGCACTCTGGTGGGGTGACCCACTCACGGATCGAGGCCGACACGACGCCGCTGACGCGTCGTGGCGCGCCGCGGCCGCCGGAGCCGGTGGAGCCGAAGCGGCGGCGGCCGGGCGGCAAGCTCGCCGGGGTGCTGCTGTTGCTGGTGGCCGCGCCGGTGGTGGTGCTCAGCGCGCTGCGCGGGGTGGGTTTCGACCAGCAGAAGCACGCCGCCGCGGCGATCGCGCTGACCCCGTACGCGCTGCCCGCGGCCGCGGTGCTGGCGGTGCTCGCGCTGCTGCTCAAACGTTGGCTGCTGGCCATCGTGCTGGTGCTGTGCACCGTGCTGCTCGGCATGATCGTGCTGCCCAGGGCGTTCGTGAAGGCGCGGCCGATCGCGGTCGGCACCCAGGTCAGGGTGCTGTCGGTGAACCTGTTCTTCGGCCGGGCGGACGCCGCGACCGTGGTCAAGCTGGCCAGGGGCGCCAAGGCCGACGTGCTCAGCCTGCAGGAGCTGACCCCGGAGGCGGTGGCCGCGCTGGACGCGGCCGGGCTGGGCCAGGAGTTGCCGTTCCGGGTGTTCGAGCCGGGCGCGGGCGCCACCGGCACCGGCATCGCCGCCCGGCACCCGCTGACCAGGATCGCGCTCGGCCGCACCCCGGCGCCCGGCGCGTACGCCCAGCCCGCCGCGCTGGTCAACCTGCCGGGCCCGCGCGGCCTGGAGGTCATGGCGGTGCACCCGAGGGACCCGGTGGGCCCGAAGGGCGCCGAGTCCTGGCTGCTGGACCTGGGCGCGCTGCCCGAGCCCCGCACCGAGGGCCCGGCCAGGGTGCTCGCCGGTGACTTCAACGCCACCCTGGACCACTCGCCGCTGCGCCGCCTGCTCGGCCAGGGCTACCAGGACGCCGCGGACCAGGCGGGCGCCGGGCTGACCAGCACCTGGCCGGCCAGGGGCGCGTTCCCGCCGCCGGTGACCCTGGACCACGTGCTGGTGGACAAGCGCTGCCCGGTGGACCGCTTCGACGTCTTCGACGTGGCCGGCAGCGCGCACCGCTCGGTCCTGGCCACCTTCACCGTGCCGGGCTCCGGCCCCTAGAGCAGCCGGTCCAGCTCGGTGAGAGCGTCCAGGCAGGTCATCGGCAGCGAGACCCCTCGGCCGTGCCGGACCGCCGGCTCGCGCGGGTTGATCCGGATCAGCCCGCCACCGGCCGCGCTGGCCAGCTCGGCCTGTCTGCGCACGGTGGGCACGGCCTGCCCGGCGCCGATCTCGACCACCACCAGGTTCGCCCCGCGCAGCTCCCGCCGCCAGGCAGTGCAGGCGTCCAGCTGGGCCTGGCTGCGGTGGCCGACCCAGTCGTAGTCGCCGAACATCAGGATGTTGGGCCTGGCCAGCCCGCCGCAGCCGGGACAGCTGGGCAGCTCGCCGACTGCGCGCATGGTGTCCGGGTCGATCTCCACCGCCAAGCCGTCGGCGGACCAGATGTCCTCCGAGCAGGAGCCCGCGCACTGGAGGTGGTGGATCGAGCCGTGGCACTCCGCCACCCCCCCGAACCCGGCTGACTGGAACTGCCCGTCCACGTTGGAGGTGAACACCCACTGCCCGCGCGGCAGCCGCTCACCCCACTTGCGCAGGATGCCGAACCCGGCGTGCGGCACGGTCGAGCGGTACAGCGCCAGCCGGTGCCCGTAGAAGCCCCAGGCCAGCGCCGGGTCCTCGGCGAAGTGCATCGGGTCGGCCAGTTCGGCGAAGCGCAGGCCGAGCGCGGCGTAGGGCGGGTAGGCCCGCCAGAAGCCCGCGTCACCGCGGAAGTCCGGCAGGCCGCTGTCCACACCCATGCCCGCGCCGGCGCACACCAGCAGGGCGTCGGCGCCGCGGAGCAGCTCCGCGGCGCGCGCCAGCTCAGTCCGCGGCGCTGGGTCCGGCACTGAGCACGACCTCGAACTCCAGCAGGCTGGACCCGGTGCCCACCGGCTTGGCCCGCTCACCGGCGTGCGCGGCCTTGGCCGAACCGCCCATCCACGCCTGGAAGTGCTCCTCGGTCTCCCAGCGGGTGTAGACGAAGTAGCGCTCCTCGCCCGCCTTCGGGCGGAGCAGCTCGAAGCCGAGGAAGCCCGGCTCCTTCTCCACCGCGCCCAGCCGCGCGGCGAACCGCTTCTCCAGCTCCGCACCGGACCCGTCCGGCACCTCGATCGCATTGATCTTCACAACGGCCATGCGGCCAGCCTAGTGGTCCGGCTGGGAAGGGTGGCCTGATCTCGACCGCCCCACGACGCGACCGGCGGCGTTGCCGGGACACCCACGTACGGTCCAGTACGAGGGTGCCCCGGCGCCTTGCCGGACGCGCCGTGGCACGGCCGATATCAGGCCACCCTTCCGAGCCGGACCACTAGCCTGGCTGGCATGCGCGATGGCGTGGTCGACTTCGGCGGCGAGGGACCGGGAATCCTGTTGCTGCACGGGCTGATGGGCCGGGCCAGCACCTGGTGGTCCACCGCCCAGTGGCTGCGCCGCTACGGCCGGGTGGTCGGCCTGGACGCCCGCGCGCACGGCCGCGCCACCAGGGACAAGCCCTGGCGCACTGAGGTCTTCGCCGACGACGCGGCCGCGCGGATCAGGGAGCTGGACCTGGGGCCGGCGATCGTGATCGGCCACTCCATGGGCGGCCTGCACGCCTGGGCGCTGGCGGCCAGGCACCCGGAGCTGGTGCGGGCCGTGGTGTCCGAGGACATGGCCCCCGACCAGCGCGGCAAGACCGTCGAGGTGTGGCGGGACTGGTTCGCCGCCTGGCCGGTGCCGTTCACCTCGCTGGCCGCGGTGCGCGCCTTCTTCGGCGCGGACCGGACCGAGGTCGGCGACTACTTCATCGAGTGCTTCGAGGAGACCGCGGACGGCTACCGGCTCACCGCCGACCTGGCGGACCTCTACGAGATCGCGGGGGAGTGGGGCGAGCGGGAGTACTGGTCCTTCGTCGAGGCGGTGCGCTGCCCGCTGCTGGCCATCGAGGCCGAGCACTCGGCGATGCCGCCCGGCCAGATCGCCGAGGTGGCCCGGCGGGCCGGGGACGGCCGCTACTTCCTGGCCGAGGGCGCCGGTCACGTCGTGCACTACGAGACCCCCGAGCAGTACCGCGGCGCGGTGGAGGCATTCGTCAGCGAGGTCCTGGGCCGCTAGGCCGACCACAGCTCGTCGACGGCGCCGGTGCGGGTGTCCACCACGCCGATCGCGGACACGCCCGCCCGGATCGGCTGGTACGGGTGCACCGCGGCGAACCCGGCGGCCAGCTCCGCGCCGGTGACGCCCTGGGCCAGCGTGCAGTGCGGCACCCAGGAACCGGGCAGGTAGTAGGCCGAGGGGTGCTTGACCCGCCCGGCCAGCACGTCGTGCACGGCCGAGTGCACCGCGAGCAGCTCGGCGTCCACCACCGCGGCCAGCATCAGCACGTTCTCGCTGGTGGCGAAGGCCCCGACGTTGTGCAGCCAGAGACCGGGCATGGACAGCAGCGCCAGGTCCGCGCGCAGTTCCGCCCTGGCCCTGGCCGGGATCTGCCCGGCCACCGCGAGCGAGATGTGCGGCTGGTGCGCGCGGTGGCTCAGCGTGGCCAGGCTGGGCACCCCGGCCGCCTCCAGCGCGCGCCAGAGCCCGCGCACCGCCGTGTCGGCCTCGGGGTCGAAGAACATCTCCAGTGCGTCCGCCACAATCGCAGCACGCTAGTCCGTGCACCTGGCCCATCTGGAGCCGCTATGAACACCGTGCTGTGGATCCTGCAGATCGTGCTCGCCGCCGCCATGCTCGGCGCGGGCGCCGCCAAGCTCATCCAGGGCCGCGAGAAGCTGCTCGGCAAGATGGGCTGGGCTGAGGACTTCTCCGACGGCCTGTTCCGCACCATCGGCGCGGTGGAGGTGCTCGCCGCGCTCGGCCTGATCCTGCCCGCGGTCACCGGCATCGCGCCGGTGCTGGTCCCGATCGCCGCCCTCGGCCTGGCGATCACCATGCTGGGCGCGGTGATCGTGCACGTGCGGCGCAAGGAGTACGGCCAGCTCCCGCCGTCGGCGATCTTCCTGGTGCTGGCCGTGGTCATCGCCTGGGGCCGGTTCGGCCCGTACCCGCTCTAAGCCTCGCCGGGTAGCCCGAACAGCCCGTCGTCGGTCTGCTCCACCAGGCCGTCCACCAGCAGCGAGTGCAGGCACCGGTCCCGCTGACCGGCCTCGTCCCAGGCGGCGTCCAGCGCCGCCCTCGGCACCGGGCCCGGTGCGCCGCGCAGCACGTCCAGCAGTCGCCCGCGCACCTGCCGGTCGGTGCCGGCGAACTTCTGCACCACCTTGGCCGGGCCCGCGTACGCCGGTCGCCCGGCCCGCTGCCAGGCGCAGTCCTGGTACACCGGGCAGTCCGCGCAGCGGGGCGAGCGCGCGACGCACACCACCGCGCCCAGCTCCATCAGCGCCGCCGAGTACCGCGCGGCCCGTGCCGGGTCCGTTGGCAGCAGCGCCTCGACATCGGCCATGTCCCTGGTGGTCGACGGCGGACCGGCGTCGCCCGCCCCGTGCACCGCCCGCGCCACCACCCGGCGCACGTTGGTGTCCACCACCGGGCAGCGCTGGCCGTAGGCGAAGGCCGCCACCGCCCGCGCGGTGTACGCGCCGATGCCGGGCAGCGCCAGCAGGGTGTCCACGTCCGAGGGCACCACGTCGCCGTGCTCGGCCGCGATCGCGGTGGCCGCCGCGTGCAGCCGCAGCGCCCGGCGCGGGTAGCCCAGCTTGCCCCAGGCCCGCAGCACCTCGCCCTGGCTCGCCGCGGCCAGCGCCGAGGGCGCCGGCCAGCGCGCCAGCCACTCGCGCCAGATCGGCTCCACCCGCGCGACCGGGGTCTGCTGCAACATGATCTCGCTGACCAGCACCCCCCAGCCGGTGCAGTCGGGGTCCCGCCAGGGCAGGTCACGGGCGACACGGTCGAACCAGCCGACAAGCGTGTCCGGATCCAGGGAAACAACAGTCGCCATAGCGTGCACAATCCTCGCACCCACCCCGCCCGCGGAGGAAACATGGCCACCCGCCAAGCCCCGCCCCAGGACAACCTGGCGGCCCGGATCGCGTTGCGGTTCACCGCGTTCACCGAACGCTGGCTGCCGGACGCCTTCGGCTTCGTGCTCGTCGGCACCTTCCTGGTGCTGCTGCTCGGCCTGGCCACCGGTCAGGGGCTGACCACCATGGTGGACGCCTGGGGCAAGGGCGTGTGGAGCCTGGTCACCTTCACCCTGCAGATGGCCATGATCATCATTGGCGGGTACGCGCTGGCCACCGCGCGCCCGGTGGCCAAGGTGATCGCCTGGCTGGCGAGGATCCCGAAGACCCCGCGCGCGGCGATCACCTTCACCGCCGCCGCCTCCATGCTCACCTCGTACCTGAACTGGGCGTTCAGCCTGATCTTCACCGCGATCCTGGCCAAGGAGATCGCCAGGCTGGTGCGCGGGGTGGACTACCGGGCGCTGGGCGCGATGGCCTTCCTCGGCCTGGGCACGGTGTGGGCGCAGGGCCTGTCCGGCTCGGCCGCGCTCCAGGTGGCCAGCGCGGACTCCAGCCCCAAGGCGGTGCAGGAGGTGATCAAGGCCGGGCGCGGGTCCGGGCTGATCCCGCTCACCGAGACGATCTTCCTGTGGCAGGGGATCGTGGCCACGCTGATCGTCTTCGTGGTCGCCGTGGTCACCGCCGCGGTGATCGCGCCGATCGGCGAGCGCGCCAAGACCGCCGCCGACCTGGGCATCGAGCTGCGCCCGCTGGTCGGCCCGGCCGAACCGGAGCCCAAGGGCCGTCCCGGCGACTGGCTGGAGCGCAGCCCGGTGTTCTCCGTGCTGCTGTTCGCCCTCGGCTCCTGGTACCTGGTCCGGCACTTCGCCAACGCCACCGGCAGCCCGCTGAACGCGCTGGACCTCAACACCATCAACCTGGTCCTGCTGCTGCTCGCGCTGATCCTGCACTGGCGGCCGCACCGCCTGGTCGCCGCGGTGCGCGCGGGCGCGCCGGCCGCGGCCGGGGTGCTCTTGCAGTTCCCGCTCTACGGCGGCATCTTCGGCATGATCGCCTTCACCGGCCTGTCCGGGGCGATCGCGGGCTGGCTGGTGGACATCTCCAACCCGGTGCTCTACCCGGCGCTGATCGCGATCTACTCCTGCGTGCTGGGCGTGTTCGTGCCCAGCGGCGGCAGCAAGTGGGTGATCGAGGCGCCGTACGTGCTGGACGCGGCCAACCAGCTCCAGGTGCACCAGGGCTGGATGGTGGTGGTCTACGACCTGGGCGAGGCCAGCGCCAACCTGCTCCAGCCGTTCTGGATGCTGCCGACGCTGGCCGTGCTCGGGCTCAAGGCCCGCGACATCATGGGCTACACGTTCGCGATGTTCCTGGTCTGCTTCCCGACCGTGCTGATCGTGGTCACCCTGTTCGCGCGGACCCTGGGCTTCCCCTAGATCACCTCGTGCAGCAGCGCGGTGGCCACGTCGTAGACGAACCCGCGCACGTGCTCGGTGTGCTCCAGGAACGGGCTGCGGCGCACCCGCTGCACGGACTGCCGGACGCTGTCCTTGACCTCGCGGAAGGCCTCCAGGGCCCACGGCGGGCGCAGGCCGGTCTCCTGCTCCAGCTCGTCCTTGAACTCGTCCTCGGTGAAGGTCATCAGGCCACAGCTGGTGTGCTGCATGACGATGATCTCGCGGGTCTCCAGCTTGCGCTGGGAGATGGTCAGCGAGCGGATCATGTCGTCGGTGACCACGCCGCCGGCGTTGCGCAGGATGTGCGCCTCGCCGTGCCGGAGGCCGAACACGTCGAACACCTTGATCCGGGCATCCATGCAGGTCACGATCGCCAGGTGCAGGGAGGGCTTCGGAGAAGGGATCTCCGGGTGGCCCAGTTCGCCTGCCACGGCGTTGCGCTGGAGCAGATCGTCGATCGCGGTCATGACACTCCCCTCAGCTGCGGCTGTGTTGATGGAAACCCGCGGCGGGCGAACCGGCAAGATGACTTTGAGCAAACTCACGCGTTCGGCCGGACCTTGGTTGCGCACGCAACACGCCAAACGGCGTAACGACGAATTACGTCATTTGGAGCAACCGGGGCGTTACCGTCTGCCTGTGCTCGATCCGGTGGGACCTCACCCGCCGTCGGTGTACTGGCGCCGGCGCGCGGTAGCCCTTGGCGCGTTCGTGCTCGTCTTACTGCTCGGGGTGTGGGCCGTCGGCCTCGCCTTCGGCGGCAGCGACGACACCGAGCGCGAGCTGGCCGAACTGCGCGCGGCGGCCGCCGCGCGGGGCATCGCCACACCGGGTTCCTCCGCGCCGAGCAGCCCGGTGGCCGCGCCGCCGCCGAGCAGTGCGGCCCCGCCACCCTCGGAGGCGACCCCACCACCGCCGCCGCCGCCCCCACCCCCGCCTCCGCCGCCAGGGCCGCCGCAGCCTTGCCCGAACGAGGTCACCCAGGTGGTCGCCGAGGTCGGCGCACCCGAGTACCGGGTGGGCCAGCGGCCGGAGTTCCGCCTGGTGGTCACCAACACCGGCCCGGTGCCGTGCACCCGCGAGCTGGACCCGAAGGTGCAGGAGATCCTGGTGCTGGGCCAGGACGGCGCCCGGCTCTGGTCCAGCAACGACTGCTACCCCGGCCGCAACCCCGACCTGCGCACCCTGGAACCCGGCGGCACCGCGGTGTTCCGGCTGGCCTGGCACGGCCGCACGTCCGCGCCGAACTGCGCGGGCAAGCGCAAGACGGTGCCTGTCGGGGACTACTCGGTGGTGGCCAAGGTCGACGACCTGGCCAGCCCGCCGGCCCCGTTCCGGCTCCGCTGATCAGCCGTAGCGGTCCACGATCGAGGACTCGGCCAGCCTGGACAGCCCCTCGCGGACCATCCGCGCCCTGGTGTCGCCGACGCCGTCCACGGTCTGCAGGTCGTCCGCGGTGGCCGCGAGCAGCGCCTGCAACGAGCCGAAGTGCTCGACCAGCCGGTGCTGCACCGGCGCGGGCAGCCGGGGCACCCTGGCCAGCAGCCGGTAGCCGCGCGGGCTGACCTGGCCGTCCAGCGACTCCGGACCTGCCGGGAAGCCGAAGGCAGCGGCGATCGCGGCCACGTTCAGCAGCTCGGTGCCGTCCAGCGCGTCCAGCGCCGCGACCACCTGGTCCGCGCTCGGCGCGCCGGGCTCGTCCACCAGGTAGTCCCGGATGACCAGCTCGCGGTCCAGCTCGACCCCGCCGACCAGCTCGTCCAGCTGGAGCTCGATCAACCGGCCGTCCGCGCCCAGCTCGACCACGTGCCAGCCGATCTCGTCCGCGATGCGCTGCACCATCTCCAGCCGCTGCACCACGGTCATCGCGTCCTTGAGCGTGACGAAGTCCTCGATCTCCAGCGCGGACAGCGCCTGCGCCACCTCGTCAAGGCGGGCCTTGTAACGCTCCAAAGTGGACAGTGCCTGGTTGGCCCGCGACAGGATGGTGGCCGAGTCGGTCAGCACGTGCCTGCGCCCGTCCACGTAGACGCTGACGATGCTCATCGACTGGCTCACCGAGACCACCGGGTGCCCGGTCTGGATCGCGGTGCGCTCGGCGGTGCGGTGCCGGGTGCCGGACTCCTCGGTCGGGATGGTCGGGTCCGGCACCAGCTGCACGTTGGCGCGCAGGATCCGGTCCGCCTCGGTGGACAGCACCATCGCGCCGTCCATTTTGGACAGTTCGCGTAACCGGGTGGCGCTGAACTCCACGTCCAGCCGGAAGCCGCCGTCGCAGATCGACTCCACCGCCTCGTCGTGGCCGAGCACGATCAGCCCGCCGGTGCGGCCGCGCAGGATCCGCTCCAGGCCGTCCCGCAGCGCCGTGCCGGGCGCGAGCCGGGCCAGGGTGGCCCACACCAGCTCCGACTGCGTCCGCTCGCTCACGATGTCCCTCCTGCCCGATCCGACACCGGAGTCTACGTTCGGCCACGAACGCGTGAACGCCTCGACTCCCGGCGGACAACACTGGTTGTGAGGACGATGACCGAACGCCGCCCAGGGGCGCCGCCCCCTGCCGAGGCCGAGCGCCCCGACCTGTCGTGTCCGCAACCGGCCGCCGTGTTCGGGTCGCTGTTCGACGCGCACGCCGCCGCGCTGCACCGCTACCTGGCCCGCCGGGTGGGCGCGGGCGCGGCCGACGACCTGGTCAGCGAGACCTTCCTGGTCGCGCTGCAGCGCAGGCACAGCTACGACCCGGCTCGGGCCGCGGTGCGCTCCTGGCTGTACGGGATCGCCACCAACCTGCTGCGCGGCCACCTGCGCGCCGAGGTCCGCGGCTACCAGGCCACCGCCCGCGCCGCGGCCCGGCAGCGGCCCGAGGACGGCCACGACGGCCGGGTCGCGGCCATGGTGGACGCGGAGGCCGCCACCCTCGGCCTGGCCGCCGCGCTGGCCGGCCTGGCCCCCGGCGACCGGGACGTGCTGCTGCTGACCTCCTGGGCCGGCCTGGACTCCACCGAGGTGGCCGAGGCCCTGGACATCCCGGTCGGCACCGTCCGCTCCCGGCTGCACCGCGTCCGGCGCGAGCTGCGCGCGCACGCCCCAGACCACGGCAAGGAGGACCCCCGATGACCGAGCACCGCGGGTGGCGCGAGGACGAGCTGGACGCCGCGCTGGCGAACCTGCGCCCGGAGGCCGCTCCTGACCCGGAAGCCCTGGCCGCGGCCAGGGCGCGCCTGCTGACCGCGGCGGAGACGCCCGCGACCCCGCCGCGCCGTGCCGCCCGTCGCTGGCTGGTCGCGGCGGCCGCGGTCGCCGTGGTCACCACCGGCGCGCTGCTGGCGCAGACCTTCACCACCGGCGGCGCGACCGCCGACGCCAGGGACGTGCTGGCCACCGCGGCCAAGGGCGCGGACGGCGACCGCCCGCTGCGCCCCGGTGAGTACCGGTACGTGGTCGTCCGCTCCTGGGACTCGGCCAGCGCGGCGCAGGCGGACAAGACCTACAGCTACCTGGAGGAGACCCTCCGGGAGACCTGGATCCCGTTCGACGAGAACGCCGAGTGGGTGCGCAGGGAACGCCTGACCGGCAACCGGCAGTGGACCCTTGGCGTCACCGAGGCCGAGTACCGGGCCGCCGGGCTGCCGCTGGACCCCGTCGGGCCGCCGGTGGACAAGCGCGCGCCGCGCGGGGAGTTCGACGCCGCCGGTGAGCTGTCGGCGTGCGAGCAGCCGCCGTGCCCGGTGACCCCGCCGGAGGTGGTCCGCGAGCGGGAGCGCGCGGGCAGCTGGCAGACCCCGACGCCGGCCTGGCAGGACGCGCTGCCCGCCGATCCGGCCGCGCTCTACGAACGGCTGCGCGCGGGCCTGCGACCGGAACTCGCGGAGAGCGGGGCCTTCGAGAACGCCCGTGCCGCGCTGCGCACCGGCCGCCTGCGCACCGAGGTCCGCAACCGGCTGTACCAGGCGCTGCGCCTGCTGCCCGGCATCACGGTGAAGGACGGTGCGGTCGACCTCGGCGGGCGGCACGGCGTGTCCCTCGGCCTTGCCGACGAACTGAGCAGCACGGAGATCATCATCGAGCCCGCCTCCGGGCGGTTCCTCGGCGAGCGCGCCGTGGTGCGGCAGGACAGCGAGCACTTCCGGCGGGGCACGATCATCTCGCACAGCACCGTCGGCACCGCTGTCGCAGCTCAGGCGGGCATTGCGCCGTCCCGGTGAGCGTTGGGTGACCGCGCGTGACAGACCCCAGGGGGGAGGGGGTATTGTTATCGCGTTCACTTGGCCATCGAGTTAGTGGACGCAATCAAGTGTTGTGGCCGGCCGGGATTCGGGGTCCAGGCCGTGCTTGCTGGAAGAGGGCCCGCACACCGCTCGGGGGTGTGCGGGCCTTTCCACGTTCTCAGCCCTCGGAACGCAGCTCCCGCAGCGCGGAACCCAGGTCGGGCACCACGGTCGCCTTGATCTCCGCGGGCAGCGGCCCGGAGTCCGGCGGCACCAGCGCGTGCGTGAAGCCCATCCTGGCCGCCTCGGCCAGCCGCCGACCGGCCCCGGCCACCCGCCGCACCTCACCGGCCAGGCCGACCTCGCCCAGCGCGATCATGGTCGGCGGCAGCGCCACGTCGCGCGCGGCCGAGGCCACCGCGAGCGCCACCGCCAGGTCCGCGGCGGGCTCCAGCACCCGCATGCCGCCGACGGTCGCGGTGAACACGTCCTTGTCGCCGAGGCGTACCCGGCCGCGCCGCTCCAGCACGGCCAGCACCATGGCCACCCGCGCCGAGTCCAGCCCGCTCACCGCGCGCCGGGGCGCGGGCAGGTTGGTCGCCGCGACCAGCGCCTGCACCTCGCCCAGCAGCGGCCGCTTGCCCTCCACGATCACCGTCACCGCGGTGCCCGGCACGCCGACCTCGCGCTGGTTGAGGAACAGGCCGGAGGGGTCGGCCACGCCGATGATCCCGTCGTCCCGCAGCTCGAAGCAGCCCACCTCGTCGGCGGGGCCGTAGCGGTTCTTCACCCCGCGGACCAGCCGCAGGGTGGAGTGCCGGTCGCCCTCGAAGTGCAGCACCACGTCCACCAGGTGCTCCAGCACCCTGGGCCCGGCGATCGAGCCGTCCTTGGTGACGTGCCCGACCAGCAGCACCGGCAGGTTGTTCTCCTTGGCCACCGCGATCAGCGCGGAGGCCACCGCGCGCACCTGGGTCACCCCGCCCGGGGTGCCGTCGATCGCGGCGGACTGCACGGTCTGCACCGAGTCCACGATCAGCAGCCCCGGCCGCACCGCCTGCACGTGGCCCAGCACCGCGGACAGCTCGCCCTCGGCGGCCAGGTACATCTCGCCGTGCAGGTTCCCGGTCCGCTCGGCGCGCAGCCGCACCTGGCCTGCCGACTCCTCGCCGGTGATGTAGAGCGAGCGCCCGTTGCCCCGGGAAGCCGCCCAGCGGTGCGCGACCTCCAGCAGCAGGGTGGACTTGCCCACACCGGGCTCACCGGCCAGCAGGATCACCGCGCCGGGCACCACCCCGCCGCCGAGCACCCGGTCCAGCTCACTGACCCCGGTGGAGACCGCGCGGGCGGCCTCGATGTCCACCTCACCGATCGGCCGGGCCGGCGCGGACACCGCGCCCGCGGTGATCTTGGCCAGGGCGGGCTTGACCGCGCCCTTCTCCTCGACCGTGCCCCAGGCCTGGCATTCCGGGCAGCGGCCCACCCACTTGGCCACCTCGTTGCCGCATTCGGCACAGCGGTAGCCGGGACGGGCCGTGCGCACGTTCTTCGACACGAGCCGAACCTAGGGCCTCGGTCCGACAGTCAGCGGATCAGTGGCCGCCGGAGCCGCCGTGTCCGCCGGTGGTGGGCTGGGCCGTGCGGGGCTTCTCGTCCGCGGCGATCGGCACCTGCAGGGTGACCGAACCGGCCTTGGCGAAGGAGAAGGTCACCGGGATGGTCTGGCCGGGCCACAGCTCGCGCTTGAGGCCGACCAGGGTGATCATCACCGAGCCGACCTTGAGCTTGCTGGTGTCCGCGGCCGAGGTGCTCGGCGAGGTGGCCGAGGTCGGCGTGGCGGAGGTCGAGGTGGCGGCGCCGGAGGTCGGCGTGGCGCTGCCGCTGGTGCTGGTCGGCGTGGCGGAGCCGCTGCTCGCGGTGCCGTGCTCGGCCTCGTTGGCCTCGGCGCGCAGCACGAACCCGGCCGGGATGGTGTTGCCGCCCTTGACCTCGGCCGGCGCGCTGGTCGCGTCGCTGGTGATGGCGACCAACTGGTCGTCCTGGGCGCCGCTGTTGATCAGGCTGATCAGCAGGGAGGGGTTGCTCTTGGCCGGGTACTTGTGCTGCGCCGGGAAGGCGAACTGGGCATCACGGATCTCGATGGCCCCGACCTTGCCGCTGGCCCCGTTCACCGCCGCCACCTGGATCGCGGTCTGCGACTGCATGCCAGCGCCACAGCCGGTCACGGCCAGCGCGATACCCAGGCCCAGCGCCGCCGGGACCAGGCGGGCACGGACTGCCTTCTGCTCTACACGGCTCACAGTGCGCCGATCCTTCCCTGGAGTACCTGGTGAACTCCTCGGCCGCAGCCTAACCAAGCGCGCCCGCGCGGGTGGCACCTGGTGCCCCGCGCCGGGCCGGTATTGATGATCACCTGTTCGCGGCAATACGGCGTAGGCCATTTCGCCGTGCCCCGGAGTTTCGCGGAGATCAAAAGTCCACTGTGGACCCGGCCTTGCCCCGCGCTGACCGGGGGAAGCATGTTCCGCGCCGGTTTGTCAACCCCTCCCGTGGCCGCTGACCTGCGCTTACAGATCGCCGGGGGGTCGAGCGGAGATGGCCGGACGTGTTAGGATGGGGGCAGCGAAAGGGGCAGAGGACACATGGTTTTCAAGGTCGGAGAGACCGTCGTCTACCCGCACCACGGTGCCGCTCTCATCGAAGCAATTGAGACCCGCGTGATCAAGGGCGAGGAGAAGAAGTACCTCGTCCTCAAGGTCGCGCAAGGAGACCTCACCGTCCGGGTGCCCGCGGACAACGCCGAGATCGTCGGCGTGCGGGACGTTGTCGGTCAGGAAGGTCTGGATCGGGTCTTCGAGGTGCTGCGTGCTCCGCACACCGAAGAACCCACCAACTGGTCTCGGCGGTACAAGGCCAACCTCGAGAAGCTCGCCTCCGGCGATGTGAACAAGGTTGCCGAAGTGGTGCGCGATCTCTGGCGACGGGAGAAGGACCGCGGCCTGTCCGCTGGTGAGAAGCGCATGTTGGCCAAGGCTCGGCAAATACTGGTGAGCGAGCTGGCCCTGGCCGAAGGCACTGACGAGGACAAGGCCGAGGTTCTCCTCGACGAAGTCCTCGCCACCGCCTCCTGACAAGTCGAGAGAAGACACCGCCGCTGCCATGAGTGTTGTCGCGCTCGTGCCCGCTGCCGGGCGAGGTGAGCGGCTCGGTGCCGGTGTGCCGAAGGCCCTCGTCGAAGTCGGCGGCGAGCCGTTATTGGTGCACGCGGTACGTGGTCTGTGGCGATCGGGCTGTGTCCAGCAGGTCGTCGTCGCCGCACCACGGTCCGAAGTTGACGTCGTGACCGCCGCACTGGCCTCGGTCGGTGCGGCGGTGCACGTCGTCATCGGTGGCGCCGAGCGTTCCGAGTCGGTCAAGCTGGCCTTGGACGCCGCGCTGGAGATCGTCCCCGATGCCGAGGTCGTGCTGGTGCACGACGCGGCCCGCGCCTTCACCCCGCCTGGGCTGACCGCCTCCGTGGTCGCCGCCGTGCGGGCAGGCGCCCCCGCGGTCATCCCGGCCCTGCCGGTGGCCGACACGATCAAGCAGGTGGACGCCGACGGTGTGGTTCGCGCCACGCCGGACCGCGCCACGCTGCGGGCCGTGCAGACTCCCCAGGGTTTCGCCGTCGACGTGCTGCGCAGGGCCCACGAGGCCGCGCTGGCCGACGGTGTGGCCGCCACAGACGACGCAGGCCTGGTCGAGCGCATCGGCATCCCGGTGCACACCGTGCTCGGCCACGCCGATGCGATGAAGGTCACCACCCCGTTCGACCTCACCGTGGCCGGCGCCCTGCTGGCCGCGCGATCCCCAGCTGTGGAGGGCCAGGCGTGATCCCGCCGCGTGTCGGAGTCGGCACCGATGTGCACCCGATCGAGCCCGGCAGGGACTGCTGGATGGCCGGTCTGCTCTGGGAGGGCGTGGACGGCTGCGCCGGTCACTCCGACGGCGATGTGGCCGCGCACGCGCTGTGCGACGCGCTGCTCTCCGCCGCGGGCAAGGGCGACCTGGGCGCGGTCTTCGGCACCGGCGACCCGCGCTGGTCCGGCGCGCATGGGGTCGAGCTGCTCGCGCACGTCCGGGACCTGCTGGCCGAGGACGGCTGGCAGCTGGGCAACGCGGTGGTGCAGGTCATCGGCAACGCGCCGCGGATCGGCAAGCGCAGGGACGAGGCGCAGAAGGTGCTCTCCGAGGCCGCGGGCGGCGACGTCGCGGTCTCCGGCACCACCACCGACGGCCTCGGCCTCACCGGTCGCGGCGAGGGTGTGGCCGCGGTGGCCACGGCGCTGATCCACCGCGCCTGAGCCGAATCCGGGCAGCCGAAAGCGGAACGACCCGGTCGTGCTGGGCGTTCCCGCTGGTGTGAGTTATCTCAACGCGCTACAGCCCGGCGGAGGCCCCGGACGCGGCGCGCGTGGTGATCAGGACTCCTCGGTTGACCGGCAGCCTGGCTTGCTGGATCCGCCGCGCGGTCGCCGCCGCCCGGCACGCCCTCGGCGCCGGTAGCCGACGTTCCCTGATCTCCCTGGTGGCCTTCCGCGCCTGCCGCCGAGCCAGGTTCGCGCGCAGCTTCTTCGAATGCCACACGAGATCCACAATGCTCAGCAGCACAGGCAGAATCACGAAAAGTGGTAGCAGAGCGTTCACCATGTCGCGCCCCTTCCCCGATCACACCACTCTTTCGGAGCATCCCTCGTATCGAAGGTCTCGCTCCGTGATTGAACAGGGAAGGATGTATCCAAAGCCTTTATCGGACTGTTAGCTCGCACGGTGTGTTCATCAGCACACCGTGTTGATCGAACTACTGTCCGTGTGATTGCCGCTTACCCGCCAGTAAGTGAGAGGTTCATCAGTCCCAGTGACCGGGCACCCCAGTCAACACGGAGCGTGTTCATAGTCACGGGAGGCCCAATGTCCGCACATCCCGAGCTGACCCTCTCCGGCGTCGTCCTGGACGCCCCGGACCCCAGGAGCCTGGCCACGTTCTACCGCCGCCTGCTCGGCTGGGAGGTGGTCCAGGACGAGGCGGACTGGGTCAAGATCAGCCCACCCGGCGGCGGCCCCGGCCTGTCCTTCCAGACCGAGCAGAACTACCGCCGCCCTGCCTGGCCCACCAGTCCGACGGCCCAGGGCATGATGATCCACTTGGACTTCCAGGTCGCCGACCTGCCGGCCGCCTGCGCGCACGCCGAGGCCGCGGGCGCCACCCCGGCCGACTTCCAGCCGCAGGACCACGTCCGCGTCTACTTCGACCCGGTGGGCCACCCGTTCTGCCTGTTCACGCACTGACCGCGGGGCGCGCCCGGCCGCCGCGGGGCCGGGCGCACCCTGAGCTCGCCTAGCTGAAGATCACGGAGCGGAACTTCAGCCGGTCCGAACCCTTGCCGCCATCGGGGCGCAGAGAGAAGAAGGAGTAACTGCCGCAGTTGTGGTCCTTGAAGACCACGGCAGTCGAGTCCGTGTCATTGCGCGGCCGGAACGCGTACGTGTCTTCCAGGTCGGCGACCTCCGGGATCTCGATGCACTCCCAGCTCGGCGGATCGACCAGCGAGCCCACGTGGACGTCGCCGTCCTCGTCGAGGTAGCGGTAGGTGAACTCGTCATCGTCCGCGAAGGCGGTCCCGGGCAGGACCAGCATCAGCGCGGCGATACCGGCGAGCAGCGCGGTGGTGTTGCGGCGGCGCATGGCGACCAACTCCTTGCGGTAGCAGGATCTTTGCCGTCCAGGCTTCCCACGTGCCGGGCGGGCACATCCGCACCGGGCCACAGTCACTCACCAGAGGTAGCCAAACAACCGCATGGGGTGACCAGCGGCGACTGGTCGATCGAAGGATTGACGATCACCGGGCGGTGGCTCAGGCTGCCCGCGTGACCAGGTCGAACGGGATGACCCGGATCGCGGTGGCCAGCTTCATCGGCACCGCGATCGAGTTCTACGACTTCTACATCTACGGCACCGCGGCCGCGCTGGTGCTCAACTCGACCTTCTTCCCCGACCTGTCCCCGGTGGTGGGCACGCTGGCCGCGTTCTCCACCTTCGCGGTGGCCTTCATCGCGCGGCCGCTGGGGTCGCTGCTGTTCGGGCACTTCGGGGACCGGGTCGGGCGGAAGTCGATGCTGGTCGCCTCGCTGCTGACGATGGGGCTGGCCACCGTGGCGATCGGGTTGCTGCCGGGGGCGGCGCAGATCGGCATCCTGGCGCCGGTGCTGCTGGTGGTGCTGCGGTTCCTGCAGGGGCTGGGGCTCGGCGGGGAGTGGGGCGGGGCCGCCCTGCTGGCCACCGAGCACGCGCCCCAGGGCAAGCGGGGCTGGTACGCGGCGTTCCCGCAGCTGGGGCCGTCGGTCGGGTTCTTCGCCGCGAGTGGGTCGTTCCTGCTGCTCTCGGCGGTGCTGGACGACGTGGCGTTCCGGGAGTGGGGCTGGCGGGTGCCGTTCCTGGCCTCGGCGGTGCTGGTGGCGGTCGGGCTGTTCGTGCGGTTGCGGATCGCCGAGACGCCGGTGTTCACCGAGCTGGTCGAGAAGCAGGAGCGGGCCTCGATGCCGCTGGTGGAGATGTTCCGGCAGGCGCCGAAGCGGCTGCTGCTGGGCGGTGGCGTGATCGTGGTCTGCTACGTGCTCTTCTACACCTCGACCACCTTCGTGCTCTCCTACGGCACGACCACGCTGGGGTACTCGCGCAACACCATGCTGGTGCTCTCGATCATCACCATTTGGGCGCTCGCCGTGGGCACGATCGTGGCATCCAGGGCCGCCGACGCCTACGGGCGCAAGCCGGTGCTGATCTTCGGCACGCTGTTCTCGGTGGTCGCCGGGCTGCTGCTGTTCCCACTGCTGGGCAGCGGGAGTGTGGTCCTGGCCGGCGTGGCGCTGGCACTCGCACTGGGGGCCATGGGTCTGGTCTACGGTCCGCTCGGCGCGTTCCTGCCCGAGCTGTTCGACACCAGGTTCCGCTACTCCGCATCGTCCTTCGCCTACAACCTCGGTGGGGTGGCCGGTGGCGCGCTCGCGCCGACGGTGGCGGCCGCGCTGGCCGCGGACTACGGGCCGGGGGCGGTGGGGATCTACGTCGCGGCGGCCGCGGTGCTCAGCCTGCTGTGCGTGCTGGGGCTGCCGGAGACCCGCGACGTCGACCTTCACCGGGCCAGCGGTTCGGCCACCGGGGTGGGCGGGGGCTCGGCCGCGGCCGGGTAGGCCAGGCTCGCGCCCGCGGCCAGCAGCGCGCCGAGGGCAAGGGCGAGCAGCTGCCTGGTCAGTCCTTTGTGGACGGTGTTCATCCGGTGGCCTCCTTGGTGTCGCTGGTGAGATCGGCACTGGTCGCTGTTCGTTTCGCCACGAAGGTGTGATCACGGTTCCGTCACTGGGTTAACGTCGGGTCCGTGACCATTCGCGGAGTGCTCTTCGACTTCTCCGGCACGTTGTTCCGCCTCGAGCTGGGGGACGACTGGCTGGACGGCCTGATGGACGACGCCGCGGCCGCGGAGCTGCTGCGCCGGCTCACCGCGCCCACCGGGCGGCCGGACTGGCTGCCCGAGGACCTGCACGAGGCCTGGGAACAGCGCGACCTCGACCCCGACCTGCACCGCCAGGTGCACATCACCGCGCTGCGCAACATCGGCGCCTCGGACGACGCGCTGGCCGGCAAGATCTACGACCGGCTGCTGGAGCCCTCGGGCTGGCGGCCCTACCCGGACACCGCCGCGGTGCTCGCGGAGCTGAAGGCATCCGGCACGCCGGTCGGGGTGCTGAGCAACATCGCCTGGGACATCCGCGCGGTCTTCGCCGAGCACGGGGTGGCCGAGCTGCCCGACACCTACGTCCTCTCCTATGTGGAGGGGCGGGTCAAGCCGGACCCCGAGCTGTTCCGCACCGCCTGCGCGCGGATCGGGCTGGACCCGGCCGAGGTGCTCATGGTCGGCGACAGCCAGGAGGCCGACGGTGGCGCGCTGGCCATCGGCTGCGCCTTCGCGCTGGTGCCGCCGCTGCCCACGGCCGATCGCCCGGACGCGCTGCGCTCGGCGCTGCGGGCGCACGGCCTGCTTCCGGCGTAGGTCAGACGGCCGAGCGGCGGAAACTGAAATCTCGGAGGGTGGGCTGGTCAATAGCACGCCCGCCGAACCCGTACCCTTGACGGGTGGCTCTGCGACTTCATGACACCGCTACCAGGAGCATGCGGGAATTCCACCCGCTCCGGTCTGGGGCTGCGTCGATCTACGTCTGTGGGGCCACCGTGCAGGGCGTGCCGCACATCGGGCACGTGCGCAGCGGGCTGAACTTCGACGTGCTGCGCCGCTGGCTGGCCCGCGACGGGGCCGACGTCACGCTGGTGCGCAACGTCACCGACATCGACGACAAGATCCTGGCCAAGGCCGCCGAGCACGGCAGGCCCTGGTGGGAGTGGGCGGCCACGCACGAGCGCGCCTTCATCTCCGCCTACGACGCGCTGGGCTGCCTGCCCGCCTCGGTCGAGCCGCGGGCCACCGGGCACGTGCCGCAGATGATCGAGCTGATGCAGCGGCTGATCGAGCGCGGGCACGCCTACGCCGCCGGCGGCGACGTCTACTTCGCGGTCGCCTCCTACCCCGAGTACGGGGCGCTGTCCGGGCAGAAGCTGGACGAGGTGCAGCAGGGCGAGTCCGCGGCCACCGGCAAGCGGGACCCGCGCGACTTCACGCTGTGGAAGGCCGCCAAGCCCGGCGAGCCGTCCTGGCCGACGCCGTGGGGCCCCGGCAGGCCCGGCTGGCACCTGGAGTGCTCGGCCATGGTCACCGCCTACCTCGGGCCCCAGTTCGACATCCACGGCGGCGGGGTGGACCTGGTCTTCCCGCACCACGAGAACGAGCAGGCGCAGTCGCGGGCGGCCGGGGACGGCTTCGCCCAGTACTGGATGCACAACGCCTGGGTGACCATGAGCGGCGAGAAGATGTCGAAGTCGCTCGGCAACACGGTGACCATTCCGGAGATGCTGCAGCGGGTGCGCGCGCCCGAGCTGCGCTACTACCTGGTCACCCCGCACTACCGGTCCACCATCGAGTACTCCGAGCCCGCGCTGCACGACGCGGTGTCCGGGTACCGGCGGATCGAGGGCTTCCTGCGCCGGGTGGTGCAGCGCACCGGCTCGGTCTGCGCGGAGGGGCTGACCGGCGAGTTCGTCGCCGCGATGGACGAGGACCTGGCCACCCCCGCGGCCATCGCCGCGGTGCACACCAGCGTGCGCGACGGCAATGCCGCGCTGGATGCCGGTGAGGACGACAAGGCAAGGGAGATCGCCGCCTCGGTGCGCGCGATGACCGGCCTGCTCGGCCTCGACCCGCTGTCGGAGCGGTGGGAGGTCGCGTCCACTGTGGACGAAGGCTCCCGCGCCGCGCTGACCTCGCTGGTCGAGGGACTGTTGGAAGAGCGGCAGAAGGCCCGCGCGAACAAGGACTTCGCCACGGCGGACCTGTTGCGCGACCGCCTGCTCGCGGCCGGAGTGGCGGTAGAGGACACCGCCTCCGGTCCACTATGGACATTGAAGGACTGCTGAGGAAATGGCCGGTAACTCCAGGCGCAAAGGTGCCATGCGCAATCCTGGCACCAAGAAGGGCGCCGTGGTCGGCTCCGGTGGCCAGCGGAAGAAGGGCTTGCAGGGCAAGGGCCCCACGCCCAAGGCCACCGAGCGGACGCACCACCCGGCCGCGCGCAAGGCCGCCGCGGCCACCAAGGCCGAGCAGGCCAGGGCCCGCCGCAAGGGCGAGGCGACCAACTCCGAGTACGTGGCCGGGCGCAACCCGGTGGTGGAGTGCCTGCGCGCGGGCGTGCCGGCCACCGCGCTGTACGTGGCGCTGGGCATCGACACCGACGAGCGGGTGACCGAGGCGGTGCGGATGGCCGCCGACCGGGGTGTCTCGGTGCTGGAGGTCTCCCGGCCGGAGCTGGACAAGCTCACCGGCGGCGCGATGCACCAGGGCCTGTCCCTGCAGGTGCCGCCGTTCAGCTACAGCCACCCCGACGACCTGCTGGAGATCGGCCGCAACTCCGGCCAGCCGCCGCTGCTGGTGGCCCTGGACGGGGTGACCGACCCGCGCAACCTGGGTGCGGTGATCCGCTCCGCGGCCGCCTTCGGCGCGCACGGCGTGGTGGTGCCGCAGCGGCGCAGCGCGAGCATGACCGCGGTCGCCTGGCGGACCAGCGCGGGCACCGCGGCCCGGCTGCCGGTGGCCATCGCCACCAACCTCAACCGCACGCTCAAGGACTGGGCCAGCGCCGGGCTGATGGTGGTCGGCCTGGACGCCGACGCCACCATGAGCATCGACGAGCTGGAACTGGCCACCGGTCCGCTGGTGGTCGTGGTCGGCTCCGAGGGCCGGGGCCTGTCCCACCTGGTCAAGAAGCACTGCGACGCCACCATCGGCATCCCGATGGCGCCGGGGGTGGAGTCGCTGAACGCCTCGGTGGCCGCCGGGGTGGTGCTGGCCGAGGTCGCGCGCCGCCGCCGGGTGGCTAGCCGGATCTGACCATCCGGACCTGGTTGCTCCGATAGGGTCAGCGGGCTGGACCGTGACCCGAGGTAGAGATGTCCTTCGTCAGCCCGCTGTTCCTGTGGTACTTCATGCCGCTCACCCTGGCGGCACTGCTCGTGCTGCCCAGGACCTGGCGCAACGGGGTCATCGCGGTCGCCAGCCTGGTCTTCTACGCCACCGGGGCCGGCGGGTCCACGCTGCTGCTGCTGACCTGCATCGTGGTCAACTTCCTGGCCGGGCCGCACCTGGAGCCCAAGGAGTTCGAGCCGGAGCCGGTGGCCAAGCGGCGCAGGCAGCTGCTGATCGGCGTGATCTGCTTCGACGTGGCGATCCTGCTGGTGTGGAAGTACCTCGGCTTCGCCACCGAGCAGCTGGACGCGATCGCCGGGCTCTTCGGCGGCGACTTCCCGGTGACCCACCTGGCGCTGGTGATCGGCATCTCCTTCTTCACCTTCCACCACATCTCCTACGTGGTGGACATCTACCGCGGTGAGCGGCCCGCGCTGCGCAACCCGGTCTCCTTCGTCACCTACATCGCGATGTTCCCGCAGCTGGCCGCGGGCCCGATCGTGCGCTACCGGGAGATCTCCGACCAGCTCCCGCAGCTGCGCTCGCACCGGCTGGACGACATCGCCAGCGGCTTCCCGCGCTTCGCCCTCGGCCTGACCAAGAAGGTCGTGATCGCGGACTCGCTGGCGCCGATGGTGGACGCCTGCTTCGCCACCCCGCCGGACAAGATGACCTTCGCGGTGGCCTGGCTGGGCGCGCTCGGCTTCACGCTTCAGCTCTACTTCGACTTCTCCGGCTACTCCGACATGGCCATCGGTCTGGGCCGCATGCTCGGCTTCCGGCTGCCGGAGAACTTCGCCCGCCCGTACTCCTCGGTGACCGTGACCGAGTTCTGGCGCCGCTGGCACATGTCGCTGTCCCGGTGGTTCCGCGACTACGTCTACATCCCGCTGGGCGGCAACCGGCACGGCACCGGCAAGACCTACCGCAACCTGGCCATCGTGTTCGTGCTGACCGGTTTCTGGCACGGCGCGAACTGGACCTACCTGGTGTGGGGCATCTACCACGGCGTGCTGCTGGTGATCGAGCGCGCCCGACGCTGGGACCGCCCGCCGGCGACCACCGGGTCCTACCTCGGCCGCCGCGCGCTGACCCTGCTGCTGGTGATCATCGGCTGGGTGTTCTTCAAGTCGAGCAACCTGGGCAACGCGTTCACCATGCTGGGCAACATGTTCCTGCCCGACTTCAGCGGGCTCACCGACAGCGTCGCGGCCGCCCTGACCAACCAGCGCCTGATCCTGCTGCTGCTCGCGCTGCTGATCATCTTCCTGCCCGCCCAGCCCGCGGGCCCGTACCTGGAGTCGGTCCGCACGCCCCCGGCCACCGCGCTGCGGATGACCGTGATGACCGTCGGCCTGGCCTACTCCGCGATCCTGGTCGCCACCGGCACCTTCTCACCCTTCCTGTACTACCAGTTCTGAGCGGGCGTGAGCGGGAACACCGC
The DNA here is from genome assembly GCF_030064675.1 of Crossiella sp. CA-258035. Classification (GTDB taxonomy): domain Bacteria; phylum Actinomycetota; class Actinomycetes; order Mycobacteriales; family Pseudonocardiaceae; genus Crossiella. The sequence continues at coordinate 402,255 of NZ_CP116413.1, forward strand.
GCGCTGTCCGGATCCGGCCCGTTACTTGCGCTGATCAGGTGAGTGCAGGTCAGAGCCCTGGTGACCTCTGCCACGAGCAACGTTGGCAACTGTGCTGAATCGTTCAATGGTCTATACCATTCGGCGCTGGATCCCATCGGATCCGCCGCCGTCGCCTCGGAAGTGACCATGTCGCAGAGCACCCTCGTGCCCGTTCCCCCAGTCGCCGATCCGCTTCCCGACCCCGTCGCGCACCTGCCGCGGCCGCCTGGCGACGAGGAGGTGTACTGGTACTTCGGGCCGCAGCGGCGGTGGGTGCTGGTGGTCTCCTCGTTGTCGTTCGTGTTCACCGCGGTCACCCTGTTCCAGTTCTCCGCCCGCACGCCGTGGCTGTGGGTGTTCCTGCTGGTGCTCGCGCTCAACGTGGCCGGCATCCTGATGTCGTTGCTGGACAACAGGTATCCGCGCCGGGTGAGCAGGGAGCAGCACGACCTGCTGGTGCGGGTGTGGCGGCCGGAGGTGCTGCCCGGCGTGGACGTGTTCCTGCCGACCTGTGGTGAGCCGCTCGCGGTGCTGCGCAATGCCTACCAGCACGTGGCGCGGCTGGGCTGGGACGGGCGGTTGCGGATCTGGGTGCTGGACGACGGTGCTCGGGAGGAGGTGCGGGAGCTGGCCGCGGAGTTCGGGTTCGACTACGTGGTGCGGCCGGACCGCGGGCACCTGAAGAAGGCCGGGAACCTCAACCACGCGCTGACCGTCTCCACCGGTGCGCTGATCGTCATCCTGGACGCGGACTTCTGCCCCCGGCCGGACATGCTGGTGCACCTGGCGCCCTACTTCGAGGACGCGGGCGTCGGCATCGTGCAGACGCCGCAGTGCTTCGCCACCGACGCCTCGATGAACTGGCTGCAGCGGGCCGCGGGTGCGGCGCAGGAGTGGTTCTTCCGCTGGATCCAGCCGTCCAGGGACGCCAATGACGCGGCGATCTGCTGTGGCAGCAACGCGATGTACCGGCGGGCGGCGATCGAGCGGATCGGCGGGTTCGCCAAGCTGGACCACAGCGAGGACATGTACACCGGGCTGGCGCTGCTCGGCCGCGGTTACCGCACCCAGTACCTGCCGCTGTTGCTGGCCAAGGGGATGTCACCGGACACCGTGCCCGCGTTCGTCAGCCAGCAGTACCGCTGGGCGATGGGCAACCTGCACCTGCTGACCGCGCCCGAGGTGGTCCGGGTCGGGGCCGGGCACCGGCTGTTGCTGTCGTACTGGAACGGCGTGGTGAGCTACCTGCTGGCCGCGGTGAACGTCTTCGCCGCGCCGCTGCCGCCGTTGCTGATGCTGGTGTTCGCGCCGGCGGAGGTGCGGCCGTGGCAGATGCTGCCGTTCCTGCTGCCGGTGTGGACCTGGCTGGTGCTGATCCCCGCGGTGTCCCGCACCCGGTGGAGCATGCAGGTGATCCGGGCGCACCAGCTGGTCGGGTTCGCCAGCGCGGCCGCGGTCTGGCACACGCTGCGCGGGCGCGGCGCGAACTGGGTGCCGACCGGCGTGAGCCAGGGCCGGGGTGGGCTGGCGCGGAAGGTGAGCCTGCTCGCGGCAGGCTGGCTCGGGGTGACCACGCTGGCGGGCTGGATCGCTTTTGGCGCAGGGGTTCTCGCGCACGGGATCGCGAACTACTGGGCGCTGGCCGGGTACCTGCTGGTGCAGGGCTACCTGAGCGTGCCGCTGCTGATCGACCTGGCCAACTCGTTGTGGCGGCAGGAGAAGCGCGAGATCGGAGCGGGAAACCGTTGGGCGGCAACGGCCGCGCGGCGGAGCTGGCCGGAGCTGCTGGCGATCACGGTGGCGCTGGGCGTGGTCGGCCTGCTCGCCTCCGGGCTGGTGGACGGGGTGCTGTGATGCCGGACTACCGCCCCGGCCGCCGGGCCGACATCGAGGGCCTGCGCGCGGTGGCCGTGCTGACCGTGCTGGGCTTCCACGCCGGCGTGCCGCTGTTCGGCGGCGGGTTCGTCGGCGTGGACGTCTTCTTCGTCATCTCCGGGTTCCTGATCACCGGGCTGCTGCTCGGCGACCTGGCCACCAAGGGGACCTTCTCGCTCAAGGAGTTCTACGCCCGCCGGGCCCGGCGCATCCTGCCCTCGGCCGGGGTGGTGCTGGTGGTCATCGCCTTCCTCAGCTGGCTGCTGCTGCCGCCGTTGCGGGCCAAGGACATCGCCTACGACGTGCTCGCGGGCGCGCTGAACGTGGCGAACTGGCGGTTCGTGGCCAACCAGACCGACTACCTGGCCGCGGCCCGCGACCACTCGCCGGTGCTGCACTTCTGGTCGCTGGGCGTGGAGGAGCAGTTCTACCTGGTGTGGGCGCCGCTGTTGCTCGGCATCGCGGTGCTGGCCCGCAGGCTGGGCCGCTCGGTGGTGCCGCTGGTGGCCGGAGTGGTGGCGCTGCTGAGCATCGGCTCGCTGCTGCTCTCGGTGCGCTGGACGGCGAGCTCGGAACCGTTGGCATACCTGGGTTCGCCGACCCGGGCCTGGGAGTTCGGGCTCGGCGCGCTGGCCGCGGTCGCCGCGCCCTGGCTGCGGCTGCCGGTGGCGGCGCGCTGGGTGCTCGGCTGGCTCGGCGCGGCCGCGATCGGCTGGTCCACCGTGGTGTTCAGCTCGGCGACCGCGTTCCCCGGCGTGGTCGCGCTGGTGCCGGTGCTCGGCACGGTGGCGGTGATCCTGGCTCCCGGCAAGGGTTTCGCCGGGTTCCTCAGCACCGGGCCGATGCGCGCGATGGGACGGCTGTCCTTCGCCTGGTACCTGTGGCACTGGCCGGTGCTGGTCTTCGCTGAGGCGGTGTCCGGGCAGCTGGCCTGGCCGGTGAAGCTGGCGCTGGTGCTCGGCGCGGCCGCGCCTGCCTGGCTGACCGCGCGGCTGGTGGAGCGGCCGGTGCGGTTCTCCCGGACCATCTCCGCGCTGCCGGTGCGCGGGCTGGCCATCGGCGTGACCGCGGTGCTGCTGCCGGTGGCCGCCGGGCTGGTGACCGGCAGCGCGGCCCAGCGGATGATGGGCGGCGGGGTGACCGAGCTGTCCGCGACCCTGCCGCTGGCCGCCGCGGACGGCCCCGACCTGCTCACCAGTCCTGCCCCCGGCCTGACCCCGCCGGTGGACCGGGCGCGGGCGGACCTGCCGCCGGTGCCGGGCTGCGAGCTGTTCCCGGCCGAGCTGACCGGCCCGGAGTGCGTCTTCGGCGATCCGGCCGCCGAGCAGGTGCTGCTGATCGGGGACTCCCATGCCAGCCAGTGGTTCCCGGCCGTGCGGCAGCTGGCGCAGCGGCGCGGGTGGGCGGTGCGGGTGCGGGTCAAGCAGGGCTGTCCGCTGCCCGACCTCACCGTGTACAACCCGACCCTGGGCCGGGCCTACACCGAGTGCGACACCTGGCGGCGGGACACCCTGGCCCAGGTGGCCGGTAGCAAGCCGAAGCTGGTGTTCCTCGCCTCGCTCAACCAGTACACCGCGGATCAGGAGCTGCTCAAGGAGGCATGGGCGCGCAGCCTGGACCGGCTGGCCGCCACCGGCGCGCCGCTGGTGCATCTGCGGGACACCCCGTTGCCGGGCAAGGACATCCCGGCCTGCGTGTCCGAGGACCCGGCCGCCTGCGGCTTCCCGCGCGAGCGAGCGCTGCGACCCGATCCACTGGCCGGACGACCAGGTCTGTCCACAGTGGACATGAACCCGGTGCTCTGCCCCGGTGACACCTGTCCCGCGGTGCGGCAGGGGGTGCTGCTCTACCGGGACGACTCGCACCTGACCGGCACCGCGGCCGCGCTGCTCGGCCGCCGGATGGAGCGGACCCTGGAGCGCCAAGGACTGCTGCCGCTGGTGTGGCAGCAGGTGTTCCGGGAGGAGTTCGACGGCCCGGACGGCGCTCGGCCCGATGAACGGCGCTGGCAGCACGCCACCGGCACCTGTTACCCGGGCTGCCCGGCGCCCCGGTGGGGCACCGACGAGATCGAGACCATGACCGACTCCAGCGACAACGTGCGGCAGAACGGCAAGGGGCAGTTGGCCATCACGCCGATCCGCACCGAGGCCGGGTGGACCTCGGGTCGGCTGGAGTCGCGCAGCACCGACTTCCGCGCGCCGGCCGGCGGGGTGCTGCGGGTGGCCGCCTCGATCAAGCTGCCCGAGGTCGGGCAGGCCGACGGCGCGGGGTACTGGCCCGCGTTCTGGCTGCTCGGCGACGCGGTGCGGCGGAACGGCAGTGGCTGGCCGGCAGCGGGCGAGATCGACGTGGTGGAGTCGCTCAACGGCCGCGAGTCGGTGTTCGGCACCTTCCACTGCGGCACCGCCACCGGTGGTCCTTGCCAGGAGCCGGTCGGACTGGGCAGCGGGGAGCAGACCTGCGTGGGCTGTCAGCGGGAGTTCCGCGAGTACGCGGTCGAGCTGGACCAGGGCAAGGGCGAGATCCGCTGGTACCTGGACGGGAAGCAGACCTTCGCACTCGGCAGGGACAGGGTGGGGGAGCAAGTCTGGCGGCAGGCCACCGGCCACGGCTTCTTCCTGATCCTCAACGTGGCCATCGGCGGCCGCCTGGCCGGGGACCCCAACGGCTCCACCGCCTCCGGACGGCCGATGCTGGTGGACTCGGTGACCGTCTCGGTCAGCTGAGCGCGTCCCAGCGGGCCGTCAGCGACTCGACGGCCCGCTGGGCCTGGGCCGGGGTGATCTGCTCGGGCAGTTCGACGGTCAGCTTGGCCGCGGACTCGGCCAGCGCCCGGTGGTCGGCGGTGCCGAGCAGACGGGCCAGGTCGACGCGTTGCAGCAGCTTCTTGGTGATCGGGCGCTTGGCGTCCCAGAACACCAGCGCGGACAACAGGGTCGCGGTGGTCGGGCCGCGCAGCAGCGCGGTGAGCACCGCGGCCTCGGCCAGGTCGGCGCTGGAGAGGAAGTAGCAGGTGTCGTCCAGGGTGACCGGCCTGCCCTCGATCGGGGCGAGCAGCCGGAACTCGGCCTTCTTGTACATGCCCGACACAGCCACCTTGTACGGCGCGAAGGTGTAGTCGCCGATGCCGAACACGCTGAACCGGGGCCGGGCGCGGTAGATCGCGGAGCGGCGGCCGTCCAGCGCCGCCGCGTGCTCCTGGAGGTAGGCCCACAGCTCCGGCGCGGTCCCGGCCAGCTCGGTGGTGTCCTGGCCGAGGCAGCGCTGCGGCAGCACCAGCCTGCGCCGGGCGGTGGTGGTGTTGCCGTGGAACAGGTCCGAGCTCTTCAGCAGTGGGTAGAGGTGCTCTTCCTCGATCCGGGCCTGGGTGTCCGCGGGCAGTTCCATCACCGCGGTGGCGTCGTGCTTGACGCCCTGCCGCCACTCCAGCGGCGCGGAACCGTCCGCCTCGGCGGTGCGGGTGTATGACTCCACATCGGCCACCAGCTTGCCGCCGACCAGGCCGAAGTGCCGCGAAGGCGTTGCCGCGTCGAGGGACTCGTAGAGCGCGCAGGTGTACCCGCCAACCGTCTGTCCAATGTGGATAGTGAGCAGACCGGCGTCCACGTTGGCCCCGAACCAGCGGTGCGAGTCGATCAGCCGCAGGGTGGCCCCGGCCAGCGGGATCCCGTGCTCGGCGCAGAAACCGAGCAGGTTGCGGGCCACCTGGGTCTTGCACAGCATGGCGATGGTCGGCCGGTGCCCGCGCAGCTCGGTGAGCAGCTTCTGCCAGATGTACTCGGCCACGTCGAAGTTGGACTCGCCGGTGCGCGCGGCCATGCCGGGCCGGTTGCGCACGTTGGACTTCACCGGCACGTTCGCCGAGCCGAACCGGGTCAGGTCGGCCATGGTCACCCACGGCGGGTTGCCCAGCACCAGCAGTTCGCCCCCGGCCGCCCACGGCAGGTCCGCGCCGAGGTCGAGGCCGAACACGCACTGCTGCCGGACCTCGCCGTGCGCGGCGGCCAGCTCCGCGTGCGCGGGCTGGATCTCCACCCCGATCCGTTGCGGCACACCGAGTTCGGCCGCGGCCTGGAGGAAGGCGCCGGTGCCGCAGGTCGGTTCCAGCACCTTGCGGTAGTCCCGCGGCGGCAGGGTCGCCACCACCGCGCGGGCCAGGTTCAGCGGGGTCTGGAAGTCACCGAACTCGTTGTTGGGCACTGAGGGTCCGCCATTCGTGGTCAAGCAGACCGTAGTGCACGTCGTCGGCGAACCCGTCCCCTTCCCACCACGCCTCGCGGTGCCGCCCCTCCTCGGTGAAACCGGCCGCCAGCGCCGCCTTCTGCATCGGCACGTTGCGCGCCCCGGTGACCAGCCGGACCCGGTGCAGCCCGAGCACGTAGAAGGCGTAGTGGCAGACCACCTTGAGCGCGTCGATGGACAGGCCCTTGCCCCGGAAGGACTCGCGCAGCCCGATGCCGATCTCGGCGTTGCGGTGGTGGTAGTCGATGCCCCAGAGCGTGACCGACCCGGCCAGTTCGCCCTCGTGCTCGATGGCGAAGGTGGCCGACTTGGGCAGCGGCTTGGAGTAGTGGTCGTTGACCGGCTCCCAGCCCTCCAGCACGGTCTCCAGCGGCACCGGGAACCAGGGCGCGGAGGAGCTGAGCATGAAGCCGGAGACGTCCGCGCGCTGCTCGGCGTAGAGCACCGCGGCGTCGTCCTTGGTGCAGGGCCTGAGCAGGATCTTCTCCCCATGCAGCATGGCGCGAGGCTAGCCCCGCCGCCTGTCGGCTGCCTCTCATTTTTCGCCGCCGGGCAGATCCGTGAACACGGTCCGCCCGATCCGGTTACCGTGGTCGGGTGAGCGTCCAGGGCGACCCGCGGCACCGGGTGCAGTTGCCGAGCGTGCACGAGGCGCTGCTGCCCCGTGAGCACTCGCTGCACCGGCCGCGGCACGGCCACCGCCAGCGCACCGCGCTGACCGCGGCCGTGATCTTCTTCCTGACCCCGCTGCTGGTCTGGACGCTGGGCGCGCGGCCGGAGGCGTTCGAGAACCGGCCGCTGGCGGCCTTCCCCAGCCTGAGCGACGGCTGGGGCTTCTTCACCGGCCTGTCCCAGTGGGCCACCGACCACCTGGTGTTCCGCCAGGACGCGGTGCGCGCGGCGAACGGCATCAGCGAGGGCCTCTTCGGCGAGCCCGCCCCGCTGGACCGCGGCCAGCAGCCGCAGGGCCCGGTGCCGGGCAACCAGACCACCTCGCCGCAGCCCCAGCCGCAGCTGCCCAACCAGCCGGTCCCGGTGGACCAGCAGTCCGTGCTGCCCGGGTTCACCAAGGTCATCCAGGGCAAGGACGACTGGCTGTTCTTCGGCATGGACATGCAGGCCAAGTGCCGGCCGGACAAGTCGCTCAACCAGGTGCTGGACCAGGTGCGCAAGCTGCGCGGGGTGGTGGAGTCCTCCGGGCGGGCCTTCCTGCTGATGGTCCCGCCGGACAAGAGCACCATGGAGCCCGGTTTCCTGCCGGACAGCTACGGCGGCAAGGACTGCGCCCCGGCCATCGGCGCCGAGTTCTGGAACCGGTTCGCCACCGAGCCCGGCGTGCTGGACCTGCGCCCGATCCTGAACGAGACCAAGCAGCGGCTGGGCCGCCCGGTCTACCACAAGGACGACACGCACTGGAGCGACGAGGGCGCGGTCTCCGCGGTGCGCTCGCTCAGCGAACGGCTCAACCCCGGGGTGACCAAGCCCTGGTCGATCTCGCTGAGCGTGCCCTACAGCAACCCCGGCGACCTGGCGCTGATGTCCGGCAAGCAGGGCAAGGTGACCGGGTTCCGCTACGAGATCCGCCCGGACGGCCAGGAGAACCGGGTCAAGCCGCTGGACAGCAAGTTCACCGAGCCGGAGCGGATCACCTCCAAGGAGATCCCCGGCGTGGTCGGCGGCCGGGTGATGCTCTTCGGCGACTCGTTCCTGGAGTCCACCGGCCGGTACCTGCACGCCGCGCTGTCCAACTTCACCGCCTACCACTACGGTCACGCGGTCAAGGACCCGGTCCGCTCGGGCAAGCTGGCCGTGGACAACGACGTGGTGGTCTTCGAGGCGGTCGAGCGCAACCTGACCAGCGGCACCGCGGGCTTCCTCGGCAACGAGTTCATCGACGCCTTCGGCCGCGAGCTGGCGGCGAAACCCCGGCCGAGGTAGGGGAAACTCCCGCGCCGGTTCGGGGTCTGACCCTGGTGTGCCCGCTGCCGGCCCCCGGCAGGCTGACCGCATGAAGATCACTGGGGTGAAGGCGGTGGCCGCGGTCGGTGTGGCCGCGTCACTGGCCGCGCTGCCGATGACGGCGCTGGCCAAGACGCCGCCGGAGCGCGGAACGCTGGTCTCGGCGGAGCCGGTGGGCTCGGTCGAGGCGAAGGACATGCCGGACTACCTCGGCAAGAGCGGGATGGCCTCACCGCTGGCCACCCGCGCGGTGGACGGTTTCCGGATCACCTACCGGACGGTGGACGCGCACCGGGAACCGGCGACCGCCACCGCGCTGGTCGCGGTGCCCAGGGAGCCGCGACGGCTGCTCAGCGCGGTCACCTGGCTGCACGGCACCCAGGTCTACCGGGGCGAGCAGCCCTCGGTGCGGCCGGATGGCGCGGACCGGCGGATCAGCTATCTGTTCGCCTCGGCCGGTCACCTGGCGGTGGCGCCGGACTACCTCGGCCTCGGCAAGGGCTCGGGCTACCACCCGTACATGCACCACGCCTCGCTGGTGACCGCCAGCGCGGACGCGGTGCGGGCCGCGCGGGCGATGATGGCGCGGCGGGGCGTCGTGGTGGACCGGCGGCTGCTGGTGACCGGGTTCTCCCAGGGCGGCTCCGGCGCGATGGCGCTGGGCCACGCGCTGCAGGAGGGCCGGGAGCCGGGGCTGGGCGTGCGGGCGATCGCGGCGGTCAGCGGGCCCTACGACCTGTCCTGGGCGGTCGCGGAGGCGGTGGCGGGCCGGGTCAACAACGCGGTGCCCTACCTCGGCTTCGCGGTGACCTCCTGGCAGCGGCTCTACCACCTCTACGACGACCCGGCCAAGGTGTTCCGCAAGCCCGAGCTGGCCCCGCTGTTCGACGGCCACACGCCCAGCCAGGAGCTGTTCCCCCGGCTGCCGCAGAAGGTCGAGGACTTCTTCACCCCGGAGTTCCGGGAGCGCCTGGCCAACCCGGAGCCGGCGCTGCGCGCGCTGTTCGCCAAGGAGAGCACCAGCTGCCAGTGGCGGCCGAGGGTGCCGGTGAAGCTGTTCGCCTCCACCAGCGACGCGGACGTGGCCTTCCGGCACAGCGAGACCTGCGCGGAGCAGAGCGGCGCGCCGGTGACCGACCTGGGCGAGGTGGCGCACAACACCACTGCCAGGCTGGCCGCGGTTCAGACCGTGGCGGACTTCGCCCGGTTCAGCCGATAGCCGCCGATCCCCCGGCACACCAGGTAGATCAGGAAGGACAACGCGGTGATGAACGCGCTGACCGGGACGCCGGGGGCCAGTGACAGCAGGATGCCGCCGATCGCGGCGACCTCGGCGAAGACCACCGAGAGCAGGATCGCCAGGCCGGGCCGGGCGGTGACCCTGGCGGCGGCCGCGCCCGGCGTCACCATCAGCGCCAGCACCAGCAGCGCGCCGACGGTCTGCACGCCCAGCGCGGTCGCCACGCCGACGAGCACCGCGAACAGCGGGGTCAGCAGCCGCACCGGGACACCCCTGGCGGCCGCGACCTGCTCGTCCGCGCTGGCGAACAGCAGTGGCCGGTAGATCAGCGCGAAGGCCAGCAGCACCACCGCGGCGGTGACCGCGAACAGGGTCAGCTCGCCCGGGTCCACGGTCACGATCTGCCCGATCAGCAGGCTGAACTTGTTGTTGGTGCGAATGGGGTTCACCGCGAGCAGCAGCACGCCGAGGCCCAGTCCGAAGGAGAGCACCGCGCCGATCACCGAGTCCCGCTCGGTGTCCTTCTGCCCGAGCAGCCCCAGCATCAGCGCGGCCACCACCGAGCCGAGCAGCGCCCCGGTGCCCACGCTGAAGCCGAGCAGCAGGGCCGCGGCCGCGCCGGTGAAGGCCAGCTCCGCGGTGCCGTGCACGGCGAAGGACATCTTGCGCGCCACCACCATCGGCGCCAGCACCCCGGAGACCAGGCCCAGCACCAGCCCGGTGAGCAGGGCGTTCTGCACGAAGTCCTCGCCGAGCAGGGCTGCCGTGGCCTGGAAGTCGAACAGCTTGGCGAAGAACGACTCCAGGCTCATCGCAGCTCCTCCGCGGGCTCCCGCACGTGGTGGCAGTCGGCCGGGGTGGTCTCGGCGTCCGCGCCGACCACCACGATCCGGTCCCGCAGTCGCAGCACCTCGACCCTGGTCCGGTACAGCTCGCTGAGCGTCTCGGTGGTCATCACCTCGGCCGGCGGGCCGATCCGGAACCGGCCGTCCACCAGGTAGAGCACCCGGTCCACCTGGTCCAGCACCGGGTTGATCTCGTGCGTGACGAACAGCACCGCCGCTCCGGTCTGCCTGGACCGCTCGCCGATCAGCGAGCTGACCACCCGCTGGTGCGCCAGGTCCAGGGACAGCAGCGGCTCGTCGCAGAGCAGCACCGCGGGCTCGCCGACCAGCGCCTGGGCCACCCGCAGCCGCTGCTGCTCACCGCCGGAGAGCAGGCCGACCGGGGCCTTGGCGTAGCCCGACGCGCCGACCGAGGCCAGCGCGGCGTCGATCCGGCGGGCCCGCCCGGCCCGCCCGCGCAGCGCGAACGGTCCCCAGCGGTGCCCGTCCAGGCCCAGTCCGACCAGGTCCCGGCCGCGCAGGGCGAGCGAGGTGTCCACCGCGCGCTGCTGCGGGATGTAGCCGATCCGGGTGCTGCCGCCGCGCACCGGCGCGCCGCCGACCTCGGCGGTGCCGCCGGTCAGCTCGTTCATGCCCAGCAGCACCCGCAGCAGGCTGGTCTTGCCGGAACCGTTGGGGCCCAGCACGGCCAGGAACTCACCCGGCGCCACGTCCAGGTCCAGCCCGTCCCAGAGCACCCGGTCGCCGAAGGCGAGCCGGGCGCCGCGGAGTCGGACCGCCGGCGTCACTGCTTCAGCGCCGCGGCCAGCTTGTCGATCTGCTCGCCCATCCACTGGGTGTAGTCCTTGCCCTCCGGGAGCGTCTCGGTCAGCTCGACCACCGGGACGTTCGCCTTGACCGCGTTCTCCTTGACCTGCTTGGTGACCGGTGACTCGGTCTGCGGGTTGTACACCAGCACCCGCGCGGTCCGCTCGGTGATCAGCTTCTGGATCTCCGCGATCGCGGCGGCAGGCGGGTCGTTCTCCTCCTCGACGGCCTTGCTGAACTGGGCCGGGGTGACGTCGGCCAGCCCGGCCTCCTCGAGCAGGTAGTGCGCGATCGGCTCGGTGGCCGCGACCTTGACGCCCTTGTGCGCCTGCTTGACCGCATCCACCTTCTGCTCCAGCGCGTCGATCTTGGCGGTGAACGCCTGCGCGTTGGCGGTGTACTTGTCCTTGCCGTCGGCCTTGAGCTCGCCGAGCTTGGTCGCGATCTGTTTGGCCACGTCCTCGACCACGTCCAGGTCGTACCAGAGGTGCTCGTTGGCGTGCTCGTGCGCGTCGGCGGGCTCGGCCTTGGCGTGCTCGTCCTGGCTCGCCACCTTCATCGCCTCGACCACCGGCTTCGCGGCGTCGTTCTTGATCATCTGCGGCACGAAGTCGTCGTAGTGGCCGCCGTTGAACACCACCAGCGCCGCCCCGCGCACGGTGGCCGCGTCCGCAGCGGAGGACTCGTAGGAGTGCGGGTCCCCGGTGGCGCCGACGATCGCCTTGACCGACACCGCGTCCCCGCCCACCGCGCGGGCCACGTCGGCCCACACGTTGGTGGAGGCCACCACGGAGAGCTTGCCGTCCGCGGACGGGCTGGGGCTGCCGCTGTTGCCGGCGGGCGTGCCGCCACCGCAAGCGGTCAGGGCGAGCGCGGCCGCGGTGAGGGCGGCGACCGCACCCACCGGCCGGATGTGACGCGGAGTCATCGAATCCTCCTCCGAACGGGGTGGCTGCACTCGTAAGAATGGAAACCGTTGTCGAGTTCAGCCTAACCCGCCGGACCCCGTGCCACCGTCCGGGCGTGACTCATAAGCGGAACGGCGTGGTCACGAATGCATCGCGACCACGCCGTTGCGCGGAAAGAACCAGGTCAGACGGTGGTCGCCGTGAGGCGGTCGCCGGTCTCCGGGTGGAACAGGTGCACCTCGCCGTGGTCGCGCAGGCCGACCTTGACGGTCTGGCCCAGCGCCGGGGGCGTGCGGCCGTCGACACGCACGGTGAACCGCTCCGGGCGGTCGCCGATGCGCACGCTGCCGTAGAGGATCGCGTCCGCGCCGAGCTCCTCGACCAGCTCGACCACCATGCTCATGCCGTCCTCCTCGGAGGAGACCAGCCGGAGCGACTCGGGCCGGACGCCGAAGGTGACCTCGGTCAGGCCTGCCGAGCCGACCTTGTCCAGCACGTTGCGCGGCAGCTGCACCTCGAAGCCGTCGATCTGGGCGCCACTGCTGGTCAGCGGCACGGTCTTGAGGTTCATCGCGGGCGAGCCGATGAAGCCGGCCACGAAGGCGTTGGCCGGGGTCTCGTACAGCGCGCGCGGGGTGTCGCACTGCTGGAGCAGGCCGTCCTTGAGCACCGCGACCCGGTGACCCATGGTCATCGCCTCGACCTGGTCGTGGGTCACGTAGATGGTGGTGGTGCCCAGCCGCTGCTGGAGGGTGGCGATGTTCGCGCGGGTCTCCACGCGGAGCTTGGCGTCCAGGTTGGACAGCGGCTCGTCCATCAGGAAGACGCTGGGCTCGCGGACGATCGCGCGGCCCATCGCGACCCGCTGGCGCTGGCCACCGGAAAGCGCTTTCGGCTTGCGCTCGAGGTACTTCTCCAGGTCCAGCATCTTCGCCGCCTCAAGGACCTTCTCCTTGATCTGCGGCTTCGGCACGCCGCGGAGCTTGAGCGCGAAGCCCATGTTCTCCCCGACGGTCATGTGCGGGTAGAGCGCGTAGGACTGGAACACCATGGCGATGTCCCGACCCTTCGGCGGCACGTTGGTGACGTCCTTGCCGCCGATCTGGATCGCGCCCTCGTCGACGTCCTCCAGCCCGGCCAGCATGCGCAGCGCGGTGGACTTACCCGAGCCGGAGGGGCCCACGAGCACGAGGAACTCGCCATCGGCAATGTCCAGCTGGAGCTGGTCCACAGCTCGCACCGGCGGCGTGCCCGCGTAGACCCGCGAGGCGTTGACGTAGGCGACCTCGGCCATGTGTGGTCCCTTTCGAAGTGATGCAGGTGACGCCAAAATAGCTGGTGAGCGGTCTCACGTCAGCCCCCTGGGCGACACTAATTGGTAAAGACCTCAGACAATGGCGGCGGCCCCTGCCCGGGTCAGCCCTTCACCGCGCCCGCGGCGAGCCCGGTTACCAGGAACCGTTGCACCAGGTAGAAGACGATGACCGCGGGGATCGCGACCAGAATCGATGCAGCTGCCAGGTGGCCCCACTCCGTGCGGTTCTGCTGCACGAAAACCTGGAGCCCGACCGCCAGCGTCTTGTTCTCGTCAGCCGCGGACAGGAAGGCCGAGGCGAAGGCCACCTCGCCCCAGGCGGTGAGGAAGGCGTAGAAAGCGGTCACCGCCAAGCCCGGCTTGGCAAGCGGCAGCACCAGTCGCCAGAACACGCCGAAGTGGGACAGCCCGTCGATCCGCCCCGCCTCGTCGATGTCGGCTGGGATGGTGTCGAAGTAGCTCTTGAGCATGTAGGCGCAGAACGGGATCGCGGTGGTGCAGTAGATCAGCACCAGGCCGAGGCTGCTGCCCTGCAGGCCCAGGCTGAGCATGATGTTGTACAGCGGCACGATCAGCACCGCGAACGGGAACATCTGGATGATCAGGAAGCTCAGCATCGCCGGGCGGTAGCCGGGGAAGCGGAACCGGCTGACCGCGTAGCCGGTGGTCGCGGACAGGAACACCGCGATCACCGTGGTCAGCAGGGCGATCAGCACCGAGTTGCCGAACCAGGCCAGGAAGTCGCCCTTGGCGCCGGAGAGCACGTCGGTGTAGTTGCCCGCGGTGAACTCGTTGATCAGCTTCGGGGTCGGCTCCACCGCGCGGGAGTCCGGCTTGAACGAGGTGACCAGCACCCAGAACACCGGGAACACCGCGATCACCGAGGCCACCACGAGCGTGGCGTGCAGTCCGAAACTGGCCAGGGGAGAACGCTGGTCGCGCTTCAGCTTTGTCGACATCTTCACCACACCTCGCCCTGCTTGCGCAGCGCCCTGCGGTAGCCGGAGGCGAACACCAGCAGCAGCGACAGGATCAGCACGCCGTAGGTCGAGGCGATCGCGTAGTCCCGGGAGGCGCCCGAGAAGAACCGCTCGAAGGCGTAGATGACCAGGATGCGGGTGTTCGGGTTGATCCCGCCGGTGACCAGGTAGATCACCGCGAACATGTTGAAGGTCCAGATGGTGCCCAGCAGCACCACGGTGCTGGACACCGAGCGCAGGCCGGGCAGGGTGATGTTGCGGAAGCGCTGCCAGGCGGAGGCGCCGTCGATCTCGGCCGCCTCGTACAGCTCGCCAGGGATGGACTGCAGGCCGCCGAGCAGGGCCACCATCATGAACGGCACGCCCAGCCAGATGTTGACGATGATCACCGCGACCAGCGCCAGGTCGGACTGGCCCAGCCACACCGGCTGCGGCAGCCCGATCGAGCCGAGCAGCTGGTTGATGATCCCGTACTGCGCGTTGAACATGTACTTCCAGGCGAACGCGCTGATGAACGCGGGCACCGCCCAGGGCAGGATCAGCAGCACCCGGTACAGCCCGCGCCCGGCGATCCGCCGGTTGAGCAGCACCGCCAGGCCCAGGCCGATCACGTAGTGGAAGAACACGCTGGCGAAGGTCCAGACCAGCGTGCGCACCAGCACGGCCCAGAAGTCCCCGTAGGAGGGGTCCCCGGAGAGCACGTTGAGGTAGTTGGTCAGCCCGACCCACTCATAGGTGGCCGGCCGGTCCAGGATCGGGTTGGCGATCGTGGCTTCGTTGATGTTGGTGAAGCTGTAGTACACGCCCTGCACCAGCGGCAGCAGGACGAGCACCCCGATCACCACCACGACCGGCAGCACCATCGCGTAGGCGTACCAATGCCTGGCGAAGAAGTTCCGCACGACTAGCTCATCTCTCCGGGGACGCCTGAATCAGCTGTAGTCCTTGACGACCTGGTCCTTGTAGGTCTTGGCCGCCTCGTCCAGGGCCGCCTTGGCCGTCTTCTTGCCGGAGAGCACGTCCGCGTAAGCGATCTTCAGCGGGTCGAACAGCTCGCCGCCCTGCGGGATCCACGGGCGCGGGTGCGCCTTCTGCACCACCGGGGTGAAGCCCGCGACCACCGGCTGCGCCTTGACCTCGGCCGACTCGTAGGCCGACTTGCGGGTGGGCAGCAGGCCCAGCTCCTTGGCGATGGTCACCTGGGAGGCGGTGCTGGACATGCACTGCACCAGCTTGATCGCGTTGTCCTTGGCCTTGCTGCCCTGGCGCACCACGTAGTCGTGCCCGCCGACCGGGGAACTGGAGCCGGCCGAGCCGCCGGGGACCGGCGCGATGCCCAGGTTGGCCGGGTCCTTGAAGGCGTCGCCCTTGAGCAGGTCCACCGCGGCCCACGGGCCGTCGATGACCATGGCCACGCCGCCGGTGGAGAAGGCGGCCTTCATGTTGGTGTTGGAGTTGGTCGGGTCCTGCGCGGTCTGCGCCGCCTTGGCGTCCAGCAGGCCCTTCGCGGTCTCCAGGCCCTGCACCGACTCCGGCGAGTTGACCAGGATCTTCTTGCTCGCGGTGTCCACCAGGTCACCGCCCTGGCCGTAGATGAACGGCAGCGCGTAGTAGCCGTCGTTGTTGATGAACAACGTCTTCTCGCCCAGCTTGGCGCCGGCGGCCTTGACCTGGTCCCAGGTGGTCGGCACCGCGATCCCGGCGTCGGCCAGCGCCTTCTTGTTGTAGTAGAGCGCCAGCGCGTCGGTGACCTGCGGGACGCCGTAGGTCTTGCCGTTGTACTTGGTCGAGCCCAGCGGGACTTCCAGGAAGTCGGCGGTGTCCTTGCCCAGCGCGGTGTCGGTCAGGTCGACCACCAGGCCGTTGTGCGCCAGCTCCGGCACCCAGGCCACCTCGGCCCGGAACACGTCCGCGCCCTGGCCGCCCTGCGCGCTGGTCTTGAAGTTGCTGCGGGCCTGGTCGAAGGCCACCGTCTCCACCGAGACCTGGTAGCCGTCCTTGCTCGCGCAGCCCTCCGCGATCTTCTTGAACACGGGGGACTCGTTGGGACCGCTGGTGTCCCAGTAGACGACCTTGCTGGAGTCGCCCGCGCCACCACCGCCACCACAGGCGGTGAGGGCCAGCGCACCGGCCAGGCCGAGGGCGGCGGCCTTGGCGAGCTGTGAAACCTGTCCTCGGGAAGTGCGTCGCATCGTTGCTGTCGTTCCCTCCGGTACCCGCTGCATCTTTGCAAGCTTTTGCGTTGAGGCTGACGCGGATTTCATACCCAATGCCCGGGTTTGGTCAAGGTCTACCGCGTAACCAAGCCGTAACGGGGGCAGGTAACAGCGCCGGATGGACCAGTGATTGCAAAAACTTGCTGTACGCGGCAGGCTGTCGGCTCGTGACGGGACTTGCCGATATCGCGCGTGCGGCCGGGGTCAGCATCTCCACGGTCAGCCGGGTCCTGAACCGGCGGGCCGGGGTCAACGAGGCGACCCGGCAACGGGTGCTCGGCGTGCTCGCCGACCTGCCCTACACCCCGCGCGGCCTCGGGGCGCTGCAACGCACCGGGGTGATCGGCCTGCTGGTGCCCGAACTGTCCAACCCGGTCTTCCCCGCCTTCGCCGAAGCCCTGGAGACCAGGGCCGCCCGCGCGGGCTACGGCTCGCTGCTGTGCAACACCCGCTCGGCCAGCCTGCGCGCGGACGGGGCCGACCTGGACGGGCGGGAGCTGGTCGAAGAGGAATATGTCCGGATGCTGCTCGCCCGCGGCGTGGAGGGCATGGTCTTCGTCTCGCCGGAGATCAACAACGCCGAGGACGGCGGCGCCAGCTACTACAGCAAGCTGCTGGCCGACGGTGTGCAGATGGTCTTCGTCAACGGGGGCGCGCCCGCGCTGGACGTGCCGGACGTGACGGTGGACGAGCAGGTCGCCGGCTACCTGGCCGCCCGGCACCTGGTCGAGCTCGGGCACCGGCGGATCGGCTTCGTCTGCGGCCCGGCCCGCTCGCTGCCCTCCCGGCTCAAGCGCGCGGGCTGGTCCGCCGCGCTGGAAGAAGCCGGGCTGCCCGCCGACCCGGCGCTGGTCGCGCACGCCCCCTACGGCGCGGCCGGGGGCGCGGCCGCGATGGCCGGTCTGCTCGACGGCCCCCGGCCCACCGCGGTGATCTGCTCCTCCGACCACATGGCCCTGGGCGCGCTGCGCGAGGCGCACCGGCGCGGGCTGTCCGTGCCGCGCGAGCTGTCCATCGTCGGCTTCGACGACATCCCGCTGGCCGCCTACTGCTCGCCCGCGCTGACCACGCTGGCCCAGCCGATCGAGGAGATGGCCAGGGCCGCGGTGGACGAGCTGGTCCAGCGGTTGAACCCGGCCGCGCGCCGCGCCGGGGGCAGTTACAGCCGGGTGTTCCGGCCGAAGCTGGTGGTCAGGGAGTCGACCGCGCCGTTGTCCTGACCTCTGAGATGGTCTGGACCAATGCGGCTGGTGATCACCCGAACGAGCTGGCCTTTCATGGCTCTGAACACAGCTTGGTCACCCAGGCTTCACTAGGTGGTTCTGAACCGTTACGGTCACTTCATGGCGCGGTCTTTGAACGCGCGGCGCCCCGCGACACTGGCGTCGCTGGCAGCGGAACTCGGGGTCTCCCGCACGACGGTATCCAACGCCTACAACCGGCCGGACCAGCTCTCGCCGGAACTCCGGCGGCGAGTGCTGGAGACGGCCCGCAGACTCGGCTACCCGGGACCTGACCCGGTGGCCCGTTCGCTGCGCACCCGCAAGGCAGGCGCGGTCGGGCTGCTGCTCACCGAGAACCTCTCCTACGCCTTCCGCGACCCAGCGGCCATCGCCTTCCTCGAAGGACTGGCGCTGGCCTGCGAGGACGCCGGGACCGGCCTGCTGCTGGTGCCGGCCAACCCCGAGCGCGAGGACGTGGCCGCGGTGCACCGGGCCGGGGTGGACGGCTTCGTCGTCTACTCGGTGCCCGATGACGACCCGCACCTGGCCGCGGTGCTGGAGCGCCCGGTGCCCACCGTGGTCTGCGACCAGCCGGAGATCGGCACCGTGGACCGGGTCGGCATCGACGACCGCGGCGCGATGGGCCGGATGGCCCGGCACCTGATCGAGCTGGGGCACCGCAGGGTCGGCGTGGTCTGCATGCGCCTGGCCCGCGACCGCAACGACAGCTTCGTGCCGGTGCACCGTCAGCACGAGGCGCACTTCCACGTGCAGCGCGCCCGGCTGGAGGCGCTGGCCACCGAGTTCGCCGCGGCCGGCGTGGACTGGACCGGCGTGCCGGTGGTCGAGCGCTTCGACCACACCATCGCCTCCGGCTCCACCGCCGCCGCCCAGCTGCTCGACCGCGACCCGGAGATCACCGCGATCATCTGCACCTCCGACATCCTCGGTCTCGGCGCGCTGGCCGAGGCCGAGCGGCGGGGGCTGCGGGTGCCTCAGGACCTGACCGTGACCGGCTTCGACGGCATCCCGGACGCCGAGCGCGCCGGGCTGACCACGGTGCGCCAGCCGGTGCTGGAGAAGGGCAGGGCCGCGGGCCGGCTGCTGCTGGACACGGTCGACCCCGGCCGCCCGCGCACGGTCACCCTGGACACCGAACTGATCGTGGGCACCAGCTCGGGCGCGCCTAAGCCAGCCGCTCAGCAGTGGTACGGCCCCTGACCTCGAGCACCTTGCCCTTGCGGTCCAGCACCGCGCGCCAGCCCCGGGGCAGCCGCAACCGGTCCTCGGGGTTGGTCAGCTCGACGTTCTGCATGCCGAGGACCTCGCCGATGTCGGCCAGGTCCAGGTTCAGCGTCTCGATGGTGGATTCGTCGAACAGGGCGGCGCGTTTGAACACCGCGCTTTCCAGGTTGACGTATTTGAACGCCTTGATGAAGCTGAAGATCGCGTCATCGTGGAATTCCGTTTCCGCGGCCTGGACCTCGCCGTGGAACTCCGAGGTGCTGAAACTCGCTTTTCCGTAGAACAGGCTGCCGGTCAGCTCGACGGTGCCGGTGAAGGTGACCGCGTCCAGGGTGAAGCCGGCGTAGAGCTCGGCGTCCGGGGCGCTGAACACGCCGACCCGGCACTGGTTGAGCACGAAGTTCTCCAGCACCGCGCCGGTCAGGTCGAGGTTGCACACCACGTCCTCCGGCGCGTTGCGCAGGATTTCCGCGACCAGCCGCTGCGCGGCCAGCCGGACCTGGCGTTCCCGGTCCTCCGCGCGGTCCTGCTCGTCCTCGGCGTGCGGCAGCTTCTTGGGCTTGGGCGGCGGCTGGATGTCCTCGCCGCTGAGCTGGTTGCGCAGGGTCTTGTAGCGCTCGTGCCGGAACGGGCGGCGCAGGTAGGAGCACAGCACGTCCACCACGGTCTGGGTGCGCGTCGGGTGCGCCCGCGCCAGGCCCACGAGTGCGTGCAGCGCGCCCACCCGGACCTGGTCCGCCTCGTGCCCGAGCAGCTCCACCGAGCGGGCGAACCGCTCGTCGGCCACCCGCTCCCGGTCGTGCATGGCGCGCACCCGCTCCAGCTCCTGGCGGGCCACCTCCACGGTCTGCCGGTCCCGCTCGATCTCCCGCCGGTCCTCCTCGGTGCGCCGCCTGCGGTCGTTGAGCCACAACGCGTACAGCGCGATCAGCGCACCGGAGGCGACACCGCCGGTCTTGAGCGCCTCGGCCCGGCCCGCGCCCGGATCGGAGCTCAGCAGCCAGCCCACGGCCAGGCCGAGCACGCCGATCGCGCCGCAGATGGTGGCGCCGAGCATGACGCTCTGCTTGTCCTTGTCCGCCCGGCGCGCACGCACCAGCAGCAGCACGACCGCGGTCACCAGACCGGCCGCGCCACCGCCGACCCACAGCCAGGGCTCCATGCCCAGATTGTCTCTCCCGATCTGCCGTTCCTCCTGGTGAAGGATGTTTTTCCACCCGGACGGCCGAGAGAATGAACTCACCATTCGACCGGCGCCGTCGAATTGTCACGTGCGCCTTCGTAAATCTCCCCGGTTATCCTTGCCGCTATGACTCAGGCGCCGCGCACTCGGGGCAGGCTGAACCGGTCGCTGGTGCTGGCCAAGGCGATCGAGCTGATGGACGCCGACGGCGTGGACGGGCTCACCATCCGCGCGCTGGCCACCGCGCTGGGCGCCAAGCCGATGGCGATCTACACCTACTTCGCCGGCAAGGACGAGCTGCTCGCCGCGGCCTACGAGGACCTGGTCACCCGCACCCCGCTGCCCGCGCTGGAGGAGGGGACCGAGGGCCTGAAGCGGGCCATGCGCGCGCACCGGGCGGTGCTGCTGGCCCACCCCTGCCTGATCCAGCTGGTGGTGCGGATGGACCGGCCCGGCGAGTACGACCTGCGGCTCAACGAGGCCGCCTTCGCCGCGCTGCTGCACACCGGGATGTCCCCGCGCGAGGCGCTGCTGCGCGGGGCCGCGGCCAACTGGCTGGTGCTGGGCAGCCTGACCCGCAACACGGCCAAGATGGTCCAGCACCCCGAGGGGCTGCCGACCGCGGCGGACTTCCCGCCGGAGACCCATCCCGCACTGCACGCGGTGCTCTCGGTGCTGCCCGGCCTCGACGAGGAGGAGCTGTTCGAGGCCGGGCTGGACCTGGTGCTCGGCACTACTTCTGGCAGCTGACGTCCTTGGCGGGCAACGTGCCGCCGACGAGGTAGCCGGTCACCTCCGCGTCCACGCAGGCGTTGCCGGAGTTGGCGTAGACCCCGTGCACGCGGGTGTTCTCCAGCAGCACCAGCCGTCCCTGCTCGCCGAGGGCGCGGCGCAGTCCCTTGGCCCCGGCCAGCGGCGTGGCGGTGTCGCCGGAGGCTTGCACGACCAGCACGCTCTTCGCCCGGCCCGGCACCACCTGGGTCGGCGGCTCGATCGGCTTGCCCGGCCAGAACGCGCACGGGTGGATGTTGCTCGCCGCCGCGCCGAAGAACGGGTACCTGTGCCCATCCAGGGCCGAGTCCACCGCGTAGCGGGCCGGATCGCGCGGCCACTCGGCGTCGTCGCAGGCCACGGCCAGGTGGCTGGAGAACAGCTGGTCCGCGGGCGGCAGCGCGGCCACCTGGTCCGCCAGCGCGATCGCCGCCGGATCGCGCAGCTCGCCGCGGTCCAGGTCGCTGATCAGCGCGGTCAGCGCCGGGTTGTCGCGCTCGTCGTAGAGCACCCCGCGGACCACGGGGCGCAGCACCTCGCCGGTGAAGGTGAACGAGCCGTGCCGGACCGGGTGCCGGTCCAGCTCCGGCAGCAGCGCGTCCAGCCGGGCCCGGACCCGCTCGGCGGTCTGGCCCAGCGGCGCGCCGTTGCGCACCGTCCAGTCCGCCCACTCGGACAGCGCCTGCTCGTTCACCGGGCCCCAGTTGCGGAAGCTCGGCCGCCAGGCCGAGGCCGGGTCGACCGCGCTGTCCAGCACCACCCGGTCGGCCCGGTCCGGGAACAGCTGGGTGTAGACCGCGCCCAGGTAGGTGCCGTAGGAGGTGCCGAAGTAGCTGGCCGTGCGCTCGCCGAGCGCGGCCCGCACCACGTCCAGGTCGCGGGCGACGTTGCGGGTGGTGAGGAACGGCGCCCGGTCGCCGAAGCGCTGGTGGCACTGCCGGGCGAGGTCGGCGGCGGCCCGCGCGTCGGCGGCGAAGCCGTGCTTGCCGGGGTGCCGGGGCCAGGTCACCTCGAACAGCGAACCGGTCTGGCCGCACTCGACCTGCCCGCTTTGCCCGATCCCGCGCGGGTCCATGCCGATCAGGTCGAAGCGGTCCAGCACGTCCTTGGGCAGCCTGGAGTGCAGGTCGCTCGGCAGGTCCAGGCCCGCGCCGCCCGGCCCGCCGGGGTTGGTCAGCAGGATGCCGTGCCGCTTGGCCGCCTCGGCGGCCTTGATCCGGGAGATGGCGATCTGGATCTTGCGACCGCCCGGGTTCCGGTAGTCCAGGGGCACGTCCAGGGTGGCGCATTCCTGGGGCGTGCCGGGCTTGCCGTCACAGTCTGTCCACTGTGGACGATTCGGGGCTGGTTCGGCGGTGGCGGGCGCGGCCGTCGTCGCGAGCAGGGCGACGGCGGCCGCGGCCAGCGGGAACCTTCGATGGGGCATGCCACCGAAGTTAGTGTACTTAGTACGTGATCAGCCAGGTACGTTCGCGCAGCGCTGATCCGCCTCCGGCAGGCTGCCGCTGACCAGGTACTTCGTCACCGTGTTGTCCACGCAGGCGTTGCCGTAGCGGGCGTAGAGCCCGTGCATCCGGGCGTCCGCCAGGGTCAGCAGCCGGGCGTTCGCGCCGAGCATCCGGCGCATGCTGACCGCGCCGGCGTACGGCGTGGCCGAGTCCCCGGTGGCGCCGACCACCAGCGAGCCGTGCCGGGCCGGGCGGATCTTGGTGGTCTGCTCCAGCGGCCGGTGCGGCCAGTACGCGCACGGCCCGATCCCGGCCGCGGCCGCGCCGAAGAACGGGTACCGCTTGGCGTCCAGCGCGGTCTCGGCGGCGTACCGGGCCGGGTCGCGGTCCCAGGCGGCGTCGGTGCACTGCACGGCCAGGAAGACCGAGACGAAGTTGTCCGCGGGGAAGGTGGCCAGCACCGCGTCCAGGAAGCCGCGCACCGCCGGGTCGCTGAGCTGCCCGTCGGCCAGGTCGGCGACCAGCCCGGCGAGCACCGGGTCGCTGCGGTCGCTGTAGAGCACCAGCCTGCTCACCTCGCGCAGCGTGTTGCCGTCCAGCTTCAGCTGCCCGTACTGGGCGGGTCGCTGGTCCAGCGCCCGGCCCAGCTCCGCGTAGTGCGCGCGCACCGCGGCCGGGGTCGCGCCGAAGTGGTAGGTGGCGTCCCGTTCCGCCGCCCAGTCCACCCAGTCCGCGAACGCGGTCTCCGCGGCCGGTCCCCAGCCCCGGTTCATGCCGTGCCAGACCTTGGCCGGGTCGATCGCGCCGTCCAGCACCATCCGGTCCACCCGCGCCGGGAACAGCTGCCCGTACACCGCGCCCAGGTAGGTGCCGTAGGACCCGCCGTAGAAGCTGATCCGCTGCTCACCCAGCCCGGCCCTGACCACGTCCAGGTCCCTGGCGGCGTTGCGGGTGGAGGCGAAGGGCAACCGGTCCCCTTCCGCCCGCTGGCACTGCCTCGCGACCTCCTTGGCCGCCTTGGCCTCGGCCGGGAACCCGCCGGGACCGGGCAGCCGCGGCCACAGCGCGTCGAAGACCGTGCCGGTGAACCCGCAGGACAGCGGACTGCTCCTGCCCACGAACCGGGGGTCGAAGCCGATCAGGTCGAACCGGTCCAGCACGTCCTTGGGGAAGGTCTGCGCGAGTCCCAGCGGCATGTCCAGCCCGCTGCCGCCCGGCCCGCCGGGGTTGACCAGCAGCACCCCGTGCCGCTTGGCCGGATCCGCCGCCTTGAGCCGGGAAATCGCCAGCTCGACGGTCTTCCCGCCCGGCGCCCGGTAGTCCAGTGGCGCGCGCAGGGTGGCGCATTCCAGTGGGGTGGCGGGGTCAGCGTCGCAGTCTGTCCACTGTGGACTCTGCGGCGCGGCGGTCACCGGCGGAGCGAGGGACAACGCGAGGAGCGCCGTCAGGGATGCCGCGAACGCGGCACGGCTGGTACGCATGTGCCAGAAACTACGGGCCGTCGCGCGGTTCGCGCGACGGCCCGTTCGTTGGTGCTTTCGGCTCAGGCGTCCAGCAGTTGGGCGCAGCGGATCAGGCCCAGGTGCGAGTACGCCTGCGGGTGGTTGCCCAGCGAGCGCTCGGCCACCGGGTCGTACTCCTCCGGCAGCAGCCCGGTCGGCCCGGCACAGTCCACCATCTGCTGGAACAGCTCCTCGGCCTCGGTCCGGCGGCCGGTGAGCAGGTATGCCTCGATCATCCAGGCCGCGCACAGGTGCCAGCCGCCCTCAGAACCCGGCAGGCCGTCGTCGCGGTGGTAGCGGTAGACGGTGACGCCGGAGCGCAGCTCGGCCTCGGTCGCGGTGACCGTGGCCTGGAAGCGCTCGTCAGCCGGGTCGATCAGGCCGGACAGGCCGATGTGCAGGGTGGCCGCGTCCAGGTCGGTGCCGTCGTAGGCGGTGGTGAAGGACTGGACCTCGTCGTTCCAGCCGTGCTCCAGCACGTCCGCGCGGATGGTCTCGCGCAGCTTGACCCACTCCGGGTCGACCTCCCGGCCGAAGCTCTCGCCGAGGGCGATCGCCCGGTCCAGGGTGACCCAGCACATGACCTTGGAGTAGACGCGGTGCCGCGGTGCGGCGCGCTCCTCCCAGATGCCGTGGTCGGGCTCGTGCCAGCGGCGGGTGACCGCCTCGGCCATCGCCTGCACCATGCGCCAGTCCTCGTCGGTCAGCTTGCCCCTGGCCTCGGTCAGCTTCTTGACCAGGTCGACCACCGGGCCGAAGACGTCCAGCTGGACCTGCTGGTTGGCCAGGTTGCCCACCCGCACCGGGCGCGAGCCCGCGTAGCCGGGCAGGGTGTCCAGCACCGCTTCCGGGCCGAGCGTGGTGCCGTGCAGGGTGTAGAGCGGGTGCAGCCGCTCCGGGCTGGTCAGCGTGCCCAGCACGGTGTGCAGCCAGCCCAGGTAGGCCTCGGCCTCGGCGAGGGAGCCCAGCGACACCAACGCTTGCGCGGACAGAGCCGCGTCGCGGACCCAGCAGTAGCGGTAGTCCCAGTTGCGGACCCCGCCGATCTCCTCCGGCAGCGAGGAGGTGGCCGCGGCCAGGAAGGCGCCGGTCTCCCCGTGCTGCAGGCCGCGCAGGGTCAGCGCGGAACGGGCCACCAGCTCACGCTGGGTCTTGGGCAGGTCCAGGGTGCCCAGCCACTCCGACCAGTAGCGGTCGGCGCGGCCGCGGCGCTCGGCCTCCGGGGTCTCCGCGGCGGTGAGGTCGTCGGTGCCGCAGCGCAGTTCCAGCACCACCGGCGAGCCGGGGTGCACCGCGACGATGGCCTGCGCGGTGTCGTGCTGGCCGTCGCTGGTGACCTGCCAGTGCACGCCGGGGGAGCGCAGCACGATCGGGTCCGAGGTGCCCAGCACCCGCAGCCCGTCGTCCTCGGCCACCAGCGACACCGGGACCTGGCCGAACTCCGGCCGCGGCGCGAAGGTGACCAGCGCGGTGGTGTCA
Organism: Crossiella sp. CA-258035; assembly: GCF_030064675.1. Taxonomy (GTDB): domain Bacteria; phylum Actinomycetota; class Actinomycetes; order Mycobacteriales; family Pseudonocardiaceae; genus Crossiella. The sequence continues at coordinate 427,517 of NZ_CP116413.1, forward strand.
CCGGAGATCACCCGCACCAGGTCGGTGCGCTGCGGCGGCGCGTAGTGGTCCAGGTAGTCGGTGACCAGCAGCTTGGACCAGCGGGTCTCCACCGTCATGGTGCCGGGCACGTAGCGCTGGCCCAGCGGCAGGCCGTTGCGCTCGGGCTTGATCGAGAAGTGGCCCGCGGACGGCCCGCCCAACAGGTCGGCGAAGATCGCCGCCGAGTCCGGCTCGGGGTGGCACAGCCAGGTCAGCCGGGCGTCTGGGGTGACCAGGGCGACCGAGCGCTCGTTGGAGAGCATGGTCAGCCGCTCGATCGGCACCGCCTGCTCGCCGTAGAGCCAGTTCCGGCGCTCCTCCAGCAGGAAGGCCAGCACCAGCGCGACCTCGGCGGTGTCCGGGATGCGGTACTCCGCGGCGCTCTCGCCGTCGCCCACCTTCACGCCCAGGTCAGGGCCTGCCAGGCGGATGAATGCCTTTTCGTCGGTGACGTCGTCGCCGATGAAGAACGCGGCCGAGGCGGCCACCTGGTGCCGGAGCACGTCGAGGGCGTGGCCCTTGTCGGTCTGGATCACGGCCAGCTCGATCACCGCCTTGCCCTCGGTGACCTGGATGTCCGGCCAGGTGCACGGGCCCTGGCGGACGGCCTCGAAGACGCGTTCGCCGATCTCCGGCTCGGCGCGCCGGGAGTGCACCGCCACCGAGGCGGGCTTGAACTCCAGGTGCACGCCGGGGGCGTCCGCGACGATCTCCTCGATCGCCCGGCGGACCCGGGTGAGCCGGTCCTTGGCGGCGGCGTCCAGCTCGTGCACGAAGCCGACGTCGAACTCCGAGCCGTGCGAGCCCACCAGGTGGACCTCGGCCGGCAGGCGGGACAGGGTGGCCAGGTCGCGCAGGGCGCGCCCGGAGATGACCGCGATCGTGGTGGCGGGCAGGGCGGCCAGCGATCGCAGCGCGTTCACCGACTCCGGCAGCGGCCGGGCACGTTCGGGATCGGCGACGATCGGGGCCAGGGTCCCGTCGTAGTCGCAGGCGACCAGCAGCCTCGGAGTCCGAGCCAGCTGAATGATCGCGCGCCGCAACTCGATGGGGAGGGTCTCGGCGGTCAACGCCTTCCTCCTACGTGGCGTTCGGGGCGGTTGAGAACTATGTGGGCGCGCCCCGGGGGATGGGCGCCACCTATGTCGCGTTGCTCTGCGTGCCCAGGGCCTCGAGGAACGATCGAGCCCAGCGGTCGACGTCGTGGGTGAGGACCTGGCGGCGCAGAGCGCGCATCCTACGGCGGCCCTCGGCCGGATCAACGGTGAGGGCAGCCTGCAATGCGTTCTTCACGCCATCCAGATCGTGCGGGTTGACGAGAAAAGCGCTCGTGAGTTCAGCGGCGGCTCCGGCGAACTCACTGAGAACAAGTGTTCCACCGAGGTCGTGTCGGCAGGCCACATACTCCTTGCAGACGAGGTTCATACCATCTCGAACCGGTGTCACCACCATCACATCAGCGGCACAGAAGAAGGCGGCCAGCTCCTTGCGGTCCACCGACTGGTGCAAGTAGTGCACGGCCGGGTGACCCACCCGAGCGAACTCGCCGTTGATCCGTCCCACGCCGCGCTCGATGTCCTCGCGCATCTGCTGGTAGTGCTCGACCCGCTCCCGGCTGGGCGTGGCCAGCTGGATCATGGTCACGTCCTGTGAGTTGATCCGCTCCTCGGCCAGCAGCTCGTGCAGCGCGCGCAGCCGGACGTCGATGCCCTTGGTGTAGTCGAGGCGGTCCACGCCGAGCAGGATCTTCTTCGGGTTGCCCAGCTCACGCCGGATCTCCGCAGCGCGCTGCTGCACCTCGCGGGTGCGCGCGAGCTGGTCCAGCCCGGCGGAGTCGATGGAGATCGGGAACGCGCCGACCCGCACCAGCCGGTCGCCCACCGGCACCAGGCCGGGCCGGGTGCGCACACCCACCGCGCCCCTGGTCGGCTCCAGGCCGAGCAGCCTGCGGGCCAGCCAGAGGAAGTTCTGCGCGCCACCCGGCCGGTGGAACCCGACCAGGTCCGCGCCGAGCAGCCCGCGGATGATCTCCCCGCGCCAGGGCAGCTGCATGAACAGCTCCACCGGCGGGAACGGGATGTGCAGGAAGAACCCGATCCGCAGGTCCGGCCGCTGTTCCCGCAGCATCGCGGGCACCAGCTGGAGCTGGTAGTCCTGCACCCACACGGTCGCGCCCTCGGCGGCGATCTTGGCGGTGGCGTCGGCGAAGCGCTGGTTGACCTTCACGTAGGCGTCCCACCACTTGCGGTGGTAGGCGGGCGGGGCCACCACGTCGTGGTAGAGCGGCCACAGCGTCCCGTTGGAGAAGCCCTCGTAGTAGTCGCGCACCTCCTGCGCGCTCAGCTGCACCGGGTGCAGCTGCACCCCAGTCTCCTCGAACGGCTCGACCTCGGCGTCGGCCACCCCCGGCCAGCCGACCCAGGCGCCGCTGCGCGAGCGCAGGAACGGCTCCAGCGAGGAGACCAGCCCGCCAGGACTGCGTTTCCACCGCTCCGTGCCGTCGTCCAACCGCTCGAGGTCGACGGGTAGACGGTTGGCGATCACGATGAAGTCAGCAGCCGAGTCCATCGCAGCACCCACCGGGTCCGCCTCCTTTGTCGACAGGGATCCGTGACCTGAGGTTATCCACAACGCCGCAGGTCTACCTGTTGGCGTAACGGCTGTCACAGTCCGCGATCGGGCGGTTGTTATGCGCACGGGCGCGAGCCGCTTACGATGTTCCCGGCGTCACGCCGGTGTAGCTCAATTGGCAGAGCACTCGCCTTGTAAGCGAGGGGTTACGGGTTCAAGTCCCGTCACCGGCTCGTAGCGCCCTTGGCTGCTCGCCGCCGTTGGCGGCTTCGCCGGGGCTCGTTGTGTGATCCGGGGGCCGAGCCCCCGGACCCCCACGGTGCGGTTGGTGCCGAACCAGCGGGGTTTCGCTTCGCGCCTCGCCTGGCCCCGCCCGGTTCGGTGCGTCAGAACCCCAGCCACCTTTCGCTCAGAACCCCAGCCATGCGGTCAACGCGCCCAACGGTCCCAGCAGTGCCGCCCCGGCCGATGCCAGTGCGCCCGCTCGTTGCAGCAGGGTGGTCAGGCGGTTGGTCTGGGTGGCGATGCGGCTGCGGTCCGGTTGCGGGGACTGGAGCTCCTCGGTCACCTCGTCCAGCGCGCGGTCGGCCTCCCGGCGCTCGGCCCCGGTGAGCCGGAGCTCGTCCAGTGCCCTGCGCAGCGACTGGACCTCGGTGAGCAGCTCGTGGCCCTGGCCGAGGTGCTGGTCCCGGCCCGCCACGTACTGCTGGCCGGGCCCGATGTTGACGTTGGTCCCGCGCACCCCGCGGATGTCGTAGTTGTCGCGCATGGGTCCTCCAGGTCAGTAGCGGTTCCGGCGGCGCTCGGCGCGGTCCTTGCGGCGGCGGGCGGCCTTGGCCATGGCGCCGCCGATGGAGGCCAGGATGCCGCCCGCGGCGAAGGCGCCGAAGCCCAGTGGCACCGCGGGCAGGCCCTGGAACTTCATGCTGAACGGGTCCACCGGCCGGCCGCCGGAGATCCCGGACATGCCGGAGAAGATCGTCCAGGCGAACAGCGCGAACCCGGCCAGCGCGACCAGTAAACCGACCACCATGACCAGCCTGCCCACCCCGGCGCCCTCGGTGAGCGCGGTCATCGGGTCGTTGTCGACGGTGATGTGCGCTTCCTCGTACCGGCGCTGGTCGTAGCGCCGCTGGTCATAGGCGCGCTGGTCGTAGGAGCGGTTGTCGTACTGGTCCCGGCCGGCCACGTGCTGCTCGCCCGGCCCGATGTTGATCGCCCCGCCCCGCAGGTCCCGCACCTGGTAGCTGTCCCCCGGGTAGTACCGGCTGGGTTCCGGCGCGGCGTAGCGCAGCTCCAGCCCGCCCAGGCGCAACAGGTCGCCGTCGCGCAACGGCTGGGGACCGTGCAGCCGCTGCCCGTTGAGCCAGGTGCCGTTGGTGGAGCCGAGATCGCTGACCGTCACCTCGTCCCCGCTCCGGTCCAGGCAGGCGTGCCTGCGGCTGACCGCGTCACTGGGCAGCGCGATGTCCCCGGCCCGGCCCACCGCGGACCGGCCAGGCGGCACCAGGAAGACGAACCGGTGCATCGGGCCGCTGGAGACCACGGTGAACCGGGGCTCGTGCGCGGCTGGATCGGCCATGTGTCCTCCCCCTGAGCAAGAGGTGCACACAGGGTCCGGATCTCGCTGACCAGGTCATACCGCCATCCAGGTGCGCCGACTGCCCGAAAGGGACGACTCGGGGCGGGTGCGCACCGGCCGTATTGTCCAGACCAATGGTGGTTCCGGAATTGTCGAATGCTGAACCATTTCCACGCGGCGCTGCTTGCGAATTCCCTGGTAAGCGGTATAGGTCAGGTTAGGCTGACCTGTCTTAATCGGCCTCTGACCTGCGCTTATGGCGCTGGGTAAAAGTTCCGGTTCGTACTGTGATGTTGGCTACGAAGGATATGCCGCATCGGGTTTGCTGATCGATCCAGAGATAGGGGACTATCTCGACGGAGCCGGTTGGAAGTGTTTCGAGACTCCAGGGTTTTCCCCAAGCGGGAGCCCGGAATCACTGGGCCACGACCATCGGGAGAAAGACCGGATGGACAACTTCACACGAGGAGCCTGGCGTCGTCTCAGGAGGTTCCTCGCCGAGTTGGGCGACCGCATCAGGGTGCTCGTGCTCGGCGAGAACCGATCGGCGATCGGCGGTGAACTCTGGTGCCGAGCATGTGAGAAGCGCCTGAGCCGCTGGTTGGCGATCCAGACGCTTCTCACCGTGCTCCGGATCGGGCTGTGGCTGGTCGCACTGCAAGCGGACCACAGCTACTGATCCGTTCCATGCGGGGCCGGTCCGGTGCGTCAACACCGGACCGGCCCCACACATCTTTGTGACCGGACAATTCCTGCCACCGTTTGTGACCTGCAACACCCCAGTTGTAGGTGCCACCAGTGTCTCTGATTTTCCGTGGCGCAGTCAACCTGATCCTCGGATGTTCGCGTGGAGGTGGTCACTGTTTGTGGCCAGAAACTGCTGGTTTACCTCGGACGACTGGTGTAGGGCATTCACCGCAAGCGGTCGGACCGCGTCGGAGTTTTAAGGTCTTATTGGGATTCGGGCACTCTGATGCTCGCGGTGTTGCCCCGATCGAGGGACGCTGAGCTGCACGTTCGGTGCGAAACACCCAGTTCTCCTGTGCTCCACCCGTGTCTCAGGCGCGGACTCAAGCCTGAGTCAAGTCACCCACCGTGAGGGCGCGCACGGTAAGCGTGGTAATCGGCGATCGGGTGGTGACTCTCCGTCGAGTGCCATCAACGGCGTCTTCAGTCCACTTGTCCCGGATTGGTATGGGCCACAGCTAGTCAATTGTTACCGGGGTCAATGGAAAGTTGCCGGGCTCTAATGTGAAAAAATGGAACACGCCTGACAAAAGTGTGTCCGGACAGGCGTCGTGCCTGGTTCCGCCGGGCTCCTGGCCAGGCCGAGGGCTGGTCCGGTTGGGCTAGCGCAGTTAAGTTGGGCAACCGACCCATCTCCCGGAGGAGCAGCGTGTCCTACCTGGCCGACTCCGCGCGTTACGACCAGCTCAGCTACCGCCGATCCGGACGCAGCGGCCTCAAACTGCCCGCCGTCTCACTGGGCCTGTGGCAGAACTTCGGTGGTGACCGGCCGTACGAGACCGGGCGGGCCATCGTGCGGCGGGCCTTCGACCTCGGGGTGACGCACTTCGACCTGGCCAACAACTACGGGCCGCCCTACGGCAGCGCCGAGGAGAACTTCGGCCGGATGCTGGCCGAGGACCTGCACCCGTACCGGGACGAGCTGGTGATCTCCACGAAAGCCGGGTACGACATGTGGCCCGGGCCTTACGGGGACTGGGGTTCGCGCAAGTACCTGCTGGCCTCGCTGGACCAGTCGCTGGAGCGGCTCGGCCTGGACTACGTGGACATCTTCTACTCGCACCGGGCCGACCCGGAGACGCCGCTGGAAGAGACCATGGGCGCGCTCGCGGCCGCGGTGAACAGCGGACGGGCGCTCTACGCGGGCATCTCCTCCTACTCCGCCGAGCGGACCGTGGCGGCGGCCGCGCTGCTGCGGGAGATGGGGGTGCCGTTGCTGATCCACCAGCCGTCCTACTCGATGTTCAACCGGTGGATCGAGCCGGAGTTGCTGGACGTGCTGGCAGAGGTCGGCGCGGGCTGCATCGCGTTCTCGCCGCTGGGGCAGGGCATGCTGACCGACCGCTACCTCAACGGGGTGCCCGAGGGGTCGCGGGCCAGCCGGGACGGGTCGCTGTCCACCGGGCTGCTCACCGAGGACAACCTGGCGCGGATCAGGGCGCTCAACGAGATCGCCCGGTCCCGGGGGCAGTCGCTGGCGCAGCTGGCCATCTCCTGGACGCTGCGGGACTCCCGGGTCACCTCGGCGCTGATCGGGGCCAGCTCGGTGGCGCAGCTGGAGCAGAACCTGGCGGCGACGCGGAACCTGGACTTCAGCGCGGACGAGCTGGTGGAGATCGACAGGTACGCGGTGGACGCCGGCATCAACCTGTGGGCGGAGTCCTCGGCGAGCTGATCACTCCGGCAGCAGGTAGTGCTCCTCGTCGAAGGGCAGTCCCGCGCAGGAGGCGGCCAGGTCCCGGCCGGTCTGCTCGATCACGTCGCACAGCTCCAGCCTGCCCACCCACTCCCTGGGCAGCACCGCGGTGCCGTGCAGGGCGCCCAGGATGTTGCCGGTGATCGCGGCGGTGGAGTCGCTGTCGCCGGAGTGGTTGGCGGCCAGTCGCAGCGCGTCCGGGAACTGCTCGGCGCGGCGGTGGGTCAGCGCGGCGTAGACCGCGATGGCCAGCGCCTCCGGGCCGACCCAGCCCGCGCCCAGCCGCTCCACCGAGTTCGCCGACGGGCCACCCGCCGGCACCGGGCGGCCGAAGGCGCGGGCCTCGCGCACCCGCCTGGCCGCGGCGGAGTCGGCGGCGGCCAGTGCGGAGGCCGCTGCCAGGGCCAGGCCGGTCTCCTGGTCGTCGCGCAGCGCGCGGCCGGTGGCCTGGTCCACCGCATCCCCCAACGGGCGTTGGCGGACCGCTACCAGGTGCACGATCAGGGCAAGGGCTCCGGCCGGGGCCCAGCCCGCGGGGTGACCGTGGGTGAGGGCGGCGAACTCGCAGCCCAGGGTGTACGCGGTCTGCGGGGTGGGCGCGAAACCGGCGGGCGCGGCCCTGGCCACCCCACCGCAGCCGCGGGAGTCGCTGGTGGTGTTGGGCAGGGTGGCCGACTGGAGCACCCGTAAGCAGGTCACCCCCGGCGCGCGGCTGGCGTACATCCGCTTGTCCGCGAGCAGGCCGCGGGCCAGCGGGGCCGGGCCGTCCAGCTGCTGGGTGGTCAGCCAGCGCCGGTAGCTCTGCCACACCGTCTCGGTCGGCCCCCACACGCCCCGGTGCTTGCCGCGCACCCAGGCGTGCAGGTAGCCCTCGGCGGTGAACAGGGTCAGCTGGGTGTCGTCGGTGATCAGCCCGGGACGTGGCGGGTCGGTGATGCCGGCCGGTCCGAACTCGCGGCGGATCTCCGGCCTGGCCAGGAACTCCACCGGGGCGCCCAGGGCGTCGCCGACCGCGCCGCCGAGCAGGCAGCCCGCGCCCCGGTCCAGGAGCGCCGTCGGATCTGCGGGCACTTCGCCTCCGGCGTCCTCGGGTGGATGTCTCTGGTGAATGTCTCTGTGCAGACCCTAACGAGCGATCCCCCGTCCGGGTCGTCCGTACTACTACGGAATGGCCTACCGCGACTTACCCAGGGGACGCCGAAAGGTCGTAACGTGCCCACCGTGCGGCGCGAAGACAAGGTGGCGGAGACCTGCTCGTCAGGGCCGACGACCCAGCGCGTCGAATTCCGTCTGCTGGGGCCGCTGGAGCTCGTCCTGGACGGGGAACCGGTCCCGGTGGGTGGCTCCGGCGTGCGCTGCCTGCTCGCGGCGCTGGTGGCGGAACCGGGACAGGTGGTCAGCGCGGAACGAATCACCGAGGTGCTGTGGGACGGACGGCCCCCGGCGACCGCGCGCACCATCGTCCAGGGCTACGTCTCCCGGCTGCGCAAGCTCTTCGCCGAGCTGGCGCTGCCTGTGTCCTTGGACACGCGGGCGCCCGGCTACCTGCTCCGGATGGACCCCGAGCTGGTCGACGCGCACCGGGCGCGCGGCCTGGCCGCGGCCGCCCGCGACCTGCCGCCCGGCCCGCGCGCCGAGCTGCTCGGCCAGGTGCTCGACCTGTGGCGGGGCGAGCCGCTGGCCGGTCTCGGCTCGCCGGTGCTGGCCAGGGAGCTGGCGCCGGAGCTGGTGGAGCTGCGGCTGACCGTGACCGAGGAGCACCTCGGCGCCCAGCTGGCCATGGGCAGGCACGAGGAGACGCTGCCGCGGATCCTCCAGCTGCACGCCGACGAGCCGTTCCGGGAGCGGCTGGCCGAGTACGCGGTGCTCGCGCTGTACCGCTGCGGCCGCCGCACCGAGGCCCTGCGCGCCTACACCGGCTACCAGCAGCGGATCGCCGCCCGGCTCGGTCTCGACCCCCGGCCTGAGCTGCGCGAACTGGCCGAGCGGGTGCGCACCGACGATCCGGCGCTGTGCGTGCAGCAGGCCGAGACCGCCACCGCCCCGCCCGCGCCCACCGAACTGCCCGCGCCCGCGTACGGGTTCACCGGCCGGGCCGCCGAGCAGACCTGGCTGGACGAGCTGGTGACCAGGGCCGAGCAGGCCGGGGAGTCCGCGGTCGGCGTGCTGGCCGGCGCGGGCGGCATCGGCAAGACCGCGCTCGCGCTGACCTGGGCCCGCCGGACCGCCGGCCGGTTCCGGGACGGGGTGCTCTTCGGCGCGCTGCGCGGCTTCGACCCCGAGCACCCGCCAGCCGAGACCGCCGAGCTGCTCCGGCAGTTCCTGCTGGAGCTGGGCCTGGCCCCCGGCGCGGTGCCGGTGCCCTTCGACGAACGCCTGGCGCTGTACCGCTCGATGCTGGCCGGGCGACGGGTGCTGGTGCTGCTGGACGACGCCCGCGACTCCGAGCAGGTCCGCCCGCTGCTGCCGCCCGGCGGCGGCTCGCTGGCCCTGATCACCAGCAGGCGGCGGCTGGACGGCCTGGTGGTCAGTCACGGCGCGGGCATCCACACCCTGGGCACGCTGCCCCGTGCCGAGGGCGTCGCGCTGCTGGGCCGCGCTGGCAATGCCGACCCGGCGGTGCTGGACGAGCTGGCCGCGCTGTGCGGGGACCTGCCGCTGGCGCTGCGGGTGGTCGCCGCCCGGCTGGCCGCCGCCGGCGACCCCGCCAAGCTGGCCGCCGAGCTGCGCGACGAGCAGCACCGGCTGGCCGGGCTGGAGGAGGAGGGCTCCTCGGTGCGCGGCGCCTTCGACATCTCCTACCGGGACCTCGCGCCGGAACCGGCCGCGGTGTTCCGGCTGCTCGGCCTGCACCCCGGCCCGGTGCTCACCCCCGACCTGGTGGCCGCGCTGGCCGGCACCACCCCGGCCGCGGCCCGGCGGGCGCTGCGCGCGCTCACCGCCGCGCACCTGCTGACCGAGTGGCGGCGGGACCGCTTCGCCCTGCACGACCTCATCCGGCTGCACGCCCGCGAGCTGGCCCGCACCGAACTCGGTGAAGCCACCCGGCGGGCGGCCCAGCGGCGGCTCATCCACCACTACTGGCGCTGGTGCGCGCACGCCGCGGTGAAGTTCAGCCCGGCCACCCACGGTTTCGGGCTGCCGCCCGGCGAGGCGGCCGACCCGGTGCCGGACTGGGGCGCGGAGGAGGCGCTGCGCTGGTTCGAGGCGGAACGGGCCAACGCGGTCGCGGTCATCCGGCTGGCCAAGGAAGAGGGCTTCCCCCGGGAGACCTGGCTGCTGGCCAGGCCGGTGTCGATGTACCTGGCGATGCGCGACCGGGTGGAGGACTGGATCAGCGTGAACGAGCTCGGCCTGGCCGCGGCCACCGCCGCCGGTGAGGGCGCCGGCGTGGCCATGATGCTCAACGGGCTCGGCGCGGCCTCGCACCGGCTGGGCCGCGAGGAGGAGTCCCTGCGCTACTACCAGGAGTCGCTGGCCGCGGCCACCGAGGCGGGTGACCGGCAGGCCGCCGCCCGCGCCGCCACCAACGTGGCAGGCGCGCTGGCCTGGCTGCGCCGCACCGAGCAGGCCGAGGCAGCCGCCGCGGAGGCGATCCGGCGCAACCAGGAGATCGGCGACCGGCACTCCGAGTCCGCGATCAACAACACCCTCGGCGTGCTGGCCCTGGACTCCGGCAGGCCGGAGCGGGCCGAGGCCTACTTCCAGCGGGCGGTGGCCATCGACGAGGAGATCGGCGACGACGGTTTCCGGGCCACCGCGCTGAACAACCTGGGCCGGGCCCGGCTGGCGCGCGGCGAGATCGACGGCGCGGCCGCGGCCAACCGGCAGGCCCTCGCGCTGGCCATCAGCCACGGCATGAACCGGCAGGAGGCCTTCGCCCGGCGCGGTCTCGGCGACGTCGCCTTCGCCACCGGGGACACCCTGGCCGCGGCCACCCAGTGGCGGCGGGCGCTGGAGATCCTGGCCGCCTTCGACCGCGGCGAGGCCGAGACCGTGCGCACCAGGCTGGCCACCCTGGAGGACGGCCGGTGAACCAGGAACCGTTGCCGCCCTTGGAGTTCCGCGTGCTCGGCCCGGTCGAGCTGGTGGTCGGCGGCACCCCGCTGGCGATGGGCCGGGCGGGCGCGCGCTGCCTGCTGGCGCTGCTCGCGCTGGAGGTCAACCAGGTCGTCGGGCACGACCGGATCCAGGCCACGCTGTGGGAGGACGAGCCACCGCCGACCGCGCGCACCGTGGTGCACGGGCACGTCTCCCGGCTGCGCAGGGTGCTCACCGAGGCCGACCCCGGCGGCTCGGTCACCCTGATCACGCACGCCTCCGGCTACCTGCTGCGCGCCGACCCCCGGCTGGTCGACCTGCACCGGGCCAGGGCGCTGCTCAGCGCCGCCCGCGGCGAGCCCGCCGCGCGCAGGCGGGAGCTGCTCAGCGAGGCGGTCAAGCTCTGGCGCGGCCCGGTGCTCAGCGATGTGCCCTCCTCCCAGGTGCTGCGCGATGTCGCGCCCGAGCTGGAGGAGCTGCGGCTGGTCGCGGTGGAGGAGTGGATCCAGGCCGAGCTGGACCTCGGCCGGCACGGCGAGGTGGTCGTGGAGCTCCAGCGGCTGGTCGCCGAGCAGCCGTTCCGGGAGCGGCTGGTCGGGCAGCTGGTGCTGGCGCTCTACCGCAGCGGGCGGCGGGCCGACGCGCTCGGCGCCTACCAGTCCTTCCGGGTCCGGCTGGTGGACGAGCTGGGCATCGACCCCGGCCCCACCCTGCAGGAGCTGCACCGCCAGGTGCTCACCGACGAGCTCGCGCCCGATCCGGCCGCCCAGCGCCCGGTCTCGCCGCCCTCCGCGCTGCCCAGCGTGCCGGTGCAGCTGCCACCCGCGCCCGCCGGGTTCACCGGCCGCAGCGCCGAGCTGGCCTGGCTGAACCGGCTGGTCGGCATGGCCGACGGCCCGCGCATCGCGGTGCTCGCGGGCACCGCCGGGGTGGGCAAGAGCGCGCTCGCGCTGACCTGGGCGCAGCGGGCTGCCGCCGAGTTCCCGGACGGCCAGCTCTACGCCTCGCTGCGCGGGTTCGACCCCGAGCACGCGCCGGTGGACCCGGCCGAGGTGCTGCGGCACTTCCTGGTCGCCCTCGGCGTGCGGCCGGAGTCGGTGCCCGCGGAGTTCGACGAGCGGCTGGCGCTCTACCGCTCCACCATCGCCGGGCGGCGGATGCTGGTGCTGCTCGACGACGCGCACGACTCCGACCAGGTGCGCCCGCTGCTGCCCACCAGCGGCGCGTTCACCGTGGTGACCAGCAGGCGGCGGCTGGACGGGCTGGTGGTGACCAACGGGGCCAGGGTGCTGCCGCTGGACACGCTGTCCATGGCCGACACCGTGCAGCTGATCAACCGGGTGGCCGGCGAGCGGCACTCCGAGCACGACCTGGCCCAGGTGCGGCGGCTGGCCGAGCTGTGCGGCAACCTGCCGCTGGCGCTGCGGATCGCCGCCGCCCGGCTCGCGGTCAACCCCGAACGCGAGGTCGGCGACCTGGTGGAGGAGCTGGCCGACGAGCACGAGCGGCTGGCCGCGCTGGACGTGGAGGAGACCGACACCTCGGTGCGCGGCGCCTTCGACCTGTCCTACCGGGACCTGCCGCCACCGCACGCCAGCGTGTTCCGGCTGCTCGGCGGGCACCCCGGCCGGGACGTCTCGCCGTACCTGATGGCCACCATGGCCGAGGTCGGGGTGGCCCAGGCCCGGCGCTCGCTGCGCGCGCTGGCCGCCGCGCACCTGGTGATCGAGCACGAGGTCGACCGGTTCTCCATGCACGACCTGATGCGCCTGTACGCCAGGGCGCTGTTCCGCAACGAGACCGAGGAGAAGGAGCGGGACAGCGCGCTGCGCGGCCTGCTCGACTACTACCTGGTGGTGGCCGACCGGGCGCGCAGGCTGATGCGGCCCATCCTGGACGACCTGCGCCCCGGCCTGACCCGCCCGCACGTGCGGCAGCCGACCCTCAACGACCGGCAGCAGGCGCTGGCCTTCTTCGACGCCGAGTGGGCCAACCTGACCTCGGTGGTGGTGCTCGCCGAGGAGTCCGGCCAGCACGAGGCCGCCTGGCAGCTGCCCACCATGCTCAACCCGTACCTGGACGCGCGGTTCCCGTGGGAGGACGCGGTCAAGGTCAACCTGATCGGGCTGGAGGCGGCCAGGCTGCTGGGCAACCGGTGGGGCGAGGTGCGCATCCACACCGCGCTGGGCATGATCCACGGCCGGCGCGGGCTGCCCGAGCTGTCCCTGCACCACGACTCCACCGCCTACCGGATCGCCGAGGAGATCGGCGACCTGGCCTCGCTGGCGCTGCTGTCCAGCAACATGACCCAGTACCTGTACGAGACCGGCCGCAAGGACGAGGCGGTCGAGTCCTGCCGCCGGGCGATCGAGCTGAGCAGGCGGATCGGCAACTTCTTCGTGCTGCCCATCGCGCTGACCAACATGGCCGAGATCGCCATCCGGCACCGCGACCACGAGCAGGCCCTGGTGCACCTGCGCGAAGCCCTCGACATCTACCGCGACTCCAACAACAACGACCGGATGGCCATCGTGCTCGGCGGCATGGGCGACGTCAGCCGGGACCTCGGCCGCCTGGACGAGGCCGAGCGGTACTACCGGGACGCGGTGGCCGCCGCCGAAGCCGCCGGATCCAAACCGCAGGAAGCACGGATGCTGATGGAGTTCGGCGAGGTGCTCGTCTCCCGCGGGGACCCCGGCGGGGCCAGGGTGGTCTGGCAGCGCTCGCTGGAGCTCTACGAGGTGCTGCGGCTGCCCGAGCTGGAGGTGCTGCGGGACCGGCTGGCCCAGCTCGGCTGAGGTGTTTTGTGGCCAATGCTGGGAAAACGCTGGTACACGGCCGTCTCAGGCGGCACACTGGAGGCTACCCGCCATGCCCCGCTGATCTCGTTTAGTTCGCGGTTAGGCTCCGTCAAGCGGGTCGTGGAATTCTTTGTGCTGTCGGTGGTTGGTTCGCGCTGCACCAGCGACATGGCGGCACTGGGGGAGCCTTCTGGGGGAGGTTCGTCGCCCACTTGGTCACACCCGGCATCCGCGTCCCCGGATGCCGGGTGTGATTGGTTTTGGGGGGTTGGTGGCTGGGTTTTCAGGCCTGTGGCTGGGTTTCAGGCCTGTCACATTGGCGTGCTCCGCACGCGGGATTTTTTCGCTCTTGAGTCGTGCGTTCGTGATCCCGGCACTCCGAAGCTTGCTTCGCGTGTGCCGGGATCACGAACGCACGACGCGAAAAAATCAAACCCGTCGCTGGGTCAAAGGGCCCGGCGTGTCGCTGGCGCGCCACGCCTCCCAACGCGGCAAGTCGCCGCGCTGTTGTGTTGGCGCTCAGGCCTTTTCGCAGAGTTCGGCCAGTTCTGGGCGTTTTGGCTCGATGCCGTCGGCGGAGGACCTTCCGGCCAGTCTGCGGCCGAGCCATGGCACGAAGTGTTGTCTTGCCCACTTCAGGTCCGCTCGGCGCAGGGTGAGCCAGTCCGCGGGATCGGCTACCGGCCATGGTTCGGACCAGTCCGCGGTGACCGGGATGCCGAGTTCGGCGCAGGCGCGCAGGGCGACTCGTTCGTGGCCCTCGGGGGACAGGTGCAGGCGGTCCTCGCTCCAGGCTCTGGGGTCGTGCAGGACCGTCATGGACCACAGGTCGACGACGTAGCAGTTGTGGCGGTCGGCGATGGCTCTCAGGTGGGCGTTGTAGGTGGCTACCTTGCCCCGGACGCGGCGCATGATGGGCACGTCCTTGGTGTCGAAGCCGGTGCAGATGACCACGTCGGCCCCTGCCTTGCGGAGCTGGGCGGTGGCTGCTTCGAACTGCACGGCCAGGGCGTCCGGGTCGCTGCCTGGGCGCAGGATGTCGTTGCCGCCTGCACAGAACGTGACCAGTTCCGGTTGCAGGGCTACCGCGACCGGCAGCTGCTCGTCGATGATCTGGCCGAGCAGTTTGCCCCGAATCGCGAGGTTCGCGTAGCGCAGGTGCGGGCGGGCCGTGGCCAGGTGGCCGGCCAGACGGTCTGCCCAGCCACGGAAACTGCCGTCCGGCCACGGATCGTCGAGGCCCTCGGTGAAGCTGTCGCCCAGCGCGGCGTAGGACCCCCAGAGGCCCGGCACGGCCTCCTCTTCTAGCGGCTTCTCCATCCGGCCAGCATGACAAGCGGAGCGCGACCTACGCTACCGTCAGTTACGATGACGAAGGTTACTCACCAGTAACTGTGGAAAGTCATCGGATGTCCGACCGAAAGTATGAGCCGATTGCCGCGTGATTCTCGCAACACTTCGGGCCATGCGTCGTGTTGTGATCGGATCTTTGGCAGTGCTGCTGCTGGCGGCTCCGGCCGCGCAGGCTGCTCCGCAGGAGTGGCAGCAGGTGGGCTCGGACATCCTCTCCGGGGTCAGCGGGACCACCGTGCTGGCCCGCGGTGACGGGCGGGTCGAGTCGCTCATCGTGCGGGACAACAAGAAGCCGGGGCAGAACCGGATCGCCAGGGTGGTGCAGGCCGACGGCAAGAAGCCGGTGGTGGAACCGCTGGAGTGGCGCGGTGAGCTGCCGGTGGACCTGGAGTCGATCGAGCCGGTGCCGGGGCGGGCGGGGGAGTTCCTCGCGCTGGCCAGCAAGGGCAAGGGTTTTCTGATCAAGCTCGGTGCGGGTGAGGTGACCGTGCGGCAGACCTTCCAGGTGCCTGCGGGGCAGGCCGGTGATGACTACGAGAGCTTCGCGCTGGCCGCCGCGGGTGGCAAGACGATCGCGCTGTGGGCGGACCGGGGGCTGGACAGCAGGCCGGCCACGCTCTACGCGGCCGAGTTCGACCTGGTGGAGCTGACCTTCGGGCCGGTGAAGTCCGCGGCGGTCCGGGTGCCCTACCCGAGGAAGAACGTGCGGCACATGTCCGACCTGGACGTGCTGCCCGACGGTGAGCTGGTCATCTCGGCCGCCTCGGACAACGGGGACGACGGTCCGTTCGACTCCGCGACCTACTCGGCCGGCCGGGTGCGCGCGAGGGCGAACGGGGTGGCGCTGGAGGTCCGGCAGGAGCCGAGGCGGATCGGCGCCTTCACCGGGCGCAAGATCGAGGCGCTGACCTGCCTGGACGCCAGGTGCGGGGAGATGTTGCTGGGCACCGACGACGAGAACAAGGGCGGCGCGCTGCGCCTTGCCGCTAGGTGAGGTCTGGCCACCAGGTGAGCCCTCTTCGGTGGAAACCGCGGCGGTCCCGGTTCAGGGGCCGGGACCGCCGCGGGGGCTCACACCGCGGCCGCTTCCTCCGCGCCGCCATCCACTGGAGCGCTCTCAGTCGCGGCTGGGGCGAGGAAACCGGCCCGCAGCCGGGTTTCCGCTTCCCGGTCCGCGCCGAGCACGTCCAGCCCGGCCAGTGCCGCGCCGACCACCGGTGGCGGGTCCACCACGATGATCTCGGCCAGCGGGGCGACCGCCCGGCAGCGCTTGGCCACCTGCTCGATCACCGCGGGACCGACGCCGGTGAGCACCCCGCCGCCGAGCACCACGTGCACCGGCTCGGCGGTGAGGTCGAGCTGCCGCAGGCTGACCGTGGCCAGCACGCTGACCTCGTCGATCAGCCGGTCCACCACCTGCTGGGCCACCGCGTCGCCCTGCCCGGCCACCCGGAACAGCAACGGGGACAGCTCGTGCAGCACGTCCTCGGACAGCTCGCCGAAGTGCAGCCGCTCGATCAGCTCCAGCAGGGTGGGCACCGCGAAGTGCTCGCGGATGGCCGGCAGCAGCGCGGTGGGCTCGCCCCGGCCGTCCTCGGCCCGCACCGCCAGCCACAGCGCCTCGCTGCCCAGGTGCGCGCCGCCGCCCCAGTCACCGGAGATCCGGCCCAGCGCGGGGAAGCGGTGCACCCGGCCGTCCGGGGCCACCCCGACGCCGTTGATGCCCGCGCCGCAGACCACCGCCACGCCCGCGCCGGTGGGACTGCCCGCGCGCAGCAGCGCGAAGGTGTCGTTGGCCACCGTGGTGGTGGCCGACCAGCCGCGCGCGGTGATCGCCTCCTGGAGGAACTGCTCCTCCTTGGGCAGGTCCGCCCCCGCCAGGTAGGCCGAGGTGTGCGCGGCGAAGGGAGCCGTGCCGGCGTAGCCCGCCTGCCGGGCGGCCTCGACGATCAGGCTCTCGAAGGTGTCCAGGCCCCGCTGCATGCCCACCGTCTGCGGCGGCGAGCCGATGCCGCGGACCCGGGACAGCACCTCGCCGTCCCGGGAAACCAGCATCACATCGGTCTTGCTGTTGCCGCCGTCGATGGCCAGGACGAGATCACTGATCTCGGGTCTCCCGCTCATGCCTTCGCCCACGGCAGCAGCTCGGCGTTCTCCGCGACGAGCTGGTCGGCCAGCTTCTCCGCGATGTTCCACTGGCCGATCAGCGGGTGCGCGAGCAGCGCGTTGGCCACCCGGTCCCGGCCGCCGTGCAGCGCGGCCTCCAGGGCCAGGTACTCGTAGGCGGTGACGTGGCTGATCAGGCCCGAGTACTCGGGCTCGATCGGCCTGACCGGCAACGGCTCCGCGCCGTTGCGGTCCACAATGGACGGAACCTCGATCACCGCGTCGTCCGGCAGGAACGAGAACGTGCCGTTGTTCTGGACGTTGACCACGTGCTCCTCGCCCTGGTCGCCGCCGGTGAGCGCGTGCACCAGCTGGACCGCGGCCTCGGAGTAGTAGGCGCCGCCGCGCTGGGACAGCGCCTCCGGCTTGGTCACCACCGCGGGATCGGCGTAGACGCCCATCAGCTCCTTCTCCACCAGGCTGACCACCTCCGCGCGCGGCGGCTCGGTGCGCTGCCTGGCCACCACCTCGTCGTGGCTGTAGAAGTACTTGAGGTAGTAGGAGGGCACCACGCCCAGCCGGCGCATCAGCTCGGCGGGCAGCCCGATGTGCTCGGCCACGTCCTCGCCGAACTCCGAGAGCAGCCTCGGCAGCACGTCCACGCCGTCCACCAGCACCTCGCGCTCCCAGGTCAGGTGGTTGAGGCCGATGTGGCCCAGCCGCACCTGTTCCGGGGCCGCGCCGAGCAGCTTGCCGACGTAGCGCTGGAAGCCGATGGCCACGTTGCACAGGCCGACCGCCCGGAAACCGGCCTGCACCAGGGCTCTGGTGACGATGCCGACCGGGTTGGTGAAGTTGACGATCCAGGTGTCCGGCCCGGTGACCTTGCGCACCCGCTCGGCGATGTCGAGCACCACCGGGACCGTGCGCAGCGCCTTGGCCAGACCGCCCGCTCCGGTGGTCTCCTGCCCGACGCAGCCGCATTCCAGCGGGAAGGTCTCATCCGAGCGGCGGGCCTCTTGCCCGCCGACGCGCAGCTGCAGCAGCACCGCGGCCGCGCCCTCGGCGCCGGACTCCAGGTCCGTGGTGGTGCGGACCCTGGCCGGGTGTCC
Source organism: Crossiella sp. CA-258035 (assembly GCF_030064675.1). GTDB lineage: Bacteria > Actinomycetota > Actinomycetes > Mycobacteriales > Pseudonocardiaceae > Crossiella. The sequence goes on from NZ_CP116413.1 coordinate 445,547, forward strand.
CGCGTGGTCGAGCAACCGCTGGCTGAACTCGCCGATCACCGCGAGCCGGTGCTCGTCCGGGTCGACCAGCACGATCTCGTCCACCGCAAGGCTGGTTCTGCGCCCGGCGATCCCGTCGATCAGCTCAGGGGTGTAGGTGGAGCCGCCTCCGACGACGGTGAGCTTCATCGTTAACCCTTAACTCCGGTGAAGGTGATCCCTCGGACGAAGGACTTCTGCGCGAACAGGAACAGCACGATGGCCGGAACCATGATCAGCGCCGTGGCGGCCATCATCAGGTTCCACTCCACGGCGTGCTGGCCCCGGAACGAGGCCAGTGACAACGACAGCGGCCAGTTGGCCTTGTTCTCCCCGGTGTAGATCAGCGGACCGAAGAAGTCGTTCCAGGTGTAGAGGAAGCAGAACAGCCCGGTGGCCGCGATCCCCGGGCGGGACATCGGGATGAGCACCCGCAGCACGGCGGTGAACTCGTTGCAGCCGTCGATCTTGGCCGAGTCGATGTAGTCCTGCGGGATGGTCAGGAAGAACTGGCGCAGCAGGAACACGCTGAAGGCGTCGAAGAGGAAGTACGGCACGATCAGCGGCCACAGCGTGCCGGTCAGGCCGAACTTGACCCACATGTCGTACAGCGGCACCGCCACCACCTGCGGCGGCAGCATCATCGCGGCCACCACCAGCAGGAAGACCCCGTTGCGGCCCTTCCACTTCAGCCTGGCCAGCGCGTAGGCCGCCGGGATCGCCGAGAGCAGCATGCCCGCGGTGGCCAGCAGCGAGTACATCAGGCTGTTGAGCGTGTACTCCAGCAGCGGCGCCTTGTCGAAGACCCGGAAGAAGTTCTCCGGGTGCCAGGACTCCGGCCACAGGCTGGAGGACAGCGCCTGGCTGTCGGACATGAACGCGGTGAGGAAGACGAACACGATCGGCAGCGAGAAGGCCAGCGCCAGCGCGATGCCGATGCTGTGCGTGGCGATCCAGTACAGCGTCTTCTGCCAGGAGCCGCTGGGCTTCCGCTTGGGCGGTGGCCTGCGGCGGCTGGCCGGACGTGTTGCGGTCGCGGTGGTCACGAGCCCTCCTCGACGTGCGAGGCCCGACGCATCTGCCGCACCAGCAGCGCGGTGAAGGCGAAGGAGACGATGAACAGCAGGGTCGCCATGGCCGCCGCGTAACCCATGTTGAAGTAGCGGAAGCCCTGGACGTAGAGCCAGACCGGGAAGGTCAGGGTGGAGTTCTGCGGGAAGCCGATGTCCTTGGCGTTGCCCGCGACCTCGGCCGAACCGGAGGCCACCGAACCGGCCACCACGGCCTGGGTGAAGAACTGCAGGGCGAAGATGACCGAGTTCACGATGCCGAACATCAGCACCGGCGCGATCGACGGCAGCGTGATGTAGAAGAACTTGCGGATCGGTCCCGCGCCGTCGATCTCGGCCGCCTCGTACTGCTCCTGCGGCACGTCCAGCAGGGCGGCCAGCAGGATGATCATCAGCTCGCCGGAGCCCCACAGCGCCAGGATGGTCAGCGCGGGCTTGGCCATCTCCGGGTCGGAGAACCACAGTCCGCCGTCGATGCCGAGGAACTTGAGGAACTTGTTGATCGGCCCGAACTCGGGGTTGAACAGGAAGACGAAGGTGATCGTGGCCGCCACCGGCGGGGCCAGCGAGGGCAGGTAGCACAGGGTGCGGACCAGGCCGACCCCGCTCTTGAGCCGCGAGATCACCATGGCCGTGCCGAGCGCGAAGATCACCCGGCAGGTGGTCAGGATGACGACCAGCCAGAGCGTGTTCCACACCGCGACGCCCACCAGCGGCTCGCTGGTGAACATCCGGATGTAGTTGTCGAAGCCCAGCCACTCCGGTGCGTTGATCAGGTCGTACCTGGTGAAGGAGAAGTAGATGGTGGCGATCAGCGGGTAGCCGAAGAACACCGCGAACCCGATGATCGCCGGGGACATGAAGCCCAGGACGGTCAGGAAGTTCCGGCGCCGCCGCCCGGCCCGCCCCTTGCTGGGGACGGGCCGGGCGGCGCTCGCGCGCTCAAGCGTGGCGGTCATGGAACTACTTACCGGCCTTCTGTGCCAGTGCGTCGTCGACCTGCGCGTCGACCTTCTTCAGCTCGGCCGCGATGTCGGTCACCTTGCCGGACTGCCACTTCTCGGCGAAGTCGTTGACCGCCTTGAGGTGCGCGTCACCGATCGGGGTGGCCGGGTTGGACCAGAGCTTGCCGGAGCCGAAGATGTCCAGGAACGTCTTGAACTGCGGGGTGACCTCCAGCTTCGGGTCCTTCATGGAAGCCTCGGTGGTCGGGATGTTCTTGATCGCGTTGGACAGCTGCACCAGCGTGTCGGTGTCCAGCGACATCTGCTTGACCAGCTCCCAGGAGGCGCCGGGGTTCTTCACGCCCTTGGGGATGCCGATGATGGTGCCGGTGGCGAAACCGCCGCCGTAGAGCTCGGGCTTGGTGGGCGTCACCGGCGCGGGCGCGGTGCCGTAGTTGATGTCCTTGGCGTCACTGGCCAGGAAGGCGGTGCGGTACTCGCCGTCGAGCATCATGGCGAGCTTGCCCTTCTGGAAGGCGTGGTCGGCCGAGTACTCCTGGCCCAGGCCCGCCCGGAACTTCTCGATCTTGTCGTAGCCGTAGAAGTCGACCAGCTTCTTCTGGAACTCGAAGAGCTCCTTCCACTCCGGGCTGTTGGCCAGGTTGGACTTGCCGTCCGCGCCGAGGTAGCGGGCGCCGAACATCGGCGTCCAGTTCTGCGCCTGGTTGCGGTAGTGCGGGATCAGCGGCATGAAGCCGGCGACCTTGATCGAGCCGTCCTCGTTGAACTCGGTCAGCTTCTTGGTCGCCTCGAGCAGCTGGTCAGTCGTCTTCGGCGGCTCGGTCAGGCCCGCCTTGGCGAACATGTCCTTGTTGAAGTAGAAGGCGTAGATGTCGGTGAGCATCGGCATCGAGCACCGGTTGCCCTTGTACTCGGTGTAGTCCCGCACCGCCTTCGGGATGACGTTGAGGTCCGCCTTGTCCCGGTCGATGTAGGGCTGCAGGTTCTGGAAGCTGCCCGAGGAGCAGAACTGGCCCAGGTTGTCGGTGAAGAAGGAGATCGCCACGTCCGGCGGGTTGCCGCCGCGGATCGCGCCGGTGATCTTCTCGTCGTCCTGGGTGCCCTCGTGCTTGATCTCGAAGTTGGGGAACCTGGTCTTGATCCGGTTGAGCGCCTCGGTGACCGCCTTGTACTCGCGGCCCTCGAAGTTGCTGTAGACGGTCAGGGACAGCTTGTCGTCCTTGCCGGGCGCCGCGCCGGGCGCGCCGCTGGCGTTGCCACCGCCGCCGGCACAGGCCGAGATGAGCAGCGCGGCTGCCGCCGTGGCGCTGAGCAGGACCGCGCGAGAGGTCTTGCGCATGCGAACTCCTGGGTTTTCAGTGTGGTGTCGGGGAAATGTGTCGAGCGCGCAGCGGGGGCCGTCGGGGGCCCGGTGGTGCTGCACCGGCGGGCTTGCGCAGCCCGCGAAACGGATCGGCTGTGGCGGCGACAAGTCCGAACACCTCTTCCCGCGCCAGGGCGAGCGCCGCGTGCAGTGCGCCGGAGCGCACCGGTTTCCCGGTGACCAACGAGGTGCGCACCGGAGTTCTCGGGGTGACCAGCTGGTGCAGCTCGGCCGCGACCATGGCGCTGAACTCCTCGCCACCGGCCTGCGCGGTCTCACCGGCCAGCAGCACCAGCTGCGGGTCGACCACGCTGACCACCCCGGCCACGCCGGTGGCGATCCGCCGGGCCAGGTCGAGCAGGAAGGCCCGGCCGCCGTCGCCTGCCTCCACCGCCTTGCGCAGCGCGATGGCGCCGCTGCGCGCGGCCAGCCCGTGCGCCCTGGCCAGCTTGACCACCGAACCGGTGGCCAGCAGGTCGCCGAGCCGGATGCCGCCGCGGTCCACGCCGGTGTCCGCGGTGGCCCGGTCCGGCACCCGCATGGAGTCGATCTCGCCCGCGCCGCCGGTGGCCCCGCGCAGCAGGTGGCGGTTGATCACCACCGCGGAGCCGAGCCCGGCGCTGATCCAGATCAGCACGAAGTCCCGCACGTCCCCGGCCCGGCCGGAGGTCATCTCCTCCAGCGCGACCAGGTTGACGTCGTTCTCCACCGTCACCGGCACCGAGAGCAGCTCGGTGAGCGTGCCCGGCACGTCGAAGCCCTCCCAGGTGCGCAGGTGCGGGGCGAAGCCGAGGTGCCCGGTGGCCGGGTTGACCCCGCCGGGCGCGCCGATGACCACCTGGCAGAGCCCGCCGGGATCCACCTCGGCCCGGCCCGCCGCGGCGTTGAGCGCGGACTGGAAGGCGGCCAGCACGGTGTCCTGGCCGCCGCGGGGCAGCGCGGTCTGGTGCTCGGCCAGCAGCGCGCCGGTGATGTCGGCGATGGCGATGTCCACCCCGCGCGGGGTGAGGTCCACCGCGGCCACGCTGGCCAGCGTGCCGTTGACGGTCCAGAGCTGGGCCCGTGGCCCCCGGCCGCCGCCGCGGAGACCGGCGCGCACCACCGCGCCCTCGGTCTCCAGTCTTGTCAGCAGTGCCGCGGTTGCCGGTTTCGACAGCCCGATCTGGGCCTCCAGCTCGGACCGGGTGAGGGCGCCGTGCCGCAGCAACGCGTCGATGGCCGCGCGATCGTTGATCTCACGCAGCAGGCGCGGGCTACCGGCTCGCATGACCCTCCTGTCTGTTAACTTTCCAGACGATTTCGGGTCACCGTAGTGACCACGCTCACCCGGGTCAACGGTCGGAACTCGTTTGTAACGTTCCTTACCGAATTCGGCAAGATCCACCGGGCGGTGGACCGGCTTAGGTTCGCCTCACTTATCGGTGGGATCCGCAGCCGGGATGAGGCAGGCTGGTAGCTGTGGAACCCTCCGCCGACTCCCGCCAGGCCGCCGGTCCGGAATCCCTCGGCGCCCTGCTCGGGGGCCGTGGTGGCGCGGTCGACGCCACCCTGCCCCCGCTGGCCTTCGTGGTCGGCTGGCTGCTCGCCGACGAGTCGATCTGGATCGGTTCGGCGGTCGCGCTGGGCGTCGGCCTGGTGATCGCGACCTACCGGCTGGTCAAGGGCGACCGCCCGCGCGCGGTGCTGCTGGGCATGCTCGGCGTGTGCGCGGCCGCGCTGGTCGCCCTCTACACCGGCCGGGCCGCGGACTTCTTCCTGGTCCAGCTGCTCTCCAACGTGGCGAGCGCGCTGGCCTGGTCGGTCAGCATCGTGATCGGCTGGCCGCTGCTGGGCGTGGTGGTCGGCACCGCGCTCGGCCAGCGCACCCGCTGGCGCCGCGACCCGGACCTGCTGCGCGCCTACCGGCTGGCCAGCTGGGTCTGGGTCGGGCAGTACCTGGTGCGGATCGTGGTGTTCAGCTCGCTGTGGTGGATCGACGCGGTGGTCGCGCTCGGGGTGTCCAGGGTGGCACTGAGCTGGCCGCTGGTGGCGCTGTGCGTGGCGGTCAGCGGCTGGGTGCTGTTCCGGGTGCTGCCCGGCGACCACCCCGGCATCCGGCATCCCCGGACGCCGGAGCACCAGGTCACGCCCGGCTGAGCTGGCGGTGCAGCGCCTGCGCGGCCTCGCCGGTTACCGAGCCCAGCGCGGCCAGCCAGGCCGCTCCGGTGGTGCCGTCCGCGGCCACCCGCACCGGCCCGCCCGCGCGGCCGGTCAGCTCGGCGCGCACCCGGTCGCCGACCGGGGTGGCCGCGGTGACCAGGCTGCCGGTGAGCACCACCGGGCTGGTGTCGCCAGGGGTCCTGGTGGCCAGCGCGGTCTCGGTGAGGTGCGCCGCGCCGCGCTCGACGATGTCGGCCGCCGCCTCATCGGTGGCCGCGTGCGCGCTGACCAGCGGGGCGAACCCGGCCAGCCGGATCGGTGACTCGGCGTTCACCGCGGTGATCAGCGTCCGGCGGGCCTGCACCTGGTCCGGGTCGGGGGCGAGTCCGGCGTGCGCGAAGACCGCGGTGCCCAGCGTGCCCAGCGCGGTCCCGGTCTCGACCCGGCGCAGGGTGGCCCGGACCGCCTCCCGGCCCAGCCAGTAGGCCGAGCCCTCATCGCCCAGCAGCCAGCCGAAGCCGCCCGCGGTGGCCACCATCCGATGCCCGGAGATGCGGGCCGCGATCGAGCCGGTGCCCGCCACCAGCACGGTGCCCTCGCCGGTGGCCGCGGCGGTGGCGAAGGCCGCCTCGCAGTCGGCGACCACCTTGATCGGGCAGGTCAGGCCGGTGGCGCGGAGGGCGGCCTCGAACAGCGCGCGGACCGAGGGGTCGGCCATCTTGGCCGCCCCGGCGATGCCCAGCACCAGCGCGCCGACCCCGGCCGGGTCGCTGCCGCCGAGGGCCTGGCCGACCGCCTGGGCCACCCTGGCCGCGGCCACCCCCGGCGGGTGCGCGTTCGGGTTGCCGCCCTCGGCCCGGCCGGCGCCCAGGCGGGCGCCGGCGTCGGAGATCAACAGAGCCCGGGTGGTGGTCGCGCCGGTGTCCACGCCGAGGAAGTTCATCGTCACCCGCTCAGATTGATGGCTGGAGTTGTAGATAGTTTTCCGGTTGAGTGGCAAACTGGACAACAATTAACTGAAAATTTCCTGGGGAGGAACAGGGGCGGCGCCGTGTTCCATCTGGACGTGCCACCGCTACTACCGGGGCACCGGAGCTTCGACGCAGTGGTCTTCGACCTCGACGGCACGTTGGTCGACTCGCACGCGGTGCACCGGGCCGCGCTGCGTGAGGTGTTCGCCAGGCACGGGTTGAGTGTGCCCGCCGCGGCCGGTGCACCGGAGGGGATCGCGTTCACCGACTGGGCGGCGCGGCTGGTCGCCCGCGGTTTCCTGCCCAAGGACTTACCCGTGCGCGAGCTCCAGCAGGAGTGCCAGCGCGCGGTGCTCACCCGGCTGGCCGAGGTGCGCGAGGTGCCCAGGGTGGTCGCGATGGCCCGCTGGGCGCAGGGCCGGGTGCCGACCGCGGTGACCACCAGTTGCAGCCGGGGCACCGCGCAGGCCATCCTGCTGGCCACCGGGCTGCGTGGGCTCTTCGACGTGCTGATCACCCGCGAGCAGGTCATGCGTGGCAAACCGGCCCCCGACCTGTTCCTGCTGGCTGCCACCGTGCTCGGCGCGGTGCCCGCCCGCTGCCTGGTGTTCGAGGACACCGAGAGCGGGCTGTACGCGGCCGGGCGGGCCGGGATGCCCGCGGTGGACATCCGGCCGCACCGCTCACGCTGACCCCAGCACCTGCGCGCGCCCGCCACCGGCGTTGTGGTGGTGCAGCACCAGCAGTTCGGGCCATCCGACGGTGTGCTGTTGCAGCAGGAGGCTGTTGCCCGGCTGGGCCGCGTAGACCAGCGCCGGTGCGCCCGAGCCCTTGGTGAACACCCTGGGGTGCAAAGGATCGAAGGCCATCGGGGTGCTGATCCGGCCCTCGCCCCACGGGCCCTGGATGCCCGCGGTGTAGGTCAGCGGCGCGGAGTTGGCCTCCGGCGCGATGTTCAGCGCGAGCAGGGCCACCGGCAGCACCAGCACATCGCTGTCGAAGACGTTGGCGTCGGTGTCGCCGCCCAGTCCGTTGAGCGGCTGCACGTCCACGGTCACCGGGCCTTCCGGCACGGTCAGGTCGTCGGTGCGGGCCACCAGCAGGTCGGTGCCGGGCACCCTGGTCGCGATCACCCGGAACTCGGGCTGGTCGTCGCCGGTGGTGCTGATCTCCACGTAGGGCGTGACCCTGGCGCCGAGCAGCGTCCACTCCCGCTTGGCGGCCAGGCCGAAGCCGAGCAGGCCGCGGGTGCCCGCCAGCGGGGCGGTGGAGGTCGCGCCCACGTGCCGCAGCTCGCCGCTGGAACTGCCGTGCAGCTCGAACACACCGGCCAGGGACCGGTAGCCGAGGCTGCCCGCGCCCTGGTTCAGGCCCTCGCCGGTGAACCGCAGCAGCCGCCGCCCCGAGCTGCGCACCAGCTCGATCCCGGTGCGCGCCACCGGTTTTGGCGCGGCGTGCACCGGAACGCGCAGCGCGGGACCGGTGTCCGGGGTGAGCAGCAGGCGGCCGGAGACGTCGGGCAGGAACTGCCGGGGCTGGTCCTCCTGGGTGGCGGCCACGGTGGGGTCGGCGTTGCGCCGCAACACCTTCGGCTGCACGTCCAGGGTGACGGTGACCAGCGCGGTGCCGCCAGCCGGGACGCTGACCTGGGCGGGCTCGACCCTGATCCGCGCGCCAGGCATGGTGGTGGCCGCCGCGTAGCCGGTGCGCACCGTGCGCGGGCCGCCCGTGCTGCGGAGGACCACCTTGCGGGACAACGAGATCGGCTGCTCCGCGGGCACCGTGCCGAAGGAGACGCTGACCGCCTCCGGGGCGTCCGCGGCGTAGGCGAGCAGCTCGGTCTCCAGCGCGGCCATCGCCTGCACCCGGCCCGCGCCCACCCGGCGCGGACCGGCCACCACGGTGCCCTGCCGGAGGTCCGCGCCCGCGGTGTTCATCAGCGCGGCCTTGAGCTCGGCCGGGGTGAGCTCCGGCCGCCGCTGCCGCAGCAGCGCGGCCAGCCCGGCCACGTGCGGCGCGGACATCGAGGTGCCGGTCCGCACGGACACCCCGTCGCCGGTGCCGCCTGCCGCGGAGGCGATGGTCTCGCCCGGCGCGGCCAGATCCGGCTTCACCGAGGGGAAGTGCACGCCGCGGGCCGAGGTCGGGCTGATCGTGTCGGTCAGCTCCGGCCTGCGCGTCGGCACCGCGTTGCGGCCGTCCGCGGCCAGCCGCACCCGCAGCGTGCCGGCCCGCGCCGCCTCGGCCAGGCCCGCGCCGCCGGTCGCGGTGAACTGGAACACCGGCAGCTCCGGCACCCCGTTGATGTCCGCGCTGAAATCGTCCACAGTGGACGAAAGCAGCACCCCGGCCGCGCCGGCCAGGTGCGCTCAGGTGGCCCTGGGCGCGGAACCGCAGACGCGGCGGGTGCCGTCCTCCTCCCAGTCCAGCCAGACCAGCTTGTCCCTGGCCGCCGCGGCCTCGGCGGCGGAGTACTCGTGGCAGCCGTCGGCGTTGCCGGGCAGGGTGACCACCGCGCGGTCCAGGTGCAGCCGGTCATAACCGGTGTAGGCCACGCTGAACTGGCCGAGGCGTTGCCCGGCAACGGGTTGCGGGGCCAGCACGGTGGCCGCGTCGCGCAGCAGGTAGGCGTCCCTGCTGTTGGCCACGGTGAGCGCGGCCGGGGTGTTGCCGGGGGAGCCGGTGGCCCCGTAGAGGTCGCCGCCGTTGCCCGCCGCGGCGGGCACCAGCGAGCCTGCCTCGGTCAGCTTGCGCACGAACAACGCCTCCGGGCTGTCCGGATCGCCGAAGTCGCTGCCCAGGGACAGGTTCACCACGTCCAGCCGGTCCGAATGATCGCCGTCGCCGTTGGGGTCCAGCGCCCGGTCCAGGGCCGCGGTGACCAGCTCGGTGCCGCCGGTGCAGCCGAAGACCTTGATCGCGTACAGCTCCGCCCTCGGCGCCGCGCCCGGCCCGATCCGCAGGCCGGCCACGTCCACCGCGGCCGGGTCGGTGACCGGGCTGCCGTCCTTGCGCACGCCGAACCCGGCCGCGCTGCCCGCCACGTGCGTGCCGTGCCCGCCGCAGGACATCGGGTCCGGGTCCGGCTTCGGCGGGATCCCGCGCACCGGGTCGTAGGCGTCCCCGGCCAGGTCGGTGCCGCCGATGACCTTGGCGGTGGGGAACCGGCCCGGCCCGCCGAAGTCGGCGTGGTGGTAGTCGATGCCGTCGTCCACGATGCCGATCCGCACGCCCTCGCCGAGCACGCCCAGCCGCTGCCAGGCGGAGACCGCGCCGGTCAGCGGTCCCGCGCCCGCGTTGGTGCGGAAGTGCCGGGTGGCCGGGCGCACCGAGCGCACCGCGGGGTCCTCGGCCAGCTCGCGCAGCGCGGCCGCCTCCGCGCGGACCAGCAGCCCGGCTACCGCGGTGGTCCGGTGCAGCAGCCTGGCCCGGTTGTCCCTGGTCCGCAGCTTGGCCACCAGGTCTTCACCGCCGCGCGCGCCGGTCAGCTCCACGAAGGCGGTGACCGGACCGGACTTGCCCGCTAGCGTGGTGTCCGGCCCCAGGTCTGGCAGCGCTCCCAGCCGGGGTCCGCCCAGGCCAGGGGCCAGTACCGGCTCCGACAGCGCCCCCGCGGGCACGGCACCGCCCGCGCAGAGCAGCGCGGCGAGGCTGAGTAGGGCAAGACTGCGCTTATTCATCCGAGGTGTGCACCGTTCAATGGTCATAGGGGCTAGACATCGGGTTGCCTGAGGCGATATACATCCGATGTCTGGGGATGGCTCCGGAGACGACGAGGAGTGACACCGTGCAGCTGCTGCGGCTTGGCGATCCTGGCAACGAGTCGCCCGCGGTGCGGGCCGAGGACGGCACGCTCCACGACCTGCGCCCGCTGACCACCGACATCACCGGCGAGTTCCTGGCCGCGGACGGGCTGGCCCGCACCGCCGCGGCGCTGGCCGCCGGCGAGCTGCCCGCGCTGGCCGACCCCGGCGACGGCTCCGGCCTGCGGGTCGGCCCGCCGATCGCGCGGCCGGGCAAGATCGTCTGCATCGGCCTCAACTACCGCGACCACGCCGAGGAGACCGGGGCGGAACTGCCCGCCGAGCCGGTGGTGTTCATGAAGGCTCCGGACACCTTGGTCGGGCCGTACGACGAGGTGCTGGTGCCGCGCCGCTCGGTGAAGACGGACTGGGAAGTGGAACTCGGTGTGATCATCGGCAGCACCGCCCGGTACCTGGAGGACCACGAGAGCGCGCTGGCCTGCGTGGCCGGGTACGCGGTCTCGCACGACGTCTCCGAGCGCGAGTTCCAGCTGGAGCGCGGCGGCACCTGGGACAAGGGCAAGAGCTGCGAGACCTTCAACCCGCTCGGCCCGTACCTGGTGCCTGCCGCCGAGGTCGGCGACGTGCAGTCGCTGTCGCTGAAGCTCTCGGTCAACGGCGTGCCCCGGCAGGACGGCAGCACCAAGAACATGATCTTCTCGGTGGCCGAGTGCGTCCGCTACCTGAGCCAGTTCATGGTGCTGCGGCCCGGCGACCTGATCAACACCGGCACCCCGGCGGGGGTCGCGCTCGGCCAGCCCGAGCCCAAGCCCTACCTGCGCGGCGGCGATGTGGTGGAGCTGGAGATCGAGGGTCTTGGCAAGCAGCGGCAGACCTTCGGGCAGGCCTGACATGTCCGTGATCACCTCGGTGGACGTGCTCGACGTCCGCTTCCCCACCTCGCGCGAGCTGGACGGCTCGGACGCGATGAACCCCGACCCCGACTACTCCGCGGCCTACGTGGTGCTGAGCACCGACGACGGCGCCCGCGGCTACGGCTTCGCCTTCACCATCGGCCGCGGCAACGACGTGCAGGCCGCCGCGATCCAGGCGCTGTCCCCGCACCTGATCGGCCAGCCCGCGCCGACCGGCGCGGCTGAGCTGGGCGCGCTGTCCCAGCGGCTGATCGGCGACTCGCAGCTGCGCTGGCTCGGCCCGGAGAAGGGCGTGGTGCACATGGCGGTCGGCGCGGTGGTCAACGCCGCGTGGGACCTGGCCGCCCGTGCCGCCGGCCTGCCGCTGTGGCGCTTCCTGGCCGAGCTGACCCCGGAGGAGGTCGTCGGCCTGGTCGACTTCCGCTACCTGCGCGACGTGCTCACCCCGCCGCAGGCCCTGCTGATGCTGAAGAAGGCGGAGCAGGGCAAGGCCGAGCGGATCGAGAAGCTGCTGGCCGAGGGCTACCCGGCCTACACCACCTCGCCCGGCTGGCTGGGCTACAGCGACGAGAAGCTGACCAGGCTCACCCGCGAGGCGCTGGCCGACGGCTTCGGGATGATCAAGCTCAAGGTGGGCGGCAACCTCGAGGACGACGTGCGCCGGATGAAGCTGGCGCGCGAGGTGGTCGGGCCGGACTACCCGATCGCGGTGGACGCCAACCAGCGCTGGGACGTGGGCGACGCGGTCACCTGGATGCAGGCCCTGGCCCCCTACCACCCGTACTGGATCGAGGAGCCCACCTCCCCGGACGACGTGCTGGGCCACCAGGCCATCGCGCGCGCGGTCCGCCCGATCAAGGTGGCCACCGGCGAGCACGTGCACAACCGGGTGATGTTCAAGCAGCTGCTGGCCGCGGACGCGATCGACGTGCTCCAGCTGGACGCGGCCAGGGTCGGCGGGGTCAACGAGAACCTGGCCATCCTGCTGCTCGCGGCCAAGTTCGGCGTGCCGGTCTGCCCGCACGCCGGCGGGGTCGGGTTGTGCGAACTGGTGCAACACCTGGCGATGTTCGACTACGTTGCCGTCTCGGGATCGCAGGAGGGGCGGGTGATCGAGTGGGTGGACCACCTGCACGAGCACTTCGTCGACCCGGCGGTCGTGCGCGACGGCCGCTACCGGACGCCGATCGCGCCCGGGTTCTCCGCGGAGATGAAACCCGCCACACTGCACGGATTCCGCTACCCGGACGGTCCTGAGTGGACGGAGACGCCCTGATGAGCAGCGAGTTCGACGGACTGGTCGCCGTGGTCACCGGCGGCGCCTCCGGCATCGGCCTGGCCACCGCGCAGACCCTGTCCGCGCGGGGTGCGCAGGTCGCCTGCCTCGACCTCAACCCCGAGGTCCCCGCGCCGCTGTTCGGCGTGCGCTGCGACGTCGCCGACGATGCCACGGTGGTCGCCGCGATCGACGCGGTGATCGCCGAGTTCGGCCGGATCGACGTGCTGGTGAACAACGCCGGGATCGGCGCGCAGGGCGATGTCGGCGCGAACACCGACGAGGAATGGGCCAGGGTGCTGGACATCAACGTGGTCGGCATGGCTCGGGTCAGCCGGGCCGCGCTGCCGCACCTGCGCCGCTCCCCGGCCGCCGCGATCGTGAACACCTGCTCCATCGCCGCCTGGGCCGGGCTGCCCCAGCGGGCGCTGTACTCGGCCAGCAAGGGCGCGGTCTACGGCCTCACCCTGGCCATGGCCGCCGACCACGTGCGCGAGGGCATCCGGGTCAACTGCGTCGCGCCGGGCACCGTGGACACCCCCTGGGTGGGCCGCCTGCTCGACGCCGCGGCCGACCCGGCGGCCGAGCGCGCCGCGCTCCAGGCCCGCCAGCCCACCGGCCGCCTGGTTTCCGCCGACGAGGTGGCCAACGCCATCGCCTACCTCGCCGGACCCGCTTCGGGTGCCACCGTCGGCACCGTGCTCGCCGTGGACGGCGGGATGCACGGACTGCGGCTGCGGCCGCAGCCCAGTTGAGTAGATCCACACCAGCGAGTCAAGGAGGACCGTGGTGCGTTCCGACGTCCGCAGGGCAGGGGCCGCTGCCGCCGCGCTGGCCATCGTGTTGGCGGGTTGTGGCACCACGAACAGCCCGGGAGGCCAGCAGGGCGCCAGTGGCCCTGGTCAGGTCGGCGCCACCGTGCCGCTGCTGACCTCGCCGTTCTGGCAGGCCTACAACAACTACGTGCCGAAGATGGCCACCGAGTCCGGGGTGGCGGCGCTGCCCACGGTCAACGCCAACTCCGACCCGGCCAAGCTGATCACCGACATGACCAACCTGCTCAACCAGGGCGTCAAGGGCCTGGTGGTCACCCCGCTGGACTCCGCCGCGGTGGTCGCCGGGCTGGCCCAGGCCGAGCGCAAGGGCGTGCCGGTGGTCGCGGTGGACGTGGCCCCGGAGAGCGGCAAGGTGGCCATGGTGGTGCGCGCGGACAACCGCGCCTACGGCACCAAGGCCTGCGAGCACATCGGCGGCAAGGTCAAGCAGGGCAAGGTCGTGCAGATCCAGGGCGACCTGGCCTCGGTCAACGGCCGGGACCGCTCCGAGGCCTTCCGCGAGTGCATGACCGCCAAGTTCCCCGGCATCCAGATCCTGGACCTGCCCGCGGAGTGGAAGGCGGAGAAGGCATCCTCCGGCCTGGAGTCGCTGCTCACCGCGAACCCGGACGTCAAGGGCGTGTACATGCAGGCAGGTGGCGTGTACCTGGCGCCGACGCTGCAGGCGTTGAAGCGCAAGGACCTGCTGCACCCGGTGGGCGACCCCAAGCACGTGGTGGCGGTCAGCAACGACGGCATCCCGCAGGAGTTCGAGGCCATCCGCAAGGGCGAGATCGACGCCACGGTGTCCCAGCCCGCCGACGCCTACGCCAAGTACGGCATGTACTGGATCAAGAAGGCGATGGCGGGGGAGACCTTCAAGGCCGGTCCGACCGACCACGGCAGCACCATCGTCGAGGTCCGGCCGGGCATCCTGGAGGACCAGCTGCCCGCGCCGCTGGTGACCAAGGAGAACGTGGACGACAAGTCGCTGTGGGGCAACCAGCTGTGAGCGCACCCGCCGCGCCGGTGGTCGAAGCGCTGGGCATCACCCGGCGCTTCGGCCCCACCACCGCGCTCCACGATGTCGGGATCACCGTCCGCCCCGGTGAGTCGCACGCCCTGGTGGGGCGCAACGGGGCAGGCAAGTCCACCCTGGTGGCCGTGCTCACTGGACTGTCCAAACCGGACAGTGGCACGGTCGCGTTCAACGGCGAGCCCGCGCCCCCGGTGGCCGACCGGGAAGCCTGGCGGCAGCGGGTGGCCTGCGTGTACCAGCACTCCACCGTCATCCCCGAGCTGACCGTGGCGGAGAACCTGTTCCTCAACCGGCAGCCGGCCAGCCGCGGCGTGATCCGCTGGTCCGCGCTGCGCACCGGGGCCGCCGAGCTGCTGGCCGCCTGGGGCGTGGACGTCTCGGTGGACGCGCTGGCCGGTGAGCTGGACGTGGAGCAGCGGCAGCTGGTGGAGATCGCCCGCGCGCTGTCCTACGGCGCCCGGTTCATCATCCTGGACGAGCCCACCGCGCGGCTGGACAGCCACGCGATCAGCAGGCTGTTCGAGCGCATGCACCAGCTGCAGGCCGCGGGGGTGACCTTCCTGTTCATCTCCCACCACCTGCAAGAGGTCTACGAGGTGTGCCAGGCGGTGACCGTGCTGCGCGATGCCAGGCACATCGTCACCGCCCCGGTCAGCGAGCTCTCCCGGAGCCAGTTGGTGGACGCGATGACCGGTGAGTCCGGCGGGCTCGCGGTGACCGACGCGGCCGACCGGGAAGCCTTGCCGGACAACGCCCCGGTCGCGCTGGCCGTGCAAGGGCTTGCGGGCGACGGCTTCGCGGGCGTCTCCTTCGAGCTGCGCCGCGGCGAGGTGCTCGGGCTGGCCGGCAGCAACGCCAGCGGCAAGCACCAGGTCGCGGAAACCGTGTACGGGCTGCGGAAACCCCTCGCGGGCACGGTGCTGGTGGCCGGCGCCCCGCTCAAGCCGGGCGACGTCTCGGCCGCGCTGAACGCCGGGATCGGTTGCGTGCCCAGGTCCCGGCACGACCAGGGCCTGGTGCTGGGCATGTCCATCGGCGACAACGCCACCATGAGCGTGCTGGACCGGCTCGGCGTGGCCGGGCTGGCCGCGCCGAAAACCGTGCGCGCCAAGGGGAACACCGCGATCGCCGAGTACGGCGTGGTGGCCAAGGAGGCCGACCAGCCGGTCAGCGACCTCTCCGGCGGCAACCAGCAGAAGGTCGTGATGGCCCGCGCGCTGGCCAACGACCCCGATGTGCTGATCATGATCAACCCCACCGCCGGGGTCGATGTGAAGTCCAAACAGGCCCTGCTGGCCGTGGTCGACCGGGCCAGGGCGGAGGGCAAGGCGGTGCTGATCGTCAGCGACGAGCTGGACGACCTGCGCCCCTGTGACCGGGTGCTCGTGATGCGCGCCGGAACCCTGGCCGCCGAACACCAGGCAGGCTGGGCCGATGGCGAGCTCGTGGCCTCCATCGAAGGAGTCGAACTCGATGGCGAATGACACCGCCGTGCAGAACACCCCCACGGCCGGCAAGTCCGCGCCGCCACGACGGATCCGGCTGGCCAGGCTGCGTGACCTGGCGCTGCTGCCCGCGCTCGCGGTGGTGGTGCTGATCGGCGGACTGGTCAACGACCGCTTCCTCACCACGGACAACCTGGTCGCGGTGCTCGGCGCCTCGGCCGCGCTGGCCATGGTGGTGCTCGGTGAGACGCTGGTGCTGCTGACCGGCAAGTTCGACCTGTCGCTGGAGTCCACCGTGGGCATCGCGCCCGCGGTCGGCGCGCTGCTGGCCATCCCGGCGGCCAGCGGCATCGGCTGGTTCGAGGACCCGCTGCCCGCCTGGCTGGCCATCCTCGCGGTGCTGGTGGTGGGCGCGATCGTGGGGCTGTTCAACGGTTTCCTGGTGGTCAAGCTCCAGCTCAACGCGTTCATCGTGACCCTGGCGATGCTGATCATCCTGCGCGGCCTGCTGGTCGGCTCCACCGAGGGCAAGACCCTGTTCCAGATGCCGGAGGCGTTCTTCGCGCTGGCCACCAACACCTTCCTCGGCCTGCCCATCTCGGTGTGGCTGGCCGGGATCGCCTACCTGGTGGCCGGGTTCCTGTTGCGCTACCACCGGATCGGCCGCGCGCTCTACGCCATCGGCGGCAACGCCCAGGCCGCCCGCGCCGCCGGCATCCGGGTGGACCGGATCGCCTGGTCGGTGTTCGTGGTGGCCGGGGTGCTGGCCGCGATCGGCGGGCTGATCCAGACCGGTTACGTGGGCGCGCTCAGCGCGGGCCAGGGCGACCGGATGATCTTCACCGTGTTCGCCGCCGCGGTCATCGGCGGCATCTCCCTCGACGGCGGCAAGGGCACCCTGTTCGGCGCGCTCACCGGCGTGCTGCTGCTCGGCGTGGTGGACAACCTGCTCACCGCGGCCCAGGTGCCCTCGTTCTGGATCCAGGCGGTCTACGGCGCGGTCATCCTCGGCGCGCTGATGCTGGCCCGGATCGCCAGCGGGAAGGCGCAGACCTGATGGAGACGGTGCTGCACACCAGGCTCAAGCCGGGCAGGGAAGCCGAGTACGAGCGGGTGCACGCGAGCATCCCGCCGGAGCTGGACCTCGCGCTGCGCGAGGCCGGGGTCCGCTCCTGGCGGATCTGGCGCAGCGGCCGGGACCTGTTCCACCTGGTCGACTGCGACGACTACGAGGCCATGCGGGCGCACCTGCGCGAGCACCCGGCCAACGTTCCCTGGCAGGCCAGGATGGCCGAGCTGCTGGAGGTGCCCGACGACTACTCGGGCGCCGAACCGGAGATCCGACTCGTCTGGGAGCTGCCGTGAGGACCGCGAAACTGGGCCGCACCACGGTGCCGGTGACCGCGCTGGGCTTCGGCGCCGCGCCGATCGGCAACCTCTACCGCCCGGTGCCCGACGCCGACGCGCACGCCGCGGTCCGCGCCGCCTGGGACGCCGGGGTGCGCTACTTCGACACCGCGCCGCACTACGGCCTCGGCCTGTCCGAACGCCGCCTCGGCGCGGTGCTGGCCGAGCACCCCAGGGACGAGTTCACCGTCTCCACCAAGGTCGGCCGCCTGCTCACTGAGTACGACGGCGGCGGCGACGACCTGGCCAACGGCTTCGACGTGCTGGCCACCCACCGCAGGGTGTGGGACTTCAGCGCCGACGGCGTGCGCCGCTCGCTGGAGTCCTCCCTGGACAGACTGGGCCTGGACCGGGTCGACGTGGTGCTGCTGCACGACCCGGACGACCACTGGGCCGAGGCCGCCGGAAAGGGCTTCCCGGCGCTGGCCGAGCTGCGCGACCAGGGCGTGGTCGGCGCGATCGGCGTGGGCATGAACCAGTGGCAGCTGCCTGCCCGGTTCATCCGCGAGACCGACATCGACGTGGTGATGCTGGCTGGTCGCTACTCGCTGCTGGAACAGCCCGCCGCGGCCGAGTTCCTGCCGCTGTGCCTGGAGCGCAACGTCTCCGTGCTGGCTGCGGGCGTGTTCAACTCCGGCCTGCTCTCCCGGCACGAGATCCCGGTCAACGCCAAGTACAACTACGCCGACGCGCCGCCGGAGCTGGTGGACCGGGCCAGGGCGATCGCCGGGGTGTGCGAGCGGCACGGCGTCACGCTGCCGCAGGCCGCCATCCAGTTCGCCTTCGGCCACCCCTCGGTCGCCTCGGTGGTCATCGGCGCCCGCACCGGCGAGCAGATGCGGCAGAACGCCGAGCTGGTCGCCAACCCGGTGCCGCCGGCGCTGTGGGCCGAGCTGCGCGAGCGGAACCTGCTGGCCGCGGACGTGCTCGGCCCGGGCGAGCGGGCATGAGGATCGACGCCCACCACCACCTGTGGGACCTGTCGGTGCGCGCCCAGGACTGGCTGGCCGGGCCGGAGATGGCGCCGATCAACCGGAGCTTCGTGCTGCCCGACCTGCACCAGGTCACCGCGGTCACCGGCATCGGGGCCACCGTGCTGGTGCAGACCATCACGGTGCCGGAGGAGACCCCCGAGTTCCTGGTCTTCGCCGAGGCGTCGGAGATCGTGGCCGCGGTGGTCGGCTGGACCGACCTGACCGCCCCGGACGTGCCGGACACCCTGGCGGCGCTGAAGTCCGGCCACGGCGGGCGCTGGCTGCGCGGCATCCGGCACCAGGTGCAGAGCGAGCCGGACCCGCGCTGGCTGTGCCGTCCCGACGTGCGCAGGGGCCTGGCCGCGGTGGCCGAGGCCGGGCTCAGCTACGACCTGCTCACCCTGCCGCACCAGCTCCCCGCCGCCGTCGAGACGGTCCGGGCGCTGCCGCAACTGGAGTTCGTGCTCGACCACTGCTCCAAGCCGCCGATCGCCGCCGGCGAGCTCGAACCGTGGGCCGCTGACCTGCGCGCGCTGGCCGCTCTGCCCAACGTCACCTGCAAGCTGTCCGGTCTGGTCACCGAGGCCGACTGGACACAGTGGACGGTCGACCAGCTCCGCCCCTACGCCGAGGTGGTGCTGGACGCATTTGGCCCCGAACGGGTGATGTTCGGCTCGGACTGGCCGGTCTGCCTGCTCGCCGCGCCCTACGCCACCGTGCTGGAGACCGCTGAGGTACTCACCGATCGGCTCACGCCATCGGAACGGGCCGCCGTGTTCGGCGGCACCGCCCAACGGGTGTACGGAATCGAGCAGTCATCCGAGGTTGCGCAGCCACTGCTCGACACCGGCGACGTGCACGGTTGACCAGGAGCGGGCCAGCTCCGGCTCGTGCGCGGCCAGCGCGTCCACGATCGCCCGGTGCTCGGCCACGGTCCGGTCCACCGCCCCGCCCTGGGCGATGCCGCGCCAGATCCGGGCTCGCACGGTGGGTCCGGCCAGCGTGTCCAGCAGCTGGGCCAGGTAGGCGTTGCCCGCGGCCTGGGCGATCCGGCGGTGGAACTCCAGGTCCAGCTCGACCAGGCGCTCCACCGAGTCGGACTTCTCGGTCTCCTCGCACAGCTCGCGCAGCGCGGCGATGTCCTTCTCCTCGATGCGCACCGCGGCGATGGCCGCACAGGCCGGTTCCAGCACCCGGCGGACCTCGAGCACCTCCAGCACGGACTCCTCGCCGCGGTGCAGGTCCAGCACGAAGCTCAGCGCGCCGAGCAGCTCGTCCGCGCGCAGGCTGGAGACGTAGGTGCCGTCGCCCTGCCGCACATCCAGCACCCTGACCAGCGACAACGCCTTCACCGCCTCGCGCAGCGAGTTCCGGGACAGGCCGAGCCGCTCGGCCAGGTCGGCCTCCCTGGGCAGCCGGTCGCCCGGCTTCAGCTCGCCGGAGACGATCATTTCCTTGACGCGCAAGATGGCGTCGTCGGTAACGGCCACTGCCACCCCCGTTTCGCGAGCCGGTACACACCTCGGATGTTTCGCTCCAGTATGCGCCATGCCGCGCGCTCAGTTGCGCATTGCTCCATCTGGCGTAATCTGAGCCTGCCCGCCTCACCCCGCCCCCTCGGTGAGGCGGGCTCTGCTGTGTAAAGGGTCCCACCGTTCCTTCGTCGCTGGACGAATGCGCACACGTCGGGTTACCGTCATAATGGTCTAAACCATTGGAGGGTCATTGGACGCCGTAGTCGCTGCCCCGAAGGCGCTGTTGGGCAATGCCCTCTCCGGTCCGGTGACACTGCGCGTCCGCGACGGCGAGATCGTCGAGGTCGCGGAGAACCCCGGCTACCAAGGGGAGACCGAGGGCCTGCTCAGCCCCGGCCTGGTGGACGTGCAGATCAACGGTGCGGTCGGGGTGGACTTCGCCGACGTGGACGCCGCCGGGATGGCCACCGTGTCCGCGGCCCTGCCGCGCACCGGCGTGACCCGGTTCCTGCCCACCCTGATCACCGCCCCGCTGCCGGAGGTCCTGCGCCAGGCGCACCAGGTCCTGGCCGCCGCGGCCGCCCTGCCCGCCGGTTCGGGCGCGCGTCCGCTGGGCCTGCACTTCGAGGGCCCGTTCCTGTCCCCGCTGCGGCACGGCGTGCACAACCCCGAGGTGATGGAACCGCCCAGCGCGGACCGGATCGAGCGCATCCTGGCCGACCCCGCGGTGCACGCGGCCCTGCGCCTGGTCACCCTGGCCCCGGAGCAGCCGGGCGGCTTCGAGGCCGTCCGCCGCCTCACCGAAGCCGGTGTGCTGGTCGCCGTCGGCCACACCGACGCCACCGGCGAGCAGACCCGCCAGGCCGCGGACCTGGGTGCGCGCATGATCACCCACCTGTTCAACGCCCAGCGCCCCCTCGGCCACCGCGAGCCGGGCGTCCCCGGCATCGGCCTGGTCGACCCCCGCTACACCCTCGGCCTGATCGCCGACCTGGCCCACGTCGACGGCGACATCTGCAAACTGGTCTTCAACGCCGCCCCCGGCCGCGTCGCCCTGGTCACCGACGCGGTGGCCGCCGCGGGCATGCCGCCGGGCCGCTACCAGCTCGGCGGCGAGGACGTCGTGCTCACCGAGGAAGGCGTCCCCCGCTCCCCGGCAGGCACCATCGCCGGCAGCGCCCTGACCCTGGACCGCGCCATCCGCAACATGGTCGCCCTCGGCATCGATCCGGCCGTGGCCCTGCACGCC
The DNA here is from genome assembly GCF_030064675.1 of Crossiella sp. CA-258035. Lineage (GTDB taxonomy): Bacteria > Actinomycetota > Actinomycetes > Mycobacteriales > Pseudonocardiaceae > Crossiella. The sequence continues at coordinate 466,431 of NZ_CP116413.1, forward strand.
GCCACCACCGTCCCCGCCGACGTCCTCGGCGAACCCACCCTGGGCCGCATCGCGCCCGGCGCGCGGGCGGACCTGGTGCTGTGGGACGCGGACCTGCACCCGCGCAAGGTGTGGGTGGAGGGCGAACTGGTCTTCGACGCGGAGGAGTCCGCCCGCAGCACGGTCGCCCGCCTGCCCGCGGCAGGCAACTGAATCTTCCACCGCACAGGTGGGGGCGAGAGAGAACACGAGGGCCTCTGCACCGCAACCCGGGCAGGGGCTCTCGCTATACCCGGACCGGCCTCGCCCAGCGTCATTACTGGCATGAGAGTAGGCTCCAAGCCTATGGAGGTGCCACTCATGGCGAAGCGACAACCGGGCCGACTGCCACCGCGGCTACTCCGTCGCCCGCTGCGCCTCCTCCGGCCGCAGGACGCCGCTGACAGCTACACGAACCCCCGCGCGGAGTTCGCCCGCCTTGCCAGGGTGGGAGTCCTGCACCGGGTGGCGACTGGCTACTACGTGCCGGTCCCTGATGATCACCTTGATCGCGCGTGGCTGCCGGAGCTGGAGTCCGTGGCATTGGGCACTGCGGCAGCCGACGAGGGAATCGGCACCGTCGCCCTGATGGGGCTCAGTGCCGCGCGGATACACGGAGCTCTGCCGCGCGCGGTCGCGGTGGCCGTGGTCGCGGCCGCTCGCCACCGGGCGCCGCTGAGCTTGGCCGATCGTGATGCGACCGTCCTTTATGTACGGCGCGACGTCTCGCGGATCGACGTCGAGCGCCGCGACCTCGAGCTGGGACAGGGTTGGGTGACCACGGTCGAGCAAACCGTGCTGGACCTGGCCGCCCGTCCAGAACTGGGCGGTTTGCCCGCCGAAGCCGGGGAAGCGATCCGCGCGTTGTTGCCGATGGCCGATCGGCAACTGCTGGCGGAACTGGCCGCCGCGCAACGACGGCGCGCCACCCTGACCCGACTGCTCAGGGAGACCGGCAGTGCTTGATCCGGACGAGGAGTTCGCGGTCGCCCAGCGGTTCGGCGTCGCACGCGCCCAGGTGCGCCGCGACCACCTGATCTCGCACCTGCTCGCCGCGCTCAGCGAACACGTCGCCGAACAGGTCGTCTTCTTCGGCGGCACCGCGCTCTCCCGGAGTTTTGTGCCCGAAGGACGGCTGTCCGAGGACATCGACCTCATCGCGGTCGGACCTCGGCGCGACGTCGTCGACGCGGTGGAGCAATGCCTGGTGCGGGGAACACGTCGTGAGTACCCCGGACTCCGCTGGCGACAACGCCTCAGTGAGGTGCGTGATGTCGAGCCCGCCCTGCTGGCCGCCCCGGACGGCACGACCGTTCGTGTGCAACTGCTCAGCCCGGTCGGATACCCGGCATGGCCGACCGCACCGAGAGCGCTTGACCAGCGGTATTCGGATGCCCCGCCGGCCACACTCGTCATACCCGCACTCGAGTCGTTCGTCGCGTGGAAAACCGTCGCCTGGATGGACCGCGCCGCATCCCGTGACCTGTTCGACCTGTGGTCGCTGGCCCGTCTCGGCGCGATCGACCACAGCTCCGCGACTCTGTTCGCCCGCCATGGGCCAACGAACAAACCACCGGCTCCCGGGATGTTCGCCACCGCACCCGAAGAGGCCCAGTGGCGCCGGGATCTCAGCGAACAGACCCAGCTTCACGTCACGGCCGCTGAAGCGCTGGCCACGGTTCGCGAAGCCTGGCAGAACGCGGTCACCACGAGCTGACCGATCTCCCTTCACGCCAGCAACCGCGCCAACAGGAACGGCTCCGTCCCCGCCAGCCCCACCGAGGCGTACAGCGTGACGGCCCCAGCCGCCCGCCGCCCCACCTGAGCCCCGCTCGCGACCGCCCCCAGCGACACCACCTCCCGCCCCGCCAGCAGCGCCGAGGGCCGGTACCCGTCGAGCTGCGCGGGCGAGTCGGTGAACACCGCGTCCGCCCGCTCCACCAGATCCACCCCGAACTCCGCCCGCCCCACCTGCTTCGGACCCACGGTCGTCACCGCCGTCCCCGCCGAGATCCACCCCGCCTCGATCACCGGTGCCCCAGCCGAGGTCGCCAGCACCACGATGTCCCGCCCTTCCACCGCCGCCCGCGCCGAGTCAACGGCCTCTGCGGCCACCCCCAGCTCCGCCCGGACCCGCTCCGCGAACGCCCGCCGCCGCCCCGGATCCCGCGAGAACACCCGCACCCCGGCCAGCTCCCGCACCCCACTGATCGCCCACACCTGCGTCCACGCCTGGGTGCCAGCGCCCACCAGCCCCACGGTCCGCGCCGCCGGCCGCGCCAGCAGGTCCACCGCCAGCCCGCCCAGCGCGCCGGTCCGGTGGCTGCCCAGCTCCTTGCCCACGGCCAGTCCCAGCAGCTCGCCGGAGGGCTCGGCGTGCAGGGCGACGAGCTGGGGGGCGTCGAGATGTGTTGGGTAGGAACGGAATCCGTACCACTGGCCGATGAGCCTGCCCGCGGTGAAGGTCTGCACGCCGGCGTGCACGCGGGGCGGGGCAAGGAGATCGCCGCGTTCGGCGGCCAGTACGGCTTCGCGCATGGCGGAGACGGCGAGGGCGGGGGTGAGGCGGGCCAGGATCGCGGCGTCGTCCAGGACGGTGGTCATGGCCGCGATTCTGCAAGCTCCAGCTTCCTGGAGGTCAACGAGAACGCGGCGCACCCCCAGCCGGAGATGCGCCGCGTTATCGGGTGTTCAGCGGGTCTTCGTGACCTTGTTGAGCCCGCGCGGGTTGTCCGGGTCCCCGCCCCGCGCCAGCGCCAGGCCCAGCGCGAGCCGCTGCACCGGCAGGATCTCCAGCACCGGGGCCAGCTCCTCCGCCGTGGCCGGCACCCCGATCCGGTAAGCCGCCGCGACCACGTCGGCGGCCGAGCCGACCGCGAGGATGTCCGCGCCCCGGCCCTGCACGACCTCCAGCACCTCGCGCATGGCCGCGCCGCCCTGGCCCGCGCTGGTGATGGCCAGCACCGCGGTCTCGCTGTCGACCGCGGCGACCGGGCCGTGCAGCAGGTCGGCGCCGCTGTAGGCCCTGGCGGAGAGGTAGCTGGTCTCGGCGAGTTTGAGGGCGGCCTCGGCGGCGGTGGCCGAGGAGTAGCCGCGGCCGGTGGTGACCACGCGGTTGGCGAAGCGGTAGCGCTGGACCGCCTCGGCGACCGCGGGTTCGGCCAGGCTGAGGGCCGAGTCGGCAAGGTCGCCCAGGTTGGCCGCGTGTTCGGCGGTGCCGCCGCGGACGGCGTCGATGAGCAGGTACAGGGCCAGCAGGGTGGCGCTGTAGGTCTTGGTGGCGGCCACCGCGAGCTCCTTGCCCGCGCCGATGTCCACCGACAGCTCGGTGACCTGGTTCAGCGGGGAGTCCGGGGTGTTGGTGACGGCCACGGTGAGCGCGCCCCGCCTGCGCGCGGACTCGGTGGCCTCGACCAGGTCGGGGGAGCCGCCGCTCTGGCTGACCGAGACCCACAGCACGTCGGTCAGGTCCGGCTGGGCGCCGTAGAGCGTGGTGGTGGACGGGGACACCAGGCCGGCGGGCAGCTGGAGCAGGACCTCGGTCAGGTACTTGGCGTAGAGCGCGCCGTGGTCGCTGGAACCGCGGGCGGCGAAGAGCACGAACCGCGGGCGGCGCTCGGCGATCTGCGCGGCCACCGCGGCGATCTCCGCCCGCCGGGCCAGCAGGCCCCGGTACACCTCGGGCTGGGCCGCGATCTCGGCGGCCATGTGCGCGCCGGGCACGGTCTCTGTCGACGTCATCGCCTGTCCTCCCTCGCCGTGTTCGCGGCGAGCAGCTCGGCGGCGGCGCGCAGGCACACGTACGCGCTGCCGTGGGTGTCGATACGGGCGACGCTGCCCAGGTCCGGACCAGGCACCCCCGTCTCGACGTGCACTAGGTCTAGACCAATGCTAGCAAGTTCGACGACAAGTCGCCGCACTTCAGCGTGCCTGTGCGCGTCCCTGGTGACAACCACCACCGGGGAACCGTTCACTGAATCGAGGATTTCGTCCTTGCCACCCGGGCCGGGCCGCAGCACCCGGGTGCCCGGCAGCAGCTCGCTCAGGTGCGGGCCGAGGCCCCAGGGCACCGCGCCGACCGCGATGCTCGGGTCCACCTCCACGTCCACCACCAGCGGCGGCCCGGCCAGCTTCAGCTCGCCGCGCACCTCGACCGCCCGCCGCGCGGCCCGCAGCCCGAGGTCGCCATCCGGCGCCGGACCGCCGGTGACCGGGCCGCCCAGCGAGGCCGCCCGCGCCGCGGCCCCGGCCAGCAGCTCCTCGCTCAACCGTCCACTGTGGACAGCGGCGACGATCGCCTCGGCCAGCCGGTCCACCACCTCGGCGTCGGCCAGCTCGCCGCCCACGCACAGCAGGTCCGCACCGGCCAGCAGCGCCTGCACCGCGCCGTCGCTGATCCCGGCGGTGCCGGAGACCGCGTTCATCTCCAGCGCGTCGGTGACCACCGCGCCGGTGAAGCCCAGCTCGCCGCGCAGCACCTCGGTCACCGCGTGCCGGTTCAGCGTGGCGGGCGACTCGCCCCAGGCCGGGATCACCAGGTGGCCGGTCATCACCGAGCGCACCCCGGCGGCGATCGCGGCCCGGAACGGCACCAGTTCGACCGTGCGCAGCTGCTCCTCGGTGCGCGCCAGCACCGGCAGCTCGCGGTGCGAGTCCGCGGTGGAGGCGCCGTGGCCGGGGAAGTGCTTGGCGCAGGCGGCCACCCCGGACTGCTGGATGCCCGCGATGAACGCGGCCACCTGGGCCGCGGCCGCGTGCGGCTCGCTGCCGAAGGCGCGCACGCCGATGATCGGGTCCTCCGCGGCCAGGGTCAGGTCCGCGCAGGGCGCCAGGTCCAGGGTCACCCCACAGGCGGCCAGCCTGGCCCCGAGCGCCGCGCCGACCTCCCTGGTCAGCTCGAGGTCGCCGATCGCGCCCAGTGCGTGCGGACCCGGCAGCGCGGAGCCGCGCGCGGCGTCCAGCCGGGTCACGTCGCCGCTCTCCTCGTCGATGGCCACCACCACCTCGGGCCGCTCGGCCCGAAGTGACGCGCTCAGCGCGGCCACCTGCTCGTCGTCAACCACGTTGCGCCCGAACAGCAGCACCCCGCCGAGGCCGTCAGCGACCCGGCGGCGCACCCAGTCCGGCGCGCTCGTGCCGACAAAACCGGGCAGCAGCACGGCGTCGGCCAAGCGTCGCAGACCATCCACTGTGGACTATCCCTTCACGGCGCCGGCGGTGTTCCCGGCCACCAGGTTGCGCTGGACGATCAGGAAGTAGATGAGCACGGGCAGCGCGAACACCACCGAGGCGGCCATGGTGCCGCCCCAGTCGGTGCCGAAGACGGTGCTGAACGTGGACAGCCACACCGGCAGCGTCTGGTTGGTCTGGTCCCGCATCAGCACCAGGGCGAAGAGGAACTCGTTCCAGGCGGTGATGAAGGAGAACACCGAGGTGCTCACCAGCGCCGGTCCCAGCAGCGGCAGGGTGACCCGGCGGAAGGCGCCCCAGCGGGAGCAGCCGTCCACCATGGCCGCCTCCTCCAGGTCCACCGGGATGCCGTTTACGAAGCCGCGCAGCGTCCAGATGGTGAACGGCAGCGTGGTGGCCACGTTGACCAGCAGCAGCGCGGGCAGCATGTTGAGCAGGCCGACATCGCGCATCAGCAGGTACATCGGGATCAGCAGCGCCTCCAGCGGCGCCAGCTGCGCGATCAGCACCAGCAGCACAAAACCCTTGCGGCCGCGGAAGCGCAGCCTGCTCAGCGGGATCGCGGCCAGGATGCCGGCGGCCACCGCGCACAGCATGGCCCCGACCGCCACCATCAGGCTGTTGGTGACGAAGTTGGTGAAGCCGGGCTTGCTGATCGCGGTGACGAAGTTCTCGAACGTGACCGAGGTCGGGAACAGGTCGTAGTCGGTGGTCAGGTTGGCGTTCGACGGCCGCAGGGATGAGTTGATCATCCAGTAGGTCGGGAAGAAGAACAGCCCGGCCAGCAGCAGCGCGACCGCGGTGAGCAGCATCCGCTGCGGACGGCTCTTGGTCCTCACAGCGCACCCTCCTGACGCCGGATGAGCAGTCGCATGTACTGCCCGACCAGCACGGTCAGCACCAGGATCATCAGCACCGCGACCGCGGCGGCCACGCCGAAGTGGCTGCCGGAGATGCCCTTGATGTACTGGAGCACCGGCAGCGTGGTGCTCTCCCCGTCCGGACCGCCCTGGCGGATGGCCCACACCTGGGTGAACACCTTGAAGTCCCACAGGATCGACTGGAAGGTGGCCAGGCCGACCATCGGCGCCAGCGCGGGCCAGGTGACCGCGCGGAAGCCCTGCCAGCCGGAGGCGCCGTCGATGCCGGCCGCCTCGTACAGGTCGCCTGGGATGGACAGCAGCCCCGCGTACAGGGTGAACGCGATGAACGGCACCCCCTGCCAGATGATCAGCAGCGCGATCACGGTCAGCGTGGAGGCCCCGGAGGAGAACCAGGAGAAGCCCTGGAAGGAGTCGAAGCCGATCAGCACCAGGGTCTTGTTCAGGATGCCGAAGTTCTGGTCGAAGATCCACTGGAACACCGTGGTGGCGGCCAGGATGGGCATCGCCCAGGCCAGCACCAGGCTGATCTGCAGCACCAGCCGGGTGCCACCGCCGACCTGCCGCATCAGCAGCGCGATCAGCAGGCCGAGCGCGACCGTGCCGGCCACGCAGGCCGCGGTGAAGGCCACTGTGCGCAGGGTGATCAGCCAGAACTCGGGGTCGCCGAGGATCTCCGCGTAGTTGGCGAAGCCGTTCCAGACCAGCTCGCCGCGCACCAGTTCGCCCAGGTCGAGCTTGCGGAAGCTGATCAGGATGACCTGGATCGCCGGCCAGCCCAGCAGGACCAGCAGCGCGATGATCGCGGGCGCGATCAGCAGGTAGGGCAACAGGGTGTCGCCGAGTGAGCGCCGGCGCGCACGCCGACCGGGTCCATGCGCCGACGGTGCCGGCGGGGTCGCCCCCGCCGGCACCGTGGTGTCCACTGTCGCGGTCATCGCGCTACTTGCCCGCGAGCGCCTGCTGGATCGCCGTGTTCGCGTCCGAGGCGGCCTGGTCCAGGCTCTTCGCCCCGGTCAGGTACGCGGTCAGCATGGTCTTGATCGGGTTCGCCCCCGCCTCCACCGAACCCCAGTTCGGGCTGGCCGGGACCGCCTTGCCGTTGACCGCAGCCTTGGCCATCGCGGCCGAGACCGGGTCGCTGTTGAGCGCGCTGGTGTCCTTGGTCGAGCCGGGGATCATGCCGGCCTTGACCAGCTGCTGCTGGTACTTCTCCGCGGCGAGCAGCTTCAGGTAGTCCTTGGCCAGGTCGGCGTTCTTGCTGCCGGCCGGGATGGCCAGGTTGGACCCGCCCTGGAACACCGGCGCGGTGCTGCCGGGGGTCTTGCCGGGAATGGGGAACCCGCTGGTCAGCTTGGTCATCTCGGGGTTCTCCTTGGCCGCGGTGGCGACCTCCCACGGCAGGCCGACGATCATGCCGACCTTGCCCTTGCCGTACACACCGGCCTGCGGGGGCTTCTCCTCGTCGGCGTCCTTGGGCGCCTTGGTGCCGGAGACCTCCACCAGCTTCTTGTAGAACTCCAGCCCGGCCTTGGCCTCGGGGGTGTTCAGCGTGGCGGTGAACTTGGTGCCCTCCTGCTTGGCCACGTCACCGCCCTCGCCCCAGATGAAGGACAGCAGGGTGTACCAGTTCTGGCCGGCCAGGTAGAGCGGCTGGAACTCGGGGTCGTCCTTGTGCGCCGCCTTGAGCTTCTCGATCGCGGTCAGCCACTCGGCCTGCGAGGTCGGCGGGGTGATGCCTGCCTTCTCGAACAGGTCCTTGCGGTAGAGCACCAGCCGGTTGGCCGCGTAGAACGGCACCGCGAACTGCTTGCCGTCCCAGGTGCCGGAGGCCTTCAGGCCCTCGCTCCAGTTCGCCCCGCCCATGCCGGCCGCGTCCGCGGTCAGGTCGGTGAGCACCTTCTGCTCGGCGAACTTCGGCGACTGGGTGTTGCCGATCTCGAGCACGTCCGGCGGGTTGGTGCCGGCCAGCGCGGTGTTCAGCTTGTCCTGGATGCCGGTCCACTGCTGGACCTCGTACTTGACCTTGACGCCCGGATGGGCCGCCTCGAACTCCTTGTGCATCTCGTCGGTCAGCGTGGTCGGCGCGGAGCCGCTCATCAGCCACACGACGAGTTCCTTGCCACTTCCCTGACCCGAGCCTGAGCCCGAGCCCGCACAACCGGAGACCGTCAGTGCTGCTGCCACAGCACCCACGGCTACCTTTGTCCAGCGCTTCACCGTTGCCGCCCTTCTTCAGCCCGGTCAGACCGTGTCACGCTGGCCGGGCGCGCTGAAGTGGTGTAGACCAATGCGCTGAGAGTGGTCCGGACCACATGTCCTGTCAAGACAGTTGCGAAGACGTTGTAAAGACGTTCCGAGGGCTGGGCGGCGCCGTTGTCCGACCTACGGGCATGCTGAACCACTAGAAAGGTATGGGGGCGCCAATGCCGAGGAGGAGGACATGCTGGACGTGACGTCGGCTGAGGCGGGCGTGAACCCGCGCACCCAGCGGGAGCCGAAGTACTGGGGACTGAAGCGACATCTGCTCGATCTGCTGCGCTCGCTCCCGCCGGGCTCGCCGATCCCGACCGAGCGCTCGCTGGCCGCGGACTTCGACGTGTCCCGGACCACGGTTCGGCAAGCGCTTGCCGAGCTGACCGTGGAGGGCAGGCTGCTCAGGGTGCAGGGCAAAGGCACCTTCGCGGCCGCGCCGAAGGTGGCTCAGCGGTTGCAGCTGAGCTCCTACACCGAGGACATGCGGGCTCAGGGCCGTCAGCCGGCCTCCAGGCTGCTGGAGGCCAGTGAACAACCGGCCGAGGCGGAGCTGGCCAGGCTGCTCGGGGTCCGGCCGGGCGCCAAGGTGCTCCGGCTGCGGCGGCTCCGGCTGGCCGACGGCGAGCCGATGGCCATCGAGCTGACCCACCTCGCGCTGGGCCGCTTCCGTGGCCTGCGCCGCTACATCGGCGCAGGTGGATCGTTGTACCAGGTGCTGCGCGAGCGCTTCGGCGTGGAGATGGGGCACGCGGACGAGACCATCGAGACCGCGCTGGCCACCCCGGAGGAGGCGGAGCTGCTCGGCGCCGACATCGGCCTGCCGATGCTGCTGCTGTCCCGGCACTCCTTCGACACCGACGGCAAGCCGGTGGAGTGGGTGCGCTCGATCTACCGGGGCGACCGGTACAAGTTCGTCGCCCGGTTGAACCCTCCTGGTTGATCCATCCCGGCATTGTGCGTCCAAGGGCCACCGCGAGCGCACAATGCCGGGCATGGAGTGGAACAGCGGCCAGGCGCGGGCCATCCTGGCCACCACCATCCTCGGTTCGGGGATGGCGATGCTGGACGGCACCATCGTCAACGTGGCCCTGCCCGCGATCGGGCACGAGTTCTCCGCCTCGGTCAGCGGCCTGCAGTGGATCCTGGACGGCTACCTGCTCACGCTGGCCGCGCTGATCCTCATCGCGGGCGCGCTGGGCGACCGCTACGGCCGCCGCCGGGTGTTCCTGATCGGGGTGGTCTGGTTCGGACTGGCCTCGCTGCTGTGCGGCCTCGCGCCGACCACCGAGCTGTTGGTGCTGGCCAGGGTGTTGCAGGGGGTCGGGGGAGCGCTGCTCACCCCCGGTTCGCTGGCGATCTTGCAGGCCAGCTTCCCCCGTGAGCTGCGGGCCCGCGCGATCGGCGCCTGGTCCGGGCTCTCCGGCCTGGCCGCGGTGCTCGGGCCGCTGGTGGGCGGGCTGCTGGTGCAGGCGGGGTCCTGGCGGCTGGCCTTCCTGATCAACCTGCCGCTGGCCGCGGTCTGCGTCTGGCTGGCGCTCAAGCACGTGCCGGAGACCGCCTCCGGCGACCACGAACGGGTGGACTTCCTCGGCTCCGCGGTGGGCGCGCTCGGCCTGGCCGGGCTGACCGCGGCCCTGGTGGAGGGGCCGCCGAGGGGGATCGGCGACCCGCTGGTGCTGGGCTGCCTGGTGCTCGGGGCGGCCGCGCTGACCGCGTTCGTGCTGATGCAGGTGCGCGGCAGGCACCCGCTGGTCCCGCCGCAGCTGTTCGCCAACCGGACGTTCGTGCTCTCCAACGGCCTGACCTTCCTGGTCTACGCGGCCCTGGGCGGGGTGATGATGCTGCTGGTCCTCCAGCTCCAGGTCTCCCTGCACTACTCGCCGACCGCGGCCGGACTGGCCGGGCTGCCCATCTCGCTGATCATGCTGGTGTTCTCCGCCCGCTCCGGCCGGCTGGCCCAGCGCCTGGGGCCGAGGTTGCAGCTGGTGCTCGGCCCGCTGCTGATCGCGGCGGGCATCCTGCTGCTCAACCTGGTGGTGCCCGGTGCGAGCTACCTGTTCGGCGTGCTGCCGGGGGTGCTGGTCTTCGGCGCCGGGCTGGCGCTGGCGGTGGCCCCGGTGACCGCGACCGTGCTGGCCGCCGCGCCGGAGAAGCACGCGGGCGCGGCCTCCGGGGTGAACAACGCGGTGGCCCGCACCGGCGGCCTGCTCGCGGTCGCGGTGCTGCCCGCGCTGGCCGGTCTGCACGGCGCGGAGTACGCGAACCCGGAGGCGCTGACCGCGGGCTGGCACATCGCGCTGACCGTGTGCGCGGCGCTGTGCGCGGCAGGTGGTTTGTTCGCCTTCGGTGTGGACAACCGGGTGCTGGCGGCGGAAGAACCGGCGGACTGCCTCAGCTGCGGGGTGGACGCTCCGCCAACACACGCCAACACCGCGTCACAAAACGCGTGAGTCTACTGTGCACTGTCCATTGAGGACACTGTGTCAGTGCTCACTCCTGGCCAACCAATGGAGTGTCCGCGCCGTCGTCTTCGTTGTAAGGGAGTAACCGGGAACAGCTATTCGCAAGGGAAAGATGAGCGGCGAGGACAAGCGGAACCGTCCGGATGTCAGTTTCACCCAGGTGATCGCAGGCGCGCTGGCGGCGGTGACCGCGGCGGCGCTGGGCGCGCAGCTGGGAGTTGCGGGCACGATCATCGGGGCCGCAGTGGCCAGTGTGGTGGGCACCGTGGGCACCGCGCTCTACCAGCACTCGCTGGAACGCAGCCGGGCCGCGGCCAAGGCCCTGCGCATCGCGACCGCCCCCACCGCGCTGGCCACTGCCGCGCTGGCGGCGCGGGCCGCGGAGAAGGCGGACCGGGAGGGGCGGACCGAGGAGCACGCGGCCGCGGCGGCCGGGACCGAGGAGTCCAGGGCCCAGCAGCCCGAGGCCGAGACCCCACAGCCGGAGACCCAGCGCGAGGCCGCGCCGGAGTCCGAGCGGCGGCCCTGGTACCGGCGCTGGCAGCTGGTCGCGGTGGTGACCGCGGTGGTCTTCGCGGTCGGCATGGGCGGCGTGCTGCTGATCGAGCTGGCCACCGGAGCGCCGCTGTCCGGCAAGGCGGGCGGCGGGCGGACCACGGTCGGCGAGCTGTTCGGGCCGGGTGACCGGAAACCGGCCACCAAGCCGGGCAACCCAACGCCGTCCAGCTCCGTCTCCACTACGGAGAGCACGACGCCGGAAGCCCCGAACAGCACGTCCAGCCAGGTCCCGCCGACCAGCACGTCCAGCCAGCCACCGAGCACCACGTCCAGCTCTCCGCCCACCACGACCTCGAACTCACCGAGCAGCGCGGCTCGCCCGCCGAGCAGCACGCCGCCGCCCACGGGCACGCCCGCGGAGCGGAACTCGCCGACCAGCCCTTGAGCACAGTGGGCGGAACGGCCTAGCGGCGTTACTGCAAGCTGCCCACGACCGAGGTCGTGATGTGACACGACACGCCCACGGATGGCCCACTGCTGACACGTGTTCCTCCTTTCGGCGGATGCCCGGGGTAGGTCTGTGTCTTTAACGTCCCCCAAAAGTGATGAAGCGATGACGCTGCGTCACTAATGGTCACTGGCGGAGAGGACGGGCTGATGGACCTCTCGTTTCCGGTCACGCAACCGATGGCGTCTCGCCGGTGGCCTCCACTTCGTTGAGCCAAACCCCGAAAAGGGCCGTCGACCCCTGCATTCCCCCTGCCATCGACGGCCCGGTGTCTCACCAACACGAGAGGGCTACGGATGAAGATCGCAGTCGCAGCACGTGCCGCAGGCGTGGCGCTGCTGGCCACCGGTGCGGTTGTCGCGGGCGGCCTGCCCGCCGCGGCGGACAGCTTCGCTTCCCCAGAAATGCTGCAGGCCATGCAGCGCGACCTCGGGCTGACCGCCGAGCAGGCGGCCGACCGGGTGGCCAGTGAGCTCAAGGCCACCGAGGTCGAGAAGTCCGTGCGGGACGCCCTCGGCAACGCCTTCGCCGGCGCGCACTTCGACGAGGGCAGCGCCAAGCTCGTGGTCAGCGTGACCGACGCGGCCAAGGCCGCCGCGGTCGAGGCCGCGGGCGCCACCGCCAAGGTCGTGTCGCGCACCGCGGCTGCCCTTGACGGCGTGAAGGGCGCGCTGGACGCGGCCGAGTCGAGCCTGCCCAAGGGCGTGACCGGCTGGTACGTCGACGTCAAGAGCAACAACGTGGTGGTCAACGTGCAGCCGGGCGCGGCGAACGAGGCCCGCGCGCAGCTGGCCGCGCTGCCGGAGGCCGCCGCGATCAAGGTCGTGGAGACCGACGAGGCGCCGACCCCGCTCTACGACGTGCGCGGTGGCGACGCCTACTACATGGGCGGCGGCCGCTGCTCGATCGGCTTCTCGGTGCAGGGCGGCTTCGTCACCGCCGGGCACTGCGGCCGGACCGGCACCGCGACCCAGGGCTTCAACCGGGTCGCCCAGGGCACCTTCCGCGGCTCGACCTTCCCCGGCAACGGCGACTTCGGCTGGGTCGCGACCAACTCGAACTGGACCCCCCGGGGCGTGGTGAACCGCTACAGCGGCTCCACCACCGTCCGGGTGGCCGGCTCCTCGGAGTCCGCGGTCGGCGCGTCCATCTGCCGCTCCGGCTCCACCACCGGCTGGCGCTGCGGCACCGTCCAGGCCAAGAACCAGACGGTGCGCTACCCGCAGGGCGCGGTGACCGGCATGACCCGCACCAACGCCTGCGCCGAGCCCGGTGACTCCGGTGGCTCGTGGCTGTCCGGCACCCAGGCCCAGGGTGTCACCTCCGGCGGCTCCGGCAACTGCTCCTCCGGCGGCACCACGTACTTCCAGCCGGTGAACGAGATCCTCAGCGCGTACGGGCTCCGGCTCGTCACAAGCTGACCGTAAGGGTGCGGTGGGCCGGCGCCCTGCAAGCCGGTCCGCCAGCACCCGCCGAAAGGCGTCCGCGGGATCCCTGCCCCGCGGGCGCCTTTCACTGTCAATTCTTCGAATCCAGGCCGCTCGACCTCTTGGCAAAGTCACAAACCGTCGCTAGCTTTCCCCCGTCTGGTCTAACAAAGTGGCCCGATAGAGGGAAGGCGCTCGGATGAACCGACGTTTGGTCACTGTCCTGGCGGCGGTGGCAGTGCTGGCTGGCCTCGCGGTCGGCGCACCCGCCACGGCGGCGGCCAGCGCTCCTGGCCTCGTCGCGGTCCCCGCTCGCGCTTCCGGCCTCGGCGCGGTCCCGGCCCCCGTTTCCGGCCTGGTCGCGGCGCTGGCTCGCGATCTTGACCTCAGCGTCGAGCAAGCCGTGACCAGGCTGGGCCAGGAACGTCGCGCCGAGCGCATCGCCGGCGACCTCCGCGGCCGCCTGGCCAGCTTCGCCGGCTCCTGGTTCGACCCGGCCACCGGCTCAGCCGTGGTCGGCGTGACCGAACCGGCCGAGGTCGCAACCGTGCGCGCCACCGGCGCCACCCCGCGCCTGCTGCGCCACTCCCACTCCGCCCTGGCCGCGGCCAAGGCCGAACTGGACGCCCGGCAGGCCCCGCCCGAGGTCACCAGCTTCCACGTGGACGAGCCGGGCAACCGGGTCGTGGTCACCGCCCTGCCCGGCGGCCGGGCTGCGGCCGAGCGGTTCGCCGCGGGCGCCGGGGCCGTGCAGGTCGTGGAGAGCGCGTCCGCGCCCGCGACCACCGGTGACCTGGCCGGTGGCGGCGCGATCTACCTGAGCGGCGCGGCCGGTGGCCGCTGCTCGGCCGGGTTCACCGCGCGCACCGCGGACGGTCAGCCCCGGCTGCTCACCGCCGGGCACTGCGCGGACGGCGGCAGCCTGGTCAACGGCCTGGGCAACGTCAAGATCGGCGAGTTCTCCCGGGTCAACTGGAAGGACCAGAACGACTTCGCCGAGGTGACCGTGGACCCGGCGGCCTGGACGCTGCTGCCCCAGGTCAGCACGCACGACGGCGGCGCGGTGACGATCAAGGGCGCGGAGCGGGCCTCGGTCGGGGCCAGCCTGTGCAAGTCCGGCGCCACCAGCAAGTGGACCTGCGGCGTGGTCACCGCCCGCGACGTCACGGTCAAGTACGGCCAGATCGACGGCTCCACCATCACCGTGCACGGCTTGGTGCAGCACAACGCCTGCGTGGAGCCAGGCGACTCCGGCGGCTCGAACGTCTCCGGCGACCAGGCCCAGGGCATCACCAGCGGCGCCGAGCTCTACGACGCCAACGGCGACGGCCGCAACGAGAGCTGCCTGGCCAAGCGCGGCGAGGAGTCGGTGTCCTGGTACCAGCCGGTGGACGAGGTGCTCGCGACCTACCGGCTGACCCTGGCCACCGGCTGAAGCTGCCCTGCGTGCGGCGTGTTGTCAGCCCCCCGACCGCGCCGCACCCGGGTTGGTAGGCGACCGTGGCGTTCCCGCACTCTCTCGCGGGAACGCCACGGCCGCCTCAGGTGAGCCGTGCCTTCAGCCGCGCCGCGGCCGCCTTCGGGTCCGCCGCCTCGGTGATCACCCGGACCACCACGATCCGGTCCGCCCCGGCCTCGAGCACCTCGGGCAGCCGCTGCTCGTCGATGCCGCCGATGGCGAACCACGGCCGTTCGTGCCCGGCCGCCGCGGTGTGCCGCACCAGGTCGAGACCGGGCGCGGGACGGCCGGGTTTGGTCGGGGTCGGCCAGCACGGGCCGGTGCAGAAGTAGTCCACGCCCGGCTCGGCCGCCGCGGCGTCGGACTGCTCGTTGTCGTGGGTGGACCGGCCGATCACCACGTCCTCGCCCACGATCCGCCGGGCCAGCGGCACCGGCAGGTCGTCCTGGCCGAGGTGCAGCACATCGGCCCCGGCGGCCAGCGCGATGTCCGCCCGGTCGTTCACCGCCAGCAGCACGTCGTGCCGCGCGCAGGCCTGCGCGAACACCGCCAGCAGCCGCAGCTCCTCGGCCGCCTCCAGGCCCTTCTCCCGCAGCTGCACGATGTCCACGCCGCCGGAGAGCGCGGCGTCGAGGAACTCCGGCAGGTCACCACGATCCCGGCGGCCGTCGGTGCACAGGTACAGCCGCGCCGCACGCAGCCGCTGGCGAATCTGCTCTCCGTCAAGTCCAGGCACGACACCGGAGCCTATGCGCTCCCAGTTCTGCCTGCTACGGTGGAATTCGGTCCGCACGGGAGCCCGGTAGCACTGGGCTGAGAGGGAGCCTGCTGGCTCCGACCGTCGAACCTGATCCGGGTCATGCCGGCGCAGGGAGCGTGAGATTCGTGTCGAAGGCAGTCGTCGTCGTGGGTGGCGGCGTGATCGGTCTGTCCATCGCCTGGCAGCTGGCCACGGCGGGGTTCGCCGTCCGGGTGGTCGATCCGGCCCCGGGCACCGGTTCGTCCTGGGTGGCAGGCGGCATGCTCGCGCCGGTCACCGAGGCCTGGCCGGGGGAGGAGGACCTGCTCGCGCTGGGCGCGGCCTCGCTGCGGCGCTGGCCGGAGTTCGCCGCGCGGCTGCACACCGCGGCTGGCCGGGATCCCGGGCTGCACACCGCGGGCACGCTGGCGGTCGGGGTGGACGCGGCCGACCGGGACGAGCTGGTCCGGCTGGCCGAGTACCTGACCTCGCTGGGCCGGGAAGTGCGTCAGCTGTCCGCGCGCGAGGTGCGGCGGCTGGAGCCCTCGCTCGGGCCCTCGGTCCGCAGTGGACTGGACGTGCCGGACGACCTGTCCGTGGACAACCGGCTGCTGCTGGCCGCGCTGCGCGCCGCGTGCACCGCCACCGGGGTGGAGTTCATCGCGGTGGAGGTCGCGGAAACCCTGCCCGGCAAGGTGCTGCTGACCAATGGGTCCACAGTGGACAGTGATGTCACGGTGCTCGCGGCCGGGGCCTGGAGCGCCCGGCTGTGCCCCCGGCTGGACGGCCTGATCCGGCCGGTGAAGGGCGAGATCCTGCGGCTGCGGCACCGGCACGGTGCGCTGCGGCCGCCCGCGCGCACCATCCGCGGCCTGGTCCGCGGCAAGCCGGT
Source organism: Crossiella sp. CA-258035 (assembly GCF_030064675.1). Taxonomy (GTDB): domain Bacteria; phylum Actinomycetota; class Actinomycetes; order Mycobacteriales; family Pseudonocardiaceae; genus Crossiella. The sequence goes on from NZ_CP116413.1 coordinate 482,761, forward strand.
CTACCTGGTGCCCCGGCCGGACAACGGGCTGGTGCTGGGCGCCACCCAGTACGAGGCCGGGTTCGACACCGAGGTGGTCACCGGGGGCGTGCGCGACCTGCTGCGCGACGCCGAGGAGCTGGTGCCGGCCATCGCCGAGTACGCGCTCATCGAGTGCGCGGCGGGGCTGCGGCCCGGCAGCGTGGACAACCTGCCCCTGCTCGGCTGGCTGGAACCCGGCCTGCTGGTGGCTGCCGGGCACCACCGCAACGGCATCCTGCTCGCCCCGGTCACCGCCGAGGTGGTGCTGGACCTGGTGGCGGGCAAGGAGATCACCCCCGAAGCACAGGCAGCCGACCCCGGGAGGAGCAGATGAAGGTACGGGTCAACGGCACGGACCACCAGCTCGGCGAGCAGGCCACCGTGGCCGAGGTGCTGACCCTGCTGGCCGCGCCCAGCACGGGCATCGCGGTCGCCCTGGACGGCGCGGTGGTGCCGAGGGCGAGCTGGGCGGAGACCGAGCTGCGCGAGGGCTCGGTGGTGGAAGTGCTCACTGCGGTTCAGGGAGGTTGAGTGGACGACCATCTGGTGATCGCCGAACAGGAGTTCGGCTCACGGCTGGTGATGGGCACCGGCGGCGCGCACAACCTGTCCATCCTGGAGCAGGCGCTGGTGGCCTCCGGCACGGAGCTGACCACGGTGGCCATGCGCAGGCTGGACGGCGAGGGTGGCACCGGCGTGCTGGAGTTGTTGCGGCGCCTGGGCATCCAGCCGCTGCCCAACACCGCGGGCTGCAAGAGCGCGGCCGAGGCGGTGCTCACCGCGCAGCTGGCCAGGGAGGCCCTGGAGACCCGCTGGGTGAAGGTGGAGGTGGTCGCCGACGACCAGACCCTGCTGCCGGACCCGATCGAGCTGCTGGACGCCTGTGAGCAGCTGGTGGCCGACGGTTTCATCGTGCTGCCCTACACCAACGACGACCCGGTGCTGGCCAGGAAGCTGGAGGACATCGGCTGCGCGGCCGTGATGCCGCTGGGCTCCCCGATCGGCACCGGCCTGGGCATCCGCAACCCGCACAACATCGAGCTGATCGTCTCCAGGGCGGGGGTGCCGGTGATCCTGGACGCCGGGATCGGCACCGCCTCCGACGCGGCGCTGGCCATGGAGCTGGGCTGCTCAGCGGTCCTGCTGGCCACCGCGGTCAACCGGGCCACCCACCCCGAGATGATGGCCGCCGGCATGCGCGCCGCGGTCGAAGGCGGTCGCCTGGCTCGCCTGGCCGGACGGATTCCACAGCGCTTCTGGGCACACGCGTCCAGCCCGCAGCGCGAGTCCTGAACCAGCGCACTGGCGGGGAAGACGGCGGTCGTCGTCTCCCCCGTCGCAGTGGCTACACCTCGTCGATGTCCCTGACCCGCCACAGGCCGGAGACCGGGCCGACGCCGCTGCCCAGTGGGTAGGACTGCCGGACCGCTTCCCGCACATAGCGTTTGCCGAACTGGACCGCCTCGACCACGGTCGATCCCTTGGCCAGGGCCGAGGTGATGGCCGAGGCCAGGGTGTCGCCGCCGCCGTGGGTGTGCACGGTGTCGTAGCGCGGGCCGGGCAGCTCCAGGAAGGTCCTGCCGTCGTAGAGCAGGTCCACGCACTGCGGATCGCTGCTCAGGTGACCGCTCTTGATGAGTGTCCACTGTGGACCAAAGGCGTGCATGGCCACCGCGGCGTCGCGCAACTCGGTGCGGTGCTTGACATCCAGCCCGGTGAGCAGCCGCACCTCGTCCAGGTTCGGCGTGACCAGGGTCGCCCTCGGGAACAGCTCCCGCTTGAACGCCTCCAGCGCGTTGTCCCGCAGCAGCGGGTCGCCGTGCATGGACGCGGCCACCGGGTCGACCACGAACGGCGTGCGGCCGTCCCGGCCGATGCCGACCTGGTCACAGGCCTTGCCGATGGCGGTGATGATCTCCGCGTTGGCCAGCATGCCGGTCTTGGCCGCCTGCACGCCGATGTCGGTGGCCACCGCCTCGATCTGGGCGGCCACCACCTCCGGCGCGATCTCCACGATGCCGGTCACGCCGAGCGAGTTCTGCACGGTGATCGCGGTGATCGCGGTCATGCCGTGCACTCCGCACCCGAGGAAGGTGCGGAGGTCGGCCTGGAGTCCGGCCCCGCCACCGGAGTCCGAACCGGCGATGGTCAGCGTCCGGGGCGGGGTCGGCGCTCCTGCGTGGTGCTGGGTCAACGGTCCACCACTGGCAGGTAGACCTTGTTGCCCTGTTCGGAAAACTCGTTCGACTTCTCCTGCATACCCGCCTCGATCGCCTCCACTGAGGACAGTCCGTGCTCCTCAGCGTACTTGCGCACGTCCTGCGTGATCTTCATCGAGCAGAACTTCGGCCCGCACATCGAGCAGAAGTGCGCGGTCTTGGCGGGTTCGGCGGGCAGTGTCTCGTCGTGGTAGGCCCGCGCGGTGTCCGGGTCCAGCGACAGGTTGAACTGGTCCACCCAGCGGAACTCGAAGCGCGCCTGGGACAGCGCGTCATCGCGTTCCTGCGCCCTCGGATGGCCCTTGGCCAGGTCCGCGGAGTGGGCGGCGATCTTGTAGGTGATCACGCCGACCTTCACGTCGTCCCGGTTGGGCAGGCCGAGGTGCTCCTTGGGCGTGACGTAGCAGAGCATCGCGGTGCCGTGCCAGGCGATCTGCGCCGCGCCGATGGCCGAGGTGATGTGGTCGTAGGCGGGCGCGATGTCGGTGGCCAGCGGGCCGAGGGTGTAGAACGGCGCCTCACCGCACAGCTCCTCCTCCAGCCGCACGTTCTCCTTGATCTTGTGCATCGGCACGTGACCGGGGCCCTCGATCATCACCTGCACGTCGTGCGCCCGCGCGATGTGGGTCAGCTCGCCCAGGGTCTTCAGCTCGGCGAACTGGGCCTCGTCGTTGGCGTCGGCGATCGAGCCGGGCCGCAGGCCGTCACCGAGGGAGAAGGTGACGTCGTAGGCCCGCAGGATCTCGCACAGCTCCTCGAAGTGCGTGTAGAGGAAGCTCTCCTTGTGGTGCGCAAGGCACCAGGCGGCCATGATCGAACCGCCGCGGGAGACGATGCCGGTGACCCGCTTGGCGGTCAGCGGCACGTACCGCAGCAGCACGCCGGCGTGCACGGTCATGTAGTCCACGCCCTGCTCGCACTGCTCGATCACGGTGTCCCGGTAGACCTCCCAGGACAGCTGGGCCGGATCGCCGTTGACCTTCTCCAGGGCCTGGTAGATCGGCACCGTGCCGATCGGCACCGGCGAGTTGCGCATGATCCACTCACGGGTCTCGTGGATCCGCTTGCCGGTGGAGAGGTCCATCACGGTGTCGGCGCCCCAGCGGGTGGCCCACACCATCTTCTCGACCTCGTCCTCGATGGAGGAGGACACGGCCGAGTTGCCGATGTTCGCGTTCACCTTCACCAGGAACTTCTTCCCGATGATCATCGGCTCCGCCTCGGGGTGGCACCGGTTGAGCGGGATGACCGCCCGCCCGATGGCGACCTCGCTGCGCACCAGTTCCACATCGACGCCCTCGCGCACGGCGATGTACTGCATCTCCGGGGTGATGATGCCCGCCTTGGCGTAGGCGAGCTGGGTCACCGCGCCGTTGACCGGCTCGCGCGCGGCGACCCAGTCAGCGCGCAGCCTCGGCAGTCCACTGTGGACATCGATGGTGGCCTCGGTGTCGGTGTACGGCCCTGAGGTGTCGTACACGTCGAGGTGTTCGCCGTTGGTCAGCCCCACGCGCCGGAACGGCACCTGGACTCCACCTGGCCCCTCGACGTACACCTTGGCCGAACCCTGGATCGGGCCGGTGGTGACGGTCGGACGGATGTTCCGATCGGCAAGTGCCGTCATGGCAAAGCTCCCTACGCCGGCATTACCCGGTCAGGTTCAGGCGGTCGACAGCCCCAGGGTCGAAAAGCCGACACCTAGCTGCCCTCTCAGCCCGTTTCGGTACGAGCTCCCGCGTGTTGTGTTGTGGTGGTGGGCCGCACGGGCCCTCTAGGCACCATAGTGAGCGATCGGCGTGCTGACCACACCGCTCGCCGGGTGAAATGTGCGCAGTACCCCGTCTGCCAGCTCGGCGAACCCGCCGGTCGCCGGGTTGTGCGCGGTGGGCTGGATGCCCTCCACCAGCCCGATCCGTTGCCCAGTGCCCGGATCCCAGGTCTCCAGCCCCGCCGCCGCGCTGACGTGCAACTTGCCCGCGTGCGCCCACATCGGCCCGTCCGGGCCGGTCAGGCTGCCGACCAGCTCGCGGCTGGGCGCGTTGTAGAGGTGGGTGACCACCGCCCGGTCCGCCTCGTGGTGGATCCGCTGCAACGCCACCGTGTTGTCGTCCAGCCAGGCCACCGGGATGTCCCACATGTAGTCATCGGTGTCCAGGTAGGGCATCCGCTCGGGCACGTGGGTGTCCCCGCCCAGCCAGGCCGTCACGTCGATGAGCGAGGGGGCGGGAGCCGGGTGCCAGAACCAGCCGTCGGTGAGCAGCCAGCGCCCGGACGGGCTGGCGTGCAGCGCGCCGTGGAAGTAGCTGATGCTGGTCTCCGGACAGGGGCCGCCAGCCGGCCAGTGGGAGGTGACCTCGCGCTCGGTCAGCAGCTCACCGCTGGGCAACGCGAAGGCGTCCACCCGGTTCCAGTCGGTCTGCGCGACCAGCACGTCCCCCGGCAGGAAGGCCACCCCGAACGGCACGGTGTCCACGTCCCAGCCCTCGCCGCGGCGCAGCGCGAACACCTCGTGACCCGCCGCCAGGTCCACCAGCGACCCGTGCCAGCCGTAGTCGTCGGTCACCGCCGCGAACCGGCCGTCCGCCGAGGTGTGCAGCCCGAAGCCCCGAATCCGGCCCTGGAAGTCCTCGGGCTCCGTCGCGTACTCCCAGGACACGAAGTCGGCGACCACCTCCGCCTCGCCGGACTCGGTCAGCCGGACGAGGTGGTCGTTGGCCTCGTTGATGGTCAGCCAGCCGTCCGGCAGTGGCGCCAGTCGCCGGTGGGTGTGCCGGATCGCGTACTTCACCAGGTCATGGTCTCGCAGGGGTCGATCGAATATTCGCCAGTGTGCGCAGCACCCCGTCGGCGAGCTCGGCGAACGCGCCGGTCACCGGGTTGTGCGCGTGCGGCCGGAACCCCTCGATGAGCCCGATCCGCGCGCCCTGCGCCGGATCCCACAGCTCGAACCCGGCGCTCGCGCTGACGTGCAGCAGGCCGCCGAAGCCCCACATCGGACCGGCCGGACCGGCGAACATCCCGGTGCGGGCGGCGGTCCTGGCGTCGTACAGCTCGACCCCGTCGATCATCGCCCAGTCAAGCTGGCCGACCCGCTGGACCGCCACGGTGTCCTCGTCCACCCAGGCCACCGGCTGGTCCCAGGCATGGTCCCGGTACGAGAGTCGCTGGTCGGGCTCCTCACCGCGCAGCCAGGCCGGGACGTCGAGCACCCTCGGCGAGCCCACCGGTCCCCACACCCAGCCGTCGTCGGCCACCCGGGTGCCGGAGGGGTTCCGGTGCAGCGCGCCGCGGAAGTAGTCGAGCTGGTGGTGTGCCAGCGACTGCCCGGAGCCGAGGTCGATGACCTCGAGGCGGCACCAGTCGGTGGCGGCGACCACCTGGCCCGCGTCCAGGAAAACGAAGGGGAACGGGGTGGTCTCCGGGTGGTACTCGTTGCGGTCCAAGGGCAGCACGACCTGGCCGGTGCGCAGATCCAGCACGGTCCCGTAGCGGCCGTAGTCGGTGACGACCGCGGCGAAGTGCCCGTCCCGGCTGGTGTGCAGCGCCGGTCCGCGGACCCGGCCGCGGAACTCCGCCGGTTCCTCGGTTGGCAGCTCGATCCGGGCCTCGACCGGGCGGTCAGCGGACTCGCCGAGGTGCACCAGGCCCTCGGCGGTCAGCGCCAGCCAGCCGTCCGGCAACGGGGCCAGGCAGCGCGGGTTCAGCGGTTCGGCCGCGCAGGCCCGGCTGGTCCAAGCCCCGGTCAGCTCGCCGTCCCGCAGCCGGATCTCGGGCTGACCGCGCCAGCCCAGCACGTCGTCGAACTCCTCGTCGATCAGCTCGAGGCAGCCGGGGCAGATCTCGATCACGTTCGCCAGCGGTTCCTGGCCGTCGGCGCAGGCCGGGCACAGCAAGACGTGGTCCATGCCGGTCCCGGTCAGCTGCCGGTAGTGCGACCGGGACTTGGCGGCAGGGAGGTGTGCGCAGGAGCGGCGCTCGGCCGGGTGGGCGACGTGGCCGCAGGGTAAGGAGTCCATCTCAGTGGCCGAAGGGGTCTTCGACCTCGCCCGGCATCCAGCTCAGCCCGTCCACGCCCCAGCCGTTGGCCTTGAGCATCTTCTTCGCGGCGCGCTTGTGCCTGCCGGTCAGCCGGTCCAGGTACAGGTAGCCGTCCAGGTGGTCGGTCTCGTGCTGGAGGCAGCGGGCGAAGAAGCCCTTGCCCTCGACCTCGACCGGGTTGCCGTGGCCGTCGAAGCCGGTGACCTTGGCCCAGTCGGCGCGGCCGGTGGGGAACGCCTCGCCGGGGGCGGAGAGGCAGCCCTCGATGTCGTCCTCTTCATCGGGCATGCCCTCGGGGACCTCGGTGGTGGTCAGCACCGGGTTGACCACCTCGCCCTTGAACCAGTTGCCCTCGTCGTCGTGGCAGTTGTAGACGAACAGGCGCAGGTCCACCCCGATCTGGTTGGCCGCGAGACCCACACCGTTGGCCGCGGCCATGGTGTCGTACATGTCGGCGATCAGGGTGCGCAGCTCCTCGTCGAAGGTCTCCACGGGGCGCGTCGGGTTGTGCAGCACGGGGTTACCGGCGATGACGATGGGGTGCACGGCCATGCCCAAGAGCCTATCGGCGTGTCGGGTGGACGCGCCGGGCTGTGCCCCAGCCTGTGTCAGGGTTACGTGGTGTAATGGGTGAACCGGAAAATGACAGCCGTGGGATTCGCCGATCGGTGAGTGCGAGGAGCCGGATGGACGCCGCAGAGGTCAGGGCGAGGTCCTGTGACCAGGACACAGGCCCGGCGGCGCTCAGCGAGCGGGAACTCGAGGTGCTCGCCTTCGAGCGGCAGTGGTGGAAGTACGCGGGCGCCAAGGAACAGGCCATCCGCGAGATCTTCGACATGTCCGCGACCCGCTACTACCAGGTGCTCAACGCGCTGATCGACAAGCAGGAGGCCCTCGCGGCCGACCCGATGCTCATCAAGCGCCTGCGCCGGTTGCGCGCCAGTCGCCAGCGCACCAGGGCCGCCCGGCGACTGGGCATCGAGCCGATCTGATACTTCTTTCCGCCACTGCTGACATCAGCGTTCTCGGAGGCAATGCATGAGCTCGGTGGAGCCGTCCAGCGCATCCCGCCCACTGCGGGTCGCTGGGCTGGCGGCCCTAGGCGTCGCGGGAGTCGCACTCGTGCTGGGCGTCGTGACCCTGTTCGCCAACAACGGCACCGAGGATCCGCAGAACGGCGCCCAACCCGGGCCGACCACCAGCACCTCGGCCGACCCCGGTCAGCCCACCACCAGCAGCAGCAGCGGTGACCCGGCGCCGACCAGCACCTCCGCGGAGCCGCCGCCGAGCACCTCCTCCTCGACCAGCCAGTCGCCGACGCCGACCACCAGCGCCGGGCCGCCGCCGGGGACCAGCAACCAGCCGCCGCCGAACCCGCCGAAGGCGCCGGTGCGGGTGTACAACAACTCCAACGTGAAGAACCTGGCCGACCACGCCGCCGAGGACCTGCGCAACGCGGGCTACCCGATAGACGAGGTCGGCAACTACTCCTCGGGGATCATCCCGACCACCACGGTCTACTACCGGCCGGGCACCGACGAGGAGGCCGCGGCGAAGTCCCTCGCCAGGGCCTTCGGCATCCGCGCGGAACCGCGCTTCGAAGGTCTCAAGGACGCCAAGCCCGGCCTGATCATGATCGTGACCAGGGAGTACAAGCCCGGCAGCGGCGGCGGCAAGGACGGCGGCAACATCAAGTAGCCGCCGCCCCGGCGGTTCAGTCGCCCTGGCGGTGCCGGTCGGCGTAGGCGGCCAGGCTGGCCAGCTGCGCCGGGTCCAGCGACGGGCGGACCGCCTTGCGCGCGGCGTCCAGGTGCGCCGGGGTGACCTCGGCGGCCTCCAGCGACTCGCGCATCGCGGTCAGCGCGGCCTCCCTGATGAGCGCGGCGCAGTCGGCCGCGGAGTAGCCGTCCAGCTCGATGGCCAGCGCGGGCAGGTCCACCTCCGCGGTCAGCGGGGTGTGCCGGGCCGCGGACTTGAGGATCTCCGCCCGTGCTTCGGCGTCCGGCGGCGGCACGTAGACCAGGCGCTCCAGCCGTCCCGGCCGCAGCAGCGCCGGGTCGACCAGCTCGGGCCGGTTGGTGGCGCCGATGATCACCACGTCGTTCAGCGGCTCCACCCCGTCCAGCTCGGTGAGCAGGGCCGCCACCACCCGGTCGCCGACGCCGGAGTCCGAGGACTGGCCGCGGCGCGGCGCGAGCGCGTCCACCTCGTCCAGGAACAGCAGGGTGGGCGCGGCGTCGGCGGCGCGGCGGAACAGCTCGCGCACCGCCCGCTCGGACTCGCCGACCCACTTGTCCATCAGCTCGGCGCCCTTGACCGACATCACGTTCACCCGCCCCGACCCGGCCAGCGCGCGCACCAGGAAGGTCTTGCCGCAACCGGGCGGCCCGTACAGCAGCACCCCGCGCGGGGGCTGCACACCGAGGCGGGCGAAGGAGTCCGGGTACTGCAACGGCCACAGCACCGACTCGGTGAGGGCCTGCTTGACCTCGGTCATGTCGCCGACGTCGTCCAGCGTCAGCCCGCCGGTGGCCAGCGCGTCCGAGGCGGACATGGAGATCGGCCGCACGGTCTGCGCCGCGCCGAGCAGGTCCTCCTGGCCGATCCGCGGTTCGGCCGCCTCCCGCTGGCGCAGCGCGGCCCGCACCGCGGCGTCCCGGCGCAGCGCGACCAGGTCGGCGACCACGAAGCCCGGGGTGCGCTCGGCGACCACGGACAGGTCCACGCCGTCCTCCAGCGGGGCCTCGCGCAGCAGCACCCGCAACAGCTCGGTGCGGGTGCGGGCATCCGGCGGCGGCACGGTCAGCTCGCGGTCCACCAGGTCGGGATCGCGCAGCTTCGGGTGGGTGCCCTCGGGTGAGGCCGTGGTGGCCACGATGGCCAGCCCGGTGGTGTCCACCGCGGCGCGCAGCGCGTCCAGCACCACGGTGGCCAGCGGCGGCGGGTCGTTGGCCGGCAGCAGGGCCTCGATGTCGGCGATGAGCAGCACGCACGGGGTGTTGCGGCGGGCCTTGGCCACCGCGGCGCCGATCGCGTCGTGCGCGCGCTGGCTGGCCGCGGCCGGTTCGAGCGCGGCGGCGCTGGGCGCGACCAGCTCGATCACCTCGGCATCCACCGCGGCGGCCACCGAGCGCACCAAGGTCGACTTGCCGACCCCCTCGGGCCCGCTGACCAGCACGCCGAGCCGGGCCGACGCGCCGAGCCTGGCCAGCAGCTCGGGGCGGCGGAAGGACAGTTCCAGCCATTCGGTCAGCCGCCGGGCCGCGTCCTGCGCGCCCACCAGGTCGGCCACCGGCAGCGGTGGCGCGGCGGGCGCGGGCGGCGCGATGGCCGCCGGGGCCGGGATCGCGGGCCGGGCGGCGGGCGGGGGCTCGCCGGTGCGCGCGCCGTCCCGCCAGCTGACCACGGTGGAGGGCTGCACCGCGACCACGCCCTCGGGCTCGGTGGCGGTGATGGTGAGCAGCTCGTTGGTCCAGGTCAGCCCGATCGCGCGGGACAGCTTCTGGCGCGCCGCGCTGACGTCCGAACCGGGCGGCGGGGCCAGGTCCTGGGGCAGCAGGGACACCGCGTCGCCGGTGGTGATGACCTTGCCGATCAGCGCCAGCCGCACCGTCTCCGGCGAGACCCCGGTGCTGGCCAGCCGGGACCCGGACACGGTGACCGCGCGCGCGGCGGCCACCGACACCGGCGCGACCACCACCTCCGAGCCCTCGGTCAGGCCCAGGTTGGACATGGTGATGTCGTCGGTGAGCACCACCCCGGTCGGCACGTTCCCGTCGGCGGCCGCGGCCAGCGCCGCGGTCACCCTGGTGCCGGTCAGCCGGACCGCGTCCCAGGCCCGCAGGCCCAGCGCGTCCAGCACCTCGGGGTGCAGCCGCACCACGCCGCGGCGGGTGTCCAGGGCGGAAGGGGAGTGCCGGACCGTCAGCGTGATCACGCTGACGACACTAGTCGGGCCTGGAGTCCCGCCGCCGCCGTTCGTTGCGACGCAGGCCCAGCTGCCGCCAGTGACCGCGCTGGCCGTCCGGCCGGTCCGGGGTCACCAGCAGGTCGCCGTCCGCGCCCCGCCGTCCGCGCCGGACCGCCTTGACCGCGGCCCCGGCCACCCGGCGGCGCAGCGGCGGCCGCAGGCCCAGCCGACGGGTGCTGCGCCGGATCGCCCGCCGCTCCTTGGCCGGCACGTCCCAGGCCTCGGGGTGCTTGGCCAGCCAGCGGTAGCGGTAGATCGCATACGGCACGTGCGCCAGGTAGACCACCGCGGCCACGGCGAGCAGCAGGAACGGGTAGTTGATCACGATCGCGGCGGCGATGCAGACCAGCGCCAGCAGCGGCGCGATGGCCTTCGGCGAGACCTTGACCGTCTTCAGCGACAGCGTGGGCACCCGGCTGATCAGCAGGCCCGCGATGAACACCATCCAGACGTAGAGCGCCACCGGGTGGGTCCACCAGCCGCGGCTGGTCTCCAGGGTCACCACCAGCGGCAGCAGCGCCACCAGCGCGCCTGCCGGGGCCGGCACGCCGACGAAGAACTCCTTGGTGAACGGCGGCTGCTCGGTGTCGTCCAGCAGCGTGTTGAACCTGGCCAGCCGCAACACCATGCACACCACGTAGACCAGGGCCGCGGTCCAGCCGGTCGGGTTGCCGTCGAAGCCCCAGACGAAGAGCACCAGCGCGGGCGCGACGCCGAAGGAGATGGCGTCGGCCAGCGAGTCCAGCTCGGCGCCCATCTTGGAGGTGGCGTCCAGCATCCGGGCCAGCCGACCGTCCAGGCTGTCCAGGATCGCGGCCGCGCCGATGGCGATCACCGCGAACTGGAACTGCTTCTGCAGAGCGAACTGCACCGCGGACAGCCCGGCGCACAGCGCCAGCACGGTGATCGCGTTGGGCAGCAGCCGCACCCCGGGTGCGGTCCGCGCGGGCACCTCAGGCCCCAGCGGGAAGCTCGGCCAGCACCGTCTCCCCGCCGATGGTGCGCTGGCCCTGCTGGACCAGCACCGTGCTGCCCTTGGGCAGGTAGATGTCCACCCGGGAGCCGAACCGGATCAGGCCGTAGGTCTGGCCGACCTCGATCCGCTGACCCGCGGTGACCTGGCACAGGATCCGGCGGGCCACCAGCCCGGCGATCTGCACCACGACCACCTCGGCCCCGGAGTCGGTGCGGATCAGCAGCGAGTTGCGCTCGTTGTCCTCGCTGGCCTTGTCCAGGTCGGCGGAGAGGAACTTGCCGGGCCGGTAGGCCACCTGCGTGATCTCGCCGGAGACCGGCGCGCGCTGCACGTGCACGTCGAAGATGGACAGGAACACGCTGACCCGCTGCACCGGCTCGCTGCCCCACTCCAGCTCGGCGGGCGGCACCGCGGTGTCGACCAGGTAGACGGTGCCGTCCGCGGCCGCGGTGACCACGTCGGTCCTGGCCGGCGCGACCCGCTTGGGCTCGCGGAAGAACCAGGCCACCCAGGCCGTGACGATCATGCCGAGCACCCCGGCCTTGCGCGAGAACCGGCGCAGGACCAGCGAGGCGAGGAACGCGCCGGCCACGAACGGACGGCCGCCTGGGTGCATCGGCGGGACCGTGCTCTTGGCCAGATCAAGGAAGTGGGCGATCGTGCCGGAGCGGGGTCGCGAATCGTCAGTCATGGGGTCGGCTCGTCCTGGTGTCGGGTGGGCAGAGACGCCAAACGGTAGCCGAACCGGACAGTAGGCCTACCCGGTGGCCGCTCCGGCAGCCTGCGCGCGGTGCGCCAGCAGAGCGCCAATGCCCTCGTAGGGCTCGCCGTGGTCAGTGGTCTCCGTGGTGCTGCGCACACTCAGCTCACCACTGGTCAGCCGCAGGTCCGCCGTCCAGCCCCAGGGCCGCGGCCCGAGCTTGCCGCTGACCACCTCCTCGATGCCGATCCACCGGCTGTCCGCCCGGTCCCGCAGCGCGCCGAAGCCCGCTTCCAGCAGCGCCTCGACCCGTTCCGCCTCGCGCTTGGCGGTGCGGCCCAGCGCGTTGGACACGCCCCGGTTCAGCGCCTTCGCCCGCTGGACGGGCACCAGCAGCAGGCCGTTGTCGCAGACGAACAGGTCGTGGCGGCCCTCGCCGGACTTGACCGAGGTGAAGATGCCGAGCACCTCGGTGCTGAGCGCGAACTCGACCTGCTCGACCCCCTCGGCCAGCGGCACGCCCAGGCCGGTCAGCCAGTCGCGCAGCCCGTCGTGGTCGTGTTCGGCCAGCGCGGTGGCGATCCGCTGGTGCACCTCGAGCTCCTCGCCCTCGCCGTCGCGGACCACCCACGGGCCGCTCCAGTTCAGCTCGAAGCTGGCCTTGCCGTGCCGGACCAGCAGCGCCAGCACGGTGTCGCCGAGCAGCTGAACCAGCGTCCGCCGGAGGGCCTCGGCGCGCTCGCTGGGCGGGGTGGCCTGGTTGACCAGCGGGGCGACCAGCTGCGCGCCCTGCCCCCGGCGCACCACGCCCAGCAGCTCGGCCAGCGTGCCGGTGGTGGCGAAACCGCCGTCCACCGCGGTCTTGGCCAGCACGCCCGCGTTGCCGGTGACGTGCGCGGCCCCGGCCAGCTCGACGATCTCCGGCCAGCTCGCCCTCGGCCCGAGGTCGTCGGCCAGCAGCTCCTGCTCCAGCCTCGGCACCGCGGCCGCCTCGCCGAGCAGCGCCCAGGCCGGGCGGGCGTCGGTCATCGGCGGCACGTCCGGCAGCTGCGCCAGCGCGGCCACCCTGACCCGGACCGGCGGGTGGCTGTCGAAGACCGAGCTGGGCTCGGCGTCGAAGAACTCCTCCTCCAGCGCGGCCAGCCGTTCCTGGTTGTCCGCCTCGGCCAGGAAGGCGCGGAAACCGGCGAGCAGCTCGGGCGTGCGCCCGGCCTCCGGCGCCATGCCCACGTAGTCCTCGCTGTACTTCTCCCAGGCCGCGGCCAGCGCCGAGATCTTGCGCAGCGCGCTCGCGGTGGCCGCCTTGCCCGCCGCGGTCACCGAGGCCGCGTCCGCCTGGAGCTCCTGCGCCCGGTTGGAGGCCCCGGCCACCAGCGCGTAGAGCCGGGCGTAGCGGGCCAGCAGCCAGCCCACCAGGCTGCCGCGCAGCTCCTCAAGGGTCTTCTCCAGCGCCTCGGTGGCCCGGTAGGTCAGCGCGGACAACCGGGTGTGCCCGTGGCTGTAGTGGCCCAGCTCGTGCGCGAGCACCGCGCGCAGCTCGGCCACGGTGAGCCCGGCCAGCAGCGGCAGGCCGATCATCAGATAGCGCTTGCCCGTGCGCAGGCCGAGCAGGCTGGTGTCCTCCCAGACCGCGGCGTTGACCTCGGGCACCAGCCGGATGTCGTCCGGGCCCCGGGTGTCCGCGGCCACCGCCAGCTCGTCCACGGTGCGCCACAGCTCCGGGTACTCCGCGCGGACCAGCCGCGCGCCGTAGGGCTCGTTGCGCACCTTGAGCACCTTGCGCAGCGCCGCGCCGACCGCGACGGCCACGCCGATGGCGGCCAGACCGGCCTGGATGCTCGCCGGGCCGTGGCTTTCGGTGAACAGCCAGACCGCGAACAGCGCCAGCCCGGCGGTCAGCGCGAGCACGAGCACGAAGAAGCCGAGCAGCACCACAAGTGCCGCGACGGCGCGCAGCGGAGCACGCACCAGAGACCTCCGGGAGCGGGCAGAGTCGACAGGGAGTTCGCCAGCCCCCGACGTACTGGCTGGCGGCAGTGTGCCGTCCCGTCCCCGCACCGGGCAAGTCCCCTTACACAGCCGCCTTGGCCTGGAAGAACGCGCGCAGGCCCTCGTGCGCGTCGCCGTAGTCCTCGGTGAAGTTGGTGATCGCGAACTTCAGCGGCGCGCCCTCGGCGAACTCGATGGTCAGGTAGCCGACCGTGCGCTTGCGGCTGAACGAGCCGCCGGAGACCTCGGCCAACGGGATCCAGTCCGCGCCCTTGACCTCGCGCAGCGCCGGATAGCCGCGTTCGGTGAGCAGCGCGATCCGCTTGCGCTCCATGCGTTCCGAGCCGCCGATCAGCCCGCCGAACCCGCGTTTGAACCACACCCAGCGGGACAGCGGCAGCACCAGCAGCCCGCTGCCGTAGACCAGCAGGTCCTTGGGGGCGCGCCCCAGCTGCAGCGAACTGAACACGCCGACCAGCGGCGGCTCGGTGTCCTCGACCTCTTCTTCCGGGTCGAGGTGGCAGACGAACTGCGGCGGCACGCCCAGGGCTTGCAGGTTGCGGCCCAGCGCGTCCACCAGGTTCCGGTCGGCCACCGCGGGCCCGGTCAGCCGGGTCGCGTCGAAGCGCCGCCCGTCGGACAGGCGCACCTGCCAGGGTCCGCCCCAGTCGAGCTGGTGGTAGGCCCGCCCGGACTCCAGCAGCGCGGTGACCACGGTGTCCGCGAGCAACTCGGCGACCACCTCCTCATCGGTCGCGCCCGGCCAGCGCACCGGCTCGGCCAGCTCGGCCACCTGGCCGCGGCGCAGCGCCTGCACCACCTCGCCGATCGCGCCGGTGCGGCCGAGTCCGCTGTCCAGCACGGCCTTGGCCAGTAGCCCGGCCCCGTGCCGGGCCTCGGCCGCCGCGGCCAGCCGCACGATGTCCGCCCAGCTGGCCCTCGGGCCCAGCTCGCGGGCGATCAGCTCGGACTCCAGCGCGGGCACCGTGGTCCTCGGGTCGGTGAGCAGCGCCCAGGCCGGGCGGGCGTCGGCCTCGAATGCCTGCTCCTCGACCTCGGCGATCGCGGCCAGCCTGCGCCGCATCGAGGGGTGGCTGTCGAAGGCCGACTCCGGCTGGCTGTCCAGCACCTGCTCGACCAGGTCGGCCAGCCAGTCCCGCTGGGCCGGGTGCACCAGGAAGGAGTGGAAGCCCAGCAACAGGTCCGGCGTGCGGTCGGCCTGGATGGCCAGCCGCGCGTACCTGCGGTTGAACGCCTCCCAGGCCGGACCGAGCGTGCTGATCGCGCGCAGCGCGTTCGCCGCCGCGTCCCGGCCCGCGGTGGCCACCATCACCCGGTCCGCCTGGAGCTCCTGGGCGCGGGTCGCGGCCTTGGCCACCAGCGCGTACAGCCGGGCGTAGCGGTCGAGCACCCAGCGCACCGGGCCGCGGTCCAGCCGGTCGACCGTGCGCTCCAGCGCCTCCGCGCCCCGGTAGGTGACCGCGGCCAGCCTGGTGTGCCCCCGGCCGTAGTGGCCGAGCTCGTGCGCGAGCACCGCGCGCAGCTCGGCCACGGTCAGCCCGGCCAGCAGCGGCAGGCCGATCATCAGATAGCGCTTGCCCGCGCGCAGGCCGAGCAGCTTGGTGTCCTCCCGCACGGCCGCGTTGACCTCGCCGATCAGCGTGATCTCATCCGGCGGCCTGGTCCCGGCCAGCTCGGCCAGCTCCGCCACCGCGTGCCACAGCTCGGGCTGGTCCCGCCGGGTCAGCTTCGGCCCGCTCGGCACGGCCAGCCGCGTGTTCAGTGCGCTGACCAGCGCGAACCCCAGGGCGATCAGCACGCCGAGGCCGATCAGCGCGATCTGCGCGCCCGGCCGCCCGCCCAGTGCGACGCCCGCCGCCACCCCGCCCGCGCCCACGCCCACGCCCACGAACGGGAACGCCAGCAGCAGCGTCACCGACAGTCCGGCTCGAAAAGCAGCATGCACCCGGCGGAGTCTGGCCCTCACCTTTTCGGGGGACAACCCCGCTGTTAGCAGTCCTTTATCTGGTGAGCACCACGGTCACCGGGTCGCCCGCGGCCAGCTCGGTGACCTCCGTCGGCACGTCGATCAGGCAGTTGGCCTGCGCCATCGCGGAGAGCAGGTGCGAGCCGGGACCACCGGCCACGGCCACCGTCCCGGTGACCGGGTCGAAGCGGCCCCGGCGGAACTGACGGCGTCCGGCAGGCGCCTTCAGGCCCTCGGTGAGCACGGCGGTCAGCCGCGGCCGCTCGGTGTCTGCCGCGCCGCGCGCGGCCAGCAGCGCGGGCCGCAGGAAGACCTCGAAGGAGACCAGCGCGCTCACCGGGTTGCCCGGCAGCGAGACCACCGGCACGCCCCGGTACCAGCCAGCGCCCTGCGGCATGCCGGGCTGCATGGCCACCTTGGTGAACTCCACCCCGTGCCCGGCCAGCGCGTCCTTGACCACCTCGTAGGCGCCCGCGCTGACCCCGCCGGAGGTCAGCACCAGGTCCACCGTGGACAGGTGCGGGGCCAGCGCGGCGTGGAAGGCGTCCACGTCGTCGGGCACGAACCGCAGCAGCTCCGGCTGCCCACCGGCCTGGCGCACCGCGGTGGCCAGCATGATCCCGTTGGACTCGTAGATCTCCCCGTGCCGCAGCGCCCGGCCCGGTTCCACCAGCTCGGAGCCGGTGGACAGGACCAGCACCCTGGGCGGCCGGAACACCGGCAGCGCGGAGACCCCGACCGCGGCGGCCAGGCCCAGCTCACTCGCGCCCAGCACCGTCCCTGCGGCCAGCACCCTGGTCCCGGCCAGCACGTCCTCCCCGCCGCGGCGGATGTTCGCGCCCGCCTTGACCTCGCGGTACACCCGCACTCTCGGCATGCCGCCGTCGGTCCACTCGACCTGCACCACCGCGTCCGCGCCGCGCGGCACCGGGGCGCCGGTCATGATCCGGTGCGCGGTGCCGCCGAGCAGGGACAGCACATCGGTGCGCCCGGCCGGGATGTCCTCGGCGACCAGCAGCTCCACCGGATCGTCCTGGCTGGCCCCGGCCAGCTCGCCGGAGTGCACCGCGTAGCCGTCCATCGCCGAGTTGTCGAAGGGCGGCAGCGGCACCGGGGACAGCAGCTCCTCGGCCAGCACCAGGTCCAGGCAGTCGGCCAGCGGACGGCGCTCCACCGGGGTGGTGCCCAGCAGGGAGCAGACCCTGGCCTTGTGCGCCTCGACCTCGACCAGGGCTGCGGATGACGTGCTCACGTGCTCATCCTTACCCTCCGGATCTTCATCCGGCGAGCCGCAACCGGACCATTCATGCCAGACTCGGGAATCGTGCAGGTCCGTACTCGTCACACCCCCTACTTCGGCGTCGCCCGGTTGTTGCTGGCTCCCGGCGAGGTCGTGCTGGCCGAACCGGGCCGGCTGGTGGCGACCAGCTACGGCATGGCGATCGACTCCCGCGCCCAGGGCGGTTTCCTGAAGTCGCTGACCAGGGCCGCGCTCGGCAGCGAGGGCCCGGCGGTGGCGCTCTACACCGCGCCCGCGCAGGGCGGCTGGGTCGACCTGGCGCCGAGCCTGCCCGGCGACCTGCACGTGGTGGAGCTGGACGGCGCGGCGGGCTGGTGCCTGAGCCGCACCTGCTGGCTGGCCGCCCCGGCCACGGTGCAGTTCGACCCGGAGTGGTCCGGGCTGCAAGCGCTCTTCGGCGGCGACGGCGGCTTCCTCACCCACGTGGTCGGCCAGGGCCCGCTGGTGCTGGCCGCCTGCGGCGCGCTGGAGGTGGTCACGCTCAAGGCCGGTGAGCTGATCACCATGGACCCGGGGCACGTGCTGGCCTACGCCGACACCGTGCAGGTCCGGCTGCGCGCGGCCACCCACAACGGCAGCCAGTCCATCCGCACCGGCGAGGGCCTGGTGTTCGACTTCGCCGGGCCGGGCGAGGTGCTCGCGCAGAGCCGCGACCCGAGGGGCATGGCGAGCTGGTTGCGTGGTGCCGCAACGGTTTCCCGCGGTTGAGCCCGGTTTTCTGCCGCTGACTTTTGCCGGTCCGCTCCGGTAGCGTTGGTCGGGTTCAGCGTGTGGCCGGGAGGATCTCGTGGCATTGGGCACGGTCAAGTGGTTCAACGCGGAGAAGGGCTACGGCTTCATCGCCACCGACGGCGGGGCCGACGTCTTCGTGCACTACTCAGCCATTCAGATGGAGGGCTACCGGTCCCTGAACGAGGGTGACCGGGTCGAGTTCGAGGTCAAGGCCGGACGCGACGGCAGGCAGCAAGCCGAAGAGGTACGCAAGGCCACCTAGGTGCCCTCCGGCGGGACTTGCACGCGATCGCCGGGCCCAGGTCGTCCCTGGCGGCACCGCCGAATCGACCAAGTACGCCCAGTACGAGGCCGCTTCGGCGGCACCGCCAGGAACGACCTGGACTCCGGCGCTCACGCACAAGTCCCACCGGAGGGCACCTGGGCCGCCCGCAACGGCTAGGCTGCGCCCTGTGTCGGAAGACCTCACCGGACGCCGTCTCGGCCATTACCGCATCGACGGCGTCATCGGCCGCGGTGGCATGAGCACGATGTACCGGGCCACGGATGTGCGGCTCGGGCGCAAGGTCGCGCTGAAGGTGATCGCCGACCACCTCACCGTGGACGCGGAGTTCCGCGAGCGGTTCGTGGACGAGGCGCGCAACACCTCGGCCATCGACCACTCGCACGTGGTGCCGCTGTACGACTTCGGCGAGACCGACGGCTTCCTCTACATCGCCATGCGGTTCGTCGACGGCGCCGACCTGGCCAGCCTGATCAAGGACGGCCCGATCGCGCCGGCCCGCGCGCTGACGCTGTTGCAGCAGGTGGCCGAGGCGCTGGACAACCTGCACGGCAAGGGCCTGGTGCACCTGGACATCAAGCCGGCCAACGTGCTGGTCACCACGCGCGAGTCCTCCGGCGAGCACGTCTACCTGGCCGACTTCGGCCTGACCCGGCGCGGTGCCACCGGCCACCGGACCAGGGGCGGGGACTTCCTCGGCTCGCCGACCTACGCCGCGCCGGAGCACCTGCGCGGCGAGCCGGTCGACCCGCGGACCGACGCCTACTCGCTGGCCTGCGTGCTCTTCGCCTGCCTCACCGGCAGGCCGCCGTACCAGGGCAAGGTGCCCGAGGTGATCCAGGGCCACCTGGCCACCGAGCCGCCCGCGGTCACCTCGCTGGTGGTGCTGCCGCCCGCGGTCGACGCGGTGGTCCGGCGCGGCATGTCCAAGGACCCGGCCAAGCGGTTCGCCAACTGCCGCGAGCTGATCTCCGCCGCCCGCTCCGCACTCGCCGCGGTCGCCCAGCAGGGCACGCCGCCGCAGGTCAGGGCCCCGGGCAGCGCCCAGCCGACGCCCACGCCGACCGGCGCGCACCAGACGCACCGCCCGCCGACCGGGCCGGTCCCGGTGGCCCAGCCCACCGCCGTGCCGCACCCGCCGACCGGGCCGAACCCGGTGCTGCCGCCCCCGTCCTACCCCGCCCCGCAGCCGGGCTACCGGCCGCCGGTCCAGCCCGCCGAGCCGGTGCGGCTGCGCCCGCCGATGGCGGTGGCGCCGACCGCCTTCGGCAACAGCAGTTCGCGGGAGGTCGGCGGCCGCTGGCTGATCCCGGTGCTGGCCGTGGTCGCGCTGGTCGTGGTGGTCATCGTGATCGTGCTCGCAGTGGCCTGAGCTGCGCGGAGAGCCTGACGGCTTGCACTCGCCCCCGCCGAGTGCTAAACACGAACCTGGCACTCGCCGACAGTGAGTGCCAGGTCGGGACGGTGAGACCGTCGGCATCCCCACCACTGGGGCGCTGCTGTCCGGTCGTCCGTCGCGGGCACCGAGCCTGGCCGTGCACCCGTGTCATCCACTTACCGGAGGACCACACCGCAATGGCCAAGATGATCGCGTTCGACGAGGACGCCCGCCGAGGACTCGAGCGCGGCATGAACACCCTCGCCGACGCCGTCAAGGTGACCCTCGGCCCCAAGGGCCGCAACGTCGTGCTCGAGAAGAAGTGGGGCGCGCCGACGATCACCAACGACGGTGTCTCCATCGCGAAGGAGATCGAGCTCGAGGACCCGTGGGAGAAGATCGGGGCCGAGCTCGTCAAGGAAGTAGCGAAGAAGACCGACGACGTCGCGGGTGACGGCACCACCACCGCCACCGTGCTCGCCCAGGCCCTGGTTCGCGAGGGTCTGCGCAACGTGGCCGCCGGCGCCAACCCGATGTCGCTCAAGCGCGGCATCGAGAAGGCCGTCGAGGCTGTCGCCGAGGCGCTGCTGAAGACCGCCAAGGAGGTGGAGACGAAGGAGCAGATCGCGGCCACCGCCTCCATTTCCGCCGCTGACTCCACCATCGGCGAGCTGATCGCCGAGGCGATGGACAAGGTCGGCAAGGAAGGCGTCATCACCGTCGAGGAGAGCAACACCCTCGGGCTCGAGCTGGAGCTCACCGAGGGCATGCGCTTCGACAAGGGCTACACCTCCGGCTACTTCGTCACCGACACCGAGCGTCAGGAAGCGGTCCTGGAGGACCCCTACATCCTGCTCTACGGCTCGAAGATCGCCTCGGTGAAGGACCTGCTCCCGCTGCTGGAGAAGGTCATGCAGACCGGCAAGCCGCTGGTCATCATCTCCGAGGACGTCGAGGGCGAGGCGCTGGCCACCCTGGTCGTCAACAAGATCCGCGGCACCTTCAAGTCCGTCGCCGTCAAGGCGCCGGGCTTCGGCGACCGCCGCAAGGCGATGCTGCAGGACATGGCCACCCTGACCGGCGGCCAGGTCATCAGCGAGGACGTCGGCCTCAAGCTCGACAACGCCGACATCTCGCTGCTGGGCAAGGCCCGCAAGGTGGTCGTCACCCGTGACGAGACCACCATCGTCGAGGGCGGCGGCGACGCCGACGCGATCCAGGGCCGGGTCAACCAGATCCGCGCCGAGATCGAGAAGAGCGACTCCGACTACGACCGCGAGAAGCTGCAGGAGCGCCTGGCCAAGCTGGCCGGCGGTGTCGCGGTGATCAAGGCGGGCGCGGCCACCGAGGTCGAGCTCAAGGAGCGCAAGCACCGCATCGAGGACGCCGTCCGCAACGCCAAGGCTGCCGTCGAGGAGGGCATCGTCGCCGGTGGCGGCGTCGCGCTGCTCCAGGCCGCCGAGACCGCCTTCGCCGGCCTCGGCCTCGAGGGCGACGAGGCGACCGGCGCGAACATCGTGAAGGTCGCCGTCGAGGCGCCGCTGAAGCAGATCGCGATCAACGCCGGCCTCGAGGGCGGCGTCGTGGTGGAGAAGGTCAAGAACCTCAAGCCTGGCGAGGGTCTGGACGCCGCCACGGGCGAGTACAAGGACCTGATCAAGGCCGGCATCATCGACCCGGCCAAGGTCACCCGCTCCGCGCTGCAGAACGCCGCGTCCATCGCCGGTCTCTTCCTGACCACCGAGGCCGTCGTCGCCGAGAAGCCGGAGAAGAACGCCGCCGCGCCCGCCGCCCCCGGCGGCGGCGAGATGGACTTCTGATCCAGCTCCGCTGAGCGGTACCAGCTAGACAACTGAACACAAAGCAAGCCCCGGTCCACCTGCACTGTGACCGGGGCTTGCTTTATGCCCCAGGCGAGGGGTTGAGCTTTTCGCCTTTCCTCGCAACGGAGCGGCCGGTCTGGGTGGTTCTGCTTCGACGGCCTGGAAAAAACACACCAGCCCTGTCAAGCGCCCCACCGTCCCAGCCAACCGTCACAAACCGCCGGGACCGGGGCGCTTGACAGGGCTGGTTTGGTTTTGGAAGGCCGTCGAAGCAGAACCACCCAGACCCCGCGGAACCACCCACGCTGCCGCAGGTGCGCCAACACAAACTCGCACTGGTCTGCAACTCATCTCGCCGCCTTTGATCTTCCCCCCTGCTTTGATGGTCTGCCCGTCCGGCGAGGACATTCTTTTATCTTTTGTTTTAGATCAAAAGCGAAAAGAGTGTCCTCGCCGGACGGGCAGACCCCCGGAGGGGTGTGACAAGTCAAAAGCCGGTCGAGCAGGTTGCGGGGCGGGGTTTGTGTTGCCGACTCAAGACCCAGCGTGCTCGCGACCCTCTCGTCTTCTCCGCACGACCTTCCGACAGCGAACCACATCCCGCCGAGCAGCCGCTGTCGCGCTGCTTTGCCTTGGCGGCGGCGCCTGTGAGCGTCTGCTCGGCGGGATGCGGTGCGCGGTCTCCAGGCCGTACGGAGAAGACGAGAGGCCCGCTTTGTGGGGTTTCAACCCCGGGCTGGGCTGCGCCCTTCCGGGTGGTCTTCCTTCTTGGTGTGACCGCTCGCACCCCGTCTTGCTCTCCGCTCCACCAGGATTGCTCCGTCCTTGATCACCACTGGAGGGAGCGCCCGTGCCGGGCCGCCGTTTCCTAGCCACCTTCCTCACCACCCTGCTGGCCAGCATCACCCTGCTCTTGGGCGCTGCCTCTCCGGCCCTGGCCGCAGCGCCGTTGGCCTGTGCCGGTTCGTACCTGCCCAACGACAACCGCCTGGGTCCGGAGACGCTGCCCCGGGCCGCCCAGCACCCGGTCGGTCGGCTGGTCACCGGCTACAAGCGCTTCGGCCGGTTGGACGCCAACGGGTTCCTGGCCAAGTACTGGGACGGCACTGCCAACAGCTGGAAGTACCCGCCGCAGGACGGGTTCCTGTTGCGGCCCGACGGTTCGCCGATCAAGCAGGAGCACCGGCTGCTGCCCGGTTATGAGCTGGACCGCTTCGGTAGTGAGGGTGGGCAGTTCCTGGCGCCGCTCGGGGCGCACTACAGCCAGCGGGCGTTGCCGCCGCAGAGCCTGTACACCTTCGATCCCGCTTACCGGTGCAACTACCACACCTACCGCGTGGTCAAGGAGTTCCGGGTTTGGCAGGGGCTGATCGCGCCCTGGTTCGAGCAGCGGGGGCGGGGCGTGCAGGTCAAGCTGGACCGCGCGTTGTTGCCGGGGGACGGGTATCTCAACGTGGCCTGGTTGCTCGCCAACGGCTACCTCGTTCGCCGCTGAACGGTCGATCCGGAGAAGGTCTAGACCACGTTAGGCTGGTCGGCATGACGTTGCTGGAGGTCATCGCGCTGGACGCCCGGGATGCCGAGGCCGCGCAGGCTGGTGGTGCGGATCGGCTGGAGCTGGTCTCCGGGATGGGCTCCGGGGGGCTGACGCCCAGCGCGGACACGGTGCGCTCGGTGCTGGCGGCGACCGATCTGCCGGTGCGGGTGATGTTGCGGGACGCGGCGGGGTACGCGCCCGCCGACCTCGATCGGCTGCGGCGGGATGCGGCCGAACTGCGGGCGGTGGGGGCGGCGGAGTTCGTGCTCGGGTTCCTGGACGGCGACAGCACTGTTGACCTCGCGGCCTGCCGGGCGTTGCTCGGTGAGCTGGACGGGGCGGCTTGGACCTTTCACCGGGCGCTGGACAACGCGGCGGATCCGGTGGCGGCCTGGGAGATGGTCGCGGGGCTGGGTTGCGACACGGTGCTCGCGGCGGGGTCCCCAGCGGGAGTCAGCGAGGGGCTGCCGGTGTTGCGCAAGCTCGCGGACCGGCAGGCGGCGGACGGGCTGGCGGTGCTGGTCGGCGGTGGGCTGAAGCAGCAGCACGTGCCGGAGCTGCTGGCGGCCGGGATCAGCGGGTTCCACGTCGGTGGACCGGCTCGCGTCGCGGGCTGGGACACACCGGTGGACCCGGACGCGGTCGCCGGGTGGCGGCGGGTGGTCGACGGCTGACCCGCTGCCGGCAGAACTGCCACGCGCGCCCGTGGGACGGACCTCGTCCCGCGGGCGCGCTGTCGTTGCTGGGCCGGTTCCGGGTAATTGGGATGGTCTAGACCCTTGTTCGAGCCTGTTTCGCCCCATACCATCGCCAGCATCCCGTTGCTTCATGCGAAATGTACATTGCGCAGTATGCAACAACGCCAGGTGTGGAGGTCTCGATGACGGTCAGACGGCTCGCGGCAGTGGCCGCGCTGGTCGGGCTCGCCACGGTCGGCTGCGCCCCGGTGCAGTCCGGTCCGAGCAACTCGGCCAACGACGCCAAGGACGGCACGTTGCGCGTTTGGCTCTTCGACGAGGTCAACCGGGCGCCCAAGGAAGCGGTGGTCAACGAGGCCATCAAGGAGTTCGCCGCCGCCCACGCCGGTGTCGCCGTCGACGTGCAGTACATCCAGGTCAACAGTAGGGCCGAGCGCTTCAAGGCGGCCTTCAGCGACGCCAAGAGCGCGCCGGACGTGGCCGAGTTCGGCAACACCGACCTGGCCAACTACGTGGCCGCGGGCGGGTTCGCCGACCTCTCCGGCGACCTCTCCGGCTGGTCGGAGGCGGCCGACTTCGCGCCCAAGATCCTGGACACCGGCAAGGTGGACGGCAAGACCTACGGCCTGCCCTGGTTCGTCGGCGTGCGCGCGCTGTACTACCGCACCGACGTCTTCACCGAGCTGGGCCTGCAACCGCCCAAGACCCTCGCCGAGCTGGCCCCGCTGGCGCGGCAGATCCGCAAGGCCAAGCCCGAGCTGTACGGCATCTCCGTCGGCGGCAAGTACACCTACGGCATGCTGCCCTTCGTCTGGTCCGCCGGTGGCGACCTGGCCAAGGCCGAGGGCGGCAAGTTCACCGCCGCGGTGGACAGCGCGCAGAGCCGGGCCGGGCTGGGCCGCTACGCCGAGCTGATCAGCGAGGACATCTGCCCGCCCTCGGCGTGCGCGCCCAACGGCGGCGACGCCAGCGTGCAGGCATTCGTCTCCGGCAAGGCCGCGATGACCATCGGCGGCGACTTCAACCGCAAGGCGGTGGAAGCCGGTGCGGTGAAGGGCAAGTTCGCCGTGGTGCCGCTGCCGGGGGAGACCGCGGGCTCGGTCGCGCCCGCCTTCGCCGGCGGCAACCTGCTCGGCATCACCCGCTCCACCGAGCGCCGCACCCTGGCCAAGGAGTTCCTGCAGGTGCTGGCGGGCAAGAAGTACCAGCGCAAGATGTACGCCGCGATGGGCAACCTGCCCACCTTCACCGACGTGCAGCGCGAGGTCTCCGGCAGCGACGAGTTCACCAAGCCGTTCATCGCCACCCTGGAGGCGGGCACCCGCTTCGTCCCGGTCACCCCGGCCTGGGCCAAGATCGACGCGCAGACCGTGCTGCCCAACATGATCCAGCAGGTGGTCACCAAGGCCAAGACCGTGGACCAGGCCACCGCCGAGGCGGCCAAGCTGATGAACACGGCCTTCACTTCGTGAGCCAAGGCACCCTGACCCCGGTGACGGCAGCCGCGCCGCCACCGGGGACGCCGGGGAAGCCTTTGCGGCGCGGGAGAAAACGGGACGGCCGGGCCGCGATCGGCTACCTGCTGCCCACCCTGCTGGTGCTGGGCGGCCTGCTCGGCTACCCGATCTACCAGCTGATCGTGATCTCGCTGTTCGACTACGGCCAGGAGCAGGCCAGCGGCGGCGCGCCGCTGGAGTTCCTCGGCCTCGGCAACTACCAGGCGCTGCTGGGTGATCCGCAGTTCTGGCAGGTGCTGCTGCAGACCGTGCTGTTCGCCGCGTTCTGCGTGGTGGCCACCCTGCTGGTCGGCGCCGCGCTGGCGCTGCTGGCCACCAGGGTGCGCGCGGTGCCCAGGATGATCCTGTTCCTGGCCGCGATCGGCGCCTGGTCCACCCCGGCGGTGGCCGGGTCCACGGTCTGGCTGTTCCTCTTCGACACCGATTTCGGGCTGGTCAACGAGATCCTCACCGGCGTCGGCCTGGACGGGTTCGCCAGCTACTCCTGGACCTTCGACAAGTACGTGGCCTTCGGCCTGGTCGCCGCCCAGGTGGTCTGGTGCTCGTTCCCGTTCGTCATGGTCACCCTCTACGCCGGGATCAAGGCGATCCCCGGCGAGGTGCTGGAGGCCGCGGCGCTGGACGGCGCGTCCACCGTGCGCACCATGACCAGCGTGATCCTGCCGCTGCTGCGGCCGCTGCTGATCATCGTGACCATCCAGTCGATCATCTGGGACTTCAAGCTGTTCACCCAGATCTACGTGATGACCGGCGGCGGTGGCGTGGCCGGGCAGAACCTGGTGCTCAACGTCTACGCCTACCAGAAGGCCTTCGCCGCCAGCGAGTACGGCCTCGGCTCGGCGATCGGCGTGGTGATGACCGTGCTGCTGCTCGGCGTCATCGTGCTCTACCTGCGCGCGCTGCGCAGGAGCGGGGAGGAGCTGTGAAACGACCCGGCCGCACGGTGGCCGAGATCGCCACCGTGCTGATCGCGCTGGTGGTGGCCTTCCCGCTGTACTGGATGGTGCTCTCCGCGCTCAAGCCGACCAGCGAGGTGCTCTCCACCGCGCCGCGCCCGTGGACCTTCGCGCCCAGCCTGGAGAGCTTCACCAAGGTCCTCACCGTGGAGAACTTCGGCCGCTACTTCCTCAACAGCGTGGTGGTCGCGCTGGTGGTGGTGGTCGTGGCGCTGCTCTGCTCCTTCCTGGCCGCCACCGCGCTGACCCGGTTCCGCTTCAAGGGCCGCACCACGATGCTGGTGATGCTGCTCGTCGCGCAGCTGGTGCCGGTGGAGGCGCTGACCGTGCCGCTGTTCTTCCTGATGCGCCAGGTCGGCGACGTGGCCCCGGCCTTCGGGCTCAACCAGCTCGGCTCGCTGATGCTGGTGCACCTGGCCTTCGGCCTGCCGTTCGCGATCTGGATGCTGCGCGGGTTCGTGGCCGCGGTGCCGGTGGAGCTGGAGGAGGCGGCCACCCTGGACGGCGCCAGCCGGTTCCGCTTCACCTGGCAGGTGCTCTTCCCGCTGGTGGCGCCGGGCCTGGTCGCGACCAGCGTGCTGTCGTTCATCCACGCCTGGAACGACTTCCTCTTCGCCAAGACCTTCATCATCTCCGCCGAGGAGAACCAGACCCTGCCGCTGGCCATCCTCACCTTCTTCAAGCCGGACCAGAACGACTGGGGCGCGATCATGGCGGGTTCCACCCTCATGACCATCCCGGTGCTGATCTTCTTCATCTTCGTGCAACGACGTCTCGTCTCCGGCCTGGCCGGGGCGGTGAAGGGATGAGCATGACCCCGTCCTTCGACGTGCTGCTGCCCCGCCCGCACTCCGCCGTCCGCGAGGCAGGCGAGTTCGAGCTGCGCCCCGGCGCCGCGGTCCTGGCCGACCCCGCGCTCGCCCTCGCGGCGAACTGGCTGCGGCAGAACCTCGGCGCGGCAACGGGTTTCCCGCTCGACTCGGCCGAGGCGGACGCTCCGCGGATCCGGTTCGGCCTGGACGGCGGGCTGGCCGAGGAGGAGTACGTCCTCACCATCACCAGGGCCGCGGCGGACGTGCGCGCCGGTTCCCTGGCCGGCGCCCGGCACGCGGCGCAGACCCTGCGCCAGCTGTTCGGCCCGGCCGCCTTCCGCCGCTCCGCTGTCCACAATGGACAGTGGCGGCTGCCCTGCGGTCAGGTGCGGGACCGGCCCCGGTTCGGCTGGCGTGGCTGTTTGCTCGACGTGGCAAGGCATTTCCTGCCCAAGGACGGCGTGCTGCGCTTCCTGGACCTGCTCGCCGCGCACAAGTTCTCCGTGCTGCACCTGCACCTCACCGATGACCAGGGCTGGCGGATGGAGATCGAGCGCTACCCGAAGCTGACCGAGGTCGGCGCCTGGCGGGAGCGTTCCGGCGTCGGGCCGTGGCAGCGCGGCAACTACGACGCCCGCCCGCACGGCGGCTTCTACACCAAGGACGACCTGCGCGAGATCGTCGGTTACGCGGCCGGTCTCGGCATCACGGTGGTCCCGGAGATCGACGTGCCCGGCCACACCCAGGCGGCCATCGCGGCCTACCCCGAGCTGGGCAACCTGGACCAGCCGATCGGGGTGTGGACCCGCTGGGGCATCAACGACAACGTGCTCAACGTCCGGGACGAGACGGTCCAGTTCTTCCGGCACGTGCTCGACGAGGTGGTCGAGGTCTTCCCGAGCCAGGTGATCGGCATCGGCGGCGACGAGGTGCCGCTGGTGCAGTGGCGGCGCGATCCGCTGGCCCAGCGCCGCATCGCCGAGCTGGGCCTGGCCGACGAGGCCGGTCTGCACGGCTGGTTCCTGCGCCAGCTGGCCGAACACCTGGCGGGCCACGGCCGCACGGCGTTCGGCTGGGACGAGATCATGGAGGTCGGCGAGCTGCCGACCGGCCTGGTGGTGGCCTCCTGGCGGGGCGAGGAAGCCGGCGCCACGGCGGCCAAGGCCGGGCACGACGTGGTGATGTGCCCGGAGCAGAAGGTGTACCTGGACCACCGGCAGTCCGAGCACCCGGACGAGCCGATCCCGGTCGGGTTCGTGCGCACGGTCACCGATGTCTACGGCTACGAGCCGGTCCCGGCCGGACTGGACCCGGACGCGGCCGCGCACGTGCTCGGCGCGCAGGCCCAGCTGTGGACCGAGCACCTGGACTCGCCCCGGCGACTGGACTACGCGGCCTTCCCCAGGTTGGCCGCGTTC
This sequence comes from Crossiella sp. CA-258035, assembly GCF_030064675.1. GTDB lineage: Bacteria > Actinomycetota > Actinomycetes > Mycobacteriales > Pseudonocardiaceae > Crossiella. The sequence continues at coordinate 511,115 of NZ_CP116413.1, forward strand.
GCCGAAGTGGTGTGGAGCCCCGCATCCCGCGACGAACCGGGGTTCCTGCACCGCCTCACCGAGCACCACCTGCCCCGGCTGGACGCGCTCGGCGTGGAGTACCGCCCCCTCGACGGCCCCCTGCCCTGGCAGCGCCGACCGGACGTGCAGGGCTGGCCGAGGTGAGGGCGGCTCAGGCCTCTTCCGGCATGATCAGCCAGCAGATGAGGTAGATGATCGCGCCGGTGCCGAAGCCGAGCAGGGTGGCGGCCACCAGCACGATGCGGATGATCGCCGCGTCGATGCCCAGCAGCTTGCCGATCCCGCCGCAGACCCCGGCCAGCATCTTGTCGGTCCGGCTCCGGCGCAGCTTCTTCACGGGTTGTCCGGTCTCGGTGTAGGTCGTGTTCTCGTACATGCCACAAGTTTTGACTGCGGGCGGCTCCGGCGGATCAGGGTGACCCCGGAGCCCGCCCCGGAACCGGCCCGGATGCAGCCAGGGGAGGTTAGGGTCGAGAAATGCGCGGACCCCTGACCGCCGCCCTCGCGGCCGCCACCCTGGTGCTGACCGCCTGCGGCGCGGACCAGCCGGCCCCGCCCGCGACCACCTCCGCGCAGCACCCCACCTCAGCCGCGGCCCCGCCACCGCGTGCCTTCACCGTCGCGGCCACCGGCGACGTGCTGATCCACCCGGCCCTGACCACCCAGGCCACCGCCGACGGCGGCGGCAGCCGCGACTACACCAAGCTCTTCGAGGGCGTGAAACCCGCGATCAGCGGCGCCGACCTGGCCATCTGCCACCTGGAAGTCCCCATCGCCGCCCCCGGCGGCCCGTTCAAGGGCTACCCCAGCTTCAACGCCCCGCCCGAGGTCGTCACCGCGCTCAAGACCACCGGCTACGACACCTGCTCCACCGCGTCCAACCACACCCTCGACCAGGGCGTGGACGGCGTGAAACGCACCCTGGACGCCCTGGACGCGGCAGGCCTGAAGCACACTGGCTCCGCCCGCACCGCCCCCGAGGCGGCCAAACCGGTGATCTACGAGGTGAACGGCGTCAAGGTCGGCCACATCTCGCACACCTTCGGCTTCAACGGCCTCAAGCTTCCCGCCGACAAACCCTGGCTGTCCAACCAGCTCAGCGCCGAGTCCGTGCTCAAGGCCGCCCGCGCCAGCAAGGCCGCGGGCGCCGAGGTCGTGCTGGCCAGCCTGCACTGGGGCGTGGAGTACCGCCACGACCCCACCGCGGACCAGAAACAGCTGGCCGCCAAGCTCCTGGACGACCCGGCCATCGACCTGATCATCGGCCACCACGCCCACGTCGTGCAGCCCATCGCCAAGGTCGCGGGCAAGTGGGTCGCCTACGGCCTCGGCAACCACATCGCCAAGCACGAGGAACCCCGCGGCGTCACCGAGGAAGGCGTGCTGGCCCGCTTCCGCTTCGCCGAGGCCAACGGCTCCTGGCAGGTGACGGCGGACTACGTGCCGACGCTGGTCGACCTGGGACCGCCGATCCGGCTGCGCACGCTGAAGCCGGGGGAGAACGAGGCGGCCAACCGGATCGACCGGATCGTGCGCAGCGCGGGGGTCAGCGCGGCGGAACTGCCGGTGGGAAGCTGATTCCGGCGTACTGGCGGAACAGGATCGACGGGGTCTCCTCGCCCAGCGCGGTCCAGCACCGGGCGAACAGGTCCCTGGCTTGTGCGCCGGGCCAGGGCTGGGGCAGCAGTTCGGGCGGCAGCAGCGGATCCGGCTCCATCACCCGGCTGAGCTCGGCGGCCAGTTCCACCGCGATGACAAGTCGTTCGTCGGGGGACGGCCCGCCGCCGAGCCGGGCCAGCCGGACCTCGGCGACCCGGCTGAGCCTGCGGTAGCCCTCGGCGAGCTCCTCCTGCGGCCAGAGCTCCCGGGCCAGCTCGACCGGGTCGCTGACCTCGCCCCGGCGCAGGTCCGTGCTGGTGAGCAGGGTGAGCGAGTCCGGCACGCCGAGCTCACTGGCCGCCGCCACCAGGTACGGCTCCCAGGGGTTCGCGCAGACGTACAGGCCGCCTTGCAGGGCCGCGCCGCCGAGGCGGAGCAGGGTGTCGCGCAGGGCGTCCCTGGCCGGGCGGGCGGACTCGGGCACCGCGAAGGCGGCCAGGTGCCAGCGGCCGTCCCACGGCTCCAGGCCGGTGTCCTGGCGGTAGGCGTGGTGCAGGAAGTCGAGGTTGGGGGCGAGCTCGCGTTGGGTGTCCGCACTGGCGTGCAGCACCGCCTTGCGGCCGCGGCCCTCGTGCCGGAACCGGCCCTCGGCGACCAGGCGCTTGACGCACAGGCGGACCTGCTGCTCGCTCATCCCGATGGTCTCGGCGACCCGGTACAGCTCGCCCGCGTCGACGGTGCCGTCCGCGCGGACCAGGGCGTGCACGAGCAGGCGGGTGGGGACCTGGATCCGGTCGGTCACGGGGTGCGGGCTCCTCTCGGCGGGACGGGGCGGTGCATCGTGGTCACCGCGCTGAATCCCAGCAGCCCGCGCAGGTACGGCGTCCGCTGGGTGCGCACCGCGGTGAAGCCACGCCGCTCGTACAGCGCCCTGGCGCGCGGGTTGGTGTCGATCACGTCCAGCCGGACCTGCTCCCGGTCGTGCTCCGCGGCGACGGCGACCACCTCCTCGATCAGCAGGCTGCCGATGCCCAGCCCGCGCGCACTCTCCTCGACCGCGATGCCGTCCATGACCAGCTGCTCCGGCGCGGGCCTGCGGGTGAACAGCGCCAGCAACGGCAGCCGCCACCACCCGCGCAGACCGTAGTAGCGCAGCACGGCCCGGCCGGAGCCGCTGATGAACGCGCGCCCGTCGAGCTGGTAACCGGCCAGGCCGACCAGTTGTCCTTCGCGCAGCGCGCAGACCGCGCGATCGGCGTTGAGCTGCTCGGCGAGGAAGCGCACCGCCACCTCCGGCGGGTTCAGCGCGGGCCCGAGCTTGCGCCCGAACGCCGCCCAGTACAGCCGCGCCGCCTGCCATTCCGTACCGGAGGGCACACCCCGCCGGAGAGTCACCACTGCCATGCCGCCAAAACTATCACAGTCTCAACGATCGTTTCGATCGTGATAGTTTCCTCGCCATGCGAGTCAAACTGCTGGTCACAGTCCTGGTCCTGGCCCTGGGGCTGGGCGGTGTGCTGCTGTGGCAACACTCCTACGACCTGAACGAGCAGTCCGTCACGATCAACCACGGCGGTCACCTGCTGCACGGCGTGCTGGCCACGCCCACGACCGGCACCCGCCACGGCCTGGTGGTGCACCTGCACGGCGACGGCCCGGTCGACGCCACCCACGAGGGCGGCTACCGCCCGATCTGGGAGGCCAACGCCAAGGCCGGCTACGCCACCCTGTCCTGGCACAAACCCGGCGTCGCGAACGCCCCCGGCAACTGGCTGGACCAGTCCATGACCGACCGCGCCGAGGAAGCCGTCGCCGCCATCGCCTGGGCCCGCACCCGCCCCGACATCGACGGCGACCGCATCGGCCTGTGGGGCGCCAGCCAGGCGGGCTGGGTGCTGCCGAAGGTCGCCGCCCGGACCCCGGTGCGCTTCGTGCTGGCCGTCTCACCCGCGATCAACTGGCTCCAGCAGGGCCGCTTCCACCTGCTGGCGGGCAACCCCACCGAGGCGCAACTCACCAGAAGCGACACCACCCGCCGCCTACTGGCCACCCAGGCGAGTTTCGACGACTACACCCGCGCCATGGGCGGCGAAACGCACGGCATGACCCCCGACCGCTGGCGCTTCATCACCAAGAACCACACCGCCGACGCCACCCCCGACCTGCCCGCCCTGCGCCGCGTGCCCGTGCTGCTCACCCTGGCAGGCCACGACCGCAACGTGGACACCGCCGACACCGAACGCGGCTACCGAGCGGCCCTCGCCGAAGGCGGCACACTCCAGGTCAAGCACTACCCCGACGCCGCCCACTCCCTGGTCAAGGACACCATCGAACGCTCCGACCTCAAACTCACCCTGACCGCCCTCTTCACCCCCCGCGCCCTGTTCGCCACCGGCTTCCTGGACGACCAACAGCGCTTCCTGCGCGACCTCGGCTAAGCCGCCTCCGCTCCCTGCTTTCGCAACAGGTCCACGAGGGACAGGCCGGTCTCCTCGCCGACCAGTGCCATGGCCAGCTCTGCCCGTGCCGCCAGCTCCAGCGGCCCCAGGCCCTCACCGAAGTAGGCATGAGCGATCCGGTCGAGTCCGGCACCCAGCAAAGGCGCTGCTGTGCGCAAGGTGGCGTCCAGGGCCACGCCGGAGGTCGAACCGCCGTGCAGCACGATGTTGCGCGCCCGGTACAGCCGCCGGAGCGTGATCCGCACCGCCGCCGCCAGTTCCCCGACCACCCGCTTCGGTTCGGCCACACATGCCGCCAGTCGTTGCGCCGCGACCCGGTCACCGTGCCGCGTGCGCCCGTGGAAGCGCAGGTTGGCCACGCCGTTCCTGGTGATCTCGTTGAACAGCACCAGGGCCTGCGCCCTGCTGGTGGTGCAGGCGTCCCGGCGCCGGGACAACTCGTCCGCCTCGTCCTTGCGACCATGCCTGCGCACCAGGGTGGTCAGTTCCGCGCGCGGCCAGGAGCAGGCGACGATCGCGGCTAGGCGGTCCGCGGCCACTGCCTTGCCGCTGCGTTCACCCGCAGGGACCGGATCGCCCGGATTGCACAACAGCGACTCGATGGCCGCCCATGCCCCGGCCAGCGCGGTGCCGGAGGCACCGGTCTGGTTCACCGGTGCGGCCAGTTCCAGCGCGTCGTCGACGGGGTTTCGCGGCCGGGCGACGTCATAGAGCTGGCCCTGGTACGAGAGCGAGAGCACGTCCGCATGCCGGGCCGGGCCGGCCAGGGGCAGCGGCTTGGGATGACCGCTGACCCACAGCACAGGGGAGGCGGCGACCTGTCCCCGGTCTCGGCGGGAGAAGAACGAGCGCGCGACAATGCGTTCGAACAGCTGCCGCACTTTGTCAGCGGCGGCGTAGGGATCTCGTGCCCGGATCCGGTAGAGGAAGCCACCCTGCGAGCGGACCCCGCTCGTGGAATGTCCCTCACTTTTGAGCCAGCTGAGCACCTCTGAATTGTTCAGCCAGTCGGGAGTATTTTCCGCACTCGCCCGATCGGGTACGGAGCTAAGTGGTAGCAGAACATGAAAAGTTCGGGGCGGGATGCGCGCAAGTCCGGCTGCGCTGGCAATAATCGCCTCTGTGTGGGTATTTTTCGAACGCAACCCTGACAACCACTGCTCAGTCAGGAACTGCGCGGTGTAGCCGAGGTCGAGCAGATGCGCCGCAAGGGTGCGGGCCAGACGCTCGGGCTTCACCTGGGCACCGTCAGCCACCCGGTCGGCCCATCGGTCCAGGTAGCCGTCGCGCGCGTGATCGATCAGTTCGCGGAGCCGCCGGTGACCAGAGCTGGGGTCGGTCAGGCTGTCCGAGCCGAGCAACTGGACCACCTCCCGGCGCAGGGCCTTGTCGCCCATGCCGAGATCAGGCCCGATCAAACAGGCGAGTTGATGTCTCTGCCAGTCAAAGGCGCTGCCGGAAATCACCTTCCGGGACTGCCAGGTGGCTGATTCCCACAGCTCCTCCAGGGTCAAGATCGAACCTATGTCCCACAGTCTTCTGGTCCACAGCACGCCGTCGACCTGACAGAAGTCGGTGAGGCGGGCGAGGACGTGCTGGGCGTATTCGGGGGTTGCCGGTTGCACGGGATTGAGGTTAGCGGGTATAGTGGGCATCACCTACGGGGGGTCCTCGCCGAAACGGCCAGGCCCCCCGGTTTTTTATGCCGCTTCACCAAAGCTGAAGTCGGCCTCTTGCGGCCCTACTTGTGAACCGATAACCATCTTCAGGCTGAAGTGGTTAGTGATTGCCAGTCCCTGCCTGGAGGTCATCATGCGCACAGCCCTGCTCGCGCTCGCCGCCGCCCTAGCCCTCACCCCGATCACCCCCGCCCTCGCCGCCCAAGCCGCCCCACCCACCGACGCCCCGCCAACCGCCGCCCAGCTCAAGGCCGCCGTGGCCGCCTGCACCAAGCAGGTCTCCAACGGCAAGTACGCCCACGACGCCGGGGGAGCGCGGACCGTGCCGGTCTGTGCCACCCGCAAGGCCGTGCACTGGCGGGCGGACCTGGACATCGACTGCGACGGGCAGCGCACCGCCAAGTGCAACGCCAGCACCGATCCGTACTGGCAGAACGCCACCGCCTTCAACCAGTCCGACGGCAGGCCGCTCAACGCGGAGACGCTGCCCTTCATCGTGGTGCCGCTGGCCAGTCCGACCTGGAACTACCGCGACTCCGGGATCACCGGGGGCACAGTGGCGGCCGCGGTGTACAAGGACAAGGTGGTCTACGGGGTGGTGGGGGACCTCGGGCCGAAGGCGATCATCGGTGAGGCCTCCTACGGCATGGCGCGGCAGCTCGGCATCAACCCGCATCCGAGCACCGGGGGCGTGAGTGGGGCCGTGGTGGACTTCGTGGTGTTCCCCGGGGTGAAGGCCAGTCCGATCGAGAACAACGCGGCCGCGGTCCGCCTCGGGCAGCAGGCCGCGACCGCGTTGGTCAGCTGATCTCCGGTAGTGCCGGGCCGAGCAGGTCGTCCGCGTCCACGATCCGGTACGCGTACCCCTGCTCGGCCAGGAACCGCTGCCGGTGCGCCGCGTAGTCGGTGTCCAGGCTGTCCCTGGCCACCACCGAGTAGAAGTGCGCCTGACGGCCATCTCCCTTGGGGCGCAACAACCTGCCGAGTCGCTGGGCCTCTTCCTGGCGGGAGCCGAAGGTGCCGGAGACCTGCACCGCGACCGAGGCCTCGGGCAGGTCGATGGAGAAGTTGGCCACCTTGGACACGACCAGGGTGCGGATCTCGCCCTTGCGGAAGGCGTCGAAGAGGGCCTCGCGCTCCTTGTTCCTGGTGGAGCCCTGGATGACCGGGGCGTTGAGCGCCTCGCCGAGCTCGTCGAGCTGGTCCAGGTAGGCGCCGATGACCAGGGTGGGCTCGTCCGGGTGGCGGTCCAGGATGGCGCGGACCACCGGGGCCTTGGTGCGGGCGGTGGAGCACATCTTGTAGCGCTCCTCCGGCTCCGCGGTGGCGTACTGGAGGCGCTCGTTCTCGGTCATGGTGACCCGGACCTCGACGCACTCCGCGGGCGCGATCCAGCCCTGCGCCTCGATGTCCCGCCACGGCGCGTCGTAGCGCTTCGGGCCGATCAGGGAGAACACGTCGCCCTCCCGGCCGTCCTCGCGGACCAGGGTCGCGGTCAGGCCGAGGCGGCGGCGGGACTGCAGGTCGGCGGTCATCCGGAACACCGGGGCCGGCAGCAGGTGCACCTCGTCGTAGACGATCAGGCCCCAGTCCCTGGAGTCGAACAGCTCCAGGTGCCGGTACTCGCCCTTGGTCTTGCGGGTGATCACCTGGTAGGTGGCGATGGTGACCGGGCGGACCTCCTTGCGCTCGCCCGAGTACTCGCCGATCTCGTCCTCGGTCAGCGAGGTGCGCGCGACCAGTTCCCGCTTCCACTGCCGGCCGGCCACCGTGTTGGTGACCAGGATCAGCGTGGTCGCCTGCGCCTCGGCCATCGCGGCCGCGCCGACCAGCGTCTTGCCCGCGCCGCAGGGCAGCACGATCACGCCGGAGCCGCCCGCCCAGAACGCCTGCGCGGCGTGCCGCTGGTAGTCGCGCAGCGTCCAGCCGTCCTCGGCCAGCGCGATCGGGTGCGCCTCGCCGTCGACGTAGCCTGCCAGGTCCTCGGCCGGCCAGCCCGCCTTGAGCAGCAGCTGCTTGAGGTGGCCGCGCTGGCTGGGGTGCACCACCACGGTGTCCGGGTCCAGCCGGTCGCCCAGCATCGGCGCGATCTTCTTGTTGCGCAGCACCTCCTCCAGCACGGCCCGGTCCACAGTGGACATGACGAGGCCGTGCACGGGGTGGTTGGCCAGTTGCAGCCGCCCGAAGCGGCCCATGGTGTCCACCACATCCACCAGCAGCGGCTGCGGCACCGAGTAACGCGAGTAGCGGACCAGCGCGTCCACCACCTGCTCGGCGTCGTGCCCGGCGGCGCGCGCGTTCCACAGCGCCAGCGGGGTCACCCGGTAGGTGTGCACGTGTTCGGGCGCGCGCTCCAGTTCGGCGAACGGCGCGATCGCGATGCGTGCCTCGTCGGCCAGCTCGTGGTCGACCTCTAGCAGCAGGGTCTTGTCGGACTGGACGATGAGGGGTCCGTCGGTCACGGGGTATCGGGCTCCTGGGCCTGGTGGCGGTTTCCTGGCCTTCCAGGGTAGTGACCCCGGAAGTCAAGTTCGTTCGGGCAGGTCGTGCGGGTGCGCTTCAGAGAACTTCCGACACTTCTTCGCGTTCGGCGGTAGTGGTATAGGGCGCTGATGTGCTGGAATGCTGCCCGTTCCGCCCAGCACATCACTGGGTAAATGAAACGCGCTTCCACCCATGCAACTTCCCTCCATGGAGGAAGGACCCCCGATGCTTCGCCAGATTCCGCGACGGCGGGTAATCGCCGCCGGTGTCGTGACCACGGTCGCCACCCTGCTCGCCGGATGTACCGGGGGCGCCAGTGGCGGGGCGAACCAGCCGGTCACGGGGCTGCGCCTGATGGCGCCGGCCAAGCCGGGCGGTGGCTGGCACCAGTCCGCGCAGGCCATGCAGGACGTGCTGCTCAAGGAGAAGCTGGCCACCGGCGCGCAGGTGTTCAACGTGGAGGGCGCGGGCGGGGTCACCGGCCTCAAGCAGATGGCGGGCGAGAAGGACGACAAGCTGCTGATGATCATGGGTCAGGTCATGGTCGGCGGCATTCTGAACGCGAAGTCGGACAAAACGCTCAAGGACACCACGCCGATCGCCAAGCTCACCGGCGAGGCGCTGGTCATCGTGGTCCCGGCCGCCCAGACCGAGATCAACCTGCAGGACTTCCTGACCACCTGGAAGCAGGACCCCAAGGGCACCGTGATCACCGGCGGCTCGGCGGGCGGCGCGGACCAGATCCTGGCCGGACTGGTCGCCGACGAGGTCGGCATCGACCCCGGTCAGGTGAACTACGTGGCCAACTCCGGTGGTGGCGAGGCGGTGGCCAAGCTGCTCTCCGGCGAGGTCAAGGCCGGTATCTCCGGGGTCTCGGAGTTCTCCGAGCACGTCAAGTCCGGCAAGCTGCGCGCGGTCGCGGTCAGCGGTGACAAGCGCTCCACGCTGCTGCCCGACACCAAGACGCTCAAGGAGCAGGGCGTGCCCATCTCCTACCTGAACTGGCGCGGCGTGGTGGCCCGCCCCGGCCTGTCCGAGGGCGCCAGGCAGACCCTGGTCGACATGGTCACCAAGATGCGCAACAGCGAGGCGTGGAAGCAGACGCTGAAGGCCAAGGACTGGGAGGACGCCTGGGCCACCGGCGCGGACTTCTCCAAGTTCATCGACGAGGACGAGGCACGGGTGAAGAAGATGCTCGCCGAAATCGGCGGGATCAAGTGACCACCAGCACCGACCACAGCTCGGCACTCGGCCGTCCCGGAAAGCGGGGCGGCCGAGCCCTCGTCAGCGGTGAGCTGCTGCTGACCGCACTGCTCGGCGGCCTGGGCGTCTACGTCCTGGTCGAGACTCCGACGATCATGGTCCCGCCGGCCGCCGCGGTGGCCGGGCCCCGGCTGTTCCCCTACCTCATCGGCGGCCTGCTGGTCGGGGTCGCGGTGCTGCTCACCGTGCAGGTGCTGCGCGGCCAGGCCGCCCCGCCGGAGGAAGGCGAGGACGTCGACCTCAGCCAGCGCAGCGACAAGCGCGCGGTGCTGCTGCTGGTCGGACTGTTCGCCGGGCACGCGGTGCTGATCGAGCCGATCGGCTGGCCGCTGGCCGCCGCGCTGCTGTTCGCCGGCACCGCGGTGATCCTGGGCGCCCGCCGCTGGTGGGTGATCGTGGTCAGCGCGCTGGCCCTGGCCCTGGCGCTGTGGGCGGTGTTCGTCTTCGGCCTCGGCGCCTACCTGCCCGGCGGCCCGCTGCAGGGCCTGCTCGGGTGAGCGCGCTGCTCCAGGGCTTCCAGAGCGCCCTGGCCGTGGAGAACCTGCTGTTCGCGCTGCTCGGCGTGCTGCTGGGCACGCTGGTCGGGGTGCTGCCGGGAATCGGCCCCGCCATGACGGTGGCCCTGCTGCTGCCGATCACCTACCTGGTGCCGCCGGCCGCCGCGCTGATCATGTTCGCCGGCATCTACTACGGCGGCATGTACGGCGGCTCCACCACCTCGATCCTGCTCAACACCCCCGGTGAGTCCGCCTCGATCATCACCGCCCTGGAGGGCAACAAGATGGCCAGGGCGGGCCGGGGCGCGCAGGCGCTGGCCACCGCGGCCATCGGCTCCTTCGTCGCGGGCACCATCGGCACCCTGCTGCTGTCCCTGCTCGCCCCGCAGATCGCGGAGTGGGCCATCAAGCTCACCTCGGCGGACTACTTCGCGCTGACCGTGCTGGCCTTCTGCACCGTCTCGGCGATGCTGGGCGCCTCGCCGTTGCGCGGGGTGGCCGCGCTCGCGCTCGGGCTGTTCCTCGGGCTGATCGGCACCGAGTCGCAGACCGGGCAGAGCCGGTTCGACTTCGGCGTGGACGAGCTCTCCCGCGGCGTGCCGGTGGTGGTGGCCGCGGTCGGCCTGTTCGCCGTCGGCGAGGCGCTGTACGTGGCCTCCAGGATGCGGCACGGGGCGCCGCAGGTGATCCCGGTGAACAAGGTCTGGTGGCTGCCCAGGGAGGACCTGAAGCGGTCCTGGCGGCCCTGGCTGCGCGGCACCCTGATCGGCTTCCCGATCGGCGCGGTGCCGGCCGGCGGCGCGGACGTGACCACGTTCCTGTCCTACGCGGTGGAGAAGAAGCTGACCAAGCGGCCCGAGGAGTTCGGCAAGGGCGCGATCGAGGGCGTGGCCGGTCCGGAGGCGGCCAACAACGCGGCCGCGGCCGGGGTGCTGGTCCCGCTGCTCACCCTCGGCCTGCCCACCTCGGCCACCGCGGCGATCATGCTGGCCGCGTTCACCAGCTACAACATCCAGCCGGGCCCGCTGCTGTTCGAGACCGAGCCGGTGCTGGTGTGGACGCTGATCGCCTCGCTGTACGTGGGCAACGTGCTGCTGCTGGTGCTGAACCTGCCGCTGGCCGGGCTCTGGGTGAAGATCCTGCGAGTTCCCCGGCCGTACCTGTACGCGGGCATCCTGCTCTGCGCCTCGCTGGGCGCCTACGCGGCCAGCAGCGCCTGGCAGGGCCTGGTCGTGCTGGCCGGGATCGGGCTGCTCGGCTTCGTCATGCGGCGCTACGGCTGGCCGGTGGCCCCGGCCATCCTCGGGCTGATCCTGGGCCCGGTGGCCGAGACCAACCTGCGCAAGGCGCTGCAGATCAGCCAGGGCGACGTGGGCGCGCTGGTGCACACCCCGTTCTCCATCGTGGTGCTCGGCGCGGCCGTCCTCGCGGTGGGGGTGCCCCTGGTCCTCCGGGCCCGGGCAGCCGCGAAGAACAGGGCCGAACTGCGGGAATCCACATCGATAATCTGAAAGTTGGTTCTTTTCCAACGTCCTGTTGTGCAATCGCTGGTTGTGGTTGGTTGCTCGCCATGCGTGTTCAACGAGGAACGATGGCGGCCGGCGCCCTGCTGATGGCCGCCGCACTGGTGGCCGGGTGCGGAAACGGTGGCAACGCGGCGCCCGGTGCGCCGATGGAGGGCTTGCGCCTGATGGTGCCTGCCAAGGCCGGTGGTGGCTGGCACCAGACCGCGGAGGCGGTGCGCAACGTGCTGCAACGCGACAACCTGGCCACCGGGACCGAGGTGTTCAACGTGGCCGGGGCCAACGGCATCACCGGGCTGAACCAGCTGACCGGCGAGCGCAACGAGAAGGTGCTCATGGTCATGGGCAAGGTCATGGTGGCCAGCGTGATCAACTCCAAGTCCAGCAAGACGCTCAAGAACACCACCCCACTGGCCCGGCTGACCAGCGAGAGCATGGCGCTGGTGGTCCCGGCCAAGTCCCCGTACACCAACCTGCAGGACTTCCTGACCGGCTGGAAGCAGGACGCCAAGGGCACCGTGGTCACCGGTGGTGTGGTGGCCGACGTGGACCACATCCTGTCCGGGCTGATCGCCGACGAGGTCGGCATCGACCCCAAGGTGGTCAACTTCCTGCCGAACCAGGGCGGCGGCGGCGAGTCGGTGGCCAAGCTGCTCTCCGGCGAGGCGAAGGCCGGCATCTCCGGCGTCTCCGAATACGCCGAACAGGTGAAAGCCGGGAACCTGCGCGCCCTCGCGGTGTCCGGCGACAAGCGGTCAAAGCTGCTGCCTGAGGTTAAAACGTTGAAGGAGCAAGGAGTGCCCATCTCCTACGTCAACTGGCGTGGCGTGGTCGGCACGCCGGACCTGGCGGGCAGCGCCAAGACCGACCTGGTGAACATGTTCAGCAAGCTCAAGGAGAGCCAGGCCTGGCAGCAGATGCTGCGGGACAAGGACTGGGAAGACGCTTTCCTGGCCGGCCCGGACTTCGACAGCTACATCGAGTCGGAGAGCGCGGCGGCGAAGAAGGTGCTCACCGAGATCGGTCTTGCCTAGCCACAGGACCTGGCACCACACAACACGCACGGCAGAGGCGGGGAATTGAGCACGTTCGACTACGTCATGCAGGGGTTCGCGGCCGCGGTCACCGTGGAGAACCTGCTGTTCGCCCTGGGGGGCGTGCTACTGGGGACGCTGGTCGGGGTGTTGCCGGGCATCGGTCCGGCGATGACCGTCGCCCTGCTGCTGCCGATCACCTACTCGGTGCCACCCGCGGCCGCGCTGATCATGTTCGCCGGGGTGCTCTACGGCGGGATGTACGGCGGTTCCACCACCTCCATCCTGCTCAACACCCCTGGCGAGTCGGCGTCGGTGATCACCGCGCTGGAGGGCAACAAGATGGCCCGGGCGGGCCGGGGGGCACAGGCGCTGGCCACTGCCGCCCTCGGCTCGTTCGTGGCCGGCACCATCGGCACCGTGCTGCTGGCCCTGCTCGCCCCGCAGGTCGCGGACTGGGCGGTGCACCTGACCTCGGCGGACTACTTCGCGCTGACCGTGCTGGCCTTCTGCACGGTGGCCACCATGCTCGGCGGCAGCGCGATCCGCGGCTTCGCCAGCCTGGCCCTCGGCCTGGTGCTGGGCCTGGTCGGCCTGGACCCGATGTCCAGCCAGGAGCGCTTCACCCTCGGCATCGGTGAACTGGTCAACGGCGTCGACCTGGTGATCGCCGCGGTCGGCCTGTTCGCCGTCGGGGAGGCCCTCTACACCGCCGCCAGGCTGCGCCACGGGGCGCCGGAGGTGATCCCGGTCAACCGGGTCTGGTGGCTGCCCAAGGAGGACCTGAAGCGGTCCTGGAAGCCCTGGCTGCGCGGCGCGGCGCTGGGCTTCCCGCTCGGCGCGGTGCCTGCGGGCGGCCCGGTGATCTCCACCTTCCTGTCCTACGCGGTGGAGAAGAAGCTGGCGAAGAAGCCGGAGGAGTTCGGCAAGGGCGCGATCGAGGGCGTGGCCGGGCCGGAGGCCGCGAACAACGCGGGCGCGGCCGGCATGCTGGTCCCGCTGCTCACCCTGGGCCTGCCCACCTCGGCCACCGCCGCGGTGATGCTGGCCGCCTTCGGCAGCTACAGCATCGAACCGGGCCCGCTGCTGTTCCAGAGCCAGCCGCTGCTGGTCTGGACGCTGATCGCCTCGCTGTACCTGGGCAACGTGATGCTGCTCGTCCTGAACCTGCCACTGGTCGGCATCTGGGTGAAGATCCTGCGCATCCCGCGGCCGTACCTGTACGCGGGCATCCTGGTCTGCGCCTCGCTCGGGGCCTACGCGGGCAGCCAGCAGTACTCGGGGCTGCTGGTGCTGCTGGCCCTCGGCGTGCTGGGGCTGGCCATGCGGCGCTACGGCTGGCCGGTGCTGCCGGCCATCCTCGGGCTGGTGCTCGGGCCGATCGCGGAGGAGAACCTGCGCAAGGCGCTGCAGGTCAGCCAGGGTGATCCGGCCACGCTGCTGGCCAGCCCGTTCGCCAAGATCGTGCTCGGGCTGGCCCTGCTGAGCATGCTGGCCCCGCTGCTGCTGCGCGGCCTGAAGGCGCTGCGCGCCCGGCCTGCCGGGGTCAGTTGACCGGCGCCGACGGCGGCAGCAGCTGGAGCACGTCCAGGCGGGTGTTGAGCAGCTTGTTGCTCTCCATCATGTCCGCGACCCGCTGCAGCCGGACCGGGTTGATCGACACCGGGAAGGTGCCCACCGCCACCAGGGCCGCGGTCTGCGGGTCCAGGGTGGCGTACTTGATCAGCACTTCCTGCACCTTGAGGTGGTTGGTGCCGAGCAGCTGGGCCTCGCTGAGCACCTGGCGGAAGGCGGCGAAGGTCTTCGGGCTCTCCTCGGCCGCGCGCCGGGTGGCCGCGTAGCCGGACATCGGGAAGTCCAGGGTGCCGCCGCGGGCGGTGTCGCTGAGCACGACCGCGCCGATCTGCTTCTGCACCCTGGTCAGGTGCGGCTCCACCATCCAGGCCGCCTCGACCTTGCCGGTGAGCAGCGCGGACTCCATCTTGCCGAACTCGACCTGCTCCAGCTTGACCTCGTTCACCCCGGCCGCCTTGAACACGGTCTTGGTGGTCAGCGCGCCGATGCTGTCGGTGGAGTCCACGCCGATGGTCGGCCGGGAGTTCCCGCGGTTGAGCGCGGTGAAGGTGGAGTTCTTCAGGGTGACCAGGGCCATCGTGTTGGTGCCCGCCTGGTACGCCTCACCCTGGAGCTGGAGCTCAGCGCCCTCGGCCGCGGCCTTGAAGAAGGTCACGTGGCTGGCGAAGGCGATGTCGATGGTCCCGTTGTTCAGGGCCGCCATCGCCTCTTTTTCAGAGTTCATGCTGATCGTGTCGACGTTGAGGCCGATGGCGGAGAACTTGCCGTCCTCCTTGGCCATGAACAGCGGCGCCACGTCCACCAGCGGCAGGAAGCCGACTCGCAGGGTGGTCTTCTCCAGCACCGGCTTGGCGCCGGCGCCGCCGCCGCTGAAGAGCGAGCAGCTCGCCGTGACCGCCACCATTGCCGTGCTCAGCACCACTGCCACGCTGCGGCGCAGTGTCTTGTTCGCCATCGGGAGAGCCTCTCGCCGTCCTGCTTCTAGCCGCGTGCTGCCACGGCTGACCTACATCGCGGTGCACGCGCTGTCTGTGCGCAGTGTCGCAGTGTGCCGGAAGTAGATGCTAACGAGGTAGAGACCACCCACAAGCAGGACTTCAGGTAGAGCTTTGGACACGTTGCGCAATCCTGCCCTTTCGCGCGGTGGGGGATTCCCACTAGGCTCTCCGGCCTAGCCGCTGGTGGTTCAGCTCTGCCACGCGTGTGCTCGGCGCCAACCCCCCTGGCGTCCCGAGTAGGAGCTGTGCTGCAATTCGGCCCGATTCGCGAGTCCAACCTCGGTCCGGGGAGGGACCGGGACACTGCTGCTGGAAGAGGAAGCCCAGGGTGGCCCGTCGAGAGAAAGGTCCCAGCCAGCGTGGCGTGGGGGAAGCCCCGCGCTCGGAGACCCCCGAAAAGGGTGATGAGGCGGCTTCGAAGAGTAACGGGGCCAAGCAGATGCCGGCAGCGACACCGGACTCCACACCGGTGAGCACGGACAAGCCATCGCAGGCCAGGTCCGCGCAGGAGGTGGGCGCGGCCCGCTGGCGCCTGCGCAACTGGCGCCTGCGCAGCAAGCTGCTCGCCGTACTCCTCATCCCCACGGTGGTCGCCCTTGTGCTGGGTGGCGTCCAGGTGACCAACGAGATCGACCAGGCCGGCCGGCTGGCCAGGCTGGCGACGCAGGCCCAGTTGCAGGGCAGCGTGGCCACGTTGGTGCACCAGATGCAGCGCGAGCGGGACCTCACGGTCCGCTACGTCGCCTCCACCGATAACGAGAAGGAAGACCAGGTCGGTGTGCTGGACCGCCAGCGCAAGCGCGTCATCGACGCCACCGAGGTGCTGCGCAACCAGCTCAACGAGGTCGGTCCCTCACTGGATGACGACACCAGGCGTTCCTACGTCACCGTCGTGCAGCAGCTGGAGCGGTTGAACCGGCTGCGCCAGGTGGCGGGCGTCACCGCGTACCCCGAGTCCGAGATCCTGCGCAACTACACCGAGTCCATCGGGGCCCTGCTGGACCTGGGTGAGATCGCGGGCACCCAGGCCAACGATCCGGAGCTGATCCGGCTGCAGCTGGCCGCGGTCGCCCTCGGCCGGGCCAAGGAGCAGGTCTCCCGCAAGCGCGCGATCCTGCTGGACATCCTGCAGCAGAAGAAGTTCGAGCCGACCCAGACCAGGCAGATCCTGGCCGCGGACGCCGAGCTGGAAGCCGCGCGCAACGACTTCCGCAAGTCGGCCACGCCGGAGCAGCGGCGGCAGTACGACGACACCGTCACCGGTCTGATCGTCGACGTGGCCAACGACATGCAGGAGGCCGTGCTCCAGCTGGCCGCCCAGCCGCAGGCCCCGCAGGCCGCGGCCTTCGGCAACCTGGCCACCGACCGCTGGGACATGGCCGCGACGCTGACCATCAACCTGACCCAGCGCGTCGAGAGCTCGCTGATCGACCAGCTCAAGGCGGACACCGCGGCCGCGGCGGCCGCCGTGCGCGCCTCGGCGACCACCCGCTCCATCCTGGTGCTGGCCGCGCTCGCGCTGGCCGTGTTCCTGGCCATGCTGGTGGCCTACTCGCTGCTGCGCCCGCTGCGCACCCTGCGCCGCACGGCGCTGGAGGTGGCCGACCGGAAGCTGCCGGAGGCGGTCGAGCGCATTCTGGCCGCGCCGGACCCGACCGCGGCGGCCAAGACCGCCATCGAGCCGGTGCCCGTGCACACCCGCGAGGAGGTCGGGCAGGTCGCCCGGTCCTTCGACGCGGTGCACGGCGAGGCGGTCCGGCTGGCGGTCGAGCAGGCGCTGCTGCGGGACAACGTCAACGCGATGTTCGTCAACCTCTCCCGCCGGTCCCAGGCGCTGGTCGAACGCCAGCTGAGCCTGATCGACCGGCTGGAGCAGGACGAGCAGGACCCGGACCAGCTCTCCAGCCTGTTCGAGCTGGACCACCTGGCCACCCGGATGCGCCGCAACTCGGAGAACCTGCTGGTCCTCGCGGGCACCGACCTCACCAGGCGGCTCACCCGCCCGGTGCCGGTGGCCGAGGTGGTCGGCGCCGCGGTCTCCGAGGTCGAGCAGTACGCCAGGGTGCAGGTCACCGCGGTGCCCGACCTGGCCGTGATGGGCCGCGCGGTCAACGACGTGGTGCACCTGGTGGCCGAGCTGCTGGACAACGCCACCGCGTTCTCCGACCCGAACACCAAGGTCACCGTGCGCACCGCGCGCACCCGCAAGGGCGAGCTGGCGATCGAGATCAGCGACCGCGGTGTGGGCATGCCCGAGCAGGAGATCACCGACTACAACCAGCGGCTGGCCGACCCGCCGGAGGTCGACGTCGCGGTCTCCAGGCGGATGGGCCTGTTCGTGGTCGGCCGGCTGGCCCAGCGGCACGACATCCGGGTCCGCCTGCGCAACAACGAGGACATCGAGGGCGGCACCACCGCGCTCGTGGTGGTCCCGGCCGAGCTGATCCAGGCGCTGGGCTCGCCGTCGGCGGGCCGGACCTCGGCGGGGTCGCTGTTCACCCAGTCGCACACCGGATCGCAGCCGCCGGTGCCCTCGCCCTACCAGCAGACCGCCGCCTCGGTGATCAACACCGGCGAGCACCAGTCGCTGTTCACCTCGACCTCCGCCCCGGCGGAGCAGAGCCAGCCGTCCCTGCCGCCGGTCCCGCCGGTGGCGGAGCCGGAGCAGCCCGCCGAGGTCAGCGGCCCGGTGGCGGACTCGGGCGACCACCCGGACCTGACCGTCCAGGTGCTCACCGGCCGGGGCGAGCAGGACCCGGCGGCTCCGCCGGAGCTGTCCGCGCCGAGGGACATCTTCCAGCCCGTGGTGCCGCCTGCGCCGCAGCCGGAGCCCGTCCCGGAGCCGGAGCCCGAACCGGTGGCCGAGCAGACCCAGGCCGGCCGCAACCCGATCGTGCCAAGGGCCTCGGTCACCCCGCCCGCCTACGGCGCGCTGAACGGGACCGGGGAGCGCCCCAAGGGCGTCGAGTACGACCTGGACGCCCCCACCGAGCGGCTGCCGATCTACGAGGCGGTGCTCTCGCAGTGGTTCCAGGCCGTGGACAGCGAGCCGGTCGGCGGGGCCGCGCCCTACCTCGGCTCCGACCGCGGCGACCTGGGCCTCGGCCCGGTCCCGCCGGTGAAGTCCTCGGCCGCTGCCCAGGCGGCCCGGCCGGAGCCGAAGACCGAGCAGGTCCGGCGACCCGAGCCCAGGACCGAGCAGGTCAGGGCGCCCGAGCCGCCGCGCCCGGCAGAGCCCCAGCGGCCTGCCGAGCCGCCGCGGCCGGTGGAGCCGCAGCGCGCGGTCGAGCCGGAACGCCCGGCCGAGCGCTCCGCGCCGCAGCCCGCGGTGCCGGTGGCCAAGGTGGAGCCGGAGGCAGAACCGGCCCCGCAGCGGCGCCCGGCGGTTGAACGTCCGGCCGCGCGCCTCCAGGATGAGACGGTGACCGCACGCCGCCCGAGCACCGACTGGCATTCGCCAGGCGATGAGGGCTGGCAGCAGGCCGAGGCCGTGCTGAGCAGTGCCAAGGCGCTGTCCCAGCAGACCCCGTCCGGACTGCCCAAGCGGGTGCCGAAGGCGCACCTGGTGCCGGGCTCGGCGGCACCCCGTCAGCAGACGCTGCCGTCGAAGACTCCGGCGTCCGGTCGCTCCGCGGACAATGTTCGTGGGAGGATGTCAAGTTTCCAGCAGGGTCTGCGCCGGGGAAGGCACGCCAGGATCGATGTCCTGACGAACGAGTCGGCTCAGGGACCGAACGACGACGAGACCCGCTCCAACGGGCAGGCGAGGAACGAGGAGCAGCCGTGAACGAGCCAGCGGTGACGGCCCTTGAGGAGGAGTCCGCGTGACCGAGTCAGTCCAACAGCCAGGCAGCTTCGGTTGGTTGATCACTGACTTCGTGCGCCGGGTGCCCGGTGTCGCCCACGCGGTCGTGGTCTCCGCCGACGGTCTGATGCTCGCGGGGTCGGAGGGCCTGCCCAGGGATCGCGCCGAACAGCTGTCGGCGGTCTCCTCCGGCCTGGTCAGCCTGACCGCGGGTGCGGCGCGGTGCTTCGAGGCGGGCGAGGTGGCCCAGACGGTGGTCGAGATGGAGCGGGGCTACCTGTTCCTGATGTCGATCAGCGACGGGTCCTGCCTGTCCGTGCTCGCGGCGCCGAACTGCGACATCGGCCTGGTGGCGTACGAGATGACCTTGCTCGTGGAGCGGGTCGGTCAGCAGCTCACCCCCGAACTGCGCGCCCAGCTGCACGGCGTGGTGCGCAGATAATGAGTCGACGGGGGTGACGCGGCGATGACCACAGGTTCAGGCTTCACTGGCGACCGGTTCGACTACAAGGAGTGGGCGCTGGGCGGCTTCGGATACAACGAGCCGGACGACGACGGCGAACTCCGGGCGGAGCACCCGGACACGCTGTCGCCGCGCGGCGGGCTGGACGGGATGGGCTCAGGGCTGTTCGGCGGCCCTGGCGCGGACCTGTTCGGCGGCGGGATGGTCGAGGACTCCCCCATCCCCCAGCAGGCCGCGCCGGGGGCCGCCTCGGCCGAGCCGGACCCCTTCACCGAGACCGGTTCGCTGGTGCGCCCCTACACCCGGACCGGCGGGCGTACCCGCCCCGACTACGACCTGGCCATCGAGGCGCTGGTGTCCACCAGCGACCACGGCCGGGACGCCGCGGTGCTGCCCGAACACCGCTCGATCTGCGGGCTCTGCCTGGACGCCCGCTCGGTCGCCGAGGTCGCCGCACACCTGCGGCTGCCGCTGGGGGTCGTGCGGGTGCTCATCGGCGACATGGCGGGGCTCGGGCTTGTCACGATTCACCAGGGCGGTTTGGTAATGGGGGACCGGCCGTCGCTTGCGTTCCTGGAAAGGGTGCTCAGTGGCCTCCGCAGGCTCTAATCCCCGCAACGCGCCGGACACCCGGCGGGCCACCACCTCGGCCAAGATCGTGGTGGCCGGCGGGTTCGGCGTCGGGAAGACGACGTTCGTCGGCTCGGTGTCCGAGATCGTGCCGCTGACCACCGAAGCGGTGATGACCGAGGCCAGTGTCGGGGTCGACGACCTCAGCGCCACGCCGAACAAGGTCACCACCACGGTGGCGATGGACTTCGGTCGTGTCTCGCTGGACAGCGACCTGATCCTCTACCTGTTCGGCACCCCCGGCCAGCACCGGTTCTGGTTCATGTGGGACGACCTGGTGCGCGGCGCCATCGGCGCGGTCGTGCTGGTGGACACCCGCAGGCTGGCCGACGCCTTCGCCTCGATCGACTTCTTCGACGACCGGCAGCTGCCCTACGTCGTGGCGATCAACTGCTTCGACGGGACGCTGCACCACCGCGTCGAGGACGTGCGCGAGGCCCTCACCATCGAGGAGTCGGTGCCGATCATCACCTGCGACGCCCGCAGCCGGGAGTCCACCAAGCAGGCGCTGATCCACCTGGTGGAGCACGCCATGCGCCAGTGGATGGCCGTCCGCGCGGGCTGAAACGCACGAAGGCCCCGGCTGAACCAGCCGGGGCGCTTCGGGCTACCGCCGCTAGCGCTTCGCGCGTTCGGTGATCTTGGCCTTCGCTGCGGCGCGGATCCGCTCCGCCGCGGACTTCCGCGAGTCGTCATCGCCCACGTGCAGGCCGACTCCCGCGGCTGTGCCGCACCCGGCCCCGGCCGCCGCGGAGATCGGCTTGACGCCCACTCCGGCCGCCGCCGAGCAGGCCAGGCCCGCGTCGGCGACCACGGCCACCTTCAGGTCGCCGACCCCGGCGCCCGCGTTCAGCCGGGTCAGCTCCACTCCCGCGGCCGGCCGGACGTTGATGTTCGGCACGTCGTTCGCGGCCCTCGGCTGGACCTTGACCTTGGGTTTGGCCCTGGCCTTGGCCTGCCGGTCGGCGATCTTGGTGGTGGCCGTCTTCCTGATCCCGTCGCCCAGGTCGACGTCGACGTCCGCGTCGACGCCCAAGTCCAGGCCGATCCCGACGTCCACGCCGTCGTCGTCGTCATCGTCGTCATCGTCGTCGCCGAGGTCGACGCCGACGCCGACGCCAACCCCGAGGTCGACGCCGATGCCGATGCCCAGGTCGATGTCGCCGATGCCGATGCCGATGCCGAGCCCGCTGATCGAGATGCCCGCGTCCACGCCCGCGTTGACGTTCGGCCGGTCGTGCGGCCAGTGGTGCGGCCAGTGGTGCGGCCGGTCGTCAGCCGAGGCCAGTCCAGCACAGGCCAGCATGCCGAGCGACACCGCTGTGAAGCCCGCCGCTGAGCGCAGGGCCAGTCGGGAAATGGTCATGCCATTCCTCCTCGCAGTTGGTTCGGTCGGAGGTGGCCGGTGCAGGTGACAACCTCCGCTGCGAAGAACGCTAAGCGCGAACAGGCCACTATAAAGGGTGGTCCGATGCACCGGACGAGTGGACCGTCCACATTGGACCATTGTGCCTGGACTGGGCGTGTATTCGCAGGCGGAAACGATTCAGTTCGACGTCGTTCCGTATTAGATCTTGGCTGGGCCATCATGACCGGCGACCGCCGGAGGAGTGGGTGAAGCGCGCAGCGAGATCAGGCGTCCTCAACTACGGCCACCGAGGTGATCCGGTGCACCGGGAACCGGCGCAGGGTTCCGTGTGCCTGGTCGAACCCCTCGAGCATGCCGCCGGCCACGCTCACCGGGTTCACCACCCGCTGGCTGGCCACCCCGTGGTTGTCCACGAAGCCGAGCCAGACGCTGCGGCCCGCCTCGGCGGCCCCGCGCAGCAGGGCCAGGGTGGTCGCGCTGTCCGTCGGGGAGATTGTGGCACCCCTCGGTGTGGCCGCCGCAGCGTCCCCCGCTTTCATCTGCGCGACCACCGCGAGCAGCTGTTCCTCGCTCGGCCCGCCGGGCACCACCGGACGGCGGTTGTGCCTGATCCGGGCGGTGATCCGGCGGCCGGCCGGGCGCAGGTCGAGCACCTGCCCGTCCGGTCCCTCGGCGGCCGGGGCGAACCCGGCGGCGCGCAGGCCGTCCAGCACCTCGGCCAGGCTCATCGGGCTGACCAGCACGGTGGGCGCGATCCGGCGCAGCGCCAGCCGGTCGGCCTCCGCGCTGGCCAGCACCTCGGCCACCAGCACCGGGTCGTCGCAGCGCAGGAAGGACCCGGCCGCGCCGCCGCGCAGCCGCCCGTGCCGCCGGGCCACGTCGTCGATCAGGTAGGTCAGCGACTGCGGCACCGGGGTGCGCGAGCGGGTCCGGAACAGCTCGTGCAGGTCGGCCGCGGTGCGCCCGGAGTCCAGCGCGCGGCGCGCGGTGGCCTCGGTGACCCGGTAGACCGTCGCCCCGCCCGCGGACTCCACGTCGGCGACCAGCGCGATGTCGGCGGCCAGGTCGGCCTCCAGCGGGCCGGGCGCGACCACGGTCAGGTCGGCCTGCACCAGCACGTGGTCCACCGGCGCGGGCATCGCGTCGGCCATGGTCTTGGCGGCCGCGGTCGGCCCCTCGGTCAGCAGGGTGCGGCCCGGCCCGCTCAGCGCGTCCAGCGCGAGCACGCCGAGCACGGTGCCCTCGGCCACCGTCCACTCGACCAGGTCGTCGCGCAGCCTGCCGCCGCGCCGGGGCGCCCGCCAGGCCAGCACCGCGGCCAGCTGCCGCACGTCCTTGACCGTGGCGCCCGGCGGCAGGTCGGCCAGCACGTCCAGCACCCGCCGCCGCTCCCGGGGCGCCAGCGGGCGGCGCAGGTCCTCGGTGAGCACGCCCAGCGGCCGGTCCTTCTCGTCCCGGCGGCCGTAGAGGCCGGGCAGCCGGGGCAGGTCCAGCCAGGCCTGCGCCAGGGTGGCCCAGCGCTGCTCGGGGGTGCCGACCAGCCAGGTGTCGGCCAGCGTGGTGGGCACCCACTCCGGCTCGCCCGCCTCGCTGTCGGCCGCCAGGCCCGCGCCGACCACCAGCTCAGCCAGCAGCCCGGCCCTGCGCTCCTCGACGTCGATCTCCTTGGCCAGCCTGCGCAGCTCCCGCACGCCGAGCCCGCCGGAGCGCAGCACCGGCGGCGGCTCCTCGCTCCAGAACCCGATCAGCCCCTCCACCTGGCGCAGCAGCTCCATCGCCGCCCCGGCCGCGGTGGCGTCCACGGTGGCCTGGTTGTGCGCGCCGGTGTCCAGCGCGGGCTCGGTCACCTCCACGGCCCGGAACGCCCGGTTGCCGCGCAGCGCGAGCCCGACCTGCCTGGGCAGCTCCACGGTCTCGGCGTCCCGGCGCAGCAGCAGGCCGCGGGCGAGCAGCTTCTGCACCGGGTTGCGCGCCTTCTCCAGCGGCACCACCGTGCCCGCGTCCCTGGTCCGCCCGGTGGGCTGGCCGTCGGCCAGCGTCTCCAGCAGCTTGCGCTCGGTCTCGTCCAGTCCGGCCAGCAGCGCGGGCAGGTCCGCCCCGTCCAGCCGGGGGTCCGGCCTGCCCAGCCCGGCCGGGAACAGGGTCACCGCCTCGGTGGCCGCGGGCGGCACGGACAGCGCGGTGTCCGGCCCCCAGGCCAGCGCGCGGGAGCGCAGCAGCTCCACCGCGGCCCTGGTCGCCTTGACCGGCACACCCTTGCCGAGCAGCGCGGAGACCTCGGCCAGCGGCCGCGGCGCGGTGTCCGCCCCGGCCAGCAGCAGGGCTTCCAGCACGGTCAGGGTGAAGGAGTCCAGGTCCTCGCAGGCCCTGGCGATGGAGGCGCGGATGCCGGCTCTGGTGGCCAGCACGCTGGTGTCGCCGGGGGAGGGGGTGGCCAGGTCGGGGCGGGCGCGCAGCAGAGCGGCGAGCCTCGTCTCGTCCTGCGCGCGCAGCCACGCGGCGAGTGAAGGACCGGACATCCCCTCCACGGTATCTGCCCGCGGCAGATCGTCGGGCACACTATGGCGCGTACGACGACAGAGGAGGATTGACGTGTCCAAGGCCGAGCGCCACGCGGAGCGGATCGAGCCCACCTGGCCGGAGGGTCCCTCCGAGAAGGAGCACGCGGTCAGCGAGCTCGTCAGCCATCTCCAGGGCGCGCAGTCGCCGTTCGGCGAGGTGAGCTTCCCGTTCGAGTCGGTGCCCTACAGCCACCCGACCACGGTGATCAACAAGTAGCCGGAACCGGTTCACGCGGCTCGGAATTCAGCTTTCCGAGCCGCGTGCGTACTTTAAGTAACCCGGGACTACGCTCATCGGTTGAAAGCGTTGTCTTGGAGGCCACCAATGCCGGTTCCTGGTCCGGGTTATTCGATCACCGTCCGCCTCGAGGCGCCGCCGTCGGCGAGTGCGGCCGGGGACCTGGCGAGCGCGGTGGGCCGGGTCGGCGGCGTGATCACCGCCTTCGACGTGGTGGAGTCGCACAACGACCGGGTGATCGTGGACATCACCTGCAACGCGATCTCGGCC
Source organism: Crossiella sp. CA-258035 (assembly GCF_030064675.1). GTDB lineage: Bacteria > Actinomycetota > Actinomycetes > Mycobacteriales > Pseudonocardiaceae > Crossiella. Next base: position 535,583 of record NZ_CP116413.1, read on the forward strand.
AACCACGTCAACGACATCACCGACGCGCTGGCCCTGCTGCCCGGCGTGACCGTGCGCAAGATCTCCGACCGCACCTTCCTGATCCACCTGGGCGGCAAGCTGGAGATCGCCTCCAAGATCGCGCTGCGCAACCGGGACGACCTCTCCAGGGCCTACACCCCCGGCGTGGCCAGGGTCTGCCAGGCCATCGCGGCCAACCCCGAGGACGCCCGCCGCCTGACCATCAAGCGCAACACCGTGGCCGTGGTCACCGACGGCTCCGCCGTGCTGGGCCTGGGCAACCTGGGCCCCGCCGCCGCGCTGCCGGTGATGGAGGGCAAGGCGGTGCTGTTCAAGAAGTTCGCCGGGGTGGACGCCTGGCCGGTGTGCCTGGACACCCAGGACACCGAGGAGATCATCCGCGCGGTGGAGCTGATCGCCCCGGTCTACGGCGGCATCAACCTGGAGGACATCGCCGCGCCGCGCTGCTTCGAGATCGAGGCCCGGCTGCGCGAGAAGCTGTCCATCCCGGTCTTCCACGACGACCAGCACGGCACCGCGATCGTGGTGCTGGCCGCGCTGCGCAACGCGCTGCGCGTGGTGGGCAAGGAGATCACCGACACCAAGATCGCGGTCTGCGGCGTCGGCGCGGCCGGTTCGGCGATCATCCGCCTGCTGCTCAAGCAGAAGCCGGGTGACATCATCGCGGTGGACGTGGACGGCATCGTGCACCCCGGCCGCGAGGGCATGGACCCGAACCTGAAGTGGGTGGCCGACAACACCAACGCCGGCCAGGTCACCGGCAGCCTGCACGACGCGCTGGTCGGCGCGGACGTGTTCATCGGCGTCTCCGCGCCGAACCTCTTCGGCGCCGAGCAGGTGGCCACCATGGCCAACGACGCGATCGTGTTCGCGCTGGCCAACCCGGACCCGGAGATCGACCCGCTGGAGGCCCAGCAGCACGCCGCCGTGGTCGCCACCGGCCGCAGCGACTACCCGAACCAGATCAACAACGTGCTGGCCTTCCCCGGCGTCTTCCGCGGCCTGCTGGACGCGCACGCCAACTCCATCACCGACGACATGCTGGTGGCCGCGGCGGGCGCGATCGCCGACGTGGTCGCCCCGGAGCGGCTCAACGCCTCCTTCATCGTGCCCAGCGTCTTCGACACCAACGTCTCGCCGGCGGTGGCCGAGGCGGTGCGCAAGGCCGCTGGATCGGCCGTGTCCGGCTGAGAGCGGTGGGCCCAGGGCTGCTCCGCCGGGTCGCGTGCGCAAGCGCCGGAGTCCAGGTCGTTCCTGGCGGTGCCGCCGGGACAGCCTCGTACCGGGCGTACTCGGCTGTTCCGGCGGTGCCGCCAGGAACGGGCTGGGCCCGGCGATTGCGTGCGTGACCCGGCGGAGGAGCCCTAGCATTCGCTTGTGAGCGAACGCGGTGAGCTGACCCACGTCGACGCGGCCGGGGCAGCGCGGATGGTCGACGTCTCCGGCAAGGAGGCGACCAGCCGCAGCGCGGTGGCCTCCGGCGTGCTGCGCACCACCGCCGAGGTGGTGGAGCTGCTGCGCCGGGACGGGCTGCCCAAGGGCGACGCGCTGGCCACCGCGCGGATCGCCGGGATCATGGGCGCCAAGCGCACCCCGGACCTGGTGCCGCTGTGCCACCCGATCGCGCTGGCCGGGGTCGAGCTGGACCTGGCGCTGGGCGCGGCCGAGGTGGTGATCACCGCGACGGTCCGCACCACCGATCGCACCGGGGTGGAGATGGAGGCGCTCACCGCGGTGGCCGTCGCCGGGCTCACCCTGCACGACATGGTCAAGGCGGTCGACCCGGCCGCGGTGCTGGACGCCGTCCGGGTTGACCGCAAGGAGGGTGGGAAGACGGGACTATGGACGAGACCGCAGCCGTGAGCCCGCGCAGTGCCCGGGTGGTCACCGCCTCCAACCGCGCCAGCGGCGGCGTCTACGCCGACCGCACCGGCCCGGTGATCGTCAGCTGGCTGCGCGAGCGCGGCTTCTGGGTGCCCGAGGCCGACGTGGTGCCCGACGGCGACCCGGTGGGCCAGGCGCTGCGCAAGGCGGTGACCGAACGGGTCGACGTGGTGATCACCACCGGGGGCACCGGCATCAGCCCCACCGACCGCACCCCGGAGGCCACCAGGGCGGTGCTCGACTACGAGGTGCCCGGCCTGGCCGAGGCGATCAGGGCCGCGGGACGGCCTGAGGTGCCCACAGCGGCCCTCTCGCGCGCAATGGCGGGGGTGGCCGGTAGAACCCTCATCGTGAACCTGCCGGGCTCCACGGGCGGCGTGCGGGACGGTCTGGCGGTGCTGGACGGCGTGCTGGACCACGCGGTGAGCCAGCTCCGCGGCGGCGACCACGCCCCCGGCGGCGGTCCGCGCACCGGCCCGGCGGCCGCCGTGCTGCGCGCCGAGGTCACCGAGGACCCCGTTGACGTGGAGGAACACGCCCGACTGGTGGCCCATCCGGCCGCGGGCGCGGTGGTCACCTTCGCCGGCGTGGTCCGCGACCACGACGAAGGCCGCGGTGTGACCGAGCTGGAGTACAGCGGGCACCCCAGCGCCGCCGAGGTGATCGCCGAGGTCGCCGGGGAGATCGCGCTGCGGCACCGGGGCGTGCGGGCCATCGCGGTCAGCCACCGGATCGGCCAGCTTAAGATCGGCGACGCCGCACTGGCCTGCGCGGTGGCCGGCGAGCACCGCCGCGAGGCCTTCACCGCCTGCGCCGACCTGGTCGACGAGGTCAAGCGCCGCCTGCCCATCTGGAAGCGCCAGCTGTTCACCGACGGCGCCGAGGAATGGGTCAACTGCCCCTGAGCACACACGAAACCCCCGGCCGCCACGTGAACGACCGGGGGTTTCGCGAATCGTGCCTAGCGAGTCAGTGGACTCACTTCACGTCGAGCTTCTGACCCGGGAAGATCAGGTCAGCGTCCTTGACGATGTCCTTGTTGCGCTCGAACAGCGCCTTCCAGCCACCGTTGACCTGGAGCTTCGACGCGATGGTCGACAGGGTGTCACCCGCGACGACGGTGTAGTCCGCGCCGTTCTTGTCGGTGACGACCGGAGCCGGCGCAACCGGAGCGGCCGGCTTGATGACCGGCTTGCTGACCACGGGCTTGGGCGCGGCCTGCTTCTTCACGACCGGCTTGGCCGCGGGCTTCGGGGCGGGAGCGGGCTTGGCGTTGCCGCCGCCACCGCCACCGGCCACACCGGCCTTCTTGCCGCACTGCGGCCACGGGGTCAGCTTGCGGGCCGAGTACAGGCGCTCGGCGACAGCGATCTGCTGCTCACGAGTGGCCAGGTGGGCGTACGGGGCGTACTGGCCGCCACCGTTGGAGAGCCAGGTGCCACGGTCGAACTGGAGGCCGCCGTAGAAGCCGTTGCCGGTGTTGACGTTCCACCGGTTGCCGCTCTCGCACTTGGCAAGAGCGTCCCAGTTCACGCCACTCGCAGCGCTGGCGGTACCGGCCACGGCCATCGGGGCGGCCACGACGGCACCGGCCACGACAACGCGGGCCACGGTGCGGGTGATGTTGGACTGCTTGCGGTGCTTGCCTCGGTAAGAAGCCATTTCCCTCTCGCCAACCGCGCCTACGAGGTGAGCTGTCGGATTCGGACCGGTGGTGCTGGCCCGGCCGGTTCTCACCGGCTTCACCCCAAGGGCGCTGACTGCTCGCCCGGAGTTGGTTCCCCCGCCCCTGTCCAGTTGAAGTTTCGCTCGGGGTTTGGTCGGGAACTCGCTTGGACAGGGCTTGGCGCTACGAGTTCCCGTCGTGCTGGCCGGTTCGGGGCCGACCGAGAAGCGACCGTACGTAACGCAGCAGGGGTCCGCCAAACCTTCTGGACTGTGTCCGTCGTCACTGTAACGTTTGGCGAAGTTCTGCGATGACGGGTGTCTCCCCAGGTCAGTCTGCCGTTACCGCGCCGTGTCCTTACCGAGATCAATCACCGTCGGTGAGGCGTGGCTCACCCCGTCGCGGCACCCGAGTGACCCCGTAGGAACGCGGCGAGCCCGGCGAGGTCGTCGGTGTTGAGGTGATCGACTCCGGCCGACGCGAGCTCCCGCCAGAGCGCCGCCCGCGCGGCCCCCGGCACGTCCGGCGTCGCCCAGAACCGCAGCCGCTGCCCGCCCGCGTGCACCCGCCCGACGAGCTCCCGCAGCTTGGCCCGCTCCGCGGCGGGCATCTCGCCCTCACCCCGCCAGCCGAACAGCTTCGTCCAGTTGTCGGACACCAGCGGCGCCAGCGCCGGGTCCGCGCCGGGACCCAGGTCGGCCGGATCGGTGAGGCGTCCGTCATAGAAGGCCAGCCGATCCCGCTGACCAGCCATGACGGCTCTCGGCCGGTCCCCGGAGATGACCGCCGTCACCGCCCCGCGCAGCACACAGCCGTGCAGGTACCGGCTGAACATCCAGGAGTACCGCGGCGACCGCAGCACCCGGTCCAGCTCGGCGTAGACCGCGGCCCCGTTGGTCTTGATGTCCACCAGCAGCTGGAACAACCCGGCCCGCCCCGGGTAGACCCGGCCGCCGTTGGCCAGCGCCCGCTTCCGCAACGGCTCCAGGTACAGGGCCTGCAACGTCCGCTCCGGCCGCAGGTCGCCGGGGTCGTGCCCGACCAGCAGCGCCCCGTCCACCAGGTAGATGTCGGCCTCGACGCTGGTGAACCCGTGCGCCAGCGCGTCCAGCAGCGGCCGCCCGTGCTCGTAGTCGTTGTGCGCGTGCGCCTGCGCCAGCGGCTTCACCCGCCCGGCCGCCGCCGCCGGCGCCACCGCCCCACCCAGCAACCCGGCCACCGCCAGCCCGACCAGCGCCGCCCGCAACCCGATCCGCACACCGACCTCCCGAGTGAGTCTGGGGCGCAAAGTAAAGCGGACGAACGACCGGCCGGTGAACGTGGTCCGGCCGGTTGGTTGCCGTGCCAGGGACATCGGTCCGTGCGACCATCGGCCAGGGGCAGGGGGAGGCGATGGCACCGGAGATCGAGTTTCGGGTGCTCGGGCCGCTGGAGGTCCGGGCGGGCGGCAGGCCACTGGTCATCGGCGCGGCCAAGCAGCGGGTGCTGCTGGCCGCACTGCTGTTGCAGGCCGGTGAGGAGGTCCGCATCGAGGAGCTGATCGGCACGTTGTGGGAGTCCGGGCCTCCGGTGAACCCGCGGGCCGCCTTGCACACCTACATCAAGCGCCTCCGCCAGACGCTGGCCCGTCCGAACCTGATCGCCACGACTGAACGCGGCTACCGCGTCGACCCCGCCCCGGAGCAGTTCGACCTGTTCCGCCTCCGCGGCCTGATCGCCAGTGCCGAACGAGCCCGCGCCGCTGAGGACAGCGAGACTGAACGCGCCCACCTGGCCGAGGCCTTGGCCCTGTGGCGCGGCCCGGTCCTGGTGGACGTTCCTTCAGAGCCCTTGCGGCAGACCGACGCGGCACGCCTCACCGAACAGCGGCTGGTGCTCTTGGAGCGCCGCATTGAGTTGGACCTGGACCTCGGCTGGCACACCAGGGTGATCGGCGAGCTGACCGAGCTGACCGCTCGACACCCGCTGCGCGAACGTTTCTGGGCGCAGCTGATGCTCGCTCAAGTCCGCGATGGCAGACAGGCGGAGGCCTTGCACGCCTTCACTCGGCTGACCAGTCACCTGAAGGCCGAGCTGGGTGTCCCGCCTGGGCCCGCCCTGCGCGCGCTGCACGAGGCCATCCTCCGGGGCGACACCTCTCTACACGCGCGCGCGGAACGCAAACCGCCGCCGACCGGACCCGTCCCCGCCCAGCTGCCTGCCGACATCCCCGACTTCGTCGGCAGGCGAGCACTGATCGAGGTGGTCAGCTCGGCCCTGACCGGATCGGAGCCCAGACTGGTGGCCCTGTCAGGACCGCCAGGAGCGGGCAAGACCGCGCTGGCCGTGCACGTCGGGCACCGGCTCCGCGACCGTTTCCCGGACGGCCAACTGCACGTGAACCTGCGCGGCTACGCGCCAGAGCCCGCTTTGGCCGCCGGACAGATCCTGGCCAGGTTCCTGCGGGCGCTCGGGATCCAGTCGGAACAGGTGCCGGTGCACGTCGAAGCGCAGACCGCGATGTACCGACGCCTCCTCGCCGACCGCAAGATCCTCGTGCTGCTGGACAACGCCGCGGACCCCGTGCAGCTCGCCCCGCTGTTGCCGGAAGCGCCAGGGTGCGCCGTGCTCGTGACCAGCCGGACCGAGTTCGTGGAGTTCGCGCACCGGTTCCCGGTCAGCGTGCTCGATCCCCAGGAGTCGGTAGAGCTGCTGACCGGCATCCTCGGCCAGGACGTGGTGCGAGCCGAGCCGGAGTCGGTGGCCGCCCTGTCCGAGGTCTGCGCCCATCTGCCGCTGGCCTTGCGGGTCGCCGCGGCCAATGTGCTCGGTCATCGGATCAGTGACTTCGTGGTCCAGCTGCAGCAGGGTGACCGGCTGGAGAAGTTGACCGTCGATGGTGACGCCGCGGCTGCGGTCCGCCTGGCCTTCGACCTGTCCTACGCCGAACTGGCCGCCGACCGGCGGGTCGCCTTCCGGGCTCTCGCGCTCGCCCCTGGCACGGACCTGAGTCTCCGGGCTGCCGGGGCGATGCTCGACTGGACCGTCGACCGGACTCGCGAAGTCCTGACTGATCTGGTCGCGGTGAGCCTGCTCCAACAGACCAGTCCGGACCGGTTCGGCTATCACGACCTGCTCCGTCTGTACGCCAGGGAAAAGGCTGAGCCGACCGACAGGCATGCACTGACCAGGCTCTTCAACTACATCCTGGGTACGAGCCACGATGCCGCAGAGTTGATCATGCCGGAGCCGTTGTCCGCGGAGCTGGACCAGCCGGGCACCCGGGGCATCGAGTCGTTCGAGAACGTCGAGCAGGCACTCGCCTGGCTGGACCTCGAACGGGGCTTCATCCTCGCGATCGTCCAGGCGGCCAACGACACCGGCCACCCGTGGATCTCCTGGTCGCTGGTCCGGGCGTTGCGGAACTACTTCTACTTCTATGACCACCGGGCGGAATGGCTCATCGCGGCGGAAGCAGCACTCCGGGCCGCCGAGCGCAGCGGCAACTCGCTGATGGTCGCATCCACATTGGACGGCGTCGGCACCGCCTACTGGAGTGTTGGTGACTACGAGCGTGCCCGGCAGTCCTATGGCAGGGCACAGGCACTGCTCACCGACACCGCCGTGGGCGAGGAGGTGCTGGCCGGAGTCAACCTGCACCTCGGGATCGTGGGGTTGGAGTCGGGCAACATCGCTTATGCGGAGTCGACGACCAGTCAGGCGCTTGCCTACTGGCGAAGTCACGGATCGACCAAGCATGTCGCCCAGGCCCTGGTGAACCTCGGCACGGTCATGTGCAGAAGGGGAGAGCTCGGGCACGCCAGGGAACTGATGCTGGAGGCGATCGAGCTGTGCCGCCGCATTGGATCCCGGTTCGGGGAAGGGGTGTCTGCGGTCAACTTGTCGTTCAACCGCCTGCTCGCCGGTGATCTCGACGCGGCCCTGGACTGGAGCCGGTTGGCCCTGGAGATCAACGCGGAACTCGGTCGCAAAGAAGCGGACTCCTTCGAGCATCTGGCGGCTATCCGGGGCGCGCGCGGACAACTCGACGAGGCCATTGCGTCAGCGGCACGCGCTCGTCAAGTTGCTCGCGAGGCCGGTGATCATCGGGCTGAGATCGACGCGATGATCACGACCGGCAAGCTCCACCTGCGTGGTGGCCGTCCGGACCAGGCCCTGGAGGTGTGCACCGAGGCGTTCCGCCAGTCCACGCTGATCGGCTATGGCTTCGGCGAGATCGAGGCGATGGTGGCCATGAGCTGCGCTCTCGGCCGCCTGGGCCGGCCCGGCGAAGCGGCGGACTATGCCGGACGGGCTCTGGCGCTCGCGTCCCGACACGGCTTCCGCCTGGAAGTAGGGCATGCCTTGACCGCGCTTGCTGAGACCAGGCTTGTGGCCGGGCAGGTCGATGACGCCCAGGACCTGGTACGCCGCGCCATCGACACCCTGGATGGCACCGGCCACCGTCCCGGCGAGGCGGACGCGCGGTTGCTGGCCGGTCGGATCCACCACCAGCGCGGCGAGCCGGACCAGGCGCGGCGGGAGTGGGAGCTGGCGCTGGGGCTGTTCGCCGACATGGGGATGCCGGATGCCGAGGACGTCAGGAAGCTGCTCGACGGCACCTCTATATAGAGGAGAGGATCAGCCGCCCGCGAACGGTGGCAGCACGTCCAGTTCGGCCGCGTCCGGCACCACGGTGGCCTGGTCGCGCACGGCGACGCCGTTGAGCAGGAAGCTGCACGCGGGCAGCACCTCGGTCAGCCTGCCGGTGTGCCGGCCGCGCACCAGGTCCAGCACGTCCGCCACGGTGGAGACGCCGGTCAGCTCGACCGCCTCGTCCGGCACCCCGGCCGCGGCCCGCGCCCCGGCGAAGTAGCGCACGGTCACCGATGCCACGTTCAGCCTCCGATCGCACTCATCGGGCGCACCGGCTGGGCGAACCCGACCTCGTTGATGCCGTGCCCGGCGGGCTTGGCCCACATCGCCGCCCGCCAGCGCTCGGCGAGCTCCTCGTCCGTCGCGCCCGCGCGCAGCGGGCCGCGCAGGTCCGTCTCGTGCGTGCCGAACAGGCAGGACCTGATCTGGCCGTCGGCGGTCAGCCTGGTCCGGTCGCAGGCCGCGCAGAACGGCTGCGACACCGAGGCGATCACGCCGACCGTGGCCGGTCCGCCGTTGACCAGCCAGCGTTCGGCCGGTGCGGCTCCCCGCTCGGCGGTGTGCGGGTCCAGGGTGAACCTGGTGCGCAGCGCGGCCAGGATCTCCGGGCCGCTGACCATCTCCGCCCGGTCCCAGCCGTGCTGCGGGTCCAGCGGCATCTGCTCGATGAACCGCAGCTCGTACCCGCCGTCCAGGCAGAACTCCAGCAGCGGCACCGCCTCGTCCTCGTTCACCCCGCGCATCAGCACCGCGTTGACCTTCACCGGGTCCATCCCGGCGGCCTTGGCCGCGCGCAGCCCGGCCAGCACGTCCGGCAACCGGTCCCGCCTGGTCAGCTCGGCGTAGCGGTCCCGGCGGACGGTGTCCAGGGACACGTTCACCCGGTCCACCCCGGCCGCGGCCAGGCCCTCGGCCCGCCGCACCAGGCCGACGCCGTTGGTGGTCAGCGAGATCAGTGGCCGGGGCCGCAGTGCGGCGGCGGCCCGCAGCACCTCTTCCAGGTCCTTGCGCAGCAGCGGCTCGCCGCCGGTGAAGCGCAGTTCGGTGATGCCGAGCTTGCGCACCGCGATCTCGATCAGCCGGACCAGCTCGCCGGTGTCCAGCAGCTCCGGCTTGGCCAGCCAGTCCAGGCCCTCGGCCGGCATGCAGTAGGTGCAGCGCAGGTTGCACCGGTCGGTCACGGAAACCCGCAGGTCAGTGGCGACCCGGCCGTAGGAGTCCAGCAGCGCGGGCGTGTCCGGCCGACCGGCGGGCCCGACGGGGGGACCGGTGGCGATCGAGGGCATACCCAGCTGTACCGCTGTCACCCCTCCGAGCGTAATCGCTCTCCCTGACAGACAACGTCTAGTCTGTGTCGACTGAGAAGTTAGCCATCCTGTAAGTCTCTTAGTTACAGAGGTACTTCGGCGGTCGGGAGAGAGGTGGAGCGGGCATGAGCAGTGACAGCGCCACGACAACGGACGGGCGCAGCGAGGCCGCGGTCACCCTGGCCGAGCTGGGGCGGGAGATGAGCTCGGTCACCATCGCCTTCCACGCGGCCGCGGCCGAGCGGATGGGCCTGTCCGGCACCGACCACAAGTGCCTCGACCTGGCCCTGCACTCGCCGGGACCGCTCACCGCCGGCCGGATCGCCGAGCTCTCCGGCCTGTCCACCGGCGCGGTCACCGGCGTGATCGACCGGCTGGAGCGGGCGGGCTTCGTGCGCAGGGTGCGCGACCCGCACGACCGGCGCAAGGTGCTCGTCGAGGTCACCAAGTGCAACGAGGGCCGCTACGACCACATCTTCCGGGGCCTGGTCGACGGCGTGGCCGAGATGGTCAGCCGCTACCGGCCCGAGGAGATCGACGTGATCACCCGGTACACCCGCGACTCCATCGAGATGATGCGCGCCCAGATCGCCCGGCTGAACGAGACGCGCTGAACGATGGCCGTGCCGGCCGAGGTGGGGGATCATGGCGCGGTGACCGAGAACCCGCGGTGGAACTACCTGATGGACATGGACGGCGTGCTCGTGCACGAGGAGCACCTGATCCCGGGCGCGGACAAGTTCCTCAGCGAGCTGCGCGCGCTGGACGTCGGCTTCCTGGTGCTGACCAACAACTCCATCTACACCCCGAGGGACCTGCGCGCCCGGCTGCGCCGGACCGGGCTGGACGTGCCGGAGTCGGCCATCTGGACCTCGGCGCTGGCCACCGCCAAGTTCCTGGACTCCCAGCGCCCCAACGGCTCGGCCTACGTCATCGGCGAGGCCGGGCTGACCACCGCGCTGCACTCCATCGGCTACGTGCTCACCGACCGGGACCCGGACTACGTGGTGCTCGGCGAGACCCGCACCTACAGCTTCGAGGCCATCACCAAGGCCATCCGCCTGGTCGAGGCGGGCGCCCGGTTCATCGCGACCAACCCGGATGAGACCGGCCCGAGCCGGGAGGGCGTGCTGCCCGCCACCGGCTCGGTGGCCGCGCTGATCGAGAAGGCCACCGGCCGCGCGCCCTACTTCGTCGGCAAGCCGAACCCGCTGATGATGCGCTCCGCGCTGCGCTCCATCGGCGCGCACTCCGAGCGGGCGCTGATGATCGGCGACCGGATGGACACCGACGTCCGCTCCGGCCTGGAAGCCGGGCTGCACACCATCCTGGTGCTCTCCGGCATCTCCACCGAGGACACCGCGGACCGCTTCCCGTTCCGGCCCACCCGGGTGATCGACTCCATCGCGGACCTGGTCGGCCACGCGGACAACCCCTTCCCCGACGGGGTGTGACCCCGGGGCCCAACCGGGCCGATGTGGGGTCGACGGCGGCGGCCGGGCGCGTGAGGATGGAGCGACCTGACAGCGGAGTCGCGGAGGTGCTGTGGTGCCGGGGATCGCCAGTTACGCGTCTGGGACTTCCGAGGTTCCCCTGCTCGGGGACACCATCGGGGACAACTTCGACCGGGCCGTCGAGCGGTTCGGGCAGCGGGACGCACTCGTCGAGCGGGCCACCGGGCGGCGCTGGACCTACCGCGAGCTGGCCGATGAGGTGAACGCGGTGGCCATGGGCCTGCTCGGGCTCGGTGTGGCCAAGGGCGACCGGGTGGGCATCTGGGCGCCGAACTGCGCGGAGTGGGTGCTGGTGCAGTACGCCACGGCCAAGATCGGCGCGGTGCTGGTCAACGTCAACCCGGCCTACCGGGTGCACGAGCTGGAGTTCGTGCTCAACCAGTCCGGGGTGCGCACCCTGGTGGCGGCCGCGGCGTTCAAGACCTCCGACTACGCCGGGATGATCGCCGAAGTGCGGCCGCGCTGTCCGGCGCTGACCGACGTGCTGCTGCTCGGCAGTGCGGCCTGGGATGAGCTGGTTTCTGTTGGCAGGCAAGGAGATCCGGCCGCGCTGGCGGCGGCGCAGGGCGCGCTGAGCCCGGATGACGCGATCAACATCCAGTACACCTCGGGCACCACCGGCTTCCCCAAGGGCGCGACCCTCTCCCACCACAACATCCTCAACAACGGCTTCTTCGTCGGCGAGCTGTGCGGGTACACCGAGCAGGACCGGGTCTGCCTGCCAGTTCCCTTCTACCACTGCTTCGGGATGGTGATGGGCAACCTGGGCGCCACCTCGCACGGGGCCTGCGTGGTGATCCCCGCGCCCGCGTTCGAGCCCAAGGCCACCCTGGCCGCGGTGCAGGAGGAGCGGTGCACCTCGCTGTACGGGGTGCCGACCATGTTCATCGCCGAGCTGGCCGAGGAGGACTTCGACTCCTACGACCTGAGCAGCCTGCGCACCGGGATCATGGCCGGGTCACCGTGCCCGGTGGAGGTGATGAAGCAGGTCATCGAGCGGATGGGCATGCGCGAGGTGACCATCTGCTACGGGATGACCGAGACCTCGCCGGTGTCCACCCAGACCAGGGCGGATGACTCCATCCAGCGGCGGGTGTCCACGGTGGGCCGGGTGCACCCGCACGTGGAGGTCAAGATCGTGGATCCGGACAGCGGGCTGACCGTGCCGCGCGGCACGCCGGGCGAGCTGTGCACCCGCGGCTACTCGGTGATGCTCGGCTACTGGGCGCAGCCGGACAAGACCGCGGAGGCCATCGACGCGGCCCGCTGGATGCACACCGGGGACCTCGCGGTGATGGACGAACAGGGCTACGTCTCGATCACCGGGCGGATCAAGGACATGGTGATCCGCGGCGGGGAGAACATCTACCCGCGCGAGATCGAGGAGTTCCTCTACACCCACCCCGATGTCCTTGACGCACAGGTGATCGGGGTGCCCGACGCCAGGTACGGCGAGGAGCTGATGGCCTGGGTGCGGCTGCGGCCCGGCGCGGAAACCCTGACCGCGCAGGCGGTCCGGGAGTTCTGCACCGGGCGGCTCGCGCACTACAAGATCCCGCGCTACGTGCACGTGGTGGACGAGTTCCCGATGACGGTCACCGGCAAGATCCGCAAGGTGGAGATGCGGGAGGTGTCGGTGGAGTTGTTGCGGGACAACGGCTAGCCCGTGTTCCAGGTGTGGCGTCGGCGAGAGTCGTGATCGGTTTGGCCGCTGGCGGTGCGGCCGGGACGCCCTCATACTTGGGTGTATTCGGGTGTTCCGGCCGTGCCGCCAGCGGCCAAACCGGCGCGGCTATCGCGGGCGCCACACCTGGAACACGGGCTAGATGTCGAACACCGGGCCGGTCTGGCTGCGCAGCGCGCAGCCGTTGCCGTAGGTCCTGGTGAAGTTGACCGGGCGCTTCTGCCAGTTGCCCTTGAGGGTCACCGTGACCGGGCGGTAGTCCATGGTGCAGACCATGGACTCCTTGGTCATCGACTCCACCCGGCCGTCCACTTCGGCCAGTCGGGCGCAGGCGGCGTCCCGGTGCGGATGGGTGCCGCCGGTGGGTTCGCAGCGCAGGTCGGCGACCTTGCCGGGCGGTGCGGCCTGCTCGCCCTCGGCGAAGGTCACGGTGAGTTCGGAGTCCTGGCTGTCCGCCGCGGCAGGTCCTGTCACCAGCAGGACGGCCGTCAGCACGGCGAAGGCCAGCGCGGGTACACGATGAGCAGCCATGACTCCGGCTTACCCCACCAAATACCTACTGGTGGGTTCTTCACCAGTTGGCGCAAGGTGGTTCACTCAGACGAGCAACTGTCCCTTGAGGACGGTCACTGCGCGTCCGGACAGCTGAACCCGGTTGTCACGCAACGTCATTCGCACCGTGCCGCCGCGCGGCGAGGCCTGTTCGGCGGTCAATGGACCGTCGCCCAGCCGGGGTGCCCACCAGCTGGCCAGGGTGCAGTGCGCGGAGCCGGTCACCGGGTCCTCCGGCACGCCGAAGGCGGGGTAGAAGCAGCGGCTGACCACGTCCAGGCCGGGGCGGTCGCCGGGCGCGGTGACGATCACGCCACGGACCGGGAGCCGGCCGATCGCGGCCAGGTCGGGGACCAGCGCGCGCACCTCGGCGGCCGAGGCCACCTCCACCAGGAGGTCGCTGACCGCCTGCGCGGCGGCCTTGATGGTCACGCCGGGTAGCCCGGCCAGCAGGTCGGGGGCGGGCTCGACGCGCACCGGCGGGTCGGCGGGGAAGTCCATGGTGATCGAGCCGTCTCCGCCGGGCACGCAGACCAGCTCGCCGCTGCGGGTGCTGAACCGCTGTTCGCCGCCGAGCACGTGCGCGGTGGCCAGGGTGGCGTGCCCGCACAGGTCGACCTCGGCGGCCGGGGTGAACCAGCGCAACGGTTTCGCGCCCTCGGCCGCCGGGTCGACGAAGGCGGTCTCCGCGTGCTTCATCTCCGCGGCCACCGCCTGCATCCACTCGGCCGGGCGCGGCTGGGTCAACAGCACCACCCCGGCCGGGTTGCCACCGAACGCGGTGCCGGTGAAGGCGTCCACCACAAAGATCTCCACAACCCCAAGGTAGCGGGTAGCGTCCGAAGGCGTGACCGACATTTTGCGCTGGGGCGTGGTCGCCACGGGTGGCATCGCCGGAGCGGTGACCTCGGACCTGTTGCTGGTGCCGGGGATCGAGGTGCACGCGGTCTCCTCCCGCGCGCTGGCCAAGGCGGAGCAGTTCGCCGGGCGGTTCGGCATTCCGCGGGCCTACGGCGACTACCACGAGCTGCTGGCCGACCCGGACATCGACGTGGTCTACGTGGCCACCCCGCACAGCCAGCACCACGAGGTCGCCTCGGCCGCGCTGCGGGCGGGCAAGAACGTGTTGTGCGAGAAGGCCTTCACCCTCACCGTGGCCCAGGCCGAGGAGCTGGTCGGGCTGGCCGAGTCGCGCGGGCTGTTCCTGATGGAGGCCATGTGGACCCGGTTCATCCCGTTGGTCCGCAAGCTGCGCGCGCTGCTGGCCGATGAGGCGATCGGCGAGATCCGGTTGGTGCGCGCGGACTTCGGCGTGCGCGCGCCCTATGAACCGGCGCACCGGCTGTGGAATCCCGCGCTGGGCGGCGGCGCGCTGCTGGACCTCGGCGTGTACCCGGTGTCCTTCGCGCACATGGTGCTCGGCGTGCCCAGCGAGCTGCACGTGCACGGCTCCCGCGCGGCCACCGGCGTGGACGCCGAGGCCGCGCTGCTGCTGGGATATCCCGACGGCGCGCAGGCGCTGCTGAGCACCTCCCTGCTGGCTGAGACCAGGATCACCGCCGAGGTGGTGGGCACCACCGGGCGGATCGAGGTGGCCTCGCCGTTCTACGCGCCGACCGCGATGACCTTGCACCGCAACGGGGCCGAGCCGGAGACCTTCCGGCATGAGCTGTGGGGCAACGGTTACACCTACCAGGCGCGTGAGGTGGTGGAGCAGATCGCGGCCGGTGAGGTGGAAAGTCCGGAGATGGCTTGGGCCGACTCGGTGAACGTGATGCGCACCCTCTGTGCCGCACTGGGCCGGATGGGGGTCGCGCACCCGGCCAGCCAGACGAGTTCTGGTCCCTGACGCTTCAGGTCTCTGGGTGCCTGGCCGATAGCCAACGGGTGGAACGGAGATCACTAGACGCCCTCGTCCACTCGCAAGACCTCGTCGAGGCGGCGCTCCGCATGGACCACGCCATCGGCGCGGACGGTTTGCCGCACGCGAACGGCCGCGGTCTCGTGCACGACGTGATGCGCACGGTGGACCTGCTCCAGCGGGTCGCCGACGACGTCAAGGACACCGCGCTCAGCTGGGTGAACGCCCAGGACATCAGCGAGGACGAGTACATCACGGTGTGCCAGCACCTGGACGAGATGATCCAGGGGCTACAGGCCACGTTCGTCTCGGCGCAGGCCGCCTACCACGCGCTGGGCACCGAGGCGCGGGAGAACCCCACGGCCGCGGTCACGGCCGCCCTGCTGGCCGTGACCACCCCGCTCGGGGAGGGTTTCCGCCCGCCGGCGCCCCGGCGCGAGATCCACAACGGGGCCGCCCGTTGACCCTGACAACTCAACCGCTCACGCGGCCTGCTCGCTGACCCAGCGGCACATCGCCAGCAGCGTGCTCTCCGCGCTGGCCGCCATCACCTCGCGCAGGGTGAGCAGCTCCTCGCGGGTGGAGCCGAGGACCGGGTCCAGCCGCAGCACCTGCCAGTGCTGGGCGACCACGGTGCCCGGCCCGTCCGCGGTGAAGGTCCAGCGCCAGCGCACGATGCCCTCGGCCAGGCCGCCGACCACGAAGCTGAACTCGGCGCCCGGCTCGGCGGTCTCGACCTGGGACCGGCTGCGCCAGGTCCGCCCGCCGCGCTGGTTCCGCCCGGAGAACCAGGCTCCTGGCCGCGGTCCGGCACCGTCGTCGTACTCGGCGGCGACCGCGGTGGGGCTCCAGGACCCGATCATGGACACGTCGGTGACCAGGTCGTACAGCGGGTGCGGGGCGGCGGGCAGCCAGGCCCGGCGGGTGAAGGTGAGTTCGCCAAGGGAGATCATGCGGCCACCCTGTCGGCCGCGGGCAGGGCGATCCAGACCGGCTCTGTCCTACCACTGGGAGTGTCACCCTCGGCCCGGCGCGGACCCGGATACTCGGGGTGTGGACTCCGGACTCGCCGACTTCCTACAGGCCTGCCGGGCCCGGCTGCGGCCGCAGGACGTGGGGCTGGTGCCCGGTGACCGGCGGCGGGTGCCCGGGCTGCGGAGGGAGGAGCTGGCGCAGCTGGCCGGGGTCAGCACCTCCTACTACGTGCGGCTGGAACAGGGCCAGTCCCGCAACGCCTCGCCCGAGGTGATCGACGCGCTGGCCAGGGCGCTGCGGCTGGACGAGGCCGAGCGCCAGCACCTCCACGACCTGGCCCGCGCCGGGCAGCGCGCCCGCCGGGCCAGGGGGCATCCGGTGGAACGGGTGTCCGAGGTCACGGTCGAGCTGCTGCGCGCGCTCGGCGACACCCCGGCGCTGGTCCTCGGCCGTGGCTCGGACGTGCTGGCCTGGAACCCGATCGGCCACGCCCTGCTCGCCGGGCACCTGGACTTCACCGCGCCCCAGCGCCCGGCTGACCGGCCGAACATGGCCCGCCAGGTGTTCCTGGACGCGCACACCCGCGAGCTGTACGCCAACTGGACGGACAAGGCCCTCGCGGTGGTGGCCAACCTGCGGCTGATGACCGGCCGCTACCCGGGGGACGCCGCGCTGACCGGGCTGATCGGCGAGCTGACCACCCGCAGCCCCGAGTTCGCCAGGTTCTGGGCCGGCAACCGGGTCGCGGCCTGCAACGGCGCGGTGTACCGGTTGCGGCATCCGCTGGTCGGCGCGCTCACGGTGCTCCAGCAGACGCTGATCCCGGTCGGCGAGTGGAGCCAGACGCTGGTGGTGAGCACCCCACGCGAGGAGGCATCACGCAGCGCGCTGGCCCTGCTCGCGCACGAGGTCAGCTCGCGTTGACCGCCAGCGCGGCCGCGTCCTCCTCGCCGAAGCGCTCCTCCAGCTCCTCCGGCGAGTAGTCCAGGTCGATCTGGGCCACCGGCACCCCGCGCGCGGACTCGATCGCGCCCAGCCGCCGCTGCGCCCGGTTGGCCGCGTAGGCCACGAACTCCTGCACGTCGAAGTCGTACGGCGGGGTCTCGAACTGGTCCTGCACCCACTGGATCGCGGTCAGCGCGTGCGGCAGCAGCTCGCCCATCACCTGCTGCACCAGGTCCCAGTTCCGGTCGTCGGCGGCCACGTGCCGACGACAGGTGAAGGTGCCCCAGGCCATGTGCCGCCGCTCGTCGTCGCCGATCTTGCGGATCAGCTCCTGCATGCCGGGCAGGATGCCGTTCTCCTGGCAGACCTTGTTCCAGGCGTGGTAGCCGGTCAGTGCCAGGGTGCCCTCGACCACGTGGTTGTAGGTGACGCTGGCCCGGATCTGGTTGGCAGGGCTGGGATCCGCGGCCACCGCGGCCAGTGCGCTGGGCAGCGCGTCGTAGAAGATCGCCCGGTAGCCGGGGTTGCCGTCGACGAAGGGGTGCAGGTCGCCGGTCAGGCCCACCGCGTCCAGCCAGCGGCGGAACACCTCGGTGTGCTTGGCCTCCTCGAAGGCGAACTGGGTCAGGTACATCTCGTCGGCGAGCCTGCCCTCGGCGGCCATCGCCCTGATGAACGGCTGGATGTCCTCGGTCACCGCCTCCTCACCGGCGATGAACATCGCGGTCAGGTAGGTGCTGCCGGCGCGCTGGTCCTCCGCCATCTCCGCCCAGTCCAGCGCGTCCTGGCTGAAGTCGATGTCCGCCGGGTTCCAGAACCTGGCGTTGCCCTTGACGAACAGGCGCAGCGGGAAGGAGTCCCAGTTGAGCCCGCCCTGGCGTAGCGAGTGGAAACCCTGTCGCGTCACGTCTCACTCCTTTGTGGACAGATGAGGACCGAGCATCGCCGCGGCGACCGCGGTGATCGCCTCGGCGGCCTGGTCAGGGCTGCCGGAGGGCAGCAGCAGGTGGCTCACGGTCAGCCGGACCGCGGTCTCGGCGTGCAGCGCGGCCACCTCGGCAGGCAGGTGCGGCAGCCGCGCGCCGATGTGCCCGCGGACCAGCTCGGCGGCCGAGCTCAGCACGGGCGCGCCGCGGGTGGTCACGAACGGCAGCAGGTCCGCCGCGTCCGCGCCGGTGAGCATCGCGGCGATCAGCCGGTTCTCCGCCGCGTGGGTCAGGATGTAGCGGGTGGCCGCGCGGATGCCGTCGAGCAGGTGTTCCGCGCGCTCCAGCCGGTGCGCCGTGTCGGCCAGGAACTCCGCGGTCAGCCGCAGCGCGACCGCCTGCACCAGCGCGTCCTTGTTGCCGAACTCGTTGTAGACGGTCTGCCTGCTCACCCCGGCCGCGGTGGCCACATCGGCCATCCGCAGGCCGTGGAAGCCGCGGTCGGCGAGCAGGTTGGCCGCGGCGTCCAGCAGCGTCTCGCGCAGCGAAGCCTTGACCCTGGCCGTGAACGGTGTGATCTGAGCCACCACCTGAGTTTGACACGAACGACCTTCGTGTCAAGTGTCTCGACAGCGAGAAATCGTTTGTCAAGGCACGTACGGTGGAGCCGTGGCCAACCTGACCGTGGGTTTCGACCTGGACATGACGCTGATCGACCCCCGGCCCGGCATGGTGCTGGCCATGGACGAGGTGGGCCGCCGCACCGGGTTCCCGGTCAACGGGGAGAAGTTCGCCAGCAACCTCGGGCCGCCGCTGGACGGCTACTTCCGCAGCTGCGGCCTGGACGAAGAGCAGGTCGCGACCGGCGTGCGCGAGTTCCGCGCGCTGTACCCGGAGATCGTCATCCCGCGCACGGTCGGCCTGCCCGGCGCGGCCGAGTCACTGGCCGCGGTGCGTGAGGTGGGCGGTTCGGCGGTGGTGGTCACCGGCAAGTACGGGCCCAACGCGCAGCTGCACCTGGACGCGCTCGGCTGGCAGGTCGAGCACCTGGTCGGCGAGCTGTGGTCGACCGAGAAGGCGGTCGCGCTGCGCCGGTTCGGGGCCAAGGTCTACGTCGGCGACCACATCGGCGATGTCAACGGGGCCAGGGCGGCCGGGGCCTTCTCGGTGGCCGTGCCCAGCGGTCCGTGCACCGCGCAGGAGCTGCGGGCGGCCGGCGCGGACCTCGTGCTGGACTCGCTGACCGAGTTCCCTAGGTGGCTCGCGGGATCAGCCGCGGTCCTGGCGGGACTGCCGGAACACGGCGAAGACGCCCAGCGCGAGACCGACCGGCAGCAGCAGACAGGCCAGGTTCAGCCACAGGGGTAGCTCGGTCTGCCCGGCGGCGAACAGCCCGAACGTGCTGACCACCGCCAGCAGACCGATCGCGAACACAGCGATGGCTACCGGTATCAGCTTGATCTTCGGGGCGGTCGCGGCCACGCTGGAAGCTTAGACGTTCACGCGGGGACCACGGGTAGCGCGCACAACTCGGCTACTCTGGAGAACACGCGCCTCTCGCACTCTTGAGGCGCGTTTGTCGTGACTTAGGGAAACGGTGAGGACAGTGCCGAGCGGCAGGGTCAAGTGGTACGACGCGGAGAAGGGCTTCGGCTTCGTGACCCAGGACGGGGGCGAGGACGTCTACGTGCGCGCCTCCGCGCTACCCGAGGGTGTCTCCGCGCTCAAGCCCGGCATGCGGGTGGAGTTCGGCGTCGCTGACGGTCGCCGGGGTCCACAGGCGCTGTCCGTCCGGCTGGTCGATCCGGTGCCCTCGGTGGTCGAGGCCCGGCGCCGACCGGCGGAGGAGCTGCACGGGCTGATCGAGGACATGATCAAGGTCCTGGAGTCCACCGTGCAGCCGGACCTGCGCCGCAACCGCTACCCGGACCGCAAGGT
Source organism: Crossiella sp. CA-258035 (assembly GCF_030064675.1). Taxonomy (GTDB): domain Bacteria; phylum Actinomycetota; class Actinomycetes; order Mycobacteriales; family Pseudonocardiaceae; genus Crossiella. The sequence continues at coordinate 555,491 of NZ_CP116413.1, forward strand.
GACCAAGCGGATCGCCGAGGTCGTGCGCGCGGTGGCGCGGGAGCTCGACCCGAACTGATCTTGGGTTACGACGGCCGCGGGGTCTACCCGCGGTCGTCCACCGAGATCACCCAGGTCCCGCGAGTCCCGAAGCTGACGCCGCCCTCGGTGTTGGCCGAGATCGCCGCGCCGTACTGGTGCACCTCGATGGTCTCCAGCTGCGCGTCCGCCTCCGGCAGCTTCAGCGTGTACGCCAGCGTCTTGTTCGGCGCGAACGCCTCGCTGCGCCCGTCGACCTTGCCGTTGTCCGGCTTGCGGTAGCGGAAGACCACCTGCCACGGCGTCTCGCCGATCCGCGGATCGACCGAGATCTTGACCTCCTGGCCCTTGGGCACCCGCAGCACCCCGGCGGCCTTCGGGTCGGCCTGGCAGTTCTCCACCTTCACGTCGCAGTACTGCGAGGGCTTCACCGCGATCGACTTGCCCGCGGCGAACAGGGTCACCTCCGGCGGTCCGACCGGGGCGGCACAGGCGGCCACTCCGGACAGCGCGGCGGCGGCCAGCAGCAACGACAGTCCCTTGTGCACGAACCCGACTCTATGTCGTGGCCGGACGCAAGGGCCGGTCGCCTCCGAAGCCCGGGATCAGCGAGGAGCCGCGCCCGGCCAGCAGGGTCTGGGTGAAGCCGAGGGCCAGCAGCACCGAGACCACGGTGAAGCCGATCCAGTACTCCGCGGGCAGCAGCAGGCCGACCGCGCCGCCGAAGGTCCAGGCCAGCTGCAGCACGGTCTCCGAGCGGCCGAAGGCCGAGGCCCGCGACTCCTCCGGCATGTCCCGCTGCACCACCGCGTCCAGGCACACCTTGGCCAGCGCGGAGGCGGTCGCGCCGACCAGGCCGACGATGGCCGCCGTGGTCAGCCCGCCGAAGATCGCGGCCACCACGGTGGCGGCCAGCGAGGACCCGACGCAGACCAGCAGCAGCTGGTCCGGCTTGCTGAAGCTCAGCCGCGCGCCGACCGCGCTGCCCACGAAGTTGCCCGCGCCCGCGGCCGCGCCGATCACGCCGAGCAGCAGCAGTTGCATGAACGGCTCGCCCTGGGTCTGCGCCTTCACCGCGAACGCGGCGAAGAGCATCAGGAAGCCGGTGAGCACCCGCACCGTCGCGTTGGCCCACAACGTGACCACCAGCACCCGGCCCATCGGCTGCCGCTTCCGCTTGGGGTGCGCGCCCACCGAGGCAGGCACCTCGCCCTCGGTGACCTCCACCCAGGCCGGGATGCGCACGCAGGACCACACGCCGACCGCGCAGATCGCCGCGGTGAACCACAGCGCGCCCTGCGGCCCGAACAGCTGGCCCAGCCCGGCCGCGATACCGCCGAAGGCCACGCTGGCCACCAGGCCGAACACGGTCAGCCGGGAGTTGGTCCGCACCAGGTCCAGCTCATCGGGCAGGACCCTGGGTGTCACCGCGGCCTTGAGCACGCCGAAGGACCTGGACAGCACCATGCAGCCCAGCGCGGCCGGGTAGAGCGCCCAGTTGTCGAAGTTCAGCGCCATCACCGCGGCCAGCGCGATCCGGCCGGCGAAGGAGACGGCTAAAGCCAGCCGCCTGCCCTGCTGCATCCGGTCCAGCAGCGGGCCGACCACCGGGGCGACCAGCGCGAACGGGGCCACCGTGATCAGCAGGTAGAGCGCGACCTTGCCCTTGCTCTCCGCGCTCGCGGCGGAGAAGAACAGCGTGTTGGCCATGGCCACCGCGATCGCGGCGTCCACGGCGTAGTTGAGCATGGTGGCGTAGGTCAGCGCGGCCAGCCCGGACTCGCGCGCCCCGTCGGCGGCCACTCCCCGGCGGAAGGCCCGCACCGCCTGCTGGGTGAGGTGCTTGCTCCGCCACATCATCACCCTGGTGACGGTGATCTTCTTCGGTGGCGCGGGCGCGTCCGGCTGCTGCGGCGGCGGAGGTTCTTCCTCGTAGACCTCGTCCGGGTAGTACGGCGAGGGCGGCGGGCGGTGCGGTGGCCTGCCCGGCTGCGGTGGCGGGCCGGACCTCGGCGGTGGCGGCGGGCGGCGACGCACCGGCTCGGTGCGGCGCTCGCCCTGGTAGTCCGGGTCGTCCTCCCAGGGATAACTCCGGCCGCCCTCGGCAGGCGGTTCGTACCTGCGGGTGCGCCCGCGGCTGCCGTTGCGGGTCGGCTCGTCCGGTCCGGGTCGCATCACACTCCTAATCCTGCCGTACCGGAACGAACTTGACCCGGAACATGGCTGGCCAGAGCTTTCCGGTGAGCAGGAACTCCGCCGTGCCCGGGATGGCCGCGATGCCGTTGAGCACGTCCGCGCCCTCCTTCTGCTCCGCGCGGAGCAGCCCGCTGGCATCCACTACGGCGGTGACCGCGCCGGAGTTCGGGTCGATCCGCAGGATCTCCTCGGTCTGCCACACGTTGGCCCAGACCGCGCCGCCGACGCACTCCAGCTCGTTGAGCCTGCTCACCGTGGCACCGGGGCGGCGCACGGTGACCGTGCCGGTGCGGGCGAAGGTCTTCGGGTCGCGGAAGCTCAGCGTGCCGGTGCCGTCGCTCATCACCAGCCGGTCGCCGTCCTTGCACAGGCCCCAGCCCTCGCCCTCCAGCTCGACCTGGTCGATCTGGGTGAGATCCCGCCGGTTCCAGCGCAGCGCGTAGCCGTCCTGCCAGGTCAGCTGCCAGATCACGTCCCCGGCCACGGTGATGCCCTCGCCGAAGAAGCCGTTGGGCACCGCCGCCTGCCGCCGCACCTGGCCGGTCTCCCGGTCCACCTCGCGCAGGGTGGAGGACCCGGCCAGCCCGGTGCCCTCGTAGAGGGTGCCGTCGGCGATCTCCAGGCCCTGGGTGAAGGCGGTGTGGTCGTGCGGATGGCTGGCGAGCACCTCGGCGCGCAACCGTTGCGGTTCCGTTTCGCTCGCGGCCGAGCAACCGGAAAACGCCAGGCTCGCGCACACCACCGCGGTCAGTACCGTCACCACTCGCACGGTCACAGGGTGGCATGCCGCATCGGTGCTCGCCGAGATGCGGCACAATCTGCTATGTGACCCCAACCTCCACTCCAGCCGAGCACCGGACCGACTCGATCGACGGCACGCAGGCGAGCGCCGCACTGGTGAACGCGGTCCCGCTGGCCCAGGCCGCGGCCGCGGAGGCCGCTGAGGGCGAGGAGGTCGGCGGGCACGTCGGCACCGCGGTCGAGGACCCGTCGGCCGTCACCCACTTCTTCGAGGCCGCGCACCCCGGCTACACCGGCTGGCGCTGGGCGGTCACCGTCTCCCAGGCAGGCGGCGAGGAACCGGTCACGGTCAGCGAGGTCGTGCTGCTGCCCGGCCCGCAGGCCCTGGTCGCCCCGGACTGGGTGCCGTGGAACCAGCGGGTCAAGGCCGGTGACCTCGGCGTCGGCGACCTGCTGCCCACCTCCCCCGACGACCACCGACTGGTCCCCGGCTACCTGCAGAGCGACGACCCCGCGGTCGAGGAGGTCACCCGAGAGGTGGGCCTCGGCCGGATGCGGGTGCTGTCCTGGGAGGGCCGGGCGGAGGCCGCGGCCCGCTGGACCGGCGGCGACTTCGGACCGGGCAGCGACATGGCCCGCAGCGCGCCGGGCTCCTGCGCCGGCTGCGGGTTCTTCCTGCCGCTGGCCGGGTCGCTGCGCGCGGCGTTCGGGGTGTGCGGGAACGAGTACTCGCCAGCCGACGGCCGGGTGGTGCACGCGGAGTACGGCTGCGGCGCGCACTCCGAGGCCGAGGTGGACACCTCGCCGCTGGTGCCGGTGGCCGAGGTGATCTACGACGACGCGATGCTGGACATCGAGCAGCGGCCCAGCTCCGCCGGGACCGCGCCCAGCCCCGCCGGAAGCGCGCCTGAGCACGCCGCGGAGACCGCGACCGAGGCCGCGCCGGAGACTGCCGTGGAAGCCGCGCCCGAGGCTGCGCCGGAGCCCGCCGCCGAGGCCGCCCCGGAAGCCGCCCCCGCGGAGCCCGCGGCTGAGCCCGTCGAAGCCGAGGCGATCCTGCCGGAGTCCCCCGCCGCGAACGAAGCCCAGGAGTGAGCGAGACCTTCCGCGCCGACGAGCTGCGCCAGGCGACCCTGGCGGCCTGGGCGTCCTCGCCGACCCGGTTCCGCGAGGACGCCAACGCCGAGGACGACCTGCGCTACGGCGGTTACCGCGACCGCCTCTTCGTCGAGCTCGCCCAGAACGCCGCCGACGCGGCGGGCGCGGGCGGCATCCTGCGGGTCACCCTGGCCGGTGACGAGCTCCGGGTGGCCAACACCGGCGCTCCGCTGGACGCCGAGGGCGTGGCCGCGCTGGCCTCGCTGCGGGCCTCGGCCAAGCGCTCCGGCGGGGTCGGGCAGTTCGGCGTCGGGTTCGCCGCGGTGCTGGCGGTCAGCACCGAGCCGAGTGTGCGCTCGGCCGCCGGGGGTGTGCGGTTCTCCGCCGCGGACACCCTGGCCGAGGTGCGGGCCATCCCGGAGCTGGCCGCCGAGCTGGCCGAGCGGGAGAACACCGTGCCGGTGCTGCGGCTGCCCTGGGCGGTCGAGCCCGAGCCGCTGCCGCCCGGCTTCGACACCGAGGTGCGCCTGCCACTGCTGTCCGATGTGGACGGTCGGTCGCTGCTGGACCAGCTGGCCGGACAGGCCGAGGACCTGCTGCTCGCGCTGCCCGGGCTGAGCCGGATCGAGGTCGAGGACCAGGTCTGGACCAGGGTGGACCACCCGGACGGCGTGGCCGAGCTGAGCACGCCTGCCGGGCCGTCCCGCTGGGCGCTGCACCGGGAGTCCGGGCAGCTCGGCGAGGAGGTGCTGGCCGGTCTTGGGGTGGAGGCGCGGCGGCGCACCGGGTGGTCGGTGTGCTGGGCGGTGCGGCTGGACGAGTCCGGCACGCCCTGTCCAGCCGGGTCCGACGTGCTCTACGCGCCCACGCCCACCGACGAGCGGCTTTCCTTACCGGCCAGGCTGTTCGCCGGACTGCCGATCGAGCCCTCCCGCCGTCGGCTGGCGCCGAGCCCGGCCGCGGACGCGGTGCTGCGCGCGGCCGCCGACTGCTACCCGCAGCTGCTGCTGGCGCTGCCGCCGGCCAGCCGGACCGCGCTGGTGCCGCTGCCGGAGTTCCCGCTCTCCGAGGTCGACGAGAAGCTGCGCGAGCTGGTGCTCACCGCGCTGACCAACGCCGAATGGCTGCTCGCCGCCGACAAGGTGGTGCTCTCCCCGCGCCAGGCCTGCCTGCTGGACGTGGCCGCGCCGGAGCTGGTCGAGCTGCTCGGGCCGTCCCTGGGCGGCCTGCTGCCAGCTGAGCTGGCCGGGGCCGAGCACCTGCGCGCGCTGCAAGCCGTTGGCGTGCGCCGGATCCGGCTGCCCGAGGTGGTCGCCACCGTGGCGGGTGTGGACCGCGCGCCGGAGTGGTGGCACCGGCTCTACACCGCGCTGGCCCCGGTGGCTGAGGTCGACTCCACCGCCCGCGAGGAGCTGGGCGCGCTGCCGGTGCCGCTGGTCGACGGGCGCACCGTCACCGGCCCGCGCGGGGTGCTGCTGCCCGAGGTGGCCGACGACATCCTCACCGCTATGTCCACTGTGGACATCGGTCTGCGGGTGGTGCACCCCGCGGCCAAGCACCGGCTGCTGGAACGCCTCGGCGCCAAGTCGGTCGGCGCGGCCGAGCTGCTGGAGGAGCTGCGCCCCGCGGTGGAGCGCAGCGTGGAGGACCTGGAAGCCGGACTGGACACCGCCGCGCTCACCGACGTGGTGCTGCGCCTGGTCGAGCTGGCCGGACTGCGCCGGGGCGAGGCCCCGTGGCTGGCCGCGCTGGCCCTGCCGGACGAGCACGGCGACCCGCGCCGGGCCGACGAGCTGCTGCTGCCGGCCTCGCCGCTGCGCGCGGTGCTGGCCGAGGACAGCCCGCTGGGCGTGCTCGCCGCCGACGTGGCCGAGCGCTGGGCGCCCGGCCTGCTCACCGCGATCGGCGTGCTGGACTCCTTCCCGATCATCGTGGACGAGTCACCGGCCGGACCCGACCACGACCTGCCGGACGAGCAGGAGTGGTGGGACGAGGTGGCCGCCGCCCACCCGGCAGGCGAAGGCCCCCGGCAGATCATCGCGGTCGGCGACCTGGACCTGGTCGCGGAACAGGCCTGGCCGGTCGCGCTGCGCCTGATCGCCGCGGATCCCCTTGCCTGGCAGGCACTTCGGCTGCGGGACGGGCACACCGCCTGGTGGCTGTCCCGGTTCGCGCTGATCGGCGGCCGCCCGCCGAGGGACTGGCGCCGGGCCGACGTGGACGAGCTCAACGGCCTGTACGAGGTCGTCCCGGCCGAGGGCCTCAGCGACGAGCTCCTCGCCCTGCTCGGTGTCCGCGATTCGGTCGAAGTGTCCGATGTGGACGATGCCATCGACGTGCTGGCCCGGCTGGCCGATCCGGACCGGCTGGTGCGCGAGGGCGTGGTGCTGCGCGCGCACGAGGCGCTCGCGGACGCGGTGAGCGAGGGCAGGGTGGACCCGGCCGAGGTGGAGCCGCCCGCCGCGGTCCGCTCGCTGGCCGGCACCGTGGTGGCCACCGAGCGCGCGCTGGTGCTGGACGGCCCGTGGTGGCTGGCCGTGCTGGACCCGGCCGAGGTGGTCGCGGGCGGGGACGCCCCCGCGCTGGCCGACCTGCTCGACCTGCCCACCTCCGACGGCGACGAGGTGGTCAGCGCGGGCCGGGTGCAGCCGTGGGCGGAGCTGGACGGCGTGGTCGAGACCTGCGACCTGCTCGGCCTGGACTACCCCGACGGCGACCTGCACGTGCACCAGGAGCTGGTGGTGCTGGTGGACGAGACCCGGCACACCGTGCCCTGGTGGCTGGACCCCGACGGCGAGCTGCACACCACCGAGGACCCGCAGGGCCTGGCCCGCGCCCTGGCCTGGACCCTGGACCGCTGGGACGACCGGCACCTGCTGGCCGCCCTGCTCGCCGACCCGACCGCGCCGACGCTGCTGCGCTAGACCCCGGTCTGCGCGGAGCGGGACCCGCGCCTGGCGGCCGCGCGCTGCCAGGCGATCACGGCCAGCCCGACGAAGCCGAGCAGCCCGCCGACCAGGCAGGTCCAGGTCCACACCGACCCGGTGCCGCGCAGGACCAGCAGCACTGCGAACGCGGCGAAGAACACCCCGGTGCCGACCGACACCGCGGGCACCGCGTCCACCAGGCCGCGGGGCAGGGCGGGCGGGGGCGGGGGTGTTTGCCTGTTCGTAACCGGGCTCGGTTCGCTTCTCTCGGCCACGTCAGGCAGGCTACCTGCCGAAACGACGGCCAGTGGCAGCAGGGAGGAACCGCGGTGGCCAAGACAGGGGTCCCGTCCGGTCTCGACCGGTTCTTCAAGATCTCCGAGCGGGGTTCTTCGGTCAGCAGGGAGGTCCGCGGCGGGCTGGTCACCTTCGTGACCATGGCCTACATCGTGGTGCTCAACCCGCTGATCCTGGGCAGCTTCTCCGCGGCGGACGCCGGGGCGAAGAAGGACGTGCTCGGCGCGATCCTGCCGGTGCCGCAGGTGGCCGCGGTGACCGCGCTGGTCGCCGGGGCGATGACCATCCTGTTCGGACTGATCGCGAACTACCCGTTCGCCATCGCCACCGGGCTCGGCATCAACAGCCTGGTCGCGGTCACCATCGCCCCGCAGGTCACCTGGCCGGAGGCGATGGGCCTGATCGTGGTCAACGGCCTGGTGGTGCTGCTGCTGGTGGTCACCGGGTTCCGCACCGCGGTGTTCAACTCGGTGCCCGCCCCGCTGAAGGCGGCCATCGCGGTCGGCATCGGCCTGTTCATCTGCCTGATCGGCCTGGTGGACGCCGGGTTCGTCCGCCGCATCCCGGACGCCGCGGGCACCACCGTGCCGGTCAGCCTGGGCATCGGCGGCTCGATCGCCTCCTGGCCGACGCTGGTGTTCGTGGTCGGCCTGGTGGGCACCGCGATCCTGGTGGCGCGTAAGGTCCGCGGCGCGATCCTGATCGGCGTGCTGGGCAGCACCGTGCTGGCCATCGCGATCGAGGCCCTGGTCAACGCGGGCCCGTCCAAGGGCAGCAACCCGCGCGGCTGGAACCTCGGCTACCCGGCCCTGCCGGAGAGCGTGTTCAGCCTGCCGGACCTGTCGCTGGTCGGCGAGGTCTCCTTCGGCGCCTGGACCCGGCTGCCCGCGCTGGCCGCCGCGATGCTGGTGTTCACCCTGGTGCTGACCGACTTCTTCGACACCATCGGCACCATGACCGGGCTTGGCAAGGAAGCCGGGCTGGTGGACAAGGACGGGCAGCTGCCCAACACGAGCAAGGCGCTGTTCGTGGACGGGGTGGCCGCGGTCGCCGGTGGCGTCGCCTCCAGCTCCTCCAACACCGTCTACGTCGAGTCCGCGGCCGGTATCGCCGAGGGCGCCCGCACCGGACTGGCCAACGTGGTCACCGGCCTGCTGTTCCTGGCCGCGATGTTCTTCACCCCGCTGTACCAGGTGATCCCGGTGGAGGCGGCCGCGCCGGCGCTGGTGATCGTCGGCGCGCTGATGATGACCCAGGTCGTGGACATCGACTTCACCGACTTCACCGTGGCCCTGCCGGCCTTCCTGACCATCGTGGTGATGCCGTTCACCTACTCCATCGCCAACGGGATCGGCGCGGGCTTCGTCAGCTACGTGGCGCTGAAGGCGGCCACCGGCAAGGCCCGCGAGATCCACCCGCTGATGTGGGTGGTCGCGGTGGCCTTCCTGCTCTACTTCGGCATCGGTCCGCTGCGCGCGCTTTTCCTCTAGAAGCAGGCCGCCAGTCGCGGCTGCCGAACGGCTTCCGCCGCGCGCACGGCTCCGGCCGCCGAACGGGCGGAGCAGGACGACCCGGTTGACACCCACTGTGGCCAGGGCCACCCTTGGTTGATCAATTCTGGGGTGGCAGCGACATCATGGCGAGCAGACTTCGGCGCACGTTCGAACGGACCGGCCTGTACACGGCAGCCTGCCTGTCCATCGCGGTCGCCGTGGCGGACCTGGCGGGCTGGCTGGACCTGATCGCGCCGGGCGGGACCATCCAGAAGATCACCCTGCTGGTGCTGGGTTCGATGGCTCTGGTGGTGACGCTGGAGGTCGACGGCTTCGCCAAGCTCGACGAGATCGACGCCAAGGTGGACGCGGTGCGGCGGGCCGTCGCGCAGGGCTTCGAGCAGGGGCTGGTCGCGGTGCACCCGAACCTGGCCAACGAGGACTACATCCGCTACGTCGGGCAGGCGCGGCAGGTGACCATCCTGAACACCTGGATCCCCAACCTGCAACGGCTGAAGGGGTCGCTGGGCGAGGCGCTGGACCGGCGCGCGGAGGTCCGCATCCTGTTGCTGTACCCGAACTCGATGGTGGCCTCGCTGCGGGACGACGCGCTGCGCGCCCGGGGGAGGTCCAACCCCGAGTGGAACGTCAGGAGCGGGGTGCGGCACAACCTCGGCGTCCTCAAGGAGCTGGTGACCGAGAAACGCCGCCGGGCCGGCCACCTGAAGGTGAAGGTGTACAACTCGCTGCCCTCGGCCGCGGTGTACAAGGCGGACACGCACTACTACGTCAGCGTGTTCCTGCACGGCCAGCTCGCGATCGAGTCACCGCAGCTGGAGATCCAGGGCTGCGGCAGCCTGCTCGGGCGGCAGTTCCAGCAGGAGCTGGACACGCTGTGGGAGATCGGCGTGGAGATCGATCCGCTGGACTGGGAACGCGATCTCGAACGGAAACGACTGTGACTGGGGCGACGATGACGCATGAACTGGACGAGTTCGAGGACGGCTTGATCGCGCGGTTCCGCGCGCACCCGGTGCTGGCGAACGTGGCGGGGCTGCCCGAAAGCCGGTTCCACGAGGTGCTGTTGCAGCGGCGGTTCCTGTCGCTGGCCTTCACCCCGGCCTACGACCTCGCGATCGACCTGCTGACCGACGAGCGCAGCGTGCGGATCGCCAGGGTGATCCTGCGCGAGGAGTACCCGGGCGAGGACGGGCGCAGCCTGTCCCACCGGGAGGAGATGAAGGAGGACATCCTCCGGCTCGGGGTGCCGCGCGCCGACCTGGTCGCCAGCAGGCCGACCCGGGCGACCCTGGCGGCGATCACCGCGACCTTCGAGCTGATCAGCGAGGCAGGCGCGCGCGAGCACTCGGACGCCGGTCTGCTGACGGTGCTGCGGTTCTGGGGCGAGGTGCTGGTCGCGGTCGAGTACGAGCAGCTGTGGCAGCGGATCGGGCCGGTGCTGGGCGAGGGGTCGACGTTCTACCTGCCGCACAAGGTGCACGACGCCAAGGTCCGCCCGCTCGCGGACTGCTCGCCGCTGGCCTCGACCCACTCCGACCAGCTCGGCGTCCAGCTGTGGCAGGCGCTCGGCTCGGCGGCGGAACAGGCCTGCTTCAAGCGCACCGAAGAGGCCATCGTGCGGATCAAGACCGCCTTCTACGACCAGTTCACGGCGAACTAGCGGTCGTGCCCTGGTGGTCAGCCCACCGACCACAGCTGGTTCGCGCCGCGGTGCGGCTGGTAGACCACGACGTCCGCGCCGTTGGCCGGGTTGAAGTTGCCCACATCCGCGGCGAGCCCGTTGTCCGCCGCGCGCAGCACCCGCAGCGCGGGGTGGTAGGTCCAGCGCTGCCCGTCGCCGCCGCAGGGCTGCACGGTCACCAGGTGCGGGGCGGGCGGGTTGTCCGGGCCGTGGTCCAGGCAGCCGCCGCTGCGCACCTCGACCCGGCCGTCCGCGCGCTGGGTGAAGCGCTGGGCGTTGGTGCCGTTGCAGTCCCACAGTTGGACCTTGGTGCCCGGCGCGGACGAGCCGCCCGCGACGTCCAGGCAGCGGCCGCCGGGCAGGTCGGTGTGCAGCATCGAGTCGGCCAGGCGCGGGCCGCCTGCCGGGGTCCAGGTCTGGTTCGGGCTGCCCCTGGGGTGCCACAGGCCCAGTTCCGCGCCGCTGTCCTGGCGGTTGCCGAAGACGTCCAGCACCAGGTTGTTCGGCGCGGTGAGGACGCGTTTCGCGGTGTCGTACTCGAAGACCTGGCCGTCGCCGCCGCAGACCTGGATGGTGACCACCCGGCCGGCGGCGGGGGTGTTGTCGCCGTAGTCGAGGCAGCCGCCGCTGTCCAGCGTGATCCGGCCGTCGGCGCGCAGGGTGGCCCGCTGCGCGTTGGTGCCGTTGCAGTCCCAGAGCTGCACCTTGGTGCCGGGGACCGAGCGGGCGCCGTCGGCGTCGATGCAGCGCTCGCCCGGCTGGTCGGTGGTGACCGCCTGCGCGGTGAAGGTGACCCGGCGGGCCGGTGGCGGGTCGAAGCGCACCGGTACTGACACGCTCGGCGTGCCGGCGGCGGTGAGCAGGAACAGCATGTGGTACCCGGGCAGCACGGCGGCCGAGCTGGCCGGCGCGCGCACCGTCAGCTGACCGTCCACAGTGGACTCAATGGCGAGCTCGACGTGCCGCTGGGTGGTGTTCACCGCGTGCGTGGCCGCGCTGGGGGAGACCAGCACCGCGCGGGCGGGCGGGGCCTCGCCGCCGTGGTGCACCTTGAAGGACTGGCCGTACTGGAGCACCTCGGGCGCATGCGTGATGCTCGGCCGGGGGCCGCGGAAGAGGTTGGCCGGCTGGTAGACCTCGATCGAGCCCAGCAGGTTGTCGTTCTTGTTGGTGTCCCTGGTCATCTGCTGGAACTCGTCCCCGGTGACCAGCACCCGGCCGTCGGCCAGCAGCACCGCGTTGGAGTGGTAGCCGCGCAGCATCGCCGAGGACGGGCCCAGCTTCCAGGCGCGGGTGGCCGGGTCGTACAGCTCGACCTGGCGGTAGCGCTGGTCGCCGTCGGCCACCTTGTGCCCGGCGCCGTAGTCGCGCAGCTGGTCGCCGGTCTCGCCGTTGACCGAGAGCACCCCGCCGTCGGGCAGCAGCACCAGGTTGTCGTTGTTGCGGCTGAACGCGCGGGCGCTGTCCGGCTGCCACTTCCCGGAGGCCGAGTCCAGCCGCAGCGCCTTCGGATCACCGGTGCTGCCGCTGGTCAGCAGCGCCTGGGTGGGGCCCTGTGCGCCGCCGGGCAGCGGCACCGCGGGGCCGTAGCGGCGGATCAGGCCGTCCGGCCGGTCCGGTAGCCGCCGCACCGACCAGGAGCTGGTGTCCAGCCGCTGCTGCTGGTCCGCGCCGCGGCCGAGCAGGTAGGTGGAGCCGTCGGCCAGGGTGAGCGCCTGCGGGTAGTCCCAGGTGAACACCTGCACCGGCGCGGTCTCACTCGGCAGGTTGGTCGCGTTCCGTTGCGCGACACCGGGAATCGGGGTGTTCCGGGCCGGGAAGATCTCGGTCCTGGCGGTCAGCCAGCCGTTGTCGTCCTCGCCGGAGACGGTGCCCACCCGGCCGTCCGGGGTGAGGAAGGAGGTCGGGTACCAGCGGCCGACGGACATGTCCTGCTGCCGGTGCCAGGTCTCGGTCCACGGGTCGAAGGTGAACACCAGCCTGGCCCCGGAGAGCTGCCCGTCCTTGGCCAGGTTGCCGCCGAAGACGGCCAGGTTCCCGTTGGGCAGGAAGGCCATCCCGGTGCAGAACAGCGGCGCGGGCCTGGCCTGGCCTGACCCGTCCGGCAGGTCCACCACCGGCGGCGGCACGGACTTCCACGCGCTCGCGCCGGTGCCGGCCTTCGGGTCCCACAGGTGGGCGCGGCCGCGGTTGCGCGCGCCCACGGTGTAGGTCGGGCTGGTCTCCTCCTGCGGGTTCTTGGTGACCTCGTCGAAGCTGAAGGAGAGCACCTTGCCGGTGGGCAGCACCGCCACGTGCACCCCGTAGTCCGGTGAGGGCTGGACCGCGCCGCTGGTCTCGAACCGGCCGACCTCGTGCGCGGGACCCGGTGGCGGCGGGGTCTCCCCGGGCGAGTCGAACCTGGCGTGCGGATCGGCCTTGCGGCCCTCGCGCAGCGCGCGCTTCCTGGCCTCCAGGTGCTCGCGCGCGTGCCGCTCGCCGAGGACCTTGCGCTCCTGCTCGTACAGGTGCTCCGGCGTCTCCCGGTCCGGGCTGGCGCCCGGCGGCAGCGTGTGCCCGTGGGTGGCGTGCTGGTGCGGCGGGGCGGCCACGGCCGTCCCCGCGAGTAGTAGGGACAGCAGAACTCCAGGCAGCACTGCGCGCACGCCGACCACGCCTTCCGTCACGGTGATGACTGGGCGTGGTCCTTCCCCGGCAGGCAGCCCTGTTTCCATTGACGGCGCAAGCGACTGCCCTGGATAGCGCCGAATGGCGGTATCCGGCTGGGTGGCATGGGACAAAAAGCGCAGTCGGGGCGAAAGTCGTTTGGTATGCTAAGGATGTGCCGGAGTTCGAGACAGAGCCCACCCTCGCCAGCCGGTTGCGGCTGTCCGTCGTGCGGCTCAACCGCAGGCTCCGCGCGCAGCGCACCGACTCCACCGTCACGCTGACCCAGCTGTCCGCGCTGTCCTGCCTGTTCAAGTGCGGACCGCTGACCCCGGGTGAGCTGGCGGGCAAGGAAGGCGTGCAGCCGCCCTCGATGACGAGGGTGATCGCCGCGCTGGAAGACCACGGCTTCGCCACCCGCCGTCCGCATCCCACGGACGGCAGGCAGGCGATCGTGGAGATCAGCGAGCAGGGGCGGGCGTTCATCCGGGCCGATGTGCGGGCCAGGGAACGCTGGCTGGACAAGCAGTTGGCCGAGCTCGACGACTCGGACCGGGCAGTGCTGGCCCGGGCCGCCGAGATCATAGACAGGATGGCGGGGCAGTAACGGGTGACCACCTACGCGGAACGTGAGCCGGAACAGCGTCCGATCGACGACTCAACCCATCCGCGTAGCAGTCCAGCCCCGGTCAAGCGCCCAGGCATGTTCGCCTCGCTGCGCGCCCGCAACTACCGCTACTTCATCGCGGGCCAGATCGTCTCGCTGATCGGCGTGTGGATGCAGCGGGTCGCTCAGGACTGGTTGGTCCTGGACCTCTCGCACGGCAACGCGGTCGCGCTCGGCATCGCGATGGCCCTGCAGTTCGCGCCCACCCTGGTGTTCTCGCTGTGGGCCGGTGTGCTGGCCGACCGGATGGACAAGCGCAAGCTGCTGATCGGCCTGCAGACCGCGATGGGCCTGTGCGCGCTGGTGCTCGGCCTGCTGGCGGTCACCGGCGCCGCGCAGCTCTGGCACGTCTACGCGCTCTGCCTGGCGCTGGGCTGCTTCACCGCGGTGGAGACGCCGGTGCGGCAGTCCTTCGTGGTGGAGATGGTCGGCAAGGACCAGGTGACCAACGCGGTCGCGCTGAACTCGATGAACTTCAACATGGCCCGGATCACCGGACCGGCCATCGCCGGCGTGCTGATCACGCTGATCGGCACCGGCTGGGTGTTCCTGCTCAACGCGGCCACCTTCGGCGCGGTGATCCTCGGCCTGGCCCTGATGAACCCGGCCCAGCTGCACCGCAACCCGCCGGTGCCCAGGGCCAAGGGCCAGCTGCGCGAGGGCCTGCGCTACGTCCGCGGCCGCAAGGACCTGGTCGTGGTGATGGTGCTGGTGTTCTTCGTCAGCACCTTCGGCCTGAACTTCAGCAGCACGCTGGCGGTGGTGGCGCGCAACGTCTTCGGCCGCGACGCCGACGGCTACGGCCTGCTCTCCACCCTGCTGGCCGCGGGCACCTTCCTCGGCGCGCTGCTGGCCGCCCGGCGCAGCACCAAGGGCAAGCCCAGGCTGCGGGTGATGATCGGCGGCGCGGCGGTGTTCGGGGTGCTGGAGATCGTGCTCGGCCTGATGCCCACCTTCACCGCGCTGGGCCTGGTGCTGATCCCCACCGGCATCGCCGTGATGACGTTCACAACCACGGCCAACTCCACCGTCCAGCTGGCCGTCCGGCCGGACATGCGCGGCCGGGTGATGGGCCTGTACATGCTGGTCTTCCTGGGCGGCACCCCGCTGGGCAGCCCGGTGATGGGGTGGATCGCGCAGGAGTACGGCGGGCAGATGCCGCTGCTGGTGGGCGGGGTGGTCTCGCTGCTGGCCGCAATCGTCTGCGGAGCCGTTCTCGCAGGTCGCGGCGGCATCCGCTGGCCGGTCGGCCGCTGGTCACTCTTTCGGGCCAGACGGCGTGGGTTGACCGAGGAGTGAAGTAAGGCTAACCTAAGTCTTGTCCGCTTCGTGGTGGGAGCGGCAGTCAGTTCGGGAACAGAGTGAGGCCCCGGCTCCGCGAGGAGTCCGGGGCCTCACTCTTTCTCGGCGACGTCAACTTGTCGGAGCATCCACCGCCGAAGCCTGGGTGCCGCGCTCAGGGGAGCAGCAGGCCGTTCTTGCCCGCGCGGGCGTCCTCGAAGCGCTTGCCGACCTCGGTCCAGTCGACGATGTTCCACAGCGCGTTGATGTAGTCGGCCTTCACGTTGCGGTACTGCAGGTAGTAGGCGTGCTCCCACACGTCGAAGACGACCAGGGGGGTGGTGGCGATGGAGAGGTTGGAGTGGTGGTCCTTGAGCTGCTGGGTGATCAGCCGCTGACCGATCGGGTCCCAGGCCAGCACGCCCCAGCCGGAGCCCTGGATGGTGGTGGAGACCGCGTTGAGCTGGGCACGCAGCTTGTCGAAGGAGCCGAACTCCTCATCGATCGCGGCGGCCAGTTCGCCGGTGGGCTTGTCGCCGCCGTGGGGGGAGAGGATCTTCCACCAGACCACGTGCATGGCGTGCCCGGCCAGGTTGAAGGCCAGGGTGTGCTCCAGGCCAACGATCGAGCCGAAGTCGCCCTTGTCGCGGGCTTCGGCGATCTTGTCCAGGGTGTCGTTGGTGCCCTTGACGTAGGCCGCGTGGTGCTTGGAGTGGTGCAGCTCGTTGATCTCCCCGCTGATCGCGGGCTCCAGTGCGGAGTAGTCGTAGTCCAGATCGGGCAGGACGTAGGCGCCCATCGAGAGCCTCCCCATGTGGCAGTCGTTCATGAGAGTGCTGTGCAACTACAACCTACTTGCAACAAGCTCTGGTCACGAGTTGGGGTAGAGGGTTTGACCTGGCTGGTCCTGCCGGGCCAGCATCAGCACCAGTAGGAACAGCAACACGCCTTGACGCAGGGGAAGCCGGTCGAAATCCGGCGCTGACCCGCAACGGTGGGCCGCGACACGCGGCGAGCCCGAGTACCTGCCGCAAGGTGCGACCACCGATCTCCGTCGAGGCTTGCGGAAGGTGTCCATGAAGAACTCGTTGCTCGCCGCTGTGTGCGCGCTCACGCTGCTCATCCCGGCCTGTGGGAGCCCGTCGGCCGCGCCGAGCGCCCCCGCCGCGCAGGAGATCGGCAACTGCGGCCGGACGCAGAAGTTCGACGGCCCGCCCAAGCGCATCCTCAGCCTGAACCAGCACGCCACCGAGATCCTGGTCGCGCTCGGTGTGACCGACCGGATCGTCGGCACCGCCTTCCCGGACACCCCGGACGTGCCAGCCGAGATCGCCGCGGACTACGCCAAGGTCAAGACCGTCTCGGAGAAGTACCCGAGCGCGGAACAGCTGCTGGGCACCGAACCGGACCTGGTGGTCGGCGGCTACGCCAGCGCCTTCGCCGAGAAGGACGGCCGCGGCCGGGAAGCCTTGGAGGCCAAGGGCATCCGCACCTTCCTGCTGTCGGAGAACTGCCCGGACGCGACCGCGGCGATCAGCACCTACACCGAGGACCTGACCGCGCTGGGCCGGGCGCTGGGCGTGCCCGACCGGGCGGCCAAGCTGGTCGAGCAGACCACCAAGGCGGTCGAGGAGGTCACCGCCAAGGTCGCCGCCGCGAACCGGCCCGCGGTGCCGGTGTTCTTCTACGACAGCGGCGAGCAGGCCCCGTTCACCGTGGGCGGCCGCGGCCTGGGCAACGAGCTGGCCAAGCGCGCGGGCGGGCGCAACATCTTCGCCGACGTGGCCAAGGTCTTCGGCGACGCCAGCTGGGAGCAGGTCGCCGAGCGCGCGCCCGAGGTGATCGTGCTGGTGGACTACCTCGGCGACAACGGCGGCGTGGACGCCAAACGCCGCTTCCTGGAAGGACATCCGCTGGCCTCGGGCACCCCGGCGATGCGGAACAAGCGGCTGGTCACGCTGACCCTGCCGGACCTGATCGAAGGCATCCGGCTGCCCGCCGCGCTGCGCACCCTGGCCGCCGGCGTGCACCCGGACCTCTTCCGGTGACCCGGATCCCCCTCGGCCTGACCCTGCTGCTCGCGGTACTGGCGCTGCTCGGCGCCGCCAGCCTGGCCCTGTCCTTCGGGTCGGTGGCGGTGCCGGTCGGCCAGGTGTGGCGGATCCTGCTGCACTGGGTCGCGCCGGGGCTGGTGGAGGCCGACTGGTCGCCGGTGCGGGCCTCGATCATCCGCGAGTCCCGACTGCCCAGGGTGGTGCTGGCGGTGCTGGTCGGGGCCGCGCTGGCGCTGGCCGGGGCGGTGGCGCAGATCGTCACCCGCAACCCGCTGGCCGACCCCTACCTGCTGGGCGTCAACTCCGGGGCCGGGTTCTTCGTGGCCGTGGTGCTGGTGCTGGGCATCGGCGCGGGCGCGCTGGGCGCGGCCACCGTGCCGATCGCGGCCTTCCTGGGCGCGCTGCTGGCACTGCTGCTGGTGCTCGCGGTGGCCGGGCGGTTCGGCTCGGTGACCGCGCTGGTGCTCGGCGGGCTCGGCGTGGCGCAGATCTTCGGCGCGGGCATCCTGCTGGTGATCTTCCTGGCGGCCAAGGGCGATCAGGCCAAGCAGGTGCTGTTCTGGCTCAGCGGCGGGCTCGGCGACGCGCGCTGGCACACCATGGCGGTGCCCGGCGCGGTGCTGCTGCTGGCGCTGGGCGCTGGCCTGGCCGTCGGCCGCTGGCTCAACCTGCTCTCCGCGGGCGATGACGGGGCGGCGGCGCTGGGCGTGGACCCGAAGCGGGTGCGGCTGCTGGCCCTGGTCGGGGTCGCGCTGCTGGCCGGGACCTCGGTCACGGTGGCCGGTGGCATCGCCTTCGTCGGCCTGATCATCCCGCAGGCGGCCGCGTTCCTGGTCGGCGCGGACGCCAGGCGGCTGCTGCCGGTGTCCGCGGTGCTGGGCGGGCTCTTCCTGGTCTGCGCGGACCTGCTGGCCAGGATCGTCATCGCCCCGCTGGAGGTGCCGGTCGGCGCGGTCACCTCCTCGGTCGGCGGCGCGGTGTTCCTGGTGATGCTGTACCGGCGGCGGGGGAGGGCGACGTGAGCGTGCGCACCGAGGACGTGCGGGTGGCGCTCGGCGGCCGGTTCGTGGTGGACGGGGTGAGCCTCTCGCTGGCGCCCGGCGAGGTGCTGGGACTGGTGGGCCCCAACGGTTCCGGCAAGACCTCGCTGCTGCGCACGCTCTACCGCGCGCTGACCCCGGCCGGCGGCGCGGTGCTGGTGGACCAGCGGCCGGTCGCCGAGCTCGGGCGGCGCGAGCTGGCCAGGACGCTGGCCGCGACCACCCAGGAGCCCGAGCACGCGGCCGCGCTGACCGTGGCCGAGGTGGTCGGCCAGGGCCGCACCTGCCACCGCGGCTGGCTGGAGTCGCTGCGCGCGCAGGACCACGCCGCGGTGGCCGAGGCGATCGCGCTGGCCGACCTGGAAGCCTTGCGGGACCGGGATGTGCGCACCCTCTCCGGCGGTGAGCGGCAGCGGGTCTCCATCGCCCGCGCGCTGGCCCAGCAGCCGCGGATCCTGGTGCTGGACGAGCCGACCAACCACCTCGACCTGCGCCACCAGCTCGCCGTGCTGGAGCTGTTGCGGGCCCGCGCGGCCGAGGGCCTGTCCGTGCTGCTCACCCTGCACGACCTGCGGCTCGCGGTGGAGCACTGCGACCGGCTGGTGGTGCTGGACAACGGCCGGGTGGTCACCGCGGGGCCGCCGGTGGAGGTGCTCACCGCCGAGCTGCTGGCCGGGGTGTTCGGCGTGCGCGGTCAGCTGCGCGCGCTGCCCGACGGACGATCCACTGTGGACATCCAGGGAACGATATGAGCTGCCTAGGCCAGTTCCTTGGCGAACTGGCGGATCAGGCGCAGCGAGTCCGCGGTGCTCAGCGCGTGTTCCACGGCCTGGTTGAACGCCGAGTCGAACTCGCGCAGCCGCACCGGGTGGTCGATCAGCGAGGTCGAGGTGACCGTCTCCTGCCACAGCAGCGTGGGCAGCCGCCGGCTCGGGAAGTCGAGCAGGTGGAAGGCGCCGCCGCCGAGGGCGTGGAAGGCCGCCGCGGTGAACGGCACCAACCGGATGTCCACAGTGGACGGTCGCTGTTCGACCACGGCGGCCAGGTGCCGCAGCTGCGCGGCCAGCACCGCGCGGCCGCCGACCTGCTGGTGCAGCACGGCCTCGGTGACCACCGCGGTGAGCCGCACCGGCTCCGGCCCGTCCAGCCGGTGCTGCCGGATCAGCCTGGCCTCCAGCACCCGCTCCACGTCGGCCATCCGGATGTTCGGCCCAGCGCCGCGGATCACCGCGCGGGCGTAGTCCTCGGTCTGCAGCAGGGCCGGTACCAGGCCGCCGTCGTAGGAGCGGATCGCGGCCGCGCCGTGCTCGTAGCCGAAGAAGCGCAGGGTGTCGTCGGTGAACAGCCCGGAGTAGCCCTGCCACCAGCTGCGCTGCTCGGCCGCGGCGCGCAGCTCGATCAGCCCGGCGTAGGACTCCTCGCTGAGCCGGTAGGCCTTGGCCAGCGCCTTCAGCCGGACGTCGGTGATCTTCAGCTTCCCGCCCTCGACCCCGGAGACGTAGGGCTGGGTGAGCTTGGCGGCCTTGGCCGCGGCGACCGCGGTCAGGCCGGTCAGCTCCCGGTGCTCGCGCAGCCGGAGGCCGAGCTCCCAGTTGGCGACGGTGGGTGAAGTGGGCACGAACACGACTCCAGATGACGGTGCTGATATCAGTCGAGAAGTCTCGCACATGCCAGCCGGCCACGAAGGAGTGATGGCCGCCGCCTGCCCGGAGATCAGGGTCCGCTGCGACCCGGCCCCGCCGGATGCGCTGTCCTGCGCCGAGGTCGCGGCCGATCCGGCGGTGGCGTTGCGGCTGGTAGAGGCCGAGATGACGGCCACCGCGCACCGGGTGCACGCGGCGGCCGCGCGCACCGCGCTGTCGGTCTACGCGATCAAGATCGGCCAGGCCACCGTGCTGCCCTGGGCGCTGGGCCTGGGCTGGTGGCACCCGGACCGGGTGCGGCTGGGCGGGGACGGCGGCCACGGCTGGCACACCCTGCACCTGCCGGGCGAACCGGTGCCGGTGGAGCTGGACGAGCTGATCGGGACGATCTTCGACGGGCACCTGTTCCGGGTGGCCGGGCACCTGCGGGTGGTCCGCGGCTGCGCGGCACCGGCGATGCGCGGGCAGATCGGCTTCGGGATCGGCACCGCCCTCGCCCGCGCGGCTCGGGGCGGTGCCGACTCAGCCCGGCTTTCCCTTGCGTACCAACGGTTGTGCTCAGTCGTGCCGTGGCTGGCCCCGACCGGCCGACTGCTCACCGGCGCGAAGGGCCTGACCTACCTGCGCAACCACTGCTGCCTGTTCTGGACCGCCCCGGGGGAGGACGCCTGCCGGAGCTGTCCCAGGCGGACCGATGCGGACCGGCTCAGCTGAACTGGACCGGGATGAACACGTCGAAGCTGCGGTCGCCGGCCTGCCAGTGGTCCCGGCGGGTGATGATCGCGCAGGTCTCCACGGTGCAGTCCAGGCCACCGGCGTTCTGCTTGAGGAAGACCTTCGCGGTGAACGAGCCGTCCGCCGCGATCGGGTAGGTGTTGCCGCCCATCGGGGTGTTGGTCACCCACGCGGACGGGCCGACCCCGGTGCCGCCCTGCCCGTCCCCGCCCTGGCAGGGGCCGGGCTTGACGCCGTAGCTGAGGTCCGCCGGGACCTTGCACAGCGCCACGTAGTAGCCCTTGTCGGTGTGGTAGCCGGTGCCCGTCACGGTGATCTCCTGGCCGTTGACCGCGATCGCGGTGGCCTCGGAGGCGGTGATGGTGCGGCCGTTGCGGCTGGCCGAGTCCGGAGCCGCCATGGCGGTGCCGGTCATCGCCAGCACACCGGCGAGCGCGCCGAAGGAGACGAGCGCGGCCTTCACCTTGTTCTTCATGCTGATTCCCTCTTCTTGGTTCGGTGGTGGAACAGCAGCAGGGCGGTGCCGGCCGTCAGGAGGGCCAGCCCGGTCAGCAACGGGAAGATCGGTTCCGCGCCGGTCTTGGCCAGCCTGGGGGTGGGCGGCTGGACCTGGGCCGGTGGCGGGGCGACGACCGGGGTGGTGGAGGTCGTCGTCGTGCTGGGAGTGGTGGAGGTCGGTGGCGGAGTGGTGGTGGTGCTGGTCGGGGTGGTCGTGGCCGGACCGCCGGGCACGGTGAGCACCGCGGCCGCGGTCGGCGTGCTGCCGGTGGCGTTGCCGAACACGGCCCGGTAGTGCCTGCCGGACAACCGGGTCTCCGCGAGCACGGTCAGCGTGTCGCCGGTTTCGGCTAACTCGGCCCAGCTGCGGCCGCCGTCGATGCTCTCCTGCCAGCGCACCGAGGTCGCGCCCCGGGCGCTGGCCTGGAACCGCGCGGGCTTGCCCGGCTCGGCCTCGGTGCTGACCGGTTCGCTGAGCAGCACCGGCGCGGCGAACCGGGCGAAGACCTGGAGGTTGTTGCCGTCGGCCACGTACACCGCGCCGGTGGCCGGGTTCACCCCGATCATCCCGGGCGCGGCCACCTCCAGGGTGCCGATCACCTTGCGCGCCACCGGGTTCAGCACCGCGACCTGGCCGAGCTCGGCCTGCCCGGTGTAGAGGAACCCGGTGGCCGGGTCGACCGCGGCCCGGCCCGCGCCCGCCCCGGCGGCGAAGGGTTCGCCGAGCACCTGGTTGGTCCTGGTGTCCACGGTGGTGACCGTGCCGTTGCCCTGGTTCACCGCGTACAACCGGTGCAGCACCGGGTCAACGGCCAGCCCGCGCGGGTTCGCGCCCACCGGAATGGTGGCGATCACCTTGCGCGCCTTGGTGTCCAGCACCGAGACGGTGTTGTCGTCCAGGTTGGACACATAGGCGCGGTCGCCGTGCACCACCACCTGGTCCGGTCCGGAGCCCACCGGGATCGAGGCGATCACCTTGCGCTGCAACGGATCCAGCACCGACACCACGGCCGCGCCACCTTCGGCCACGAACACCTGGCCGGAGCCCTCGTCCACACCGACGCCGTTGGGACCCGCGCCGACCGGGATGGTCGCGGTGACCTGCCGGGTGGCCGCGTCGATGACCGACACCGAGGGCTTCTTGTCGATCACGCCCCGGTTGACCGCGAACACGGTGCCGGTGCGGGTGTTCGCGGCCAGCTGCGCGGGCAGGTTGCCCAGCTTGACCGGGGTGCCGACGACCTGGTGCCCGCCGTCCAGCGCGGCGGCGGTGCCGTTGCGGGTGCTGGTGAACCAGGTCTCGCCGCCGAGCGCGACGAAGGAGTTCACGCCCGGCACGGCGAGCGTGGCCGCTTTCTCGTGCCGCACGGGCTCGGCGGCCTGCGCGGACGGCGCGGCCGCCAGCAGCGCGCCCGCGGTCAGCAGCAGCACCGGAAGTCGGTGGAACATGACGCTCTCCCAGGTCATTCGTGGTCTCGGCGGGGCAGCACCAGTGGCGCCCCGGTGCGCGGATGGGCCAGCACCTCGACCTGGTGCCGGTAGACCCGGCTGAGCAGCTCGCCGGTGAGCACCTTCGCCGGTGGCCCGGAGGCGGCCAGCTCGCCGCCGGAGAGCAGCGCGACCCGGTCCGCGTAGGCCGCGGCCAGGCCGAGGTCGTGCAGCACCACGACCACCGCGTCCCCGGCCGCGGCCCGGCGTTTCGCGATGCGCAGCACCGCTTCCTGGTGCCGCAGGTCCAGCGCGGCGGTGGGTTCGTCGAGCAGCAGCAGCCCGGCCCGCTGGGCCAGCACCCTGGCCAGCGCCACCCTGGCCCGCTCGCCGCCGGAGAGCGAGGGGAACCGGCGCCGGGCGAACTCGGTCACCTCGGTCTCCCGCATGGCCTCGGCGATGACCTCCTCGTCCAGCTCGGCCGCCGGCGTGCCCGCCCAGGGCGCGCGGCCCATCTCGACCACCTCGGCCACGGTGAACGGGAAGGACAGCAGAACCTGTTGCGGCAGCACGGCCCGCAGCTTGGCCAGCTCCTTCGGCCGGTAGCCGCCAACGGGTTTCCCGTGCACCAGCACCTGCCCCGCCGAGGGCGCGAGGTCCCCGGCCAGCGCGGCCAGCAGCGTGGACTTGCCCGCGCCGTTGGGACCGAGCAGCGCCAGCACCTCGCTGGTGCGCGCGGTCAGGCTCACCCCGTGCAGCACCGGCTGCCCGCCGAGGACCACGCCGACGCCGAGGGTCTCGGCGATCACCTGGCTCATGCCCACCCGCCCTGACGGGCCCTGGTGCGGCGCAGCAGCCAGAAGAAGAACGGCCCGCCGACCAGCGCGGTCAGCGCCCCGATGGGCAGCTCCACCGGCGCCATCGCGGTGCGCGCCACCAGGTCCCCGGCCACCACGACCACCGCCCCGCCCAGCGCGCTGACCGGGATCAGGTACCGGTGCCCAGGCCCGATGACCATGCGAACGACGTGCGGCACAACCAGTCCGACGAACCCGATCATGCCGGCCACGGCCACCGCCGCCGAGGTCAGCAGGGCCACCACGAACATCGAGGTGCCGCGCAGCCGCTCGATGTGCACGCCCAGGTGCCGGGCCGGTCGCTCGCCGAGCGCGAGCAGGTCCAGCTGCCTGGCGAACAGCGGCGCGAGCAACAGCCCGGCGATCGCGCAGGGCAGCACCGCGAGCACCTTCGGCCAGGTGGTCTGGGCCAGGCTGCCCATCATCCAGAACACCACCGAGCGCAGCTGGGCGTCGTTGGAGTAGGTGAGCAGCAGGTTGATCACCGCGCCGGTGGCCGCGTTCACCGCGATCCCGGTCAGCACCAGGGTGACCACCTCGGTCCGCCCGCCGGAGCGGGACACCAGGTACACCACCGCCACCGTGACCAGCCCGCCGGCGAAGGCCGCCGCGGGCAGCGTCCAGGTGCCCAGCGCGGTCACCCCGAGCACGGTCACCGCGCTGGCCGCCACCGCCGCGCCGCCGGAGACACCGACCACCGCGGGCTCGGCCAGCGGATTGCCGAACACGCCCTGCATCACCGCGCCCGCGCAGGCCAGCGAGGCCCCGACCAGCACCCCGAGCAGCACCCGGGGAAACCGGATCTGCCACAGCACCGCGTCCAGGTAGCCGGTCGGCGGCGCGCCGGCCAGCCCGAGCCGGTGCGCCACCGAGGCGAGCACATCGGCCACCGGGCTCGGGAAGGCCCCGATGCCCGCGCCCAGCAGGCAGAGCAGGACGAGCGCGATCCCCAGGCCCAGCACCAGGGCCAGGCGGCGTGTTCGCATCAGCGCAGGCCCTCCGCGAGCGCGGTGACCACCAGCGCGGTGCGCGGCCCGAAGTTGAGCAGCACGCCGTCCTCGATCGCGACCACCCGCCGGTTGGCCGCGGCCGGGGTCTGCGCGACCCCTGGCAGCTTGAGCAGCCCGTCCACGCCCTGCACCGAGTCCAGGCCCTTGCTCATCACCAGGAACACGTCCGGTTGCGCCTTGACCAGCGACTCCGCGGTCAGCGGGGTGAACGGGCCCAGCCCGAGCTCGGCGCCCACGTCACTGGCCCCGGCCGCCTCGATGATGGAGTCCGCGCCGGATCCCTTGCCGCCCAACAGGTAGACCGAGGCCGACCCGCGCAGGTACAGGAACGCCACCCGCGGTTTCGCTTGCCCCTGCGGCACTTTGGCCCTGGCCGCCGCGACCTCCGCCCTGGTCCGCTCGGCCAGTTCCCGGCCCGCGGCGGGCACCCCGAGCGCGGCGGCCACCGCCTCGATCCGGGTGAAGGTCTCCGGCATCCGCTTGGCGTCGGGCAGCACCACCACCGGCACCCCGGAGTCGCGCAGCTGGCTGATCGCCTCCGGCGGCCCGACGCCCGGTTCGGTGAGGATCACGCTGGGGCGCAAGGACAACGTGCTCTCCGCGGACACGTCGTGCCCGGAGGTCACCACCGGCAGGGCGCGCGCAGGCTCGAAGGTCGCGGCCACGTCCCGGCCCACCACGTTCGCGCCCAGCCCGAGGGTGAACACCACCTCGGAGATCGCCCCGGACAGCGGGATGATCCGGGACGCGTCGGTGACGGTCACCTTGCGCCCGTCCACCGAGTCCACCGTCACCGGCAGCACCGGCACGGGCGTGGCCAGCGGCTTGATCCGCTGCGCGTTCACCTCGGCCGCCGCCGCGGAGCTGGGCGCGTTGGCCGCCGGGGCTGGCGCGGCGCACCCGGCCAGCGCGAGCAGCAGCGCGCCCGCGAGCCACCGCGGGCTCACGAGGCGGACCGCCTGCGCCGCAACCGGAGCACCAGCACCGCGACCACCAGCACCAGCACCGCGCCGATCCCGGCCACCGCGACCGGCGGCAGCCAGCCGCTCTCCGCCGCGACCGGCACCGCCGCCGCGGGCTCCGGCCCGAACTTCACCGGCACCACCACATCCTGGGTGCGGTCCGCGGTGCGGGTGTGGTCGGTGCGGGTGACCAGCGCGCACTTCACCCCGCTGTCCCGGCAGTCGATCTTCGGCTCGGCCGAGAGCACCGGGCTGATCTTCAGCTCGGCGGTGAAGGTGCCGCCCTCGCCGAAGGGCTTGGCCAGGTCCTTGCCGTAGGCGGGCGGGTTGTTGGAGATCCACTTCGAGGACCCGCCGGCCCCGCTCAGGTCCGCGCCCCCGCCACACGGACCTGGTTGCTTGCCCGGCCCGTTGTCCACGCAGAAGGCCACGTAGATGCCCTTGTCCACCCGGTAGCCCTGGCCGGTGATGGTCACCGTCGCGCCGGCCTCGTCCAGCCCGCTGGTCTTGGAGACGGTGAGCTGCTGGCCGTAGTCGCCGGTGACCGTGGTGCCCTTCGCGTCCTGGGTGACCAGCCCCGCGCCCGGCACCCGGCTCACGGTCACCGCCGCCGGCGGCAGGTAGCCGCTCGGCGTGGTCTGCTGAGTCATTCCGCCCCCACTAGCCAGGTGAGTCTTGCCTATCTATTGTTAGCCTAACCTAACTTGGCTGGTTTGTTGATGGGGTGAACGGATGATGCGATCGGTCCGTCTGGCCGCCGCGGTGTTGCTGGGGCTCGTCTTCGCGCTACCGGGAACCGCTGTGGCCCAACAGGTTCCGGTCCTGTCCACGGACCGGGCCAGCGGCCTGGACCCGGCGGGGGAGCGCATCGTGGTGCGCGGCGCCGGGTTCGCCGCGCAGAGCACGCTGGCCCTGGGCACCTGGTCCGGCAGTACCGCCGATCCGGCCGGACCAGCCACCATCACCACCGGCAGCGACGGCGGTTTCGCGGCTGAGTTGCTGGTAACGCCGGCCTTCGCGCCCGAGGGCAGCCCGATCGAGCTGCGGGTGAGCGTGGCCGGAGTCGCCCCGCTGCCGCTGAAGTTCGGCGCGCACCCACCGGCCACGACGTCCAGCACCACGCCGAGCAGCCCGCCACCCGCCGCGACCTCCAGCGCCGCGCCGAGCGTCGACGTCAACCGCCGCGAGGCCGCCCCGCAGGCCGAAACCGCCGCGAGCCCGAAGCTCTCCGCCTCCAAGACACAGGGCCTCAAGGCCGCGGGGGAGAAGGTCACCGTCACCGGCTCCGGCTACAACGAGGCCAAGGGCATCTACGTGGCCGTCTGCGTGGACAACGGCCCCGGCAAGCAGCCGACACCCTGCCTCGGCGGCGTCGACATGTCCGGCAAGAACGGCAACTCCGTCTGGGTCTCCAGCAACCCGCCGCCCTACGGCAAGGACCTGGCCAAGCCCTACGGCCCCGGCGGCACCTTCTCCGTCGAGCTGACCGTGACCGCCAAGGACGAGTACACCGACTGCGCCGTGCTCAAGTGCGCCATCGTCAGCCGCGCCGACCACACCCTGGGCGCGGACCGCAGCCAGGACGTGGTCCTGCCGATCACCTTCGGCGGCAACGGAAACCCCACTCCGACCACGACCACCACCACCCCGCCACCCGGCGGTGGCGGTGGCGACCAGCCCGGCGGCGGCACGGGCGGGACCGGCGGCACCGGTGGTGGGCGGCCCGGGGGGCTGGCCAACACCGGTGCCGGGCCGATCCTGCCGATCGCGCTCGGCGGCCTGGCCCTGCTCGCCGGGGGCGCGTTCGCGCTCTACGCGGGCCGTCGAAGGTCCACTGTGGACTGATTAATCGGTTGCGGGACCGGCACGCCGCTGACACCGTCGGTGGGGTGTCCGTTCTGCTGGCGCGGAAAGTCACCCTGTCCTTCGGTCCGCGGACCGTGCTCTCGGAGGTCGACCTCGATGTCTCGCCCGGTGACCGCATCGGCCTGAGCGCGCCCAACGGGGCAGGCAAGTCCACCCTGCTCCGCGTGCTCGCCGGCGAGCTCCCGCCGGAGGAAGGCACGGTCACGCTGCGACCGGGCGCGGTGCTCGCGCACCTGACCCAGGAGACCGACCCCAGGCCGGGCGAGTCGCTGCGGGACCACCTGGCCCGGCGCACCGGCGTCGCGCAGGCCGAGGCGGAGCTCGAGCGCACCGCGGCCGCGCAGGCCACCGACCCCGGCGAAGGCGATGCCTACGCCAAGGCGCTGGACCACTGGACGGCGGTGGGCGCGGCCGACTTCGACGAGCGCGCCGCCGCGCTGTGCCAGCGCCTCGGCCTGCCCGCCGACCTGCTCACCGGCCGCACCCCCGGCCAGCTCTCCGGCGGCCAGGCGGCCCGGCTGCGGCTGGCCTCGGTGCTGCTGGCCCGCGCGGACGTGCTGCTGCTCGACGAGCCCACCAACGACCTGGACGCGCACGGCCTCGACCTGCTGGAACACCACGTGGCCGGGAGCAGGGCGGGCATCGTGCTGGTCAGCCACGACCGCGAGTTCCTGGCCCGCACGGTCACCTCGGTGGCCACCATCGACGAGTTCAGCCACCGGCTCTCCGTCTTCCGCGGCGGCTGGCAGGCATACCTGGACGAGCAGGAGACCCAGGCCCGGCACGCCCGCGAGGCCTACGAGAGCTATGCCGGGAAACGGGATTCGCTGTTGCAGCGCTCCCGCCGGATGAAGGAGTGGTCCCGCAGCGGCGTGCGCAGGGTGGCCAAGTCCGACGAGCCGGACAAGAACATCAAGGCCGCCAAGAAGCAGGGCGCGGAGAACACCGCCGCCCGAGGGTCCACTGTGGACAGAGAGCTGGCCAGGCTGACCGAGGTGGAAGAGCCTCGCGAGGCGTGGGAGCTGCGGCTCACCCTGCCCTCGGCCGGTCGTGGCAGCGAGATCGCCTTCACCCTGCGCGGCGCGGTGGTCGAACGCGGCGACGTCCGGCTCGGCCCGCTCGACCTCACCATCGGCGGCGGTGAGCGCTGGCGGATCACCGGCCCCAACGGCAGCGGGAAGTCCACCCTCCTCGGCGCGCTGCTCGGCCGGATCCCGTTGCTGGCCGGGGAAAGGTCGGTCGGCGCGAGCGTGCTGGTCGGCGAGGTGGACCAGCTCCGGCACACCTTCGACACCGAGGACAGCGCACTGGACGTGGTGATGGCCGCGACCGGCCTGCACGCCGAGCCGGCCCGCACCCTGCTGGCCAAGTTCCGGGTCGGCGCGGACGCCGTGCTGCGCCCGGCGCGCGAGCTCTCACCCGGCGAGCGCACCAGGGCCGGACTCGCCGTGCTGCAGGCCAGGGGCACCACCTGCCTGGTGCTGGACGAGCCCACCAACCACCTCGACCTGCCCGCCATCGAGCAGCTCGAACAGGCCCTCGCCGACTACCCCGGCACGCTGATCCTGATCACCCACGACCGCAGGCTGGCCGAGGCGGTCCGGGTCGACCACGTGCTGGACGTGACGGCCGAGAGCGGGCGCCCCCGACTGGCACCCGCCCCCGACCTCGATAAATAGCTCTATCCGCCGACGGTCCAGGTGTGCACCGGCTCACCGGAGTGCATGAGTTCCAGGTACCGCCGCAACATCCCGGTCAGCGCCGCCTCCCGGTCCAGCCCCCTGCTCTCCAGCCGGGCCACCGTCTCCCGCTGCCAGGTCGACCCGGTCCGCCGCGCCACGCACCGCTGCTCGATCACGCCGAGGTAGCGCTCGCGCGCGGCGTCGGAGACCCCGCACAGCCGCAGGCCCTCGTGCGCCATCGGCAGCAGCCGCCGCAGCACCAGCTCATCCGGCGGGATCCAGCCGATGCCCGGCCAGTACAGCTGCGCGTTCATCCCGTGCCGGGCGCCGCTGTAGAGGTTCTCCTCGGCCGCCTGGAAGGACATCTGGGTCCACACCGGCCGGTCCTGCGCGGTCAGCGCCCGCTGCGCGCCGTAGAAGAAGGCCGCGTTGGCCAGCACGTCCAGCACGGTCGGGCCCGCGGGCAGCACCCGGTTCTCCACCCGCAGGTGCGGCACCCCGTCCACGATGTCGTAGACCGGCCGGTTCCACCGCCAGATGGTGCCGTTGTGCAGCCGCAGCTCGGACAGCTTCGGCGCCCGTCCGGCGGCCAGCGCCTCCAGCGGGTCCTCCGGCTCGGTCTCCGGCAGCAGCGCCGGGAAGTAGCGGACGTTCTCCTCGAACAGGTCGAAGATGGAGGTGATCCACCGTTCGCCGAACCACACCCGTGGCCGGACCCCCTGGTTCTTCAGCTCCTGGGGGCGGGTGTCGGTGGCCTGCTCGAACATCGGGATCCGGGTCTCGTGCCAGAGCGCCTTGCCCAGCAGGAACGGCGAGTTCGCGGCCAGCGCGACCTGCACGCCGGCCAGGCACTGCGCGGCGTTCCAGTGCGCGGCGAAGTCGTTCGGCTCCACCTGCAGGTGCAGCTGCACCGAGGTGCAGGAGGACTCCGGCAGGATCGAGTCGGTGTAGCTGCGCAGCCGTTCGGGGCTCTTGCCCGGCATCGGCGCGCCCTCCATGTCCAGCAGCATCTCCTCGCCGCGCGCGCCGAAGATCTGCGCGTTCAGCAGGGAGTAGCGCGGACTCGTGGACAGCCACCGCGGATCGAAGTGCTCCCGCCGCAACGTGGGCAGCATGCCGATCATGGCCAGCGCGGCGCCCGCGTCGTGCGCCTTGCCGTCGGCGGCGTCCAGCTGCTGGCGCAGCTCCTCTTCCAGCTCCAGCGCCTCGTCCCCGGCCAGCGGCCGCGGCGCGACGTTGATCTCGATGTTGTACTGACCCAGTTCGGTCTGGAAAGCAGGGTCGGAGATCTTCTCCAGGACCACCGTGTTGGCCATGGCAGGACGCAGCGTCTCGTCGACGAGGTTCAACTCGATCTCCAGGCCCATCTGCTGCCGGGGGAAGGAGAAGTGGTTCTCGGCGAGCATCCGGGCGAGCGCGTCCAGGCAGCGCTGGACCTTGTCCCGATATCGCTGACGATCCTCCCTGGTGAACGTCCGGTTGGTCACGTCCCTTCCCATGCCGCCTCCCAATCGGTCGGCTGGTTCGGCCGGGCACACCAGCGGCGTCGCGAAGGCCAACCGTGACACAGCGTTTCCCGGGCTCGCCAGCCGCCAAACCGGTGCTCTCTGTTACATCGTCTTAACCAACAGCGACAAAGCACTGGTCAGAGCTTTCTTCACGGAGCAACGTTACTGGACAGTCTCTCTCAAACCGTGGGATGGCACACTGATCGGGTGGTGCAGGTGATCCAGATCGACGACCCGGCCGACGAGCGTCTCAACGACTTCCGCGACCTGTCTACCGCCGACCGGCGGCCGGACCGGCCCGGCGGCCGCGGCCTGGTGCTGGCCGAGGGGGTCGTGGTGGTCGAGCGCCTGCTCGCCTCGCCCTACCCGGTGCGCGCTTTGCTCGGCGTCCAGCGGCGCATCGAGGCCCTGGCCGACCAGCTCGAACCCGTGGCCGCGCCGGCGTACGTGACCAGCGCGGAGATCATGGCCGAGGTGGTCGGCTTCCACCTCAACCGCGGCGTGCTGGCCAGCGCGGACCGCGCGCCCATGCCCGCGCTGCCGGAACTGGCCAGCACCGCCAGGAGCCTGGCCGTGCTGGAGGGCGTCGGCGACCACGAGAACCTGGGCTCGATCTTCCGCAACGCGGCCGCGCTCGGCGTGGACGGCGTGCTGCTCGGTCCCGGCTGCTCGGACCCGCTGTACCGGCGCAGCGTCCGGGTCTCCATGGGCCACGTGCTGCGCGTCCCGTTCACCACCATCGAACCCTGGCCCGAGGGTCTGAAAACCCTGCGCGACAACGGTTTTCGCCTCGCCGCCATGACCCCGAGGGCGGAGGCCCTGCCGCTGCGGGAAGCTGTCGCCGGAGTGGAGAAGGTCGCGCTGCTGCTCGGCTCCGAGGGCCCCGGCCTCACCGAGGAGGCGATCACCGCCGCCGACCTGCCGGTCCGCATCCCGATGGCGGCGGGCGTCGACTCGCTCAACGTGGCAACCGCCGCCGCTGTGGCCTTCTACGAGATCGCCCAATCCCACTAGGCTCCGGCGACGTGGAACTGCACGCCCGCGAGGCCCGCGCCGTCCTCCTCCGCCCGGACCAGCCGGAGGAGGTGGACCCCGGCACGCTGCCGCTGCCCGCGGGACTGCTGGAGGCCCTGCACGAGTGGGCCGAGGTGGCCGAGGCGGTGGAGCTGTCCGAAGGCGCCGGCGAGGCCGTCTACCAGCGCGGCAGGCACCTGGCCTGGCGGCTGGCCGGCGCGCTGGACACCCCGGTGCGCTACGTGGACCCGGTCTCCGGCCAGGCCGAGGAGATCCAGCCACCGTCGCCCGCCCCGGCCCGCCCCGCGCCGCCGGTGGAGCCGACGCCGTGGGCGACCGGGCTGACCGTGAGCGTGTTCGTGGCCGCGATCGTGGTGGTCTCGATGGTGGCGCTGTCCCAGGGACTGAGCCTGGCCAGCCCGCTGCTCGCCTTCGGCGCGAACATCGTGATCGCGGGCGGTCTCGCGCCCTCGGTCTGGCTGGCCCGGCGCACCCCGGTGTGGCGCTGGGTGGCCTACGGCGTGGCCACCGGGATCGGCGTGGCGTGGCTGGCCCTGCTGCTCAGCTTGCTCGGGCCATGACCGGCGCCGGAAACAGACCCCAGACCGGCCAAAGGGAAGAGCGCTCCTGCCGTCTCGCTGTCACCGAGGCCGGTGGACCCCTGCAGGTGGTCCGCGGAAGCCGCTCTCCCCTTGTTCACGCCACGTGCGCTCCTCTAACCCCGCTGGGAACGCACGCCGAGTAAGACGTCCTCCCAGGAAGGCACGATCGGGTGGTTCTTCCGACCGCGCTTACCTGCGGGCTCGGTCCGCCGTGCGGGGGCGTGCGTGCCCAGGTCGGTCTCCGCGGCCTCTGACTTCTCGACCTCTTCCGCCTGCACCGGCTCGGTCGGTTCGATCAGGGGCGCGTCGGCCTGCTGGGCCAGCTCCTCCGGAAGCGGCTCTGGCTGGTAGCGCTGACCGTTGCTCGCCGGGGCCTGCCGGGGCTCCACCACGGGCGGTGGCGGCGGCATGGACTCGTCGATCACGGGCAGGATCTTGGTGTCGCCGTCGAGCTCCAGCGCCTGCTGCGCGAGCGGGGTGATCGCGCGCACGGTGCGGAGCGGACGGCCGGGTGTCGGGTCGATCAGGTCAGCGGCGTGCTCGTCCAGCGGCGTGATGGTGCCGCCGTGCGCGCCCGGGTGGAAGATCCAGTGCGCCCGGTTGTCCGAGCGGCCCGCTCGCCAGCGCAGCTGGATGACCCACTTGCCGTCCTCGCCGCGCCAGGAGTCCCAGTGCGCCACGGCGTAGTCCTGGCCGCGCAGGCCGAAGCCGTGCGCCACCACCTCGCCGAGGGTCTGCACGTCCGGGCCGTCCTCGCGGAGCGGGTGCGCGCGCTGGGCGAGCTCCGCGGTGCGGGACCGCTCCAGCAGCACGGGGTAGGCGTAGCGCTCGACCCGCTGCACCGGCAGCCCGGAGGCGGCGGCCACCTGCTCCACCGACTCACCGCCGCGGATGCGGGCCTGGATCTCCCGCGGGCGCATCTGGCTTTCCAGCTCGATCTGCGCCTGGCCGAGACGGGTGATGTCTCCGCGGGCGGCGGCCTTGAGCCGCTCGTCGGCCGGGAGCGTGAAGCGTTCGCCGCGCTCGTCTTCGAGGACGAGCACTTGCGCGTCCTCGTCGAGCCCGACTACTCGCAGCGCTCGCATCGCGGCCTCCCGGAAACTTTCACCTCGCTAGCGGACACGGTATGTCGGCGAGCCTGCTTGACGGGGCAGGCGCGCCGACACCACGACTATCTGCACCCGATCTTGCCTGATCGGGGCACAGGCTCGCACCCGCAAATCACAACGGTGTCACTTAGCGGGAGGTGACAGCGTCAGCCGAGCTGCCCGACCACCCAGTCCACAGACTGTGTGAGCTTCGTCACATCGTCCGGGTCGATGGCCGGGAACATGGCTACGCGGAGTTGATTACGACCGAGCTTCCGGTACGGCTCGACGTCCACCACGCCGTTGGCCCGGAGCACCTTGGCCACCACCGCAGCGTCCACCGAGTCGGCGAAGTCGATGGTGCCCACCACGTGCGAGCGCTTGGCCGGATCGGTGACGAACGGGGTGGCGAACTCGCTGTTCTCCGCCCAGTCGTACAGCCGCGAGGAGGAGTCCGCGGTGCGCGCGGTGACCCAGTCCAGGCCGCCGTTGCCCAGCATCCACTCGATCTGGTCGGCCAGCAGGAACAGCGTGGCCACCGAAGGGGTGTTGTAGGTCTGGTCCTTGCGCGAGTTGTCCAGCGCGGTCGGCAGGGACAGGAACTCCGGCACCCAGCGCCCGCTCGCGCCGATCTCCTCCACCCGCGCGATCGCGGCCGGGCTCATCAGCGCCAGCCACAGGCCGCCGTCGGAGGCGAAGCTCTTCTGCGGCGCGAAGTAGTAGACGTCGAACTCCTCGGCGCGCACCGGCAGGCCGCCCGCGCCCGAGGTCGCGTCGATGGCCACCAGCGCGTCCCCGGCGTCGGCTGGCCGCTCCACCGGGACCATCACGCCGGTGGAGGTCTCGTTGTGCGCCCAGCCGATCAGGTCTGCCTCGGGGGAGCCGACGGGCGTGGGGGCGTCGCCGGGCTCGGCCTTGACCACGATCGGCTCGCCCAGGAACGGCGCGGTCTTGGCCGCCTTGGCGAACTTGGCGGAGAACTCGCCGTAGGTCAGGTGCAGCGAGCGCTCGCGGATCAGGCCGAAGGTGGCCGCGTCCCAGAACGCGGTGGTGCCGCCGTTGCCGAGCACCACCTCATAGCCCTCGGGCAGCGCGAACAGCTCGGACAGCCCCGCGCGCACCCGCCCGACCAGCTGCTTGACCGGCTTCTGGCGGTGCGAGGTGCCCAGCACCGCGCCACCCTCGGCGGCCAGCCTGGCCAGCTGCTCCGGCCGGATCTTGGACGGCCCGCAGCCGAAGCGGCCGTCACTCGGGCGCAGCTCCGCCGGGAGCCGGAGGGTGGTGGGGTCGGCCGTCTGCGTCATCACGGCGCCTTTCGCTTCGCGGTGGTCAACAGCGCCGGCGCCGTTGCCGGAGGTGCCCAGTGTTGCAGCCGGATGGCCTACTGGTTACCGGTGGGTGCCCCAGCTCACCCGTGGTTGATGGTCTCCCAGCCCTCGACCTCGTCGGGCTTGCGCGGTCCCGGCCCGAGGTACTGCGCGGAGGGCCGGACCAGCCGCCCGGTGCGCTTCTGCTCCAGGATGTGCGCGGCCCAGCCCGCGGTGCGGGCGCAGGTGAACATCGCCGGCATCATGTGCGGCGGCACCTCGGCGAAGTCCAGGATCACCGCGGCCCAGAACTCCACGTTGGTCTCGATGGCCCGGTCCGGGCGGCGCTCGCGCAGCTCGGCCAGCGCGGCCTGCTCCAGTGCCGCGGCCACCTCGTAGCGGGCCGCGCCCAGCTCCTGGCAGGTCCGGCGGAGCACCCTGGCCCGCGGGTCCTCGGCCCGGTACACCCGGTGGCCGAAGCCCATCAGCCGCTCCTTGCGGTCCAGGATGTCGGCGACCACCTTGCGCGCGTCGCCGGAGCGCTCCACCGCCTCGATCATCGGCAGCACCCGGGCGGGCGCGCCGCCGTGCAGCGGGCCGGACATCGCGCCGATCGCGCCGGAGAGGCAGGCCGCCACGTCCGCGCCGGTGGAGGCGATCACCCTGGCGGTGAAGGTGGAGGCGTTGAGGCCGTGCTCGGCCGCGGACACCCAGTAGGCGTCCACCGCCTTGACGTGCCGGGGATCAGGCTCGCCGCGCCAGCGGGTCATGAACCGCTCGGTGACCGAGGAGCACTCGTCGATCCGGGACTGCGGCACCGCGGCCACGCCGATGCCGCGCGCGGACTGGGCCACATAGGACAGTGCCATCACCGAGGCCCGCGCGGCGTTCTCCCGCGCCTGCTCGTCGGTGATGTCCAGCAGCGGCTGGTAACCCCAGATCGGGGCCAGCATGGCCAGCGCGGCCTGCACGTCCACCCGCACGTCGCCGGTGTGCACCGGGATCGGGAACGGTTCAGCCGGCGGCAGTCCGGCGCCGAAGCGGCCGTCCACCAGCAGTGTCCACACGTTGCCGAAGGTGACCGTGCCGGCCAGGTCCTCGATGTCCACGCCGCGGTAGCGCAGCGCGCCGCCGTCCCGGTCTGGTTCGGCGATCTCGGTCTGGAAGGCGACCACGCCCTCCAGGCCCGGCCGGAAGGTCGGGTCGGCTGCCTGCTCCTGCACCACGTTGTGCCCCTCTCCCTGAGCGTTGGCGCCACCCTTCCGCGTGCGCGCGGTGTCGGCAATCACCTCCTGTGGTGGCATCCGTCACCACTCAGGCGGTTTCGCATTCGTGGATTTCGCCGTACGGTCCGCTGTCACGGTGCTACGCGGGGTGCCCCGTCGGGGAGGAGTTCGACATGCCGGACGCCAACATCACACTCCCGGCGATGAGAGTGTCGTACGAGGCAGGGGCCTTGGACGAGACCTCGCTCGCCGGTACCTGGCACGAGCAGCTCCAGTTGTGGCTGAACGACGCGATCGGCGCGGGACTGCCCGAGCCGAACGCGATGATCCTGGCGACATCGGACACCGAGGGCCGGCCGTCCTCACGCACCGTGTTGGCCAAGGGGCTTGATACACGCGGACTGGTGTTCTTCACCAACTACACCTCCACCAAGAGTCACGATCTGCTGGCGACGCGGTTCGCATCCGCGACTTTTCCCTGGTTCGCCATGCAGCGGCAGGCCACCGTGCGGGGCGCGGTGGAGCGGGTCAACGCGGCGGAGACCGCGGAGTACTGGAACTCGCGGCCCAGGGGCTCGCAGCTGAGCGCGTGGGCTTCGCCGCAGTCGCGGGTGGTCAACGACCGGCACGCGCTGGAGAACGCGCTGAACATGGCCAAGCGCCGGTTCGCCGACGCCGAGCAGATCCCGGTGCCGCCGCACTGGGGCGGCTGGCGGATCCGGCCGGAGATGGTCGAGTTCTGGCAGGGCCGCAAGGACCGGATGCACGACCGGCTGCGCTTCCGGGCCAGCCGCGACGGGTGGCAGGTAGAGCGCCTCGCCCCCTGAGCGGTACCGGACAAACGCATTCCCTTAGCCACGCTAACGGCCTAACATCCGACGGGTGACTGGGGACCCCGATGCCGTGCGCGTCGACGCCGAGAAGCCGCCCAGACCTGGCCTCCGGGCCAGGCTGGGGCGCATCCTGCTGGACACCCGCCCACTGAAGATCCTGGCCTACCGGCGGTTGTGGCTCTCCAGCACGATCACCGTGATCGGCTCCCAGCTCAGCACGGTCGCCGTGCCCAAGCAGCTGTTCGACCTGACCGGCTCGTCCGCCTACGTCGGACTGGCCGGTCTTTTCGGTGTGGTGCCTTTGATCGTCTTCGGCATCTGGGGCGGCGCGGTCGCCGACACGGTGGACCGGCGGAAGCTGTTGCTGGTCACCAACACCGGTATCGCGGTCACCGCGCTGCTGCTGTGGGCGCAGGCGGCCACCGGCATCGGCTCGGTGTGGACGGTGCTCAGCCTGTTCGCGGTGCAGCAGGCCTTCTTCGCGATGAACATGCCCGCGCGCAGTGCCGCGATCGCCCGCCTGGTGCCGCTGGACCAGCTGCCGGCCGCGCAGGCGCTGGGCTCCACCGTGTTCATGTTCGCCGCGGTGTTCGGGCCGCTGGCCGCCGGCTCGTTGATCGCGGTGCTCGGCCTGCCCACGCTGTACCTGATCGACGCGATCGCGTTGTGCGCCACGCTCTGGGCGGTGTGGAAGCTGCCCCCGCTGCCGCCGCTGAACGGGCCGTCCCGCCGGGCCGGGCTGGGCGATGTGGTGGACGGCTTCCGCAACCTCATCGGGCAGAAGGTGCTTTTGGCCTCCTTCCTGCTGGACATCATCGCGATGGTGGCCGGCATGCCGCGCGCGCTGTACCCGGAGATGGCGGTGCGCACCTTCGGCGATCCCGAGGGCGGCGGCTTCGCGCTGGGCTGGCTGTACGCGGCGATGCCGTTGGGGGCGCTGCTCTTCGGCCTGTTCTCCGGCTGGAGCTCACGGGTCTCCCGGCACGGCGTGGCGCTGACCTTCGCGATCATCGGCTGGGGCCTGAGCATCATCGGGCTGGGCCTGGCCACCGAGCTGTGGGTGGCGGTGCTGTTCCTGGCGCTGGGCGGCGCGGCCGACGTGGTGAGCATGATCTTCCGCGGCGCGATGCTCCAGCAGGCGGTCACCGACGACATGCGCGGCCGGACCCAGGGCGTGTTCACCGTGGTGGTGGCCGGCGGGCCGCGGTTCGCCGACCTGGCGCACGGCACCGCCGGCGCGGCCTTCGGCACCGCGGTCGCGGTCTCCGGCGGCGGCGTGCTGGTGATCGTGCTGACCGTGCTCGCGGTGGTCTGCATCCCGGTGATCTGGCGCTACCGTGCGCCGATCAGCGGAGATCAGCCCGGTGTGGATCAGCCCAGGGTGGACAGTGTGGTGGCCAAGGAGAAGCCGAGCAGCAGCGGCCAGTAGATCAGCCGGGGGGCCAGGTTGTCCCGCCAGCGGATCAGCCCGATCGGCGTGCGCGCGGTGACCAGCAGCGCGTTGATGGCGCTGATCAGCACCACCAGGTAGAGCCCGAACGAGAAATATTCCAGGTACACGATGCCGGGTGCGGCGGTGGCCTCGCGGATCGCGTTCTGCCGCACCGCGACCACCAGCACCATGCTCACCGCGAAGCTGATCACGCCGAAGGAGGTGAACCCGACGAAGGTGCGCCGCAGCTCGTCGCCGTTGGTGGTGATGAACAGCGCGGCGAAGACCAGCACCGCGATGAACCCGATCGGCACCAGCGTCTCGAACAGCGGGCCCTGGAACTGCCTGGTCACCAGCAGGTTGAAGTACAGCTCGGGGAACGGCGGCCGGTCGGTGTAGCGGCCGAGGCCGAAGTTGGTGGTGTAGTCGTGCTTGGAGAAGCTGAACGAGGTGGACTGCGGCTGCCACCGCGAGGTGACGAACTGCGGGTCCAGGCCGTGCATGTGCTCCGGCTGCCACGGGCCAGGGTAGGCGCCGAAGTCCGGCACCAGCACCACGCCGCGGCTGAAGTCCGGGTGCCACATCCGGATCCACACGTCCTGGCGGTCGAGTGGGTAACGGGTGTAGTCGAACTTCTGCACGAACGCGGTCTTGAAGTACCAGCCGATCACCTCGGCGTCGCCGTCCCGGTGCCGGTAGGCCTGCTTGACCGGGTAGGAGTCGTCGGCCTCCGGTAGCACCACGCCCCTGGTCAGCCCGGCCGGCAGGCTGTCCGGGTAGCGCTGCCAGACGTAGCCGCTGACCTGCACCTCGTTGCTGGCGGCGAACCTGATCGACTCCAGGTAGACGCCG
Organism: Crossiella sp. CA-258035; assembly: GCF_030064675.1. Taxonomy (GTDB): domain Bacteria; phylum Actinomycetota; class Actinomycetes; order Mycobacteriales; family Pseudonocardiaceae; genus Crossiella. Next base: position 594,194 of record NZ_CP116413.1, read on the forward strand.
GTGGGGATCTGCGCGACGGAGTCGCTGCCCGGCGGCAGCTGCCTGGCCAGGTAGGCCGAGGTCTCCTCGGTGGAGCGCACCACCTCGCCGATCACCACCCGGTGGTCCTCCTCCTGCGCGGTGTTCCACACCACGACCATGCCGAGCAGGCAGAACCCGCTGAAGGCCGCCGAGCACAGCCAGTACCGCCAGGCCTGCCGCCCGAACGGCCGGACCACCAGCAGCACCACACCGGAGAGGCAGATGAGCCCGGTGACCAGCAGCGGCGGCAGGTGCCTGCGCTGGTCGAACAGGCACAACAGCACGAAGGCGGTCGCGCTGAGCACGCACAGCCCGGCGATGGCCCACTCGACCCGGCGATAGCGCTCCTGCCCCATGCGGGCCACAGTGGCGGGCGGGCCGGGTCAGTGCCCGGTGTGGCGCGCCAGGTTCAGCCGGTCGGGGAATCCAGTGCCGCCGCCAGGATGTCGGTGAGCAGCGCGGCGCACCGGCCGTCCGGGTCCAGATCGGGGTCGTAGATGCCCACGTCCAGGCCGAGGCAGCCGGGATCGCGCAGCAGCCCGGCGAGCAGTCCGGTCAGCTCCGCCGCGGTCAGCCCGGCCGGGTTGGGCGAGTCGACCGCGGGCATCAGGCTGGCGTCCAGGGTGTCCACGTCCAGGTGGACCCAGAACCCGGCCAGCCCGGCGAACCGGTCCCGCGCCCAGTCCGCCACCACGCCCGCGCCCAGGCGGCGGATGTCCTGCGCGGTGCGCACGCCGATGTCCGTTGTGGACAGTTCGGTGACGTCGGACTCGTCCTCCGGCCCCATGCCCAGCAGCACCGCGTCCGCGTCGGCGACCAGCGGCCGCAGCCCGTCCAGATCGGTGAGATCCGGCTGTCCGCGACCGGTGACCAGGGCCAGCGCCTCGCCGCCCGCCGCGCCCACCCGGTCGGAGTTGCCGGGGTGCCGGAAGTCCGAGTGACCGTCCACATAGGCCAGTCCGTGCCTGCCGGATCGCCGCCGCAGCGCCAGCATCGGGCCCAGCGCGATCGAGCACTCGCCGCCGAGCACCAGCGGCAGCTCACCCCGTTCGTGGATGGCGTCGACCCGGTCGGCCAGCCGTCTGGCGTACTCGGCGATCAGCGGCGCGTGGAAGACGCCGTCGCCCTCCCGCCAGTCACCCCGGTCGTACCTCGGGGCCACCAGGCAGCCGGCGTCCCTGGCGCCGAGCCTGGTCAGCAGTCCGGCATCGCGCAGCGCGCCGGGCGCCTTGGCGCAGCCGGGCACGGCGCCGGGGGCGGGCGGGCGGAGTCCGAGGTTGGACGGCGCGTCCAGCACGGCGATGGTCGGCATGGCATGAGTTCATACCCGACACGGTCGAATCAGCCCACCGAGTTGTGCCGGGGCGGCTACGGTGGGCCGGTGCTCACTGCATGGGGGCTGACCAAGGCCTATGAGGGACGTACGGTCGTCGATCAGGTGAGTTTCGAACTCCAGCCTGGCACCGTGACGGCCTTCCTCGGGCCGAACGGGGCGGGCAAGTCGACGACCCTGCGCATGATCACCGGACTGACCGTGCCGAACGCGGGCCGCGCGATGGTCGCGGGCCGCCCGTTCACGGCCTGGCCCAACCCCTCGCACGTGGCCGGCGTGCTGCTGGACGCCGCCGCCGTGCACCCCGGCCGCAGTGGCCGGGGCCACCTGCGGATGGCCGCCACGCTGGCCGGGGTGCCCGCCCGCCGGGCCGATGAGGTGCTGGAGACGGTGGGCCTGGCCGACGCGGCCACCCGCAAGATCGGCAAGTACAGCCTCGGCATGCGCCAGCGCCTGGGCATCGCGCACGCCCTGCTCACCAACCCGCCGCTGCTGGTGCTGGACGAGCCGATCAACGGCCTGGACCCCGAGGGCATCCGCGCGGTCCGCAACCTGCTCCGCGGCCACGCCGCCAGGGGCGGCACGGTGCTGCTGTCCAGCCACGTGCTCTCCGAGGTGGACCAGACCGCGGACCGGGTGCTGGTGATCGGCAACGGCCGCATCGTCGCCGACGGCCCACTGTCCACATTGACCACCTCCTCGCGTTCCCTGGTCCGCGCCAAGGACATGAACAAGCTCGCCGAGACCCTGCAACGCGCCGGGGTCGCCATCCAGCCCGCGCCGGACGGCTTCATGGCCGCGCACGCCTCGGTCGAACAGGTCTCCGACCTCACCTTCGCCGCGGGCATCCCGCTGCTGGGCCTGCGCGAGGAGCAGATGAACCTGGAGGACCTGTTCTTCCGGCTCACCGGGGGAGGACGACCGGCATGACGCACGGCTACCCAGGACAGCAGGCCCCCGGCTACCCGCAGACCGGCCCGCAGCCGATGCCGGGCGGCCACCCCGGCCAGCCCTACCCGCCGCAGCAGCCCGGCTTCCCGCCCGGCCCCGGCGGCCACCCCGGCCCGCACACCGGCAGCCACCCCGCGCCCGGACCGCACACCGGTCAGCAGCCCGCCGTGCCCGGCCCGCCGCCCGGCATGCCCGCGCCCGGCCAGTCCGGCCCGGTCGCCACCGGCCCGTGGGCCGAGCGCGCGGCCAAACCCGCGAGCTTCCTCCGCCTGGTCGCGGTGGAGTTCCGCAAGCTGGTCGGCACCCGCTCGGACAAGATCGTGCTGGCCTTCTCGCCGGTGTTCCTGGTCGGCGTGCTCAGCCTGATCATCCTGCCGCAGTACTACCTGCGCTCGGCCTCCGACCAGATCCTGCCCAACCTGCTCGGCGTGCAGCTCGGCCAGCTGCTGCTGTTCGTCGCGGTGATCAAGCTGATCGCCGGGGAGTGGCAGTACAAGAGCGTGCAGCCGACCCTGCTGGTGCAGCCCTCCCGGCTGCGCTACCTGCTCGCCCAGGCCGCGGTGCTGGTCGGGGTGTGGCTGCTGGCCACGCTGGTCACCTTCATCGCCGGGCCGCTGCTGGTGAAGACCCGCACCGCGATGAACCTCCAGTCCAACTGGCTGGGCATGCGGCCGGGCTGGACGCTCGGGGTGATCGCGCTGGCCACCGCGCTGGTGCTGCTGTCCGCGATGGTGATCGGCACGCTGATCCCGAACACCGCGGCCGCGATCACCGTGTTCTTCGTGGCGGTGCCGCTGCTGACCTTCGCCAGGGCCGGGCTGCCCGAGGTGATCGGCATGATCTACCCGCTGGAGGCCGCCTACGCGATGGCCGGGCTCGGTGTCGGCGTGGTGCAGACCATCGTCTCGGTGCTGGTCTGGGTCGGTCTGCTGGTCTTCGGCGCGCTGGTGGTCAGCAGGCGGGACGCCGGCTGAGCCTCAGCTCTTGCGGCTGCCGCCGTCGGGGTCGATGGCGGGCAGCAGCTTGCCGGCGAAGTCCCGTGCTCGCGGGCAGAGCTGGTCCCGGCTGGCCGCGGGGTCGAACTTCTCGTCCAGCTTGCGCTTGGCCTCGGTCTCGGCGTCGGTGTAGTAGATCGAGACCTTGAACGGGGTGGACGAACCGGTGTCCACCACCAGCTCGCAGCTGGCGTTGTCGTAGCCGAGGCTCTGCACCGCGTAGTAACGCTCGGCCACGATCAGCCGCTCGAAGTACCGCCCGGCGACCTCGTCGCCCTTCCACACGTCGGAGAAGAACTTCTGCTCCGACTTCCGGTCCCGCTGCGCGAACTGGGCGATCATGAACTCGCCCCACTCCTCCGCGCCGATGCACGCCTGGTTGTTGAACCCGGTCCTGGGCGGCTTGGTCAGCCCGAGCAGGGTGGTGATGTTCGGCGGCAGCGTCTTGCAGGTGTTGTCGAAGACCGGCTTGCGGCCCTTCTGGAAGTCCAGGTTGTCGTAGGCCACCGCGTCCGGGTCCAGCTTCGGCGCCGGTGCGCCGACCGGGGGCTCCGGCGGCGAGGTGCAGGCCGAGGCCACGGCAAGGGTGGCCAGCAGGGAGGAGACCAGGACTGCGCGCTTGCCCATGGCTGGTAGTTCAGCACATTCGGCCGATCAGGGTGACGATTTGGTGTACCTAGTTCGAAACACGGTCGGGTGGCTCCCAGCACGCGCTGTGACCAGGCACACTTTCCGCTTATGGCGAGCGAAGCGAAAGCCCAGGGGGCTCCCGAGACGAACGCCGGCCAGCCTGAGCTGAAGCGGGCGATCGGGTCGAAGCTGCTGCTGTTCTTCGTGATCGGCGACATCCTCGGCACCGGTGTGTACGCGCTGACCGGCACGGTGGCCGGGAAGGTCGGCGGGGCGCTGTGGGTGCCCTTCCTGCTGGCCTTCGTGGTGGCGTTCCTGACCGCGTTCAGCTACTTGGAACTGGTCGGCAAGTACCCGAAGGCCGCGGGCGCCGCGCTGTACACCAACCGCGCGTTCCGGATGCCGTTCCTGACCTTCATGGTGGCCTTCGCGGTGATGTGCTCCGGCATCACCTCGGCCTCCTCGGCGGCGGTGGCCTTCGGCGGCACCTACCTCAAGGCGTTCGTGGAGACCCCCGGCCCGTGGGTGGCCATCGGGTTCCTCGCGCTGCTCGCCTTCATCAACTTCCGCGGCGTCGGCGAGTCGGTGAAGGCCAACGTGGTGCTCACCATCATCGAGCTGTCCGGTCTGCTGATCGTGATCGGCATCGGCGTCTACGCGGTGTTCAACGGCATGGGCGAGCCGTCCCGGCTGATCGAGTTCAACACCGCCGACCAGAGCACACTGATCGCGATCACCTCGGCGACCTCGCTGGCCTTCTTCGCCATGGTCGGCTTCGAGGACTCGGTGAACATGGCCGAGGAGTGCAAGGACCCGGTGCGGATCTTCCCGCGCTCGATGCTGATGGGCATGGGCATCGCGGGTTCGGTCTACCTGCTGGTGGCGATCACCTCCTCGCTGCTGGTGCCGGCGGGCGACCTCGCGGCGGCCAAGAGCAGCGCGTTGCTGAAGGTGGTCCAGATCGGCGCGCCCGCTTTCCCGCTGGCGCTGTTCGCCTTCATCGGCCTGTTCGCGGTTGCCAACTCGGCCCTGATCAACATGCTGATGGCCAGCCGCCTCGTCTACGGCATGGCCAACGAGCGGATCATCCCGCTGCCCTTCGGCAAGGTCCACCAGACCCGGCGCACCCCGTGGATCGCCATCCTGTTCACCAGCCTGATCGCGGTGATCCTGGTGTCCACCCTGGACATCAGCGTGCTGGGCGGCACCACCGCGCTGCTGCTGCTGATCGTGTTCACCATCGTCAACATCGCCTGCCTGGTGCTGCGCAAGGACAAGGCCGAGCACAAGCACTTCCGCGCACCCACCATCCTGCCCATCCTGGGCGCGGTGACCTGTGCCTACCTCGCGCTGCCGTTCTCCGGGCGGCCGGCGGAGGACTACAAGCTGGCCGGCATCCTGCTCGGCGTCGGCCTGCTGCTGTGGATGGTCAACTGGCTGGTCGTGCGCAAGCAGCACGGCAAGATCGAGTTCGACGCCGCCAACCTCGGTAAGAACTGAAGGCGCGTGTTTGACTGCGTGCCGTGACAGTGAACGGTGCGCAGTTCGAGATCACCGACGGCCCGGTCCGGGCGGTGGTCAACGAGGTGGGGGCGGCGCCGCGGATCCTGGAGATCGGCGGCCTGCCCTACCTGGAAACCTATCCGGAGGACCACACCCCGCCGATGGGTTGCGGCGCGGTGCTGGTGCCCTGGCCGAACCGGGTGCTGGACGGCCGCTGGAACTACGACGGCGGTGTCCAGCAACTCGCGCTGACCGAACCGGCCAGGGGCAACGCCAGCCACGGCCTGCTGCGCCACACCAGCTGGCAGCCGGAGATCCACTACCTGGACCGGATCACGCTGGGCGCGGACGTCAACGTGCAGCCCGGCTGGCCGGTGCGGCTGCGGGCCACGGTCACCTACCGGGTCCAGGACGGCGGCCTGAACGTCACGCACACCGTGGCCAACCGCGGCCACCAGCCGGTGCCCTTCGGCGTCGGCGCGCACCCCTACCCGCGGGCGGGCCAGGCGGAGACCGACGAGTGCACCCTGGAGCTGGCCGCGACCACCGCGCTTGAGCTGGACCCCGAGCGCAAGGTGCCGGTCGGCGACCCGGTGCCGGTCGCCGGGACCGACCTGGACTTCCGTTCGGCCCGGCTGCTCAAGGGCGTGGAGCTGGACACCGCGTTCGGCGGCTGCCTGCCCGCGCAGGACGGGCTGGTGCACCACGTGCTGCGCGGGCCGGACGGTGGCGTGGAGCTGTGGGCCGACCCGGTGTTCTCCTGGGTGCAGGTCTACACCCCGGACGGCTTCCCCGACCGCGGGCGGGCGGTGGCCATCGAGCCGATGACCTGCCCGCCGAACGCGTTGAACAGCGGCATCGACCTGATCACCCTGGCGCCGGGGGAGACCTGGTCGGCGAGCTGGGGGATCAGAGCAGTCGGTTGATCTCGGCGGCCACCAGGTCCGGTTGCTGCAACGGGACCAGGTGGTCGGCCCGCTCGGCCAGCACGTGCCGCCCGTGCGGGAGCGCGGCGGCGAAGGCCCGGTGCGTCTCGATCAGCACCGGGCGGAACTTCTTCTCCGCCGGTCCGGTGCGGCCTGCCGAGATGACCGTGGTCGGCACCTGCGGCAGCCGCAGCGGCGGCAGTTCGGCCAGGCCGCCGGGCAGCGCGCGCACCTCGGCGGCGGCGGCGGTGAGGAAGCCGGGGCTCAGCTCCTCATCGGTGATCTCCCTGGCGATCTCCGGCGGGAAGTCGCGGTGCAACCGCCCGCGCAGCAACAGCTTCAGCAACCCGGTGCGGGCGAGCAGCGCGCCCGTCCGGTAGCCCAGGCTGACCAGCCGGAACTGCTTGCCCTCGTGGTAGTGCGGCAGCTCCTCCTGCACCTGGTCCACCAGCACCAGCCCGGCCACCAGCTCCGGCCGCAGGTGCGCCACGTGCCGGACGACCACCCCGCCCAGGCTGTGCCCGACCAGCACCGCGCGCCGGATCCCTGCCGCGGCAAGCAGGTCGAGCAGGTCCTCGGTCATCCTGGACACCGTGCGCGGGCCGGGATCGGGGGTGCTGCGGCCCAGTCCGGCCCGGTCGTAGACCAGGGTGGCGGCCTGGACCTGGGGCTCCACCAGGGTCCAGCTGCCCCGGTTGGCGCCGATGCCGGACTCGAAGACCACCACGGGTTCGCCCGTGCCACGGCGGATCAGGTGCAGGCAACGGCCGTCGCGGGTGCGGATGTGTTGGGACATCACGGTCGAGGTTTCCACGTCCCGAGTGGATGAACCCGGCCAACACGCCGTCCGCGCCGCTTCCCGCGGCCAGTGGCCGGTGCTTCACTGCCCCGATGGCCGACATCTCGGTGCAGCTGGGCGATGTCCAGGAAACCCTGCTCGCCACCCTGTACGCCCGCGCGGTGGAAACCGGCAAGAAGCGCGGCCTGCTGCGCGATGAGACCGCCGCCCGGATGGTGGCCAGGATCGACTACGACTTCACCCGCTTCGGTCGCTCGCCGATGCTGCTCGGCTCGGTGCTGCGCACGCTGATCCTGGACGAGTGGGTGCGCGAGTTCCTCGACGCCAACCCCGGCGGCACCGTGGTGGAGATCGGCGCCGGCCTGAACACCCGGTTCGAGCGGCTGGACAACGGGCGGGTGCACTGGGTGGACCTGGACCTGCCGGACGCGATGGCGCTGCGCCGCCGGTTCTTCACCGAATGCGATCGCCGCAAGCTGGTCGGGGCCTCGGTGCTGGAAGAGGACTGGCCGGATGCGGTCCGCGCGCTGCCCGGCCCGTACTTCTTCGTCGCCGAGGGCGTGCTGCTGTACTTCCCGCCCGCCCAGGTCCGGCTGGCCCTGGCCGGGCTGGCCAGGCACTTCCCCGGCGCGGGGCTGGCCTTCGACACCGCGGGCCGCTGGCTGGTGGACAACCAGGACGCGCCGGTGTTCGAGAAGAACGTGACCGCGAGCTTCCGCTGGTCCTGCGACGATCCCACGGTGATCGGCGAGTGGGGGCTGGGCCTGCGGCACCGCGACTCCCGCACCCTGCTCCAGCTGCCCAAACGGCTGGCCCGCTCGCTGCCGCCGCAGACCCGCGCCACCCTCGGCGTGGTGCGTGCCGCGCTGCGCAGCCGGGCCCGCGGCTACCAGGTCAGCCTGTTCGACCTGGAGCCGCACGTGCCCGAACCGGCCTCTCCCGCTGACCGGATCGGCTGACCGAACCGGACAAGACCCTTCGGGTCGGCGGCATACTCGGTTAGCGTGTCCCGCCGTGGACATCGCGATCACCGGTGGATATGTGGTGCCCGTCGAGGGCGAGCCGATCGACGGCGGCACGGTGCTGATCTCCGACGGCAAGATCGTCGCGGTCGGCACCGAGGAGGCCGTGGACGTGCCAGAGGACGCGCAGGTGGTGGACGCCGCGGGCACCTGGGTGCTGCCGGGGTTCGTGGAGGGCCACGCGCACGTCGGCATCCACGAGGAGGCCGAGGGCTGGGCAGGCCAGGACACCAACGAGATGACCGACCCGAACGGGGCCAGGCTGCGCGCCATCGACGCGATCAACCCGGCCGACACCGGGTTCGCCGACGCGCTCTCCGGCGGGGTCACCACCGCGGTGGTCAAGCCGGGCTCTGGCAACCCGATCGGCGGCCAGACCGTGGCGCTGAAGTGCTGGGGCCGGACCGTGGACGAGATGGTCGTGGTCAACCCGGCCAGCGTGAAGAGCGCGCTGGGCGAGAACCCGAAGCGGGTCTACGGCGAGGCGAAGAAGCTGCCCTCCACCAGGATGGGCGTGGCCGCGGTCATCAGGGACGCGTTCACCAAGGCCCAGGACTACCAGAAGAGGCGGGAGCACGCGGCGGCGGAGAACAAGCCGTTCGACCGCGATCCCACGCTGGAGGTGCTGGTGCGGGTGCTCGACGGCGAGCTGCCCTGGGCCCAGCACAGCCACCGCGCCGACGACATCGCCACCGCGCTGCGGCTGGCCGAGGAGTTCGGCTACCGGCTGATCGTCCACCACGGCACCGAGGCGCACCTGATCGCCGACCTGCTCGCCGAGCGGGACATCCCGGTGATCATCGGCCCGCTGTTCACCGCCAGGTCCAAAGTGGAGCTGCGCCAGCGCTCGCTGCGCAACCCCGGCCTGCTGGCCAAGGCCGGCGTGCGGATCGCGCTGACCACCGACCACCCGGTGGTGCCCATCCACTTCCTGGTGCACCAGGCCACCCTCGCGGTCAAGGAGGGCCTGGACGAGCGGACCGCGCTGCGCTCGATCACGGTCAACCCGGCCAAGATGCTCGGCCTGGCGGACCGGATCGGCTCGCTCAAGCCCGGCGCGGACGCCGACGTGGTGCTCTGGTCCGGCGACCCGCTGGACGTGATGAGCCGCGCGCTGCGGGTCTTCGTGGACGGCCGCGAGGTCTACACCTTCGACGAGCACCGCGGCGAGGGCGTCGTGGCCAGCCCCTACCGGCGAGGAGCCCGTTCATGATCATTGTTGGTGGCGAGGCCCTGGTCGACCTGGTCCCCGATCCGTCCACAATGGACGGTGAGCTGGGTCCGCTGCTGCCGCGCCTGGGCGGCGGCCCGTACAACGTGGCGGTCGCGCTGGGCAGGCTGGGCGTGGCCGCCGGGTTCGTCTCCCGGCTCTCCACCGACCAGTTCGGCGACGCGCTGCTGGACCGGCTGGTCGCCTCGGGCGTGGACGTCTCCGGCGTGCAGCGCGGCGCGGAGCCCACCACGCTGGCCGTGGTCGGCCTGGCCGCGGACGGCTCGGCCCGCTACTCCTTCCACGTGGAGGGCACCGCGGACCGCCTGGTCGCCGACCCCGGCCCGCTGGCCGCGGAGGCCACCGCGCTCGCCCTCGGCACGCTGTCGCTGGTGCTGGAGCCGGGCGCGAGCGCGTACGAGGCGATGATGCGCCGGGAGGCCGGGCGCGGGCTGTTCGTCTCGCTGGACCCCAACATCCGCGCCGGGCTGATTCCGGACCCGGACGCCTACCGGGCCCGGTTCCGCGGCTGGCTGCCGCACGTGACCCTGCTCAAGCTGTCCGTGGAGGACGCGGACTGGCTCGGCGCGGACGTGCCCGGCTGGCTCGGTCAGGGACCGGCCGCAGTGCTGCTCACCCACGGCGGCGACGGCCTTGAGGTGCGCACCGTGGACGGGCTGTCGGTGCGGGTCCCGGCGACCGAGGTGGACGTGGTGGACACCATCGGCGCGGGCGACACCGTGCACGCCGCCCTGCTCGGCTGGCTGGCCCAGCAGGGCGCGCTGTCCAGGGATGCCCTGGGTGACCTCAGTGAGGGGCAGTGGGCGGCCGCGCTGGAATTCGCCGGGCGGGCCGCCGCGCTCACCTGTTCCAGGGCGGGGGCCGAACCGCCGTATGCGGCAGAACTCCAGAGTCCTTAATTGCCGGCGTTTTCCGCGCGGCAAATAAATCGATATTTCCAGGTGCTGGATCAACCACGATCAAGAATCACGGCGGGTAGCCGGACGGCACGCTGCACCCGAGTGGTCCAGTCCACTAGGTGACCCTGGTTACCCACCGGTACCGCGCTACCCCGAGGACGATCTTGATCGATGCATCTGGCACTGTAGTGGACGTCACGTACCGCTCTGGCCTGCGTGGATCTGGTCTTGATCGATCGGATTCCCTAGGTTGGAACCCACCGGTGCCACTCAGGTAACCGGACGGGCGTTATGTGATACCTGTCCCAGATGAGCCGCTGGGCCACTCACGCGGCTGCGCTGGGATGTAACGCCCACTAGCGTGACAACCGACAGGACCCCAACGAGGCGGTTGCTGCGGGTGGTGGCAAACCCACCCCGCGCGCGTGAAGCGCCTCGCCTTAGCGTGAGAGGGACTCGCATGCCCGACGCGACGACCGCGCCAGATTCGACGGTGGAACCAGCCAAACACCGTAACGTCGCGCTACGTTATGACGGCGGGGAGCATGAGATGCCGGTGGTCGCGGCCACCGACGGCGCGCCGGGCTTCGAGCTCGGCAAACTGCTCTCCACAACCAAGATGGTCACTCTCGACCCCGGTTTCGTGAACACCGCCTCCTGCACCTCGGAGATCACCTACATCGACGGTGACGCCGGCATCCTGCGCTACCGCGGCTACCCGATCGAGCAGCTGGCCGCGAAGTCCAGCTTCGTCGAGGTCAGCTACCTGCTGATCTACGGCGAGCTGCCCACCCAGGCGCAGCTGGACGACTTCACCAGCAAGATCAGCAGGCACACCCTGCTGCACGAGGACCTGAAGCGCTTCTTCGACGGCTTCCCGCGCGACGCGCACCCGATGCCGGTGCTGTCCTCCGCGGTCTCCGCGCTGTCCACCTTCTACCAGGACAGCCTGAACCCCTTCGACGACAACCAGGTGGAGATCTCCACCATCCGGCTGCTGGCCAAGCTGCCGACCATCGCGGCCTACGCGTACAAGAAGTCGGTCGGCCAGCCCTTCCTCTACCCGGACAACTCGCTCGGCCTGGTGGAGAACTTCCTGCGGATGACCTTCGGGTTCCCCGCCGAGCCCTACGAGGTCGACCCGGCCCTGGCCCGCGCGCTGGACCTGCTGCTGATCCTGCACGCCGACCACGAGCAGAACTGCTCCACCGCGACCGTGCGCCTGGTGGGCTCCTCCGAGGCCAACCTGTTCGCCAGCGTCTCGGCCGGCATCAACGCGCTGTTCGGCCCGCTGCACGGTGGCGCCAACCAGGCCGTGCTGGAGATGCTGAACAAGATCCACGAGGACGGCGGCGACGTCGACTCCTTCGTGAAGAAGGTCAAGAACAAGGAAGACGGCGTCCGGCTGATGGGCTTCGGGCACCGGGTCTACAAGAACTACGACCCGCGCGCGGCGATCATCAAGAAGACCGCGGACGACGTGCTGAGCAAGCTCGGCGTGCAGGACCCGCTGCTGGACATCGCGCTCAAGCTGGAGGAGTACGCGCTCAGCGACGACTACTTCATCCAGCGCAAGCTGTACCCGAACGTGGACTTCTACACCGGCCTGATCTACAAGGCCATGGGCTTCCCGACCCGGATGTTCACCGTGCTGTTCGCGCTCGGCCGCCTGCCCGGCTGGATCGCGCAGTGGCAGGAAATGATCAAGGACCCGGCGCGCAAGATCGGCCGCCCGCGCCAGGTCTACATCGGCGCGGCTGAGCGCGACTACCAGTCGATCACCGAGCGCTGACCGCCTGACCCCACCGAAGCGGCCCCGGTTCGCATCCCCCGTGGATGTGCCGGGGCGCTTTGCTGTGGGTACCTTCCCGGTGTGACGGCTGTGCTGTGGTTCCGGCGGGACCTGAGACTGGGCGACCACGCGGCCCTGCTGGCCGCCGCGCAGCGGAGCCGGGACGTGCTCGCGGTGTTCGTGCTGGACGAGGCCCTGCTCAAGCCCTCGGGCCCGGTCCGCCGGACCTTCCTCTACCGCAGCCTGCGCGCGCTGGAGGAGCAGCTGGACGGCCGCCTGCTGGTGCTGCGCGGCGATCCGGCGGCCGAGCTGCCGAAGGCCGCCGGGCAGGTCGGCGCGGACAGCGTGCACGTCTCCGCGGACACCGGCCCGTACGGCCGGGAGCGGGACGAGCGGGTGGCGAACGCGTTGGCGGACAACGGGATCGAGCTGGTCCGGACCGGCTCGCCGTACGCGGTCACGCCCGGCCGGGTGCGCAAGGGCGACGGCACCCCGTTCAAGGTGTTCACCCCGTTCCGCCGGGCCTGGGCCGAACACGGCTGGCGAGCGCCCGCGGACACCGATGCGTCCACAGTGGACTGGATCACCGCGGAGGGCGGCGTGCGCGTTCCGGCGGATGAGGACCTGGGCGAGATCTCCCTGCCCACGGCGGGGGAGCGGGCCGCGATCGAAGCCTGGGAGTCCTTTGTGGACGAGCGGGTGACGGACTACGCGGACCGGCGGGACCGGCCGGCGGTGGACGGCACCAGCCGGATGTCGGCCTACCTGCGCTGGGGCCAGCTGCACCCGCGCACCCTGCTCGCCGACCTGGCCCGGCACACCGGCCAGGGCGCGGAGACCTACCGCAGCGAGCTGGCCTGGCGGGAGTTCTACGCCGACGTGCTGTGGCACCGCCCGGAGACCGCGCGGCGCAACTACGACCGCCGCTTCGACAAGATCGACCACGACACCGACGACGAGCTGTTCGCGGCCTGGTGCGCGGGCCGGACCGGGTTCCCGATCGTGGACGCGGGCATGCGCCAGCTGCTGGCCGAGGGCTGGATGCACAACCGGGTGCGCATGATCACCGCCAGCTTCCTGGTGAAGGACCTGCACCAGCCCTGGTGGCGCGGGGCACGGCACTTCATGCGCCACCTGGTCGACGGCGACCTGGCCTCCAACCAGCACGGCTGGCAGTGGACCGCGGGCTGCGGCACGGACGCGGCCCCGTACTTCCGGGTGTTCAACCCGACCACCCAGGGCGAGAGGTTCGACCCGGACGGCGACTACGTGCGCCGGTACGTGCCGGAACTCCGTGGCCTGCCAGGAAAACGCGTGCACAAGCCCCTCGGCGTGCCCGGCTATCCGGAGCCGATCGTGGACCACAAGCACGAGCGCGAGGTCGCGCTGGCCCGCTACGGGGCCACCAGGAGCTAGGCCCCCGGGCAGGACCCGGAACTGGGCTTCCCGGTGCGGAAGAAGGCCACCGCCTTGGCCGCGCAGGGGATCGAGGACAGCGAGCCGTGGTGGTCGTCCGCCACGGTCAGCAGCTCGCCGCCGACTCGCTCCCGCAGCTGCTCGGCCCAGCCGTACGGGGTGACCGGCTCGTGGCGGTGCCCGACCAGCTGCAGCGGGCTGGTGCGGCGGCCCGGATCGGTGGCCTTGATCCGGGACAGCGCGATGCCGATGGTCCGCCCGTCCAGCGCCGCGTAGTCCACCGGCACGGTGACCATCGCGCACTCGGTCCGGTCGTCCTCCGGCGACCACTGTGGACTGTGCGAGGTTGACCGGAGTGGAGTCGTGGCCTACTTCGCCCCGAGCGCGTCCCGCAGCTTGACCCGGCCACCCGTGCGCAGCACCGCGTTGGAGTAGATCCGCCCGGCCAGCCGGATGAAGGCGAACATCCCGGCCACGGTGAGCACCACCGACACCACGATCTCCCAGGCGGGCGCCACCCCCATCGCGATCCGCGCGGGCATGATGATCGGCGCGAACGGCGGGATCATGGACAGCACCTCCAGGATCCGGTTGCCCGGATCGCGGGGCAGCATCAGGAAGGTCAGCACCGCGGGCAGGATCGCGGCGAACATCACCGGCTGCACCACCGAGCTGACCTCCTCCTGCCGGGCGACCAGCGCGGCGGAGGCGGCGAACAGGGTGCCGAAGGTGAAGAACCCGGCCAGGTACCACAGCACCCCGGTGACCAGGGTGCCGGTGATCTGCCCGCCGGGCAGGGTGAGCTGGTCGGTGGCGGTGGCCGCGGTGAGCGCCACCGCGGTGATCACGCTGACCTGCAACAGGCCCGCGATGCCGATCCCGGCGACCTTGCCGGCCAGCAGCTGCCACGGCCGCACCGAGGACAGCAGCAGCTCGACCACCCGGCTGGACTTCTCCTCCACCACGCCCTGCGCCACCGCCATGCCGAAGATCATCAGCGACATGTAGAGCAGCGCGGTGAGCCCGATCGCGATGCCCAGGCGCTGCCCGCGCTCGGGGTCCTCCGGCTCCAGTTGGCTCACCTGCACCTTGGCCTCGGCCACGGTGCGGCCCACCTGCGCGGGGTCCAGGCCGCCCTGGGCCAGCTGGGCGTCCAGCGCCTGCTGCCGGACCACCGCGTCCAGGCTGCCGCGCACCGCGTCGTTGAGGTCCTTCTTCACCAGCACCCGCAGCGAGCCCGGCGCGCCGCTGACCAGCACGTCGATCTTGTCGTCCTTGAGCTGCGCCTCGCCGTCGGCGGCGTCGGGCACCTCGGTGGTCTCCACCTGCTCGCCGAAGCCCTTGGCGGTGGCCTTGAGCTGCTCGGCCACCGCGCTGGCCTGGCCGGTCAGCCCGACCGTGGTCTTGGCGTTGCTCTGGCTGATGAAGTAGATCAGCCCGACGTAGGCGGCGATGATCGCGATGATCACCACCGTGCTGACCACGAAGGACTTGGAGCGCACCCGGGTGTTCAGCTCGCGGCGGGCCACCAGCCACACCGCGCGGGCCGGGGTCAGGGGGCTGCTGCTCATGCCGGGGATCCCTCGGTGACGACGTTGCGGAACAGTTCGGTCAGCGTCGGGCGGTGCGGCGCGAACTCGCGCACCTCGCCGGTGCGCATGGCCGCGGCCAGCACGCTCTGGCTGTCCGTGCCGGGCGCCAGCTCGACCAGGAACCGGGACCCGTCCACGCTCAGCTCGGTGACCCCGGTCTGGTTCCTGGCCCAGTCCGACGGCGCGTAGGGCAGGTCGAGCAGGTAGCGGTCGCTGCCGCCGGTGCGCAGCTCGGAGACCTTGCCGCTGACCACCATCTGTCCACTCCGGATGATCCCGACCCGGTCGCACAGCCGCTCCACCAGGTCGAGCTGGTGACTGGAGAACATCACCGGCACGCCGGCGTCGGCCTGCTCCCGCAGCACCTCGCTCATCACGTCCACCGCCACCGGGTCCAGCCCGGAGAACGGCTCGTCCAGCACCAGCACCTCGGGCTCGTGCACCAGCGCCGCGGCCAGCTGCACCCGCTGCTGGTTGCCCAGGCTGAGCTTCTGGACCTCCTCGTCCCGCCGCTGCCCCAGTCCTAACCGCTCGGTCCAGGCGCCGGCCGCCCTGCGCGCGGCCTTGGCGGACATCCCGTGCAGCTCGGCCAGGTAGACCAGCTGCTCGGTCACCTTCATCTTCGGGTACAGGCCGCGCTCCTCCGGCATGTACCCGATGTGCCTGCGGGTCTCGAAGTCCACCGCGCGGCCGTTCCAGCGCACCTCGCCGGAGTCGGCGGCCAGCACGCCCAGCGCGATCCGCATGGTGGTGGTCTTGCCAGCGCCGTTGCTGCCGACGAAGCCGAACAGCTCACCGGCCCTGATCGAGAAGGTCATCTCCCGCAGGGCGACGACCTCGCCATAGCGCTTGGAGATCCGATCGATCTCCAGCACTGCCTCAGCCACGGCGTTTTCCTCTCGGTTGTCCAGTTCGCGTCCCCCGGCGCGCTGCCCGTGTCCACTATCTCCCAGCCCGGCGATTATCGAGCCCGATCCCGCCGGTCGTGAGCAGCCTGACACTCCCGGCCGCCCAGCGCCGCCTGACCGGCCGGGCTACCGTCGGGGGATGCCGACGATTCTGGGCGCGACCGCGCGCAGGGCCGGGTACACCGCGGCGCTGGCCGCCGGGCTCTGGGGCGCGTGGATCCTGTTCGGCCCGTGGCCCGGCTCCGAGGGCTCCAGCCTGATGTGGGGCCTCGGCCTGGTGCTGCGCGGCGCGGCCGCCGGGTTCACCGGACTGGCCCTGCTGTGGCTCGCGTTGCTGGTCTGGGGCGCGGTGGTCCGGGCGAGGGACCGCTAGGCGCGCTGAGCGAGCAGCCGGTAGGCGTTGCCGCCGTTGCCGCGCTTGACCACCTGGTGCGCCAGCTTGTCGGCCACCCAGGCCAGCACCAGCAGCGGCACCCCCGCGGTGAGCACCGCGCGGTAGACCACCCGCCGCCACCAGGTGGCCGGCCGGGGCCGCCAGGGCTGGTCGGGGTTTCGGGCCAGCCGGTTCAGGCCGAGGCCGACGGCCATGGTGAGGTCCATGGACTGGTCGGCGCGGCCGCGGTCCTGGGCCACCACGGTGAAGCCGCGCTCGGTCAGCGCCCTGACCAGGTTCTCCCTCGGCATCATGTGCTGGTGCTGCGGCGGGAACCACGGCATCCAGTAGGTGCGCAGCAGCCGCCCGTACCGCGAGCCGGGGTTGGGCACCTCGATGAGCAGGAAACCACCCGCGGACAGCACCTTCGCCGCCGCGTCCAGCTCCTCGAACGGCTCCCTGGTGTGCTCCAGGTAGTGGAACATGCTGATCACGTCGTAGCGCCCGGCCAGCTCGGCCACCAGCTCGGGGAACTGGCCGCGGTAACCCCGGTCCACCCAGCCGCGCCTGGCTGCCTCCTCGATGCCGGCGCCCAGGTCCAGGCCGTCGAAGGCGGTGTCCGGCCAGACCTCGCGGGCCAGGTTGGCGAAGTGGCCGTGGCCGCCGCCGACGTCCAGCCAGGTGCGCGGGGTGGTGAACGGGACGAGCATCTCGGCCCGCCGCCGGTACACCGCGGGGCCGGAGGAGAACGCGGTCTCCGCGGTGCGCGCGCCCTCGCCGTCGTAGCAGTCGCGGTAGTAGAAGTCGAGTCCGGCCAGGTTGAGCCGGGGGTTCTGGAACACGTGGCCGCAGTCCGCACAGCGTTCCAGGGTGAACCGGCCCGGCTTGTTCAGCACCAGGTCCGCGCAGCGCACGTGCGGCTTCAGCGCGGTGCCGCCGCACCACGGGCAGTCCGCTCGGCGCGGCTCGAAGAAGCGCTCGGTGCCCTGGGCCAGCTCGGCGGCGTAGGCGGCGCGCAGCTCGGCCACCCGGTCGCCCCTGACCCTGGTGCGCCACAGCGCGGCCAGCGTGCGGGCCCAGTTCGCCGGATCGCGCAGCAGCCGCAGCGCGGCGTGCCGGTGCAGGTCAGCGGGCCGGACCGGGCTGCCGGCGAAGACCAGGTAGGGCTGGAGGCTGAACAGCGCCAGCGCGCCGAGGCCGAGGATGGGCTGGGCCACCACGCAGCTGACCAGCGCGGCGTAGCAGACCAGCGGCGGCAGGACCGCGCGGAACAGGCCGCGTTCGGCGCGCAGCCGCTCGGCCCGCTGCGCCGGGGTCTCCCGGACCACACCGAGTCCGGGCGCGACGGCGAAATCCGTTGCGGTGCAAGCCAACCGCTTCAACCGGCTGGTGAGCCCGGCGGTGGTCACGGTGTCCGGCGCGGCCTCGCCGAGCTGTTCGCGCCCGGCCACGCCGTCGTCCACCAGCAGCGCGTGTCCCGCGCCGCCCGCGCTGGCCAGCCGGGTGGCCAGGAAGTCCTTGCCCAGCCCGGCGCGGGCCAGGTCCAGCGCCCTGGCCACGCCGAGGCGGCGGGGCACCAGGTCCAGCACGGACAGGCCCTGCCGCTGCGCCCAGTCCTCGGCGGCGGCCCTGGTCCGCTCCGGCAGTTCCACGCCGTCGGCCACCACGAACCGGAACCGGCCGTGCGGACCGTCCTGCTCGTCGTCGAGCACCGGCAGCCAGGACAGCTGCCCGCGCAGCCGGAAACCGTTGAGCACCAGGGCGATCATCGTGACCACCGGTAGCCAGCCCAACATCATGTCAGCATCTCCACCCGGTCGGCCGCCGCCGCGGTACCACCGGCGTCGGCGAAGGACGCCCGGATACGCTCTGCCGCCGCTCGGTACCCAGGGAAGGTCAGCACATCGAGAATCGAGTCCCGCAGCTCGGCCGGTCCGACCCGGCCGAACCGAACACGTCGGCCCGCTCCCGCCTCGACCACCTGGTTGGCGATGATCGGCTGGTCGTCCCTGATCGGGGCGACCACCAGCGGCAGGCCGTGCGCGAGGGTCTCGCACACCGTGTTGTGCCCGCCATGGCATACCACCGCGTCCGTGCGCGCCAACACCTCCAGTTGGGGGACGAACTCCCGCACCAGCACATGGGCCGGGAGTTCTCCAAACAACTTGGGTGGCGCGGCGATGGTGACCTGGAGGCGGGAGCCGAGCGGCTCGACCGCGGCCAGCACCGCGTTGAGGAAGCGGGCGCCGTTCTCCCGGTCCACCGTGCCCAGGGTGACCAGCAGGTGCTGCCGCCGTCCGTCCAGCCATTCCCACGGATAGTCCACACTGGAGGCTCGAACGCCCAGCGAGGGCCCGACGAAGGCGTAGTGGCCGGGGTAGTCGATCTCGGAGCCGACCAGGCAGCGGGTGGTGTAGGCGAGCACCAGGTGCTCGGAGAACCGCAGGTCGCCGCGTTCGGCCACGGCCACCGGAACCTGTTGCGCGCGTTGCAGCGCGGCCAGCTGCATGCGTACCCAGGCGCCGAACTTGGGCACGGTGGCGAACTGGTCGGTCAGCTCGGCCGAGGTGGTCGCCGAGGTGGCCCAGGGCAGCCCGTGCCGCCGTGCCACCACGCCACCGGCCAGCGCCTGCTGGTCCACCACCAGCACATCCGGCCGGAACCGCTCGACCGCCTCCTCCACCCCGGGCACGCTGGACTCCGCCAGCGGGATCAGGAAGTCCCGCCAGAGGAACTGGAAGGCCGCGGGACCGCGTAAGCCGCGCGAGCGGGTCACCACCTCGGCGAGCCAGTCGTCCGGGCCGCGCTGCACCGGCATGAGCAGCTCCGGCTCCGGCAGCAGCGGGGCCACCACCTCGCGGTGGCCGACCCAGGCGACCTCGTGCCCGCGCCCGGTCAGCTCGTGGCCCAGCGCCACCGTGGGCAGGGTGTGCCCGGCCAGTGGCGGCACCACGAACAGGACCCGGCTCACCGCAACCACCTTGCCAGCACTTCGCGCACCTGGCCGGCCGCCTCGGTGAGCAGCATGTGCGACTGCTCCGGCAGGATCTCCAGCTCCAGCCGCGGCAGGTACTTCTGCAACACGCTGACCTCGGGCAACAGTTCGGACTCCGAGCCGTAGACGGCCAGCACCGGCGCGGTCACCGCGGCGTAGCGGTCCGGGCTGAACGGCTCCTGCCTGCCGATCTCGGCCACCATGCTGGTCCTGATCAGCAGTTCCTCCACCTGGTGCACCCGCCGCTCCCACTTGCGGCCGCTCATGTGCGTGAAGTGGTGGTCGTACCGGCCCGCGATCGCCTCGGTGAGGGTGGCCGCCATCCGCTCGCCCCAGCCGGGGGTGGGCACCAGCGACTCGATCAGCATGATCTTGTCCACCCGGTGCGGGCAGTGCGAGGCGAAGGCCAGCGCGAGCAGGCCGCCGTAGCTGTTGCCGACCAGCCGGACCGGGCGGTGCTCGCCGAGGGCGTCCAGCAGCGCGTGCAGGTCGGCGACCGAGTCGTCCAGGGTGTAGCCGGTCGGCGGCCGGTCGGAGCGGCCGTGTCCGCGCTGGTCGTAGCAGAGGGTGCGAGCCCCGGCGGTGGCGGCCGGGGTGGCCAGGGTGAGGTAGAGGCCGGAGAGGTTGTCCACCACCAGGCCGTGCAGGAAGACCACCAGTGGCGCGTCCGGTGGGGAGTCGGCGGTGGCCAGCGGCTGGACGTGGAAGGTCAGGTTGTTCGCCTGGACCTCGGTCATGGAGCGGCCCCGCGGTCGCCGGCCAGGCAGCCGGCGATGTGGCGGACCAGGTGGCCGACGGTCAGGCCGACGGCCTCCTCCACCTCCTTGTCGGCCAGGAAGGCGGCGAAGTTGACCGAGCCGCCGTAGTGCTCGCGCAGCTTGGCCGAGAGCGCGACGAACTCGATGCTCTCCAGCTCGAGGTCATGGTTGAACGAGGTGTCCATGTCGATCTCGACGGTCTGCGCGTACTCGGGCCCGATCACGGCCACGAGCAGCTCGGTCACCGTGGCGAGCACCTGCTGCTCCACCTCGGAAGCCAGGTCTGCGTAACTCATCGCGTTCACTCCCTGTCACGGCGCTGCGAACACCGGTGATGACGTGACACCGCGGACGTGGGGCCGCAGGGGGCCGTCCTCTGTGGAGGGTCCGAGGCGGTGTTTCCCTAAGGTGACAGGTTCCAAGCCGGGATTGCTTGCGGTTGCGGTGAAAACGCCGCCAAGACAACCCGTTTGAATGACGCTGCAAGCGATTCGACCGCGTTGGCTACGCTGTGTCGTCAAAGTCCTTCGGTGGCCTTGCGCACCAGTGCGGTGACGGAGTCCAAGGCCCGCAACCGATCCGAGGGCACCAGGCCGATCCGGCTGCGCCGGTCCAGCACGTCGTCGGCGTCCAGCGCGCCCTCGTGCCGCACCGCCCACACCACCTCGGCCGCGGTGACGCCGAGCCCGTCGGCGACCTCGGCGCCCAGCCTGGGGTCCAGCTGGGCCAGCGCGGCCAGCCGCACGGCTTCCGCGCCGTAGCGGGCAACCAGCCGCGGTGATACCTCCATTGTGGACAGATACTCGGCTGGCGCGGCGCCGACCAGCGGCACCTGCTCGCTGCGCGAAGGCCCGGCGGACAGGCCGCGGCGGGCGATCGCGGCGTCCACCGCGTCGGCGGCCATCCGCCGGTAGGTGGTGAGCTTGCCGCCCACCACCGTGGTAACCCCGTCCGGCGAGGTGAGCACGGCGTGTTTGCGGGAGAGGTCCGCGGTGCGGCCACTCGTACCCGGAAGGTCGATCAAGGGGCGCAGACCGGCGAACGCGCCCAGCACGTCGGCCGGGCCGAGCCGCCTGCCCAGCACGGTGTTGGCCACGTCCAGCAGGAAGTCCACGTCGGCCTGCGGGACCTCGGGCACCTCCGGCACCGGCCCGTCCATCGGCTCGTCGGTCAGGCCCAGGTAGACCCGGCCGTCCAGCTGCGGCAGCAGCAGCGCGAACCGGTTGCGCTCGCCGGGCACCGGCACGGTCAGCGCGGTGCCGCCCAGACCCAGCGCGGCGCCGTCGAGCACCAGGTGCGAGCCGCGGGAGGGCCGCAGCCGCACGCCGGGCACCAGCCGGTCCGCCCACACCCCGGTGGCGTTGATCACTGCCTTGGCCCTGATCCGGACGGTCTCGCCGGTCAGCCCGTCCAGCACCTCGCCGCCGGAGCCGTCCAGGTGCACCGCCCTGGCCCTGGTGATGATCCGCGCGCCGAACCCGGCCGCGGTGCGGGCCAGTGCCACCACCAGGCGCGCGTCGTCGACCAGCTGGCCGTCGTAGGAGAGCAGCCCGCCGCGCAGCCCGCTCACCCGCAGGCCACCGGCCAGCGCCAATGCCTCGGCGGCCGGGATGCGGCGGGGCGCGGGCAGCACCGCTCCCGGCGTGCCCGCGGTGCGGCGCAGCAGGTCACCGGCGCGCAGCCCGGCCATGAAGACCGCCTCGTGGCTCCGCCTCACCCCGGCGCCGCGGGCCGGCCGGTGCAGCGGGATGAGCTGGGGCAGGGTGCGCACCAGGTGCGGGGCGGTGCGGGTCATCAGCAGACCGCGTTCCACCGCGCTCTCCCTGGCCAGCCCGAACTCGCCGTGCGCCAGGTAGCGCAGGCCGCCGTGCACCAGCTTGCTGGAGAACCGGGAGGTGCCGAAGGCCAGGTCGTGCGCCTCGACCAGGGCCACCGACAGGCCGCGGGCGGCCGCGTCCAGCGCGACCCCGGCCCCGGTCACCCCGCCGCCCACCACCAGCAGGTCGAGCTGGTGGCCACCGGCGAGCAGGGCCAGGTCGTTGGCCCTGCGGGTGGCGTTGAGCGAGGTCGCGCGCAGCGAGCCGGCCGGCAGCATCGGGACGGTCATGGCCGCAGCACCGCGTCCAGGCCGTGCCGCAGCTCGGCCAGCAGCGCGGCCTCGTCCGGCTCGGCCACCGCCAGCCGCAGCGCGAAGACCACCGACTGGACCATCAGGAACAGCAGCCTGCACTGCGCGGCCACGTCCCCGGCGCGCACCGAGCCGTCGGCCTGCCCGGCCAGCACCTGCTCGCGCAGGAACTGCTCGGCCAGCCGCTGGGTGCTGCCCATCCGCTGCACCAGGTAGGGCAGCAGCAGTTCGGGGTCGACCTCCAGGATGGTGCGCATCAGCGGGTTGTGCGCGACCTCCCGCCCGGCCGCCACCGCGCCGGCGACCAGCCGCTCGCGCGCGCTGGGCAGGTTCGCCGAGGCCGAGGCCACCGCGCTGAGCAGGCCGCGGAACTCGCGGGTGAGCAGCGCGGCGACCAGGCTGGTCACGTCAGGGAAGCGGCGGTACAGGGTCATCCGGCTGACCCTGGCCCGGCGCGCCACCTCGGTCAGCGTGGTGCGCCGCACGCCCACGTCGAGCACGCAGTCCTTGGCCGCGGCGAGCAGGACCTCGTCGTCCACCCGCTGGCCGCGGACCACCGGCGGGGCTTCGGAGGTGTGACACTCGGACGCCATGTGTCACACTGTAGCGGTGACCGAGCGCATCGACCACACCCTCCGCACCAGTTGGACGCCCGAGGGCGCGAACGCGGCGCACCTGCCGCCACACGCGCTGCGCTGGCTCCGCTCCCGCATTGGCCTGGCCGAGGTGACCACGCCGGTGGGGCCGGGCTCGCTGCACCCGGTCGCCGACTCGGCGCTGCCACCGGCCGCGCTGGCGGCCCTGGCCGAGGTGGTCGGCCCGGCGGCGGTGCTGACCGACCGGGAGGCGCGGCTCGGCCGCGCCGGCGGACTGTCCTATGTGGACCTCATGCGGCACAGGGGCTGCGGTGAGCTGGCCGTTCCGGACGCGGTGGTGCTGCCCGCCGATCCCGAGCAGGTGCAGCGGGTGCTGGAGGTCTGCGCCGCGCAGGACCTCGCGGTGGTGCCCTTCGGCGGCGGCACCTCGGTGGTCGGCGGGGTGAACGCGCTGCGCGGAACCAAGGCCTCGGTGGTCACCCTGGACCTGGCCCGGCTGGACAAGTTGGTCTCGGTGGACCCGGTCTCGCACACCGCGGTCTTCCAGGCCGGGGTGCGCGCGCCGGAGGCGGAACGGCTGCTGGCCGCGCACGGCTTCACCCTCGGCCACTTCCCGCAGTCCTTCGAGCGGGCCACCCTCGGCGGGTTCGCCGCCACCCGCTCGGCCGGTCAGGCCTCCGCGGGCTACGGCCGGTTCGAGGACATGGTGCACGCGCTGCGGCTGGCCACCCCCGCCGGTGAGCTCACCCTCGGCGGCGTCCCGGCCTCGGCGGCAGGCCCTGACCTGAAGCGGCTGGTCATCGGCAGCGAGGGCGTCTTCGGCGTGATCACCGAGCTGACCCTGCGGGTGCGACCGGCGGCCACCTTCCACCACTACGAGGGCGTGGTGGTGGACGGCTGGGAACGCGGCGCCGCGGCGGTCCGCGCGCTGGCCCAGCAGCGGGTGCTGGCCGATGTCACCCGCCTGTCCGACATGGACGAGACCGAGGTGTCCCTCGAGCTGGCGGGTGGCTGGAAGGGCCGGGCGCTGCGCGCCTACCTGCGCACCAGGGGGGTGGTCGCGCCCTGCCTGCTGATCCTGGGCTGGGAGACCGGGTCCCCGCGCGAGCTGGCCAACCGGCGGCGGGCCGCGCTGCACGCGCTGAAGGAGTTCAACCCGGTGCGGCTGGGCCGCCCGCTCGGCGAGGCCTGGCGCAAGGGCCGCTACGGCGGGCCGAGGCAGCGGGACGCGCTGCTGGAGGCCGGGGTGTGCGTGGAGACCCTGGAGACCGCGGGCGACTGGGCCGGGCTGGCCGCGTTGCGCACCGCGGTCCGCGGCGCGCTCACCGACTCGCTGAGCACCGCCCGCGCCCGCCCGGTGGTGATGTGCCACGTCTCGCACGCCTACGAGACCGGGGCCTCGCTGTACTTCACCGTGCTCGCCCCGCGCGCCGACACCGCCCCGGTCGAGCAGTGGCAGCGGGCCAAGGCCGCGGCCTGCGAGGCCATCGTCAACCACGCCGGCACCATCACCCACCACCACGCGGTCGGCGTGGACCACGCGCCCTGGCTGGCCGCCGAGGTCGGCGAACTGGGCATTGAGGTGCTGCGCGCGGTCAAGGCCCGGCTGGACCCGACTGGAGTTCTCAACCCGGGAAAGCTCGTGTGACACGCCGCGGGGCTGGTGCGCTCGCGGCCGGGGGCCTAGGGTCCGGCAATGGGTGATGTGCTGATCCGTTCCGTCCGCCCGTGGTCCTCCGCGCCCGACACCCCCGCGATCGACGTGCTCTGCCGAGCCGGGGCGATCGCCGAGCTCGGGCCGGAACTCACCGCTCCACCAGGGATTCCGGAAGCCGATGGCGCAGGTGGCGTGCTGCTGCCCGCCCTGGTCGCCGCGCACGTCCGGCCGTGCGCCGGACAGGCCGAGGCCACCCTGGCCCGCCTGGTCGCCGCGGGAGCCACCCTGCTCCGCGTGCACGGCCCGGCCGAGGACCTGGACGAGCTGCTGGCCGCCAGGGAGGTCTTCGCCGACCGCGCCACCATCCAGCTGGTCGCCTTCGTGGCCGGCGGGCTCGTCCGCGAGGAACGCGGCGAGAAGCTGCTGGACGCCGCGGTGGCCGCGGGCGCGGACCTGCTCGGCGGCCTGGACCCGGCAGGCCACGACCGCGACCCGGTGCGCCACCTGGACCTGCTCTTCGAGCTGGCCGAGCGGCACTCCGTGGGCATCGACCTCCAGCTGCGCGACCCCGGTGAGCTGGGCGCCTTCGTGATCGAGCTGATCTGCGAGCGGGTGGCCGCCCTGGACATGCGCGGCCGGGTCACCCTGTCGCACTGCCTCGCACTGTCCACTGTGGAGGATCACCGGCGCGAGCTGCTGGCCGAGCTGCTGGCCGAACACGGCGTCTCGGTCACCACCCTGGCCACCGCCTGGGGAAACCCGCTGCCGCTGCGCCGGTTGCGCTGGGCAGGCGTGCCGGTCGGCCTCGGCGACGACGGCGGCGACCTGCTCGACCAGGCCCGCCTGCTGGCCGAGGCCAACGGCTTCGAGCGCGACGACGAGGTCGAGCTGTGCGCCGACGTGGCCACCCGGGACGGCGCACGGGCGCTGCGGGTGGGCGGCTACGGCGTGATCGAGGGCGACCGGGCCGAGCTGATGGTGGTGCCCGCTGACTCGGTGGCGGAGGCGGTACGGCAACGGCCGCCGCGCACCCTGGTGGTGCACGACGGCCGGGTGGTCAGCGGCGCTCAAACCGCCGGAGGATGACTTCTGCGAAAGAGGCGTGGCGCGCCAGCGACACGCCGGGCTCTTGGACCCGCGGTGGGGTTGATTTTTCGCGTCGCCTTGTCGTGCGTCCGACGCATCCGAAGCTTGCTTCGCGTGCGGCGGATGCACGACAAGGCGACTCAAGAGCGAAAAATCCCGCGCGCGGAGCGCGCCAAACTACACAGTCACCAGCATCTTGCCGGTGTTCGCGCCCTTGAGCAGGTCAAGAAAGGCCTGCGGTGCGTTGGCCAGGCCCTCGACCGTGGTCTCCCGGTAGCTGATCTTGCCCTCGGCCAGCCAGCCGCCGACCTCGGCGAAGAACTGCTCCTGCATGGACCCGTACTCGTTCACGATGAACCCGCGCAGGTTCAGGCCCTTGCCGACGATCTGGATCATGTTGCGCGGGCCGGTGGGCTCGCCCTTCTCGTTGTACTGCGAGATGGCGCCGCACAGCGCGAACCGGCCGCCCGGCTTGGCCGCGCTGATCGCCGCCTCCAGGTGCTCGCCGCCCACGTTGTCGAAGTACACGTCGATGCCCTCGGGTGCGGCCTTGGCGAGCAGCTCGGCCACCGGGCCGTCCTTGTAGTTGAACGCGGCGTCGAAGCCCAGCTCGTTGACCAGGTAGTCGACCTTCTCCTGGCTGCCGGCCGAGCCGATCACCCTGGCGGCGCCCTTGAGCTTGGCGATCTGGCCCACCAGCGAGCCGACCGCGCCTGCCGCGCCGGAGACGAAGACGACATCGCCCTCGCGGAACTGGCCGGCGGCCAGCAGGCCCGCGTAGGCGGTCAGGCCCGGCATGCCCAGCACGCCGAGGAAAGCGCCCGCGGGGGCCAGGTTCGCGTCCACCTTGACCGCGTGCTTGACGTCCACCTTGGCGTACTCGCGCCAGCCGCCCATGTGCAGCACCAGGTCGCCGACGGCGAAGCCGGGGTCGTTGGAGGTGACCACCTCGCCGACCGCGCCGCCCTGCAGCGCCTTGCCCAGCTCGAACGGCGGCACGTAGGACTTCACGTCGTTCATCCGGCCGCGCATGTACGGGTCGACGCTCATGACCTTGTTGCGCACCAGCAGCTCGCCCTCGCCTGGCGCGGGCACCTCGGCCTGGACCAGGTCGAAGTTGTCCAGGGTGGGCCAGCCCTCGGGACGGGAGGCGAGACGGATTTCCAGGCCGGTGGACGGGGTGGTCATGCGGAGCTCCTCAGCAGAGAACGTGTCACTCACTGACAAAAAACATACCATGACAATAGGCGGAGCGCGACATGTGACGTAGACTGACGGTGTGAGCATGGTCAAGGACGAGCTGGGTCTGCGCGAGCGCAAGAAGCTGCGCACCAAGAACGCGCTGGTCGACGCCGCCCTGGAGTTGTTCTTCGGCAAGGGTTTCGAGGCCACCACGGTGGAGGAGATCGCCGCCGCGGTGGAGATCTCGCCGCGCACCTTCTTCCGGTACTTCGCCGGCAAGGAGGACGTCGCGCTGGCCCAGTTCGCCGAGATCGACGAGTTCTGCATCACCGCGCTGGCCGCCCGCCCGGACAACGAACCGCCGGTGACCGCCACCCGCGCCACCTACCTGGCCATGTTCGACCACATCGCCGCACTGGACGGCGGCCCGGCCCGCTACTGCGCCACCCACCGCCTGATCGGCCAGACCCCGACCCTGTTCGCCCGCTGGTTGCAGACCTCCGCCCAGGTCGAGCACCGGCTGGCCGAGGTGATCGCGGCCCGCCAGGGCGTCTCCGCCGAGACCGACCTGCGCTGCCGGCTGCTGATCCGGGTGGTCTGCGCCAGCGCCCGGCTCGGCATGGAGATCGCCTGCCTGCGCGGCTACGACACCATCGACGAGCTCCGCGCCCAGGTCATCGAGGCCCTGGACCTGGGCATCGCGGGCCTGCCCGCCGCCTGGTCCAGCGCCACCGAGCGCTGGTGAGGCGCGCGCTGGTCAGTCCCGGCGGCGGATCAGCCCGCCGCGCTTGCGCAGCAGCTCCTCCAGGCCCTGCTGCGCGGCCCTGATCCGCTCCGCGCGCTGCTCGATGGTCAGGCCGTCGGCCGGCAGGACCGGCTTGGGCAGCGGCTTCATCGGGAACCAGCGCTCGTCGTAGAACAGGTCGCCGACCTCGCGCCAGCGCTCCCTGAGCTCCTGCTCGGTCGCGCTGAGCTGCTGCTCGGCCTTGGCGTGCCGCTCCTTGGCCTGGCGGACCACGTCGGTCAGCTCCTTGGCGCGCTCGGCGTCCACCTTCTGCATCCGGCGCACCGCCTCGTCCACCTGGCCGGTGATCGCCCGGTAGCGCTCGCTCGCGGACGGCTCGTTCACGGTTGCCCCTCCCCGCTGGCCTCTGCGGTGTCGAACGGGATGACGACCTCGGGCCGCGCGTGCTCGGACTTGTCGAAGAACAGGCCGCGGCGGGGCCGGGGCGACCAGCTGATCAGCTGGCCGGCGGCCAGGCTGGACAGGTCGGGGCCGTGCACGTCCAGGGCCACCCAGGCGCCCAGGTCCTCGATGCCGCCGCCGAGGAAGCCGCTCTTGAGCCGCTGCACGCTGCGCCACCAGCCGATGGTGTGGGTGGCCAGTTCGGGGCCGTGCTTGAGGATCTGCTTGAGACTGTCCACTCCGGACTGACGGGTGGTCGGGTCCTTCTGCTCCAGCAACGGGTAGGCCGCGTCGATGGCGTAGAGCACCAGGTAGTGCGGCCGGGCCGGTTCGTTGTTGCCCGCGCCGCGGGCCGCGCGGGCGCCCAGGTCGGCGGCCAGCGCGTCCAGCGCGGCGCGCACGCCGTCGCTGTCGAGCAGCTCGACCTCGTTGCCGGTGTCCTTGAGCGCGCAGGTCAGCGTCTCCGCCGCCGGGCGGGCGTCCTCGGTCACGCAGATCAGGGTGAACCTGGCCTCACCGGGAAGGTGTTGCCGGGCAAGGGAAAGCGTGGCCGCGGCGAGCACGCTGGCGGCATCGCGCAGCACCGAGCCGAGGGTGGCGATGTTGCGGCCGGGCGTGCGGGCCAGGGTCACCCCGGCCGCGCTGCCGGCCACGTCGATCACCTGGCCGAGCAGCGCCACCGGCGGGCGGCCCCGGCGCGGCTCCAGCAGCCGGAAGTCCTCCACAGTGGACAGCGGCGGCACGTGGTCGCCGTCGAAGAGCCTCGGCTCGCCCAGGTTCGCGGGCCTGCGCTGCCACAGCTCCACCTGCAACGCGTCGAAGGTGCCCCGGCTGGTCGCGTCCGGGATGCGGGCCACCTCGTTGCCGTGCCGGACCCCGGAGTCGTGGTTGATCACCGCGTGCCGCCGCGGGATCTCGATCGCGGCCTGGTTGGTCTCCACCAGCACCCGGCGCGCCTTGGGCAGCGCGATCCGCACGATGAACTGCTCGAAGATGGCCGGCTTGCCCCAGAACGCCTCGATGCCGGAGACGTCCTGGCTGGAGAGCACCAGGTGGATGCCCTGCGAGCGC
The DNA here is from genome assembly GCF_030064675.1 of Crossiella sp. CA-258035. Classification (GTDB taxonomy): domain Bacteria; phylum Actinomycetota; class Actinomycetes; order Mycobacteriales; family Pseudonocardiaceae; genus Crossiella. The sequence continues at coordinate 623,244 of NZ_CP116413.1, forward strand.
CCGCGCCGCGCCACGTCCTCCAGCAGCCCGGCTGCCTGGCTGGTCACCGCGTCCCGCTCGGCGAAGAGGAACTGGAACTCGTCGATCACCGCCACGATCCGCGGCCACCGCCCGCCGGTGTCCTCCGCGCGCAGCTCCTCCAGCTTGGTCACCTCGTGCCGCTTGGCCGCCTCCGCCCTGCGCCGCATCTCATCGGCCAGGTACTTCAGCAGCGCCAGCCCGAACTCCCGGTCGGCGTTGACGTTCACCCCGACCAGCCGCGCGTGCGGCAGCCAGCTCGGGTCCTTGCGGCCGGGGGTGAACTGGGCGAAGGACACGCCCTCCTTGAAGTCGAGCACGTAGAGCTCGAGCTCGTCGGGGGAGTAGCGCGCGGTGAGGCTGCCCAGCATCGCGTACAGGAAGTTGGTCTTGCCGGAGCCGCTCGGCCCGCCGATCAGCGCGTGCGGCGAGGAGTCACCCAGGTGCAGCAGCACGTCCTGGCCGTCGCTGCGGCCGATCGGCGCGCTCAGCCCGGTGGCCGAGTGCTCCGTCCAGCGGGTCTCCGGCAGCAGGTCGGCGAAGGTGCACACCCGGCTGCGCCGCTCCAGCAGCGCGTCCGCGATCGCCCCGCAGGCCATCGGCACCCGGTCCCTTGGCAGCGGCTCGTCCAGGGTGATCACCGCGTGCTCGCCGGTCATGGTGGAGGTGACCCGGCCGTCCTCGTGCAGCTCCACGGTCTCCAGCGGGCTGTTCACCGACAGCCGCATGTCCACCATGACCAGCTGGATGCCGCAGGCCAAACCATTGCGCGCGACCCGTTGCAGCTGCTGGCGGAGCTGGTCGTCCAGGTTCTCGTGGTTGCCGAACAGGATCGCGATCCGCCAGGGTTCCGAACGTTTGCCGGTGGCCGCGGTCAGCGCGCGCAGCGAGTGGTGGCCGTCCACCAGGATCCGGGTGTGCACCCGGCGGATGTGCTCGGAGAACTCGCTGAGCAGGTCCTGCAACCGGCTCGGGTCGTGCACGGTGAGCAGCCCGGCGCGGGCCAGCGGGTACAGGCCGGGCAGCGAACCGGTGAACTGGCCGGTGTCCCACACGTGCACCTGCACCAGGCCAGGCTGGAAGTAGGACAGCGTGCGCAGCACCAGCGTCTCGACCAGCGCCTCGGCCAGCATCCGGGTGTTGTGCGCGGAGACCACGTGCAGGTGGCCGTGGTCCAGCAGCGGCACCGCGGCCGGGAACTCCTCGGCCAGCGAGGCGTCCTCCAGCCGGGCCGAGCCGATCCGCCACAGGCCCGGCGCGGGCGTGCTGCCGTCCCGCTCGCCCGGCCTGCCCAGCCAGTGCTCCCAGTGCTCGCCGGCCGAACCGGGCGCGTGCTCGGCGACCAGCGCGGTCAGCGTGGCCGGGCCGTCGCCGGTCCACTGCGCGAAGACCTGCTCGTGCTCGGCCAGCGCGCGCTCGGCCAGCGGCCGCAGCGCCGGGTCGGCCCACTGCGCGGCGAAGGCCGGATCCGCTTGCACGGCACGGATTCCGCGTTTGCGCAGGGTCAGCTCGAACTCGGCCCTGCGGTGCTGGGCCTCGGCCACGATGTGCTCCTGGCGCGCCGCGCCGAGGGCCATCGCGACGGCGTCGTGGAACTCGCCGAAGACCGCGCTGATCCGTGCCCGTCGCTCGATCTTCTTGCTCACGCTGCACCGCCCAAGATCACGTAGTCAGTGTCACAGGGAGGTCATCAGGCCTTCTACCCGGTCCAGCGCGGCGGTGACCAGCTCCACGGTGCGGCCGTGTCCCTGGCCCGCGCCCAGCAGCTCGGGCGGGACCAGCGAGGCCGAGTGGTGCTTGCCCGCTTTCGCCAGTGCGGCCAGGGTTTCCCCGATCAGTTCGTCGGCCTCGATCAGCACCTGATGTGCCTGGAGAAGCTGTTCGCGCACCGACGCCAGTGCGGCGGCGACCTCCGCGATGGACGACACCGGGCCTACAGCCTGCTCGCGTAGCCCTCGGCGGTGTTGATCGCCTGGGTCACCTGCTGGTGCGTCTCGGTCAGGTTCGCCATCGCCTGGTCCAGCATGCCCGCGGCCTGCTCGGCCTCGGGCTGGTTGCTGCCCTGCACGACCTGGAGCAGCGCGCCCTTGGCCTGCTCGATGGCGGTGGAGGCCGCCTGCAGGGCGCCGAGGCTCTCTTGCGCCTTCTCGTTGGCCTGGAGGATTCCGTTGCGAACCTGCTCCACACTTGCCATCTTGCGCCCTACTCCTCCACGCGGCTCCAGCCGTGCCACGGACATGGCACGGCTTATTTAGTTGAAGGTAGTACCCAAACCCCACCTCAGTACAACCAAGATCAGGCTGAATTCCACCGCCATTGGAGTGAGGGCCGGGACTACGCGGCGTGCCCTCTACCGCCGTCCGGGGGCTTGTTCCAGGTCACGGACGCATCACAGGATCGTGCCGTACTGATCCTCTGGAAGGACGGCTGCTCACATGGCGAAACGCCTCTTGCTGCGCACCGCGCTGGCCGCCACCGCGGTCGCCGCGGCCGCGCTGCTGCCGGTGCCCGCACTGGCCACCGGGGCCGCTGACCCGGCCCGGATCCTGCACGTCACCGCACCCGGCGACCCGGCCGAGCTCGGGCAGAAGCTCGTCGAGGCCGGGTTCGACGTCCTCGGCCGCGAGGGCTCGGCGATCCTGGTGCTCGGCCAGCCCGGCGCGGAGGACCGGCTGGCCGGGCTCGGCGCCCGCACGGCCCGAGTCCAGCAGGCGCCCGCCGCGGCGACCCCGCGCGCGGCCGCTGCCTACCCCAAGCCGAAACGACTGGCGGACAAGGAATATCCGACCTTCTACGGCGGCTACCGCACGGTCGAGGGCTTTCACTCCTTCGTGGCCGACGTGGCCAAGCGCTACCCGGAGCTGACCAAGCGGGTCGGCTACGGCGAGTCCTGGCAGCGGCAGCAGGACCCGGCCAAGGGCAACCGGCTGGAGGCGCTGTGCATCACCGCGCAGGCCTGGCGCGGCTGCGAGCTCAAGCCGGACTCGGCCAAGCCGCGGTTCCTGCTGATGGCCCAGATCCACGCCCGCGAGGTGACCACCTCCGAGATGGCCTGGCGGTTCATCACCAGGCTGCTCGACGGCGCGCACAACGACGCCGAGGTGGCCGCGCTGCTCGGCGGCACCGAGGTGTGGGTGGTGCCGCAGGTCAACCCGGACGGCGTCGGCGTGGTGCAGGACGGCCTGACCAACTCCGGCACCTCGGCCAACAGCTCGGCCTGGCAGCGCAAGAACCTCAACGACAGCAACAGTGTCACGCCCTGCCCCGGCCCGTGGAGCGCCAACCACGAGGGCATCGACCTCAACCGCAACTGGGACTCCCGCTGGGGCGGCGTCGGCACCTCGAACAACCCCTGCTCGCAGACCTACCGCGGCCCGAAGGCGGCCAGCGAGCCGGAGACCCACCAGCTGGCCGGGCTGTTCGAGAAGCTGTTCCCGGACCAGCGCGGCCCCGGTGAGAACGACGCGGCCCCGGTGACCACCCGCGGCGCGATGATCACCTTGCACACCTACGGCAACCTGGTGCTGCTGCCCTGGGGCCACGACCCGAAGGCCAAGACCCCCAACGACGCCGGGCTGCGCTCGATGGCCTTCCGGATGAGCGGCTACAACGGCTACAACACCGGCCAGCCGGGCGAGGTGCTCTACAACGTCACCGGCGCGGCCGACGACTGGGCCTACGACAAGCTGGGCATCGCCGGGTTCACCTTCGAGATCGGCCCGAACAGCGGTGAGTGCAACGGTTTCCACCCGGCCTACAGCTGCCAGGACAAGTTCTGGGAGCTGAACAAGGACGCGCTGCTGTACGCGGCCAAGTCGGCGCGTCAGCCCTACGTCTCCACGCTGGGCCCGACCGTGTCCGGGCTCAGCGTCAAGCGCGGCCTGTTCAGCGTCGAGGTGGCGGCCAAGGCCGATGACAACGCCTACGGCAACGTCGGCGTGGGCCGCCCGGCCGCGCAGAAGGTGGCCGAGGCCGAGGTCTACCTGGACCGCGCGCCCTGGGACGGCGGCAAGGCCCGCAAGCTCAAGGTCGGCGGCGACGGGACCACGGTCGAGGTCGGCGGCAAGGTCGGCGCCTGGGGCCTGGAGCGCCTGGCCTACGTGCGGGCCAAGGACGCCGACGGCAACTGGGGTCCGTTCACCGCGGCCTGGGTGAAGTGAGGCGCTGACCGGGGCTGGGCCGCCGGCCCGGCTCCGGTCACTGCTCCGCCGGTCCCGCGCTGAGCTGCAACGCGATCACGCCCGCGGTGGGCGCGGGATCGGCCGACCAGTAGCTGACCGCGTGCTCGCCGTCGAACTCCAGCGCCGACCAGTTGTCCTGCCCCAGCTGGGCCATCGCCGCCTTGAGCGCGCTGGCCGCGTCCCCCGGCACCAGCCCGAGGTCGAACTCGACCCCGAGCACGCCGGGCCCGCACGGGGTGAAGTCGGTCAGCTCGCCGTGGTGGGTGATCCGGCTGGCCACCGCCCTGGCCTGCCACTCCGCCCCGGCCCGCCGGTCGGCGGCCACGTCAACGGAGAGCCGCAGCCGTTGCACCGGCCCGTCCGGCAGCACCACCGGCGCGGGCTCCGGCACGACCTCGTCCGGGTCCTCGGCGGCGGGCGGCGGCTGTTGCAACGGGCTCGCGCCCAGCCAGGCCTCCACCAGCACCCGTTCGCCGCCGGGCACCAGCTGGGTGACCAGGTCGGGCTCGTCCAGCACGGTCCACGCGGTGGGCGGCTCGCAGGAGACCCTGGGCATGCCGACATCCGGCCCCAGCCCGCGGACGAAGGTGCGCACCGCCCTGGACAGCGCCCCGGCGTCGCTGGCCGAGGCCCGCTCGGCACTCGGCTGGCTGATCGTCACCGACCAGCAGCCCGGCTCCTCGTCGGAGCAGTCACCGGCCTCCACGATCCGTCCGCCGCCCAACGCGACCAGTCCCAGACAGGCGTTCCTGGCCTGGGACTCGTTCTCGGCGGCGACCACCACGGTGATCAGCAGCTCCAGCTCGTCTTCCACCATCGCGTCGCAATTGTCCCTCAGTGGTGTGAACACGGAGCGCAGTGGTCCCGTTCCGCGGCCAGCACCACCCCGGCGGCGTGCACCACCGCCGCCACCCGCAGCACCTCGTGCACCTCCGGCACGCCCGCTCCCGCTTCGCGCGCCTTCCGCTCTTGCAGCTCAAGGCACACCCGGCACCCGTTGACCGCGCTGACCGCCACGCACCACAGCTCGAAGTCGGCCTTGTCCACCCCCGGCCGCGCCACCACCCGCATCCGCAACCGCCCGGGCAGCCGCCGGTACTCCTCATCCGCCAGCTGGTGCTTGGCCCGGTAGAACACGTTGTTCATGGCCATCACCGCCCCGGCGGACCTGGCCGCGTCGAAGGCCTCGGCGGACAACAGCCGCTCACCCCGCCCGACCAGCTCACCCAGCGCCGCCACCCGCCCCGAGGTGACCGCCACCGCCACCACCGCGCCCCACAACCGCTGCTCGGACAGCACCGAGTCCCCGAGCACCGACTCCAGGTTCGCCCGGATGTCCGCGGCATAGTCCGGCATCACCCGGGAAACGCTAGTCCAGCAGCTCGGCCACCCACACCCGCCGCGCTGGCGCCCACCGCTCCTGCCCGCCGCCGGTGAAGTGCACCGCGATCATCCCGTCGGTCCACGGCGTGGCCGACTCCACCCGCGCCACCGGCCCGATCTGCCCGTACCGCCGCACGAACATCCCCTCCGCCAGCTCAGCCGCGGTGACCCGGTCCAGGTTCCTGGCCCGCGAGCACGGCCGCAGCCAGCGCGCGAACACCCGCCACAGCGCGAAGCCCAGCACCGCCGCGGCCGCCGCCCAGGCCGGTTCGGCCGGGACCAGCGCCACAGCCAGACCGGCGCCGAGCAGCGCGCACAGCAGGCCGGAGCCGACCACCCGGTTGCCCACCAGCAGCCAGCCGGAGGTGCGCACCAGGCCGTCGGCCAGCTGACCCCTGGGCGCGGAACCGTTGGGCAGCAACGGGATTCCGCCGCCTTCGGGCAGCGGCTCCATGGTGCCGGGCAGCCGGGTCGCCGAGGCGGCCGGACCCAGCACGTCCGGGCTCACTGTGACCCGGTGCGCGCAGGCGGCGCAGGCCAGCACGATCCCGGCCTGCGCGGCGCGGTCCCGGTACAGCCCGAGCACGCCGTGCCCGGCCGGGCAGCGGTAGGCGACCGGGTTGGTCGGCACCTGCCAGGCCCGCAGCACCTTGGTGGCCTGGGCCAGTTCCACCGTCACACCGCCCGCCAGACCGCGCGCCGCTCGCCGGGCTTGCGCACGCACCGCAACGCCGTGCCCGCCTTGGTCACCGCCCGCTCACCGGGCTTCGGGCAGCGTTCACCCAGCTTGGCCACGCTGGTCCGCACCGGCGGGGCCGAGCTCGGCGGCGGCGCGGGCCGCACCGGGGCCTCCGCGGCGGGCGGGACGGCCACCGGCGGGATCGCGGCCACCGCGGGCGGCGGTGTCCGGGGCCAGGCGAAGGCCACCAGCAGGGCCGCGCCGCCGAGTGCGGGCGCGGCCCGCACCAGCGACGGTGCCGACCACCACCACAGCCGGATCCGCCCGGGTTCCAGGTCCGGCACGCCGGTCCCCTTTCGTTCCAGAGCCCGGAAAACCCGGGACAGGAACGAGTTCGCCGGTCCCCGCGCCGCCGTTACCTTGATCGGCCGTTCGGGTGGCCGCTCGGGTGACTCACCCCAGCCATGGCTTGCTGATCCGGGCCCAGGTCCCGTCGTGCATCGCCAGGTTGAGCCACTGGTCCACCCACTGCTGGAAGACCACGTCGCCCAGCGGCACCAGGTAGGCCTTCTCGCTGAAGGTGAACGGCGTCTCCGGGTGCACCGCGCACAGCTCCGGGCGCTGCTTCGCCTGCCACTTGGTCTCGGTGGCGTCGGTCATCATCAGGTCGGCCCGGCCGGCGATGATCTCGTCGAAGATGGTGTTGTTGTCCGGGTGCGGCACGATGGTTGCGCGCTTGAGGCTGGCGCGGGCGAACTGCTCGTTGGTGCCGCCGGGGTTGACCACCACGCGCACTCCCGGCTGGTCGATCTGCTCCAGGGTCTGTAATCGATCTTTGTTCTCGCAGCGGGTGATCGGGGTCTTGCCGTCGCGGACGTAGGCCTTGCTGTAGAAGGCCTGCCGGGCGCGGTCCAGGGTGATCGAGATGCCGCCGACGGCCAGGTCGCAGTGCCTGCGGAAGTCGGGCAGCAGGGTTTTCCAGGTGGTCGGCACGATCTTGAGCCGGACCCCCAGCCGGGTGGCCAGGTCGCGGGCCAGGTCGATGTCGATGCCGGTCCAGGTGCCGTCCTGGGCGCGGTAGGTGAACGGGCGGTAGTCGCCGGTGCTGCACACCCGCAGCTCACCGCGCGCGGTCACCACGTCGAGACGGCTGCGGGTCCCGGCCTCCCCGGCGGGGGCGGCCGAGGACACGCCGCCGACCAGCAACAGGGCGAGCACCAGCGGCAGGATTCTGTGCTTCATCCGGCCACCCAACCCGCCGGTGCTCACCAGGTCAACGGGTCACAGCGGGTGGTAGGCCGAGCCTTCGATCTTGCCCTGCTGGCAGACCGGGCCGAGGGACCAGGCCAGCTCGAACGGGTTGCGCTCGTCCGGCGGGATCACGCTGATCTTGGCGGGAGAGGGCTGGCACTGGCCGGTGGTCGGCTCCCCTTCACCGGGGACCGCGCCCCAGTGCAGATCCTTGGCCGCCTTGCCGCCCGGTCGCAGCGTGACCAGCTTCGGGCCGGGGTTGGCCTTGCGCTCCAGCTTGGTGCGCAGCGCGTGGCCCGAGCCGTCCAGCAGGGCGAGGCCGCCGTAGCCGTAGAGCGTGCAGTTGCTCTTGCCGGTGTTGGTCACCACCAGGGTGGCGTAGCGCTGGCCCGCGCCGGAGTCGCCCGGCTTGAGCTCGCCGCGCAGTTGCTCCGCGGTGCACCGTCCGACCTGCGCCTCGGCGGTGACCTCCGGCGGCTGTTCCTTGGCCGCGGGACTGGTGGCGGGGCTGGTCGGCTCGGTGCTGGCGGTGGTGCTCAGGCCACTCGGCGGGCCGCTGCCGGGGGACTGGGCGGTGGGCTGCCCGCAGGCGGCCGTCACCAGGGCCAGCGCGGACAGCGCGAGTAGAGGTCGAAAACGCACGGTCATGTCTCCTCCCGAGTCAGCCCCCTCGGGTTTCCCGCTGCGACGATCTTCACACGTGCCCGGCAGGCCAGCCCGGCACCACGCGCAAGCCCGCGGTGGCCGCGGCGTAGACGTAGGTCCAGCACACCGTGCCGTCGGCCAGCGCGATCCGGATCCGCCGATATTCCTCGCCCTCGTACTCATCCAGCACCGGCAGCGCGGCCACCGGGTCGGCCAACGGCAACAGCCAGCCAGGCACCTCCTCCCCGGTACCCGGCAGCAGGCCGGGATAACCCTCGCCGGTGTCGTAGAGCGTGCCGGGCACCGCGGCCCGCACCGGCCGGCCGCCGACCAGCGGGGCAGCCAGTGACCAGGCCGAACAGCCCGGTTGCAGGGTGCCGTAGACGAACACCCGGTCGGGCCACAACGCCGGGCCGGGCTCGCCGGTGACCTCGGTGACGGCCAGCCCGCAGGACCCCGGTTCGCCGCGCAGGTCGCGGGCCGCGTGCTGCGGCAGGTCCGCACAGTGCACCGGCAGGCCGTCCACCAGCAGCGGCTCGCGCTCCGGGGCGCGGGCCACGTAGGAGAGCACGCCGTCCAGGTGCGCGCCGGTGCCCAGCGTCACCCGTCCGGTGTGCACCCTGGCCAGCTGGTAGCGCACGCCCCTGCCCTCCACCACGTCCAGCACCCGCAGTTGCGCCGGCGTGGCCAGCCAGACCGCGTGCGTCTCGGTGACCCCAGGGGCGGAGGCCAGGGTGGCCGGGCGGGCGCCGTCGCGGGCCCGGAAACCGAAGGCCCACACCGCGGCCAGGTCCTGGCAGCGCACCCGCAGCACCACCACCGCGCCGTCCAGCCCCAGGTTCCGCCGCAGCCAGGTGATCTTGGCCGGGTTGCGGTTGGAGCCGTAGGTCAGCACCGGCAGCCTGGCCGCCAGCGGCGGCTCACCGCGCCGGGCCAGCCACTCGTCCAGGTCCAGGCCGTCCACCTCGGCCCCGGCCCCGGTCTCGCGCAGCGGGTGGGCCCGGCCGTCGGCGTGCACGTAGGAGGTGGGCGGCACCGCGCCCGGGTAGGGGTCGGCGGGGAAGTCCTCGTCGCGGTACACCAGCCCAGCCAACCATCGACTTTCGTCAGCGGCACCGCGCGGTTGGTCTGGTTGGCACAAACGATTGTGCCGACCGGACCAGTTTTCGCGTTAATGGAGAGGAAAGTTCCCTAACGACCTTGACGCTCAACGTGGCCTGGGTCACCCTCGGATCCCCTGCTGTCGCTCTCCCGATCCCGCTAGTCGGAGGACGCGAAATGACCCCTTCACCTCGGCTGCTCGCCGGAGTCATGATCACTACCCTGGCCGCGGGCCTGTGCGCCGGCGCGGGCACCGCCGCCGCCGCGACCAACCTCGCGCTCGGCGCGGCCGTCACCACCTCCAGCGCCGAGGACGCCACCCTGGCCGGCGGCAAGGCGGTGGACGGCGACGCGGCCACCAGGTGGGCCAGCGCGGAGGGCGCCGATCCACAGTGGATCCAGCTGGACCTGCGCGCGGTCAAGGACATCCGGCGGATCCGGCTCAACTGGGAGACCGCCTACGGCAAGGCCTACCGGATCGAGGCATCCGACGACGGCAGCGCCTGGCGCTCGCTGCACAGCACCAGCACCGGCGACGGCGGCATCGACGACATCGGGGTCAGCACCACCGCCCGGTACCTGAAGCTGACCGGCACCCAGCGCGGCACGACCTACGGTTACTCACTGTGGGAGTTCGAGGCCTACGGCGCGGACGGCCAGGAACCACCGCCCGCCAACGGTTATCTGCCCGGCACCCTGCGGCCCTCGGTCTCCCAGGCCGAGCAGGACCAGGTGCTGCTGCGCTACTACCAGCAGTGGAAGGCCAACTTCCTGACCGACCGCTGCGGTGGCGGCCAGTGGGCGGTGCACTCGGTGGACGCCGACCACCCGTTCGTCGGCGAGGGCCAGGGCTACGGCATGACCATCACCGCGCTGATGGCCGAGGCCGACCCGCAGGCGCGCACCTACTTCGACGGCATCCTGCGCTACGTCAAGAACCACCCCTCGGTCATCGACCGCGACCTGCACGCCGCCGAGCAGAACGAGAGCTGCGTCAGCGTCAACGGCAGCGACTCGGCCACCGACTCCGACCTGGAGATCGCCTACGCGCTGCTGATCGCCGACCGCAAGTGGGGCAGCGGCGGCACCTACAACTACAAGCGGGAAGCGCTCCGGATCATCGCCGCGATCAAGCGCAGCGAGATCCACCAGACCAGCAAGCTGCCGCTGGTGGCCGACTGGGCCACCTCGGGGAACTACCCGAACGGCTCGCGCACCTCGGACTGGATGCCCGGCCACTTCCGCGCCTTCGCCCGAGCCACCGGCGACTCCTTCTGGCACCAGGTGCGCACGGCCACCGAGAACGCGACCACCAAGCTCCAGCAGCAGTTCGCGCCGAACACCGGTCTGCTGCCCGACTTCGTGGTGAACACGCTGTCCTCGGTGCGGCCGGCCCGGGGCAAGTTCCTGGAGAACGAGTTCACCGACGGCAAGTACAGCTGGAACGCCTGCCGGGACCCGTGGCGGCTGGGCGCGGACGCGATCACCGCCGGCGGCAGCGCCGCGCAGGCCCAGGCGCGCAAGATGAACGCCTGGGTCAAGCAGGCCACCGGCGGCGACCCGAACCGGATCGCCAGGAGCTACGACCTCAACGGCTCGGTGGTGGAGAGCGGCAGCTCAGCGGCCTTCTTCGCACCGTTCGCGGTGGCCGCGATGACCGACCCGGGCAGCCAGGCCTGGCTGGACCGGTTGTGGGCCAAGCTCGCCGGCACCTCGCTGAGCACCACCGACTACTACGCGAGCAGCATCCAGGTGCAGGTGTTGATCATCCTCGCCGGGCGGCTCGTCACCCCGTGACCGATTTCCGACAAAAGAGACGATCGGGGGTTGTCCGGAGGTGGGCCGAAGACCAGTCTTTCGGGGTGTTGGGAGCGGTCTCACGGAACTCGGTTGAACCGGTCCGGCACCGCGATCCGTACCAGGTACAGCAGGTCGCACCATGAACGTGAGGGGTTGTCCGTCTGGCGGCGGGGGCAACCCCTCACCCCTTTCGAAGTCCGGGAGCGCCGGGTTTGATGGACCGGTGCCCCCGGACTACCCGCCGAGCCGGGTGAACCCGCTGGACCCGCCACCGCGGTTCGCGCAGCTGCGCGCGAGCGAGCCGGTCTCGCTGGTGCGCACCCCGCACGGGGAGTCGGTCTACCTCATCACCCGGCACGCCGACGCCCGGTTCGTGCTCAGCGATCCGCGCTTCTCCAGCGACCCGGCCAGTCCCGGCTTCCCGCAGCTCCGGCCCGCGCCCGAGGGTCCGCGCGCGCCCGGCACATTCCTGTCGATGGACCCGCCGGAACACGGCCGGTACCGGCGGATGCTCACCGGCGAGTTCACCGTGCGCCGGATGGCCGCGCTGCGCCCAGCGGTCCGGGCGCGGGCGCGGGAGTGCCTGGCCGGACTGCTGGCCGAGGGAGCACCCGCCGACCTGGTGGCCGGGTTCGCCAAGCCGCTGCCGGTGCTGGTGATCTGCGACCTGCTCGGCGTGCCGCTGGCCGACCGCGAGTTCTTCGGCAGCCGCAGCGAGGTCCAGCTGGACCGCTCCCGGCCGGGGGCCGAGGTCACCACAGCCATGGCCGAGCTGTGGGACTACCTGGACGGCCTGGTCGCGGCCAAGATCGCCGACCCCGGCGAGGACCTGCTCGGCAGGCTGGTGCGGCGGCGGGTGCGCACCGGTGAGCTGAGCCGGGCCGAGCTGGTCGGCATGAGCAGGCTGCTGCTGGTCGCCGGGCACGAGACCACCGCCAACATGATCGGCATCGGCATGTTGCTGCTGCTCCGGCAGCCTCAGCTGTGGGCGGCGCTGCTGGCCGATCCGCACCTGGTGCCCGCCGCGGTGGAGGAGCTGCTGCGGCACGCCAGCGTGGTGCAGCAGGGCGTGGTGCGGGCGGTGGTGGGCGCGGCCGAGGTCGGCGGCGTCCGGCTGGCGCCCGGCGACGGGGTGATCGTCTCGCTGTCCTCGGCCAACCGGGACGAGGCGGTCTACGCCGAACCGGACCAGCTCGTCCCGCACCGCCGCGGCGCGCCGCACCTGGCCTTCGGACACGGGGTGCACCAGTGCCTCGGCCAGTTGCTGGCCAGGACCGAACTGACCGAGGCCGTGCGCGCTCTGTTGCCGGTTACCGGTCTGCGGCTGGCTATTGCCCCCGAACAGGTGAAGTTCCGGCACGAGATGGCGGTTTACGGAGTGCGGACCCTGCCGGTTGAGTGGGACTGATTTCCGGGAGGACGAGATGACGACGCCTCAACGCGCCCACCGGCGCTTGGTGCAGCGCACCTACGGCACCCTCGCCGATCCCGCGGACGCCGCGCGGACCTGGGCCGACCTGGCCGGACTGGTGCGCGGGGCCGGCTCCTTCGACCCGAGCTGCACCACCTTCGTGGCCGCCTTCGACACCGAGGTCCCGGCCGGCGGCGAGGCCGCCTACCGGCACCTGCTGCTGATGGCCGAGGAGGACGAGCGCAGGCACGCCTCCGAGGACCCCGCGCCGCCGCGGCGCACCGGGGTGGACTTCGTGATCACGGTGGCCGGGCAGCGGTTCTTCGTCAGCCTGTTGTTGCTGGCCGCGCCCGCGCTCTCGTTCACGCCGTGCGCGCAGTTCACCAGGGGCACGGCGATACCGGCGCCGCGCTGCTCGGAAACCCCGGTGCTGTGGGACTAGACCTGCTCTGGGACTAGTCCGGCTCGGCCGCTCGCGGCTCGGGCAGCGGGCCGGGCCCGCGTTCCAGGTCCGCGCTGTGCGCGGCCACCGCGGCCCACAGCAGCGCCTCCCGGCGGCGGGTGATGCCGACCAGCACGATCACCAGCATGAGCAGCGCGCCGACCGCGCAGCCGCTGGCCAGGAATCGCGGCACGTGAAAACTGTGCAGCGTCACCGAGACGGCGACCAGCGTGAATCCCACCAGCGCGGTGTAGACCAGCAGCGAGGAGCGGCGGTCGAAGGCGCGGAATTCGATGCTGCGTTCGCGCAGTGAGCCCAGCAGCAATCGTTGGTCACGTAGCGACATGTGCATGTATTCGGCAATGCGTTCCTCAATCGGATCCAGCCCGTCGGCCCGGAGCCGGAGGGTGCTGGCCGAATGCGCGGTGGGCGACGGAAAGGTCGCCGGCGTGGCCATGGTGCGTCCTTTCCGCTGCGGATCGCCGGGGGTCACTCGAATGAGTGAGACGGGGTGGCCTGTACCGTGTGGCCCTCCCAGACTTGTCGCACAGTAAAACAGAATGTTCCATTTTCCACATCCCTCGATGGTGTAACTGTGCGTGCCGGAGGTTGACGAGGAGGACCGCGTGGCCGAGAGCCCCACGGTGCGCAGGCGGCACGTCGGCGCGGAGCTGCGCAGGCTGCGCGAGTCGGCGGGACGGGACCGGGAGAGCGCGGCCGAGCTACTGGACTGCTCGCTGTCCAAGATCACCAAGATCGAGCTGGGCAACGTCGCGGTGAAGAAGGCCGAGCTGGAGAAGCTGCTCGACTTCTACGCCGCGCCCGCCGACCTGTCAGCGTCCTTGCTGGTCATCGCGGCTGAGGCGAAGAAGCGCGGCTGGTGGTCCAAGTACGGCAAGGCGGTGCCGGACTGGTTCCGCACCTTCGTCGGGCTGGAGTCGGCCGCCTCCGAGATGCGGGTCTACGAGGCCGAGCTGATCACCGGGGTGCTGCAGACCGAGGCGTACACCAGGGCGGTGATCGCCGCGGTCAGTCCGGAGCTGGACGACGACCAGGTGGCCCGGCTGGTCCGGGTGCGCGCCGAGCGGCAGGCGCGGCTGCTCGGCGGTGACCCTCAGCGACTGAACCTGATCATGAGCGAGGCCGCGGTCCGGCGAATGGTGGGCGGTCCGGCAGTGATGCGAGAACAACTCACATTTCTGGCCGAGGTGCAGCGGCGGCCCAACGTGACCATCCAGGTGTTGCCTTTGCGGTCCGGGGCGCATGCCGCCATCGGATTCACCTTCACCATGCTCCGTTTTCCGGACGAACCCGCGCCGACGCTGGTTTATCTGGAAGACCTGACCTCGGCCGTCTATCTCGATGAAGCCGCGGATTTGGACGTGTATAAGCTCGCCTTCGACCGCTTGCAAGCGTTGGCACTCGGCCCGGCCGAGTCCGTCGCACTCATGGAGCGGGTAGTGAGTGAATTCGAGTAAATAGGGGTCAGTATGTTGTCCTCCGGCCTTTCCTACGCCACCTGGCGCACGTCCAGCCGCAGCAGCGGCAACGGCGGCCAGTGCGTGGAGGTCGCCATCGTTCCGGACGTCGTCGGCGTCCGGGACTCCAAGAACGCCAGAGGTCCCGCCCTGGTGTTCACTCCGGGCGCGTGGGGCACGTTCCAGTCCACGCTGCGGGCGGGGTCCTTCGACCTGGTCTAGCTCGGGTGTAGCGCGACGGGCGGTCGGCACGGTCGGCCGCCCTTTTTTCATGCGAAGTCTGCAAACGTATACAGGAGTACCTGATCCGACCCGGTTGACTCGGACCTGCCGTCCGCCAGGTATCCGGGAGGAACGCACGATGAGACGACGAACGCCGCGGCAGCGCGGCGGCCGGATCGCGCTGGTCTGTGTGCTGGCCACGAGCGCGGTCGCGCTCAGCCTGCCAGCGGTCGGCAGCGCGAGCACTCCGACGAACTGGCAGCTCACCGCCCCTGGCCCGCGCGCGGTGCCGGGTGCGGCCGCGAGTCCTTCGGCCGAGGTGGACCTGGGTCCGGACGGGCGGCTGAAGCTGACCGTGCGCCGGGGCGGGACCACCCTGCTGGAGCCCTCCGCGCTGGGCGTGGAGACCGCGTACGCCGATTTCACCAGCGGCCTGCGGTTCAGCGGGATCAGCCAGCGCGCGATCCAGGAGAAGTACACCACCAGCGTGGGCAAGCGCCGCGAGCACAGCACCGAGGCGGCCGAGACCACCCTGCGCTTCACCAAGGACGGCCACCGGATCGACCTGGTGGTCCGGGTCGCCGCGGACGGCGTGGCCTACCGCTACGTGCTCTCCGGGCCGAAGTGGGTGACCGTGGTCGGCGAGGCGTCCGAGTTCGCCGTCCCGGCCACCGCGCACTCGGTGCTGCTGCCCTTCGACAACGGGCGCGGGGACTACGAGTCGGCGCACAAGCACGGCACGGTGGCCCAGGCCGAGGCCGCCGAGTACGGCTATCCCGCGCTGTTCCGGGTCGAGGACAGCTGGCTGCTGCTGGCTGAGTCCGATGTGGACGGTCGCTACGGCGGCTCCCGGGTGCGGCTGGACCCGGCGGAGAAGAAGTTCAAGCTGGTGCTGCCGGACCCGGCGGAGGTGAGCACCGGCCCGCTGGCCACGCCCTGGCGCACCATGGTCATCGGCGACCTGGCCACGGTGACCGAGAGCGACCTGATCACCGACCTGGCCCCGCCGTCCAAGATCGCGGACACCTCGTGGATCAAGCCGGGGGTCGCGGCCTGGTCCTGGTGGGCGCTGGGGACAGGGGATCTGGCCCTGCAGAAGCGTTACGTGGACTACGCGAGCAAGCAGGGCTGGGAGTACAACCTGGTCGACTCGGGCTGGGCGGACTCCTGGATCCCTGAGCTGGTCGCCTACTCCAAGGCGCGCAACGTGGACACCTGGCTGTGGGTGCGCTGGCAGACCATCGACACCCCCAGCGAGCTGGAACGGCTGTTCAAGCGGTACCAGGACTGGGGCGTGGTCGGCCTGAAGATCGACTTCGTGGAGTCCGACGGCCAGGACCGGATGCGCTGGTACGACCTGGTGTTCGCGGCCGCGGCCAAGTACAAGCTGATGCTCAACTTCCACGGCGCGCCGATCCCGCGCGGCACCGAGCGCACCTGGCCGCACGTGATGACGGTGGAGGCGGTCAAGGGCGCGGAGGGCACCAAGCCGAGGCCGGGCCGGGAGCCGTTCCCGATCGAGCACTACCTGACCCTGCCGTTCACCAGGAACCTGACCGGCTCGATGGACTTCACCCCGGTGACCTTCAGCGGGGTGCGGCCCAACTCCGACGCCGGTGAGCTGGCGCTGTCGGTGCTCTACGAGTCCGGGGTGCAGCACTTCGCGGACAGCCCGGAGAGCTACGCCAAGCAGCCACTGGCCGAGGAGCTGCTGCGCGCGGTGCCCGCGGTCTGGGACGAGACCAAGCTGCTGGCCGGCGATCCCGGCAAGCACGCGGTGATCGCCCGGCGCGGCGGCGCGGAGTGGTACGTGGGCGCGGCGCTGGCGGGGGAGGGGCGCAACCTCGATGCCGCGCTGTCCTTCCTGCCCGCGGGTGAGTGGACCGCGGACATCTACGCCGACGGTCCCGAGGGCAAGATCGTCCGCACCAGCCAGCGGGTGCACCGGGACAGCACGCTGTCGGTGCCGGTGGCCAAGAACGGCGGCTACACCGTCCGCCTGCGGCCGAATGGCTGATCGAAAAATTTCACGAAGATTGTTCGCGTTTCCGCCGTTCGGTGCTACCGACCGGTAAACCTCGCGGTCACGCTGTCGTCACGCGCCTTCGCTGCACTTCACCGGCGCGTGACGACAGCGCGCGGACTGCCGAGGAGGCGACATGCGGTTGCGGAGTGCCCTGGTCGGGGCGATCACGGTGGCGGCACTGGGGCTGGGCACGCCCGCGGCGCTGGCCGCGCCCGCCGCCCCCGCGGAGGCAGCGGCGGCCAAGCCCCCGTACGAGACCTGGATCCGCGATGTCACCGTGGTGACCGGCCAGCTCACCACCTACCTGGACGGCAGGCTGCCCGGCGGCGGCAAGAAGGCCGTGGTCTTCGACATCGACAACACCACGCTGGAGACCGCCTACAACTTCGGCGTGCCCACCCCGGCGATCCCGCCGGTGCTCAAGGCGGCCAAGCGGGCCAGGGAACAGGGCGCGGCGATCTTCTTCGTGACCAACCGCCCGTACGTGCTCGGCCTGCCCACCGAGGACAACCTCAAGCGGGTCGGCTACCCGGTGGACGGCCTCTACCTGCGTCCCTGGTTCAACTTCGACCCGACCGAGAAGGTCAAGACCGAGGCCAGGATCTCGATCGAGAAGCTCGGCTACACCATCGTGGCCAACGTCGGCAACAACACCTGGGACCTGGTCGGCGGCCACGCCGAGCGCACCTTCAAGCTGCCGGACTACGACGGCGCGCTGGACTGAGGCGGCTGACGGCACAAACGTGGGCGCCACCCTGACCCGGTGGCGCCCACGAATGTTCGCGCTTGCTTGGTCCTGCCTGGTCTTGCTTACGCCGAGGGCGCCGGTGCGGTCGAGGCCCGCACCACCAGCTCCGGCGGTGTCGGGAGCACCAGCTTGCTCGGCCGGTGTCCCTGGAGCACCTGCAACAGCATGTGGGCCGAGGCTCGGCCCAGCTCGCGCTGCGGTGTCTTCACCGCGGTCAGCGGAGGATCGGTGTGCGCGGCGACGATGTGCTCGTCGATGGCGATCACGCTGAGGTCGTGCGGGACCGAAAGACCCAGCTCGCGGGCCGCGCTGAGGGTGCCCAGCGCGCTCAGCAGGTTCGCCACCACCAACGCGGTCGGCCGTTGCGCGGCCGGCGCGTCCAGGATGTGCAGGGCCGCCTGGTGGCCGCCCCGCCAGTGGAAGTTGCCGTCGCAGATCCATTCCGGGCGCACGGTGAGCCCGTGCGACCGCATGGCCGCGGCGAAACCCTGGCGCCGCCGCAGACCCGTGTCGGTGCGCAGCGGTCCGCTCACGTGACCGATCCGCCGGTGCCCCAGTTCCACCAGGTGATCGACCATGATCGAGACGTTGTGCACCTCGTCCATCACCACCGCGGCCGGATAGCCGGGGGTGCCACGCTGCACGAGCACCATGGGCAGGTGCTCGCGGGTGGCCCACTCCTGGATGTTCGGGTCGTCGACGCTGGCGAAGGCCACCAGCACGCCGTCCACCTTGCCTTCGAGCCCGAGCTTGTCGTAGGCGTTGCCCGCACCCTCGCCACTGCCCGCCTCGACGACCATCAGGGTGTAGTCCTGTTCGGTCGCCACCTCCTGGACGCCACGCATTATCTGCGTGAAACCGAAGTTGTCCAGGTCCGGCACGAGCAGCCCGATGGCCTGTTGTCGTTGCAGGCGCAGGGCGCGCGCCTGCGCGTTCGGCCGGTAGCCGAGCGCTTCGGCGGCGTCGAGCACCCGCTGCCGTGTCTCCGCCCGATAGGCGGTGTCCTGACCCCGCAACAGCCGGGAGGCTGTCGACACATCCACCCCGGCCGCCGCCGCCACCTCGCGCAAGGTCGGCCGATCACGCCGCCGACTTCGAGTGAGGGACAAGGACGCGCCGGGCGAAACTGCCACTGGCCGCCAGCCAGCGGCCTCTGGCCGAGTTACCACTCCAACCCCCTTGAACCCCCTCCGGTACAGCCGTCACTCTAGGGGGTTTGACGGCAGCTGAGCGTGGGCTGTCCAGGTGTCTCGGTGATCCCCACCCGAACGGCCGCAGCACACGACCGGAAGCCCGGCGCGGCTGGAACTCCTGGCTGCCGGACGCTACGCCGAACAGGCTCCTGGGACGACATTCGGCAACAGCGATGGTTTAGAGAAGCTGTGGCAGGCAATCGGTTTCTGTTCCCGGACGTGAAAACGGGGGCGCCGCATCCTCGCCGACTGGCAAGAAAGCGACACCCCCGCCGGGTGTGTCGAGTTAGGACATCAGCCGAAGTAACGGCCCTGGGTCTGCACGTTCAGCTCGTCGAAGTGCTGGAGCTTGGCCCAGTCGGTGCGCCAGTCGTCGAGCCGGAGCACGTCGAAGCCCTTCTGGATGTCCGAGGAGTAGATGTAACCGTTGTACCAGTAGGCCGACCAGGAGCCGCCGGTCTTCAGCTCGGTGTCCGAGAGCGGCCCGCGCTCCCAGAAACCGATCTCCTTGGGCTTGCTGGAGTCGGTGAAGTCGAACACCGACACGCCGCCCTGGTACCAGGCCTGGACCATGATGTCCTTGCCGGGAACCGGGATCAGCGAGCCGTTGTGCGCGACGCAGTTCTCGGTGTCCTTCTGCGGACGCGGGATCTTGAAGTAGCTGCGGAAGACCAGCTTGCGCTTGTCGCCCTTGCCCACGATGTCGTAGATGCCGTTCGCACCGCGCTTGTCGCCGGTCTTGGCGTTGCAGGTCGCGCCGCCGCCACCGCCGAGCTCGTCGGTGAAGATGACCTTGTCGCCGCGGTTGTTGAAGGTCGCGGAGTGCCAGAACGCGAAGTTCACGTCATCGCGCACCCGCTCGATCACCCTCGGCTTCTCCCGGTCGGAGATGTCGAAGAGGATGCCGTCACCCATGCACGCGCCCGCCGCCAGGTCGAGCTTGGGGTAGACGGTGATGTCGTGGCAGCCCGAGGTCGCGGACAGGTCCGGGTTGGTCGGGTTCTGCCCGGGGTTGCCGCCGTCCGGGAACAGCACCGGCGCGGAGATGACCTTGGCCGAGGCCGGGTCGCGCAGCGGCACCTTCACGATGGAGATCTTGTCGTGCGGCGGCTGGCAGTCCGGGAAGGACGCCGACGGGGCGTAGGAGGAGCTGTACAGGTACACGTTCTTGTTGCCCTTTTCGGGCACCAGGGTGTGCGTGTGCGACCCGCAGTCGTTCTCCACCGAGGCGACGTACTTCGGGTTGCGCACATCGCTGATGTCGAAGATCTTCACACCCTCCCAGGACTCCTTGACCGTGGCCGGCTGGCTCACGTTCTCGCAGGAGTCGTTGCTGCGGGAGGAGTCGGTGGACAGGAAGAGCAGGTTCCCGTGCACCGAGACGTCGTTCTGCCCACCGGGGCAGAGCACCTGGGCGACGCGCTTCGGCTTCGCCGGACGGCGGATGTCGAAGATGTCGAAGCCGTTGTAGTTGCCCACGAAGGCGTAGTCGCCCTGGAAGGCCATGTCGGTGCCGAGCGCGTTCTCCGGCGCGAACGGACCGGACTTGGGCAGGTTCGCGACCTGCCGCAGGTTCTTGCTGCTGACGATCTGGTCAACGCCGGGAATGCCGTCGGTCGGCTCGGCGGCCACGGCAGGCGCGGCGGCGAACGTGGAGGCGGCGACAAGCGCGGCCCCGGACAGCACCATCAAAACTCGGCGCGTTGTGCGTTGGGTAGACGCCACCCTCAAAGCTCCCATCGCGTGACGGCTGGATCTGTGCAGTATCTCTGTCAGGTTTGGGTAAGGAAACAGCCTTTCGCCATCCGCTGCACACAGTTTTTCCAGGTTCCCACCAGGCGGACATCCCAGGTAGCGTCGCCGCTCGTGAGCCGTCTGCCGCTGAAATCCGGGGTCCTTGCCGCCTTCGCCGCCCTGGCGCTCACTGCCTGTACCGGCAACGGCACGCAGGGTGCGCCGCCGGAGACCACCGAGCAGGTGCCGGTGATCGCACCGGGCAAGCCGGGCGAGTCCGCGAAGACCCTGTCCAGCATGCCGCCGATCGCCGAGCGGCCGCCCGGTGATGCCGACTTCAGCTACGTGTCCATGATGATTCCGCATCACCGGCAGGCGCTGGAGATGACCGCGCTGGTCGCCGACCGCGCCCAGCACCAGGACGTGCGCGGGCTGGCCGGCCGGATCGAGGGCGCGCAGGCCCCGGAGATCCAGGCCATGGAGGGTTACCTGAAGCGGCACAACAAGCCGGTGCCCAGCGCGCACGGCGGGCACGCCGGCAGCAGCGCCATGCCCGGTATGGCCTCCTTCGCGGACATGGTGCGGCTCAAGGACGCCAGGGGCGCGGAGTTCGACCGGATGTTCGTGCGGCTGATGATCGCCCACCACGAGGGCGCGGTGAAGATGGCCAACGACGTGCTGGCCACCGGGCACGACATCTTCGTGGAGGAGATGGCCCAGGACGTCATCGCCACCCAGACCGACGAGATCAAGCGGATGCGCGAAATCAAGGTCTGAACCGTTTCCGGCGGAAGTCTTGACGCACAACCGTTATCTCTCCCCGGTAACGTCCACAGTGGACTGTATTGAACAGTATTGACTGGGCCATTTGCGGCATTGAACTTCGCTGGTCGCCGGGTTCTGCTCTTGGGCATCGTTCCCAGGAAGGGACCAGCCGTGACCAACCCGAACACCCGCCGCTGGCGTGCGCCTGCCGCGGCCGTACTGGCCGCAGCGCTGGGCACCGCCGCCTTCGGCCTGGCCGCACCGGCCGCCGCGGCGCCGCAGCAGCCGCCCCAGGCGGACAAGCAACTGGACAAGCGTGACCGTGAGCTGCTGGCCGAGGCCGCGCGCGAGGGCAAGCAGCGCGTGACCCTGCTGGTGGCCGCGGGCAAGGGCCGCACCGACAAGGCCGTCGAGGAGCTCCGCTCGCTCGGCGGCGAGGTGGAGACCACCGAGAAGTCGGTGGACTACGTCAAGGTGTCGGTGCCGAGGGAGAAGGCCGAGCAGGCCGCGAAGCTGAAGTCGGTGGACGCCATCGACATCGACGCGGTCATCCCGGTCGACGACCCGCGCCCGCAGCCCAACGGCGCCGTGCAGCCGTTGCCGCAGAAGGCCCCCGACGCCAAGACCCCCCGGGTCAACCCCTACCTGCCGACCGGTGACATCGGCGCCGCGCAGTTCGGGCAGACGCTGCCGTTCTGGGACGGCCGCGGCACCACCGTGGCGATCCTGGACTCCGGCGTCGACCTGGACCACCCGGCGCTGGCCACCACCAGCACCGGCGAGCGCAAGATCGTGGACTGGTACACCGCGAACTCGCCCACCTCCGGCGACGGCACCTGGGTCGCGATGACCAAGACCGGCCGCACCGGCAAGTTCACCGAGGGCGGCCGCGAGTGGACCGCGCCGGCCACCGGTGGCCCGTACTCCTTCGGCCTGTTCAAGGAGACCGCGCAGGACCTGGGCGCGGCGGGCAGCGAGATCGGCGGCGACGTCAACCGGGACGGCGACCGCGCCGACTCCTGGGGCGTGCTGCAGGACGTCACCACCAAGGAGGTCCGGGTCGACCTCAACGGCGACGGTGACTTCACCAACGACAAGTCGATGATCGACTACAAGGTCAAGCAGGACGTCCAGCACTTCGGCGCGGACAAGCCGGCCACCAAGGACGTGGTCGAGCGGATGGCCTTCGTGGTGCAGACCGACCGCTCCATCTACGACAACGGCGGCACCCCGTACGTCAACCTGGGCATGGCCTCGGGCTCGCACGGTTCGCACGTGGCCGGTATCGCGGCCGGTAACAAGCTCTTCGGCGGCAACATCGCCGGTGGCGCGCCGGGCGCGAAGCTGATCTCGATCAAGGCCTGCCTGTCCAGCCCCGGCTGCACCTCCAGCGGGCTGATCGACGGCGTGCTCTACGCCGCGCGCAACGGCGCGGACGTCATCAACATCTCCATCGGCGGGCTGCCCGGTCTCAACGACGGCAACAACGCCCGTGCCGCGCTCTACAACCGCACCATCGCCGAGTACAAGATGCAGATCTTCATCTCGGCCGGCAACAGCGGCGCCGGCGCGAACACCGTCGGCGACCCCTCGGTGGCCACCGACGCGGTGAGCGTGGGCTCCTCGATCACCGCCGAGACCTGGCTGAGCAACTACGGCTCGGAGGCCGCGGCCAAGGAGGGCCTGCACCCGTTCTCCTCGCGCGGTCCGGCCGAGGACGGCGGCTTCAAGCCGAACATCATCGCCCCGGGCTCGGCGGTCTCCACCACGCTGCTCTGGCAGGCGCCCGGCCCGACCGCGGGCACCTACACCCTGCCCGCCGGGTACTCGATGTTCAACGGCACCTCGATGGCCTCCCCGCAGGCCACCGGCGCGGCCGCGCTGCTGCTCAGCGCGTACAAGGCCACCCACGGCGGCCAGCGCCCCACCCCGGCCCAGCTGCGCACCGCGATCTACTCCAGCGCCAAGTTCCTGCCGAACCTGGGCGCCTACGAGCAGGGCGCGGGCAAGTTCGACGTGTGGGGCGCGTTCTTCGCCCTGCAGCGCGGCCCGGCCACCGACACGGTGCGCACCGAGGTCGAGGTGGACACCTCGCTGGAGGGCCAGCTGGCCAAGCCCGGTTTCGGCGTCGGCATCCACGACCGCGAGGGCGTGACCGTCGGCAAGGCCTACACCAGGACCTACACCCTGACCCGGACCTCCGGCGCGGCGGGCGACCGCCGGTTCTCGGTGGACTGGGTGGGCAACGACGGCACCTTCTCCTCGGCCCGCTCGGTGCAGCTGCCGCTGAACACGCCGGTGAAGTTCGAGGTCAAGGTCAACCCGAAGGCCGCGGGCGCGCACTCGGCGCTGCTGCGGCTGGACAACCCGGCCACGCCGGGCATCGACCACCAGGGCCTGGCCGCGGTCTTCGCCGCCCAGGACTTCACCGCGGCCGCTGGCTACAAGGTGACCGCCTCCGGTGAGATCGGCCGCAACCAGGCCAAGTCGGTGTTCGTCCGGGTGCCGCAGGGCGCCAGCGCGCTCAAGATCGACCTGAACGCCGGTGGCCCGGCAGGCAAGGGCCAGGTGCGCTTCCTGCGCTTCGACCCGACCGGGGTGCCGAAGGACGTCACCTCGACCACCAACTGCTACAACCCGGACGCGGGCGCGGGCTGCTCTGGCGGCACGCCGGCCAGCCGCACCATCACCAACCCGCTGCCGGGCGTGTGGGAGATCATCATCGAGGCCCGCCGGACCTCGGATGTGAAGCTCGCGCCGTTCTCGGTCAGCGCCGAGGTGCTGGGCACCAAGATCACCCCGAACCCGGACGTGATCCCGACCGCGGCGGTGGGCACGCCGGTGCAGCGCCAGTACACGGTGACCAACTCGCTGGCCGGGTTCACCGGCAAGCTGGTCGGCGGCACCCTGTCCAGCGCCAGGACCGACCGGCCGAGCATCGCCAACGGGGCCGTGCAGCAGTACGACGTCACCGTGCCCGCCGGTGCGAGCAGCTTCACCGCGACCATCGGCAGCACCGCCGACGCCGCGGCCGACCTGGACCTGGTGGTGCAGAACTGCACCAGCGGCAGCTGCGTGGACGCCGGTTCCAGCGCGGACGGCGACTCCGAGGAGTCGGTGACCATCGCCAACCCGGCCGCCGGCAAGTGGCGCGTGGTGGTCGACGGCTACTCGGTGCCCGCGGGCACCACCGCCTACGACTACCTGGACTCCTTCGTCTCGGCGGCGCTGGGCGGCATCGCGGTGACCGACACCGACGCCACCCGCGCCGCGGGGGCCACCTGGACCGCGCCGGCGAGCATCACCGTCGCCGGGCAGCCGGGGGAGGGCAGGCACCTGCGGGGCGACCTGCTGGTGCAGACCGCGGACAAGGTGACCGTCGGCCGTGGCGCCGTGCGGATCCAGGCCGTGACCGGCTGACCAACTGAATGATCGGACGACCCCGCCTGGGCTGCACTCCCGGGCGGGGTCGTTCTCTTCGGAGCGCCGGGACCGTCCATTGTGGATACCGTGCCAGCGTGACCACACCGCCTCGCCTGGTGCTCCTGCTCGTCAGCGCGGTCCTGGCCGCGACCGGACTCGCCGCGCTGCCCGCGGCCGCCGCGCCGCCGGTGAAACAGCTGGACAAGGCCGACCGCGGCCGGATCGCCGAGGCGCGCGGCGCCGGGCAGTCCACGGTGACCCTGGTGGTCGCCGCCGAGCAGGGCCACGTGGGCGCGGCCGAGACCGAGCTGCGCGAGCTGGGCGGGGTGGTGCGCGCGGCCGAGCCCGCGGTGGGCTACCTCAAGGTCGAGCTGCCCGCCGCGCAGGCGGAGCGGGCCGTGGCGCTGGCCTCGGTCAAGGCCGTGGACGTGGAGCACCTGGTGCACCGGGAGGACCCGCGGCCGCAGGGCGCGGACCAGCCGCTGCCGCAGTCGCCGCCCGGCCCGCTGACCCCGCGCGCCAACCCGTACCTGCCCACCAGGGACATCGGCGCGGCGGACTTCCCCGCCGACGGACGCGGCGTGCTGATCGCGATCCTGGACTCCGGCGTGGACCTCGACCACCCGGCGCTGGCCACAACCAGCACCGGCGAGCGCAAGATCGTGGACTGGCACAACGCGAACGCCCCTGACTCGGGTGACGGCGGCTGGGTCGAGATGACCACGAAGCTCCACAATGGACGGTTCCGCGAGCAGGACCGGGACTGGGTGGCGCCGGCCGGGGGCGGCCCGTTCTCCTTCGGCCTGCTCACCGAGGTCGCGGGTGACCTCGGCGCCAAGAACAGCGAGGTCGGCGGCGACCTCAACCGGGACGGCGACCGCACGGACTCCTGGGGCGTGTTGCAGGACACCGCGAGCAAGCAGGTCAGGGTGGACCTCAACGGCGACCGCGACTTCACCAACGACCGGCCGATGACCGACTACAAGGTCGGCTACGACGTCGGCCACTTCGGCGCGGACCGCCCGGAGACCGCGGTGCTGGACCGGATCGCCTTCGTGGTGCAGACCGACCGCTCCACCTACGACGGCCAGGCCACGCCGTATGTGAACATCGGGGTGGCGGGCGGCCTGCACGGTTCGCACGTGGCCGGCATCGCGGCCGGGCACAAGCTCTTCGGCGGGGCGATGGCCGGTGCCGCCCCCGGCGCGCAGCTCATGTCGGTCAAGGCCTGCCTGGCCAGTCCCGGCTGCACCAACAGCGGCTTGCTGGACGGGGTGCTCTACGCCGCGCGCAACGGCGCGGACATCGTCAACATCTCCATCGGCGGGCTGCCCGCGCTCAACAACGGCGACGATGCCGTGGCCGCGCTCTACAACCGCACCATCGCCGAGTACAAGATGCAGCTCGTCATCTCGGCTGGCAACGACGGCGCGGGCGCGAACACCGTTGGCGAGCCAGGCGCGACCGTGGACGCGGTGACCGTCGGCTCCTCGATCACCGCCGAGACCTGGCTGAGCAACTACGGTTCGGTGACACCGGTCCAGCAGGGCCTGCACTCCTACTCCTCGCGCGGACCGGCCGAGGACGGCGGCTTCAAGCCGAACATCATCGCCCCCGGCGCGGCGATATCCACGGTGCCGCAATGGCAAGAGCCCTCGCCGATCCCTGGCACCTACCCGCTGCCCACCGGGTACGCGATGCTCAACGGCACCTCGATGGCCGCCCCGCAGGCCACCGGCGGCGCGGCCCTGCTGATCGGCGCGCACAAGGCGCGGCACGGCTCCCGGCCCGATCCGGCCGCGCTGCGCAACGCGATCTACTCCACCGCGAAGTTCCTGCCGAACCTGGGCGCGTATGAACAAGGTGTCGGCCTGCTCGACGTGCCGGCCGCTTTCCGTGCCCTGCAACGAGGTCCGGCCCCGGAGAAGATCACCGCCGAGGTGCCGGTGCGGACCGTCCTCTCCGGCGAGCTGGCCAAACCCCATGTGGGCGCCGGCATCCACGACCGCGAGGGCGTTTCCGTCGGCCAGACCTACACCCGCACCTACACGCTGACCCGCACCACCGGCACGGCCAACCGCGCCTGGCACCGGGTGCAGTGGGTCGGCGACGACGGCACCTTCAGCTCGGCCAGCGGCATCCGGCTGCCGCTGAACGAGCCGGTGCGGCTGGACGTGACGATCACCCCGCGCACCGCGGGCGCGCATTCGGCCTTGCTGCGCATCGACAACCCGGCCACCCCCGGCGTCGACCTGGTCACCCTCAACACGGTGTTCGCGCCGCTGGAACTGGGCGCTGCCAACGGTTTCACCGCCGGCGGCAGCGGCGAGGTCGGCCGCAACGGCACCCGCTCCACCTTCGTCAGGGTGCCCGAGGGCACGACCGGGCTGAAGATCGACCTGGTCGGTGGCGGCGCGCCCGGCCAGGGACAGCTGCGCTTCCTGCCGTTCACCCCGTCCGGTCTGCCGTACGAGAAGACCGGTTCCGTGCTCTGCTACCAGCCCGACGCCGGCGGCGGCTGCCCCACCGGCGCACCGGCCAGCCGCACCGTGCTGTCACCGATGCCGGGGGTCTGGGAGATCGTGGTGGACGCCCGGCGCACCTCCGACGCGCTCACCGCGCCGTTCACCGTGACCGCGGCCGCGCTGGCGATCAAGGTCCAGCCGGATCCGGACGTGCTGACCTCGGTGACCCGCGGCGCACCGCAGGCCAGGGAGTACCGGCTGCACAGCACGATGGCCCCGTTCACCGGGCGGCTGACCGGCGGGCCGATGGGCAGCGCCCGCCCACTGCGGCCCACCATCGCCACCGGAGCCCAGCAGAGCCACGAGCTCACCGTGCCCGAGGGCGCCACCTCGCTGACCGTGCGCACCGGCAACCCGGCCGACCCCGGCACGGACCTGGACCTGGTGGTCTTCGACTGCTCCAGCGGCGACTGCGTGCAGGCGGGCCAGAGCGCCGGGTCCAGCGCGGCGGAGGAGGTGACCATCGACAACCCCAGGGCCGGGCGCTGGCGGGCGGTGGTCGACGGCTACGCGATTCCCGGCGGCAGCACCGAATACGACTACCTGGACCGCTACGCCGCGCCCTCGCTGGGCGTGGTCGAGGTGACCGACGAGGACCGGCTGCGGGAGACCGGCAGCCAGTGGACAGCGCCGGGACTGGTGATCGCGCGCAGCGGCCTCACCGAGGGGCGCGAGCTGCGCGGGGAGCTGCGGGTGCGCACCACCGCCGAGGGCGTGGCCGCGGTCGGCGGCGTGGAGGTGCGCGCCGTCAGCGGGTGAACCGGCTGATCACGACGGCCCCACACCGGGCTGCACTCCCGGTGTGGGGTCGTCTCGCGGGATCAGCCGATCCAGTTCCACTGAGGTGACGGAGGGCAGCGCGGCGGCTCGTTCCACGGCGTCGAGGGGCACATCGACCCGCAGATATCCGACCGCACCGTCACTGACCTCCACAGTCGCTCCGAGTTCGCGTAGCCCCTTGGTGACCTTGTCGGTCGCCCCGGGTTCGGTGAACACCATGAGCAGCATGGTCTTCCGGCCCTCCTGACGGGCCTTGGCCACCTGCTGGCGTTGCGCCTCATCGAGCTTGCGCACTGGCGACTCGCTACTGACCTGCGTACTGGGCGAACCACTTGCGGTGGGCGAGGGCGGGGAACCGGCCTGGGGCCGCGCGCCGCATGAGCCGAGGACCAGGGCGGCCGTGACCGCGAACACCCCGGCGCCGGCTCGGCAGAGCGGACCCATCCGAACTCCTCTTCTCCTCGTCCCAACCGCAAGGACGGAAGGCCGGGGAAAGTCGGTTGCACCCGAGTTGCGGATGAATAAAGATACATTCTTATGCATACTCAGTCGATCTCGTTCGGGCGGCTCGCGTCAGCCGCATGGCCGGGCCTGCACGTCCGCGAGGTGGACGGCTGGCTGCTGCGCAGCGCGGGCGGCGTGACCAACCGGGCCAACTCGGTGCTGGCCGAGGGCGAACCGGCCGATGTCGAGGCCGCGCTGGCCGAGGTCGAACGGCACTACGCCCGGCTCGGCCAGCCCAGCGTGTTCCAGGTCAGCCCGGACAGCAGGCCGGCTGACCTGGACGAGCTGCTCGCCGCCCGCGGCTACCGGGTGGTCAGCCCGGTCCACGGCCAGACCGCGGCCATCCCCGAGGCGCTGGCCGCCCTCGGCGAGCAGACCCGGCACCCGGTGGTCACCGGGGAACCGACGGAGAGCTGGCTGGACCTGTACTGGGCGCAGAACGGCCAGACCGACCCGGCGAGCCGGTTCATCACCCAGCAGATCCTGGCCGCGGTGCCGGGCGGGTATGCCGAGCTGGACGGCCAGGCCCTGGTCCGGGGCGCGCTGGTGCGGGACTGGGTGGGCATCTTCGGCATGTGGGTCGACCCGGCCGCCCGCGGCAAGGGCCTGGCCCGCGCGGTGCTCGCCGGCCTGCTGCGCTGGGCAGCGGACCGGGGAGCGACCCACGCGTTTCTCCAGGTGATGGTGGACAACACCGTCGCCCAGCGGCTGTACGCCAGTGCCGGGTTCAGCACGGTCAGCAGCTACCACTACCGCGTGCTGGACCGCCCCTAGCCGAGGAAGGGATCGGCCATCGCGTTGAGCAGGCTGTGCTGGGCGTCGTCGTCGGAGAGCTCCCACATGAACGTGCCGCGCAGCCCGGTCTGCTTGGCGTAGGCCGCCTTCACCGCGATGGAGGCCGGGTCCTCGTAGCTGATGAAGGTGTTGGTGGCGGCGTTGTACAGGTAGGGCGCCTGCGCGGTGGCGTGCCGGAGCTGTTGCCAGGCCGGGTTGTTCAGGTACTCGGCCTTGATCGTCTTCCACTGCGGCGCGTTGATGGTGCCGGTGTAGGGCACAAAAAGCCCCTTCTTGGCATCGGCCTGCGGGTCGCTGCTGGTGAAGCCGCGGGAGTAGAACGGCGTGCCCAGCACCATCTTGTCCTTGGGCACCCCGTGCCGCAGGTAGTGCTCGATGCCGCCGACCACGT
Source organism: Crossiella sp. CA-258035 (assembly GCF_030064675.1). GTDB lineage: Bacteria > Actinomycetota > Actinomycetes > Mycobacteriales > Pseudonocardiaceae > Crossiella. The sequence continues at coordinate 652,739 of NZ_CP116413.1, forward strand.
TGTTGCCGCCCTTCATCGGCTCCGCGGTCGGGTCCTCGGCGGCGGCCCGCATCGGCGCGTTGAACATCGAGATCGGCGAGTAGCCGGTGCCCATGTCGTAGGTCATCACGTTGTAGAAGTCGAGTGCGGAGGCCACCTCGGCCAGCTCGAAGCTCTCCGCCACGTCGTAGGGCCCGTCGTCCTGGAACCGCCCGACCGGCGTGGCCGCGATCAACTGGAGCCTGCGGCCCTGCGCGGTGCCGGTGGCGTCGATCTGCCTGCGGAACTCCTGGAACAGCAGGGTGGCGTTGCGCTTGTCCTCCGGCCGCTTGGTGATGATGCCGCCGGAGACCGGGAACTCCCAGTCGATGTCGATGCCGTCGAAGACGTCCTTGTGCTGCTTGAGGTAGAGCTCGACGCAGGAGCTGACGAAGGCGGCACGGGAGGCCGCGGTCAGCGCCCCGTCGGAGAACCCGTCCGCGCCCCAGCCGCCCAGCGAGATGATCACGTTGAGGTACGGGTGCCGCTGCTGGAGCGCGCGCAGCTCGGCGAAGTGGTTCAGCGCGGCGGCACTGGGCGCCTGGCACCGCCCGCCCTGCACCGAACCGAAGGCGTAGTACAGGTGGGTCAGCTTCTGCGCCGGGATCCGCGACACCGGGAACCCGGTCCAGCCCGCGTAGTACGCGCCGACGATGCCGCTCTTGGGCGCGCTGCCGTCGGCCTGCGTGCTGCCGGTGACGGCCTGGCTGCGCGCGGACTCGTTGCCCGCCGCATCGACCGCGGTCACCGCGTAGGTGTGCGTGCTTTCCGGCGCCAGTCCCGAAATCACCGCCTCCGCGCCGGTGCTGGTCGCGACCACGGCCGAGCCCTCGTACACCCGGTACCCCGTCACCCCCACATTGTCCGTGGCCGCGTTCCAGGCCAGCGTCAGACTGCTCGCGCTGCTCGAGGCCACCCGCAACCCACCCGGCACACTCGGCGCCTGGGTGTCCACCGGCCCGCCCGCGCACGGCGCGCCGTTGATCGTGCAGCCGACCGGCCCGCCGAACGCGCCGGTGAAGCTGCCGTTGAAGCCCACGGTCACGCTCTGGCCCGCGCCGATGACGCCGTTCCAGGACAGCGCCCGCACGGTGTTCCGGTTGCCGGACACCGAGTGCTGCCCGTTCCACAGACTCCTCACCCGGACGTTGGCGGGCAGGTCGAACACCAGCTCCCAGCCGCTGGCGGCGGCGTCACCGGTGTTGCGGATGGTGTACTGCGCGCCGAACCCGGAGTCCCAGGTCCCGGTGGTGGCGAAGCTCGCGGACAGCTGCGCCGCCGCGCTCGCCGAGGGGGGTGTCAGGAGGCCGGAGAGCAGGAGCAGTCCGGACGACATGGCCAGCAGACGGGTACGCGGATGGGACACCGGAAAGTCCTCCAGCAGCTCGTGCGGTGGCGGCGGCGAGCGCTCCGAGCTTGTGGTCTAGACCTATTCGCTGTCAAGCAAGGGCAGCCATCCGGACCCCCGCGGACACGCCACTTCGGCCTTGCCGGTCACCGGTAAACGGGACTCGTTTTCGCAGGTAGCAGGCCCGGATCGACGTTAGCGGTGGTATTGGCGCGCGAACTAGCGTTGACTCCGCTGCCCCGGGCGCCCGGAACCCCTCACCAGGGAGTCGCCCGGACCGCGCGCGACCGGCCCCCGATTTCCCTCGGCCCCGAGACCCGGGGGCCGGTCAGCCCCGCCCGCGCACCCCAGTCAGGACCTCCCCGTCCCAGGGACGAAGAGGTCCCCCCTGACGGCCTCCCGCACCCCCATCACCCGAGTAGCGTCACTTCCAGCCGCCCGAGTCGCTCCGGGTCGGCCACGACGTCGATGCCGACGATCCGATCGTCGACAACGGTGAACGCGAACGCCACCAGGGCCTGATCGCCCCTGGGCAGCACCGCGCCCACCACGCCGTCGAGCAGTGCCGGCCGGACCACGGTGGCCCGTCCGGCGAAGGTCCGCGCGATCACCTCGGCGCCCCGCAGCTCGGCTGCCAGTGGCGGTGCACCGATGCCCGCGTTGGCCGAGGCCCCGGCGACGGCCAGCTGGTCGGCGCGGAGCTCGACATCGGGATCGAGCACCGCGAGCAGTGCCGCCAGGTCGCCGTTACGGGAGGCGGCCAGGAACGCCTCCACCACGGCGCGCTGCCGGTGCTGGTCCGGTTCCAGCTCGGCCGGCGCACCCCGCACCCGGCGGCGGGCGCGGCTGGCCAGCTGCCGGGTGGCCGCGACCGAGCGACCGACGATGGGCGCGATCTCGTCGAAGGCGACACCGAAGAGGTCGTGCAACACGAAGGCGAGCCGCTCGGCGGGCGCGAGCGTCTCCAACACGACAAGGAGCGCAACACCAACAGAGTCCGCGAGCACCGCTTCCTGCTCCGGCCCATCAGTCCCGTCGGGCAGCTCGGGCGCGTACGACCCGTGCAGCTCCTCGCGCCGGGACCGCTTGGACCGCAGCATGTCCAGGCACACCCGGCCCACCACGGTGGTCAGCCAGCCGGTGAGGTTGTCCACCTGCCCGGCATCGGCCCGGCTGAGCCGGAACCAGGTCTCCTGCACCGCGTCCTCGGCTTCGGCGCGCGAGCCGAGCACGCGGAAGGCCACTGCCAGCAGGTGGCCCCGGTTCTCCTCGAACCGGGCCGCGAGCAGATCGTGTTCGTCCATCGGTCACATTCCTTCGCCGGGGTCCGTCATACCGCTGACGGAGCAGCACCCCTGGATGTGACAACAAGGAGAACACCATGTCCGCTCGCATGGCCCACCCGGTCTACCTGCTGCCCGAGGTGATGAAGAGCCTGCAGGCCCTGGGCAAGGCGACCGAGCACGACGGAGTGCCCAGCAAGACCCACCAACTGGTGCAGCTGCGCGCCAGCCAGATCAACGGCTGCGGCGTGTGCGTGGACATGCACTCCCGCATGATGAAGAAGGAAGGAGAGACCGACGAACGCCTCTTCGCGGTAGCCGCCTGGCGCGACACCCCGTACTTCACCGACGCCGAACGCGCCGCCCTGGACCTGGCCGAGTGCATGACCCGCTTCAGCGACCGCGCCGACCAGGTCCCGGACGAGGTCTGGCACGAGGTCGCCAAGCACTACGACGAACCCGCCCTGGCCGCCCTGATCACCTCAATCGCCCTGATCAACGTCTGGAACCGCCTCAACGGCACCATCCGCCAGCCCGCAGGCCAGACCTGGAACTGACACCAGCCCAGTCAGCCGTGGTTGAACCCGGTCCTGGTGTATGCGTATATTCATACGTACAAAACCAAGACTGGGGAGATCGCACATGGCTGACCGGATTCCTGCCACCGTGTACGCGGCGGCGGAGAACCTGTTGTCGCACACCAGATCCGCGCTGATGGGCGAGACCAGGATCCGGCCGCGCTGGCTCGATGACGGAGCCCGGTTCTGGTACCGGGTCGACGGGCGGTTCGTGCTCGTCGACCCGGTGGCCGGCACCAGGGAACCGGCCTTCGACCACGCCCGGCTGGCGGCGGCGCTCGCCGAGGCGGCTGGGCAGCAGGTCGACGCCGGTGAGCTGCCGTTCCGGGCGATCGAGCCGGGCGCGGGCACGGTGGCGTTCGCGGCCTTCGGGCAGCGCTGGCGCTGCGACCTGGGCGACTACACCTGCCAGCCCGAACCCGCCCCGGCACTCGGGACGGCGGCCGAGCCCGGGACCGCCGCTGAGCCCGGGACCGCAGCCGAGACCGGAGCCGCAGCCGAGACCGGAGCCGCCGCTGAGACCGGCGTCGCCACTGAGACCGCGGCCGCCGCCGACACCGGAGCCGCCGCCGAGCCCGCGGTGCCGTCGCCGGACGGCAAGCTCGCCGTGTTCCGCCGCGGGCACGACCTGTGGGCGCGATCGATGGCCGACGGCCGGGAGTGGCCGCTGACCACCGACGGGGTGGCCGACCACGACTACGGCGCCTCCGGATTCGGGCCCGGCACGTTGCTGGCCAGGTTCGGGGTGACCCCGCCGCCCACGGTGGCCTGGTCGCCGGACTCGGCCAGGGTGCTGACCAACCGGGTCGACGTGCGCGAGGTCCGGCAGACCCACCTGGTCCAGGCGATGCCTGCCGACGGTGGCGCGCCGCGGCTGTTCAGCCAGCGGTCCGCCTACCCGGGGGACGAGCACATCCCGATGGCCGAGCTGGTGGTGCTGGAGGTGGCCACCGGCGAGGTGGTGCGGGGGCGGGGCGAGCCGCTGCCGATGCCGTTGATCTCGCCGGTGGCCTCCGGGGCGGCCTGGTGGGCGGCGGACGGGGCGGTCTACTACCTCAGCCAGCCGAGGGACCTGCGGGCCTTGTCACTGCACCGGGTCGACCCGGCGACCGGGGCGGTGGAGACCGTGGTCCGCGAGACGGGGGAGACCCGGGTGCAGGTCGCGCCGCTGCCCTTCGACCCGCCGCTGGTCCGGCTGGTCCGGGGCGGGGCGGAGCTGCTCTGGTACTCCGAGCGGGACGGCAGGGGACACCTGTACCGCTACGACCGGGCCGGGCAACTGCTGGGCCGGGTGACCTCGGGGGACTGGGAGGTGCGGCGGATCCTGCACGTCGACGAGGACGCCGAGGTGGTGTACTTCCTCGCCGCGGGGCTGGTCGAGGCCGATCCGTACCGGCGGTCGGTGTGCCGGGCGGGGCTGGACGGGACCGGGTTCGCCCTGGTCACCGCGGACGAGCTGGACCACGTGGTCACCGTGCCCGAGCACGGCGGCTACTTCCTCGACTCGGCCTCCACGGTGGAGCTGCCGCCGGTGACCACCGTGCGGGACTGGACCGGGCGGGTGCTCGTCGAGCTGGAGCGGGGCGACCTGACCACGTCCTGGGCGGCCGGGTGGACGGTGCCGGAGCGGTTCCGGGCCACGGCCGCGGACGGGCACACCCCGATCTACGGCGTGCTGTACCGGCCGCGCGACTTCGACCCGGCCAAGCGGTACCCGGTGATCGACAGCGTGTACCCGGGGCCGCAGGTCACCAGGGTCGAGCCGGCCTTCGGGCCGATGGGCCTGGACATGCACGTGGCCTCGCTGACCGCGCTCGGTTTTGTGGTGGTCGCGGTGGACGGGCGGGGCACCCCGGGCCGGGGCAGGGCCTTCCACGACCACTCCTACGGCAGGCTCGGCGATGCGGGCGGGCTGGCCGACCACCTGGCCGCGATCCGTGAGCTGGCGGCGACCCGGCCGTGGCTGGACCTGGACCGGGTCGGGGTCTGCGGCATCTCCGGCGGCGGGTACGCCACGGTCCGGGCGATGTGCGCGCACCCCGAGTTCTACCGGGCAGGGGTGGCGATCAACGGCATGCAGGACAACCGCTACTACTCGCAGGTCTGGGGCGAGAGCTTCGACGGGCCCTACGACGAGCAGACCTACGCCCGCAGCTCCAACGTGGAGATCGCCGACCGGCTGACCGGCGAGCTGCTGCTGATCCACGGCGGTTCCGACGACAACGTGCACCCGCACCACACCCTGCGCCTGGTCGACCGGTTGATCGCCGAGGACAAGGACTTCGAGCTGGTGATCGTGCCGGGCGCCGAGCACATGTTCCTCGGCTACGAGCACTACCTGGCCCGGCGGCTGTGGGACCACTTCGTCCGGCACCTGCTCGGCGTCCAGCCACCGGTCGGCTACCGCCTGAAGCCGACGCCGCTGGACCTGGAAACCCTGGCCGAGCAGTTCAGCTGAGGCAAGCGCATCAAACCGGGAGAGGGGAAATCGAGATGACCCAGGTAACCGCGCCGCCGCTGGGCGAGCACGTGCGGGTGGGCGAGCGGACGCTCTACACGCACCGGTCCGGGAAAGGCGGTCCGCCGGTGGTGTTCCTGCCCGGCGCGAGCATGGTCGGCCTGCACTACCTCAACATCCACGACCGGATCGCCGAGCACACCACCAGCGTGCTCTACGACCGGGCGGGCACCGGCTACAGCGAGCGGATCCCGTTGCCGCGCAGCGCGGCCGAGGTCGCCGACGAGCTGCGCGGGCTGTTGTGGGCCACCGATGTGCGCGGACCGTACGTGCTGGTCGCGCACTCCCTCGGCGGGGTCTACGCCCGCCGGTTCGCCCAGCGCTACCCGGACCAGGTGGCCGCGCTGGTGTCGCTGGAGGGCGCGCACGAGGACTGGGACGACTACATGCCGCCCGAGCTGCGCGTCCAGCACGGGGCCGCGGACGCGCCCATGCCCGACCTGCCGCCGGAGACCGTCCAGCGGTTCCGCGAGCTGATCACCGCGAAGCTGGCCGACTGGCCCGAGGCGGTGCGCGAGCCGATGATCGAAGCGCAGCTGAGCCTGGACTGGATGCGGATCGGCGCGGCCGAGCGGTCCAACCTGGCCGCGGTGTTCGCCGAGCTGCGCCGCGGCGGGCCGATCCCGGACGTGCCGTACCTGCTGTTCACCGCCAACGGCATCGACCCCGGCCAGCGGCTGTTCCTGTCCGAGGAACTGCTGCGGGTGCAGGGCGAGCGCAAACTGGCGATGTACCAGGCGCTGTCCGCCGCCGCACCGCGCGGCGAGCACCGCGTGCTGGCCGAGGCCGGCCACAGCTGGCTGACCATGGACCAGCCGGAGGAGGTCGTCCAGGGCATCCTGGACGTCCTCAACCGGATCTAGCTGTCCACAAAGGACTCAGCGGCAGTGCGCTCAGCGGCCGCCGCGGCGGCTGCCTGCCCTGCTGCGCGAGGAGAACGTCGCCGCGCTCCCAGTAGGCGCGGGCGGCCGCGCGGCGGTGTCGGCTTCCTTGCCGGCCCGCGTGCGCGGCTTGGCCGCCGAACCGGCACGCTGGCCGGAACCACCGCGCCGGGAACCACCGCGCTCGGCGCCGGCGCGCTCACCGGAAACACCGCGCTCGCCGGAACCGGCGCGCGAGCCCGAGCGACCGCGGCCGGAACCGTTGCGGCGCGCGGGGTTCCGCGCCGTGTCGGCGACCGCGGACGGCACCGGCGGCGTGACGTAGCTGCGCTCGCCGACGGCCAGCTCAGCCAGCAGCGGGTGCTCCGGCGTCACGTGGGTCAGCCGCGGCTTGATCCCGGCCTTGCGGGTCAGGTCGCGCACGTCGGCGGCCTGGTCGGCGGTCATCAGCGTGACCACCGTGCCCTCGGCGCCCGCGCGGGCGGTGCGGCCCGAGCGGTGCAGGTATGCCTTGTGCTCCATGGGCGGATCGGCGTGCACGACCAGCGTGACGTCGTCCACGTGGATGCCGCGGGCGGCGATGTCGGTGGCCACCAGCGTGCGCACCCGGCCCTCGGCGAAGGCGCCCAGGTTGCGGGTGCGCGCGGACTGGCCCAGGTTGCCGTGCAGCTCGACCGCGGGCACGCCCGAGGCGATGAGCTGCTTGGTCAGCTTGGTCGCCCCGCGCTTGGTGCGGGTGAACACCACGGTGCGGCCGGGAGCCGCGGTCAGGTCGGCCAACACCGGCAGCCGGTGCTCGGCGCGGACCTGCAGCACGTGGTGGGTCATCGCGTCCACCGGCGACTGCGCCGAGTCGACGCTGTGCGTGACCGGGTTGCTGAGGTAGCGGCGGACCAGGGTGTCCACCCCGCTGTCCAGGGTGGCCGAGAACAGCAGCCGCTGACCGCCCTTGGGCGTGGTGTCCAGCAGCTTGCGCACCACCGGCAGGAAGCCGAGGTCGGCCATGTGGTCGGCCTCGTCCAGCACGGTGACCTCCACCGCGTCCAGGTTGGCGTGACCCTCGCCCATGTGGTCGGCGAGCCTGCCGGGGCAGGCCACCAGGATGTCCACGCCGTTGCGCAGCGCGTTGATCTGCGGGCGCGCGGCCACCCCGCCGAAGACGGTCAGCGTGCGCAAACGCAACGCCTTGGCCAGCGGGGCGAGGGACTCGGTGATCTGACCGGCGAGCTCGCGGGTCGGCGCGAGGATGAGCGCGCGCGGCCTGCCCGGCCGCCGGGGCGTGCCGCTGGCGGCCAGCCTGGACAGCACCGGCAGCAGGAAGGCGTAGGTCTTGCCGGAGCCGGTGCGGCCACGGCCGAGCACGTCCCGCCCGGCCAGCGAGTCCGGCAGGGTCGCCGTCTGGATCGGGAACGGGGTGCTGATGCCCTGGTCCGCGAGCACCGCGGTGAGGGCCTGGGGAACGCCGAGCTCGGCGAAGGAAAGCGTGGTGTTGGGGCGGCGGGCCGCCATGCAGTCTCCGAACGTCTGAGGGGTCGTCCTGCCCGGCGCGGATGATCCGCAGCGCAAAGGTGGATCGACCTGGAGGGCAGCCCGAGGCAGAACTGAGCGGGCCGCCTCTCCAGTGTAGCTGAGTTGCTTGATCTGGTCAGACGGAAATGACGACCTTGCCGAGCGGATGGCCCTGGTGCACGTGCCGGATCGCCTGCGCCGCCTCGGCCAGCGGAAACACCCGGTCGAGCACCGGTGTGAGCTTGCCCTCCCCGGCGAGTCCGGCCAGGAACGCGAAGTCCGCCCCGCGCTCGCTGCTGACCAGTCCGCGCAGGCGCTGGCCGACCAGCGGTGACAGCAGCGCCGCCCGCAGCACCCGGTCGATGCCGCCGAACCAGCGCCCGGCCCCCTCCCCGCCGACGATCACCAGCGTGCCGCCCGGCGTCAGCGCCCGCCGCAGCTGGGCCAGCGGCCGACGGCCCGCGGTGTCCAGGACCAGGTCGTACCGGGTGCCGTCCACGAAGTCGGCCTTGCTCCGGTCCACCACCCGGTCCGCGCCGAGCGAGCGCACCAGCTCCGTCCGGCTCGGCCCGCACACCCCGGTCACCAGTGCGCCGAACTCCGCGGCCAGCTGCACCGCGAAGCTGCCCACACCCCCGCCGGCCCCGGTGACCAGCACCTGCTGCCCCGCCCGCACCTGCCCGAGGTCCCGCAACCCCTGCAACGCGGTCCCACCGGAGACGGGCATCGCCGCCGCCTGCTCGAAGCTGAGGTTCGCCGGTTTGACCGCCACCTGATCCGCCCTGGCACACGTGTACTCGGCGAAGGACCCGGCGCCGGTCCCGAACACCGCGTCCCCCTTCCGGAACCCGGTCACCCCGGCCCCGACCGACTCCACCACCCCCGCCACGTCCCGCCCGCGCACCGCAACCTTGGGCTTGCGCAGGCCGAACCCGGCCAGCCGCACCAGGTACGGCAACCCGGTCATCAGGTGCCACACATCCGGCCCCACCCCGGCCGCGCGCACCCGCAGCAACACCTCGCCCGCCCCCGGCTCCGGAATGGGAACGTCCTTGAGCGCCAACACATCCGTCGACCCGTACCGGTCCTGCGTGATCGCCTTCACGGCCGCTCCTCCGCGTCCCCGGGGTACTGGAAAACCTGCTCGAGCGGCACGTTGAACACCCGCGCGATCTGGAACGCCATCTCCAGCGAGGGCGAGTACCGCCCGGCCTCGATGGCGATGACCGTCTGCCGCGTCACGCCGATCCGCTCGGCCAGCTCCGCCTGCGTCAGCTGCCCGTGCTCGAACCGCAGCGCCCGGATCGAGTTGGTCACCCTGGTCGGCTTCACCACGGCTGGAACCCCCGCCGGTAGGCGACCACCTTGGCCGTCGAGCCGAGCACCGCGGAGAGCACGAACGCCAGGTAGATCGCGTTGGCGATCCAGAAGTGCGCCGCCCCCGCCAGCGCCAGCCCCAGCGCGCCCACCCCGCCGAGAACCACGAACGACTGCCCGACGTGCTCCCCGAACCGCCCGATCTCCCGGTCCCGCTGGTCCACCCGGCCGTCCGCGCCCGGCGTCAGGACCGAGGCCACGATGTGCAGCACGATCCCCGCCACGATCCCGCCGCCGATGGCCCACAGCATCGTCGGCACGTAGGACGCCGCCAGGCCGAACACCAGGACGAGGTAGGTGGTGTAGCCGCAGACCGCGACCACCAACAAGATCCACGCCCGCTTCTCTTCAATCGCCATGCCCGCCCCCATGTAAAGAAAACTTGACATGGGCCAATGTAAAGAAGACCGGACACCGTGTCAAATATTCTTGACCTCGACCGGCTGGGTGAAACCCGTGCCGGGCGCCGCGACGGCCGAGTACGGTGCACCGATGGCCGAAGACCAGGCGACCCACCAGTGCCCATGGCTGTTCGGCAGTGAGTGGGGAATATCGCTGGTGTTCCTGGCCAACGAGCGGCATCCCGGCACCATCGACATCCGCCACCAGCACACCCAGCTGATCTTCGCGGTCCTGGGCCGCCTGCTGCTCCGGCTGGCCGGCGAACTGGGCCGTACCACCAGGGACATGACCATCCTCGACGACGTCCCGGTCACCGAGCTGGTGACCAGGCTGACCTCGTTCGCGTACTTCCGGCAGCTATGCACCGCCGCCGACCTGGGAACCTCGCCCGAGCTGAGCCACCCGGTGCACATCGCCAGGGCTGAAGCCGAGCACGCGGAGCTGGCCGCGCTGCTCCAGCACCCGGACGCGGAGCGGCTGCACGAGCAGTGCCTGGAGGTCTGCCGGAACGTGCGCGGCCCGCAGAGCCAGCACTGGACCCTGTGGAACGTCCGCTACCTCACGGCGCGGATGGAACGCGACTTCTACGGCCACTAGCCGGTTCGCGCTGGTGAGAGTTAGTGGCCCAGGATTTGGACCTGCGACACCCGCTCTAGGAGGGTGGTCGTAGGCGTTGTCAAAGCCCTCTGCCGACCACCTCGGTCACACAACCACCCCCATGATCGTGTCATGACCTCACTGAATCGCACCGTTTCGCGTCACCAATGGTGTCATGGATGGGGCTGCGTGTCGGCTACCCCAACATGCTCAGCTGCTCAGGCTTCGGCGGTCGAGCGGTGATCGTTGTCGTGCCCAGGCGCAGCGCCCCGGTGGGAGTCTGGATTAGCTTGTCTTTCTCCAGCTTGGTGAGGCACCTGGTTACGTGTGATGCCTTGTAGATTGTATGGAGCTTGGTGAACTCCCGAAGCTGTTCGACGGTCTGCGACCGGTTTGGAGAGTTAAGCAGGAGCCCGTGAAGCAGTCGTTCGAGTGGGGCGAGATCGGGTTCGTGGTGCATCGGCAGCATCTGCTGCCAGGGGTCACGGGGGTCTTGGAACCCAGCGCCTTGGACAGGGTCAGCGTTCCAGAGAGCATCCTTGAACTTCTCGACTCCCTTGGCGGAACAGGTGCCGTACAAGAGGTTGAGCTGATCGCCGCGTGAGGTGCCGAGGTTGAAGCGGAGAACGTGGTTGAACCCAGCTGTGCGCATCGTGGTCTCAAACTCACGGGCGATGTGTTCCCGCTTCTTGTAAGGCTCATGCTGCGCCACATCGCGCCAGGCAGTGTCTCCAAAGATCGCGTCGCCGCGGGCGTGATCCGAGTGGAACCGGGCAAAGTGCTGAGGCAGGACCGTGTAGATCACCTCCGAACTCTTGTTGGTGGCGATGTTGGCGAGGAGCTGGGCAGGCACGCCACCGCCGAAGGTGTCAAAGATCGCGAGTATCGGCTTACCCCATACTTTCGACTCATTGAGCAACTTGGGGAGTTCGTGCTGACACTCACCGCAACGCAAGCGCACCTCGACGACGCCGTCGTCGAAGTCGAACACTGGTGCCCCGACATTCAGAATCTTCCCGAGTTCACCAGCCAGCAGGTGTGCGTTGTGCCGCTCCTTCTCGACCAACAGGAACCGAGCCCGCTGAAGCTGACTAAATTCGCGGCGCCTGCGGAGCAGTCGGCTCAACGCGATGATCGGTGAGCCCTCTTCTCCGTGGCTGTAGATGCCGCAGCCGGAAAACCCCTCGGCGTAGGTGACCTCGCCGTATCGCTGGATCAGGATGGGGAACCAGGCGTCAAGGTACTTCCCGTAGATCTTGTGCTTCGCCGCCGTGTGTGGCGCTAGATCCCAAGGCCCCTTCATCGACACCCCCGGCCATTCGTAGTGATATGGCAACTACACAGTGCGGAGGTTCAGGAAGCGGCGTCAAGCGGTTCCGGCAAGTTCGTTCGTTTGAGGCATCTCATCCCACGTGCGTCCCTGCAGTTCGCGGCCACCAGACTTGGGCGTCCGGCCGCCCCACTGCTTGAAGAAGAAGGGCACGTCGGCACGTACGCACTGGTCTCGAAGGCCGAGGACCCATGTCTCGTCTACGGGGCGAGCATGTGGGCCAGACTCGCCGCCGACGATGAGCCAGTGGATTCCGTCAAGGTCGAGGTTCGGCAGTGGGCCGAGCAGTGGCTCACAAGACAAGAAGCGAACGGCAGCGGGAACGGAGCGGAGATCATCCATTCGGCTGAGCGTGTCGGTGTTCTCTACAGAGACGCCAACCCAGACGTTCGGGGGCCAGGCCAAGCCCCCGGCGAGCCGGTGCAGACGCCGCGCTCGTTTGGTCAGGATTTGGTAGGTGTGCTGAGGGGTTGCCTCCATGACCGCGAAAACACGGCGAATGAAGTCCACCGAGACCTTGGCGTGGAACAGGTCGCTCATGGAGTTGACGAACACCAACCGTGGTTCTCGCCAGCGCAGAGGCGCTACGAGAGCATCGGCGTGGACTGCAACGCCGAAACCCGGCCCGCTGGTTCGAGGATCGCCGTCGTGTTGGTACTTGGCCGATCCCATCGCCTTCAGCCGTTTGGCCAAGGTCAGGGCGTAGCAGTTGTCGCACCCAGCCGAGACCTTGTCGCACCCAGTGGTCGGGTTCCACGTGGTCTCGGTCCACTCAATGCGAGACCGTGTGCTCATCGTGGCACCTCCTGAGACTGAGCCACGGTAAACCAGTGATGATCCGCTTCTGACGCTAGCCCCTAGTACGCCCGATTCGAACACCCGTTCGGTGGATTTTGTTCGTAGAGATGCAGTGAGCGGCTCAAGGTGACTGGTCCCCTGTCTTGATCGACGAGGTGCCCGTCAAGTTGAGGACTCCCGTCAGTCACCACCAACCGGGTCGTGATCTTGCTGGCCAGCATTTCCGCTGGTGAGAGATGGTGGCCCCGGCAGGATTCGAACCTGCGACACCCGCTTTAGGAGAGCGGTGCTCTATCCCCTGAGCTACGAGGCCGGGACAAGCACCGTCAGCCTAGCGGGTGCGCGGCTGCTTGTCCTCGGCGGCTCGGGCCTTGCCCGGAGGGGGTGGTGGAGATCGCACCCACGGTTCCCCTCCGGGCGGCCTGGGCTCAGCCCTTGGCGAGCTGGGCGTTGATCCAGTTCCTCAGGTCGCGCTCGGCGTTGGCGCCGCCGTAGCCGATCCTGCGGGAGTCGGGCAGGTCCGCGGCGTTGCGGATGCCCTGCAGGGTGGGCAGGTACTTGATGTTGTGCTTGGTCAGGATCGCCTTGGACTCATCCGCGTCGACCTCGGCCAGCAGCCACTTGCCACCGTTCTCCCTGGCCATCTTCTCGATGACCGGCTTCATCTTCTGGCACGGCGGACACCAGGTGGCGCCGAAGTCCATGATGACCAGCTTCTGCTTGGAGGTCTCCATGACCTGGTTGTAGTTGGCGTCGGTGACGTGGACGATGTTCTCCTCCGCGCGGACGCTGGAGGATTCCAGGCTGCTGGGCGCGGCGGCGGAGGCGGTGCCGGCGAGGGCGGCCGTGGCCAGGGCGGCCGCGGCCAGCGCGGCGGCGAAACGGGTCTTGCGCATGGTGGTTCCTTTCGATCAATGGTGGGACATCAGGCGGGGAAGAGGTGCTTGTCCGCGGGGATGGTGGTGCTGTGGCTCCAGGCGTCCAGGAACTCCTTGAGGTCCATCTGCGCCTCGGCCTCCAGGTACAGCTCCAGGTCGTGCCAGCCCTGGTTCCAGCCCTGGTTTATGGTCGGGAAGTTCGACAGGACGGTGTTGAACGCGCGTTCGCCGATCTTGCGGCGCAGGGCGTGAACGAACAGCGCGCCCTTGTCGTAGATCGCGCTGAACTCCTTGCCCTTGCCCGGATCGGCCAGCTTGCGGGCCCAGAAGGCGCCGTTGCCGCGCACCGCGTCCACGGCCTTGCGGTACTCGGCGTCGAGGTCCTTGCCCTCCTTGGCCTCGGCCCACATCCAGCCCAGGTAGTTGGCGAAGCACTCGTGCGTGCAGGTGTCCGACCAGTTCTCCACCGACATCGACGCGCCCCACCACTGCGCGGCCAGGGTGCGCACCAGCGCCTTGAGGTCGGCGTTGCGGCCCAGCACCGGGCGGGTCTGCGCGCCGACCTGGTAGGGCTGGCTGTCGGCGAGGTGGATGGTGCCGACGGTGCCGAAGTGGTAGTCGCCGAGCTTGGAGTTCAGGAACTTCAGCACCTCGGGCAGCTTGTCCGCCAACGGTTTCCCGTTGCTGCCGGGTGCGAAGGCGGAGAGCACCGATGTGCTGTCCACAGTGGACTCCTGGAAGGTGTACCTGTCGATGCCCAGCGCGATCAGGTGCGGGGCCACCGGGTCGGAGGTCCAGGTGGTGGTGGTCCGGCCGTTCTGGGTGACCGGCTTGGACCTGGTGCCGTTGGCCACGCTCTGCCAGCCCTCCGGCACCGAGGTGGTGATGCTGAGCTCCGCCTTGTCCATCGGGGTGTCGTTGACCGGGAACCAGGTGCTCGCCGAGTGCGGGGCGCCCGCGGCGATCACGCCGCCGGAGGGGGTGCCGCGCCAGCCGCCGAGGCCGGTGACCGGGTGCCGGACCGGCTCGGGACGGCCGCAGTAGCTGACCTCGACGGTGATCTCGGCGTCCTTGGCCAGCGGCGCGGCCGGAGTGATCACCAACTCGTGCTCGCCGGTGCGGGTGAACTTGGCCGCCTGGCCGTTGACCTTCACCGAACGCACGGTCAGGCCGCGCAGGTCCAGGTTGAACCGGCTCAGCTCCTGGGTGGTCTTCGCGGTGATCTTCGCGGTGGCGTCCAGCAGCTTGCTGCCCGGGTTGTAGGACAGGTTCAGGTCGTACTTGCTGACGTCGTAGCCGCCGTTGCCGTCGGTGGGGTAGTACGGGTCGCCGACGCCGTCCTTGCCGGGTTCCGGCGCGGCCAGCGCGGTGCCCGCGCCCAGGGCCAGGGTGGTGGCCACCGCGCCGAGCGCGAGTCCGATCTTGCGCATCAGGCCACCGCCTTCTCGGTCGCCAGGCCGGCTCCGGCCCAGTCCTCAATGCCCTCGCGGTACTTGCGCACGTTGGTGTAGCCGAGCTGGCGCAGGCGCTGGCCGACGAACTCGCTGTTGCGGCAGGGCACGTTCGCGCAGTAGACGACCACCGCGACGTCCTTGTCCGGCAACACCTTCGGCGCGTACTCGTCGGTGAAGTCGGCGGCCTGCTCGTACGGGAAGCCGGGGATGTTCACCGCGCCGGGCAGGTGCTCCCGCTCGTAGTAGGCCACCGGCATGGTGTCGACCACGACGACCTTGCCCTGCGCCAACTCCGCTTCCAGCTCAGTGCGGGTGATGAGAGGCAACACGGTGCTCTTCCTCCTTTGTGGACGGTGCGGTGGGTGCGGCGGTCGGCGTGCTGCCGATCCCGCGGGTGAGGCCGAAGCGGCCCAGCAGCAGGTAGCCGAGGAAGGCCGCCAGCACCGAGGTCAGGGTGGGAATGCCGAAGGGCAGGAAGGCGCCCGCCACCGCGCCGAACACCCAGCAGGCCACTGCGGCCGGCACCCAGGTGGGCGCGGTGGCGGGCAGTTCACCCCTGGCGCGGGACTCCTCCAGGACCGGACGCCAGGAGCGGACCAGGAAGTACTCGGCGATGATGATCCCGGCGATCGGCGGGCTGATCACCCCGATCCAGGTCAGGAACCCCTGGAACTGCCCCAAAATCCCGAGTGCGGAGAGCACCGAGCCGAGCAGGCCGAGACCGAGGGTGGCACCGATCCGGTTGGTGCGCTTGCCCAGCAGCACGTCGATGGTGTTCACCAGGCCGAGCGAGGCGCAGTACAGGTTCCAGTCGTTGACCTTGAGGATGGCCGCGACCAGGATCAGCGTGCCGAGGAAGCCGGAGGACGAGGTGATGATGTTGACCACGTCCGAGGTCTTGGCCGCGTGCGCCAGCAGCACCCCGATCAGCCCGATCACGAACTCGCCCAGGGTCACGCTGAGCACGGTCTGCTTGACCACGTCGCCGGTGCTGCGGTTGAACCTGGTCAGGTCCGGGGTCATGATCGCGCCCATGATGAACGCGCCGGAGACCAGCGTGGTCCCCGCGGCCAGCGACAGCGCCGGTCCGGGCGGCGCCGAGCTCATCAGCTCGCTCAGCGAGTGCATCCGCAGCCCGTCCCAGATCGCGTAGCCGCTGAGCAGCAGGAACGCCGGCACGGTCAGGTAGGCGGTCCATGCCATGCCGTGGATGCCGAAGACCACGATCCCGGTCACCAGCATGCCGCCGATCAGCGACCAGGCCCACAGCGGCGGCCCGCCCAGCAGGTTGCTCAGGCCCTGGGCGAACGCGCCGTTCTGCACGCCGAACCAGCCGGCCAGGCTGATCGTCATCAGCAGCCCGACCAGTGCCGAGCCTCGGTGACCGAAGCCGGACCAGCGGGTCAGCACCGAGGTGGACAGGCCCTCCCGCATGCCGGCCACGCCGAGCAGGACGGTGATCACCTCCATGATCGCCGCACCCAGGGTGATCGCCAGCACCGCGTTCCAGAACGTCATGCCGAAACCGAGTACGGCACCCAGTAGGAACTGGTGGAAAGAGGCAATCTGGCCAAATCGCTGCACCGCGATGGAAAACCACGGGCGGCGGGCTGACTCCGGGACCCGGGAGAGGGAGAAGTCATCGCGGCCCACCGCGTTCGCTGTTCCGCTCATAACCGAAGTCTGTGCACTGGCCCATTCGATTGCACCCCCTCTTCTGGGGGGTGGTTTTCGAGGTGACTTGAACTGAATTTCAGCCGTTCACAACGCGTTGACGTGCGGGTTTGCCTAGACGTACGAAGAGGTTGAGCACGTCGGTGAAACTCAAACGAGCGGAGTGTGTGATGTACGCTGTGCGCCCACTGGTGGAAAGCTGTCCGGCTTCGGTGATCGAGGCCGAGCACGCCTGTATCGGTATCAGCCCGTTTAACGGATATTTCACTCCGGAACGTATCAGCGAACTCGCCGCGTGGGCAGTGCGCACTTTCCCCAGTTGCCACTTCTTTGTGCCCGACGGGCCATCGGTGTACACCCTGGAAGCCCTCGGCTACTCCCCGAGCAAGGCGCGTTCCAAGGCGCGGCGGCAGGGCTGCTACGTCTACAACAAGATCCACCGGGCGCTGGCCGAGCTCGGCGTGCCGGACCCGGGCGCGCTGATCCTGGACTCGGCCGCCCTCGACCACAACCCGGACTACCAGCAGCTCTTAGCGCACGGCGAACAGCTCTACCGGACCGACGAGGGCTTCCGCGCGGACTGCCTCTCGGCCAGCCACTGGGTGCTCGACCGCAAGTTGCCGGACGGCGTGCGGCCGAACCCCGAGCAGCTGGCCAAGGCGGTGCGCTACTTCCTGGCCGAGCTACCCCTGTTCGCCTCGACCACCAGCATCGTCGGCCGCCGCGGCTCGGTGTTCGTCTACCACCAGCGGGTGGCCTTCCTGGAACGCTTCTACCGGCGTGAGCTGAGCTGGAAACCCGCTGCGGGACAAGGGTTCCTGGTGGTCACCCCGGCCGAGGAGCTGGTCACCGCCACATCCAGCTGATGCCGTGACCGCCGGGACCGAGATCGAAGCCGACCAGCTGCGCCTCGTTGCGAGCGCTCAGGCGCAGCTCGGTCGCCTCCCGCTGCCCGTCCCGCCCCGCCGGGTGCGCGGCGGCGCGGTGCACCCGCCACACCTTTGCCGGGGTGGCGCGCGGGTCGAAGGCCACGGTCAGCCGGTACTCCCGGCAGCCCAGCAGGAACCGCCGCTCGCAGCTGGTGACCAGCGCCTCCTCCGGCCGGTAGCCCAGCTCGTAGTCGGCCAGCACGGTCTCGGTCTGCCGCAGCGGGCGGTCGAAGCGCAGCTCGGCGAGCACCCCGCCGCCGTCCGGATCGGTGTGCATCCGGCCCAGCCGGCAGGAGTCGCTCTGCCATCGATTGGGCAGCGCGCCCGCCGGTGCGGCCAGCCGGACCAGGTGCCGGTCCACCCCGTCCACCATGGCCTGCAGCACCGCGCGCACCCGCATCGCGCGCACCGCCCGGTCCGGCCCGATGGTCCAGTGCTCGTGCACGCTCAGCGGCACGATCGCGTCGGCGGGGTGCGGCAGTCGTCTCGGCGCGATCGGCGCGCCGCGGCGGCCGCGCAGCACCAGCGGGTGCGCGGGCGCCTGCGGTTCCTCCGCCGGGCGGTCGAGCAGGGCCAGCAGCGACCGGGGTGGCAGCTCCAGCACCTCCTCCAGCTCGCGCACCACGCGCAGCGAGGCGTGCCGGTGCGGGCGGCTCTGCCCGCGCTGCCAGTAGCTCAGGCTGGCCAGGCTCACCCGGTGGCCCCGGTCGGCCAGCCGGACCTGGATCCGTTGCAGGGTCAGGCCGCTGGCCTGGATGCCCAGGTACAGCGCGTGGTGGAACGGGCCGGAGCGCAGTGCCGCACCCAGCTCGTCGGGCACTGTCGCCGCTGTCATGCCTACCCCCGTTCGCTGCCTGCACGATGTGGGTCATTGTTGAAAACTGGTGTCGAGACCAGCACCCCACCATGGGTGTGTCGATTTCACAATATTTTCAGTTTCAGTCTCTATTCAGTTGGCGCTGTTGGGCTTTTGTGCGCGCACTGGCGGTCACTTCCAGCACCAGCGCATGCCGTAATAGCCGGGTGGCAGGTCGAAGTCGATGAAATGGGCAACAAAGTTGCCGTCAACCTGAATGTCGCCGACGTCGATGGTCGGCGAACTGTTGTCCGGCCGGAACACCCGCCACACCCTGGCCGGCGGGTCGCCCGCGGGGAAGCGCACGGTCAGGCAGTAGGTCTGGCACCCGGACCGGAACCCGCCGCCCCAGGCCAGGCAGGTCTGGCCGCTGCCGGTGAACTCGAACACCGTGTCCACCAGCAGGTTCTCCCCGCGCCGCAGCGGGTGCGGGAAGCGCGCCTCCACCGCCATCACGCCGGAGTCGTGGTCGGTGGCCACCCGGCCCAGCCTGGTGCCCTCGCTGCGCCAGCGCACCGGCAGCTCGCCCGGCTCGCAGGCCGCGATCACCGTGTCCCGGTCCACCCCGTCGATCCGCGCCTGCCGCAGGATCTGCAAGTCCAGCCGCTCGATGCCCCGGCGCGGGGCCAGCACCAGGTGCTCGTGCACGCTCTGCGCGGTCAGCTGGCCGTCGAACGGGTTGTTCAGCTCCACCAGCAGCTTCTGCACCGCCTCGGCGTTCGCGCACACCTGCCGCGGCGTCACCGAGTACCGGGCCCGCTCCGGCGCCGGTTCCCGCCTGGCCGGGCTGAGCAGGTCGCGCAGCGCGCCGCGGGGCAGCTCCAGCACCTCTTCCAGCGCCAGCACCAGCTCGGCTGACCTGGGGCGGCTGCGGCCGCGCTGCCAGTAGCTCAGCGTGGCCAGCCCCACCGCCACCCCGCGCTCGGCCATCCTGGCCCTGATCCGGGCCAGGGTCAGGCCGCTGGCCTGGATGGCCAGGCGCAGCGCGTGCTCGAACGGACCGGTGCGCAGTGCCTCATGCAGACTGCCGGCCACCATCTCGGATTTCCGCACGCCACCGATAGTGGCAGACGCCGGCTTTCCGGAACATTTCGGTTTTCAGTGCGCGTAAACTTCAATTTCGAATAAAGAGTAGCCGTAGCGGGTGGCCCGGCTGATCCCGGTGAGCCGCACGAAACGGGCCTGGGTCGCGGCGAACGGGATGTTGTCCTCGCCGCCGTCCCCCTCGGCCACCGCCGCCACCTGCCGCCACTGCCGCCCGTCGGCGGAGACCTCGATCCGGTATGCCTTGCCGTAGGCGGACTCCCAGCGCAGCACGGTCCGGCCGACCTGGCGCACCGAGCCGAGGTCCACGGTGAGCGACTGCTGGTCGGAGAAGTCACTGGCCCAGCGGGTGCGCCGGTCGCCGTCCACCGCCTTGCCGGGCGGCGAGGGGTACGCGCCGGTCTCGTGGCTGGACGCGCTGGCCGCCTTGGACAGCGCCAGGTTGGCCACGTCCTCGCCCCGGCGCGCCGGGAACTCCACCACCTGCTGGTAGGTCGGCCGGTTCTGCCACTGCGTCTTGTCCTGGGTGATGCCGCCGGTGGGCCGGTGGATGATCTGGTCCCGGCAGAACTGGTCGCCCGGCTTGCAGTCGGCGTCGCCGGGGTAGGTGGTGGTGGCCGGAGTGTGCACCGCGGCGCGCAGCGAGTCCAGCAGCGCGGTGCGGCAGGCCGCGGCGTTGCCGTTGCCGCAGAAGGCGTTCGGCACCCAGGCCTGCACCGGGTCGCCGAGCACCTTGCGCAGGTCCTTGTGCACGTAGCCGTACCAGCCGAACTGGAAGGCCGACCCGGTGTGGCCGGGCTGCTCGTCCACCCGCAGCGCGGCCAGGAACGCCTTGTGCAGCGCGGGTTCCAGCCCCGGCTCGAACATGGCCTTGGCCAGCAGCGGGAACCAGGCGTCCAGCACCCTGATCGCCTCGCTGTGCAGGTAGCTGAACTTGCCGCTGGCGCTGGGATCGCCGTCGGTGGTGCGGTGCCCGCCCGCGCGCTGCCAGGCGCGCAGCTGCTCGATCGCGGTGGCCAGCGCGGGCTCGGTGACCGGGGCCTGGTCCAGCACCCGCAGCAGCAGCGGCAGCACCTTGTCCGCGCGCAGGTCCACTGTGGACGCATCGGCCATCGCCTTGGTCAGCTTGGCCCTGGTGAACTTCTCGCCGCGCTGCAACAGCGGCTTGATCCGGTCGTCCAGCGGCTGGGAGCGGTGCACCGGACCGAAGCTGAAGTTGCCGTCCGCGGCCGAGTAGCCCGGGGCCTGCTTGTTGTTCCAGCTGGTCAGGTAGTCCTGGTTGACCACCTGCGGGTGCTGCTCGAACGGGGTGTAGCGGGCCAGGTTGTCGCCGGGCCGCCAGTCCTGCCACTCGTAGGCGGCGTCACCGCGCACCGGCAGGTTCGGGTCGTGGCCGGGCCTGCGCACCGGGTTGAAGCCGGAGTTGAAGTAGGCGATGTCCTTGCTGTCGGCGTAGAACCAGTTGAAGCCGTAGCCGATCTGGTTGGCCGCGCGCTGGAAGTCCGCCGCCGAGCGGATCGCCTCCGGGTCGTTGAACAGCTGGAAGCCCAGGGTGGACTCCACCTCGCGCAGGTAGGTCGAGCGCAGCTTGGTGAAGGCCACCGGCTTGCCGGCCACCGTGCCGCGGTGGGAGATCAGGCCGAGCTTGGTGCGCTGGGCGACCAGCGTGTAGGAGCCCGCTGGCGTCGCGTCGGCCAGGCTGGGCTTCCAGGCGTTCTTCTTGGTCAGCTCCTCGATCGGCAGGCACTCGCCGCGGAAGCGGTAGTGCGCCGACTTCAGCGTGGGCGCGCCGCCGCCGGGCTCGCACAGCTCCACCGCGTAGGAGTCGGTGATGTCCTGGGCCGCGGTGGTCGCGCTCCACGCGTAGTCCTGGCCGCGGCCGAGCAGCACGTACAGGCCGAGCCCGGCGAAGGAGGCGCCCCTGGAGCTGATGCCCGGCGCCTGGATCTCCTGCACGGTCAGCAGCTGCGGGGCGAAGTAGCCGGTCTGCGGGCCGAACACGGCGACCGGGTGCCCGCTCTCGGTGTGCGCGCCGGAGACCAGCAGCGCGTTGGACATCCCG
Source organism: Crossiella sp. CA-258035 (assembly GCF_030064675.1). Taxonomy (GTDB): domain Bacteria; phylum Actinomycetota; class Actinomycetes; order Mycobacteriales; family Pseudonocardiaceae; genus Crossiella. The sequence goes on from NZ_CP116413.1 coordinate 674,275, forward strand.
CGCTGGGCAGGCGCCGCCGGCGCGAGCGAGTCCTTGACAGCCGGTCCGACAGCATCGCGCACGATCGGCTGCGGCACCACCGAGCCGCGGTCCGGCAGGGTCACCCCGGCGGCGTCCGGATTGTCTGTGCCGTAAGGGAAAGAGGTGCCGTTGTGCACGGTCACCGGGGCTTCCGGGTCGTTCTGCGCGCGGAAGGCCCGCCACACCGCGTCGCCCTGTGCCTTGCCGTAACGCGCCCTCGCCTCCACCAGCGCGACCGCGGAGACCACTTCCTGGCCGCCGCCGGCGCCGAAGATGCCGCCGACCAGCGAGGCGATCGCGCCGATGTCGGTGGGCTTCCAGGGTTCCGGCCCGCCCTCGTTGGTGATCGCGTCCGCCTTGCCGATGGCCACGTACTCGCCGGGGAAGTACCGGCCCGCCTTGCTCTGCGCGATGTAGAGGTTGATCCCGGCCACGTAGTCCAGCACGTCCTGCTTCATCTGCTTGCCGCGCGGCCCGAGCTGGTCCAGCCGGTCGAACTGGGCCTGCAGGTCGGCCTCGGTGTAGGGCGCGATGGACCACTGCTGCTGCTCGAACTCGCGGTTGCCGATCGCGCCACCGGCGAAGGAGGAGACCTCGCCGCGGCCGACGTGCCGGAGCACGTCCATCAGGAACAGCCGGTCCTGCGCGGAGGCGAAGCCGGAGCCGAACATCGCGCCCGCGCGGGTGCTGCCGGTGATGTGCGGGGTGCCGGTGGCCTTGTCCCGCACGATGGTCACGTCGGGGCGCGGCGAGCTGGTGCTGGCCACCTGGTCAGCTGGTACGCCGAAGGAGGCGTCGTTGAAGTAGGTGTTGAGCTGCTCGTCGGTCAGCCCGCTGTAGCCCCAGACCAGCTTCTCGTAGCGCGCCTTCTGGTCGCTGGAATGCGGCGGCCGGATGCCGAGGGTCTTGAACAGCAGCAGTTCGGCGAAGGTGGCGTTGCCGTTCTGGCCGGGCGGCAGGATGTCGTCGCACTGACTGATGCAATAGTCAGGAATGGGCGCGGCGGCCCGGGATTCCGTGGGTTGAGCGACTGCTGGGGGACTGCCTAGGAGTGCGGCGGTGGTCGCGGCGGTGAGCAGCAGAGTCAGCGGTCGTCGCATCGCCATCACTCCTCATGGGTTGTGATGCACGTTACGGGCGAGTAGCTTCTTGCGAAAGTGTTTCACGTTCGTGCGTTCGGATGATCCGAAATCGCGTGCGAGAGCGCTCTACTCACCCGTTCGGTAACTCTGCGTAGATGGCCGGTTCCCTAACTGGATGCTGCGCAAACGTCCCGAACGTGATGGGATAACCACAAAGTGACATGGATAGGCAATACTGCACGCCCACGCTTACTCGTGACCACGTCACGCCCAATCGGGGAGGCGTCCGTGATCAAGGTGCTTCTGGTCGATGACGAAGACCTGGTGCGCTCCGGACTTCGCATGATTCTGTCCCGGGCCGGCGACATCGAAGTCGTCGGTGAATGTGACGACGGCTCGCTCGTCGTCGACCGGGTTCGCCAACTGCGGCCGCACGTCGTGCTGCTCGACATCCGCATGCGCACGACCGACGGCCTGTCCGCGCTGCGCAGGTTGCGTTCGCTGCCTGAGCCGCCCAAGGTGGCCATGCTGACCACGTTCGACATGGACGAGTACGTCAGCGAGGCGCTCCGGCTGGGCGCCAGCGGGTTCTTGCTCAAGGACACCGAGCCGACCCAGCTGGTCAAGGCGGTGCGCGATGTCGCCCGTGGCGGCGCGGTGCTGGACCCGGGCGTCGCCGCCAGGGTGCTGGCCGCGGTCGCGCACGGTGAGCGGGCCGCCGAACCGGCCCGCAGCCTGCTCGGCAACCTGTCCGAACGCGAGCGCGAGGTGCTCGCGCTGATCGGCCAGGGCATGTCGAACGCGGAGATCGGCAGCGCGCTGCACCTGTCCGAGGCCACCGTGAAGGGCTACGTGTCCTCGGTGCTCGGCAAGATCGGCGCGGTGAACCGGGTGCAGGCGGCGCTGGTCGCCTACCGCGGTGGCCTGATCGCCTGAGGTGCCGGGGGTGGCGGCGGACTTCCGCCACCCTCACTTCGACGGCAGCAGCGGCGGGTGGACCTCCACCCGGTTCCGCCCGTGCCGCTTGGCCCGGTACAGGGCCTCGTCCGCGGCGTCGAACAACTCGTCCAGGTTGGCCGGTCCGGCCGCCACGCCGATGCTCACGGTCGGTCGCTTGGTGCTGCCCAGCACCATCGACCAGTCGTGGCCGTCCACCGCGGAGCGGATCCGCTCGGCCACCGCGGGTCCGGCGTCCTGCCACTCGTCGGTGGCGTCCACCAGCAGCACCACGAACTCATCGCCCGCCCAGCGGGCGACCACGTCGTCGGCCCGGCACTCCGCGCGCAGCAGCTGGGCGATCTCGCGCAGCGCGACATCGCCCGCGGCATGCCCGGCATCGTCGTTGAGGCCCTTGAACCAGTCCACGTCCACCAGCACCAGCCAGGGCACCCGGCCCTTGGCCGCGGTGCTCTCCAGCAGCAGCGGCGCGGCCCGCTCCAGGCCGAGCCGGTTGGACAGCCCGGTCAGCGGGTCACGCGCGGCGGCCTCCTGCGCGGCCATCGCCAGCCGCTGGGCCTCCACCGCCAGCCGCCGCTGCTGCAACGCCTGGCCGAGGCCCTCCTGCAGGGTCTCCACCGCCTTGCGGCCGGAGGCCACGCTGCGCCGCAGCGCCTCGGACTCGCCCACGTAGTCGCCCAGCTCGGCGCAGATGTTGGCCAGGTCCAGGGAGAACCGCAGCAGCAGCGTGGTGTCGTTGATCTTCTCCGCCTCGGCCACCGCGCGGCTGGCCATGGTGCGGGCGTCGGTGAGCCGGTTCTGCGCTCGGCGCACGGTGGCCAGCACCCAGTTGCACATGGCCAGGCCCCAGCGGTCCTCGTGCGCGGCGGCCAGCCGCTCGGCCGCGCGGGCGGTGCGCTCGGCCGCGGCGATCTCGTTGATCCCGGCCAGCGCGCGGGCGTAGGAGCCCAGCAGCGCCCGGTGCACGTACCCGGAGCCGACCAGCTGCAAGCCCTCCCGCAGCAGCTCGCTGGCCTCGGCGAAGATCCGGCCGGATGCCTCCGGCGGGGCGTCCACCGCGCGGAAGTTCAGCGCCGCGCCCAGCCGTTGCAGGCAGTGCGCCAGGGTGTGCGGCTCGTCGGCCTCCCTGGCCACCTGCACCGACAGCCGCATCATGTCCAGGCCGGCCCTGCGGTGGCCGATGCCCTCCAGCAGGTAGGCCAGCATGCCGATGGTCTGCGCGGCGGCCGGGCCCTTGGGCGCCTCGGCGTCCAGCTCGGTCCAGCCGTCCGCGGCCAGCTCCAGCGCCAGCGGCAACCGGCCCAGCCGCCAGGCCACCACGGCCCGGTAGACCAGCACGGTCGCCCGGCGCCAGCGGTCGCCGTCCTCAGCTGGCGGGGTGCGCACCACCACGTCGTCGAAGAGGGTGTTGGCTTCCACGACCCGGCCTGAGTCCAGCAGTATCCGCACCTCGCGGTCCTGCCGCGGGATGTCGCTTTCCTGCCGCGGGAGATCGACCCCCGTCACCGGATCGTCCTGCCTCACCGTGCCCTCGGCCTCCACCAGCTGGCCCGACTTCTCGACAGGCTACCGTCATCGTCGCTGCCCGTACCGCTCTTGGTGCACAACGTCATCAAGCGGAAGCCTCTTGCGCCAGCCGTGCCGCTCCAGGTCCGGCGTCTCGGCGAGTCCCTGCACCGGACCCAGGCAGAGCCAGGCCACTGGCCGCACCCGGCTGGGAATGCTGAGCAGCCTGCGCAGGAAGTCCTCCCGGTAGAAGCTGACCCAGCCCACGCCCCAGCCCTCGGCGGTGGCCGCCAGCCAGAGGTTCTGGATGGCCAGACATACCGAGTACAAGCCGGCGTCGGCGATCGCGTGCCGCCCGAGCACCGCCGGTGAGCCGCGGTCGGGGTCGTAGGCGACCACCACGCCGAGGCTGGACTCCAGCACGCCCTCCACCTTGATCCGGGCGAAGGTCTCCGCACGCTCGCCCGAGAGGTCGGCCGCGAAGACCTGGCGTTCTGCCTGCACGTGCTCCTGGAAGGACCGGCGCAGCGCCCGATCGCGCACCACCACGAAGTCCCATGGCTGGCTCAGGCCGACGCTGGGCGCGGCGTGCGCGGCGGCGAGGATCCGGCGCAGGGTCGCTTCGTCGACCGCTTCGCCGGTGAACTCCGCGCGCACATCGCGGCGCCGGTGCAGGACCTCGTAAAAGGGGGCGTCCATCCGGCCGATCCTGCCTGACCGCCCCTGGACGGACCCGGGCGGTCTCGGTGTTGATGCTGCGTAGATGAGCGGCTACTCAGCGTCAAGATCGCGTTGGCGGCGGTCGCGGCCGGTGCGCGGGGGCGGTGCCGCGGGCGACGCGCACCGCCCCTGCGCACACTTCCCTTGGGTTCAGCGCGCGGGCTTCGCCGGCCCCGGGTAGGGCAGCAGGGCCATCTCCCGCGCGTTCTTGATCGCGGTGGCCACCTCGCGCTGCTGGCTCGGGGTCAGGCCGGTCACCCGGCGGGACCGGATCTTGCCGCGGTCGGAGAGGAACTTGCGCAGCAGCGCGACGTCCTTCCAGGCCACGTGGAACACACCCTCGCGCAGCAGCAGGTTCGGCTTGCGCTTCAGGCCGGGGCGGCGCTCGAATCGGGCCATCGCTCTAGCTCCTCACCAGCTGGACTTGCGGACGCCGGGCAGTTCGCCGCGGTGCGCCATCTCGCGCAGCCGCAGCCGGGAGATGCCGAAGGCGCGGAAGAACCCGCGCGGGCGGCCGTCGGCCACGTCCCGGTTGCGCAGCCGGGTCGGGCTGGCATTGCGCGGCAGCCGCTGCAACACCGACAGCGCGGCGGCCTGCTGCTCGGGCGTGGACTTCGGCGAGCGGATGGTCTCCTTGAGCTCGGCCCGCTGCTCGGCGTACCTGGCGACGACCTCGCGCCGCTGGAGGTCGCGGGCGATCTTGGACTTCTTGGCCATCAGCGCTCTTCCTTGAACTCGACGTGCCTGCGGATGACCGGGTCGAACTTGCGGATCACCAGGCGGTCCGGGTTGTTGCGGCGGTTCTTGCGGGTCACGTAGGTGTAGCCGGTGCCTGCGGTGGACCGGAGCTTGATGATCGGGCGGAGCTCGTTGCGGGCCATCAGACCTTCTCCCCTCGGCGGCGGATCTGTGCCACCACGGACTCGATGCCGCGCTTGTCGATCGTCTTGATCCCCTTCGCGGAGACCCGGAGGCTGACCCACCGGCCCTCGCTGGCCAGCCAGTAGCGGCGGCGCTGGATGTTGGGCAGCCACCGGCGCGAGCTGCGCGCGTGCGAGTGCGAGACCTGTTTGCCGAAGCCCGGCTCTCGGCCGGTCACCTGGCAGCGGGCGGACATGCGCGACTCCTTCACGATGCTGGGGACGACGCAGTTGCTAACGACATCCATTTTCGTTTAATCGGATCCGAGAGTAGCCTGACGGAGACGACGATGGAAATCATTCCCAACTGGAGGCTGACGTGACGCCACCCCGCACCTCGTTGGTGCTGGTCGCGGGCCTGGCGGCCGAGCACGCCACGGCCGTGGCCGACCGATTCGCGGCCGATCCGGGCACCGTGGTGCTGCACCACGACCTGCGTGAGGTGACCCACGGCGTGGTGGTCCGGCGGCTGCGGCACGGCGCCCTGGACGCCACCGAGACCCTGGAGCTGGCGCACGGCTGCGTGTCCTGCACGCTGCGCGAGGACCTGCTGCCGCTGGTGCTCCGCCTGACCCAGGCCCCGGACGTGCGCCGGATCGTGCTGCACTGCGACCGCGCGCTGGAGCCGGAGGCGGTCTGCTGGGCGCTCCAGCACGTGGTCATCGACGGCCGCACCGTGGACGAGGTCGTCTACCTCGATGCCGTGCTGACCGTGGTGGACGCAGAGACCTGGTTCGCCGACGCCACCGGCGACCTGGAGCTGAGCGAGCGCGGCCTGGGCGCCAGCGCCGACGACGAGCGCACCATCGCCCAGGTCGCGGTCAGCCAGGTCGAGTTCGCCGACCTGCTGGTGCTGGCCGGCAGCGCCCCGGACGCCTGGACCGCGGCCCGCACCGACGCTGTGCTGGACCGGCTGGCCCCGCTGGCGCCGCGGATCCGGCTCGGCGACCTGGACCCGGTCCGCTGCCTGGACCTGGTGCCCGGCAACGCCCGGCGCGGCGAGATCGACGACGCGCACGCCCCGCTGCTGCGCGGCCAGCCGCCGTTGTCGGCCGAGTCGGGCGTCCAGGTCACCGTGTTCAGCCAGCGCAGGCCGTTCCACCCGGACCGGCTGCACGAGGCGCTGGACTTCCTGCTCGACGGCGTGGTCAGGGCCCGCGGCCGGGTCTGGGTGGCCAGCCAGCCCGACGTCGCGCTGTGGCTGGAGACCGCGGGCGGCGGACTGCGGATCGGCCACGCCGGTCCGTGGCTGGCCGCGATCGAGGACTGGTCCGGCATCGATCCGGACCGCCGCGCCATGGCCGACCTGATCTGGGACCCCTACTACGGCGACCGCAGCCAGGACCTGTTCGTGCTCTCGCACACCGCGGTCCCCGGCGAGATCGTCGAGGCCCTGGAGTCCGCGCTGCTCACCGACGAGGAGCTGGCCGAGGGCCAGGAGGCCTGGCTGGCCTACGAGGACCCGTTCGGTTCCTGGCACGAGGACCCGTGCGACGACGACCGCGCGCCCACCGATGTGATCATCAGCAACCAGAAGGACGAAGCGTGAAAAAGGGCATCCACCCCGACTACCACCCGGTGGTCTTCCAGGACTCCTCGACCGGGATGACCTTCCTGACCCGGTCCACGGCCACCTCGAACAAGACCATCGAGTGGAGCGACGGCAACACCTACCCGCTGCTGCTCGTCGACGTCACCTCCGACTCGCACCCGTTCTGGACCGGCGCCAGCCGGGTGATGGACACCCAGGGCCGGGTGGAGAAGTTCCGCCGCCGCTACGGCGACCGCGCGGACCGGAAGGCGGGCAACTGATGGCCGTCCCGAAGCGGCGGATGTCCCGCAGCAACACCCGCAGCCGCCGGGCGCAGTGGAAGGCCGAGGCGCCCGACCTGGTGCCGGTGGTGGTCAAGGGCAAGAAGATCCTGGTGCCACGGCGGCTGGTCCGCTGGGCGCACCAGCAGAACGGCTGAGCGGCCCGCCCGCCTCGCTCACGCGGGGCGGGCGACCTCGCCGTTGCCGTCCACCTGGACCGCGCCGTCGGGGGAGTCCCGCCACTGCTCGAACGGCTGGTCCAGGGTCCACCGGCCGTCCGGGCCCTTGTGCATGGTGCGGTGCTCGCAGTGCCGAGGGTTGGACAGCGACTCGAACAGCTCGATGCTCCACATGCACAGCCGCCGCACCAGCAACCGCAGGGTCAGCCCGTGCGAGACGATCAGCACCGTGCGCGGGTGCGAGGGCTCGGTCTCCATCCGGCGTTCCAGGTCCGACATGAACCCGGCCACCCGGTCGTCCACGTCCGCGCCGGACTCGCCGTGCGCCAGCCGGAAGAAGAAGTGCCCGAAGGCGTGCCGCGCCTGTTTCTGGCGCTCCTGCTCGATCGGGTCCTGCAGGTTGCCCCAGTCCTGCTCGCGCAACCGCGGCTCGTGCACCACCCGCTCGAACAGCTCGTCCAGGTCCAGGTTCCGCAGCGTCTGCTGGGTGCGCAGGTACGGGCTGACGTACACCGCGACCGGGCCGGGGCCCAGCGCGGCCCGCACCGCGGCCCGCGCGGCCCGCGCCTGCTCCTGACCGCGCTTGGTCAGCGGGAGGGCATGGTCGGGCACCCGGCAGTACGCCATCTCGTCGACGTTGCCGAGGCTCTCGCCGTGCCGCAACAGAATGATCCGCACAACACCATCGTGCCTGGTCCCCACTACTCCAACCGGTCGAATATCAGGAATCCTGGCCGTTGATCCGGCTAAGCACCCGATCGGCCCGCACCCCAACGGATGCGCGCTGTTACAGTCCGATCGATATCTCTGACGGGAGTGTCACATGAGCTTCAGTGCGCCCGCTCGCGCGGCGGTGATCGGCGGCGGCACCATGGGCGCGGGCATCGCGCACGTGCTGCTGGCCGCGGGCACCAGGGTCACCGTGGTCGAGGCCGACGCCGACCGGTGCGCCGCCGCCCGCAACACCGTGACCACCTCGCTGCTCAAAGCCGAGGAACGCGGCAAGCTGCCGGCCGGCGTGGACGCCGAGGCCTGCGCCCGGCTGATGGACACCGCCGACGACCTCAGCCTGCTCTCCCCGGAGACCGAGCTGATCGTGGAGGCCGTGCCCGAGCGGGTGGACCTCAAGCGCCAGGTCTTCGCCGCCGCCGCGGCCGCCTGCCCGCGCGCCGTGCTGGCCTCCAACACCTCCTCGCTGTCCATCGCCGCGATCGCCGCCGGACCGGCCGCCGAGCGCACCCTGGGCATGCACTTCTTCAACCCGGTGCCCGCCCAGCAGTTGGTCGAGCTGGTCACCCACGCCGGGCTGGCCGAGTCCTGTCTGACGCAGGCCAAGGACTGGGCCGAGGCGCTGGGCAAGACGGTGATCGTGGTCAGGGACTCGCCCGGCTTCGCCACCTCCCGGCTGGGCGTCGCGGTCGGCCTGGAGGCCATCCGGATGCTGGCGGAGGGCGTGGCCAGCGCCGAGGACATCGACACCGGCATGACCCTGGGCTACCGCTGGCCGATGGGCCCGCTCAAGCTCACCGACCTGGTCGGCCTGGACGTCCGGCTGGCCATCGCCGAGCACCTGGCCGCCGAGCTCGGCCCCCGGTTCGAGCCGCCGCGGCTGCTGCGGGACAAGGTGGCCAGGGGCGAGCTGGGCCGCAAGACCGGCCAGGGCTTTTTCACTTGGCCGCCTGCTTAGGCTCTCTCCTGTGGGAGACGTGACGGTTCGGGCCTACCGGTCCAGCGACGCGGACGCGGCCTGGCGGCTGCGCGGGGTGCCCTTCGGCGGGCCCAAGGAGACACCCGAGCTGTGGCGCGGGGAGACCACCTGGCGCGGGTTCATCGCCGAGACCGGCGGGGAGCGCACCGGGTTCGCCATGGTCCGGCCCTACCGGCAGTTCTTCGGCGGGCGCGCGGTGCCGATGGGCGGCATCGCCAGCGTGGTGGTGGCCCCGCAGGCCCGCGGCCGGGGCGTGGGCAGCGCGCTGCTGGAGCGGATGCTGGCCGAGATGCGCGCCGACGGGCAGCCGATCAGCGCGCTCTACCCGACCGTGCCCGCGCTCTACCGCGGCCGCGGCTGGGAACGCGGCGGCGTGCTGGAGTCCGTCGACCTGCCCGTGCACGCCTTCCAGGGCCGCCGCTCCAAGATCGAGCTGCGCGAGGCCACCGAGGCGGACATCCCGGCCATGCGGGACTGCTACCACCGGCTGGCGCAGACCGTGGACGGCATGCTGGACCGGCGCACCAGGTCCTACCGGACCGAGGAGCTGCTGGAGTGCGACGCCTCGCTGGTCACCGACGGCGGCTACCTGCTGGCCCAGCCGGACCGCAAGAAGCGGGTGCTGGAGGTGCACGAGCTGGTCGCGGACACCCCGGAGGTCGCGCTCGGCCTGCTCGACTCGATCGGCTCCTGGACCGGCCTGCTGGACCGGGTGAAGCTGCACATCATGGACGAGACCCTGCTCGGCGTCCTGGAGTGGTCCGGTTTGGACGGTCGCAAGCGGACCCAGCCCTGGCTGCTCCGGGTCGTCGACCTGGCCGCCGCGGTGGCCGCCCGCGGCTGGCCCGGCGCGAGCTTCATCGCCGACGCGGTGACCGACCTGGAGATCGAGGACCGGCACGCGCCCTGGCAGGCCGGGCGGCACCGGCTGGTGGTCAAGGACGGCGAGGTCGTGCTGGAGCCCGGCGGCACCGGCGCGGTCCGGATCACCGCCCGCGGCCTCGGCGCCTGGTACTCCGGCTCGAACACCACCGCCGGACTGCGCAGGGCCGGGCTGCTGACGGGCGATCCCGAACACACCCGGCTGCTGGACCTGCTGGTAGGCGCACCGGGGACGGTCCGGATGGCCGATTATTTCTGACCGACCTGCCTAAGATCCGCGGGTGCTGATGCTGACCGTCCTGGAACTCGTCGGCATCGCGGTGTTCGCGGCCTCCGGGGCGCTGGCCGCGGTGCGGGCCCGGCTGGACGTCTTCGGCGTGGTCGTGCTCGGCATGACCACCGCGCTGGGCGGCGGCATCATCCGCGACGTGCTGCTCGGCCTGCACCCGCCGACCTCCCTGCGCACCTGGCCCTACCTGCTGGTTTCCGCGCTCACCGGCCTGCTGGTGTTCTTCTTCCACCCGCAGGTGGCCAAGCTGCGCCGGGCCGTGCTGCTGGCCGACGCGGTCGGCCTCGGCCTGTTCACCACCGGCGGCACCACCACCGCGCTGGCCCTCGGCGCGCCGGTCTACACCGCCTGCCTGATCGGCATGACCACCGGCATCGGCGGCGGCGCCCTGCGCGACCTGCTGCTGCGCGAGATCCCCACCGTGCTGCGCCAGGAGATCTACGCGGTGGCCGCGCTGGCCGGCGCGGTGGTGGTGGCCATCGGCTACCGGCTGAACCTGCCCACCGGGCCGACCGCGGTCATCGCCGCGGCCATGATCTGCGGGCTCCGCGTGCTCGCGCTCTGGCGGCGCTGGGACGCCCCGCGGCCACGCGAACGATAGTTTTTGCTGGTCGGGGTTCAGCGTGCTCTCAGGCGGCTCTTAGGGAAACCGGTCACACTACCGATATGCGCATCCTCGTTGTGGACGACGACCGAGCCGTTCGGGAGTCGTTGCGGCGGTCCCTGCAGTTCAACGGCTACCAGGTCGAGCTGGCCAACGACGGCCAGCAGGCGCTGGAGGTGCTGGGGCACAACCGGCCGGACGCGATGGTGCTGGACGTGATGATGCCCAGGGTGGACGGCCTGGAGGTGTGCAGGCGGCTGCGCGGCACCGGCGACGACCTGCCGATCCTGGTGCTCACCGCGCGGGACGCGGTCTCCGACCGGGTGGCCGGGCTGGACGCGGGCGCCGATGACTACCTGCCCAAGCCGTTCGCGCTGGAGGAGCTGCTGGCCAGGCTGCGCGCGCTGCTGCGCAGGGTCGGCCCGGACCAGGACACCGGACCGGTCGCGCTGGCCGCGCTGCGCTTCGCCGACCTCGAGCTCGACCCCGGCACCAGGGACGTGACCAGGGGCGGGCGGCCGATCAGCCTGACCCGCACCGAGTTCGCCCTGCTCGAGCTCCTCCTGCACCACCCGAGGCAGGTCCTGACCAGGGGCCGCATCCTCGAGGAGGTGTGGGGCTATGACTTCCCCACCTCGGGCAACGCGCTCGAGGTCTACGTCGGCTACCTGCGCCGCAAGACCGAGGCCAACGGCGAACCGCGCCTGCTGCACACGGTCCGCGGCGTGGGCTACGTGCTCAGGGAGACCCCTCCGTGACCGAGGTGCCCACCGTGCGGGTCGGCCGGGACCGCGACGCGCAGCACCCCCGCATGCAGCGGGTCACCCTGCGGAACCGGCTCACCCTCTTCGCCGCGGTCGGCGTGGGCACCGCCGTCGCGCTGGTCTCCCTGGCCGCCTACTTCACCGTGCGCACCAGCCTGTACAACGAGCTGGACGAGCAGCTGCTCAACCGGGCCAAGGTGGCCGCGGAGAGCTCGCTGTCCCAGGTGATCGAGCTGCAACGGCAGTCCCCGGCCGTGTTCGAGGCCATCGACCTGCGGCTGGGCGTGGTCCAGCTGCTCTCCGACGGCCGGACCCAGCTGTTCATCCCGCCGAACGCGCCGGGGGTGCCCTACGGCCCGGACGAGGTCGACGTGGCGGCCGGGCTGAAGCCGGACCACACCCGCACCGACAACCGCACCGACCAGCGGGTGGTCGCGGTGCCCATCGACCCGGGCTTCGCCCTGGTGATCGCCCAGCCGCTGCACCCGACCAGGGACACCCTGGCCCGGCTGGCCTGGGTGCTCTTCGCCGTGGGTGGCGCGGGCATCGTGCTGGCCGCCGCCGGTGGCCTCGGCGTGGCGCGCACCGCGCTGCGGCCGGTGGAGCGGCTGACCAAGGCCGCCGAGCACGTGGCCAGGACCGGTGACCTGCAACCGATCCCGGTCACCAGCGAGGACGACGAGCTGGCCAGGCTGACCAACAGCTTCAACGCGATGCTGGCCGCGCTGGCCGACTCCCAGGAACGCCAGCGCAGGCTGGTCGCCGACGCCGGGCACGAGCTGCGCACCCCGCTGACCTCCTTGCGCACCAACCTGGAACTGCTGGTCGCCTCGCAGCAGGCCGGCGCCAAGTACCGGCTCTCCGACGAGGACCGGGCCGAGATCTACGCCGACGTGCGGGCCCAGATCGAGGAGCTGACCACGCTGATCGGCGACCTGGTCGAGCTGGCCCGGGACGACGCGCCGTTCGTGGTGCACGAGTCGGTCGAGCTGGTCGACGTGGTGGAGCGCGCCCTGGACCGGGCCCGCCGCCGCGCGCCCGGCGTCAGCCTGGACATCCGGCTGCGCCCGTGGACCCTGGTCGGCGATGCCAACGCGCTGGAGCGGGCGGTGATGAACCTGCTGGACAACGCGGTCAAGTGGTCGCCGCCCGATGGCCGGGTGCGGGTCGAGCTGCGCCAGGCCGGGGCGCAGGCCGCGGTGCTGGAGGTCGCCGACAGCGGCCCGGGCATCGCCGAGGACGACCTGCCGCACGTCTTCGAGCGCTTCTACCGCTCCACCGAGGCCCGCACCCTGCCCGGCTCCGGGCTCGGGCTGGCCATCGTGAAGCAGGTGGCCGAGCGGCACGGCGGCACCGTCACCGCGGGCCGCGCGGCCGAGGGCGGCGCGCTGATGTCGTTGTGGCTGCCGGGAAACCCGTCGGAGACCTTCCACACCGACGAGTACCCGGCAGCCCCTGGCGTGCGCTAGCCCTTGGTCGAGCCGAGGGTGAGCCCGGCGACGAAGTGGCGTTGCAGGGTGAAGAAGACCACCAGCGTGGGCACCGCGACCAGCAGTGAGCCGGCCGCGATCAGGTTGTTGTCCTTGAAGAACTGGCCGCCGAGGTTGTTCAGCGCCGAGGTGATCGGCATCTTGTCCCCGGTCTGGATCAGCACCAGCGCCCACAGGAAGTCGTTGTAGATCCAGGTGAACTCCAGCGTGGCCAGCGCGGCCAGCACCGGACGGCACAGCGGCAGGATCACCTGCCAGTACTGCCGGAACACCCCGGCGCCGTCCACCCTGGCCGCCTCGGTCAGCTCCATCGGGATGGTCTTCATGTAGTTGCTCAGCACGAAGACGCAGAACCCGGTCTGGAACGCGACGTGGATCAGGACCACGCCCAGCTGCGAGTCCAGCAGCGAACCGGACTCGCTGAGCCACTCCGGCAGCTCGATCAGCCGGTACAGCCGGTACAGCGGGGTGACGATCACCTGCTGCGGGAACAGGTTGCCCGCGGTGAACAGCATCAGCAGCGCCAGGTTGAACCGGAAGCTGAAGCGGGACACCACAAAGGCGACCATCGAGCTGAAGAACAGCGTGATGACCAGCGCCGGGATGGTGATGATCAGCGTGTTCAGGTAGTAGTGCGGCAGCTCCGCCTGTTCCCAGGCCTTGCCGAAGTTGTCCAGCGTCAGCTCGGCAGGCCAGGAGAAGTAGCCGTTCTTGTTGGTGTCGTCGATGGTGCGCAGCGAGGCGAAGGCCGCCCACAGCACCGGCGCCAGCCACACCAGGCAGGTCGCCACCAGGAAGGTGTGCAGCGCGATCCGCCCGGCGCGTCCGGTGGCCGTGTTCGTCGTGCCGGTCACGGCCGATCCTCCTTGCGGAAGGTCTGCATCAGGTAGGTGATGATGAAGCCCATCGAGATCAGCAGCAGCACCACGGCCAGCGCCGAGCCCCAGCCGATCCGGCTGGCCTCGCCGATGATGTTGTCGGTGACCAGGATGGACAGCAGCTCCAGCCCCTGACGGCCCTTGTTGATGATGTAGACGATGTCGAAGGCCCGCAGCGCCTCGATCACGGTGATCACCAGCACCACGATGTTCACCGGCTTGAGCGCGGGGAAGGTGACCTGCCAGAAGGTCTGCCAGGCGCTCGCCCCGTCCAGCGCGGCGGCCTCCTTCAGCGAGGGGTCCACCGCCTTGAGCCCGGCCAGGAACAGCAGCATCACGTACCCGGCGTGCCGCCAGCCCGCCGCGACCAGCACCGCGTACAGGTTGATGTCCGGATCACCCAGCCAGTTGACCGGGTGGTCGTTCGCGGTGCCCAGCAGGTTGTTCAGCAGTCCCTGGTCCGGCTGGTAGATCAGCTGCCAGATGAACCCGATCAGGGCCAGCGACAGCATCATCGGCAGGTACAGCACGCTCTGGTAGACCCGGCCCAGCGCCAGCTTGCGGTCCAGCAGCACCGCCATGAACAACCCGAACAGGGTCGGCAGCACCAGCAGGAACACCAGCCAGATCAGGTTGTTCCACAGCGCGGGCCAGAACCTGGGGTACGTGGTGAGGATGTCGGAGTAGTTCTGCAACCCGACGAACCTGATGTCCTCAACCCCGCCGATGCCATCCCATTCGGTGAAGGACAACAGGATCGAGCCCAGCGCGGGGAACCACACCAGGCCCAGGTGCAGCAGCGAGGGGATGCCGAGCATCACCGCGAGCACCACCTTGTCGGTGGCGGTGAACGCGCTGGCCCGGCGTCGCCTGCGTTTGTGCGGTGGCGCGCTCGTGGTGGCGGGCGCCTCGTCCAGAACAGTCATCGGCCTCAGCCCGTGAAGATGTTCTTGGCCTGGTCGGCCATGCCCTTGAGCACCGAGTCCACGTCATTGGGGTTGGTGAGGAAGGCGTTGATCCCGTTGATGGCCGCGTCGTTGGCGAAGCGCGGGTCGGTGTCGCGGTCCAGGAACTGGGTGATGTGCTTGGCCTCGGCGACGAACTTCACGCACTTCTTCTGCAGCTCGTTGTAGCCGCTGGTGTCGGCCTTGCCGCTGGCCGCGATGGTCACCGGGTCGGTCTTGAGGTAGGCCAGCTGGGCGGCCGGTCCGGCCAGGTAGGTCAGCAGCTTGCGCGCGCCCTCCTCGTTGCCGGGCTTCTTGGCCAGCATGAACCCGTCGATCGGGGCCTCGACGGTGTCCGTGCCGAAGGCCGGGTTGATCTCCGGGAAGGCGAAGAAGTCCAGGTCGTTCAGCTCGTTCTTCATCTGCTGACCGATCTGCTGGGAGCCGACGATCATCATGCCGCCCTTGCCCTGCTGGATGGTCTGCGCGGCCTCCTGCCACTCCCGGCCCAGCGGGTTCTCCTGGTACAGCGGCAACATCCGCTTCCAGTTGTCGAAGACGTCGCGGACCTTCTTGCCCTGCCAGTCCTCCTTGCCCGCCATCAGGCTGACGTGGAACTCGTAGCCGTTGGTGCGCAGGTTCAGCTGGTCGAAGGTGCCCAGCTGCGGCCAGCCGTTCTTCTGCCCCACCGCCATCGGGACCAGGCCGTCGCTCTTCATCTTGTTGCCCAGCGCCAGGAACTGGTCGAAGGTCTTGGGCACCTCGTAGCCGCGCTGCCGCCAGATGCTCGGCCGGTAGAACACCGCCCACGGGTAGGAGTAGAACGGCACGAAGTACTGCTTGCCGTCACTGCCGGTGGCCGCTTCCTTCTGCGCCGGGGTGAAGTTGTCGCCAATGGTCTGCCAGAGGCCGGACAGGTCACCGGCCAGGTTCTTGGCCGCGAAGAAGCGCATCCGGTAGCCGGCGAACCAGGACCAGACGTCGTCCGGCCTGCCCTGCAGGTAGTTGTTGATCTGCTGCTGGTAGGTCTCGTGGTCCTTGGTGTTGATCTTGACTTCGAGGCCGTTCTGCTGCTTGAAGGTCTCCATCACCGCGGCGATGCCCTCACGCGGCACGGCGTCGGAGTAGTTGGAGCCGAAGGACACGGTCTTGCCGTCACTGGCGGAACCCCCGGAACCGCAGGCGGCCAGGCCGGGCACGGCGGCCAGCGCGGACGCGCCGAGCAGGCCCTTGAGCACGGTGCGACGGCCGAGCAGCGGGTTGGGCGGTAACGGTGAGTTGGCCATGGTGACTCCTGTCGCGGCTACCAAGACTTATCGAACTATTTCCAACAAAGTTGCGCACAATGTGGTAGCCGCCACAGGCCCCTGTCAAGGCCAGAAAGCCTCGCATCAGGCCAAGTGGAGCAAGAAGATGCCGGTTCGTTAGCGGGTTCAGATAGGTGAACAAGTCAAACAAGCATCAACAACCTCCGATGTTCGACTGTGTTTGACGTGTGCGGTTCGCGTAGGTCACCCTGGACGCCGCCAGCCGCCCACCCGTTACTCAGGTCACGAGCCGGTTCGAGGTGGTGCGTCGGCACGGGTCGCGATCGGGCGAGCCCGTATCGTGACTGGTCGCGATCAACCATCGCGACGCCCCGGCGGGCGGTGTCGCCGCGGCGCGGGAAGTGGGGTAGAGGTGCTCGCTCGGCAGCGGCAGGCGGTGATCCTGGAGGAGATCCGCCGCACCGGCGCGGTCCGGGTCTCCGACTTGGTCACCCGGCTCGGGGTCTCGGACATGACGGTCCGCAGGGACCTGGACGTGCTGGCCCGCACGGGTCTGGTGGAGAAGGTCTACGGCGGCGCCACCTCGGTGGTCGGACGCAGCACCGACGAGCCCGGTTTCGAGGCCAAGTCGGTGCGCCAGCTGCCGGAGAAGGAGTCGATCGCCGCGCTGGCCGCCGGCATGGTCCGGCCGGGCACCGCGATCGGCTTGTCCGCGGGCACCACCACCTGGACCATGGCCCGGTTCCTGGACGACGTGCCGGACCTGACCGTGGTGACCAACTCGATCCGGGTGGCCGACGTGCTGCAGCAGCGCGGGCGCACCGACCGGACCGTGGTGCTCACCGGCGGGGTGCGCACGCCCTCGGACGCGCTGGTCGGCCCGGTGGCCGTGCAGGCGCTGCGCGCGCTGCACCTGGACGTGGTCTACCTGGGCGTGCACGGGATGGCCCCGCAGGCCGGGTTCACCACGCCGAACCTGAACGAGAGCGAGACCGACCGCGCGCTGGTCGACGCGGCCAGCAGGCTGGTCGTGCTCGCGGACAACACCAAATGGGGAACGGTGGGCATCTCCACGATCGCCGGCCTGGACGAGGCGGATGTGCTGATCACTGACGAGGGACTGGGCGCGGAGGCCCGGCAGGTGCTGGCCGAGCAGGTCGGCGAGCTGGTGCTGGCCCCGGTGTCCGCCCGGTCCGGGGACGAGGAGCTGGCGTGAGGCGCACCACGGCCAAGCTGGCCGACGGCCGCGAGATCATCTACTTCGACGACTCCCCGGAGGCCCCCGCGCGCACCGCGGTGGACACCAGGGACCTGCCGGAGCAGAAGCCCAGCTCGGAGATCCGCCGGGACCCGCTCACCGGCGAGTGGGTGGCCATGGCCTCGCACCGGCAGACCCGCACCTACAAGCCACCGGCCGACCTCTGTCCACTGTGTCCGACCACGCCGGGCCGCCCGACCGAGATCCCGGAGGCCGGCTACGACGTCGCGGTCTTCGAGAACCGCTTCCCGTCGCTGTCCCAGCACGTGCCGGCGGTTCCGTCCACTGTGGACGGTGTGCCGATGGCGGAGCGCCGTCCCGGCACCGGCCGCTGCGAGGTGGTCTGCTTCACCTCCGACCACAACTCGGCCTTCGCCGCGCTCACCCCGGCCAGGGTGCGCACGGTGGTGGACGCCTGGGCCGACCGCAGCGCCGAGCTGGGCGCGCTGGCCGGGGTCGAGCAGGTGTTCTGCTTCGAGAACCGCGGCGAGGAAATTGGTGTCACCCTGCACCACCCGCACGGGCAGATCTACGCCTACCCGTTCGTCACCCCGCGCACCGAGCGCATGCTGGCCACCGCCAAGGCCTACCGCGCCGAGCACGGAACCCACGTCCTCGGCGACCTGATCGAGGCCGAACTGGCCCAGCAGACCCGCGTCGTGGCCACCAGCGAACACTGGGTCGCCCTGGTCCCGCCTGCCGCCCGCTGGCCGGTCGAGGTCATCCTGGCCCCCCGCCGCCAGGCAGCCGACATCCCGGACCTGACCGAGCCCGAACGCGACGACTTCGCCACCCTGTACCTGGACGTCCTGCGCCGCCTGGACCGCCTCTACGACCGCCCCCTGCCCTACATCGCGGCCTGGAACCAGGCTCCGGTGCACGCGCCGAGGGAGCTGTCCTGGCTGCACCTGCAGGTGTTCTCGGTGCTGCGGACCGCGGACAAGCTGAAGTACCTGGCGGGTTCGGAGTCCGGTATGGCGGTGTGGATCAACGACGCCACCCCGGAACAGATCGCCGAACGCCTGCGCGCCGCCGGAACCTGAGGACGGCGCGGAACCTGAGCGGAACTCTCGGCGGAAACACAAGAGAGCCAAAGCTGGGTCTCAGCACGTTCTCAGGTCCGGGCCCCACAGTAAGTCCCATGACCGAGAACACCCCCGGCGCTCCGGGCCCCAAGCCAGAGCGCCCGCAGCAGTCAGCCGAGGGCACCACCCCCGCGGAGCACACCCCGGACTCGCCATGGGCCGCCCCGCAGCAACGCGGCCTGGACTCCGGCTTCGGCGAGGCCCCCTCGGCAGCCCAGTCCGACTCCGGCGCGCAGCCGACCCCGGGCGTCCAGCCCAGCTTCGGCGCGCAGCCCGACTCCGGCACCACCCCCGGCAGCCAGCCCACCTCCGGCAGCCAGCCCACCCCCGGCAGCCAGCCCGCCCCCGGCGGCCAGCCCACCCCCGGCGGCCAGCCCACCCCCGGCGGCCAGCCCGCCCCCGGGAGTCAGCCCGGCTTCGGCGCTTCGCCCGGTCACCAGCCCGGGTCCGGTTTCGGCGGCCAGTCCACCACCGGCCCCCAGCCAAGCCTCGGCGGCCACACCCCCGGCGGCCCCGGCGGCTACCCGCCGCCCGGCGGCCCCGACTACGGCGCCCCCCTGACCAACCCCCTCGGCGTCCCGGTGCAGACCGTGCAGCCGCAGCGCAAGGCGGGCGGGCGCGGCAAGCTCGTCGCCGGCGCGCTCGCGCTGGTGCTGCTCGGCGGCGCGATCGGCGGCGGCATCGGCGGCGCGGTCGCCTACAACCTCGCGGGCTCCTCGGCCCCGTCCTCCAGCAACTCGCTCAACGACCCCCGCCCGCCGGCCAGGGACATCAACAGCCCGGCGCCGCAGGGCTCGATCGAGCAGGTGGCGCAGAAGGTGCTGCCGAGCGTGGTGCAGATCAAGGTCATCGCTCCCGGCGGCGCGGGCTCCGGCTCGGGCGTCGTGCTCAGCAGTGACGGCATGATCCTGACCAACAACCACGTGGTCGAGGCCGCGGCCAACGGCGGCCAGATCACCGTGCAGTTCAACGACGGCCGGACCGCCACGGCCAAGATCGTCGGCAGGGACGCCACCTCCGACCTGGCCGTGCTCAAGGCCGACGGCGTCTCCGGCCTGACCGCCGCCGAGCTCGGCCGCTCCGACGACCTGCGGGTCGGCCAGCAGGTGGTCGCCATCGGCGCGCCGTTCGGCCTGTCCAGCACGGTCACCAGCGGCATCGTCAGCGCGTTGCAGCGCCCGGTGCGCACCGGCGACACCCCGGACCAGAGCACCGTGATGGACGCGGTGCAGACCGACGCCGCGATCAACCCCGGCAACTCCGGCGGCGCGCTGGTGGACATGCAGGGCAAGGTCATCGGCATCAACTCGGCCATCCGCACCGCCACCGGCTCGCAGCAGCAGGGCGGCTCGATCGGCCTCGGCTTCGCCATCCCGGTGGACCAGGCCCGCCGGATCGCGGACGAGCTGATCAAGAACGGCAAGGCCACCCACTCGCTGCTCGGCGTCGGCCTCGGCCAGCAGCAGCCCGGCGGCGGCCAGCAGCAGCAACAGCAGCAGGTCGCGGGCGCCACGGTCTCCCAGGTCACCCCCGGCGGCGCGGCCGACCAGGCCGGGATCAAGGTCGGCGACGTGATCACCAAGATCGACAACCGCCGGATCAGCGACGCCGACTCGCTGATCGCCGCGGTCCGCTCCTACGCCCCCGGCACCAAGGTCAAGCTGACCATCAACACCGGCGGCGGTGACCGCGTGGTCGAGGCGACCCTGGGCAGCCAGACCCTCGACAACGGCGGTCGCTGACCCCAAGACCCCCGGTCACAGCCACCCGACCGGGCCGATCCGCGGCGCCGAAGTCCCGCGAAGCCCCTCTCGCGGAACTTCGGCGCCGCGCACGCACATCCACCAACACCCGGCGAGGAGAGCCAGCTAACGTGATCGGCATGGAACGCACCGCGCAGCGCCTGGGACGGGCATTGGTCGTGCTTGTGGACGACCGGGTGGCACAGGGGGAGCACGACGACACCACCGGTCCGCTGGTGGGCGAACTGCTCGAAGAGGCCGGTTTCATCGTCGACGGCACGGTGGCGGTGGCCGGTGAGGTCACCGACATCCGCAACGCGCTCAACACCGCGGTCATCGGCGGCGTCGACCTGGTGGTCACCGTCGGCGGCACCGGCGTCTCACCCCGCGACGTCACCCCGGACGCCACCCTCGGCCTGCTGGACCGGCCGATCCCGGGCATCGCCGAGGCCCTCCGCGCCTCCGGCCTGGCCGCGGGCGCCACCGACGCGGGCATCTCCCGCGGCGTGGTCGGCGTCTCCGGCAGCACCCTGGTGGTCAACCTGGCCGGCTCCCGCTCCGCCGTCCGCGACGGCATGGCCACCCTCACCCCGCTGGTCCAGTTCGTGATCGAGCAGATCAGCGGCCTGGAGGAGAGCTGACCACCCCGGAACCCGAGGCGGAACGCCCCCGCCCCGACGTGGCGGAAGTCTTCGGTGAGGTCCTCCCGGACACCACCTCGGACGAACGCGACCACCACCGCCCCAACCCCCGCGACGACGACTGGTTCCTGGAGAACCGCCCACCGCACCACGACCGCTGACCCGGGACACCGGTAAGCGGGGGAGCTCGGCCAGCCCACAGCTGTTGGGCTGGCCGTTCTGTTGTGCGGGGAGGGCGGGTGGAGCGGTGAGCGGGGCGGGCCGGTGATTGGGACGGGGCGGTGATTGGGCGGGCGGGGGCGGTGGCTCGGCGGGTCTTGGCGGCGGAACTGGGCTTGGCTGGTGCTCGATCGTGGCGGCCGCGAGACGGGATCGGGTTCCGGGCGCGGGTGGTCACTCACCGCACGGGTGGCCGGGCGGTGAGGCTGGTGGTTGGGCAGCCGGGCGGTGGGGATGGCCGGTGGCCCGGTGGCTGGGCAGCTGAGCAGGAGGGTGGCTGGCTGGCCGGGCGCGGGTCGGGATGGTGGTTGGCCGGGGCGGGACAGTGGCTGGGCAGTTGGTCGGTGGGGCGGTGGTTGGCTCGCCGGGTGCCGGGTGCCGGGTGCCGGGTGCCGGGTGCCGGGTGCCGGGTGGGCGGTTGGGTTGGGGGTTGCCGGTCCTGGCCGGGGCTGGGGTGGCCAGGACCGGGCAGGGGACGGTCAGGAGGTCTTGTTCTGGTTGCGGAGCAGGTCGCGGATCTCGGTGAGCAGTTCGACGTCGGTGGGTTCGGCGGGGCCTGCCTCCTGGCCGCGCTTGCGGCGTTCCTGGATCTTCTGCATGGGCAGGACCAGGAGGAAGTAGACGACCGCGGCCACGATGACGAAGTTGATCGCGGCGTTGATCACCGAGCCGAGGTCGATGAACGTGGCCTCCTTGCCGGAGATGATGTGGAAACCCAGGCCCTTGGCCGGGTCCGAGCCGCCGATGGAGTTCACCAGGGGCAGGATGAGGCTCTTGGTGACGGCGGTGACGATGGCGGTGAAGGCGGTGCCGATGACCACGGCCACGGCCAGCTCGACCACGTTGCCGCGCATCAGGAAGTCCTTGAAACCCTTGAGCATTAGCGCAGCGTAATCGCCACCGATCGGGTGAGTGACGAGGTGGCCACCTTGGCCGCGTCCTGCCTGGGTACCGCGATCAGGGCCATCCGGTGGCCGTCGGCGCCCTCGGCCTTGGGGCTGAGCACGGTCAGGACGGTGGCGGCCTCGGTGAGTAACTCGGGTGGGTCGGCGGAGAAGACGTCCACCTTGGCGCCGGGGGTGAGCAGCTCGGTGACGGCGGGGTCGGACAGGCGGACCGGGACCGCGGTGGCGTCCTTGCCCGCGGCCACGGCGGTCAGGTGCGGGCCGGTGAGGCTCAGGTCGGTGAGCGGTTCGCCGCGGCGGGCGGCGCGGGCCAGCAGGCGGCCCTGGGCCGCGGCTGGCTCGGTGAGGGCGCCGTCGGGGACGGCGTCGGCCGGGTGCTGGGACTGGCGGAGGTCAGCAGGGGTCAGCTGGGTGCCGGGGGACAGGTCCTTGGCGGCGAGCAGGACCGGTGTGGTGCGTGGGCCTGGACTGCCTGGGCGCAGCAGCAGGGCCAGGGCGAGCAAGGTGAGGCAGGCCGCGGCCAGCTTGCGCAGGGCCGGTGGCCTGGTCCACGGCAGGCGGGTCAGCAGGGTGCGGAGTCGGTCCCAGGGGGTTCGGTCGAGGGGCATGGCTCGACGTTAGGGCTCCTGGGAGCGGGGTGGGGGTGGCCGCCGGGGGAGCTGTGGACAACCCGGTGGCTGTGGATAACTCCGGGGTCAGCTGGCGGCGGAGCTTGTGGAGGTGGTGCTGGTGGAGGAAGATGCCGCGCTGCTCGACTCGGACTTGGCCGGGGAGCTGCTCGACTCCGACTTCGCCGGCGTGGCGGCCACTGTGGACGAGCCACCGCCGCTGCGACTGTCGGTGCGGTAGAAACCGCTGCCCTTGAACACGATGCCGACCGCGCCGAAGAGCTTGCGCAGCTTGCCGGTGCAGCTGGGGCACTCGGTGAGGGATGCGTCGGTGAAGGCCTGCACCGCCTCGAAGCGGTGCCCGCACTCGGTGCATGCGTACTGGTAGGTCGGCACGACAGTCCCTCCGCGAACAACTCCGGCTG
This sequence comes from Crossiella sp. CA-258035, assembly GCF_030064675.1. Taxonomy (GTDB): domain Bacteria; phylum Actinomycetota; class Actinomycetes; order Mycobacteriales; family Pseudonocardiaceae; genus Crossiella. The sequence continues at coordinate 697,182 of NZ_CP116413.1, forward strand.
GCACTCAGGTTGTGAGAGTGCCAACAAACATGATGCGCCAGCCGAGGGGGCGAGCGCAAACAGGCGTCGCTCACACCCGTTCGGGTAATACCACCAGTCCGCCACCCGGAGTCAGCGCGCCGGTCATCCGCACGTCGTGTGGCTCGGCGGGCAGCGCGGCCACCAGCTCCTCGTCCCGCACCACCGCCACCACCGGCACCCCGGCCCTGACCAGCGGCAACGACCGGTCGTAGTGCCCGGCGCCCCGGCCGAGCCTGGTCCCGGCCCGGTCCACCGCGAGCGCGGGCACCAGCAGTCCGGCCACCTCGGTCAGCGCGGCCTCGCCCAGCCGGGGCCCGTTCGGCTCCAGCAGTCCGAAGCGGGCGGGGGACAGCGAGTCCGGCCCGGTGTACTCGGCCCAGTCCAGCGGCGCGGCCCCGGTGACCACCGGCAGCAGCACCCGGACTCCGCTCGCGCGCAGCGCGTCGACCATGGCGGGCGAACCCGGTTCGGCGCCGACCGGGACGTAGGCGGCGACCGGCCCGTCCAGCGCCGCCGCCCAGGCCACCGCGGCCGTGGTCAGCGCCGCCGCCTCGGCCGCCCTGACCGGGCCTGGCACCGCCCGCCGGGCCGCCACCAGCCGGGCGCGCCAGTCGTTCTTCGAGGTCACCGTGCTCACAGCCGCTGACAATAGCGCCGGGCCAACCCGTATTCGAGGCGTCACGAAACGTGGTTTCCGGTCCCCGTTAGGCTCGCTTCCCATGAGCTCGTCGAGCGCCTTCCGTACCGCCATCGTGCCTGCCGCGGGGCTGGGCACCCGATTCCTGCCGACCACCAAGACGGTTCCCAAGGAACTGCTGCCGGTGGTGGACACCCCCGGCATCGAAATGGTGGCCGCCGAGGCCGCCGAGGCCGGCGCCACCCGGCTGGTGATCGTCACCTCGCCCGGCAAGGACGCCGTGGTCAAGCACTTCGAGTCCCAGCCGGAACTGGAGGCCACCCTGGCCGCCAGGGGCAAGGACGCCCTGCTCGCCAAGGTCCGCAGGGCCCACGAACTGATCAAGGTCGAGACCGCGATCCAGGAGGAGGCCAAGGGCCTCGGGCACGCGGTCGGCTGCGCCGAGGGCAACCTGGACGGCTCCGACGACGCGGTCGCCGTGCTGCTGCCGGACGATCTGGTGCTGCCCACCGGCGTGCTGAAGGCCATGGCCGAGGTGCGCGCCCGCCACGGCGGCAGCGTGCTGTGCGCCTTCGACATCCCGCGCGCGGAGATCTCCGCCTACGGCGTCTTCGACGTGGCCGACACCGACGAGGACGACGTCAAGCAGGTCCGCGGCATGGTCGAGAAGCCGAAGGCCGAGGACGCTCCGTCCACCTTCGCCGCGGCCGGTCGCTACCTCCTCGATCGGGCGATCTTCGACGCGCTGAAGCGGATCACCCCTGGCGCCGGCGGCGAGCTGCAGCTCACCGACGCGATCGCGCTGCTCATCGCCGAGGGCCACCCGGTGCACGTCGTGGTGCACCGCGGCGGCAGGCACGACCTGGGCAACCCCGGCGGCTTCCTGCGGGCCGCCGTCGATTTCGCTCTCAAAGATCCGGAGTACGGCCCCGGCCTGTTGCAGTGGCTTCAGGGTCGGGTTGCCGCATCCTAAATGTCATGAGGTCAGTAGACGAGCAGCTCGCCCGCGTCCTCGCCGCCGCGGTGCAACCGTCACCGGTGCGGGTGGCCATCTCCGAGGCGCAGGGTCTGCTCTGCGCCGAGGAGGTCGTCGCCGAGCGGGCGCTGCCCGGCTTTGACCAGGCCGCCGTGGACGGCTACGCGGTACGCAGCGTGGACGTCCAGGGCGCGGCCACCGAACCGGTGGTGCTGCCGGTGGTCGGCGAGATCGCGGCCGGCTCCCGGCAGCCCAGCAGGCTCCAGCCCGGTCAGGCGGTGCGGGTGGCCACCGGCGCCCCGCTGCCCACCCTCGCCGACGCGGTGGTGCCGCTGGGCTACACCGACGGCCACCTCGCGCGGGTGTCCGTGCAGCAGCCGGTGCCCTCGGCCGCCTACGTGCGGCGCACCGGCGAGGACGTGCAGACCGGCGACGTCGCGGTCCGGCGCGGGGCGGCCATCGGCGCCGCCCAGGTCGGGCTGCTGGCCGCGGTCGGCAAGGACAAGGTGCTGGTGCACCCCCGGCCGAGGGTGTCGATCGTGTCCATCGGCGACGAGCTGGTCGACGTGGACCGCTCGCCGGGCCCCGGCCAGGTCTACGACGTCAACTCCTACGCGCTGGCCGCGGCGGCCAGGGACGCGGGCGCGGAGGTCAGCCGGGTCGGCATCGTCTCCAGCGACCTGCGCAGGCTGCGCGAGGTGATCGAGGGCAGGCTGCTGCTCTCCGAGATCGTGGTGGTCGCGGGCGCGGTCGGCGGCTCGGCGGGCACCGAGATCTGCGCGACCCTGGCCGACCTCGGCGACCTGGACACCTCCCGGGTGGCCATGCACCCCGGCTCGGTGCAGGGCTTCGGGCGGCTCGGCCCGGACGCGGTGCCCACCTTCCTGCTGCCCGGCAACCCGATCAGCGCGCTGGTCGTCTTCGAGGTGCTGGTCCGGCCGCTGATCAGGGCTTCGCTGGGCAAGAACAACCCGCACCGGCGCACCGTCACCGCCCGGCTGGTCTCGCCGGTCAGCTCCACCAAGGGCCGCCGCGGCTACCTGCGCGGCACCCTGCTGCGGGACACCGAGACCGACGACTACCTGGTGCAGCCGCTGGGCACCGCGGGCGCGCACCTGCTGTCCTCCCTGGCCGAGGCGAACTGCCTGATCGTCATCGACGAGGACACCGCGGAGGTGCCGATCGGCGAGCCGGTCCGGGTGAGCTTCCTCGCGCAGCGCGGGTAGCCGGCGATGTCCCAGCCAGAGCCGGCCGAGCACGGCAGGCATCCCGGCTGGCCGGCGCGGCTGGGCCCGATCGTGACCCCGGCCGGGCACGTGGCGCTGCGCCCGCCCCGGCTGCGGGACGCGGGCGTGTGGAGTGCCATCCGGCTGCGCGACCGCCCGCACCTGGAGGACTGGGAACCCAGCGCCTTCGGCGACTGGTCCGACCGCAACGCCGCCTTCGCCTGGCCTGCCCAGTGGTACGCGCTGCGCACGCTCGGGCGGCGGGGCCAGGCGCTGCCGTTCGTGATCACGGTGAACGACCGGTTCGCCGGGCAGATCACCATCGGCAACGTGGTCCGCGGCGCGCTCCGCTCGGCCTGGCTCGGCTACTGGGTGAGCAGCTCGCTGACCAGGGGCGGGATCGCCACCGCGGCCGCCGCGCTGGTCGTGGACCACGCCTTCGGCCCGGCCGGGCTGCACCGGATCGAGGCCACCGTGCGGCCGGAGAACACCGCCAGCCTGCGGGTACTGGCCAAGCTCGGCTTCCGACAGGAGGGCGTGTACCGCCGCTACCTGGACGTGGCCGGATCCTGGCGGGACCACCTCTGCCTGGCACTGACCACCGAGGACACGCCCGGCGGGCTGGTCAACCACCTTGTGCACGAAGGACTGGCCTGGCCGCCCGGCGCACGCCTGTCCGGCGGCGGTCGTTAACCCCAACGGGGGACAGACACAGCTTGACTAAAGCCACTAAGTCGGCGTGCCTCCGACACGGATGTGACTGCTGTGACTAGCGTGGCAGGAGGTAATGGCCGCTCGGACCGCGGGGGAGGTGGCGCGGGATGCCAAGTTCACTGATTTTCGCGGCGCTCGCAGCCGCTTGGCTGATCGTCCTGGTGCCCATGGTCGCCCGTCGCAGGGGCCCGGTGGCCCGCACCGCCGACTCGGCGCTTGCCGCCAGGGTCGTGCGCCGCGGCGGTTCGACGGGCACGGTGGAAGAGGTGCTCGCCATGCCAGAACCCGAGGACGGCCACCACGACGATCCCGTCGAGGCAGCGCCGGAACGCCCACACCGGGCCAAGTTCACCCCACTCGACGGCGAAGAAGCCGCGCCACGCCGCTACCGCCCAGGTAGAGGCGGTTTCGACCCGGAACAGGCGGCCCTGGTCGCCGAGGCCAAGTACGCCTTCCGGCAGCGCGTGGTGCTCGCCATGCTGGTGCTCGCGCTGGGCACCGGCCTCGCCGCCGGGTTCGTCTGGCCGATGCTGTGGTGGGGCCACGGCGCCATCGACCTGTTCCTTGTGGGCTATCTCACGTACCTGCGCAGGCAGGTCCGGATCGAGGCCGAGGTGCGCGAACGCCGCCTCGCCCGGCTCGGCGGCAGGCGCGCGGTGGCCGAGGACGAGGACCACGACCAGGACGCCGAGACCGAGTCCGAGTACCCCGCGCCCAAGCCCACGGCCGGCGTGAAGCCCACGCCCAAGACCAGCTGCACCTCCCGGCCCGGCACGGTCATGGTGGAGATCGACGACGAGGACCCCTCCTTCGACGAGCTCGACCCGCCCGGTCCGGTGTCCTACCGACGCGCCGCGGGCGAGTAGACCCCCCCGCTGCACAGCCCCCTCCAGATCGACTGCTATGCTCTGCGAGCACGGATGAGGGGCTGTAGCGCAGTTGGTAGCGCGTCTCGTTCGCATCGAGAAGGTCAGGGGTTCGATTCCCCTCAGCTCCACCGCAGCGCGGAGGCCGTCCACAGTAGGTTGTGGACGGCCTCTTCTGCGTCTGTGCCGCAGTGCATGAGCCGCCGAGGCAGCAGTGCGGTGTGAAAATGTCACGGCTCACTCAGTGAAGCGTGCACTTCCTTGCGAACAGGCCATTGCTTAGATTTTGTGCATGGCCGCAAATAAAAAGGGTCCGGCGCGTCGACGGCTGGTGGCTCTTTCGTTGATTGCTGGATTTGTTGTGGTGAACGGTGTCTTGTCGGCCAATGCTGCTTCGGCGATCACTATCAATCCGTTCCCGCCTCCGAAGCTTCCGCCGCCGGCGTGTGTGGCGAAGGATCAGGCGGAGGGAAACTATGAGTTCGTTCGGGGCTGCGTGCGCCGACCGATGTGCTACCGGTCGGTAACATATCGTTGGCGTATCGAAAACCTCATACGGGCTGGCAACACCGCCCGGCCTTGACTGTGGGCATGTCCTACCGCGAACCGGCGCGAACAGCGGACCGCCGCACCCGATCGCTGGCGGCCGGGTCCTTCTCCGCCGTCCCTGGCGCGGGCATCACGATCTACGGGTGCGGGCCGGATGAGGCCGCGCTGTTCCGGGAGCTGGCGCCTCGCTTCGGGGTGCGGCCGGTCATCACCGAGGACCCGGTGTCCGAAGCCACCATTGCGGCGGCTTATGGGAACCGGTGCATCAGCGTGGGTCATAAGACGCGGATCACCGACGACACCCTGCTCGCGCTCAGTCAGGCCGGGGTGGAGTACATCTCCACCAGGAGCATCGGGTACAACCACATCAACGTGAAGTACGCGGAGACCATTGGCATCTCCGTGGAGAACGTGTCCTACTCGCCGGACAGCGTGGCCGACTACACGGTGATGTTGATGCTGATGGCGGTGCGGCAGGCCAAGTCCATCATCAGGCGGGCCGATGTTCATGACTACCGGCTGAACGATGTGCGCGGGAAAGAGTTGCGCGACCTGACGGTGGGGATTGTCGGCACCGGGCGTATCGGCGCTGCGGTGATGGACCGGCTGCGGGGTTTTGGCTGCCGCATGCTGGCCTGTGACAGTCGGCCCAATGTCGATGCCGATTACGTTCCTCTTGATGAGTTGTTGCGGCGAAGTGACCTGGTGACGCTGCACACGCCGCTCACCGCCGAGACCCATCACCTCCTCAATCGTCGGCGTATCGGGGCGATGAAGCGCGGTGCTTATGTCGTCAACACCGGGCGCGGTTCGCTTCTGGACACCGAGGCCCTTGTTGCCGCGTTGGAAAGCGGTCAGTTGGGCGGTGCGGCGCTGGATGTCCTTGAGGGGGAGGACGGAATATTCTACGCAGATCACCGGGGCAAGCCCGTGGGAAGCGATCTGTTGGTGCGGTTGCAGGAAATGTCGAATGTGATCGTCAGTCCGCACACCGCCTACTACACGGATCACGCGCTGGGCGACACCGTTGAGAACTCTATTGTCAACTGTCTGAACTTCGAGAGCAGAAAGCGGCACTGGATATGAAGATCGGAATTATCTTCGGGGGAAGTTCCGAAGAACATCCCGTTTCCGTTAAGTCTGCGCAAGAGGTGGCCAAGCACCTCGACACCGACAAGTACGAGCCGTTCTGGATCGGCATCACGCAGAGCGGGGACTGGCAGCTCTGCGATGGGCCTGACGAGGGCTGGGACAACGCCGATGGCCGTCCGGTCATGTTGTCGCCGGACCGCAGCGTGCACGGGCTGGTCGTCCTGGAGGAGGGGCGGTTCGACTCGATCAGGCTGGACCTCGTGCTGCCGGTGCTGCACGGCAAGCTCGGCGAGGACGGTGCGATGCAGGGGCTGCTGGAGCTCTCCGGCATCCCCTACGTCGGCTGCGACGTCCAAGCCTCCGCGCTGTGCATGGACAAGTCCCTCGCCTACCTCGTCGCCAGGAACGCGGGCATCCCGACGCCGTTCTTCCGGATTCTCGGGGCGGACGAAAGCATTGATCCGGACCGGGTCAGCTATCCCGTCTTCGTCAAGCCGGCGCGGTCGGGGTCGTCTTTTGGTGTCAGCAAGGTGTCCAGCAAGGAAGAAATGCTGAGTGCGGTGGAGACCGCGCGGGAGTACGACTCGAAGGTGCTGATCGAAGAGGCTGTTGTCGGCAGCGAGGTCGGCTGCGCCATCCTGGGGAACGAGCTGGACCTGATCGTTGGCGAGGTTGACCAGATCTCGCTGAGCCATGGCTTTTTCAAGATCCATCAGGAGGTGGACCCGGAAAGCGGGTCCGAGAACTCGACGATCACCGTGCCTGCCGATCTTCCGGCGGAGACCCGGTTGCTCGTCCAGGAGACGGCGAAGGACATCTACCGCGCCCTGGGCTGCCGGGGGTTGTCGCGGGTGGACATGTTCCTGAAGCCGGACGGGACGGTGGTCCTCAACGAGGTCAACACTTTCCCTGGGCTGACCTCCTACAGCCGTTATCCGAGGATGATGGCGGCCGCCGGACTGTCGTTCGGCGACATGCTCGACCGGATGGTGTCGGTGACCTTGACCGGGAAGGTGCAGTGAAAGACGGCTTCGTGTTCGTGGACGAGTTGGTGCCCGGAATTCGCTGGGACGCCAAGTATGCCACCTGGGACAACTTCACCGGCAAACCCGTCGACGGCTACACGGCGAATCGCATTGTCGGCACCAGGGCTCTGTGCGTGGCCCTGGAGAGCGCACAGGAGAAGGCCGCCTCCCATGGCTTCGGCTTGCTCCTGTGGGACGGCTACCGCCCGCAGCGGGCCGTGAACTGTTTCTGGCGCTGGTCGCAGCAGCCGGAGGATGGCCGGACGAAGCTGCGGCACTATCCGAACATCGACCGGACCGAGATGTTCAAAAAGGGATACGTGGCCGAGAAGTCGGGTCACAGCCGGGGAAGCACGGTCGACCTGACGCTCTACCACCTGGACACCGGTGAACTCGCCGCCATGGGTGGTGGGCATGACCTGATGGATCCGATCTCGCACCATGGCGCACCGGGAGTCACCCCGGCCGAAGCGAGGAACCGGCAATGCCTCCGTTCCATCATGGAGGCTTGCGGGTTCAGCTCCTACGAATGCGAGTGGTGGCACTACTCGCTGGAGGACGAGCCTCATCCGGACACCTATTTCGATTTTCCCATCGTCTAGTCGAGTCGCGCACAGGGGAAGACATGCGGATACGGCCGGTCCACAGCACCGACGCCGCGGCCGTCAACGAGCTGCTCCACCAGCTGGGCTACCCGCAAGATGACGCCGCCGGGACCGCGGACCGGATCAAGAGCTGGGGTGCGGACCCGGCGGGCGCGGCCTATGTGGCGGAGGTGGACGGCGACCTGCTCGGCCTGGTCGCGGTGCACACCTGCCCGTTCTTCGAGCGCCCCGGTTCCTGGGGCCGGATCGTGGCGCTGGTCGTCTCCGATCGGGCCCGCCGCCGACGCGTGGGCAGTCGGCTGGTCGCGGCGGCGGAGCTGTTCGCGGCCAGCCGGGGCTGCGTGCGGATGGAGGTCACCAGCGCGGACCGCCGGCTGGCCGCGCACGAGTTCTACCGGCGCCGCGGCTACCTGAGCCAGACCGGGAGGTCGTCGCGGTTCCTGCGCGATCTCCCGGACGTCAGGCCTGGGCGGCCAGCTGCACCGTGACGCGGAGCCCACCCTCGGGGCGGGGGGTGAGGGTGAGGGTTCCGTCGTGCGCCTGGGTGATGCTCTTGACGATCGCCAGGCCGAGGCCGAGGCCGACTCCGGCGTGGTCGGCGCGGATGCGCTGGGTGCCGCGCTGGAACGGCTCGACCAGCGTGGACACCAGCTGGGCGGCCAGCTTCGGGCCGGTGTTCTCCACGGTGAGCACCACGGTCTTGGCGCCGGCACTGGTGCTGACCCACACGGTGCCCTGCTCGGGCAGGTTGTGCACGATCGCGTTGTGCACCAGGTTCGTGGTCAGCTGCAGCAGCAGCGCGTGTGAGCCGTTGGTGGGAGCGATGTCGCCGGAGGTCTCGATGGTGAGGCCGCGTTTCTCCGCGAGCGGGAGCAGCGTTTCGGTGGCTTCCTCCGCGACCAGGGACAGGTCGACGGCCTCCTTGGTGAAGGACCGCCGGTCGGCGCGGCTGAGCATGAGCAGCGCTTCGGTGAGGTCGATCGCCCTGGTGTTGACGAAGTGCAGGCGCTCGACCAGCTCTCTGGTGTCCGGGCTCGGATCGTTGCGGGCCACGTCGAGCAGGGTCTGCGTGATCGCCAGCGGGGTGCGCAGCTCGTGGGAGGCGTTGGCGGCGAACCGCTGCTGTTCGGCGACCTGGGCTTCCAGCCGGGCCAGCATGGTGTCGAAGGCGTCGGCGAGCTCGCGGAACTCGTCGTTGCGGCCCTCCAGCTGGATCCGGTGGGAGAGCGATCCGGTCGAGGCCAGGCGGGTGGCATTGGTGATCCGGGTCAGCGGGGCGAGCATGTGGCCGGCCAGGAACCAGCCGCCGAGCAGGCCGAACACCAGCAGGAACGCCATCGCTGCCTCCGCCTTCGGGGCGAAGGCGCGCTGGAGGGCGGCGCGGTCGGGGATGTGCGGCCCCATCCCGCCCGGCCCCGGGCCCGGTCCCCTGGGGATCTCGGGCAGCCGGATCACCTCGGGCACGTAACGCAGCAGGAACACCCACACGGCCGCGAGCAGCAGGGAGCCCGCGAACATGAGGAACCCGGCGTAGCTGAGGGTGAGTTTGAGGCGGACGCTCAACCCAGGCGTTCTATCCACGGTCTGCTCCCGTGCGTTCGGTGTCTGGGTGAGTGTCGATGCGGTAGCCGACTCCGGGCACGGTGGCGATGATCCAGGGTTCGCCGAGCCGCTTGCGCAGGGCCGAGACGGTGATGCGCACGGCGTTGGTGAACGGGTCGGCGTTCTCGTCCCAGGCCCGCTCCAGCAGTTCCTCGGCGCTGACCACCCCGCCCTCGGCCGCGACCAGGACCTCGAGCACGGCGAACTGCTTCCTGGTCAGCCCGACGTACCGGCCGTCCCGGTAGACCTCGCGGCGGAACGGGTCCAGCCGCAGTCCGGCGATCTCCCGCACGGGTGGCCGGAAGCGCGCCCGCCTGCGGTCGAGGGCGCGCAGGCGGAGCACGAGCTCGCGCAGCTCGAACGGCTTGGTGAGGTAGTCGTCGGCGCCGAGCTCGAACCCGGATGCCTTGTCGTCGATCCGGTCGGCGGCGGTGAGCATCAGGATCGGCATGCCGCTGCCGGAGGCGATGATGCGTTCGGCGATCTCGTCACCGGAAGGCCCCGGAATGTCGCGGTCCAGGACGGCGATGTCATAAGTGTTGAGGCGCAACAGTTCCAGCGCGGTGTCGCCGTCACCGGCGATGTCGCCCGCGATCGCCTCGTGGCGCAGCCCGTCGCGGATGGCTTCTGCCATGAAGGGTTCGTCCTCGACGATCAACACGCGCATGCTCCGAAGCTACGAGCCCGCGCATATCGCCGGCATATCAAAAACCGCGTACGCGCTGGCAACGCGCCACGAAGTTGATTGGCGGTATGACCTACCGCGAACCAGTGCGAACAGTCCTGCCGCGCGTCCTCGGCAAGGCGCACGGCGCTGTCCCCGACCCGGTGTCGGTCTTTGCCGACGAGGCGCCTGCCGTGGCCAACCTCGATCCCGGGCTGCTCGGCGCCCTGCGCCGGGCCGCGACCGATGCCGCTGCCGACGGGATCACGATCTTCGTCAATGGTGGCTGGCGTTCTCCGGAGTACCAGGAGGAACTGCTGCGCAAGGCGGTCCTGAAGTACGGCTCGGCGGAGGAGGCCGCCCGGTGGGTGGCCACGCCCGAGACGTCCGCGCACGTGTCGGGGGACGCGGTGGACATCGGACCGCCCGCGGCCAGGGCGTGGCTGTCCGAGCACGGCGCCGGGTACGGGCTGTGCCAGATCTACCGCAACGAACCCTGGCACTTCGAGCTGCGCCCGGAAGCCGTCGATGGCGGCTGCCCGCCCATGTATGCCGACCCTTCGCACGATCCAAGGATGCGGCGGTGACCGGCGCGCGTGGCGTATCCCAGCCGGATCGGGTGTGTCCGGGGTCGGCCACCGTTTCGGGCCGGATCAGTCTGGTGGTTCTTGTGGGAGTTTGTTCGCGCATGTTCTTGTGAGAGCGCTCTTGTGGTCTCTGGGCTGGAGGCGCGGATGCGGCGTGCGGTGCTGGTGCTGGGTGTGGTCCTGACGACGCTGGTGGCCTTGCTGCCCGGTGCGGCCGGGGCACCGGGGAGTGCGGAGTGGCGGCCGGGGAAGCCGCCGATCAGCACCCCGTGGACCGGGCAGGTGGGGCCGGGCAACGCGTTGCCGGAGTACCCGCGGCCGCAGCTGACCCGGAGCGAGTGGTTGAACCTCAACGGGGTGTGGCAGTGGGCGCCCGCGCGCGAGGGGGAGGCGCCGCCGATCGGGCGTCGGCTGGACCGGGCGGTGCTGGTGCCGTTCGCGGTGGAGTCCGCGCTGTCCGGGGTGATGGAGCGGCACGAGCGGATGTGGTACCGGCGGGAGTTCCTGGTGCCGGAGGGGTGGCGGGGGCGGCGGGTGCAGCTGCACTTCGGCGCGGTGGACTGGCGGGCCGAGGTGTGGGTCAACGGGGTCAGGGCCGGTGCGCACACGGGCGGGTACACCGGGTTCTCCTTTGACATCACCGGGTTGTTGCGGGCGGGCGGCAACGAGGTGGTGGTGGGGGTGTTCGATCCCTCGGACGCGACCGGGATTCCGGTGGGCAAGCAGAGCCGGAACCCGGGCGGGGTGTACTACACGGCGGCCTCCGGGATCTGGCAGACGGTGTGGCTGGAGCCGGTGCCCGAAGCCTATGTGTCCGAAGTGGACATCACGCCGGATGTGGCCGCTGGGCGGGTTTCCGTGCTCGCGCGGGCTTCGGGGCGGGCGGCGTTCCGAGTGGAAGTCGTGGTGCGGGACGGGGATCGGGTGGTCGGGCGGGGCAGCGGGCGGCCGGGGGCGGTGATTTCCGTTGCGATGCCAGGGGCCCGGCTGTGGAGTCCGGATGATCCGTTCCTGTACGGGGTGGAGGTTCGGCTCAACGGCGGGCAGGACGTGGTGGGCAGCTACTTCGGCATGCGGTCGGTGGGGCTGGGGGTGGTGGACGGCGTGACGCGGCCGCTGTTGAACGGGCGGTTCGTGTACCAGATGGGCACGCTGGACCAGGGGTACTGGCCGGACGGGATCTACACCGCGCCGACCGACGAGGCGTTGCGGTTCGACATCCAGGCGCACAAGGACCTGGGGTTCAACACGATTCGCAAGCACATCAAGGTGGAGCCCGCGCGGTGGTACTACTGGGCGGACCGGCTGGGACTGCTGGTGTGGCAGGACATGCCGTCGATGCCGCTGCACCTGGGCAGTCCCACGGCGGCGGCGCGGAGCAACTTCGAGGTCGAGCTGCGGGAGGTGTACGAGCAGCTGCGGTCGGTCACCTCGATCGTGCAGTGGGTGGTGTTCAACGAGAGCTGGGGGGAGTACGACTCGGCGCGGCTGGCCGGGCTGGTGCGCGGGTGGGACCCGGGCAGGCTGGTGAACGGGAACTCGGGATCTCCTTGCTGTGGCGGGGATTTTGTGGACGACCACATCTACGTGGGGCCGGGGAGCCCGCGGCCGCCGGCGGACGGGAAGGCCGCGGTGCTGGGGGAGTACGGCAGCGTCGGGGTGATGGTTCCCGGGCACGAGTGGGGACCGGGGCGCGGGGTCAGCGCGGAGATGAAGGCGGACGGGGCCGCGTTGGAGGCGCGGTACCTGGGAATGCTCGCGCAGGTGCAGAAACTGGCCAGGGAGCGGGGAAACTCGGCGGCGATCTTCACCCAGCTGACCGATGTGGAGGTTGAGGTCAACGGGCTCTACACCTATGACCGGAAGGTGCTGAAGGTGGACCGGGAGCGGGTCCGGGCGGCGAATCTGGCTCTGTTGAGCGGGAAACCGGTGTTCGGTGCGGTGGACGTGCCGGTGGGGCCGGTGTCGTTGCAGGTGACCACGGAGGGTTTGCACGACCGGTACCTGCGGCACGCCGGGGGTGTGGCGCGGACGGATGTCGTTACCGGAGAAGGGGATCCGGGGCTCAAGGCGGACGCCACCTGGCGGGTGGTCGCGGGTCTGGCGGATCCGGCGTGCCGGTCGCTGGAGTCGGTGAACTTCCCCGGCGAGTTCCTGCGGCATCGCGGGGGTCGGGTCTACCGGGAAGGCGATGACGGGTCGGCGGGGTTCCGGGGCGCGGCGACCTGGTGCGCGCGGCCGGGGCTGGCCGGGGACGGGGTGTCGTTCGAGTCGTGGGACCGGCCGGGGCGGTTCCTGCGGCACTACGGGGCGCTGATCTGGTTGGCGGACAACAGCGGCGACGCCGTGCCCGGCAACAACGCCGGACTGTTCAACCGGGACAGCACCTGGCGACTGACGCCGCCCTGGGCTGGGTGAACTGCGCCGACCAGGTGCTTTTCGCCGGTTCCACCGCGCACTTCCGTCACACTGGCCCGAGGCCGGGTGCGGGAGGGGGCGGTCGTGTTTCCGAAGTTCATGGACTGGCTGGACGGCTTCCTCGTCGACGAAGGCGCGCGCGGCATCGTGCGGGCCGCGCTGGGGCTGATGTCCTTCGGCGCGGTGCTCGGGGTGCTCTTCGGCAACACCGCGGTGCGCGCCGGGGTCATGATCGCCACGATTCTGGTGGTGCTGGCGCTGATGGTGGCGCTGACCAGTGACCGGCGGCGGCTGGCCGGTGAGCTGGAGGAGCAGAAACACCTGGTCCGGGCCTACGGGGACGCGCTGTGGGAGCAGCACACCCGCAACTTCCGGGTGCTCAGCTGGGAGCAGACCGCCTACATCGAGGGCAACGGCGACACCCGCGAGTTCATCGTGATCCACGCGGTGATCGAGGGGCAGGACGCGCGGTTCCTCCGGCTGCGGTTCGGGCCGGGGTGGCCGCAGCCCAAGCGCTACCAGCGCAAGGTCTCGGTCAACGTGCGCAGCGTGGCGGTGGACGGGCGGGCCGGGACCCGGTTCAAGGTGACCAAGGACTGGATGCCGGACGGGCGGATCAGCGTGATGTCGCACTTCACCACGCCGGCCGCGGTGGGCACCGACGTCCGGCTGCGGATGGAGTGGTTCTGGCCGGGCAAGAGCGTTCCGCTGACCATCCGGCGCAGCCCGGACGACTTCACCTTCCGGTTCGGCAACCCGGTCGAGCGGGCGGTGTACCGGGTGATCCTGCCGCTGGGCGCGAAGGTCTACTGGGAGCCGATCGGGTTCCGCATCGGCGACGGGGTGGCCACCGTGGACGTGGACGAGCAGGGCGAGCGCACCCAGATCACCGTGGACGTGCAGCGGATGCCGGTGAGCCGCAGGGTCGGCGTGCAGCTGGAGCTGAAGAAGTAGCGAAGCCCGCTCCGGCTGGGCCAGGAGCGGGCTTCGCGAAGTCGTGGGGTGGCGTCTTACTCGTCGCCGTTCTCGCCACCGGTGTGGAGAACCACGGTGTTGCCTCCTGCGTCTGGGCCAGCTCCTGTGCGCGGGCCAAAGCGGCACTCTAGCCGGTGGCCGAGGGCAGGAAGTGGGCTGTGGACGGGTTCTTCCGGGAAACGACACCCAATCGTGTGGGTCGACCAGCGGGAACCCTCAGTCGGCCGCACCAGAGCGGTAGACCAGACAGCCCCGCGCCTCCAGTTCGGCGATCCAGGACGGCTCGGCCGCCAGCGGGTTCCAGCGGAGGTCGAGTTTTTCCAGGGCCGGGGGCGGTGGCAGTTCTGTGGGCAGGGTGCGGATGCCGTTGGCGCGCAGGTCGAGGTGGCGGAGGCGGGGCAGGGTCAGCAGGGTGGTGGGGAAAGCGCCGAGGTTGTTGTTGCGCAGCACCAGGGTGTGCAGGTCGGTGAGGCCGGGCAGTGGGGGGAGCTCGGTGAGGCGGTTGTTGTCGAGGTGGAGCTCGCGCAGGGCGCGGAGGTTGGTGAAGGACGCCGGCAGGGTGGCGGCCCGGTTGTTGTAGAGGCGGAGCTCGACCAGGTTGGCGAGGTTGCCCAGGGTGTCCGGGAACCGGGTGAGCTGCTGGTGCGTCAGGTTCAGGTAGCGGAGGTTGGTGAGGTCCCCCAGGGAGTCGGGGACCTCGGTCAGCTGGCCGTCGCTGGCGTAGAGGAACTGCAGGTTCGACAGGTTGCCGAGGGTGGCCGGCAGGGCGCGGAGCCGGTTGTGACCCAGGTCCAGGATGCGCAGGGCGGACTGCTCCCCGAGGGTGTCCGGGATGTGCTCCAGGGCGTTCTCGTGCAGGTAGAGCTCGGTGAGGTCCGGGGGCAGCGGGGGGACCGCGGTGAGCTCGCGGTGGCCCAGGTTGAGGATCACAGGTTCTTGATAATCGAAAAGTTCGACCCCGTGGGAGAGCGGGTAGTACTGGTTGGTAGGCTCCTCCGCGCGAAGTGGCGGAAGTCACCGGGGAAAACCGCGTAAGCGCCGAATACCCCGTGCGTCTCCACCGTTGTACACAGCAGAACAGCAAGGCAACCGTCGCCCGCCGAAGGGTTAGGGCCGGTCATGAGTGCCGCCTTCATAAGCCGCACAGGGTTCGACTCCCTCGGTTGCCACTCGAAACGCCCCTTGGCCTCCCGCCAGGGGGCGTTTCCTCATGTCGGGGTGTCCGCGCTGAGCAGGGCGTAGCAGGCCAGGTGCAGGGCCAGGCGCTGGTCCGGTGAGTCCAGGTCGATGCCCCGGGCGCGGATGCGTTCCAGGCGGCCCAGGACTGTGTTGCGGTGGACGCCGAGGCGGGTGGCCGCTTGACCGGTGGAGCCTGCGCAGTCGAGCAGCGCGGTGAGGGCGGAGAGCAGGACTTCGGCGTCGGGGGCGTTGATCAGTTCGGCCAGGGCGACCCTGGCGGCGGCGGCGATGTCGTCCACCGGGAGGCAGGCCAGGACGGCGCGGGGGCCCAGGTCACCGAACTGTTCCACCGGGTTGCCGCCGGGGCGGCTGGCCACGGCGGCGGCCAGGATGGCCTCGCTGACCGAGCGGGTCAGGCCGGGGAGGTCCTTGCCGGTCACGCCGATGCCGGCGACCAGGGGGATGGGCAGCGCGGCGGCGGCGAGGTGGGCGCGGACCCGGTCGGCGATCTCCTGTGGACCGCCGGGGACCGCGGTCCACCAGCTCAGCCAGCCGTCCTCGCGGGGGATCAGCGGCAGGTCGCCGAAGGACTCGCGCCAGGCCACCACGACGCCGGGGGTGGCCACCTCGGCGGGGCCGGGCACGCGTTCGGACGGCTTGAGGAAGACCGCGATGTGCTCTCCCGCCAAGCGCCAGCCGATGTCGGTGGCCTGGCGCTCGGCGGTGGGGTTCGGCGCGGTGAGCAGGGTGTGCAGCAGGAGTTTGTCCTTGGCTGCTTGGAAAACCGGGGTCAGCCAGCTGCGGCCGACGGTGGCCGCGAGCGGGGCGCGGGCCAGCCGCAGGATGGTGCGCACCGTCTCCACCCAGGACGGGGACCAGGCCGCGAGCTGGGCCACCAGGGTCGCCCACGGCCTGCCGTCCGGGCCGGGCACCGCGACCTCGACCCGGTGGCTGCCCTGGGAGCGGTCCGCGGCGGAGCGGCCCGCCAGCACGTGGCCGTCCTCGGTGACCAGCGCGGTGATCACGCCGGGCACCTCGGTGTTGATCACGCCGATGATGTCCCTCGCGGTGCTGCGCTCGCCGAAGAGCACCGCGCAGCGGGCGGTCAGCCTGGCCCTGGCGGCCTCGGTGTCGGAGATCGCGGCGGCCAGCTCCAGCGCGCTCTTGGCCGGGTCGGCCACCACGAACAGCGGCACCCGCAGGCGTTCGGCCAGCTGCGCGGTCGGCGTGGTCACGGTGATCTCGGCCGGGGCCACCACGCAGGCCGCGTTGCGCTCCCAGGCCAGCCGCAGCGCGGACTCCAGCGCCCAGGCGCCCAGCGCGGCCGCGCCGTGCAGCACCACCGCGGCGTGCGGCTCGCACTGGTGGATCTGGTCCAGCTCGCCGACCAGGGCCACCGCGGCCACCTGGCGGTCCAGGTCGTCGGCGGCGAAGACCTGGGACTGGGCCAGCGGGCCGAAGTGGACCAGCTCGGCCACGCTCAGCGGCTCGGGCACACGGGTTCGGCTCACGGGCGCACCATCCTCACGAAGGGCCTTCCTCACGCGGGTGCCGGACCGGGAACCCGAAGGCGCGCGGACCGGCGATGGCCAGCCCGGCCGGGGTGTGCCACATCGGCGACACCGGCAGCATCAGCACGTCCACGTGGTGGCCAAGGGTGACCGACTCCATGCCGACCACCTTCCGCTCGTGCCGGTCCAGCAGGCAGAGCACGTCGGGCACGGCCGCGGCCAGCGCGCCGTCGATCACCGCGAGCAGCAGCTCGCTGTTGCCCTCCAACCGGATCAGCCTGCTGGGGCTGCCGTACTCGGCGACCACGATGCTGGTCGGCACCGAGGGGTAGATCCGCGGTCCGACGGTGCGGGTGGCGTGCCCGAGCTCGATCACCCGGCCGCTGCCCAGCACCCGGGAACCCATGATCCGGGTCAGCCCGGCCAGCAGCGACTCGCGGTCCTGCGCGGAGGTGAGCATCCGGCCGACGGTCAGCGTGCGGCTGGTCGCCCCGCGCAGCGCGGCCGGGCGCAGCGCGGCCACCGTGGCCGGGTAGCTGGCGCACATCAGCCAGCCGCCCGCGGCCTTCATCGCCGCGCGCAGCAACAGTTCTGACCGGTGCATGCTGCTGTCCAGCACCAGCACGTCCCCGGCCAGGCCGACCCCGGCCAGCGGGCCGATCGGCAGCCCGGCCAGCGCGTAGGTGGTCTGGATCATCAGCGGCAGCACCCGGCCCATGCCGTCGCAGTCCACCAGCGGCAGGCCGAGCGCGGCGGCCGCGGCCACCGGGAAGACCGCGTTGGGACCGGCGGAGTTGAGCGAGACGATCGCGTCCACCTTGCGCCCCAGGCGTTCCTCCAGCGCGCGGACCGCCAGCACGCCCTCGTCGCCGTTGGGCGGCAGCTCGATCATCGGGGCGTACCCGCCGAGCGCGCCGATGGACACGCACAGCGCCTCCGGCGGCAGGTCGTCCAGTGCCACCAGGGGGACCGGACCGTTGCGGCGCACCACATCCTCGATCGCGGCGCGGTAGCCGTCCAGGGTGATCGAGCCCGCGGAGGAGGACAGCAGCTGGGCGCCTGCCATCAGCACCGGCACGTCCTCGGCGGTGAGCTGGGTGATGGTCATGGCCGCCGCTCCGGCTCGGGGCGGCTGCCCACGTAGACCCAGAGCCGGTAGACGTCCCGGCCGAGGAAGGCCAGCGGGGTGGCCACCGACCGGATCACCCGTTCCCGGCCCGGCCTGCCGCCGCTGGCCGCGACCAGGGACAGCGCCTGGCCTTCCAGCATGGTCTGCCTGCGTTGCAGGTCCTCGGCGGAGTCGGCGGTGACCACCAGGTCCAGCCAGGCGCTGGGCTCGCTGACCGCCGCGCCCACCGCGCACAGGTCGGCCGCGCCGCGCACCGGGGACAGCACCGGGCGCAGCTTGCGGTGCAGCCGCTCGGCCAGCTCCTCGCCGCCCTCGTCCAGCACGCCGAGTGCGCCCGCGCCCTCCTGCTCGCGAAGCTGCGCGGCGAAGGCGTCCGCGGTGGCCGCCGGGCGCACCGTGATCGCGGCCTGCGGGGCGACCAGCCGCACGCCGAGCGCGCCCAGCAGATCGCTTTCCACCCTCGGCCACCCGGCCCTGACCTCGCCGACGAGGATCTCCTTCGGCCCGGTCAGCACGACCGGCCCGTCCGGCCGCTCGGCCAGCAGCGCCGCCCCGCGCAGCGCGGCCGCGGCGGTGGCGGCCAGCCCGCGGGCGGGCACCGAGCGCAGCCGCCGCGCGGAGACCCGGCCGCCGTCGCCGGTGGCGAACCAGCAGCCGGGCGGGCCGTCCAGGGTGGCGGTGATCCGCTCGCAGCGGTCCACCAGGTCCTCGCAGAAGTCCAGCAGCGCCGCGTTGACCACGTTGGTCGCCTCGCGCTCCACCAGGCCCAGCCCGCCCACCTCGTGCGAGAGGCAGACCCGCAGGTCGGGGAACTCCTCGGCGACCCGGCCGGCGATGGCCTGCTCGTGCTCGGCGCTGCCGGAGGCGCCGGTGGCGGTGACGGTGAGCGTGCGGATGCCCTCGGCGTAGGCGGCGGCGACCTTGGCCAGCGCGTCCTCGAGGTCCAGCGGGGCCATCTCCGCGCCGAAGATGTCGTGCCCGCCGGTGACCGTGGCCGTCCAGGTGATCAGCGAGCGGATCAGCTCGAACGGGTGGCCGCACTGCCGGGGCGCGCGCGGCAGCACCCGGATCGCGCCCACCGGCTGCACGCCCGCGCCGCGCCGCAGCGCCCGCTCCAGCAGCGCGGAGACGTCCCAGGTGACCGAGTCGACGATGGACGGCGAGGAGGCGGCCAGCCGCTTCAGCAACCCGCTGAGCTGGCGTCCGCCCCGGCCCGCGACCGCTTCGGTGCCGGTGGCCAGCACCTGGCCCTCATGCGCGAGCGCACCGTGCGCACGGTTCACCCCGAGACGGACTCCGATGCGCATTCCTGATCAGTACACCCGGAATGGGTGCGTTGTCGAATAACGGTGCCGTACACCGCTTCTGCGTGCTCAGCGCTGAGATGACCGTCCAGCACATCGGCTCGAACCGCCTCCGGCGCGCGTTTTCCCGGGTCACCGAATCCGCCGCCGCCACCGGTGACACAACGGACCACATCGCCCGCACGTAAATGCAAACCGTTGCATTTCAACATTCGCTGTTCATCGGGCCGGCCCGGATTGATCGTCACCTCCGGCGGCGCCGCCGGACTGCCGCCGAACAGTCCCCAGGCCGGGGTGACCGAGCGCTCGAACCAGAGCGAGACCGTGCAGTCGGCGAGCACCTCGTACTCGCGCAGCACCCCGTTGCCGCCCCGCCACTGGCCCGCGCCGCCGGAGTCCGGCCGGATCTCGTAGCGGGTGATCCGCAGCGGGAACCGGCTCTCCAGCACCTCCACCGGCATGTCCCGCAGCGAGCCGTTCACGTTGTTGATCAGCGCGCTCTCCCCGTCGCTGCCCCGCCAGCCGCCCCAGCCGCCCACGGTGGCCTCCTGGCTGACGTACTCGCGGCCGGTGCGCGGGTCGACCCCGGCGTACATCACGATCATCGAGTCGCCGTGGCTGGCCGCGGCCACCCGGTCCGGCAGCGCGGGGGCCAGCGCCCGCGCGACCAGGTCGATGAGCAGGCCGAGGTGGGAGAAGTACCACTGGCAGGCCGCGGGGGCCTGCGCGCCGAAGACCGAGCCGGGCCGGACCTGCACGGTCAGCGGCCGGAACGAGCCGCCGTTGCCCGGCACGTCCGGGCTGACCAGCAGCTTGTAGCCGACCCGGCAGGCGGAGACGGTCTGCGCCGCGCCGCAGTTGACCGGGCCCACGGTCTGGTCGGCGGAGTCGCGCACGTCGAAGTCGATGGTCTCGCCGGAGACGGTGACGGTGAGCCGGACCGGGACCGGGGTGGCCAGGTCGATGCCGTCGTTGTCCAGGAAGCCCTCTGCCTGGTACACGCCGTCCGGGATGGCCCTGATGACCTCGCGCTCCAGCCGCTCGGTCTGCGCGAAGATCTCGTCCCTGGCCGCGCGCACGGTGTCCAGGCCGAAGCGTTCGACGATCTCGGCCAGGCGGCGCTGGCCCATCTCGATGGTCGCGGTCATCGCGCGCAGGTCACCGGAGGTCGGGTAGGGGAAGCGCACGTTGGTGGTGATGGTGTCCACCACGCCGTGCACCTCGGCACCGCCGTCGAGCAGCTTCTGCGGGCCCAGCCGCAGGCCCTCCTGGAAGATGTTCACCGAGTCCATCGAGCCGCCGGGGTCCTTGGAGCCGACGTCGATCCAGTGCGCGCGGGTGGCGGTGAACCCGGCCAGTTCCTCACCGACGAACACCGGGCCGAACAGGGTGACGTCGTTGAGGTGGGTGCCCGCCAGGTAGGAGTCGTTGAGGATCCACACGTCGCCGGGCCGCCAGACCTCCCGGCCGAAGCGCTCCTCGGTGGCCCTGGTGCAGATCTCCAAGTTCCCCAAGAAGATGGGCAACCCGGCGGACTGGCCGAGCACCTGGTGCTCGTCGTCGAGCAGCGCGACCACGCAGTCGCCGCACTCGTAGATCACCGGGGTGTAGGCGGAGCGGATGAGGGTGGCGTTCATGTCCTCCGCGGCCGCCGCCAGGGCGTTGCGGATGATCTCCACGGTCACCGGGTCCACGGTCATGACTGGTCCTCCCTGCGCACCACGAGCGAGCCGAGCGAGTCCACGGACAGGGTGAATCCCGGTGGCACCACGGTGGTCGCGGTGTCCTCCAGCACGATCGCCGGTCCGGCCAGCCGGTGCCCAGGGGCCAGTCCGGCACGGTGCAGGATCGGCGTCTGGTGCCAGCCGCCGTCGAAGAAGACCGGTCGATGTTGTTGCGGCGCAAGAGGTTCGGTGGCTTCGGCCAGCCGTTCCGGCGCCGCGCGGCCGAGATCGCCTTGCACGGTGGTGCGCAGCGCGACGAACTCGATCGGCGCGCCGGGGTTGGCGTGGCCGTAGCGGGCCTGGTGCACCTGGGCGAACCGGGCCGAGATGGTGTCCAGGAACTCCGGCGACGTCGGCTCCTCCGCGCTGAGCAGTGGCACGGTGAGGGTGTACTCCTGTGCCGCGTAACGGATGTCGGCCGCGTGCGAGCTGCGCCGGGCGGCCTCGGGCACCCGTTCGGTGGCCAGCCAGTCCAGTCCGGTCTCCGCCATCGCGGTCAGCCGGGCGGACATGGCCGCGCCGTCCAGGTCGGCGTCCAGCCGGAAGTGCGGTTCCACCAGGTCGCGGCGGATCTCGGTCTGCAGCATGCCCCAGGCGGAGAACGCGCCGGGGAAGCGCGGCACCACCACCTCGCCGATGCCCAGCTCCCGCGCCAGGAACACCGCGTGCATCGGCCCGGCCCCGCCGAAGGCGACCAGGGTGAACTCGCGCGGCTCGATGCCGCGGGAGACGGTGATGGTGCGGATCGCCCCGGCCATGGTCGCGTTGGCCACCGCGCACACGCCCTCGGCCATCTCCGGCGTGCCCAGGTCGAACTCCGCGCCCAGCTTGGCGATCGCGGCCTCGGCCAGTTCCGGTCGCAGGGTCAGCCCGGCGGCGAAGGCGCCCGGCTCGATCCGGCCGAGCACCAGGTTGGCGTCGGTGACAGTGGGCTCCACGCCGCCGTTGCCGTAACCGGCCGGTCCGGGAGCCGCGCCCGCCGAGTGCGGGCCGACCCGCAGGCCACCGGCCTCGGTCCAGGCCACCGAGCCGCCGCCCGCGCCGACGGTGTGGATGTCCACCGCGCTGAGCAGCATCGGCAGCCCATCCAGCTTGATCTCCGGGGTGATATCCGGTTCGCCATCGATGACCAGCGAGACGTCGAAGGAGGTGCCGCCCATGTCGATGTAGATCAGGTTGTCCCGGCCCAATGCCTTGGCCAGCGCGACCCCGCCCATGGTGCCGCCGACCGGGCCGGAGAGCAGGGTCTGCAACGGGCGCTCGCGGGCGGACCCGGCGGAGATGATGCCGCCGGAGGACTGCATCACGTGCAGCGGCGCGGGCACGCCCTGATCGGCCAGGTCGCGGGCGAGGCCGCCGAGGTAGTCGCGCACCACCGGGCCGATGTATGCCTCCACCACCGCGGAGGAGGTGCGCTCGTACTCCCGCCACTCGTTCGCGCACTGGTGGGATAGCGAGAGGGCGAAGTCCGCGCCCAGCTCCGCGCGCAGGATCTCCGCCGCGCGCAGCTCGTGTGCCGGGTTGGCGTAGCTGAACAGGAAGGACACCGCGATCGCGCCGAAGCCCTCCGCGCGTGCCCTGGCCGCGGCCGCGCGCACCGCGTCCTCGTCCAGCGGAGTCAGCTCCGCGCCGGCCTGGTCGATCCGGCCGGGCACGCCGACGATGTCCCGCCGGGGGACCAGGGGCTCGGGTTTGCGGTACTGGAGGTCGTACATGCGGAACCGGGGACCGCGCGCGATGTGGTAGACGTCGGCCGCGCCGGCACTCGCCAGCAACATCACCCGAATGCCGCGGCGCTGCAGGAGGGCGTTGAGTCCCTGGGTGGTGCCGTGCACCAGGAAGTCGATCCCGGACAGCGGATCGACCACCGCGCCCAGCGCGTCCAGCACCCCCGTGGCCAGGTCACCAGGGGTGGTCGGGCGCTTGCCGACCCGGTACCCCCCGGTCTGCTCGTCGTAGGCGACTACGTCGGTGAACGTGCCGCCGATGTCCATGGAGACCCGGAGACGACCCATGCCGGTGACCATAGTGAGAGCGCGTTCTCCGGGGCTGTGCACTTGGACCAGGCAGGGGCGGCCGGGCAGTGCAGGCTGCATATGCGGGAACAGGAGAGGCTGATCGGCGCAAACATCCCATGACTAGCGGAGCGCACAGTCCCGACCACTCCAGGTGTGCTCATTGCCCAATCCGGGTCTCCCGCCGTTTCCCTACAGTTCGGCCAGTGTGCAGGCGCCTCGTCGCGAGGCAGGAGGAGGTCGGACCGTCATGACCACCCTGGAGGACGTACCCGCGCCGAGTGTCGACTTCCAGGCGTGCCGGATCCTGTGCCTCGACCTGCCCTCGGACGTGCCACCGGCCAGAGTGGTGCACGAGCTCGACGGCGTGGCCCACCCGGTTGAGCCGTCCCGGCTGCTCGCGGTCGGCCACGCGCTCTGGTCGAGCTGGCTGAACAACCCGCACCACGAGCGGCCGGACGTGCTGCTCGGCTTCGACACCAGCGGCATCGTGCCCACGCTCGCGGTGGCGATGGCCTCCGGGCTGCCGTACCACCTGGCCTGGAAGCTGGACACCGAACGCCACGGCGTGCCGCGCAGGCGCAGCGCGGAGATCTTCACCTACGGCAGGCTGCAGGGCCGCCGGGTGCTGGTGGTGGACTCCGCGCTGACCCACTGCCACGCGATCGGCAGCCTGATCTCGGTGCTGCGGGACGAGGCCGCGGACGTGGTCGGCGTCGCCGCGCTCACCGAGGACGCGGACAACCGCAGCCGTCAGCACATCGAGTCGACTGGCGTGCCGCTGGTCTCGCTGACCAGGATGCGCTAAGGCGCGCGCGTTCAGAACCGTGAATCGTTGACAGAGTTTTCCTTGTCCCGTCAGCATGTAAGCGCTTACTCAGGGTCCGCCGCCACCCCCTGACGACGGAGACTGAGGAGAACACGTGACCGACGCACGCGAATTCAGCCGCCGCACCGCGCTGTCCCTGCTCGGCGGCGCCGCCGCGGCCCTCGCCCTGCCCGGCGCGAGCGCGCTGGCCGCGCCGCTGGCCTGGCAGCAGCGCTGGGCCCCGGTGCCCAGCCGGGACGGGCTCGGCGCCTTCGAGGGCGTGGAGGACGACCGGGCCAACTCGCACCCCGGCGCCAAGCACATCTACCCGCAGGGCGACACATACCGCTTCGACATGCACAAGCGGGACCGGGACACCTCGACCGACCGGCAGCGCAACGAGGTCCGCGGCATGCGCAGCGGCGGCGCGAGCGTGGACCTGTTCCAGGGGCAGACCTGGCGGTTCACCTACTCGATGTACATCCCCAGCTCGCTGAAGGCCACCACCAGCTTCACGCACATCATGCAGACCAAGATGCCCGGCCTGGGTTCCGCGCCGGTGACGGTGATGTCGTTGCGCCGCAGGGGCAGCCGCTCGACCATCGAGTTCAAGGTGACCGAGGGCGACGTGCTGGTGGGCGATGTGGACCTGGCTCCGTTGCAGAACAAGTGGATCGACACGGAGGTGGAGATCAAGGTGGGCAACGGGAACGGCTCGGTGCGCTGGGTGGTGCGCGAGGGCGGCCGGACCGTGATCGACGCGCGCAAGTCCAATGTGGACACCTGGCTGGATGACCGGCTGCGGCCCAAGTGGGGCATCTACCGCTCGCTGAACGACTCGGCGAACATCAACGACACCTACCTGCTGCTGCGCAACCTCAAGGCCTACCAACAGGTTTGACGTAGACGTCCGGGTAGGGACCCTCGCCGGAGCCGAGCTTGGCGTGCGAGGCGAAGGCGAGGGTCCGCCCGTCCGCGCTCAGCGCCGGGGTGAGCGAGAAGTCCTCGGCCTGCTTTCCGTTGGCGCGCAGGCTGATCCGGGTCAGCGTGCCGGTGCGCAGGTCCTTGACGAAGACGTCGTCGACGTTGTTGGTGTCGCCGGGCACCAGGTTCGACGCGATCGAGGCGAAGGCCAGCCTGCGGCCGTCCGCGCTGATCGTCGGCTGGTAGGGCTGGGCGTCCGCGGCCCGCCCGTCGCCGCTGGTGTTCACCCGGCGGATCTCCCCGGTGCGCAGGGTCTTCACGAAGATGTCCGGGGTGTCCTCGGTGTCGCCGGGCACCAGGTTGTCGCCCCAGGCCACGAAGAACACCTGGCCGCCGTCGGCGGTGATCGCGGGCATCAGCGTGTAGGAGCTGCTCTGCCCGCCGGTGGCGGTGGTGTTCGCCCTGGTGACCGCGCCGGTGGCCCGGTCCTTGACGAACATGTCCACGCTGCCGTTGGTGTCGCCCGGCACCAGGTTGGTCGCGGCGGAGGGGAAGACCACGTACCGGCCGTCCGCGCTGACCGCGGTGCCGTGGTGCACCTGCCTGTCGCCCTGCGCGCCGTCCGCGGCCACGCTGACCCGCTCGATCCCGCCGGTGCGCAGGTCCCGCACGAACACGTCCTCCACGCCGTTGGTGTCGCCGGGCACCAGGTTGGTCGCGGCCGAGCGGAACACCACGAACCGGCCGTCCGCGCTGATCGAGGGCGCGCCGGCGGACTCCCGGTCGCCGCCGGTGCTCACCCCGGTGCTGCGGCCGGTGCGGCGGTCGGTGACCACCACGTCCGGCAGGCCGTTGACGTCGCCGGGCACCAGGTCGGCAGCCTCGGTCAGGTAGGCGATGAGCCTGCCGTCCGCGCTGATCGCCGGAGTGTCGTAGGACGGGCCGTCGCCGCCGCTGACCAGCGAGGTCAGCCCGGTCCAGCTGTCCCGCACGAAGATGTCCCCGTGCCCGTTGCGGTCCCGCGGCACCAGGTTCGACGCGGTGGAGGCGAAGGCGACGAACCGGCCGTCCGCGCTCACCGCGGGCGTGCCGGAGGGGCCGTTGGCCGGGCCGCCGTGCCAGGCGCGGCTGACCACCTGTGCCGGTGTCGAGGCGGCGGCTGAGCTGGGCAGGAGGGCGGCCGCGGCGGCGACGGCGAGCACGACTGCGGTTCGAGCGGTCATCCCGCCATGCGACCATCCCGGCCCGCCCGCGCGACAGGGCCGGTCGGCCGAATTGGAAAGCGTTTACATTCACTGGAGAGGCTGGCGTGTCCCACCCGGGGCTGGTCATACTCACCCATCCCGGAGGCTGGGGAGGCCTCGATGGCAATGATGCGACTGACGGCGTACGAACGAGCCGACCGCGAGGACTGCCTGCGGCTGTTCGACAGCAACGTGCCGCTCTACTTCGCCGCCACCGAACGGCGCGAGTTCGCCCAGTTCCTGGACAAGCTGCCCGGGGTCTACCTGGTCGGCCGGATCAACGGCGCGCTGGTGGCCGCCGGCGGGCACGCGCCTGACCTGGCCCAGCCGGGCGTGTGGACGCTGTGCTGGGGCATGGTCGAGCGGCGCAGGCACCGGCAGGGCCTCGGCCGGGCGCTGCTGGAGGCCAGGCTGCGGATGATCGCGGCCGACCCGGACGCGGTCGCGGTCACGCTGAGCACCAGCCAGCACAGCACCGGCTTCTTCGAGCACCTGGGCTTCCGGGTGGCCAAGATCGTGCCGCAGGGCTTCGCCGAGCACATCGACCAGTACGACCTGCGGCTGGACCGGGCGGAGCTGATCGCCCGCTTCGGCTGAGCGAGTCCCGGTAGCGTGCGGACATGGCGGAGATCCTCGCGGAGGGCGTCGGCGTCCGGATCGCGGAGCGGTGGCTGTTCCGGGAGCTGGACCTGAGCGTGGCCGCCGGCGAGTGCGTGGCGCTGACCGGCGCGAACGGCATCGGCAAGTCGACCCTGCTGCGCTGCGTGTACGGCATCCAGCCGGTCAGCGAGGGCCGGGTGCTGGTGGCCGGGGAGGCGCCGGATGAGACCTCGGTGGAGTTCCGCCGCGCGGTCTCGGTGAAGCTGGACGACTCCGAGCTGTTCGCCGAGCTCAGCCCGCGCCAGCACATCGACCTGCTGCTCGGCTCCTTCGGGCGTCCGGCCAGCGCCGAGGACGTGCAGGAGCTGCTGGAGTACGCCGGGCTCGGACGCTGCGCGGACGTGGCCGCGGCGGCGCTGAGCGCGGGGCAGCGGCAGCGGTTGCTGCTGCTCGGCGCGATCGCCCGGCCGCACGAGGTGCTGCTGCTGGACGAGCCGGAGCGGGCGCTGGACGCCCAGGCCCGGCAGTGGGTGGCCGAGCTGGTCGGGCAGTGCACCGCGGAGGGCGTCGCGGTGGTGGTGGCCACGCACGACCCGGTGCTGCGGGCGGCTGTCGCGGACCGCGTGGTGGAGCTGACGTGACCCGGCTGCTCACCCGCCTCTGGCCGGACGAGCGCGCGCTGGGCGAGCTGTTCGCGGTGGCGCTGCTGGTCTACCCGTTCTTCGACCTGGCCGATGTCCGGCTCACCCTGGGCGTGACCACCGGCCCGGCCGCCGAGCCCGTGGTGCTGGCCGTGCTGTGCCTGGCCGCCGCGCTGGCCTGGCGCTCGCTGAGCAGGCGCGGCTTCCAGTGGGTCAGCCCGGCCCAGCTCACCTGGTCGGACTTCGGGCCGGGCGGCCGGGTGCGCACCCTGGGCCGCCGCCTGTGGGCGGACTGGGCGGCCCGGCTGGGCGGGCTGAGCTACCTGTGGGGGCTGCTCGCCCTGGTCGGCGGCCTGTCCGTGCCGGCCACGCTCGCGGGCACCGCGGTGCTGCTGAGCAGCGCCGGGCTGGCCGCGGTGCTGCTCTGGCGACTGCCCACCGAGCTGACCGGCGCGGTGGAGCTGGCGCTGCCCGCGGTGCTGGCCGCGCTGGCCGTGGTCGCGCTGTACGGCCTGCTCACCCCGGTGCTGCTGGCCGCGGTGGCCGGACTGTTCGGCACGCTGGCCGGGGCCGCGCTGATCGGCGCCAGACCCGCGGCCGCGCGGCTGGGCCGGGCCGAGCTGGTCGACCGCTGGGCGAACCGGGTCGTCCGCGGCACCGCCACCCGCTTCCTGGACGTGCTGATGCTGCTGCCGGTCGGCGAACCGGTGTCCCGGCGGATCACCCTGCGCCGCCCGGTGCTGCTGCGCCTGGAGTTGCTCCGGCTGCTCGCCCGCCGCCGGTTCGCGGTGCCCGCGCTGCTGGTCGCCGGACTGGTCGCGGCCGGGGCGGCCTGGGGCCTTTCGCCGGTGTGGCTGTTCGGCCTCGGCGGCTACTTCGCGGTGCTGCCGTTCACCGGCGGCCTCGGCGAGCTGTACCGCAGCGCGGGCCTGCGCCGCTGGCTCGGCTTCGACCTGAAGGTGATCTGGCGGACCTGGGCCCTGCTGCTGACCGCGCTGGTCACGCTGTGGACCGCGGTCGCGCTGCTGCTGGCGCCCGCCGCCTTCACCCCGGCCCTGCTGCTGGTGGTCCCGCTGGTCGCGCTGGCCGTGCTGCGGACCGTGGCCAGGGACAACGCCAGCTACGACACCAGCACCGCCACCATCGAGCTCGGCGGCGGCCCGATCCCGGTGGCCTACCTGGCCAACACCTTCCGCGGCTTCCTGCTGCTGCTGTTCGGGCTGGTGCTGCTCGGCTAACGGGCCTTGTCCAGCTCGGTCGCGGCCGCGGTGGCCACGGTCAGCGCGGACTGCCTGGCCTGCTCCTCCGGCAGCGGCACGGAGTTCCCCGCGGTGTCCAGGTCGACGCCGCCGAGCGAGATCGAGACCGACACGTTCGCCTTGCGGAACTCCAGCTTCTCCGCGCCGTTGGCGAACTTCCGGTACGCCTCGTCACCCACGCCCGGCACCGAGCCCGCGTCACCGACGCCCAACGAGGTGCGCATCAACTGGAAGGTGCGCGCCGCCAGCTCGGTGCCGGTCAGCCGGTCCTGACCGGCGGGCGTGCCGTAGTAGGTGGCGCTGACCGACAGGCTGCGCTGGTAGGGCTGGCCGCGGGCGGCCTCGGCCGCGGTGAACGACCAGTCGCAGGAGTTGCTCTTGCCCGGCACGCCGATGCCCGGCTTGCCGGTCGCGCCGCTGACCACCGAGGTCGCCACCGGCCCGGGAACCAGGGCGCAGGCGTCCGGCGCCGCGCCGAACCGGTCAGCGGGCGGGTCGCCCCCGCACCCGGCCAGCACCAGCACCAGCGGCACCACCCACGCGGCCCTCATGCCGGCCTCGGGCGGACTTCCCAGCCGCCCGCGTCGGTGGCCGAACCCGGGATCGCGCTGGGCACCTTGAGGTCAGCGGCCTTCTGGCGGAGGTCGACGCCGGTGCGCTTGTACTCCTGGGTCAGCGTGGCCGCGGTGTTGAGCAGGTCGCTCACGTTGCGCACGAAGTCCGCGATCGCGCTGGTGACCGCCTCGGCCACGCCGAGGAAGAACTCCTTGATGCCGGCGATGATCCCGCCGGTCAGCTGGATGATGATGGCCGCGCACTCCAGCAGGAAGCGGACGCCCTCGCAGTAGACCTTGGTCATCGTCTCCTGCGAGTCCTGCAGCAGGTCGGCCATCTCGCCCATGACCTTGGTGGCGGCCTCGAAGACCTTCTCCAGGTGGTTGACGTAGATCTCGAAGGAGTCGTAGGCCGAACCGGACCAGTAGGCCTTGAGGTTGGACCGGCAACCGGTGATGTCGTCCAGGGCCTTGTCGATCATGACTTTGGCCTCCGGGTCCCAGTCCAGCGCGTGGCTGCTGACCACCTCGGGGTGGCCGAACCAGTCGCGGATGGTGTCCACCAGCTTGGCCACCGCGGCCTGGCCGACCTTCGCGCCGTACTCCCTGACCTGGGCCGCCTCGGCCTCCGGGAAAACCGGCAGAGTCATCGCCGCCCCTACCTGATCTCGTAGCCGAACTTGCGGTAGAACTTCGCGTCCTTGCTCTCGTACTCGTTCGCCACCTGGCCGAGTCCCTTGCCTGCCTCGTCCAAGGCGATGAACCCTTTCTTGAGCGCTTTCAGCACGCTTTCCAGCGCCTGGTTGTAGTTGTCCGGCACACTCGCGAGCTTGCCGAGCAAACCGAGGTCATCGGGACTGAGCACTTTTCCGTGCAGCTTCTTGTGCGCGTTGTCCCAGGAGTCCGCGGCGTCCAGCAGGAACTTCACGTTGGCCCGCAGCGCGGCTGGCACCACCTGGTAGCCGGTCATCCGAGCGCCTCCTCCCGTCGAGCCCTCGCCTTGTCCTCGGCCGCCCGCACCGCGGCCACCACGGCCCGGCCCAGCGCCCTGCCGTTGGTGTAGGCGAGCCCCTCGGGGTCCAGCTCGACCGACTGGAGCCCGCCGAGCGCGTTCACCACCACCTGGCCGAGCTGGTTGCCGATGTCCTGGCTGACCAGGGTGCTGGTCGCGGTGGCCGCCCATGCCTTGACCTGCGCCAGCCTGCGTTCGGCCGCCGCCAGGTCGTCCTGGATCTCGCGCAGTGACCGCACCGCTCAGCCCTCGAAGGCGGGCAGCAGCTCGGCCAGCGCGGCCTGGTTCTGCGCCGCGGCCAGCGCCCGCGCCTCGCCGATCGCCGTGACGATCACCGGGCCGAGCCGCCGTGGATGGGCCGTGCGCAGGGCGCGGTCGTCGACGTCCAGCTCCAGCAGCTCGCCGACGCCGTTCACCACCGCCGTCACCGAACCGTCCGGTGCGGCCGCGGCCGCGCGGTGCCGGTGTCCTGCCGCCTCGGCGCGCGCGGCGGCGAGCCGTTGCCGAGTCTGTTCGAGCTCGCGCTCCACCGCGCTGAACCCGCCAAGGTCAATTTCTTCCACAGGTGCCCCCCGCATTGATCTAATGGCACCCTATCGACGCACGTGCGGGGGCGCTTCGCGATCTTCGTGAATACACACGAAAGGACCGTGAATTAGCCTAGTTATTCAGTTGGCTATTTGCCAATTGATATTGAATTTTTCCCTAATTCCAGGAAGGTAGCCACACTTCGGCCTGCCAGCGCCACGGGGTCACCGAGTCGCCGTTGAGGATGGGCCACAGCCAGATGAAGTTGGCGATCACCAGGCCCACGTACAGCGCCACCACCAGCAGCCCGGTCTTGCGCCGTTCCGCCCCGGCATCCGCCCTGCCCAGCACCTCGCCCAGGATCAGCACCAGTCCCAGCACCATGAACGGGGCCATCGGGGTGGCGTAGAAGTAGTACATCTGGCGGTCCAGGTTGCTGAACCAGGGCAGCCAGCCCGCGCCGTAGCCGACCAGCACGGCGGCGTAGCGCCAGTCCAGCTTGCCGAAGGCGCGCCAGACCGCCCAGCCCAGCATCGGGAAGGCCAGCCACCACATGGCCGGGGTGCCGATCAGCTTCACGCCTGCCATGCAGTCGGTGCGGCCGCAGCCGGGCACCACGCCGTTGGACTCCAAGTAGTAGAGCATCGGCTTCAGGCCCATCGGCCAGGCCCAGGGCTTGGACTCGTACGGGTGCTTGTCGGTGGGGCTGAGGTTGTTGTGGAAGGTCAGCACCTCGTTGTTGTTGTACAGCAGCGCGCGCAGCGCGTCCGGGATGAAGCCCCAGGTCCCGCCCTCGGGCAGGGCGCTGCCGACCAGGTGCCGGTCCACCCCGGTCTCGCTGGCGAACCAGGCCCACCAGGTGCCGAAGTAGACCAGCACCGGCAGCACGGCCAGCGAGGCGAAGGCCGGGAACAGGTCCCGCGCGATGGTGCCCCGCCACGGCCGCCGCACCCCGGCCGCGCGGCGGGCGGTGACATCCCAGAACACGCACAGCGCGGCGAAGGCGGCCACGAAGAACAGCGCCGACCACTTCACCCCGACGCCCAGCCCGAGCAGCACCCCGCCGGCAAAGCGCCACCAGCGGAAACCCAGCCGCGGTCCGTAGTCGCTGACATTTGCCCAGCCCTCGCGGACCGCCACCGCCAGCCGGTTGCGCACGATGTCCCGGTCCACCAGCAGCGCGCCGAACCCGGCCACCACGAACAGGGTCAGGAAGATGTCCAGCATGCCGACCCTGGAGCCCACGTGGCTGACCCCGTCGGCGATCAGCAGCACCCCGGCCAGCGCGCCCAGCAGGGTGGAGCGGGTCAGCCGCCGGGCGATCCGCACGATCAGGATCACGCACACCGTGCCGGCCACCGCCGCGGTGAACCGCCAGCCCAGGCCGTTGTAGCCGAAGAGCCACTCGCCGATCGCGATCAGCTGCTTGCCCAGCGGCGGGTGCACGATCAGCCGGAAGCCGGGGTTGTCCTCGTAGCCGCCGTTGTGCAGCACCTGCCAGGCCTGCGGCACGTAGTGCTTCTCGTCGAAGATCGGCGTGCCCTTGTCAGTGGGGTGCGCCAGGTTCCAGAACCGCACCAGCCCGGCGATCACCGCCAGCGACAGCGTCACCAGCCAGCCGCGCAGCCGGTCGCTCGGCATCGGCGGCCCGAGCCGCTCGGCCGGGTCGCGCAGCACCGCCCCACCAGGCGGTTCGGGCGGCGGCGCCTGTTCGGCTGCCAGCCAGCCCTCGTCGGTCGGACGGCCGGCGGCGGGCGGCACCAGAACACTCACGCTGCCGATCGTAGGGTGAGCCGCATGAACGTCCCACCCGGATCGGGTCGATTGGTGCTCGCGGCCACGCCGCTCGGCGAGATCGGCGACGCCTCACCACGCCTGTCCGAGGCCCTGCGCAGCGCCGATGTCATCGCCGCCGAGGACACCCGCCGCCTGCGCAACCTGTGCGCCGCGCTCGGCGTCGAGCCCGCCGGGCGGGTGGTGAGCTTCTACGACCAGAACGAGGTGGGCCGCCTGCCCGGCCTGGTCGAGGCGGTCCGCGGCGGCGAGCGGGTCGTGCTGGTCACCGACGCTGGCATGCCCAGCGTCTCCGACCCCGGCTACCGGCTGGTCGCCGCCTGTGTGGCCGAGGACCTGCCGGTGACCTGCCTGCCGGGGCCCTCCGCGGTGACCACCGCGCTGGCCGTCTCCGGACTGCCCTGCGAGCGGTTCTGCTTCGAGGGCTTCCCGCCGCGCAAGTCCGGCGAGCGGCGGCGCTGGTTCACCCAGCTGGCCAGCGAGCAGCGCACCGCGGTCTTCTTCGAGGCCCCGCACCGGCTGGCGGCCTGCCTGGCCGACGCGGCCGAGGTGCTCGGCGACGACCGCCTGGCCGCGGTCTGCCGCGAGCTGACCAAGACCTACGAGGAGATCCGCCGCGGCAGCCTGGCCGAGCTGGCCGAGTGGGCGGCGGAGGGGGTGCGCGGGGAGGTCACCGTGGTGCTCGCCGGGGTCTCCGCCGACCAGGACGAGGTCGAGGTGACCGCGCTGGTGGAGGTGGTGGAGGAGCGGGTGCGCGGCGGCGCGCGCCTCAAGGACGCCACCGCCGCGGTCGCCGCCAGCACCGGGGTCAGCCGCAAGGCCCTCTACGACGCGGTGCTGCTGGCCAGGAAGTCCTGATCAGCCCAGGCAGACCTTGCGCACGTTGTCCAGGTTCTTGACCGTCTGCTTGGCCCAGTCGGCCAGGTTGACCACGCCGTCCACCTTCTCCTTGGCCAGCGAGGTGTAGTGGTCGGCCACCGTGGTCAGCGCGCCCTTGACGTCGGCCTCGGCCACGTTCTTGGTCAGGTCGATCAGCCGGTCGGCCTTCTCCTTGGCCTCGTTCCTGGTCTGCTGCGGGTCCGCCGGGTTCGGTTGCAGCGAGGCCAGGCTGATCGCCTCGGTGCAGACCTTGGCCTTGTCCGCGAACGCGCTCGCCTGCTGGCAGGCGCCGAGCAGGGCGATCGCGGGCACCGCGGTGAGCAGGAGCAGAGCCAGCCGAGGTGACCTGCGCATCGGAACCCCTCCAGTGATCAACGTGTGAGTGTGCCGCCCAGGCTAGGGAGATCGGCGGTCACCGTGCGTCGGTCCCGGGATTGACGCCGATCTCCTCCGCTGGGTGGACAACCCCGCCCGCGTACAGCCGTCGGATCACGTCGTCGATGGAGGGCTCGACCACCGAGATGTCGTGCACCGCGGCCCGCTCGGCCACCGCGGCGATCAGCGCGGGCGCGGTGATCCGGTCCCGCTGGAACACCAGGTGGTGCCGCCTGCCCTCGTTCTCCACCCTGGTCTGGGTCACCCCGGGCAGGCCGGTCAGCGGTTCGGTGGGCTGCTCCAGGTCGACCACCAGGGTGCGCTCGCCGACCGCCTCGGTGCGCAGGGTGGCCAGCGGCCCGTCGGCCAGCACCCGGCCGCGGTCGATGACCAGCAGCCTGCGGCAGAGCCGCTCGATGTCGTCCAGGTCGTGCGTGGTGAGCAGCAGGGTGACGCCGCGGGTGGCGTTGAGCTCGGCCAGGAACTCGCGCAGCCGCTCCTTGGACTCCAGGTCCAGCCCGATGGTCGGCTCGTCCAGCACCAGCAGTTCCGGCGCGTGCAGCAGCGCCGCGGTGACCTCCCCGCGCATCCGCTGCCCGAGCGAGAGCTGCCGCACCGGGGTGCGCAGGAAGTCACCCATGCTGAGCAGCTCCACGCACTCGGCCAGCCGGGCCGCGTGCTCAGCGGCAGGCACCCGGTAGATGTCGCGGAGCAGCGCGAAGCTGTCCGCCAGCGGCAGGTCCCACCACAGCTGGCTGCGCTGGCCGAAGACCACGCCGATCCGCGCGGCCAGCTCCACCCGCCGCCGGGACGGGTCCAGCCCGCAGGTGCGCACCCGGCCGCCGGTCGGGGTGAGGATGCCGGTGAGCATCTTGATCGTGGTGGACTTGCCCGCCCCGTTGGGACCCACGTAGCCCACCGCCTCGCCCCGGGCCACGGTGAAGGACACCGCGTCCACCGCGGTCACCTCCCGGCGCTCGCTGCGGAACCGGCTCAGCTTGTGGCGCACCGAGAAGGTGCGGGTCAGTTCCTCGGCCTCCAGGTGCGGGGTCATGATCCAGTCCCTCGGTAGTGTCTGACCGCGGCCCGCCACACCAGCGCGGCCAGCCCCAGCGCCAGCGCGGCCACCACCGGGCTGATCCAGCCCAGGAAGGCAGGCGTGCCAAGGGGATCGGGCTTGCCGAGCAGGGCGAGCGCGGGGAAGTAGGCGATGAAGGCGGCCGGGATGACGAAGGCCAGCGCGGTGCGCAGCCAGGCCGGGTAGATGGTGATCGGGTACGAGGCGAGGAAGTGCCCGCCGTAGGTGAGGCCGTTGGTCAGCTCCGCGCCCTCGATCAGCCAGAAGCACACCGAGGCGGCCATCACCCACACCGCGCTCATCAGCACCGCGCCCGCGATCGGCGAGACCACCAGCAGCAGTGCGGTGGGCCAGCCCCATTGAATGTCCACTGTGGACACCACGTAGGCCAGGATGCCGACGCCCAGGCAGATCCGGCCCAGTCGCCGGAGCTGGAAGTCCGAGACCATCAGCTGGCCGAGGCTGCCCAGCGGCCGGATCAGCAGCGAGTCGAACTTCCCGGTGCGCAGGTACTGCGGCAGCCGGTCCAGCTGGCCAACGGCCAGGTCAGCCAGGCCGAAGGAGGTGCTGGCCAGCGCGTACATCAGCAGCACCTCATCCCGGCTGAACCCGCCGAGGTCGGTGACCCTGGAGAAGATCGCCAGGATCGCCACCAGCTCGGTGGCCTGCGCCAGCGCGTCGCCGACGCAGGTCATCAGGAAGGAGACCCGGTAGGTCAGCTGGGAGCGGATCTGCGCGCCGATCAGCCTGCGGTACACCCCGAAGCTAGCCACCCTGCACCACCACCTTGCGCACCGCGCCGCGCAGGGCCAGCCGACCGCCGAGGTAGAGGATGCCGAGCCAGACCAGCTGGTGCGCCAGCGGTGCCAGCGGCGGACCGGCCTCGGTGAACACGTCGATCGGGGCCTGCACCAGCGCGGGGAACGGGGTCAGCCAGAGCACGGTCTGCAACCAGTCCGGGAAGAAGGCCAGCGGCACGATCAGCCCGCCGAGGATCCCGGCGGACATGCCGTAGAGGGAGACCGGGCCCCGGTTGTCCAGCAGCCAGAACGCGCTGAGCCCCAGCAGGAACCGGGCGCCGAAGCTGACCGCCACGCTCAGCCCGAGGCTCAGCGCGAACAGCGGCCAGGTCAGGCCGTGCGCGGGCCACAGGAACGGGAAGAACAGCGCGCCGAAGACCACCGGCGGCAGGAACCGGGTGAGGAAGGCGTACCCGGCCCGGCCGAGGTCCTCGGCGAGCAGGACCAGCTGCAGGTTCCACGGCCGGGACAGGTCCACCACGACGTCGCCGGTGCGCACCCGCTCGCCGATCTGGTGCTGGCCCCACAGCACGACCGTGGCCAGCAGGCCCTGGCCGAACCACACGTAGGTGGAGGAGCGGGCCGCGTCGTACCCGGCGACCTCGCGCCGCCCGTCGAGCACGGCGAAGAGCACGGAGACCCGGAGCAGCCCGAAGACCAGGTTGGTGCCTAGGCCGGCCAGGGTGGCCCCGCGGTAGGAGGAGTAGCGACGGAAGCCCGCGCCGATCATGCGCGCGTAGAGGGCGGCCGGAGAGCGCACGTCAGTCCACGCTACGGCGCGGGTCAACCGGGTTTACGGGATCAGCACGATCTTGCCGACACCCCGGCCGCTGATCATCTTCTCCAGCGCGGCCCCGGCTTCCACCAGTGGCAGCTGCTCGGCGATCGGCACCTCCAGCTGGCCGCTGCGGACCAGCTCGAACACCGCGACCAGGGTCGCCCTGGCCTTCATGTCCGGCCGGATGCCGTAGAAGCTCGCCCGCCGCCCGTTGGCCGCGCCGAGCAGCCCGCGCAGCCGGTAGCCGAGGACGCGGCCGAGGAGCGGCAGGTACGGCAGGAACCGGTTGCCGGGCCGGTCGTAGGTGCTCGCGGAGCCGTAGCCGACGACGATCCCGTTGCGCGCCAACAGGTTCCAGCTCCGCGCGTAGCTGCCCGCGCCCAGGTGGTCGAACACCACGTCCACCCCGCCCGGCGCCAGCTCGCGCACCCGCGCGACCACGTCGCCGCGGTAGTCGATCGGCTCGGCGCCCAGCTCGCGCACGGCCGGGTGCTTGGCCGCCGATGCGGTGCCCAGCACCCTGGCGCCCGCGTTGAGCGCGAGCTGGACCAGCAGCGAGCCCACCCCGCCGCTGGCGCCGTGCACCAGCACGGTCTGCCCGGCGCTGATCTTGGCCACCTGGTGCGCCAGCTGGTACGCGGTGATCCCGTTGAGCACCACGGCCGCTGCGACCGGACCGGCGATCTCCTCCGGCACCGGCACCAGCGACTTGGCCGGCACCTCGGCGAAGCTGCGCCAGCCACCGGTGACGGTCAGCGCGGCCACCCGCCTGCCCACCAGCTGCGCGGGCACGCCCTCGCCGACCTGCCGTACCTTGCCGACCAGTTCGTAGCCCGGGGTGAACGGGAACTTGGGCTGCGCGGGGTAGGTGCCGTGCAGCATGTGCACGTCCGCGAAGGCCACCCCGCTCGCCTCCACCTCGATCAGCGCCGATCCGGCCGCCGGGGCCGCCGCGATGCGTTCCCGCACCTCAACCGGCCCGCCCTTGGCAACCACCACGATCTCGCGAACCCGTGTCACCGGCACTCCTCCCAGTCAGCTGCCCCCAGCTTCCCACCTCGCGCCGGTGGTCAGCCCGCCGCGACGGGCGGCACCGAGGACCAGCCGCCGGGCAGCAGGTCCCAGTCCAGCCAGGGCACCGCGCCTGCCCGCTGCAACGCGGCCGCGGACAGCCACACCGCGGCGATGGTCAGCGCGGGCAGGATCAGGCTCAGCTCGACCTTGCCGCCGGTCTTCATCCGCAGGATCTTCGGCGGCGCCACCGGGAACCACAGCTTGCCCATGATCGGCACCGGCCACAGCATCGGACAGCCCTGCTCGGTGATCGCGTCCCCGATGTAGTGCGCCACGCAGCCCGCGATCACCGCGATGCCCAGCGCGGGGGCCTGTTCCGGCCCGGTCTGCGCCCAGGACCAGCACAGGATGGTCAGCAGCGCGGAGGAGCCGCTGATCGCCCAGGCGTCCCGCTTCGGGCACCACTTGTGCATCAGCCCGCGCACGGCCAGGCCGCAGAAGAAGAACAGCAGGATGGGCAGCGCCCAGCGGTTGGTCGCCTGCACCACCGCGGTGGTGCCGATACCGGCCAGCAGCGCGAAGACCACGGTGTGGGTCAGGCCGCGGTGCCCGCCGTCCCGGTTCGAGTCCTTCTTCGTCCGGGTTCCCCGGTACACGGCGTGACTGACCGTGTTGATCGCCTTGGAGGCGGCCTTGCTGATCGGCCCGAAGGTGCGGGACACGGTGGAGCCCGGGTGGTCCAGGTCCGGCAACAGCGCTGCTCCCGAGGCCATGATGGCCCCCACCACCACGGTCTGCGGGGTGAAGTGGCCGAGGTCGTAGGCGCCGAAGCCGACCACCACCGCCCCCCAGGCCGCGGTCCCACTGATCGCGTGCGTCGGCCCCGTCGACATCGTCCCCCCAGCGTTTCACCCGATCCAGCGAGGGAAACCTATCGGGCCACACCGACAGCGGGTGTGACGGTGTTCCCTTTTCCCGAGGCCCGAAAGCGACTACCCCCCGCTTACCAGTACGCTCGTCTTGCTTGCACCGTCGCGAGAGGAGAGCCCGTCGTATGGGCAAGATCAAGGTTCACGGGACCGTCGTCGAGCTCGATGGCGACGAGATGACCCGCATCATCTGGCAGTTCATCAAGGACAAGCTGATTCACCCGTATCTCGACGTCAACCTCGAGTACTACGACCTCGGCATCGAGCACCGCGACGCCACCGACGACCAGGTGACGATCGACTCGGCCAACGCCATCAAGAAGCACGGCGTCGGCGTGAAGTGCGCCACCATCACCCCCGACGAGGCCCGCGTCGAGGAGTTCGGCCTGAAGAAGATGTGGCGGAGCCCGAACGGGACCATCCGCAACATCCTCGGCGGCGTCGTCTTCCGCGAGCCGATCATCATCTCCAACATCCCCCGCCTGGTGCCCACCTGGACCAAGCCGATCATCATCGGCCGTCACGCCCACGGTGACCAGTACAAGGCCAGCGACTTCAAGGTCCCCGGCCCCGGCACCGTCACCATCACCTACACCCCGGCCGACGGCTCCGAGCCGGTCGAGATCGAGGTGGCGCAGTTCCCCGAGGGCGGCGGCGTCGCCATGGGGATGTACAACTTCCGCAAGTCCATCGAGGACTTCGCCCGCGCCTCGCTGTCCTACGGGCTGCTGCGCAACTACCCGGTCTACATGTCGACCAAGAACACGATCCTCAAGGCCTACGACGGCATGTTCAAGGACGTGTTCGAGGAGGTCTTCCAGGCCGAGTTCAAGGCCGAGTTCGACGCCAAGGGCCTGACCTACGAGCACCGCCTCATCGACGACATGGTCGCCGCGGCCATGAAGTGGGAGGGCGGCTACGTCTGGGCGTGCAAGAACTACGACGGTGACGTGCAGTCCGACACCGTGGCGCAGGGCTTCGGCTCGCTGGGCCTGATGACCTCGGTGCTGATGACCCCGGACGGCAAGACCGTCGAGGCCGAGGCCGCGCACGGCACCGTGACCAGGCACTTCCGCCAGCACCAGGCCGGCAAGCCGACCTCCACGAACCCGATCGCCTCGATCTTCGCGTGGACCGGTGGCCTGAAGCACCGCGGCAAGCTGGACGGCACCCCCGAGGTCACCGGCTTCGCCGAGACCCTGGAGCAGGTCATCATCAACACGGTCGAGAGCGGCCGGATGACCAAGGACCTGGCGCTGCTGATCAGCAAGGACCAGGAGTGGCAGACCACCGAGGACTTCCTCGCCACCCTGGACGAGAACCTGCAGAAGAAGATGGCCGGCTGATCTAGGCCGCCAACAGGCTCCGAGGGCCGTCTTCCCGCGCCGGAAGACGGCCCTCGGGCTGTCTGATCACTTCTTGTTGCCGCGACAAGCACGTTCGGGTGGCGCCACCGGCCGCCCGGGTGCACTTGCCGACCGGCCTCTTCGCAGCTCAGGGACGGCCCGCTATACCGGGTAGGGGTCCGTGAGCGCCTAGGAGGCCGCTGTGTTCATGATCCGTCCGGTGCTGCTGGTCGGCGCCGCCGCCGCTGGCCTGTTCGTGCTGTCCTTCGGCAGCGACGCCCAGGGCGACAAGCCGGCCGACGGCCAGCCCCGTTGCGAGTTCCAGGTCCAGGCTGACCTGCTCAACGTCCGTTCCGGCCCCGGCCCCGAGCACAAGGTGGTCACCCGCCTGCGCAAGGACGCCCTCACCGGCGGCCACGGCGAGACCAAGGACGGCTTCCGCAAACTCGCCGACGACCGCTGGGCCGCCACCGAGTTCCTGAAACCGGACTCCCGCAACACCTGCCAGTGACTCCGCCTCGCCCAGTCACCGCCCCCCGGTCACCACCCCGTTTGCCCCCAGCTCCACCCGCGGCCGATCCCCGTCCAGCTCCACCCCCCGCACCGCCACCCCGGACACCCCACCCGGCAACGGCGCGCGCCGAACGGGCACCAGCTCCCGCACCTGGTCAAGGGCCACCGGATCGCCATCCACACTGGCACTCTCCGGCCCCACCACCACCTGGTCCCCCTCGATCCGCACCCCCAGCACCACCTCGACCCGCCGCCCGTCCACCACCCCGTCGAACCGGTTCCCCACCCCCGCCCGCAACCCCGTCACCGCGGGCAGGCTGACGAACCAGGACACCGACTCGGCCCGGTGCTCCCCCGGATCCACCCGCCGCGCCACCACCCGCACCGGGTTGCCCGCCGAGTCAGTCCCGTCCACCTCCACCACCTCGAACCAGCTCCCCGCCGAGTCCACCCCCGGCACCCCCTCCACCCGAACCTCCCCAGCCAGCCCCGCCACCAACGACCGAACCTCCGCCGCCACCACCTCGGCGGAGGACCCCCCAGCCCACAACAACGGCGCGACCAAATACGCCACCAACGCCACCCCAGCCACGAACCCCGCGACCCGCCCCACACTGACCCGCCGCCCGGCGTCCATGAGTACCGCTCCTCCCAGTGATCTTGAGACCACCTTGCCGGGGCGGGGAGCGAGGTACCTCGGCCGTTGAGCCGGAGATGCTGGGGCGGGGTCGGTCGATCGGTCAGCGGGGAATGTGTTGGCGCGGCTGCGGATCGGTGGCGGTGCCGCCCCGGCTCGCGCACGCCGCCTCCTCGCCGTCCTGCCGCTGTTGTGCCGGCTGCCTCCGCAGCCACCAATCGCTTCTCTCGCCGGTCTTGGTCGCCCATCACCGCCACGGTCCTGAATATGACCGGTCATCTCAATATGACCGGTCGTCTCGCCTGCCTGGGGGCGGAGTGGTGGGGGAGCTTGGCCGCTTGCCGCGTTGCGCAGGGAGCCGTGCGATCGCTGACCGGGCTTCGTTGCGCGACCGCCTCTGTGCTGTGTGCAGGCCCCGCAACCCGCCTAACCGCACCATCCACCCGCCAGCCGAGCCGCGAGCCAACCGCCCGCCCGCCCGCCGCTCCGTGGCTTGCCATCCGCCCGCCGCTCGACCGCCCGTCATCCGCTCACCCGCCATCCGCCGCCCACTGCCCGCCGTCTGCCGCCTGCGCCCACCGCCACCCGGTCCTCGCCATCCGCCGCCCGCTCCCCGCCTATCGCCGCCTCTGTCCGCCTGCCACCGCCCCTGCCCGCCCGCCGCCGCCCATCTGCCTCTGTCCGCCTGCCGCACCCGCCTGCCGTCACCCGCCACGCCGCTCCGCCCAGCCCCCACCCCACCCCGCCAGCACCCACCCCACCACCCCGCCACCCCTCCCACCAGCCTTGACACCCCCAAGACGACCGGTCATATTTACCCCATGCCACGCCCCAGCGTCCGCGAACTCATCGTCGAGACCGCCCTCTCCGAGTTCCACCGCAAAGGCTTCTCCGCCTGCTCCGTCGAGGCCATCACCCGCGCCGCGGGCGTCCCCAAGGGCTCCTTCTACAACCACTTCCGCAGCAAGGAAGAACTCGGCGTCGAGGTGATCGGCCGGTATGCCGGCAATCCCGACTGGTACCGCGACCCGAAGTCCGACGCGCCGCCGCTGGAGCGGCTGCGGGCGCGGTTGGTGGTGATGCGGGATGTCATGGCGGACAACGAGTTCACCAAGGGCTGCCTGATCGGCAACATGGGTTCCGAGCAGGCTGACCACAGCGCGTCGATCCGGGCCGAGGTGGACGCCAGCCTCGCCTCCTGGTCGGACGTGATCGCCCAGACCATCCGGGAGGGGCAGGCCGACGGCACCGCCAGGGCCGGGCTGGACCCGGACCGGACGGCCCGTTTTGTGCTGAACGCGTGGCAGGGCACGTTGCTGCGGGCGAAGGCGGTCAAGTCGGAGCAGCCGTTCGACGACTTCTTCGCCATGGTGTTCGACGACCTGCTCGCCCCGAGCCGGGGCTAGGCGGTCAGGTCCAGCACCACGCGGAACCGGGCCTTGCCGGAGAGCATGTGCTGGTAGGCCTTGGCCGTCTCGCTCAGCGGCAGCACCTCGGTCATCGCGCGGACGCCGCTGCGCGCGCTGAACCGCAGGTTGTCCTCGTTCTCGATCGACGAACCGGTCAAGCTGCCGCTGATCCGCCGCATGCCGAAGATCAGGTCCGCGGTCCGCGCCGTGATCGGGTCCGGCGCGGCGCCGACCACGATCAGTTCGCCGCGCGGGGCGAGGCCGGTGACCAGCGGTGACATCGAGGCACCACTGGAAGCGGTGGCGATGATCGCCGCCGCGCCGCCGAGCCGCTGCAGGGCCTCGCCGGGGTCCTCGGCGCGGCTGTCGATGTAGTGCTCCGCGCCCAGTTCGGCGGCCAGGGCCGCCTTGTCCGTGCCGCGGGCGATCGCGGCGACCCGGTAGCCGAGCGCGCGGGCGTGCTGAAGTCCCAGGTGACCAAGGCCGCCGATGCCCTGCACCGCGACCAGCGCGCCGGGCCGGGCGTCGAGGCGGGCCAGCGCGCTGTAGGTGGTCAGGCCGGCACACAGCAGCGGCGCGGCCTCCACGGCTGACAACTCCGCCGGGATCCGGGCCAGTCCGGAGGCCCGCGCGTAGACCACCTCGGCGTAGCCGCCGTCCGCGCTCAGCCCGGTCCGCGGCTGGTCCGCGCAGGTCACGAAGTCACCCCTGCGGCAGGACTCGCACTCGCCGCAGTGCCCGCCGAGGAAGCCCACGCCGACCCGCTCGCCGACCCGCCAGCTGCGCACCCCGGCGCCGACCGCCTCGATCACGCCGACCACCTCGTGCCCCGGCACGATCGGCTCCGCCCTGGTCCCCTCGACCGCCAGCGCGTCGGTGTGGCAGACCCCGCAGGCTTGCGCGCGCAGCCGCACCTCGCCGGGACCTGG
The DNA here is from genome assembly GCF_030064675.1 of Crossiella sp. CA-258035. Classification (GTDB taxonomy): domain Bacteria; phylum Actinomycetota; class Actinomycetes; order Mycobacteriales; family Pseudonocardiaceae; genus Crossiella. The sequence goes on from NZ_CP116413.1 coordinate 740,052, forward strand.
CTCCCGCACCTCCCGGTTGACCAGCGCGAACTCTTGGGAGCCGAGCGCGGTGACGGCTCGGTAGGTGGTGCTGGGTGCGGTCGCCATGCCCTCAATATGACCGGTCGTCTTAAACGCTGTCAAGGCGACGCGGACGGCCCCGACGACCCCTTGACCACCCGCCGACCCACCGCCGCGAGCACCGCGTCAGGCCAGCGTCCGCCGACCGCGCCCCGGACGAGCCGCGGCCCGCCCGGCCTCAGCGCGCCCTGCCCTCCTTGAGCATCGCCACCGACTTCGCGATCCGCCGCGCCCTGGTCTCCTCGGTCTTCGCGCCGTCCACGTTGAGCACGTGCCAGCGCTGGTTGCTGTAGGAGATGCCGTGGAAGAACTCGGCCGCGGCCGGCTCGGCGGCCAGCGCGGCGGCGAAGTCCTCGGGCAGCTCCACGGTGCGCGGCGCGCTGTCCAGCGCCACCGTCACCTCGACCTGATCACCAGCGGCGACCCCGGCCGCGGTGCGGTTCTCCGCGCTCAGCGGCAGCCAGAACTCCCCGCCCATCGCCGCCACCGTGCTGCGGTAGGTGTGCCCGCCGACGGTGACCAGCACGGCGGGCCGCTTGCCCGCCCCCAGCGCCTCCACCACCTCATCGGGGACCTGGAGCCCGGTCGCGGTCTTGCCGCCGAGCACGACCGTGGTCGAGAACTTCATCGCGGTGTCCTTTCTCCTGTGGTACCAACGCGATCGTGACCACCGCAACGGATCGACTGGATCAGTGGATCCGGACGGAGTTCGCCGACCTCAACACCGAGCTGGAGCAGCGGTACTTCGCCGCCCGCACCGAGATCCTGCTCGGTGACCCTGACATCGACCGCCTGAAGCACACGATCGTGACCCGCGGCGCCGCGCTGATCGCCGAGCTGGACCCGGTGGACAGCTACGACCTGCTCGGCCTGGTCGGCTTCTACCTGGGCGCCTGCCGCCGCCACGAGACCGGCACGGACGCGGAACTGGTCCCCGCGCACGCCGCGGCCAACCGGATCGGCCTGGCCCTCGGCGTCGCGCCGCGGTACGTCTTCGCGCACCAGTCGCTGCACAACCTGGCCGGTCGCGCGGGCTACCGCACCTTCACCACGCTGCCGGACGAACGCGTCTTCATCGAGTACAACGGTCTGTCCGTGCTGGCCTACCAGCGCGCCGCCACCGCGCTGCGCCGCATCCCGACCCTGGGCGTCGGCAACCCGCTGGCCGGCTACCTGCTGGCCGAGGCGCACAGCGCGCTGCTGGACGTGCTGCGGTTCAACCAGAGCCTGGCCAAGGAACTGGACGTGGACCGGTTCTTCTTCAACATCCGCCCGTACTTCAAGTCCTACCGGGTCAACGGCATCGACTACCGCGGCGCCAACGCCGGTGACTTCGCCGCGGTGAACGAGATCGACCTGCTGCTGGGCCTGTGCCGCCCCCAGGACCCGTTCTACCAGCAAATCCTCAGCGAGAAGGCGCCGTACCTGCCGCCGGAGGACCAGCCGCTGCTGCGTGCCGCGATGACCCAGCAGCCGCTGCTGACCGCCTTCCTCCGCGAGTCCGCCGCGCCGATGCCCGCCCAGCTGCGCGCCAACACCGAGCTCTTCCTCGACGTCTGCCGGGCGCACGCGGCCGCCTACACCTATCACCACCACCAGCTGGTCAAACCGTTCCTGGAGGTCCCGGCCCAGCACGCCCCGCCCAGTCGCCAGGACGGCCTGACCGCCAGCGGCCCACCGCTGGCGGTGGTCATCGAGGGCCTGGCCCGGCTCGCGGACCTGCGCGCGGCCAGGGACCGCCCAGGCCTGAGCACCGCCCGCGCCGACCTGGACCTGCTGCGCGAGCGCTGCGGCTAACGCGCCTCGGCGGGCACCAGGTCGCGGAACCGGGCCGCGTTCACGTGCGCGCTGTCGCCGGAACAGTTGTTGAACACCACGAACGTGGTCTCCGCCCGCGCCGCCAGGTCCCGCACCCGCTCGGCCCAGTCCGCCAGCTCGGTGTCGTCGTAGCGGTACCGGTACCGCGCCAGCTTGTCGCCCCACTCCCACTCAGGGCTCCGCCCGTGCAACCGCAGCACGGCTTCCGGCGCGGTCACCGCCGTCACCGGAGGCACCGAGCCGGGCAGGCCCTGCGTCATGTCCACGCACACGTACGCGATCCCGTGCCTGGCAAGGAAGTCCAGCGTGCCGTCCCGCTCCTCCTCGCTCAGCCAGGCCGGATTCCGAAACTCGGCGCACATCCGCAACGGCGCCACCCGCCGCGCGCACTCGGCCAGGTAGGCCCGCGCCCGCTCGCCCGGCCGGAAGTAGGGCGGGAACTGGAACAGCAGCAGACCCAGCTTTCCGGCTGCCACCAACGGATCCAGCTCATCGAGGAACCGCTGCCACACCTGGTCGAACAGCTCCGGTTCCAGGTCGCCCGGCCGCACCTCGCGCGGACCGGCCGGCCGCAGCTCCGGCGGCAGCATGGCCACCGGTGTCCGGTGCCGGGTCAGCAGGCTGAAAGCCTTGACGTTGAAGACAAATCCGTCCGGCGTGCGCTCCGCCCAAGCCTTGGTGACCGAAGTTCGAGGCAGTCCGTAGTAGGTCGAGTTGACCTCCACGAAGTCGAAACGCTCCGCGTAGCAACGCAACCGCTGCTCCGGCGTGTACACCCCCGGCGGGTACCAGCCCGTCGCGATCAGCGAGGAGTCGGACCAGCCCGCCGTACCAACCCGTATGGCTCCCACCCGCAACGGCTGCCCCGCTGGGCCGCGCCCGAAACGAGGCCAGATGGCGGCTCTACCTATTTAATTCGCCTGCTCTTGACCGTGCCGAGCGCCACCGGTCACGCTCCGTATCGTCTTGCTACTCGCAAGTAGGGAAGGTCTCCATGGCTCGGTTCCTGCTCGTGGCCGGTCTGGTCGCGACGATGGCACTGCCCGCCGCGTCGTCCCTCGCAACGGCCGCGCCGACCGCCGTCCAGCGCTACGTGGCCCTGGGCGACTCCTTCGCCTCCGTCGGCACCATCACCAACATCCACCTCGACCCCGTGGGCTGCGCGCGGTCCAAGGACAACTACCCGGCCCAGCTGGCCGCCCGCCTCAAGCCCAAGACCTTCGTCGACCGCAGCTGCGGCGCCGCCAAGACCCCCGACATGACCGCGCCCCAGACCGTCCCCCTCGGCGTCAACCCGCCGCAGTTCGACTCCCTCACCCCCGACACCGACCTGGTCACCCTGTCCATCGGCGGCAACGACATCGGCTTCGGCGAGATCGTGCTGACCTGCGCCACCCTGAGCGTCACCGACCCCGGCGGCGCGCCCTGCAAGAAGCACTTCACCAAGGACGGCGACGAGATCAACCGCCGCATCGCCGACCTGGGCCCCAAGGTCACCAAGGTGCTGGAGGGCATCAAGTCCAGGTCTCCCAAGGCCCGCATCGCGGTGGTCGGCTACCTGCGCATCCTGCCGCCCACCAAGGGCTGCTGGCCCCTCGTGCCCATCGCCGCGGGCGACGTGGCCTACTTCGAGCAGGTGCAGGCCCACCTGAACACCAGCATCGGCAGCTGGTCGGCCAAGGTCGGCGCCACCTTCGTCAACCCGGGCCTGGTGACCGGGCACGACGTGTGCCAGCTGCCGGGCGTGAAGTGGGTGGAGGGCCTGATCCCGACCTCGCTGTCGGTCCCGGTGCACCCCAACGCCAAGGGCCAGGAGTACGTGGCCGGCCTGACCGCCGCCGCCCTGCGCTGACCCGCGTCGCGGCTGCTCGCCCCGCTCAGTCCGAGGCGAGCAGCCGCCGCACCCGCTCAGCTTCCTGCCCGCGCCGCTGCTTCTGGAACAATTCCAGCGCTTGCACCCGCACCGCCTGCGCCTGCGCCGGATCCACCTCGGCCAGCGCGTCGCCCAGGCGGTCGAGCACATCCGCCTCGGTGGCGGCATCTGTCCGCTGGCGGCACAGCTCCAGCGCCTCCCGGTAGAGCCGGACCGCCTCGTCCAGGTCGCCGGTGCGGTGCGCCAGGTAGCCCAGGCTGAGCAGGCAGCGGGGGATGCCGCGCAGGTTGTCGTCCCGCTGGCAGCGGGCCAGCGCGTCGAGGCAGTGCGCCCGCGCGGTGTCCAGGTCCCCGAGCTGCGCGGTGTACCAGCCGACCTCGTTGAGCGCGTGCGCGCCGCTGACTGCCTGGAGTTCCTCGTACAGCGCCAGCGCAGCCTGCGAATGCGTCAGCGCCTGCTGGTAGTCCTTCAGCTGCGCCCAGGCCGAGGCCACCGCGCGGTGCGTGTGCGCCTGCCCGAGCCGGTCGTCGGCTGCCTCGGCGGCCGCCAGCCCCAGTTGCAGCTGTCGCAGCGCCTCATCGTGCTGCCCGAGCTGCGTGCAGGCCCGCCCCAGGTGCCGGTGCGCCTGGATGCGGGAGCGCCAGTCGGTCAGGTTCGCCGCCGCCGCGGTCCCGGCCTGCCACATGGTGTGGTTGTCGCGCAGGTAGCCCTGGCTCAGGTTGTACGAGGTCAGGGTCCAGGCCAGCTGCCACACGGCCGCGTGCCAGCCCAGCTCCACCGCCAGCTGCTGGGCCGCCATCAGGTTGGCGTGCTCGGCGGCGAACCACTCCTTGGCCTCGGCTGCGGTCTCCGGCAGCACGGGCGCGCAGCCCTCTCGCAGGGCGGGCAGCTCGATCGGCATGTGGTGCCGGTCGATCAGCACATCCGCGCCGTGCGCCATGTGGCAGTAGAAGTCGAGCAGCCGCCGCCGGGCCAGCTCCCAGTCCTGCTCGGGCAGGTGCTGCCGGGCCACCTCACCGGCGTACAACCGCACCAGGTCGTGCATCCGGTACCGCTCGTGCTCGCACTGCACCAGCGACACGTCCACCAACTCGTCGAGCAGCCGCTCGACCTCGGCCTCCGGCAACCCGGCCAGGCTGGCCGCGGCCGCGACGCTGATGTCCTGCCCCGGCGCCAGCCCCAGCAACGCGAACACCCTGGCTTCAGCGTCCGGCAACGCCTGGTAAGAGCAGGACAGCACGGTCTGCACGGAGTGCGACTTGCCGCCGTCCAGGGCAATCAGCCGCCGGCTCTCCTCCCGCAGCTTCTTCGCCATCCGGGCCAGCGACACTCTGCTGTGCAGCTGCGCGGCCACAATGCTCAACGCCAGCGGCAGCCCGGCACACCACCGCAGCAGCTCCGCAGTCGCCTCCGGCTCAGCTGCCAGTTGCGCCGCATCCAGCCGCCGGGCCAGCAGCGCCCGCGCCGCCTCGTCATCAAGAACGGTGACTTCCAGCGGGTGGAAGGGCGTGCTCACCTGCAAGCCAGCCAGCCGATCCCGGCTAGTGATCAACACGGTGCAGGTCGGATTCCCTGGCAGCAGGTCAACGACCTGTTCGCCGTCCCTGGCGTTGTCCAGCACGACGAGCATCCGCCGCCCGTGCAGCTCACTCCGGTACAACCCGATCAGGGCGTGCTCTTCCGCCGGAATCCGTTCCGGGGGAATGTTCAGGGCGTTCAGGAATCCGCGCACCGCCTCCTGCGGGGACATCGGCTCCTCGCGCGGATGGAAGCCCCGCAGGTTCACGAACAGCTGCCCGTCCGGGAACCGGTACGCGTTCTGGTGCGCCCAGTGCACCGCCAGCCAGGTCTTGCCAACGCCCCCGGCGCCGTTCAACGCCGAGATGGCCACCGTGGCGCCTTCAGCCGCCGCGCCGTCAAGCGCGCTGGTCAGCGCCGCCAGCTCCGCTTCCCGGCCGGTGAACGCGCTGGGTGCAGGCGGCAGTTGCTGCGGCCGCGGCCACTCCCGATCGGCCGCGAACCAGACCCCGCCGTGGATGACCCCGGCTTGCACCGACGGCCCGTGCACCGGCCCGTTGACGGTGTTGCGAACCTCGCGGGCGGCTGACATGGCGCACAGTTTGCCCGACTGGCAACCACTATCGAAGGAACTCGCCAGTGTTGTCGCCGCCCGCTCACCCGCTACTTCGTGTACACCGCGTCGCTCCCGTACAGCTCCCGGGTGAAGCTGGAGATGTAGGAGGCCGAGTCGGCCGCGCCCAGGTTGTACGTCAGGAACACCCCATACCCCTCGCTCACCGTGCGCCGGGCGAGGCTGGCCGCGGTGCCGGTGGCGGTGCGGCCGATCTCCACGGCCGCGGGGGAGAGGCGCTGCTTGGGCAGGGAGATGTTCGGCACGCCCCAGGTGCCGTAGTACGGGTTCCAGGCGTAGCTGAACTTCGGGTCGATGTTCACCCCGCCGTAGGAGAGCCGGGTGGCCGACGGGCCGATGTTGTACAGCGAGATGATCTTGTTGGGCAGGGTGTTCCGCAGCGCGGTGACCAGGTGCACGAACGAGCTGGCGTTGGGCTGGCCGGTGCCGTTCTCGCCGTACTTGGCGTACTCGTCGTCGAAGTCGATGCCGTCGAGCCCGTACCTGGTGACCGCGTCGGAGAGCTGCTTGGCGAAGGCCTCGGCCGCCGCCTTGGTGGGGAAGTTGGCGAAGCCCGCGCCCTGGTGGTTGCCGAGCACGGACAGCACCACCTTGATGCCCTTGGCCTGCAACGGGCGGATCTGGGTCGCCGCGTTGTCCAGCACCCGGCGCACGTTGTCGTTGAAGTGCAGGTACGCCGCCTTCTTCGCCGGGTCGTAGTTGATGTTGGCGGCGAAGGTGATGCCGATGTCGAAGACGTTCGCGCCGCCCTTGGCCAGCGTGTACTTGCCGACGTTGAGCATGCTGTGGTTGTTGACCTCGACGTAGGCCACGGAGACCGGCCCGTTCTTGGCCCGTGGCGCCGGGCTGCCCGCGGCGGCGGGGGTGGTCACGCCGACCGCGAGGGTGGCCGCGGCCAGTGCTGCGAGCGCGGCCGACCGCGCGGTGATCCGACCGAACTTGACCATCGTTGATCAAACTCCCGTCGTCTGAGCTGCTGGAATCGTGTGCTGGTCCAGACAACTATCGGCCGCGGGGGCGGACGGGTCCATCCGCCGAAGTGCGGGCGCCTGCCTGGACCGCGGCCAGGCGACGGTGCTCCAGCACGGCCGCGACCAGGAAGCCGCCGGTGCCTGCGACGGCCAGCGCCCAGAACAGGCCGGGCGCGCCGAGGAAGAGCGCGGCCGAGGAGATCAGGGTGAGGTAGCTGCCGAGCACGTAGTGCAGGACGTTGCGGCGCACCGCGCCCTCGCCCAGGTACAGCAGGCCGACCACAAATCCGGCCCCGGCCGGCCACAGCATCGAGTGCACGTTCGGCATGCCCGGCAGCGCGTGCAGCCCGTTGATGGTCAGCGCCAGCCCAGCCATGCCGATCACCCAGGCCGCGCCGATCAGCTTGCCGGAGAACGCTTCCGGCCCGCTCAGGCCCTTCTGGGCGCGCAACGCGGCGAGGGTGGCGAAGACCGTGCCCGCGGCGAGCCCGGCGATCAGCAGGACCGTCGGCAGCCATGCGGGCAGGGCGATCAGCGGGTTGTCGCCCTTGCTGAGCGCGGAGGCGCCGTGCCCGAACAGGTAGGCGAAGGCGAAACCGAGGTAGGCGGCGCGGCTGTCGACCTCGCCGGTACGGGCGGGGAGGCGGGGCGCCATCGGGGCGGCGAAGGTTGCGGTGGTCATGGCTGTGGCCTTCCGTTCCTGAGGTGGCACAAGGGGATGGTGATCCGCTGGGTGATGTCGGCAGGCCAGGGGAATGGCGTGCACACGGCGCGCTGGTGGGCGAGCCCGTGCAGGCCGAGCCACAGCGCGATCGCGTCGGCCGCCGGTTCAGTGCTGTCGCCGTGGCCCTCGATCACGCAGTCGCGCAGGAGCCCGCCGATGAGCTCCAGCGACGCCGCGCCCAGGGCGACCACCATGTCGATGGTGAGCCCGCCGCAGCCGAGCACGGGCTTCCACGCGCCGTCGAACATGAGGCGGTAGCGCTCCGGGTGGTCGCGGGCGAAGCCCAGGTAGGCCGCGCAGACCGAGAGCAGCCGGCGCCGGGAGCCCGCACCGGCCCGTTCGGCGGCGCACCGGAGGCGGTCGGCCAGCTCGGCGAAGGCTTGCCGCACCACGGCGACCATCAGGGCCGGCTGGTCGGGGAAGTGCGGGTAGATCGACGGTGCGGCGATGCCGGTGCGGCGGGCCACGGCGCGCAGGGTCACCGCCCGCTCGTCACCGCCGTCGTCGACCAGTTCGGTGGCCGCGGCCAGGATCTCCGCGCGCAGCAGCGCGCCCTCGCCCCGGCGGTTCCTGGTGTGCGGGCGGATGGAGCTGGTCACGGGTGCGGCTGCGCGACGATGACCACCTTGCCCAGCACCGTGCGCGACTCCGCCAGCGCCAGCGCCGCACCGGCCTCCGTCAGCGGGAACCGCCCGGCGATCTGCGCGGTGAGCACGCCGTCGGCCAGCAGTCGCAGCACCTGCGTGAGGTCCTCGGCCAGCCGGGCGCGGAAGTCGGCCAGGCGGCGCCTGCCCGCCCAGAAGTTGTAGAACGTCGCGTTCTTGCCGTTGGGCAACAGGTTCCACAACGCCAGCCGCCCGAACGACTTCAGCACCGGCAACCGCGAGTTCCCGTCCTCGTCCTTGGTGGCCGCGGTGCCGTAGGAGACAAGGGTGCCGCCCCGGCGCAACAACCGCCACGACTCCGCCAGCCCCGCCCCGCCCACGTGGTCGAACACCGCGTGCACGCCCTCCGGCGCGATCTCGCGGATCCGCTGGTACATGTCCGGATCGCGGTAGTCGACCGGGATCGCGCCCAGCTCCCGCACCGAGTCGTGGTGCTGAAGTGAGGCGGTCCCGATCACCCTGATCCCGGCATGCCGGGCCAGCTGCACCAGCGTGGACCCAACCCCGCCATTGGCGCCCAGCACCACGATCGTGCCGCCGGCGGGCACCTTGGCGGAGCGGTGCAGCATCTGCCACGCGGTGATCCCGTTGACCACCACCGTTTCCGCGGCGGCGGAATCCACCCCGTCCGGCACCGGCACCAGATCAGCAGCCTCCAGCACCAGCGAACTGGCCCACCCCCCGATCTTGGTCACCGCCGCAAACCGCCGCCCAACCAGCGCGTCGTCCACTCCCGGCCCAACCGCGGTGACCGTCCCGACCACGTCATACCCCGGCACGAACGGAAACGGCGGCTGGTCGTAGTACTTCCCCCGCCGCATCTGTTGCTCGGCGAACGAGACCCCGGTCGCGTCCATCCGCAACACAACCTGCCCCACGCCCGGCGCAGGCAGCTCCGAGGTACGCACCTGGAGCCCACTGGAGTCGACCTTGCCAGGCAGAACAACCTGGGTGACCTGGGTGGCGACAGTGCTGGTGATCATGGCGTGCTCTCCTCCGACGCTCGAACTTACACCCGTAAGGCTACGCACGTTATCTAGCTCAATGCAAGAGCTAACACCCGTAAGCCTTTCCTTGTAAGCTAACGCCCATGGAAGACGCCAAGGCCGCGCCCAAGCCCACCCGCGCCCGCAACCGCCGCGGCGAAGGCGCCCGCCTGCGAGAGGAGATCGTCACCGCCGCAGTCGCCCTGCTCGACGAAACCGGCGACGAAAGCGCCGTCACCCTGCGCGCGGTGGCCCGCCAGGCAGGCATCGCCGCCCCATCGATCTACCGCCACTTCCCCGACCAGCCGAGCATCATGCTGGCCGTAGTTCAACAGGCCTTCGCCGAACTCGAAGCCCGCCTCCGCACCGCCAGAGACGCCGCCCCCCAACACCCCCAAGCCCGCCTGACCACCGTCTGCACCGCCTACCTGGACTTCGCCCAACAACACCCCGGCCGCTACCGCACCATGTTCGGCGGCCTGTGGATGCCCGACCTGGCCAACAGCGCCCTGACCGAGTCCGACATGACCGACCTCGGCCAAGCGGCCATGCACCTACTCGCCGAGGCCCTGGCGGACTGCGTCACCACGGGCCTGTCCACCAGCACTGATCCGGCCGCGGACGCGGTCGCCCTGTGGCTGGGACTGCACGGCCTCGCGCACCAACGCGCGGTGACCGTGGTCTTCCCGGGGCCGGCGGACATCGCCGACCGCATGATCACCGCCCTCGCGCACCTGCGCGGTTAGCCCCTGAGTTGGAGGGATGTCGCGCCCAACGGCGCGGTTGGAATGTTCTGCAGAAGAGCGGACAGTCGACGAGACCATCTGTCCTGCAAGTGCAGCCAACGCTGGCGTACGAGGGACTAGCTGCACACCTATCCACTCCCTTCTTGTGTGTCCCCTCCTGCACGACCAGTGCGAACCTGAGCCAGCCTCCCCTGTCGCCGTGGGGGCGCTGGTGCAGACCGAATAGGTCTCAGGGCTGAACGCCTAGGTGTGTCGCCACACAGTTCGGCGCTCAACGCGGTTCGCATACCTCATGCCAAACGGACGGCAACGGCTAGCGGCGTCAGTCCGCGCGGCCGAGATGCGGATGGTCCGACATCGAGCTCGAAGCACCTATCTCCGAGATGTACTTGCTAGACTCGAAGATCGTTGCTACGATCTCGTTGTTGCAGTCGAACAACCTCGAGAGGTCCGGGTATCGTGAGAGATCGGCAGACCTGTGAGCGAGAGGGCCGGATCCGTGACTACTATGCTGCGACACTCGATCAGCACAGGCGCGGTGAGTTGCTCGTCGCTCGAGAGAATAGTTTCGACGGCACGGCAGTGCGGGCGGATATGCGAACGATTGATCGCCACAATGTCATTCGTCTGTGGGAGTTCAAGATTCGCGCCAGTTACGACGCTCTCGGTCAAATAATCGTTTATGTTTCGATGGCGCGTCGTGCGGAAGGCTACAATCGGCAGATCCGTGGTGTAATCGCTGCATTTGAATTTCAATCTGAGATAGTTGACGCTATTGAGAGGATGAACTTAGGTATCGAACTAGTCTCGCTGCCGCCGGTGCTTGCTTTCGCTGGCAATGTCCCCGACGGTATAGAAAAAATCACGATTCCTGAAATTCCCGACATGTCTGCATTTATTGGTTTTGATGCTGCCGACGACAGTCAAGCGGAGGATCAACTATGAGTACCCCGTTCATCGCCCAGAAGCAATTGATCAGCACCTCTGATATCCCTGAGGATCCGGCTTTCGGTGGACTGCGCATTGTCAGGATCGGTTCGGATGAAGAGGCGCGCGCCAACATTGAGAACCGCCGATACCGTTTCCAGCACGAACTCGAAAAGCGGCACGTCATGCGCGGCATGCTGTGCCTGAAGGGGGCTGAGCCTCACTACCGTATATGCGTCTCGCTCCATCCGAGCTTGGGTCAATTTACCGATATCGTGCGGTACAATCCTTCTGACCCTCCGCGCGCGGTTGACTACGAGGCCATAGGAATGAGGGCAGCACACGAGAAGACCCAAAGCGATTTCAAAGGTGCCAAGGCTACTAACCGGGCCGACTTCAAGCGCTACATCCTCGAGGCTATTCACGGTGAGCGAGTTGCTTACCTGCCGACCGTCACGGGGTGGCAGTCTGTCGAGGAGTTTGAGGAAGACCCCCAGCCAATCTTCGTTGTCTTCGATGAAGTGAACTCGGCGGTCCTTTACGGAGAGTTTTACCTGCCTAAAAGGCCAGTTATGCAGGCAGACGGGCAGACCCAGACGGCCGCACTGTTCGAGGCGGCCCAGAGTGGTGTCGCGCTGAAGAGTGGTGCTCTCAATACATTTTTTGTGACCCTCGAGATTGAGCTCAAAGTAGATGTTGATGCGGCCGCTCAAAGCTTCGCGGACCGAAATGGACGCGGTACCAAGAAGAACGCTAATTTGGTGGCTACTTACGACACCTCGTCCGCGCTCTCTCGGCTGCGTAATAGTGCCATCAAGGGGACGATCTTTGAAGGCCGTGTCGCGGACGGACGCAGCACTGGTGCGACGCTGACCGCCGTCCAGAATATCGTAGATGCTTCTACGCTTGAGCAAATGCTTCTGAACGTGATCTCACACGGAAACCGTAAACGCGAGCACTTGAAACATCACCATATCCCGTTCGTTCTGCCGTACTGCCGCGAATTCCTCCAGATGCTGGAGCACCAGTTTGGTGCAGCTTGGAGTGATACCACTCAGCCTGACACCTATCGGCGGCTGTATGTCCACGGTTGGGCCTTTGCTCTCAAGGCGCTTGCGCTGGCCTACAACCAGGCGCGCCGTGAAAAGCTCGGCCCGATCATGGAGGTGATGTTGCAAGAAAAGACAACCGATCATGATACGGTCGATGACCTTGAAAAAAGATTTTCCGACGCCCTAGTCAAACTCGAATCAGAGGCGCTAACTCCGAAAGTTTCGCTTGAGCAGCTCAAGCAGCGTCTGGCTGAGATTGATTGGAGGCGGGACCGTAGACACTGGATCCAGATCACTGGTTTCTTGCAGGACAAGAACGGCACAAAAAAGACAGTTAAGCTCAAGACAACCGGTGAGCAGGTAGTCGCTGCGGCCGCGTCAAATACGCCGGCCCATATCAGCCAGGTCGAAAACAAGATTCTTTCAGAAAACTGGCGAGACCTCACCAAGCATGAATCCGAACCAATCGAATGATCCTCTGCGTTTAATTGGTCAACTGCTCGCCTGGGAGCATCGGACTAAGCGTCGTTTGGAGAGGCGTAAAGACTGCAGGAAGCCGCAATAAAGAAACTGTTCTCGCGATTGACCTGCAAGTTCGCTATTCACACGGCCCGTGCGGTTGATGTCACACCATCAAGCCTATGGGCCGTGTGAATAGTGCTGGTGTCCGAGGGGGGACTCGATCCCCTTTCCGTCGCATCCCTGCTACATCTGACGTATGCGTGCTTGAGCGCGCTTGAACCCTCCGACCCGACGCCTCCGCGCAGGTCAGGCTGCCGCCCGTGGCGGTGGTCGTCGTGACCGGCACGGTGATCGCGCCTCTTGTCCCTCCGAGCACCCCGTCCCGGCCCAGCACCCGCGCCGGCAGTTCGACCTCCTGCCTGGCACCGGGCAGCGGCACTCTGCCGTTGGCGAACGGTCCGATCGCGCGCACTACCTGCGCGGTGTACGGGCTCTCCGCGCTGGACCACCACGGACGGATCACCGATCTCGTCGTCCTGCGAGCACTCGGTTGGGCACCAGCAACACGACTGCGCGTACGGCACCTCGGCGATGTGCTGATCATCGAACCCAACGCCGAGGGCACCTTCAGCGTGACCGCTCAAAACCACCTCCGGTTGCCAGCCGCCGCGCGCCACCGCCACGGGCTGGCCACCGGCAACCGGGTCTTGCTGGTCGCCGATCAGGCAGGCGGGCATCTGCTCGTGTGCCCGCCCGCGGTGCTGGACGACTTGTTCGCCGACCTGTTCGCTGCCGCTCTTGGCGGTGATCACCGATGAACACCGAAGACCAGCTCCTCCGCGATGCCCACGAGGCCAGCCGGATCCGAGCACACCAGACCCACCCGGACGTGATCGCGCTCCAGGTCGAACGTATCCGACGGCAGGTCGACCGGCTCATGTGGACCGGCATCGTGCTCGGGCTGGCCTTCACCATGGCCAACGTCGCGCACTTCGCCGCCCACGGCGCCCCACGGTTCTCCCTGCCCTGGTTCACCGCCTGGCTGTTGGACCCCATGGTCAGCCTGGTGCTGATCGCGATCCTACGCGCCGAGCAGGTCACCGCCCAGTACCAACTCCGGACCGGGCCGTGGGTGCGCCGGGCGAAGTGGGCGATGCTGGCCGCGACCTACGCCATGAACACCTGGTCGGCCTGGGCCAGCGGGGACGGCAAGGCGGTGCTGCTGCACTCGGTGCCTCCGCTGGTGATCTTCCTGGCAGCCGAGGCGATCACCGACTTGCGGGACAAGCTCACGACCGCGGTCACCCGCGCCTGCAGCACCCCCGCCTCCCAGCCGAACACCCCGTTCACCGCCGCCGAGTCCAGGTCGGTGAACGCCAACACCGCCGTGGCCGCGAACTCCACGGGGACCGTTCATGAACAGCCCGCTGTCGGCGTTCATGAACGCCGCGCAGGTGTGAACCGCAACGCCGACAAGGCCACTGGCCGTGGCGGCCGCCGGGTGAGCTTCGCGGAGTACCTGGCTCGCGCGCAGCAGACGCGCACCGCCGACACCGTGGTCACCCCGGCCTGGGTGCGGCATGTGACCGGTTGCTCGCGCGGCCTGTCCTCGCAGCTGGCTGCGGCCATGAACGCCGACACCGGGCCGTCGGTGAACGTCGCCACCGTGTTCACGGGCGACGAGCCGGCCAGCACGCCCGTGAACGGCGCCTCTCACCTGGTGGTGACGCCATGACCACGGTCGTACCTGGCACGCCGAGTGCCGTCGAGCTGGAGGCCGCGCGGCTGCTGCTGGAACGCCTGGGCGTCACACCGGAGGACCTACTCGCCGTGCCGCAGCAGCGGCCGCCGGTGCCGACCTTCGCCGAGTACATCCCGGAAGTGGTGGAGGCGGTCAGCAAGGGCACCCGCCGCGTGTACGGAAGCTACTGGAACCGCATCCGCGCCAACTGGGGCGATCGCCATCTCGATGAACCCACTGCCTCGGAGGTGAAGCAGCTCGCTGAGCACGTCCAGGCCACTGCCAAGGTCCGGCGCAACGGCCGTGGTGGTCGTGGAGCCGCCGAGCACTTCATCGCCGCCCTGCGCTGCCTGTACAAGCACGCCGAGAACGACCAGCTGATCACCGAGGCCCACAACCCGGCGCGCAAGGTCGACAAACCCCGCCGCCTGCCCTCTACCCGGTGCGCGATCCCCAGCAACGGCCTGGCCGAGATCAACCACGTCGTCGCCACCACCGGCAACGACCCGGAGCTGGACACCCTGATCCTGAGGCTGCACACCGAAACAGCCTGCCGCCGCGGCGGTGCGCTCGCGTTGCGCCCCAAGGATCTCGACCCCAAACAGTGCCTGATCCTGTTGCGGGAGAAAGGAGGCACGGCCCGATGGCAGCCGGTCTCCCCAACCCTCATGCGCGGCCTGCTCCGCCACGCGAAGGAACGCGGCGCCGGAGCTGACGATCAGCTTCTCCGCTACCGCGACGGCAGACCCATCACCACCCGCCGCTACGACCACCTCTGGAGCCGGATCGGCAAACATCTGCAGTGGGTCGCGGCCCAGCAGCTGTCCACGCATTGGTTGCGCCACACCACCTTGACCTGGGTCGAGCGCAACTTCGGCTACGGCATCGCCCGCGCCTTCGCCGGCCACAACGACCAGAGCGGCGACCCGGGCACCACCACGACCTATATCCGGGCCAACCTCCAGGAGATCGCCAAGGCGCTCGCCGCGCTTACCGGAGAACCCCACCCGCTGGCGTGAGCATCGGCTGAGGCCTGGCGGCTGGCACGGCCAGCCGAGAGCGTCAGTAGCTGACGAGAGGCCCACCTGATTTCCACCAGGTGGGCCTCTCTCCGGCTATGCTGGGGGGTGGACTGGCTCGGCGGTCGCGCCGCGGGGCTACCGAACTCACTCGTCACGCCCAAGCCCCGCGCCACAGGGGCTGTTCGGCGACCGCACAGTTCGGGAGATTCCGTTGACCAGCTACAGCATTCTGCCCACCGGGCCCCGCTACACCGTTTTGGCCACCTGGCCCGGCGAACCGGCCGACACCAGCACCAAGGTCACCACCCTCAACGACAGCAAGTTGGCCGAGCAGCTGGCGCCGACGCTGACACAGCTGTCGGAGGACGCGTGGGATGCCGCGGCCTGGCTGGACACCTCGCCGTCCCTGGAGACGGCGATCTCCCAGGTGATCGAACAGCTGCGCAGCCCAGCGGAGTCGATGAGTCCGATAGACCTGACCGCCGAACCCGCTGCTCGGCATGGCGATCAGTGGAGCTTCTTCGACGCCAAGGACCTGCTGGCCCATGAGCTGCCCGAGATCATGAACGCGATGACCCGGCCCCAGCGCCTGACCATCGCCGACGAGCTCGCCACCGACGCGGCCGCCCGAGCCGAGGCGCTCCAGCTTCTCCCCACCGGGCTTGATCCCGACGATCCGGCATCACGCATCTGGCAGATGTGCGAGGTGACCCGCTCCGAACGCAACGGCCAGACCGGCCCGCTGCCCGAAGGTGCCGCGGGCTGGCTCGTGCGCAGCTGGGGACCGTACCTGGTGTCCCCGGCCATGCGGTGGGGCGCGCGTGACCGACTGGTGCGGATCGAGCAGCTCGCGGCCGCTTGCCTGGCCCACGGAGGAGTGGGAGATGTTGAAGATGACCCGCTGCAGGCTCGTCTTGTGATGCCGCGCCCTCCGGGCAACATTGATGCCGAGGCCTACTACGTGACGGTGCACGAGGGCCGATTCAACTCGTGGGACACCGACCCGTTCCACCCGATGACCGTCAGCCGCAAAGCTTCTGGGGAGACGCAGATCCTCGGCAAACTCGATGCCACCGACGACGACGGCTTTGCCGAGCTACTCGGAGAGTGGACGCGGATGGTCCCGTTCAATCGATGATCAGCAGGGGCAGCCGGCTGCGGCGCGTTGAAGGCATAGGATAACGCGGTGTAGTTGCTCAAGATCATCACACCTGGTCAAGCTAACTTGCTGACACCATCGAATTACATCGCCAACGCAAAGTGGAAGTGCACCTCGGCGTCGGACTAGACGTATCGCATCCCCTCCCCATCTCAGGACGGATGCTGTGAGTCACCCTGAAACGCACTTAGTCAACGCTTCCCTCGACTTCGGAACCCATGCCACCGGCTACGGCTGGTGCGAGCACGGCGTCGACGATCCGGCGTTGCGGAAGATCCGCACGTTCGACCAGTGGCCGAACCAACCGGTTCCGTCGGTCAAGACGTTGACCGCACTTCTGCTCGACCGTGACGGCGATGTGATCGCGTGGGGCCACGACGCGCTGCGCAGGTGGAACGAGCACCGGGCCGACCGCCGCGACAAGGGCTGGCGCTACCACCACGGTTTCAAAATGCATCTAGCCAAGGATGCGCCCAGATTGCGCACGTCCTGGGCCGCGTATGACGAATCGGAGGAACCGGTCGAGAACTTGATCACCAAGTTCTTGCGATGCATGCTCCGACACGTGCTGGCTGATCTTGCCGCCAGCGGATACCAGGAGTCAGATATCCGTTGGTGCATCACGGTTCCGGCCATCTGGAACGACCATCAGAAGGTCGTGATGCGCAAGTGCGCCGAGCGTGCGGGATTCCCTACGGAGGACGGCCGCCTGATCCTGGCTTACGAGCCCGAGGCCGCCGCACAGCACGCTCGGGTCAGCAACATCATGATCACCGACAGCCTCGGAGGAGCTAGGGACGTTCTCACTGCACCCGGCCGTCGCGTCGTTGTCGCGGACTGCGGTGGTGGCACCGCTGACATGACCTCGTTTCAGGTGGAGCCGGATGGCAGCCTGGTCGAGGTCGGCCGGGTTTCGGGTGACGCCCGCGGGTCGCACTACGTGAACGAAGCGTTGCTGAAGAACGTGCTTGTGCCACGGCTGGGTGGTGAGAAGTTGTACAAGAAGCTGGTCGAGCAGTGTCCGGAAGGAGTTGAGGATCTGCTCGCGGCCTGGGAGCGGGCCAAGCTGAACGTCGTGGTGGACCAGGCGCGTCCCGTCTACCTACCCATCCCGTTCGGGCTGGCGAAGAAGATGCCGCCTCGCGTTAAACGCGCCTTGGCCGAGGCACAAGATGGCAACGACACCAACATCGTCGTCACGGTGGAGGAAATCAAGGCTGCCTTCGAGACGGTCGTCCATCGGATCTGCGAACTCGTCTCCGAGCAGGTCGACATGGTGGAGGCCGATGCAGGCGAGGGTGGCGGTCCAGTCGTTGTCCTACTCGTCGGCGGATTCGCTGCATCCGAGTACCTTCGGAGACGACTGATCGATCACATCAAGGATCTGGCGATCGTCGTCGTACCTCCCGATCCTCAGGTGGCAGTGCTCTCCGGCGCCGTGCACTTCGCTTGCCGGCCGGACATCCGGGCGCGCCGGGCACGCCGAACCTATGGGATCGCCATGCGGTGTGATTTTGAGGAGGGCATCGACGACGAGGCCAGGCGGTGCCCGCCCGAACCTGGAGAGGACCACGCGGACAAATGTGTCGATCGATTCGTGGCTCTCGTCGAGAAGGGAACACTCGTACCCACCGACGCGGAAGTCTGGCAGGACGGATATCCGATCAAGGGTGATCAGACAGAGGTGGCGGTCGAATTCTACGGTGCCGACGACGGCTTGCCGCGCAACGTGGATGACCCGAACTGTAAATATCTAGGTAAGGTGCTGATCAAACTTGGGAAAGCGATGCGGTTGAGCATGAAAGGGCGAGCCATCCGCGTGCTCATGAAGTTTGGCGAGACAGAGATCAAGGTCCGGGTCGTCGTCCTGGCGACCGGAGTCGAACTCCCTTACACGCTAGAGTTGGCCGCTTCGTGACTTGGGCTGGCGTGCCGAAAGGTGAGCCGACAGCCGTGTTCTCAGGCCAGGATTCGGGCGTCACCCCCGTGTGTGTACGGTGCCGTGGCGAGGGTCTGTCCAATCTGC
Source organism: Crossiella sp. CA-258035 (assembly GCF_030064675.1). Lineage (GTDB taxonomy): Bacteria > Actinomycetota > Actinomycetes > Mycobacteriales > Pseudonocardiaceae > Crossiella. The sequence continues at coordinate 758,436 of NZ_CP116413.1, forward strand.
TGGCTGAACTATTGGAGCTGAAGGCGGAGAATGTCCGCCTTGCCAAAAATCTCGAAGACACCTTGAAAGTAAACCGGCGGCTTCGTGATCGGCTGTCGCTCAGCGCATCGCGTCACGCTCAAGCGGGAGACAGGGGTGCTACGTTGAAAAGCTCGACGCACTCTGTGCTCGCGGATCGCTACCAAGACCTCATTGCTCAAGACGTCTACCATCTCCTTCTTGAACATCTAGGCGTTTCTGTTGTGCGCGACGCTCCGATACGCCTGGCGCGGGAAATAAGCACGATGTGTCGCTATCTCTTCATCGACGGAAGTCGGGAGGCGGGTCTGATGTGTGGCAAAATGGGAATGGATCCCGCTCGCTTCCTGGTCCCGATGAGGGATATTGCCGAAAAGGTCACAGAACTCCGTGCTCAAGCGCACGGCGTCGAATGGAGTTTTGAAGCCGTATCCGGACGCCTGCTGAGTCCTGACATCCAGCAGCCGTGGGGGCAATGCGATCCACGGGTCGAAGTGGAGTTCGTGGTCATGCCTGGATATCGGGCAGACGGCCGGGTTTACGCGAAACAGCAGGTATTTACAAAACAGCGATATTGGCAGTCCTTGTAGAATTGGCTAATGTGGCGATGGTGGCTGATTTCTTGTTGCTACACACCACGATCACCTGCTGTCGGGACACCCATGGCAAACGTGGAGAGCTTGCGCGTCAGCAGCCGGTCCTACCCAGGCGGCTGGGCGAGGGGGTGGGGTTCTCCGGTGAGGGCGGCCAGCGCGGTGGCGACTTCGTGGAGTTCGGCTTGGATGTAGGTCGTGGTGGTGCCGGCGTCGCTCTTGCCGAAGTGGCCGGCGAAGGCGCGGGCGATGCCGTAGCCGAAGTTGCGTTCCACGTACGTGAGCGTGGTGTGGCGGATCCAGTGGGTGGTGACCTGCTGGGTGGCGACCCAGGGCAGGTGCTTGCCCATGCGAAGCCAGAAGTGGTCGTAGCGGCGGGTGGTGATCGGCTTGCCGTTGCGGTAGCGGAGAAGCTGGCCATCCGGATCGGCGCCGCGCTGCTGACCGTGGGCGACCAAGGTGTCCATCATGGTCGGGGACACCGGTTGCCAGCGGACGGTCAATCCCTTCTCCCGTAAGCGGATCAGGCACTGCTGCGGGTCGAGGTCCTTCGGACGTAGAGCCAGGGCGCCCCCGCGGCGGCAGGCGGTTTCGGTGTGCAGGCGCAGCACGGTCAGGTCCAGCTCGGGGTCGTTGCCGGTGGAGCCGGCAGTCTTGTTGATCTCGGCGAGCCGGTCCGCGGGCAGCGCGCGGCGGGTGCTGGCCAGCCGCCGGGGCTTGGCCACGCGCATGGCGGGGTTGTCCCACTCGCGGATGAGGCCGTCATTCACGGCGTGCCGGTACAGGCAGCGGGCCGCAGAGACCAGGTGCTCGGCCGCACTGCGCCCGCCGCGGGAGTTCTTGCGCACCACCGCCTCATGTCTGGTGTGCTCGGCGAGCTGCTTGAGCTCCAGCGCGGTCAGCTGATCCAGCGGCCGCTCGCCCCAGGCCTCGGCGATCCGCCGCCAGTACGGTCCGTAGGCCTCGCGGGTGCTGGGGGAGACGGCGTTGGCGACGCGGGCCAAGTAGTCGCGGATGAGCGGCATCGGGGTGTCCGTGGTGGGCGCGGCCAGCAGTTGTTCCGGGCTGACGCCGAGCCGGGCCAGGAGCAGTCGGGCCGCTTCGATCTCCGCGCTCACCGCTGGGCCACCGGCGGTGGGCCGCCGTGGTTGGCGGCCAGGATCGAGCTGACCGCGGCCGGGGTGTAGGCCACGAGCAGGCCGTGTCCGGTCAGCGCCACGACGAGCAGGCGGTCACCGGTGGCCAGTCCGCACTGGTGCCGCACGGAGGCGGGCAACCGCAGGTGGCCTTGGCGGGTCAGGGTGTGCGCGCCGCGGCGGCCGGTCACGACAATCACCGCCGCGTCGGTCACCGAGATCGAGATTGAGCGCCCGGGTTCCCAGCCGAGTGCGCGCAGCGGCGATCGGTCGGCCAGCCGCCCGCGCTGGTCGATGGGCGTGACGAGGTAGAGCAGCGCGCCGACGCGGGTGCGGGTATTGACCGGCGCCACGGGCAATCCGCTGCGCAGTGGCCGCCTGGCCGAGGACGGCGAGTTCACCGCCGCGGCCAGCACCCTGGGCAAGTCGGCCTGGCTGTCGCGGCGCAGCTCCGAGGTCATGGCCCACCCGCCGGGCCGGGCCAACAGGCGACGTGGCAGCCGCGCCTGCCTACACCTGCGGGCAGGTTGCACGGGGCAGCAGCCCGTACGCGGGGCACGGCTGCGCGCCAGCCGGGGTGGGCGCTCACGCAGCCCACCCCGCGGTCCGGTCCAACCACGCGGTGCGCCTGCGCTGAGTCAACGCGGCACCGAACACCGGTAGGCCCGCCGGGACGGCGACCTTGAGGAGGTTGTCCGGCACCTCCGGCACGGTGAAGATCACTACGTCTCGGTGGGCGGTCAGCGCGATCGGTGTCCCGGCCGCCTGAGCTCGGTGGGCGGCGTCGCGTTCGGCTAACCCGGCGCCGGTGTACACCTGCTGGCCGCGGACCCGGGCGGTCAGGGCGACACCGCGGCCGATCGGCCGGAGCCCGGCCGCCTGCCCGAGACGCAGCACCGAGGAGGTCAAGTCGAGCAGCCTGCCCGCGGATCGGGTGGGCTTGATGACCACCACGGCGTACCCGCCTGGCCGAAGAAGGAGCAACGACCACGCCAGCGCACCGGCGAGCATCCGGAAGGCGTTATCCGAAGCGGACTCGCCTGGCGGGTCTCCGGCTGGTGTGCCCGGGTGGCATCCGCGGAGGCTGGTCAGCATCAGGTCGACCTGGCCCGCCAGGCTCGCCGCCTCCGCCACCTCCAGCAGGTCGAGGTCACCCAGCAACACGGTGCCGGGGCGTGGGGCGCCGTTGCGGCGTGCCGTGCCGATGTTGAGGCGGGCCACGCGCCGCCAGCGCGGGTCAGTAGTCAATCCGATCGCTCGCCGGCTGGCGTAGAGGGCTTCGGTCACCACGGTGCCCGCGCCGCAGGCGGGGTCCAAGACGAGATCGCCAGGACGGGTGAAGGTGGCGATGGCGTGTGCGGCGATCTTGGGCGGCACCTGGTCGCGGTCGAACTGGGTGGCCGGGTTGTAGCCGCCGCGCCGGTGTTGCGTGGCGATCGAGTGCTGGCCGGTCCACCACACCGGCGAGATCCCCGGCCCCGAGGAGGGCGCTGTCATCGGAGGTCTCCCGGTCGCGCCGTAGTGGTGGCCGAGGTCGGAGCGGTGCTGAAGATCAGCAGATCGGCGAAGGAGGACGCCCCATCAGCGGCATCCTCGGCAGGATCGCCACCGGGGTTCCTGGCGCTCGTGCGGAGCAGCGCGAGGTGATCGAGATAGTCGAGGCCGGACTCCGCAGTGGCGCGGACCACCGCCCGAGTCGGATCGTGGAACCCCCCGGAGATGTGGTCACTGTGGGTGATAACGGCGAGGACGCCGCCCTCGGCAAGGCGGCTTGCCCAGCGCCGCAGTCCACGGTGATCCCCGGCAGCCGGGGAGACGGCGGTGATGATCAGCTCGAACACATCCGGCCGCGGCAGGACTCCCGCGGTCGCAGGCCGGGCCGACGCGCCGTCGTGCTGACCGTGGGCGTCGGCCCCAGCGACCGGGACGGCGGGCCAGCTTCCGGCCAACCCCGCACTCGATTCACCGTCAGGCGGATGGGATGTGAGGCCGGGTTCGTCGTGTGTCCGGACGGTCCGGCCGAGCCGGAAGACGGCCCAGCAGGCATCCAGCAGGTGGTCGTACTCCTGGCCCGTGGGCACCACGGGGAGGCCGATCGGACCGGTGCTCGCCGGTGGTCTGCCGGTGCGCGGCGGCGCGAGCAGAAGCACCCGGTGGCCGGGGCGGGTGTAGGTGGTGACGATCTTGACGACCATGGTCAGCAACCAGTCGCCTGGACCGGTGCCCGGGGTGGAGTTGGGGGCAGGCCACACCGTGGCGAGGCGCGCGGTCGACGAGTCGGGCGCGCGCCGAAACAGGGGGCGCCGGAGTTGTTCTTGGTGGCGGAGTTCGCCGAGTTGACCAGGCGACGTGCCGACGCCGATGGCATCGATGGAGGACAAGCCGGGACTGCGGTGTGAATCCATGAAGGGCTCCACGGGAGGTAGGGCGTACTGCTGGATGCCCCTTAACTCCGATTCTGCTCCCGCTATTGGACACCAAGCCGCGCATTCCTTCCATGGGAGTCGGCAGGCCGCAATGACGCCTTCGGTGTAGTTCGGCTGGCAGCGGTTCCCGGTGGCGACTGAGTCCGTCGAAAAGCTCTCTGGAAGATCTTTTCGATGAGGTGGAGACACGTCTTGCCGGTAGGCGAAGCCGCGTTCTCCTCGGCTACTAGTCCGACCCTAGTTCATCGACATAGTCCCAGCTGAGACGCTACTAGCAGCCGCTGTCGATCTCGCGGACGAGTACGAATCCGCTAGGGCAGGCGAGCCCAAGAATGTCCCAAATCTAGTAGTGAAATAGTATCTTCAGAAAGATCAACATAGTAGCGGCCAAGTATTTAGCTAGTAGTTCCCGTGTCGTACTGGCGTCCTCGTCAACCGCCTTCGACGCCGTGGGAGCTACGTCATGGCACACCAGTTCAACACTCGCCGACCCAGCGGCGACCCCTATCCGGACAATGCGCTCGACGTCGCGCGTGGGGCTTTCCGCTGGCTGGTCACCGGACCTCGTCCGGTCTCGATCAACGGCCGGTTGTTTCCCGGTCTCCCGGATCGCCGGCTGCCCCTGGATGAGCTGCGGGACCGGCTGCTGGAGCGTCGTTGCCGACCGGCCACCCGGGATGCGGTCTGGGCGCACCTGGTCCTGCGCGCCCGGACCGAGGGCGCGACCTGGACGGTGGCCGCGGTCGGGGTCGCGCTGCCCGCGTTGACCTCGGTCACCGCCCAGCTGACCGACCGCTTCGCCGCCGACCCGGCCGACATCGCCGCCGAGGTGCTGCGCGGGTTCCTTGCCGCGCTGACCACGATCGATCTCCGGCGACCGAAGATCATGCTGCGGCTGCGGTGGGCGGCCTTCCGGGCCGGACACGCCGCGCTCGCCGAGGCTCTCGCCGCCCCGACCCCGGTGCCCTCGGGGTTCTTCTCCCAGGCGCCGCACCCTCCGTGGGGACACCCCGACCTGGTCCTGGCGCGGGCGGTAGAGGAAGGGGTGCTGACCCGCACCGAGGCCGCGGTGATCGGGTCGACCCGGCTGGAGGAGATGCCGATTGCCGACTGGGCGGCCCAGCACCGGATCAAGCTGTGGGCGGCCTACAAGATGCGCCAGCGCGCCGAACACCGCCTGCGCGCCCACCTCTGCGAGGACGGCGCAGCCGCCCCGGTCCCCGCCCGCACACCGCGGCCCAAGCAGTCGCCCTCGGTAACCGGCACGGCGCGGCGGTCCGGTCGCAAAGTCCGAGGCGGGATGTCCAAGACCGGCCCGGATTGCGGAGTTCAGGAGTGCGAGACCACTCGGCCCGCACCGGACCGCTCGGAGGTGCCCCCATGTGCCTGACCCCGCCACGCGCCACTCGGCGCTCGCGCCCGGCGGCCCGGCCGTGTCCGCGCACCGGCGCCTCCAGCACCACCGCAACCGCGGCCCACGACCCCGCCCCTCTCCGCAGTCATCGGAGCAATGAGTACCGCGGGGGTCGAATCCGCGCCCTGGGCCGTGGGCTTTGTCGCGGCCTTCTGTTGCTGGCCTTGACCACCGTGACGGTGCTGGGTGCGGGCTCGGCGGTGCAGGCCGCACCGGCTGAGGTGCTGGCTCTGGCCAAGTCGCTGGATGAGGTGCTGAGCAACCTCCAGCTGTGGCTGCTGGGCATCTTCGCCGGGCTGGCCACGCTGTTCCTGATCGTCGGCGGCGGCCGCTGCATCGTCTCCGGGGGAGACCCCGGCGAGTACGCCAAGGGCAAGCTGGCGATGAAGTGCGCGGGCCTGGGCTACGTGGTGGCCCTGGTCGCACCGCTGGTCGTGGAAGTCCTCAAGAAGATCGTCGGGGCCTGACCGTGGGCACCGGCAGGAGCAGCGGGACCGGCGCCGCGCCTCTGCGGTGCGGGCTCCGGGCCTGGGCTGGGTGGCTGCTGGCGGGAAGCCTGGGCCTGATCATGGCCGCCGCGATCGCGGTCACCGCCGCGGCCCAGCCCACCCCGCCGTCCCCAGCGCCGTCGATACCGTCCACCGCGCCCAGCACGGCGCCGCCGAGCGGGTCCAGCACCGCATCGGCGCCGTGCACGGGGCCCAACTGCATCCCCCAGCCCACCACCCCGGCGCGACCGCCCGGCCAGCCCGGCGGCGGATCCGGCGGAATGGGCAAGCTGGTGTGCAGCCTGTGGGACTCCGAGACCTGGTCGACCTGCCTGGACACGTTGCTGACCGACCTGTTCCGGGACATGGCCATCGGCGCGCTCAACCCCCTGCTGGAGCTGCTGGGCAGCACCCTGCTGGCCACCCCGACCCCGGCGTCGCTGCCGCGGATCGGCGAGCTGTGGCAGGCCTCCTGGGAGATCGTGCTGGCCTGCTACGGCCTGATCGTCATCTTCGCCGGGCTGCAGCTGATGGCCTACCAGAGCGTGCAGACCCGCGCCTCGGCGCAGGAGATCCTGCCGCGGCTGTTCACCGGGTTCCTGGCCAGCGCGCTGTCGCTGTTCGTGGCGGTCAAGGCGATCGATCTGGCCAACGCCCTGTCCGCGGCGGTGATGGGGGAGGGGGTCAACCCCGCCCAGGCCGCCGACGCGCTCAAGCAGCTGCTGCTGGGCCCGTCGATCGTGATGAGCATCGTCAACGCCCTGCTGCTGGTCGCAGTAGCTATCGGCGTGGTCGTGCTGGTGCTGACCTACCTCGTGCGGGTTGCCCTGACGGTGATCCTCATCGCGGCGGCGCCGTTGCTGCTGATGGGCCACGCCCTGTCGATCTCCGAGGGGATCGCCCGCTGGTGGTGGAAGGCCTTCGGCGGCTGCCTGGCCGTACAGCTGGCCCAGTCGATGACCCTGATCACCGCACTGCGGGTGGTGCTGGCCCCGGGATTCACCCCCTTCGGCCCCAGCACCGGCGGGCTGATCAACCTGCTGGTCGCGCTCGCCCTGCTCTACATCCTGTGCAAGATCCCGTTCTGGATCCTCGGGCCGCTGCGCCTGAGCCAAGGCCGCTCCCTGGTTGGCGGGGTGCTGCGCGCCTACGTCATGGGCAAGGCCTTCGGCCTGCTCGGCAACCGCCGTTCCCGCCCCGCCCCCTCCGCTCGTCCACATCCGGCCCCTGCCGGGCCGCGGGCGCGAAGCGGGAGCGAGCCGCCGTGGCCGATGGCCATCCGCGAATGGGGCGGCCTGGCCGGCATCGGCGGCCCCGAGGCCATCGCGCGGCGCCTGCGCGAACACCACGCCGCCGAACTGGCCCGCAAGCAGCCGCCCAGCCGGGTCACCGCCGTGCGGTTCCAGCAGCACACCCCGCAGAGACCCACCCACGACCTGGCACCGCGCCACGCCTCGGAGGCCCCCGCCATGACCGAGTTCCGCACCCCCACGCCCGACCCGCCCACCGCGGCGGTCCCGATCTCGCGCCGACCCGGCACCGTCCCACACCCGGCGTTCCGCACCGCGGCAGCACCGATCCCCGCGCCCGTGCGGGTGCCGGTCGCCGCGGTGCCCGCCCATCTGCGGTTCCAGGCCGCCACCGCCGAGCCGACCATCCCGCCTCGCGTGGCTGGATCCGCGCCCGCGAGCCCGGTGTTCCAGGCGCCGGTGGGGGAGCCGGTGGGACGCCGTGCCCGCTCGCACACCCCCGCCCCGCCCCAGTTCCGCCCGCCCACTCCGCCCGCCCCGGCGCCGCCGGTCTCGCCGGAGCGCGGCGCTGCCGCCGCCCCGCCGGTGCTGTTCCAACCCCCGCGACCCCAGCGGCCGACTCGACCTGGAGGCTCGTCGTGAACGCGCCCATCCGCATCCCCGCCGATGTCGACCGCCCGGACCGCATCCTCGGCCCGCTCACCGGCCGTCAACTGGTCATCCTGGCCAGCGTCGGCGCCGTGCTCTACGCCGCCTACCTGGCCACCCGGTCCTTCCTGCCCCTGGGCGTCTTCGCCCTGGCCGCGATGCCGATCGCCGCGGCCGCCGTCGTGCTCGCCCTGGGCCAGCGCGACGGGATCAGCCTGGACCGACTCGCCGCGGCCGCGCTGCGCCAGGCACTGCGCCCCCGGCATCGGGTCACCGCCCCCGAAGGCATCCCCGAGGCGCCGCCATGGCTTGCCCAGCACGCCACCACCACCGGCGATGCCCACCGGGTCTCCCCGGTGCCGCTGGAGCTCCCGGCCCAGGCTGTCACCCACGCCGGGGTGGTCGACCTCGGCGTGGACGGGCTGGCCGTGCTGGCGGTGTGCTCCACGGTCAACTTCGGGCTGCGCACCGCCGCCGAGCAACAGGCCCTCGTCGCCGTCTACGCCCGCCTGCTCAACAGCCTCACCGCGCCGGTGCAGATCCTGGTGCGCACCCAGCGCCTGGACCTGTCCACCCCGATCGCCGAACTCCGCGCCGCCGCCCCCACCCTGCCGCACCCGGCCCTGGAACAGGCCGCCTGCGAGCACGCCGACTACCTCACCCAGCTCGCCCGCACCACCGACCTGCTGCGCCGCCAAGTCCTGCTCGTCATCCGCGAACCCCTCCACACCCCCGGCACAGCGCCCGCGGGCATCGCGCTGCTGGCGCCCTTTCGCCGGAGCAAGGCGGCCGAGCCAGGGGAGGGGGCGCTCCGAGCGGCGGAGACCCGGCTGGCCCAGCGAGTGCAGGAGGCCATGGCGCTGCTGGCCCCGGCCGGCATCACCGTCACGCCGCTGGAACCCGGCGCGGCCACCAGCGTGCTGGCCGCGGCCTGCAACCCCGACTCGCTCATCCCGCCCGGCACGGTCATGGCCGCCGCCGACGAGGTGATCACCACCACGGGCAGGGACAGCTGGAACCCGGCCGCGTTCGGCACCCCGCCCACCGTCGACCACGAGCCCCACGGAGGCCGGTCATGAAGCCTGCCCACGCCGAGGGCTCCGGGGTGTTCACCCCGGATGCGATCACCATCGGCGCCCGGCACCTGGAGGTCGGCGGCGAGCAGGTGGCCTCCTTCGCCGTCACCGGCTACCCGCGCGAGGTCCACCCCGGCTGGCTCCAGCCGCTGCTGACCTACCCCGGCCGCCTGGACGTCTCCCTGCACGTCGAACCCATCGACCCGGTCACCGCCGCCAGCCGACTGAAAAAGCGGATCACCCAGCTTGGCTCCACCCCGGCAGCCCAGCAGGACCGCCAGGCCGCCATCGCCCTCGGCGACGCCGAAGACCTCGCCGACCGGGTGGCCCGCAGCCAGGACAAGCTGTTCCGCTTCGGCCTCTACCTCACCGTGCACGCCCACACCCCGCACGAGCTGGCCACCGAGGTCGCCGCCGTGCGGGCGCTGGCCGCCTCGCTGCTACTGGATGCCAAACCCGCCAGCTACCGCAGCCTGCAAGGCTGGGTCACCACCCTGCCCCTCGGCTTGGATCAGCTGCAGCTGCGGCGCACCTTCGACACCACCGCCCTGGCCGCCGGCTTCCCCTTCACCAGCCCCGACCTGCCCGCACCCAACCCGGCCTCGGCCGGAGTGCCCACCGGCGTGCTCTACGGGTTCAACCTCGGCTCCCAGGGCCTGGTCCACCACGACCGCTTCGCCTGCGACAACCACAACTCCGTTATCCTGGGCTGCTCCGGCGCCGGGAAGTCCTACCTGGTCAAGCTCGAAGCGCTGCGCTCGCTCTACCGCGGCGTCCAGGTCCTCATCGTCGACCCCGAAGACGAATACGCCCGCCTGGCCGCCGCCATCGGCGGCACCCACCTCCGCCTGGGCGCGGAGGGCATCCACCTCAACCCCCTGGACCTGCCGGTGCACACCCGCCCGGACGGGCGCCGCACCGCCCCGCGGGATGCCCTGGTGCGGCAGTCGCTGTTCCTGCACACCGTGGTGGCCCTACTGCTCGGCACCGAGCTCGACGCCACCGAACGCCTTTGCCTGGACCGCGCCATCGCCGCCACCTACGCCACGGCCGGGATCACCGCCGACCCCCGCACCTGGCTGCGCCCGGCACCGCTGCTGACTGATCTGGCCGCCACGCTGGGCCGCTCCCGGGAGGCCGCCGCGGCGGGGCTGGCCGGACGGTTGCAGCCCTACACCACCGGCGCGTACTCCGGCCTGTTCGCCGGGCCCACCACGCTGCGCCCCGAAGGCCACCTGGTGGTGCTCTCGCTGCGGGAGCTGGCCGAGGAACTCAAACCCCTGGGCACCCTCCTGGCCCTGGATGCGGTGTGGCGGCAGGTCTCCAACACCGCGATCCGCCGACCCCGGCTGGTCGTGGTCGACGAAGCCTGGCTGCTGATGCGCCAACCCGCCGGGGCGGAGTTCCTCTTCCGCATGGCCAAAGCCGGCCGCAAGCACTGGGCTGGGCTCACCGTGGCCACCCAGGACGCCGCCGACGTCCTGGGCTCGGAGATCGGCAAGGCCGTCATCGCCAACGCCGCCACCCAGATCCTGCTCCGCCAGGCCCCCCAAGCGATCGAGGAGATCGGCCACGCCTTCACCCTCTCCGCCGGGGAACGCCAGTTCCTGCTTTCGGCCGCCCAGGGCCAGGGCCTGCTGGCCACCGGCACCCACCGGGTCGCCTTCCAAGCCCTGGCCTCCCCGGCCGAGCACACCCTGATCACCACCAACCCGGCCGAGCTCGCCGAGCACACCACCGGCAACCCGCTGGCCGACGAGAACGCCTTCGTCGACCTCGGCGACACCGACCCGCCAGACCTGGCGGGTGAACCCGGCGTCGAGGACACCGCGCTGGTCGAACTCGACGCCGCCTAACCCTCGGACCTGCCTGCCCAGCACCCGATTGCACCTAGAGGACACCTATGTCTGCACCATCGCCCACACCGCGCCCGGCGTCTCGCCCTGCCCGGCTGCTGACCCAGAACCGGGAACTGCGCCGCATCGGCGTCTGGAACTGGTCGCTGCCGGCCTGGGCCGGGCGCCTGCCGGATGGCCGCACCTACAACACTTGCCCCAGCGCCGGTGTCTGCGCACAGGTCTGCTACGCCCGCAAAGGCAGCTACACCTGGCCGGTCGTGCGCGCCAAACACCAGGCGAACCTGCAGTTCGTTCTTGACGATCTGCCCGGCTGGCAAACGGCCATGATCGCCGAACTGCGTGCCGCTCGATTCCGGGACACCTGGATCAGAATCCACGACAGCGGCGACTTCTTCTCTGACGACTACCTCCAGGCATGGCTGGAAATCTGCCGCGCGCACCCCGGTGTGCGGTTCTACGCCTACACCAAAGAGATCGCCCGATTCCGGCGGCTCGTCCAACCCCACCCACCCCCCAACTTCCGGTGGGTCTACTCCTACGGCGGCACCCAGGATGCCGCGATCGATCCTGGCACCGACCGGGTCGCCGACGTCTTCCCCGACAAGGCCGCCCTGGCCGAGGCGGGATGGTCCTCCCAAAACACCAGCGACCTAATCGCGGTCCTGGGCCCGCGACTGGTCGGCATCCCCGCCAACCAGTTCCCGCCCTTCCTTACACGGCTGGCCGGTCGGCGCTTCTCCCAGTGGCAGGCCGCAACCGACGCCGACCGCGCACAGCGCCGCTGCCTGCGGCCCCTCCGGCTCGCCGGCACCAGCTCCGTCCACCAGGACCCGCATCCCGCGGCCGTGCCAAACCCGGGCGAGGCGGGACAGCCCGATGCGGCCTGAACACCACGCCCATCCCGCAGCCCGCCGCAGTGCCGGCCGCCGACGTCGGGAGGTTCCATGTCCTGGCCCACCACCACATTCCGCACCGCACTCGACTCCGAGGCCGTGGCCTCCCCGATCGCGGACTACCTGCGTGACCCGCTCGGCGTGATCCAGAAAGTGCTGGCCCACCTCGGCGACCTCGCCCTCACCTGGGGCCCGGCCACCGGAGCGTTCCTCATCGTCACCGCTGCGACCGCGGTTCTTGCCAGGCGCCAGTGGCGCCACCGCACCCATGCCCGCCAGGCCGCACAGGCGCGGCTGATCACCGTGCTGGCCCCGCCCGAGGTTGAGCCCACCGGCGCGATCACCTTGTGGGCCAACCTCATCGGCCTGCTCCGCCCCGCCTGGAAACGACTCCTGCACGGCCAACCGCACCTGTGCTTCGAGTACGAGTTCACCGTCCACGGCCTGCAGATCAGGCTGTGGGTCCCCGGCCCCGTGCCACCCGGGCTCATCGAGCGCGCGATCGAAGCCGCCTGGCCCGGCGCGCGCACCCACACCACACCAGCAGCACCGCCGCACCACCTCAGCCACGTCGAGGCCCTGGGTGGCGAACTACGCCTGGCCCGCCCCGAGGCCCTGCCCATCCGCACCGACTTCACCACCGACCCACTCCGCGCCCTGCTCAACGCACCGACCAGCCTCGGCCCGCACGAACACATCCGCGTGCAGATCCTGGCCCGCCCCGTCACCGGGCGCCGCCTCGCACAGGCCCGCCGCGCCGCCCGCGCCCTCCACGCCCCCCACCGGGTCCGCCTGATCAGCAGCCTGCTCGACCTGTTCACCCCCCACATCCACACCCGCACCGCACGCACCAGCCCAGCGACGCCGCGCCGGGACCGGCAAACCAACCTGGACCACACCGCCCAGGACCGGGCGATCGTGGCCAAAGCCCAGCAGCCGCAATACGAAACCCGCATCCGCTACCTCGCGGCCACCACCCTGACCGCCGAACCCACCCGGCAAGAACGGCCGGAGGTCCAGGCCGTGCTCCGTGGGCGCTGCCACGCCCTCGCCGCCGCCTTCGCCGCCTTCACCGAACACAACCACTACCGCCGCACCCGGCTCCGCCAGCCGCTGGCCGCGATGGCCGCGCGGCGGCTGGGCCGCGGGGACCTGCTCTCGGTGCCCGAACTCGCCGCCCTGGCCCACCTGCCCCTGGACGAGGCCGCCCCCGGACTGCACCGCGCCGGTGCCCGCGCCGTCCCACCGCCGCCAGGGATCGCCACCATCGGGCCGCAGGTCAAACCGATCGGAGCCAGCGACGCCGGTCACGCCCGCCCGGTCGGCCTGCACGTCGCCGACGCCCGCCACCACCTGCACATCCTCGGCAAGACCGGCTCCGGCAAATCAGAGCTGATCGCCAACCTCGTGCTCGATGACGCCGCAGCCGGGCGCGGCGCGGTAGTCATCGACCCCAAAGGCGACCTGGTCAACGACCTGCTCGCCCGGCTACCGGAGCAGGTGGGGGAGAAGGTGGTGCTCTTCGACGCCGACAGCCCCACCCGCCCGCCAGTGCTCAACCCGTTGCAGGGCAACGACCCCGCCCGCACCGTGGACAACCTGGTGTCGATCTTCGCCCGGATCTACGCCTCCTCCTGGGGACCCCGCACCGAGGACATCCTCCGCGCGAGCCTGCTCACCCTCACCGCCCAACCCGGCACCCCGACCCTGCTGGAGGTGCCGAAACTGCTGACCGAGCCCGCCTTCCGCGCCCGCGCCACCGAACACCTCCGCGACGAAGTCCTGCGCGGCTTCTGGGCCGGGTTCAACACCCTGTCCGATCCCGCCCGCGCCCACGTCATCGCCCCGCTGATGAACAAACTCCGCGGCCTGCTGCTGCGCCCGTTCGTCCGCAACGCCCTCGCCGGAGGACCATCCACAGTGGACATGAACACAGTCCTCGACGGCGGGATCTGCCTGGTACGCATAGCAAAAGACGCACTCGGGGCCGACACCACCAGCATGGTCGGCTCCCTCATCCTCGCCGCCACCTGGCAGGCGGCCACCCGCCGCGCGCGCATCCCGCAGCACCGGCGCCGCGACTGCGCCCTCTACGTCGATGAGTGCCACAACTTCCTCAACCTGCCCTACGAACTGGAAGACCTGCTTGCTGAAGCCCGCGGCTACCGCATGGGGATGGTCCTGGCCCACCAACACCTCGACCAGCTCACCAAGAACCTGCACGCCGGGATCTCGGCCAACGCCCGCTCCAAGATCTTCTTCACCGCCAGCCCCGAAGACGCCTGCCACCTCGCCCGCCACACCCACCCGCGCCTGACCGAACACGACCTGGCCCACCTCGGTGCCTTCCACATCGCCGCCCGCCTGGTCCTCGACGGCGAGGACACCCACCCCTTCACCGCCCGCACCCGCAAGCTGCCCCCCGCCATCCCCGGCCGCGCCCGCACCATCCGCACCGCCGCCCAGGTCAACAACCGCCGACCACCGCAGGCACCCGCATCCCTTCTCCGCCCAGGCCCGGACCCGCGGCGGGCCGCGTGAGCACCGAACACCGAACACCGAAAGGACCATTGATGATCACCAACCCGACACCCCAGCGGAAACTCCGCGGGCACCTGCCACAGCGCCTCACCCAGCGCGCCGCGGCCACTGGCGAGCACTACGCGCGGCTGGCCGCACGGCTCACCCCCCGAGACCGGTGGCTGGCCCGCATCCTGCACGAGCACCGCGTGCTCACCACCCACCAGATCCAGCAGTTGGCCTTCCCGTCCCCGCGCGCGGCCAACCACCGCCTCCGCCAGCTCTACCTCTGGCGCATCCTGGACCGCTTCCAGCCCTACATCACCAGCGGCACCCTCCCGATGCACTACATCCTCGACACCGCCGGCGCGACCACCCTGGCCCACGAGGACGGCCTGAAACCGGAGACCATCGGCTACCGCCACGCCACCGCCATCGGCATCGCAAGCTCCCTGCGCCTGGCACACACCGTCGGCGTCAACGGCTTCTTCACCGCCCTCACCGCCCACGCTCGCCGCCCCGGTCCCGGCGAACTGACCGCCTGGTGGTCAGAGGCCCGCTGCGCGCAGCACTTCGGCGACATCGTGCGCCCCGACGCCTACGGCCGCTGGCGGGAGAACGAACGCGAGATCGAGTTCTTCCTGGAGTACGACTTCGGCACCGAAACCCTCACCCGCCTGGCCAACAAGCTCACCGGCTACGCCCGCCTGGCCGCCACCACCGCCATCTGCACCCCGGTGCTGTTCCACTTCCCCACTCCCCGGCGGGAAGCCGCTGCCCGTCGAACACTGGCCGAGGCCGCCGCCCAGCTCGTCCATCCGCCGCTGGTGCCGATCGCCACGACCGCGGTGCCGCAGCCCGGCACCGCGGAGACGAGCCCGGCCGCTGCTCGGTGGCTGCTCGTTCCCGAGACCGCGCACCCGCGGCGCCAGCGGCTGATCGACCTGGCCGACTTCTGGCCCACGACCATGCTCGCACCACAACCCGCCGCACCGACCACTCCGAGCCCGGCCCCGCCAGCGACCGGGCTGGCACCGCCACGACCGATGCCCCCGCCAGACGTCCCCGGAGGCGGGCCGTGAAGCTCGTCCTTATCGCCCTGGCCGCGGTGGTCTCGGTTCCGCTCGCCCTCGCCGCCTTCCTCACCCACCTCGCCACCGCGGTCACCGGCACCACCACCGGCCACCCCAGCGCCGCCGCGCTTGGCGACATCCCCGGCCACTACCTCACCCTCTACCGGAGCGCGTCCAACCTGTGCCCGGGACTGAACTGGAGCATCCTGGCCGCCATCGGCAAGATCGAAACCGACCACGGCCGCTCCACCCTCCCAGGGGTCCACAGCGGACAGAACCACGCCGGTGCCGGCGGGCCGATGCAGTTCCTGGCCTCCACCTTCACCTCTGTCACTGCCCGCCACCGCTTGCCCCCGGGCGGGGAAACCCCGCCGTCGCGGTACAACCCGCACGATGCCATCCACGCCGCCGCCCACTACCTCTGCGACTCCGGCGCCCGCGACGGACGAGACCTCTACCGGGCGATCTTCACCTACAACCGAGCCGACTGGTACGTCCGCAATGTCCTCGACCAAGCCGCCCGGTACGCCGAAGCCGCCACGACCGGAACCGGAACCTGCGCCGAGATCCAGGCGCCGAACCCCGCGGCGCAGGCGGCGATTCGGTTCGCCTGCCAACAGCTCGGCCAGCCCTACGTCTGGGGCGGGGACGGCGGTGCCGAAGGCGGGTACGACTGCTCCGGCCTGACCAAGGCCGCCTACGCCAGCGCTGGAATGCACCTGCCCCGCACTGCCCACACCCAGTTCCACGCCGGGCCGCGAGTCCCCGCCGGACAGCCTCTACAACCGGGCGACCTCGTATTCTACGGCAATCCCAGCACCAAGATCCGCCACGTGGCGCTGTACCTGGGCAACGACAAGATGATCAACGCCCCGACCTTCGGCCAACCGGTCCAGATCGACAACTACCGCTACAAGGGTGATGACTACGCGGGGGCCACACGCCCAGCGGGCCGCAATTTGCTGTAGTTTCCGCCAACACCCCGCGGCCAAGCACTACTCCGCGCCCTGAACAACCCCAAGGCCCGGCCCCACCTCCAGGTCGCCGCCACCCGAGGCAACAAAGCCAGCGATCAACAAAGACGGAAGAACAAGGGGCCAACGTGATCAGCGGTGACGGTGTGATCGGCTGGTGGCTACAGCCGTGCAGCGTGAGTCTCATGCGCCGCAGCGCGCAAAGACACCAGGTGGTCCCGAAACGGAATCCACCGGTCTTCCGAGTCGCTGCGCCTGGCGGTCAGCTGGCCATCGGGCTCGACGTCCAGGCTCAGGCCGAATACAAAGCCAGAGGACAAGACCTCTCCCTGGCTAAGGAACTGCCCTGGCCGATAAGAGGTGTGACTCCACACCCGTCCGTCGGTGGTGAGCATGTCGACCAACGTGTTCGGGGTCGCGCTGGGCGGCGACTTGATCCCAGGAAAGCCACCGGAGCCGCGGTGTCGGTAAAGGACGTACCCATTGGGCGTGTATACGTCCGCCCTGATCATCCGTTTCTCGAGCAGCAGCTTTGTCGGATGCAGATGACGGCTGAGGTAGTCAAGTGCTGCCTGAAGTGCGATCTCGTACTCCTCGGCGGACCGCCTGCCGCTCGCAGCGCGCTGTTCGGCCTGCGCCCTCTCCTCCGAAGCTTTGCTGCTCCGGTTGTGGCTGACCTCATCGTCGAACCCCATCGAGCCTCCATTGCCTGGGACCGAGATCAGAGTGCACGTGAACACTACCTGCTCATGCCTGCCGCCGCGATGGCCGAAGGCCCGCGTTGTCGTGCTCGCCAAAATATCGCCGCAGCATGACCACTACTTGCAGACTGATGGTCAAGTACGGCGGAAGG
This sequence comes from Crossiella sp. CA-258035, assembly GCF_030064675.1. GTDB lineage: Bacteria > Actinomycetota > Actinomycetes > Mycobacteriales > Pseudonocardiaceae > Crossiella. The sequence goes on from NZ_CP116413.1 coordinate 775,657, forward strand.
AAACGACACCAGAGGCGATCAGTCACCAGGGAAGTCGCAGGAAGAACAGGTCCAAATGATCATCTCGATGCGGAAGAGGCAGTGGCGGATCTATTGATCATGCACTGCGGAAAGACGCTCAGGTCATGCGCTGTACGTAACCAGGTAGGTTGGGATATTCCCGAGTAGCCCGAGGAAGTCAACGAGCCCGGGTTCCAATCGGCGGTTGATCCTCGGCGAGCTGCGCTGTTCGGGCTAGAGCGGGGTCGCCCTATCATCACGGTATGCCGCAGGACCGACCGCCGATTCCCGCCGAGCTGCGCCGAGCTGTGCTGATCGAGGCTGGGCACCGATGCGCGATCCCAACCTGCCGACAGTACCCGGTTGAGGTGGATCACATCGTAGATTGGGCAAAGGTGCGGTGTCACGAGTTCGACAACCTGATCGCCTTGTGTCCCACTTGTCACGCCCGCAAGACCGGCGGCGACATCGATGCCAAGTCGATGAAGCAGTACAAGATCAACCTCGGTGTACTGACCGGTCGCTACAGCGACCTCGAACTACGGTTGTTGCGTTGGCTAGTGGACTATGTACCGGGCCGCAATCGTCCGATGCTGCCGGATGGCATGATCTGGACGGTCGGCGATCTGCTACTCGACGGCATGATCCAACTCGGCGACGATGGTCGGTTACTTCCGTCCGGCTATCCAGACGGAACCCAGCAGAAAGGCATTCGCACCTTTAACGCTGAGCGCGCCGCAGAGCGGAACGCCAAATTTGTGTCGCTGACAGAGAAGGGTCGAGAACTGGTTGACCGTTGGTTCGGCGCCAAGCCTATCGACATGATTCCGAAGTGATTCGCGCGTGACACTATCGGAATGACATCCGTTGCGATTAGTCAAGCGGCGCGGACACCATCCGCTTGTTCTATTCGCTGCTCCCGGCGTCGAGAAGCTTGTACAGGTTAGTGCGATCCATGCCGATCGCGCGCGCGATATGCACTTTGGGGATGCTGGCAGCGATCGCAGATTCGATCTCGGCGCGCCTGTCCTGTCGGGCCGTGTCCAGCTCCGTTCGCACCTGGGTTCTCCGGGCCTGGAGTGCTGCCTCTTGCTCGCGGATGTCCTGCAGCTCCTGCTGGAGTTCGACGACCTTGGCGTTGCTGGCCACGACGCGTTGGAGGTGCTGGTCGTTGTCCATCGGCGTGGTCCTCCCGGATGGTTGCTGGCGCGCACTGCGCGTCGGTGCCGGCCACCGACCGGCACAATGTGTTGTACCAGACTGTGGAGGACCACACCGTTGGTCGACACACGCGGGAGGGGTGCCGAGGCCGGAGGCCGCGGTGAACCCGAACAGCAGTTCGCGCGGGATCGGCCCGCGGCAGCTAGGCGGGGTCTGTCCAGTCACCAATCCAGACCTGGCGGCCCGCGTCGGCGAGTTCGCTCTGGAGCTGCCGCCAGCCCGGCATCCACTGGTGCATTCGCCGCTGCCATGAGGGTCCGTGCGCGCGGCCGCCGGGCCGGGCGGCGTGGCTTAGCTCGTGCACTAACACGTAGTCGATCAGGTGCATGGGCAGGCCGAAGACCGTCCAGTGCAAGGTGACAACGTGCGTGCGCGGATCGTAGATTCCCCAGCGACGGCGGCCGAGGTCGCGCACGCCGTAGCGCAGGCCCTGGATGCGGGCGTCGAGCTCGTAGCGGCGGCCCTGCCGCAGGATCCAGGCCAGGCCGGTCTGCTGGTACAGGCCGATGATCGCCTGCTGGATGCGTTCCGGTGCCTCTCGTCGGGCGTAGAGCACGCCGTTGGTCAGCACCGTCGGCAGTGGCTGCCCGTTAGGCGGCGGCACCCCGGGGCCGAGGAGTTCGAGCCGGTAGCGCTGGCCGAGTAGCTCGAACTCGGTGCCGTCGATGAACGTCTTGACCGGATGGGCTGGTGCCCGTCGCACGGCGGTGCTGGCCTTGTCGGTGATCCACTTCCGGTGGTCGGAGACGAACTGGGCGAGCCGTTGGGGTGTCGCGGAGGGCGGGACCAGGATGGCCACCGTGCCTCCGGGCTTGACCTGGACGCACAGGGTGCGGCGTCGGGGACGAAGCACGATCGTGGTCTGCCACTCAGCGGGCAGACCGAGTTCAGCGACCGCGACCGCGTAGTCGTGGTGGCTGGTCATCGCCTCTCCTGAAGGTGGGTGATGTCCTCGGCGGTGGTGATCGGTAGGGCGTATCCGGCGCGCAGCAACGCGTTGGCTGCGGCCGCGGAGCCAGGGCCGGAGGGCCCCGGTACGGCATAGAGCGGCCGTTTCAGGAGGTAGGCGGCGGCCGCGGTGGCCAGTGCGCCGCCACGCCGCCGGGCTTCGGTGATCACCGTGGCGGCGGAGAGGGCGGCCAGCAGGCGGCACCGGGCATGTGCGCGCAACCGGGTCGGCCTCGCCCCAACCGGGTACTCGCTGACCAGCAAGCCACCGGCTTCGACGATGTCGGCGAACAGCGCGGCGTGCTGGTGCGGGTGGACTTGGTCGATGCCGCAGGCGAGCACCGCCACCACCGCGCCGTGCGCGGCCAGGCCGCTGCGGTGGGCGAGTTCGTCGATCCCGAGTGCGGCGCCGCTGACGATGGTCACACCGGTGCGAGCGAGGTCGTGGGCGAGGTCGGCGGTGACGTAGGTGCCGCGTGGTGTTGGTGCCCGTGATCCGGTGATCGTGACGGCGCGGGCGGTGAGCTCAGCCAGGCTCGCCGGACCGCGGACCCAGAGGCCGAGGGGTTCGCCGAGGCCGTGGCGGGACAGTGCGGCCAGGCGCGCGGTGGGCCACTGCGCGTCGCCGGGGGCGAGAAGCCGGGCGGTGCCGGTGTCCAGGGCGCGGAGGTCGTGCCCGATCTGGGCGTCGGGCTGGGCGATCTCGGTGAGCACCGCGCGCGGGGCGCTGCCCTCGCGGATGTGCTCGACCGCCGTGGCGGGCCCATGGGCGGCAACGTAGGTGCGCACGGCGCAGGCCGGCGGATCGGTGGCGCGCAGCAGGAACAAGCGGGCACGCACATCCTCGGTGGTGGTCATGGACAACTCCTTGGTGCAGAAGGCGATCAGGTCGATTGCCTGCAAGTGCTCAGAGCGCTGCCTGTGTGGCGATCGGCATGGCGCGACCGGATTCGGGGCCAACTCGGTGTGGTGGGCTCAGCGCAGCTCGACGGCCGCGTCGAAGCTCGGCGCGACGGCTTGGCGCGCCGGTGCGCGCCAGACCCGCGCGAACTCGCCGCAAGCTGTGCCGGGTGCTACCCGGCGACCCCGCCACCTGGCGGTGGCTGCCAGAGGCCGGAGAGGTCGGCCACGACGCCGGTGTCGGCCGTTCTGGCTACTTGGCAACGTCTTCGACCGGGTGGCAGGTCGGGAAAGGTGTCCGAAGCGGCCCGCGCTGGCGGGAGCACCGTGGCTGGTGCTGGTGTCACCAGAGCGCGGGCAGGTTCCAGGTGACCGGGCGGATGCGAAGTGGCTTGGTGTGTGCGTAGGAGGCGACGTGGTTTCCGTGGTCGATGCCAACCTGGTAACCGGCGAGCCAGACCGAGAACCACGGCTCGGCTGGCTTGCCCAGTCGAGCGCAGGTGTCCGGAGCCGATGTCGTGCCGGGTCCCGGTCGCACCGGGGTGGAGCGGTAGTGGGTGAGGTGGCCGTTGACCATGGGACAGGCGCTGACGGTGTAGGCGTGGCATTCCGGGTGCAACGCTGGTTCGCTGGTGCAGCGCCGGGGTAGGTCGGATAGGCGCATCAGCAGCACTAGCCGCTCGTGCAACGGCCGTCCGCACACCTGGCACAACCGGTGCAGCAGCGCCTGACGGGTCCGTTCGTAGTCGACCGCGCCGAGAAGGTGTCGGCCGTCGGCTGTTCTCATCGCGATCCACGGAACGGCCAGGCCGCCAAGGGTAGGGAGGTGGGCAAGGCACATCGGGATCGCTGGGGTGGTTGGGTTGTTCATCGTGGGCATCTCCGTTGGTGATCTCCGTTGCTGGGCATGGGATCTGCGCGCTCGGCGTGTGGACGCTGAACGGTGACCGAGTGCGTGAGGAGCCGGAGCCGCGGCGGGATCGGTGCGCCGGTCTCAGGGGTTCGTGCCGAACTCGGCGCGGGTCACCGCGCCGAGTTCGGACTCCGGTGCTTCTGTCGAAGGGGAGGCGGTCAACTAGGAAGGCGGTCGGCGCGGTCAGTCGCAGACCGGTGACCGGCTCGACAAATGGACACAGTCCCCTGTGGACTGTCACTGGCTGTCTGTCGCGGTCCGCGCTTGCTGATCGGGACGTTCTATCGGCGTGGTTTGGTTCCTGCGCCTTGGATGTGGCGTTGGCGGACGTGGTCGATCGCGCTGGTGATTGCCTGTCCGGTGTCCTGTTCGGTGGCGTTGTTGTACAGGTGCCAGGTCCAGACGCAGTCCCGTCCATCGCAGTAGACGCGCACGTGATCTCCTCGGTCGAGAAGTACGAGCGGGAGCCGGTGACGGTCAATGTCCGGGAAGACGGGCGGGCGGCCGGGTAGGGCGAGCCTTTCACCGTCGGCATAGCCGATGTCCACGCCCCGGTCAGCCAGGTATTCGGCGATGAACCGGGCCAGGGTGAGCGGGTCGGCGTCGCAGGTTACCGCTCCGGCGTGTTCTGGGGTGGTGACGTAGCGGTGAACAGCTTCTTCGAGTGTTTCGATCAAGATCATGACATGCTCGATTCGTCAAGTGCGCCAAGGCAAGCGCAGGCTGAGGACCTGCTGGTGCTCGCCGAGGTGCGCCCCGCTCGACCACAGGGCCGAAAGGCGCGGGGCGCTCCGAGGTCAGGCACGAGGCGCTTGACAGCGCGGTGGGCGCACGGTGATGGAGTCCGTGTCCCGCACTGCGGACCGCAGCGCGTGCGGCTACGGCAGAACTGGCGCTACCTCGCTGAGGGGGCTGAGACCAGTTCCCAGGCCCATTCCCAGGCTCCGAGGACGTAATAGCCCTCGGGGTCGGGTTCGATGCGTTCGGGCACGTAGCCGTCTACGTCAACGGCTTGCGGGTCAACGAGAACGATCACGTCTTCGTCCCAGTAGCCGCAGTAGGAACCGTCCGGTGAGGCCCGGTAGGTGGTGTTGAGCCACGCGACCACGACTTCGGCCACGGGGCGACGGAATCGCGGGCTGGCAAACCCGTTCCAGCGCTCGGAGTCGATGAGCGCGGGAAACAGCGGATCGTTGCCCCGTGCGGAGATCGTGACAATGCCTTCCCCGGCCAGCGGGGTGAGCCGGTCAGTCTCGGCACGAAGTGCCTCTAGGGGATCGGGTTCGTCCATGGGCGCGGTGATGGTCCACTCGACGGTGCCCGCTCCGAGGGGATACCGGCCATGGGTGTCCGGGGCCACCACGTCCAGTGCTTCGACTAGTGCCGCCATGTCGTCGGGGACGGAGACGGTGGGGGTGGTGTTGTAGCCGAGGTCCAGCAGACCGGCAAGGATCTGCATGCCGCTCGCTGGGCTGGGGTCGCCTGCGGTGTTGGTGCTGTTGACCCAGGCGGTGATGGCCTCCAGCACAGCAGGCCGGAACCGGGGCTGGGCAAAGCCGTTGGCGCGGTGGTGGTCCACCAGTGCGGGGAACACGTGGCTGGTAGGCGGGTTGACTGCGACGTAAACCTCACCGGGTTCGATTGCCGGGACGGGATGGGCGTTCATGTCGTTGTCTCCATTCGGTTCTGCTCCGATCCACGGTGCCTAAAGTCCACTGTGGACGGATGGTGGGTTCAGTTCGCGCCGATGATTTCGGCGGTGTAGTGCTCGCGCGCGGTCCCCATGGCGGCGCGCAGGTCGACGCCGAAGCCGTCGGCGAGGTGGTACAGGTCGGCCAGGAACCCGACGAACACCCAGAAGGGGTCGGTTCCAAGGACGCCGGTGGAGTGGCAATAGCCAACGAGCGCGGTCGCGGCGCGTGACGCCCGGTAGGTGTTGTCGTGCACGATGTCTTGCGGGGCAGGGGAGTAGCGGAACCGCCCGTCCCCTGTCAGCTGCGCGAGGTCGATCTCAGCGACCGAGGTCGCGGTGATGGGGGCGACGGTGAAGCCGTCCCGGGGCTCGGTGTTGTTCATTGGAAGGTTCCTTCCTGAGCGGAGAACGAGGGCCAGGCCCTCGGCGCGGACCGCACGAACCGCAGGGCTGGCCAAGGATTCGGCTGAGTTCGGCCACGGTGGGTAGCCCGGGGGCGGAAAGCCCGGTGCCGTGCGGACGGGCGTCCGGGCACGGCACCGGGCTCAGGGGTGGTGGGGCGCGTTGCGTCGCCGAAGGTCAAGCCCCGGTGACCAGATCCAGATCCAGGGTCATGGGCGGCTCAACGGGGGAGGCGTCCCACTGTTCAGGCCAGGGGCATCCGCAGAAGCGGTAGTACTCGCCGCACTCACAGCAGCACTCGCACACCAGGCAAACCCCCGTGCGGACGTCGATCGAGCCCACCTCGAAACAGCATTCGCATTCGTAGTCATCGAAACCGGGGACATCGGGTGAGTGCGCCATTTGTGCCGACCACTGCGGCCTGAGGTACCCGTCATTCGAGTACCAGCTACCGCCATCCCAGATGCCCGACTTTTCGTTGATGATGTAGTACTGCCGTCGGTAGCGCGCATCCACGGTCAAGATGACAAACTTGTTGAGTGCGGTCATCCAATCAGCCAAGCGACGCCGTGAACGCCGGAGAGTGAGTGATCCGAACGGGTTGCGCGGCAAGAATTCGGTAGCGGCAATCCGGGTATCAGATCGCCTATCGCCGAACTTGGGCTGAACGTTGGCAGGAAGAATGCCGTTGTGGGCTAGTACGGTACGAGGATCCCCGCCCACTTCAAACGGATGACAGTTCGCTTCGCCGATATCGCCATGAGTGGCAAACCGGCTGTGAAACAGTGCCGGGCCGTCGGGATGCTCCGCTCGAATTTTGGTGAAGTCTTCAATTAGCTCGTCGGGGTCCATCCCGCGCCGGACTACAATCTGACCGTCCTGGACGATGGCGAAGCCGTGGCCGTCCGGATTGTTGAACGCGCCCATGCGCAAAGCGTCGGAGTCCGGCAAGGTGCCTGGGGGCACAAAAGTCAGGATGCACATTGCTGGATCTCCATTTCTTCCTTCAAGGCGGCGTATTCCGGGTGCTGGTCGAGCCAGGACGCGAACGCTGACCAATCCCAGCCGCCCTTTTGTGCGATATCTGCGATAGTCAGTTCGCTTGCGTACTGGACCGAAGCGTCTGCCAGGCCCAGCGCGGCTTGAACCTCGCGCGGGCGAAGTGAGCTGGCGAAAATGCGCAGCTCGAACGTCTCCCTTGGATTGGCATTGATCGCCTGGTAGCGATCTCCGCACCCGCCCTTGGCGTAGTCCTTGACGTGGGAACGGCCGTCAGCGTCGAACGATGCCCACTGATTTGATACGCGTCGCGCCAACGAGGTGACCTGCTCAGCGTTTCGATGAAGAAACTTCATCCATCGATAGATGTGACCAGGCGAGCGGAATGCTTTCCGGCTGATGTGCACGTGAATTCCGGTGTCGTAGGTTGCTTTGCAACCATGCGCGCTCAGTCTTGCCAGCAGATGCCACGGAAAGTGGTCCAGCGCCCATGCGTACGACATCGGGTGGGTCACGATCTCGAAACCGCTATCAATCGAGCTGTCTTCCTTCAAGTATCCGAGATCGCCCAGGCTGGTTGCGGCCACTTCGGCGCATTCTTCAAAATCCGCGAACTTGGTGCTGGTTTCCAGTTCGAGTCCGAGGAACCGGGGGCCGTCGCCGTGGAATACGGGACGCGGTTTGTATGAGTAGTCGTATACGAAATCGCTACTGTTTGCACCCTCGCAGTCGCATGACTCGCCGTACGGGTTCAGGTTGAGGCAGTACGAACACCGCCGGTATTCTTGATCTGCGCACACCTGGCAGACGAAGTTGCCATCGTTAGCTTCCTCTGAATCCCGGGTGAATCGCTCGCACAGGTCGCACTCGTGAAGATACTTGTTGACGCATTCAATGCAGTACGCCTCGCCGAAATCCGTGTCGTGAGAGGATTTCGCGTAAAGTCCGCAGTGGTCACAGAGGTAATATTCATATTCGGCGCAGTCCAGACACACCGTCTTGTGATCGTCTGTCTCTGCCGTGTCATCGGTAAGCGTGTGGCAGTCCTCGCACTCGGTGTCGAGCGGGGTCAGGCACGGCGCGCAGCTCTCAGGCTGCTGAGTGGCCTCCAGGGGTGTCGATTGGGTACAGGTTACGCATTGGTCTACACTTGTTGCGGGCATAGCGGAGTCACCATCCGATATGTCAAGAGACCTCGGAGGGACGGCCATCCCGCCGAGGTCTCGCCTATTTCACGCCATTAGGTGCGTGAGGTACTGAACTGGTGTCAAGCTGGGTCGCCCGGTCAGCGAAAGACTGTCCGGGTGCCCACGTTGGTCGAAATCGATGTGCGTTCCATGGGGAACTAATGCGCCGTTATGTCTAGCGCGCGATACAGGGAACCATGCTCGTGAAGGCGTGACGTGCTATGGGCCGGAGAGGTCACTACCTCAATCCCGAGATGCCCAATGGCGGCAACCGTCTGAAACAACCACGAACGCCCTTGTGACGCGACGTATGTCGGTGCTAGACCACCATGGAATTATCTTGGGGACACGCCGAAGCTGGCATGCCGTTTATGCGCGCTACTCCGCTCTATAGCAGAGCTTTACGCGGTGAAGCTGCAAGCACAGTTACTACGCATTCCCACATGGGTTGTGCGCGTGTGGCTGCACGTCGTTCTTCCCGCTGCTCTGCACGGTGTCGCTGCTGTCCGCGCGGCCCAAGCCGCTGCCCGCGCTATGCGGGGCTTCTGCCGACCGTCGAACCAGGCGGTCAACTTCCCTGGGTGGGTGGCTCGCAGGACGCCGTGTCCCGGTCCTCACCGCCGCTCCGAGGTGTTGACTAACTGATGTGGAGTCGACATGTAGAAGTACACATCGCGAGTCGACACTCCGCAAGTCCGGCACAGGGTGACGTTATCGATCCGTTACATACGGCACGTGACGAACGCGCAGGTCAACGCCAGCACCCTGTCGCCCTTCGTGATCTTGCTGTGGAAGCCGGGCGGTCTGATCTGGCGCATCGTCGAGGAGTGAGGCGGCGTGACCCAGCCGGCAGGGAGAGGATGAGTCGCAGGCGCAACCCCGTGGTCGGCGGAAGGCCGGGCACGGCCGGAACCGCGGCCAACGCTGTCCGCCTGGCCGCGGACTCAGCGATGACGCGAAGCAACCACCCGACCAACTACTGTTCTAATGCCTCCCGGCCACTGAGTTGGGCGCCGCATTGGTAGGGGCGGGAGGCCGTGCTGCCAGGCAGTTCGCTGGTCCGTGGGGTTACCGCTCTAGCGGGCAGTCCTGATGGAACGGTGCGAGGAAGCCCTTAAGTGCATCCTGTGTGGCCGAAAAGCAATATCACCAGCGGTGGGCACCTGTGGCGAGAGCGTTTGGAGCGGTGATTTGAGGCAGGAACGGTTACGAGCGAGAAACAACTCGTCGTGCTGCCTAACTGGGGCGAATAGAATATCGTGACCGAGCTGCGGTCGTCGCACATTGCCGGGATGTGTTTCGATGGTCGCGCTGCAGGTCTTCGACAAGCTTATCAGTGTCGCGGCTCGGTAGCTGATCGATGGCGCGCAAGTTGCTCACCAGAAGTGCATAGGTGCGGCCAATTGCGTCTAACTGTCCCAGCTGAGCCTGGATGCGGATGATTCCCTGGTAGATGCTTTCGTTGTGCGGGTCGAGGAGTCGCGCGCGTTCCAAAAGCTGGAGTCGGATCTCTGGATCCTGTTCGACGCGCAGGAGATGCCCGGCCGCGTCCAGGGCGTCACGTCGGGCGGCTTCGCGGGGTGCGTCCAGCCAGGTCCTGCTGAAATCCTCGGCCAGTTCGCCCTGGTAGAGGTCGAGCACCTCGGCCAGGGCGCGGTGCCGGAGTTCGGCCGGCTGGCCGCGGTAGCTGGTCGCGCGCTGGAACCGGTCGTAGTCGGTGCGGATGAGCGCGGGGTCGAGTTGGTAGCGGCCGTCGTCGGTGCGGATGAGGTTGACGATCTGGTTGGCGGTGGCCTTGCTCATGGCGTGGCGCAGGCGGGAAAGGGTGTAGTGCAGGCTGTTATACGGGCGACTGATCGAGCTGTCCGGCCAGATGGCGTCGTTGAGGACTTCCCGGCGGACGCCGTTGGGGTGCAAGGCCAGGAAGACCAGCAGTTCCCGCTGCTTGGTGGTCAGCGCGCCGGTCAGGTCGTGCTGCTCGCCATCGATGACCTGGGCCAGGCGCAGTTGCCCGAAAATCTGCAGGCGCAGGGGAGTGGTGGCACCTGTGGGTTCGCCGGAGTCGGTTGGCGGTGGGCCTGCGGCGGAGGACTCGGCGCTGACCGCTGTCGTATCCGAGGGCGGCGGCGTTGGCGCACTATCGCTGTCCTGCTGGCGGTCCGGGATTGGGACGTCCGATGCTAGCGGTTCCGGCGCGATGGCCGAAGGCTCGGGATGAGGCTGAGCGGCCTGCTGCAGGAGGCTGAGCAGGTCCGCGGTGTCGCCGGCGGGCAGGGTGAACAGCCGGATGCCGGAGAGGTGGTCTGCGGGAGCGGCTTCGGTGGCGGTGCCGTCGAGTGCGATGTGGGCTGTGGTCCCAGATGGCCAGTGCCCGAGGAGTATCGCGGCCAGGCCGTGGGTGGCTCCGTCGCGAAGGATCGCCCGGAGCCGGTGGTGGTCCTGCCCGGGGCGGGCGAGGAGGACGAGCTGGTCTTGCTGAGGCCGGAGGTGTCGGGTTTCGGTGATCGCCCGGCGGCGGGTGAGCAGCGCCGCCTCCATCTCGGCCAAGGCGCTGTGCAGGGTCGTGGTCATGGTGATCGCCGGATGCGCCGGAACGTGGTCGAGTCCATCGAACACGGCTGCGATGTCGGTGCTCGGCAGGAGGACGCGGAGCGGCTGGTCGCGGTGGGCGGTCGTGGTGAGCAGGTGCAGCAGCAGTGCCCGTGCTGCGGCGGTGGCACCGGGGCCGAGCAGTCCCAGGCCGCCGGTGGCCGCGAGGTTGAGCGCGAGTTCCTGGTCTTGGCCGGTTCCCAGGCTGATGTGGCCCGAGGGAAGGGCGGTTGCGGGCGGTGATGGAGGGGTGGCGTGGTCGTGGACGATGCGCAAGGCACGCACGACCGGGGCCAGGGGCTGGTGCAGGTCGGCGCGCTCGCCGCTGCCGATGCGGTAGCGGCGCCGTCGGCGCAAGCTGAGGATGGCCAGTGCGGCGGTGACGGCGGTGGCCAGGCCGAGGCTGACGAACGCGCCGGTGGACAGCTCGAATCCTGCCTCGGTCGAGGCGGGCTCGCCGCGCTCCTGCTCGCTGGTTTGCCCCGGCCTCGGTGGCGGTGACGACGGCGGGCTCGGGGGAGCAGGCTGCGACGGAGGAGGTTCAGGCGGCACCGGTGGCGGTGGCGGTGGCGCGGTGATCCACAGGTTCCAGCCGGGGCGGAGTTGGTCGGGGTCGGTCCAGGATCGGCCGTCGGGTTGGGGGCGGTGGTGGTTGTCCTGCCACAGCCGCCGCCAGTCGCTGGGGTGGCCGTATTCCCGTTGTGCGATCGAGGATGCGGTCTCCCCGGCCTTGACCGTGACCGCGGTCGTCCCGGGTCCCGGCTGGGTCTGTGCGGGTGGTGGGAGGAGAAGGACGTCGCCAGGGTAGAGCAGCTCGGCGCGGGGGATGCGGTCGGCGTTGAGGCGGTGGATCTCGCGGTAACGACCGGGATCGCCCAGGTGGATGGAGGCCAGGCTGGTCATGGTGTCGCCGGGCCGGACGGTGATCCGGGGGCATTCCGGGCGCACCGCCGCATCCACCGTTCGCCGACGCGCCAACCCGCTCTCCACGGTGAAGCCCTTGCCGCTGTTGGCTTTCGCGGTCTCGGCGCGGTCGGGGTCGTGCAGGGCGGTGGCGACCGTGGTCGATCCGGTGGCGGGCAGGGCGAGCGCGGACTGGGGCAGCAGCGCGATGAGGATGGCGGCGATCAGCCCGGCGATCCACCGCCGCGGCCCCACCCCGGGACGTACGGCGCGGATCCCGTGGCGCAACTGGTCGACGGTTTCGGCCAGGACCAGGCCGAGGAGGAACAGCCAGGCCACCCAGAGCACGACCAGGAGCAGACCGGGGAGCAGGGTGCCGTCGGCCCAGGCGAAACGGGCGGCATGCCACGTGCGTTCCAGCCAAGGGCCGAGCTCGTCGAGCCGGGGCCACCGCTCGGGAATCAGGCGGCGCGGATCGGCGCCGAGCTTCAGCAGCCCCACCGGGAGCCCGATCACCAACGCGGCCACCAGCACGACGGCACCGGCGGCGCGGACGAGGTCGCCCGCACGGCGGGGTGGGCGGGCGCTGGTCATGACCGGCCCCCGCTGCGTGGGCCGGTGTCGAGTTGGGCGGTGGCGGTGCCGGTGACGGTGTAGTGGGAGCCGAACAGGCCGACCCGAGCCTTGTCGGTGCAACGGACTTGGACGCGGACGGTGCGGTTGGAGGTGATTGCGATCGTGCCGGGGCAGCCGGAGCGGGTCAGGTAGGAACCGGCGGTGGTGTGCGCGGTGGCGGTGTCGAGCTGGATGGGGGTGCTGCGGGTGTCGACCGCGGTCAGGGCCGCGCGGGCGGCTTCGCCGGCGATGGCATCCGCGCGCGAGTACGCCCGCAGCCGCCCGGCACCGTCGACCAGGAGCGCGAAGACGAGGAGCAGGGCGGTGAGCAGGATCGCGGTCATCGCGCTGACCGCCCCGCGGTCGTCGAACCGCCGCGTGGCCGGGGCTGTCATGTCCGGCCCCGGAACGGGTCCAGGGGGCTGGTGAAGGTGTCCCGGAGGATGCGGGTGCCTGGTAGTCCCGGCAGGGCCAGGTCGGACAGCTCGGCCACGCAGGTCACCGTCGCCGAGACGGTGGCGGGTAGGCCGGGCGGGGCGGTGAAGCCGGAGGTGTCGATGGTGATGGTGATGCTGCGGCAGTGCAGCTGTTGTTCGGTGAGCACGCGGTGTGCGGTCGTGGTGGCTGTGTGGTGGGCGTGGGTGGCGGTGCGGGCCAGGGAGGCGGTGCGGGCCAGGGAGGCGGTGCGGGCCGCGGCGGTGGCGGCGTCGGTGACCACATGGTCGGCCAGCACGATCCGCCCGGCCGCGATCATCACCGCGATCGTGGCCAGCAGGACCGGGCCCGCGGCGGCGGCGAACTCCACGCTGACCGACCCAGCCGAACCACCCCAGCGGCGCACACGGCCGCTCACCGCGGGCTCCCGGCAGGGTGGGTGTCGCTGGGGGTGGTGAAGCGCTCCTTCGGGCCGGTGACGCTGCGGGTGATGCGCAGCTCCAGCCCGGGGACGGGCAGCAGGCGGGGCACGGTGGCCGAGACCTCCACCCACACCACCGTCGGGCTGCTACTCGCGCTAACCGCGGTGTGAGCGAGCAGCCCGGTGCCGGCGCGGGTCAGGAACGCGTTGGCGGCGGTGTGGCCGTCGGCGGGGGTGCCGGTGACCGTGCGGGTGGCCTGCAGCCCGGCCTGGGCGGCAGCCTGGCAGATGCTGCGGGCGTACCAGAGGATCCCGAGCTGGGTGGCCAGGGCGAACAGCAGGAACAGCATCGGCAGCAGCACCGCCAACTGCACGGTCGCCGCACCCCGATCACCCCATCGCGGCCGGTGTGTGCCGGTGTGTCCTGTGTGGAGGGTGCTGTTGTCCATTGTGGATCACCGGTCACGGGAGCTGGTTGAGGTACTTCTGGACGAAGACCTTGTAGGCGGCCCAGACCAGCAGCGCGACACCGACGGCCAGGGCGATGCCGATGGCGATCTCCACGGTCTCGACACCATCGTCGCCACCCCGGCGGCAAGCCCGGTGCCGTCTGCCGCGCGGGAGCGTCCGGGGCGGGTCGGTGGCAATCGAGAACAGCAGGATGTGCAACGCGAGCTGGTCCCACCGGTTCCTCAACCTGGTGGGGGCTCTGGCGATGCGGGGCATGGGGTTCACGTCCTTTCCAGGATGCGGGCGAACAGCGGGTAGATGATGAGGATCATGAAGGCGATCAGCAGGCAGGCCAGGGGGCCGACGAGGGTTTCGGAGCGGCGGTTGGCTTTTTCCCGGTCGGTGGCCAGGGCGGCGTGGCGCAGCGCGGTGGCCTTGGCGGTCAGGGTGGTGTAGACGGCGGCGCCGTCGGCGGCGGTGGCCACGATGTCAGCCAGTTCAGCCATTGCCGGCACCTGGAACCGTTGTCCCCACTGGGCCAGGGCGTCCCAGACTGGGGTGCCGGTGCGGCGGGCGGAGGTGAGAATGTCGCGGATGCGGGTGAACACCCAGCCGCTGCCCAGCGAGGCGGCCTGCACCAGGGCCGGTGTTGCGGCGGCTCCGGCGGCGCGTTCCTGGGCGACGAGTTCGAGGTAGGAGGCCAGGGTGCGGGCGAACTCCGCGCGGGCCGCTCCCGCCGCCTGCCGGACCCGGGCGGCCGGGATCAGCGACCCACCGACAGCGCTGGCACCGGCCAGCACCGTGACGGCGAGGACATCGGCGTCGAGGACGGTGCCGGTCAGGACGGCGGTGACACCGGCCACCAGCGCCCATCCCAGACGGGCGGCGATGTAGCGGGTCACGGTGCGCTGCAACAGCTCCAGCTCCACTGCCGGTGCGCCCCACCAGCGGCTGGTCGAGTTCGTCGATCGCTCGGCGAGCACGGCCAGCACCGTCCCTGGCCACCACCGCTGGCGCTGCGAGTGCGCCTCGGTCGTGTCGGGTTGGGCGAGGAGGTCCTGGGCCCGGGTCATGGCCACGACGAGGTTCACCTGCGCCGGCGGTGCCACTGCGGCGATCAGCGATGCCAGCGCCAGTCCCGCGCACACGCCCAGCGCGACAACTAGGCCGGTGGAGTTCATGACCGCCACCCCCGCCCAGTGCCCGGGGCTCGGGTGTGGTGCAGGAATCCCGGCTCGGGTCGGGGGCGGGTGAGCGCGGCCAGCCAGGCGCACGCCAGGCCGATCATCCCGGCCACCACGGCCAGCCACAGCTGCCCGGTGACGCTGTCGAAGGGCGCGAGGTAGTCCTCGCTGGCGGCCAACAGACCGACGGTCATCACGGTGATGATGGCCAGCAGAGCGCGGACGCTGGTGCGGACTTTGGCGCGGTCGGCTTCGACCTGACGGCGCGCGGCGACGTCCTGGCGCAGGGAGCGGGCCAGCTCGTCCAGAATCGGGATCAGGCCCCGGCCGCCGGAGCGGTGGCGCAGGATCAGGCAGGCCACGACCCGGTGCGCGGCGGCGTGGTCGAGTTCGCGGGCGAAGGTCCACAACGCCGGCTCCAGCCCGCCTCCGCGGGTGGACGCCGCCAGGGCGTGCACGTGCTCGGCGATCGCGGCGGGGGCGGTGCGGGCGCTGGCAATGATCGCCGCTTCCAGGCCTCCGGCGCCGGTGCCGAGCAGGTCGGCCAACCGGCGGGTCCACTCCGCCACCGCTTCCAGAGTGGTGATCAGGTGGCGGTTGCCCGGTTGCCCCACCACCCGCGGCAGCAGCGTGGCGGCGAGCCCGGCCGCCAGAGCCGCGACCGGCCAGCCGGTGCCCCACCACACCAGCCCGGCGGCGGTGCAGGCCAGCAGCGGGGGGCGCAGCGTGCTCCAGCGTGGTGGCCGCGCCCGCGCCGCCCCGTGACGGTGGGGGTGATGACCGTCTCGGGGCGGTCGCGGGGCGGTGCGGTGCCAGCCGGCGAGGGCCAGCAGCACCGCGGTCACCATGACCGCGCCCAGCAGCACCGAGGCCGCGGTCATGGCAAGTCCCGCCGCAGCAGCGCGGGCTGCCAGTCCCCATCGACCTGTTGCAGCAGCGCGGGGTTGAAGCCGTGCCGGAGCAGGTCGGCCAGCAGGGCCGGGCTGGGTGGGAAGTCCGGGACCGCGCGGCCATCGACCGGCCGGGGGCTGAAGATGCGGGTGAGGTCGGGGCGGCCGGTGTCGCCGATCGGACCGACTTCGGCGATCTCGGTGACGAAGCGCTGACGGCTGGAGCGGCCGGTGGTCGGGTCGTGGTGGTCGGCCTTGGCCAGCTGCACCACCAGGTGTACTGCCGAGGCGGTCCAGCGGTAGGCGGCCTCCACCGGCAACGGCGGGGTGGCGAGCTGGCCGAGGGCGGCGATCCGGTCGGGGACCGCGGTGGTGGAGGCGGCGTGCAGGGTGGCCATGCCCCCGGCCGCGCCGTTGCCCAGTGCGCGCAGTAGGGAGGTGACCTCTCCGGCGCGGACCTCGCCGACGAGGACCCGGCTGGGTGAGTGGCGCAGGGTTTGCTTGAGCAGGTCGTCCAGGGTGATCTCGCCGACGCCTTCGGCGTTGGCCTGCCGCGTCTCCAAAGGGGTGACCACCAGGTGGGTGCCCAGTAGGTGCAGGCCGAGTTCGGCGTCGTCTTCGACGGTGACCAGGTGCTCGTGGGCGGGGATCTCCCGGGCCAGGGCGCGCAGGAAGGTGGTTTTGCCGGTGTAGGGGCCGCCGGTGATCAGGATGTTCTTCCCGGCGCGGACCGCGGCACGTAGGAAGGCGGTCAGGATGGAGTCCACGGTTCCGCCGCGGATGAGGTCATCCAGTCCGGCCTCGTGCAGGCGGTGGCGGCGGATGGCGATGCGTGGCCGCTCGGAGACCGCGATCACCGCGGAGAGCCGGGCGCCGAGCAGGCCCCCGGCGGGCAGGCGGAAGGAGACCATGGGGGTGGCGGGGCTGAACTCCCGAGCGGTTTGGCCCATGCGGGCGGCGAGGTCGGCGACCATGGCGGTCAGGGTGGCGTCGGAGTCGGCCACCACGTACGGCCAGCTCTGCATCGAGCCGTCGGCCAGCTCCAGCCACACCTGGTCGTGGCCGTGGATGTGGATGTTCTCCACGTCCTCGCGCTCCAGCAACGGCAGCAACGCGCCCAGCCCGGACATCGAGGCCATCACCGCCTGGGCGAGGTCGCGCTCGAAGGCCGGCGACACCGGCGGGTGCCCGGCCTGGGCCCGGCGCACGACCCAGGCGGTGATCTCCTCCTGCACCAACCCCAGAACGTGGGCGTGCTCGGCGGCGGGGGCTTGGGGCTCACCTTGGCCGGGGGCACTGTGCCGGTCAGCTTCTTCCTGGTGCGCGGCGACGGCGAGGCGGATCTGGCGCACCAGCTCGGGGTCCGGCCTGCTCGTTCCTGTTGCCTGGCGCGGCGGTCGGGGGGCGGTGGGGACGGCGTGGAGGCCAGCGCGCCGCAGCGGCGGGGCATGGCCGGGATGGTTGGCGGTCATCGTGGGGTTCCGTTCACTGCGGCCAGCGTCGAGGGCGCGGACCTGGCGGTGGTTGTGGTGGCCCGCAGACGCTGGGCGGATCGGGCAGCGACACGCCCGAACAGCGTGCGGGCGATCTTGCGGTGGGCGGCGCCATCGCTGAACACCCGCGCCGCCTCCGCGTCCTCGGGCAAGCTCACCCGCGCCGGAACACCGAAAAGTCCCTGGAGCTGGCGCACGCCCAGCGCGCTGGTCCCGCACACCGCCAGCCCGAGCCGCTCACCCGGAATGCGTTGCCGCAGCGCGGTCAGGGCGGGTTGGGCGGCGTGGATGTGCCGGGGCACGGGGCGCACGGCGAGCAGGACGAGGTCGGCGGCCTCCAGCACCGGCCACGGCACCTCCGCCCCATCGCTCAGCCGCCCGCAGTCGGCCAGCACATCCACCCCACCCCGCGGCACAGCCGCCAGCGCGCTCAGCCCCGCGGCCACGCGGCGCCATCCGGCCTCGCCGACCGCGGAGGCCTGGCCCGGATCGGCCAGCCCGGCCAGCAACCGAGCGTGCGGGGCTGGAGGGACTGCCTGCAGGTGACCGGTGAGCTGATCCGCGGTGACGGTGGTGGTGTGGCGGGTGGCGGTGACGAAGGACAACACCCCGACCCCCAGACCCAGCCAGCCCCCGAGCCACCACGTGGACAGCCAACCTGTGGCGAGGTCGCCGCCGTGCGGGTCGCAGTCGGCCAGCACCAGCGGTGCCGGCCAGCCGTGGGCGAGGGCGGCCACAGTGGTTGTGGCGCCGGGCGCGGACTTGCCGGACACGAGCACGATCATGGCCATCACCGTCGACCTCCTTCCTCTACTTCTCCGGGCCCAGCAGCGTGAGGATCACCGGACCGGCCGCGGCCGCAGTGGCCGCGGCGGTGTCCTTGGTGGCGATCAGGACATCGACGGTGATCCCGCCTTGGGAATCCGGCGTCCCGATCCCCGCCACCAGAGCGATGAAGGTGCCCCCTCTGGTAACACCCTCCGTGCCGCTGTGGTTGGAGGTGACCGGCGTGACCTGGATTCGCTCGCCTGGCCGGAGGCCGCGGGCGGGTAGCTGGCCGGGCTTGCAGGCCAGACCGAGCAGCTGCTGGGCCGCGGCCGGGATCGGGGTGTCGCTGAGGTGTTGGGGGGCCAGGACGCTGCCCGCGGGCAACCCGGCCACCGCGGTCTTGCCGAGCACGCTGGCGCGCTCCTCCGCGCGGATCATCCGGGCCGCCGGGTCCTCCACGGTGCGGGCCAGGGCGAGGTCGGCCTCGGTGATCCGCTGACCCCAGTCCACCGGGCGGGCCAGCACCAGCACGGTGACCCGGGCGTCGTGGGCGGCGACCAGCTCGTAGTTGCCGTACCCGGCCGCAGCGGCCAGCACCACCGCGGCGGCCACCAGCCACCAGCGGCGCCGCCGCGGCAACATCACCCCAGCACCCAAGCGGGGCGCCTGGACGTGTACACCGTCCCGCTCGGCGGCGGGCGCGGCGGGGAAGGGGTGTCCCATGCCGCTCACCCCTTTTCCTTACGTACCAACGCAGGCATGGGCTGGGCCTGGCGCAGGGCCTGTGCTTCCACGACGGCCAGCGGCAGCTCGGCGCGGGAAACCAGGTCGGGCAGCCGGCCCCCGGCGGGGGCGGTGCCGGTGGAGCCGGTCCAGCTCACCGACCAGCTGATGGCGAACCGAGTACGGACCTGCCCGCCGGGCTGGCCGTGCGTGGATCGGGGGTAGACGAAGTCGCAGTCCGGTGAGGCCGCGTGCAGGCCCGCCGCGCGGGTGTAGGGGGTGCCAGGGCCAGTGCAGGAGCGGGTGGGGCCCATGCCGGAGTCGAAGGACAGCGTGGCGGGGTTCGCGGTGACCTGGGCCCACACCGGCCCGGCCTGCACCCGCTCCACCAGCGGCCGCCACACCACCGGCTCGGTCCACAACCAGGTGTGCTCACCGACCACCGTGGCCCGGCGGCCGTCACCGAGCTGGAGGTCCGGGGACAACCGCGGCACCGGCAACGGCAGCACCAGCTGCTCGTAGGCCCGCGCGGCCAGCTCAGCGGGGCTGGGCAGGATCGGCGCCGGTGCGGCACCGGGTGCTGGGGTGGGGCCGGTGACCCAGCCGCTGGTCATCCCGTTGCAGGTGCGGGTGTAGGCGACCTTGCCGTCCCCGCCCAGCGAGCCGGCGTGCCACTCGCGGTACTTGCCGAACATCTCCGACGGGCTGTGCGCGGCCTGGGTGTAGGTGCAGACGGGAGCTGGCCCGCTGTGGCCGTAGGAGGCGCTTGCGCCGCGGCCGGGGCGGCCCGGTTGGCCGGGTGCGGTGGCGCCGAGGTCGACGGTCGGGCCGCCGATGTGGCCGAACAGATCGCCGGGCACCACCGTGATCGGGCTATCCCGGTCCGCTCCGGCCCGGGCCGGCGGGGCTGCGGCGAACGCGAGCACCACTGCGAACACGGCAACCGCGCGAGGGGGCATCATCGGCACGCACCTCCCCCGAACACCACATCCGAGACCCGCCAACGCCCTTCACCGTCGCGCAACAAGGTCGCAGTGATCGGATTCCGCTCTACCCCAACGGTTTTCGGTTTCCCGGTCTTGGCGTCAGCTTGCCCGGCCTTGCTGCCGTCCTGGCAGTCCTGGACGGTGGCGCGGCTTCCGACGACATCCACGCTGGTGATCCGAGCTGTGGGCGTGCCGTAGAGCGCGATCGACTGCTCCCGCAACAGTCCCAACCCCTGCACGCTCCTGGTCAGTTGCGGATCCGTCGCGACCTTGCTGAGGTTGGGCCGCCACTCCGATTCCGGCCGTTTGTCGATCGTGCTGGCCAGTTGCCAGAACTCCTCGTAGACCGCCTTCGCCGCCACCGAGGCATCCGCCACCGAGCTCGTAGGTGCGGCCGCCTGGGTCGTGGTCGAAGGGCTCGGTGCAGGGGAGCTGGTGGTGCTCTTCGGGGTGCAGGCGCCGCCGAGCAGGAGGCCAGGGGCCAGCAGGCCAAAGGCCAGCCAGCGGGTGCCGGTGCTGCGGGTCATGATCGGCTCCATTCCATTCGGTGCGGCGAGCGAGCCGCAGTCAGTGGAAGATCACGACGAGCAGCGTCCCGGCGATCAGCGGAGGCCCCGCCGGAAACCCGGCGCCCTGCCCCCACCGAGCACGACCCGCGACCAACAGCCCCACCGCGACCACTCCCGTCAGCAGGATCGACAGCCCGAGCCCGCGTGACAGGTGCTCCCAGCCCAAGTAGCCCAGAAAGAGCGACAGCACCGGCAACAACACCGCGTCGCCGCCACCGAACCCGGCGGGCTGGACCACGTGCAGGGCTACCGTCACGACTCCGACCACGGCCGCGGCGGCCACACCGCGCCACAACCCGCCGAACTCGCCCAGCCACGCCGACGCCGCGGCCAGCAGGATCAACCCGCCGAGCCCCAACACGGCGGTGAGCGGATGCGGCAGGCGCCGACATTCCCAGTCGATGGCCGCTAGGACCAGCCCCAGCGCCACCAGCAAGCACCAGGCCGGCAGTGCTGGATCGCCCGCACGGCGAGCACCCAGGCAGGCCAGCAGCACCAGCCCGGCGAGCATCATCACCACACCGCGGTGCTGCACGAGCCGCGGATCCAGCTTCGCGCCAAGTCGGAGCAGGCAGACCACCAGCACCGGACCCGTGGTCATCCCGAAGAGCCCGCAGACCACGGCAGCGGACATGGTGTACTCCTCGATCAAGTAGTGCCGCCGCTCCGGCGGCACCTGCGCGGTGGCGAACGGCTGGTGCGACCTGATGACCGGACATGGTCTGCCTCCTCGGGTCTTGTAGTTAACGCAGCTCGTGGCACTTGGCGCCCGTCCTGCGGAGCCGCTCAGCAGACGCCCAGCCGCCACCTGATCCGGCCAGCTCACGTACTGCGAAGTCGTAGTGATTCGAGGTGTTGACCACGACCGTCGGGGCTGCCCACACGACACTGCCTCGGGGGAAGTATCGAATGTGAGATTCATAGAAGGTGTACTGCGAATGACCGTATGCGCCAGTCCCAGCCGGGGCCGTGTACTCGCACACGACAGCCTGCGTTGACGTTGGCTGGCGCACTTCGGCTGACGCGGGCGGTCCCGTCAGACCGACCGCCGACAACAGACTGGTCAGGGCAATGGCTCCTGGGAAAACAAGTTGCGTCTTCATGAGTGATCAACCTCCTGCCATGTGACCCTCGTTGGGTACGCCTCCTGTTTAGTCGACTGGTACCGACGGACCGCAAGGTACGTACGACCGGACACTTGTGCCCGTATCGAGCAAATACCCGAAAGGGGGACCGCAGTCGAACAAGACCTTTCTTACGGGCAGAAGTGTCCGGTCATACACACCTTGCTGTCCGGTGCCCTCGTGCTGGTATCAGATAGAAGACCAATTCATGGAGGAGAGATCATGTGGCTAACTCGTCGCGACTCGCTTTGTTTCAGGGGAGCGATCGCCGCAGGCGCGGTGATGGTGGCGTCCAGCTGCGGCGCGGTGAAGCAACCGGCAGGAGACAGTGCACTGCCAAGCGAACCGTTGTCCAGCACGCAGACGTCCATCGGAATGCCGACTTCGACAGCTGCTGTCGATGACACCGATGCGGTTCGGGCCGCTCTGGATGCCTATCAAGGCATGTGGCATCAGCTCACTATCGCCGCAGCGAGCAGTAATCACCAGGTCAACGCGTTGGCCAGCCATGCGTCCGGTCAGGCGCTGACGGCGCTGCGCGGGATGATGTACGACGACTCGATGGCTGGCCTGGTCACCCTGGGGCAGCCGAGGCTGTCGCCGAGGGTGGCCGCCGTTCGGATTCCGGAAGTGCCCATCGAAGCCGACATAGTCGATTGCGTCGACACGACTTCGTGGCGCAAGTACAAGGCGCGAGGTGGCGCGGCTGAGGACCGCCCTGTTGGGCGGCGAAAGACCTCCGCAGTCGTGCGCAACACCGACGGTGAGTGGAAAGTGACAAAGGTGATCATCGGTGAAGTCGGTTCTTGCTGAATGCCTTGCTCGTATCGTTACGCCTTGCGTTTCTGGGACCAGTCGTCGTACGACCTCAAGGCGAGCAGTACGCCGGCCGCCTTGCCAGTGGACCGATAAGTCACCGTACGCGGAAACCCACACTTCTCCTCGCGGGTAATGAGTCCTCCTTTCGCCATGGCCATCAGGGTGCGGTTGTACACCTTGTCGTGAAGCGCTCTACCAGATTTCAAGCCGCTGTCGCGAACCTGAGCGCGCAGGGCAGTCCACGTTTTCGGGCCCTCATCCAGGGCTACAAGCACCTGCACCGCCCACTCCATGTGTGTAACGCGAAGCGCCTCCTGTGCTTCGCCCCAGTTGATGTCGTTGGAAACCATGTTTCTCCCCGTCCTGAAGCCTGGAACCAGTCGCCGCGCTACCAGTCCCGGCTTCCCTTCCCCGAACGCACACCCGAGTCCGCCCCCGCCGACCCGAGCCCGTCACACGATCTCGAATCCACCCCCCGTCAAGGGGCCGAGGAACACCACGCACTCCCGATCCTGATCCGCTCCCTTCGCCTCAAGCAGTGCGGCGTCCGCGTGTCGAAGCGCCGCGTCTATGGAGATAACGCACCCGTCCGACGTTGGTCGGAACGCCGCCGCGCCGATGGCCGCCGTGACCGAGATGCCGACCGTGATGTCCTCCCGCGCGTCAGGCGCGAGGATGGCCGTGTCTCGCACCGCACGGGCGATTCTGCGGGTGACCTGGATCGCTTCGTGCGCATCGGCCACCACGCAGAGCGCGACGAACTCGTCACCGCCGTAACGGACAAGTAGATCTCCCGGTCGCATCACCGTTCGCAGGCAGTCCGCAACCATCCGCAGCACGACGTCGCCGGCGAGGTGACCGTGGGTGTCATTGATCGTCTTGAACTCGTCGATGTCGAGCATCAGGAGGACGAGCGCGCCACCGCGTGTGGCCGTCTCTCGGAGGAGTCGCGGCGCCGCTTCCTCCCAGCCCCACCGGTCAGGAAGGCGGGTCAGGTGGTCGAGACGGGGCGCGTTCACGGGCTGCCCGCACCTGTCGCAGTGCGATCCATTTCCCGGTGTCGCCGAGTCGGGCTGTTCCTGAGTGCTCCGGGGAAGTGGAGTTCGATCTCCAGCGCGATCGTCACCAGCTTCGGCCGCAGAAACATCCCAACCGGCTGCCGTTGCCGCTCGTGTAGCACGCACCGCTATCACTCCCGAAACTCATCTGAGTAAATGATCTTCATATCTGCGCAGATGTCGAGACTGGCAGCATAGGCACAGTCTGGAGAGCTTGTACTCAAGTAGACCCGATCGGGGTATCGCCCCCGAAGAAGTACAAGCGTTTGATGTGAGGTGGGCCAGGGGGCGACGGCTCGGGAGGTGACGTCGTGGTCGAGAACGGTATTCGCTCGTTCCCGGCTGTCCTGCAACAGCTCTGCGCTAACACCGATGGTCAGCCGATGTCCAACGTCAAGTTGGCCCAGGCGATCGGGGTCAGCCACAGCTATATCGCCCAGCTACGTCGGGGAACCCGCGAGCCGACGCTGGCCACGGTTGAGGCGCTGGCGGAGTTCCTCAACGTCCACCCGGCCTACTTCGTCGGCGGGCGGCGCGATCGGGCACCGCGGAGCTTGTCGCAACGGTCCTTCCGCGAGAAGCTGAACACCCTTTTCGACTTGGCCCGTCACCCGGAGAAGAACGAACTCACCCTGGACGCGGCAGTCGCGGCGGTCCGTGAGCGGGGCAAGGAACGGGGCGACACCAACTGGACGATCTCCCCGAGCACGATCATCGATCTGCGCAGCGGCAAGAACACCAACCCCCGCCTGCGGCACGTGATCATGCTTGCCGAGGTTTTCCACTCTCCGCCGGCCTACTTCCTCGACGAGGAGCTGGCCGAGCAGATGGACAGCCAGCTGAGGTTCCACCGCACCATGGCCGAGCTGGGCATCGAGAAGGTCGTCACTCGCGCGCCCGAACTTACCGAAGAGGTTCGCGACTCGCTCGTGCGGACGCTGGTCAAGGCGCTCAAACCCGAGGCCGCTGACGCGGTAGAAGAAGCCCTGACCCGTTCCGCGCGGGCTCCGGAGACACCTGACGGACAACCATCTGGCGGCACGGCACATGGCGGTGTGACGTGAACCAGGAGACGCTCCACAAGGCGGGACCATGAACCGTAAACAGCTGAAAGACCTTCGCCGGGAACTGATCCGGGAGCTGAACCTCGACCGTTCGGCGAGCACAGCCTCGGTCTGCCTTCGGCTGTGCGATGTCGTGGGCAACCGGCTTCGTCAGCCCATCCACCTGTACTTCGACGACCTGAGCGCGCGCGGGCTCAGCGGCTACTGGGCCCAGGACACCGCTGGCAGCAACTTCATCTTCGTCACCACCGCCCGGAGCTGGCCGCACCGGCTGCTCATCCTGCTGCACGAGCTGGCCCACATGATCTGCGGCCATGAGCCGGGACGGATCACGGAGGAGGAGGGCAGCACGCTGTTCACCCCCGACCTCTCCCCGGGCCTGCTCAGGATGCTCGCCCGCCGGACCACGTTGACCGCCGCGGACGAACAGGAAGCCGAACAGGTCGCCGGCGCGTTGATGCAGGACCTCCTCGCCGTGGCCGGGCAACAGCAGGTCGACCCGTTCCAGGTCGCCGACGACGACGCCGCCACCCGGGTCTGGTACTCGCTCGGGTTCGCCGCGAACCGGAGCTAAGATGATCTTCTATATCTTCTACTTCCTTTGCGCCATAGGCACTTTGGCGCTGGTCGCGCACAAGTACCGGTCGTGGCGAGCGGCCCCGGCGGCGCAGCGCCCGGCGATTCTTCCGCTGTGTACCTCGGGTATCTGCGTCGCCATTGGCTTCCTGGTCGCGGTGCCCCTGATTGGCGTGAACCTCAACAAGCTCACCGGGATTCCCAGCCTGTCGGTCATCGTCATGGGCGTGGTCACCATGGGCTGGGTCGGCTCCGGCCAGGTCATGTTGCTGTACTGGCGGTACTCCCCCGCGCGGGCCTGGCGCAGCGCCCGCTGGATCCTCTCGATCTACGGCGCCATCGCGGTGACCCAGGTGGTGTTGTTCGTGCTCGGCGGCCCGCCGGCCGACCTGCACCTGGAGTTCCTCGTCACCTATCCGGCCGCGCCGTTCTTCGGTGAGCAGATGGCGCTGCACTTCCTGGCCTACACCGTCGGCATGGCCAACATCGCGTACATGTGCTGGCGGTGGACGGCCGAGCCGACCACCGCCGGGCGAGCGTGGTTGCGCCGCGGGCTGCGCATCACCGCGGTGGGCATCCTGTTCGGCGTGGCCTACGGCACGGTGACCTTCATCGCGATCATCGCCACCTGGTTCGACCAGGACCTGAGCCTGCTCAGCACCCATGTCGGCCCCTCCTTGAACATCCTGTCCGCGCCACTGGTGATCATGGGCATGTCCATCCCGGTGTGGGGACCGAAGCTGCCCATCTCCGTGCAGAAGTTCGCCGACTACCCCGACGCGGTGCGCGACCACCGGCGGCTGCTTCCGTTGTGGCGGGCGCTCCAGCCAGTCGACCCCGAGCTGGTCCACCAGCAGCACCACCTCGGCAGCCGGTTCCAGGCCAGCAGCCGCCTGTTCTGGCGCGTGATCGAGATCAACGACTGGCTGCAACTGCTGGAGCCCTACCGCTCGGCCCGGGCTGCCGCTGCCATCGCCGATCGCATTCGCGAGGCCGACCTCACCGACGCCCAAGCACAGGCCTACCAGGAAGCAGCCGAGATCAAGGCTGCCCTGGCCGCCTACGAACGCGGCGAACGCAGCGCCGATGTCACGACCGTGCCGGAACACGGCGCGGCGGAGCAGGCCCACCACGCGTTCGCGGCCGAACGCGCCCGCCTGACCAGCATCGCAGCGGCCTTCCGCGACCCCGGCCTGAACAACCTGGCCGCGGCCAGCACCGCCCCGGTGGCGAGCACCTCGGATCACGCAGCGGCCACGCCCCGCTGACCCACCTCGAAGGGACCGCAATGCCGACACCTCGGATCCGCAACGCCCTCGTGCTCGGCGGCGGCTTCGCCGGAACCCTCGCCGCGTACGTGCTCTCCCCGGTCGCCGACACCGTCACCGTCGTCGACCGCGACCGCTTCGCCGATGAACCCACCGACCGCAAAGGCACCCCGCACGCACGCCACACCCACGCCCTGGTCTCCGGTGGCGCGCGCGCTCTGGATGACCTCATGCCCGGCCTGATCGACTCGCTGCTTGCCAAGGGCGCACAGCGGATCGGCCTGCCCGACCGCTACCTGGCCCTGACCCCCTACGGCTGGTTTCACCGCCGTCCCGGCACCCAGTACATCATCGGCAGCAGCAGGCGCTTGCTCGAATGGACCATCCGATCCCGGCTGCCCCACGGCGACCAGCTCCGCTTCATCGAGGCCACCGACGTCCTCGGCCTGACCGGCAGCTCGACCGCGGTCACCGGCGCCCGGTGCCGGGACCGCGCCACCGGTGAGGTCATCGAGCTGTCCGCGGACTTCGTGGTCGACACGACCGGCCGCAGCTCCCAGGCCCTCGACTGGCTGACCGAACTCGGCCTTCCCCCGGTACACCAAGTGACCGTGGATCCCGGCATCTTCTACACCACCAGGATCTTCCGCGCCCCTGACGAGGCCACGCAGGACTTCCCGGCGGTCAACATCCAGGCCAACCCGGCGCTGACCACTCGATCCCGCCGCTCCGGCGTGCTCATCCCGATCGAGGACGGGCAGTGGACCGTCACCCTCTCCGGCGCCCCCGGCTCCCAGCCCACCCTGGACGAGGAAGGCCAGCGCGCTTTCGCCGCCAGTCTGCCGGACCCCACCATCGCCAAGCTGATCGCCGCGGCCGAACCCCTCGGTCCGGCCTTCGGCTTCCGTGCGCACGCGAACCGGCGCCGCTACTTCGAGCGCCTGCCGCAGTGGCCACGCGGCCTGGTCGTCTTGGGCGATGCCTACGCCACCTTCAACCCGGTCTACGGGCACGGCCTCACCGTCGCCGCCCGCGCCGCCATCGCCCTCCGCGACGGACTGGCCCAGCACGGTGCCGACGGCACCCAGCAGATCCAGCAGTCGATCGCCGCTGCGGCTGACGACGCTTGGACGATGGCCACCACCCAGGACCTCCGCTTCCCGCAGACCGACTGCCCGCGTCCCGGTCGAGCCGCCCGGCTCCAGTACGCGTTCCAGGACTGGCTCGGCCGCAAGGCCATGAACAACCCCACGATCGCCGAGGCGCAAATCGACGTGTTCACCTTGTCCGCGCCGGCGACCAACCTGCTGCGACCCAGCATCCTGCTCAAAGCGCTCCGGACCCCGCACAAGGACGGCCTGAACACGCCGCCGTTCAGCAACGAGGAACTCCGCGTCCTGGAACCGACGCCGAGCTGATCTGGACGCTCGTTCCTGGCGGGGACGCTGGTCCACCAGGGGGGATGAGGCGGACCAGCGTTCCCCTAGTGGGCCCATCAGGGGGAGGGACAGGCCCATGGCCGTCGAGGGTAGTCGCGACTTCCCCGTTGCCTCACTCGAAAATCGCGGCGCCACCCGGCCGGGTGAACGCCGCGCTCAGCGCTCTGGACAGGCGATGACGCGGACGTCGGGTCCGCTCATGTCGACCCGGACGACTTCCAGGCGCACGATGTCGGCCATGGTGGTGATGCCCGCGTCGCCGAGATCGGGCTTCCCCGTATCCAGCAGCGTGGGCGTCCTGGCCATCCAGAGCGACGTTGCCACAGCCGATCTCCGCTGCACCAGCATCGTCCCCGTGCCCAGGCAGGCTCGCCGGTCCTCGCCAAACGCTGCTGAACCGGATCAACTGGACCACGACCGGGCGTGTCGCAGTCGCTGCGGCACAGTTCGACGTGTGCACCCTCATGGCGTCCCCGAGCCCACTCCTGTCGCCTTGGGTGTTGTTCGGCGCACTGTTGGGACCCGGTGCACCTTGCCCCGGCCGACCCACCCGTCACCGATCCTGCACGCCGGTCCTCTCCGCCCCGCCGAACAGCCAGCCGGCATCTAGATTGTGCCCATGCCGTTGCCGGACCTCCGCCTGCCGTCGCCCCTCGTCGAACTAACTGATGAGCGTGCCCAACGTCGTGGAGTTGCGGTGTACCTCAAGCGCGATGACCTCATCCATCCCGAACTCCGCGGCAACAAGTGGCGCAAGCTGCAGCACAACATCACCGCCGCAAAGGAACAGGGCTTCACACAGCTGCTCACTTTCGGCGGGGCCTACTCCAACCACGTCCCCGCGACCGCCTCCGCGGGTAGGCACTTCGGGTTCGCGACCGTCGGCGTGATCCGCGGTGAGGAACACCTGCCGCTCAACGACAATCTGGCGCTCGCCGTAAGCCGAGGCATGACCCTCAGCTACCTTGACCGCCAGACCTACCGCAGCAAGACCGAGCCAAAGGTTCTCCAGCGCCTGCACGAGGAGTTCGGCGACTTCTACTACCTGCCAGAGGGCGGCAGCAACGCCTTGGCACTGAAGGGCTGCGCCGAGTTGCCAACCGAGATCACCGTCCCCTTCGACGTCATCTGCTGTGCGGTTGGCACCGGCGGCACCCTGGCCGGAATCGCCCACGGCCTGCGGAAGGAACAGTGCGCCATCGGCTTCGCGGCCCTCAAGGGCGGCGACTTCCTCAACGCCGAGGTGGACCAGCTGCAACGCGACGCCTTCGGCGCGGCCAGTGGCAACTGGCACATCGAGACCGAGTTCCACTTCGGTGGTTTCGCCAAACGCAAACCCGAGCTGGATGACTTCATCGCCGACTTCCAGGCCCGCCACGGCATCCAGCTCGACTGGGTGTACGTCGCGAAGATGCTCTACGGCGTCTTCGCTCTCATCGACCGTGGCCGGTTCGAGCCCGGAACTCGGCTCATAGCCGTCATCTCGGGATGACGACTACGCCTTGTTCTCATAGATTCGTTGTGCTGCCTTGGAAATGTCGTCCTGGCACCAGTCCAGTTCCCACTGGCCGCTGTTGATGGTGAAGTCCCGGCCGAACCCCAGCCACATGCCCCGCATCCGGCGCCGGGGCTGGTCCACCACCATCTGGAGCGTGCCGTGGTAGACCGCCCCGCGGTAGTACCCCGTCAACGAGGTTCGCTCGCGCCAGGTGCCGGTCGCCACGGCGGCATCTAGGTTGAGTTCGAGCCGGAGCTCCGATCCGGCGGAATGCGGCAAGCCCTGCGCCACCAGCCGCGCACCGTGCTGCCGCAGGACCACGTAGTGCTCGCCCACGAAATCCGACCCACGGCCGGTGCTCGGGTAGATGTAACGGCTGTGCCAGATGCCGGTCAGCGGTTGGGCGGTCGTCGGCGCGGACGCGGACGGTTGCGCGTCTGCTGATGCGGTGTCGGCCAGGGCCGAGCCGGATGCAGCGAGCGTCAGCCCGGCACTCACCTTCAGCAACAGGTTCCGGCGGCTGATCACACGTCCATCGTCGGCGTGCACCCAGTTCGTCACCATCTCCGCGAGTTGCTGGACGCTGCTGGTCTCCACCCTCTCCACCAAGGCGGTCATCCCAGCGGGTTGGGCGACCTCATCACTGGCGACCATCAGTTCCTGGCCACTGCGGTAGATCGGGTCCGCCTGGCGGAAGTCGGCGCAGTCAATCAGCAGGTCCGCGAGGCGGCACTGGTACAGCTTGGCCAGTCTGCCGAGCACGTCGAGCGATGGTGCATGTCCCGTGGGCGCGGGCCACTGCTCCCAGTACGAGAAGTTCTTGTCCGACTTGGGATCGTCCGGCCAGCGGTCGTTCCACTCGTCAGCGGCTTGCCGTTGGCTCCAGCCGTGCACCAGCCGCATTGCCACCCGCATGTTGACGCCGTAGCGCTCGCGGAACAGCTCAGCGATCTCCACCCAGGTCTTGTGCAGCGCCCGCTGTTCGGCGGACAGTTGACGTTGCGCCTGGCGCACGCTGCGAACCGGCTCGCCCATCGCGGCCTCCTTCCGGTCTGCCGAGGACCCGGACGGTAGCGGCGGACACCGCGCCCGCATTTTCTCCCCGTTCAACCGGGAACTATTGTCCCACAAGATCACGGTCTTGTCGGGTTCATTGCAGCTCCAACCTGGGCTTTTCTTGAGAGCAGGCACCACTCCGCCGGATCGCTCGACCTGCGACCCGCTCCAGAGTCCAAGACGTTCGACCTCGCTCTTGGCGGCGGTCGGCGCCCCGGCTGAGCAGGTGCTGCCAATAGATCGTTTGTCCATTGTGGACATACCTGGCCGGGAGGTGCGCACGTGATGACCAACGCGAATCCTTTGTCCGCCAACGAGCAGTGCCAGCTCAACGGTGACCTGTTCGCACCGAATCCTCTTTCCGTAGCTCGTGGTGGCTACTTGGAACGCGGTGACACGACTACGCGCACCCTCGACGCCTGGTTCTTCGTCCAGGTCTTGCACAGCCCAGATCCCGGCATTAGGAACGACGTACACCTGGTTCGTCGTGACGGCACGCCTGGTTACGAGGCGCAGCCATCGCCGTTTGCCTTGCTGTGCAAGAAGGAACCTCTCGTGTCGTGGTTGCCTCACGAGGTCCGATTGCTGACGAGCTTCTGCGGACGAGCCTGCCCGGCGTGCCTCCGGGCTGCAAGGCCCGGGAACACCGACCCCGACCTCGTCGACTTCTACGTGCCGGTGCTCCAAGCCCAGGGATGGCGCTGGGGAGTTCAACTACCCGGTGCGGTCGAGCCCTCGCTCGCGCTGGTGCGGGAGCCCTGGCTGATCGTGATGACGCTGCCCAGGGTCGGAGCGTCCATTGTGGTGTGCCTGCCGAACTCCTGGAATGCCAACCAACCCCGAGACCTCGGTGGAGAGCGATTCCGCTTCTTGGTGCCGATTGGTGTAGCGGTCGAGTGGGCAGCCACCTCTGAGTTGGATGACACGACCCTCTTGGAATCGGTCGCTCAAGGAGGTCGAGGGTGAACCGGCATCAGCTCGGCAAACACGACCGTGTCCGGCCTCTGTATCCGAAGCAGTCATTGTTGTCTTACATATTGACCTGCATGGACAGCTGGGTCGACTTGCTACTGGTGTCGACGATTGTGGCTGCAGTTGGCCCCACGGTGCTGGCTGTTGCTGCAGTCGGTGAGCTGGTGGGCGACCTTCTTCTCGGGGCGCTCGGCGCGGTGGTGTTGCTGGCGGTGTTCGAGCTCCTTCGCCGTCGTCCCACTCGGGCGCGCCGAACCTCGTCCAGAGCCGGTGCTCTCGTTCTGGCGACGACATCAATCGGTGTCATGTCCGGTGCGGCGGTCCTGTGCGGATTCGTTGAGGGGTGGGCATGAGTACGCGAGCACGGCATTCCCGCGGGCTGGCGACCGTCCTGAGCGCGGCCACAGGCACCCCTGTGGTGGCGCAGTTCGACAGGCGACAAGGCCGCTATGTGCTTTGCTGGGAGGCTGGCCCCACGATCCTGGCGCTGAGTTCGCGGGTCAGGGAGCAGATCGAAAGGTACCCCACTCTTCGCCTTGACGAATTGCTCTACTTGCGAACTGATTCCTCCACCGCGCACCGACCAGACGGCAATTGGGTGGCGAATCCCGTTCCGGCGCCAAACCATCTTCCTGTGCCAGTTGCTACTGAAAGCCGGTTACCGAAGGAACACCACGGTCGGTGCGCATGACAATCGCCGCGCCCGAGCCGCGGACAAGGAGGGCCTAAGCCTCATCACGGCGCGCAACTTGTTGAACGAAACCACACCATCCTGAGGGCACCATTATGAGCCGCACCATCAGCAACCTCGACATCAGTCGCAGCCCTAGCTGGACTACTCGGAATCTGGCCGATGTCCTGGAAGCGGCCCGCTCCGCCAACAACGCTTTGCGTCCCGCACCCCGGCCGCCCTCAGCATCGGCGGTGGCCGAGCGCGCAGCCACCTCGACCACCGCACTGGAGTCCCTGCAGCAGTTGCGTCCGGTGCTGACGACGGCCGTCTCGGTCGCGGCGGAGTGGGGAAGGCACCAGTTGGCGCTCAATCTGGCTGAGGCGCTGGGAGAGCAGTTGCTGTCCCACTTCGACAGCGGTCCGGTCGAGATCTACACCATCCGGACGGCAACGGAGATCGCCCATCACGAAAGAAACTGGCTGACTGAAAGCCGGTTGCGTCTGTGCCTGTCAACGCTACTGCTCGATTCCGGACCGGATGACGTCGCGCTTCAGCTGATCAAGACGGAGAACACCAAGGCGTGCTACGCGATCGAACAAGTCGGGGCCATCGAAAAGGCGCGCGCCGTGAAAGCACTGGCATTTGGCGTGTCGAGCCTGACCGCCAAGTGTGACGATGATCTGGAGGCTGCCGAGCAGTTCGTGGTCGATGCGATCTCCCTGGACAAGGAACTGCGAGACACACGGCTGCAGGGGCTGCACACCATGCTGCTGGCCGAGATCGTTTCCGGGCGGGGTGATCACCGGATCGCTCAGAAGCATCTCTTCGACGCCCTGGATCTGCTGGCCGGCGCGGGGGACGAGGTCGGGGTGGGGCGGGTGTGGACCGCCTTGTGCCGCCTGGCGTTGCAGCAGGGGCGCGCCGATCTCGCACTGCCGGACGCGGTAAGCGCTGTCCGGCAGTTGGAGGGCCTGGGCTATCCCCGGTACCTGGCGGTGGCCAAGGCGGTGAAGTCGACCGCCCACTACGAACTCGGCCAGCGCGCCGAGGCGGAGTTCGAGCGCGCTGGAGCGCTCGAACTGGTCGCGCCGGGGACACCTTCGGCGCGCCTGGTGCGAGAGGCGTTGGAGTTGCCTGCCCGGCTGCCGTCGGCGGCCCTCCTGGCGGGACTGCGGCAGCTCGATGCCGCCAGCAACCCCACTCCGTCGTGTCCGACACCCGCGGCAGTAGCCCGAGTGGCACCATCCGGGTCGTTTTCAGCCCTGGTCGGACGCGCGGACGAGTTGGCCCGCCTGAACAAGGCCGCTGAGGTGGTCACCGTGACCGGGCCGATGGTGGTAGCGATCTCCGGCCCGGCCGGCATCGGCAAGTCCGGCCTTTCCCATCGGTGGGCCTCTCTGCACGGTCGAGCCACCGCCCGCTTCGCTGACAGCTGCCTCTACGCCACGCTGAACCATGGCGCGCTCTCCCCAGAGGTGACAACCAGCATCACCCTTGATCAGTTCCTGCGTGCCCTGGGGGTGTCGGTCAGCGAGATCGACGCCGCTGGGACCCTAGCCGCCAAACATGCGCTGTTCTGCCAGCTCACCGCTGGCAGAAGGCTGCTGATCGTGCTGGACGACGTCGTCGACACTGCCGATCTTGGCTACTTGGTGCCCGACTCGCCCCACAGCATGGTCATCATCACCAGCCGCGAGACCATCCCGCCGTTGCGAGCCGGGCAAATCGATATCGCCTTGGACGCCCTGGACTCCGACTCGGCCGTCGGGTTGTTGGTCAACGTCTTGGGCGGGCACCGCGTGGACGCCGAGGCATCCGACGCCCGACGCATCGCTGCCGGATGCGCGGGGAACCCCAGCGCCCTGCAGATCCTTGCGAGCGGGCTCGCCTTGCAGCCATCGACCACCCTGGCCGCGACAGCCGCTGCGCTGGAGGCCGCCTTGGCCGAGGGCGAAGCCGTGATCGAGGCTGCGGTCACGGTGGCCTGTTCCTGGTTGCCGAACGAGATTTTCGCCGCATACCAGAGGCTTTCGGTTCTGCCGCTGACCACGCTGACGAAGTCGATCACTGCGGCGGCTCTCGGTCTGTCCACTGTGGCCGAGGCAGGGCGCCTGCTGGAGGAACTGGCCTACCGAAAGTTGATCACTAACAGCGTTGGGGGGCGCTATCGCATCCCGGAGGCCTTTTCCCAGGTGGTGCACCAGCTCGCCTACAGCACTTTCGGGGTTGCGGAGTGCGAGACGGTGATCCGGCGCGGCATCACCCAGGCCGCCTTCGAGGCTGCCGTCGCCGGGCAATGCGCGGCGGAGTACCGCGAGAACTTGCGGGAGCTGCTGCCAAAGGGGCAATGGCCGACTGTGGCGATGGAGCCGAACTGCCGCTTCGACGGTCTCCCTGCCGCGGACTGGCTGGAAGCCGAGCGCGTTATGGTCAGCCAGGTCGTGGTGGCCGCCACCGATCTCGGCGATCCGTTCGTGGCCTGGATGAGCGCGGGCGCGTTTGGACGGCTGTGCTTGCAGCACGGCGGTGTGCCCGAAGCCATGACCGTGCTGAACATGGCGATTGACTGCGTCAGGGAAGCCCTCGGCAAGCTGTCCCCGAGCAAGGCGTCACGGTACAGATTGCTCCAAGCCGACCTCTTGGCCCTGCTGAGCGTTCTCACCCTCTGCGCCCTGCGTACCGTCCCCGCCAAGGACCGCGCCACCCTCACGCGCGAAGCGGAGAAACACCTCGACGCCGCCCGCAAACTGTCGGTTCCCGGCAACAAGCTGTGGAAGTTGGGCAAGCTGCTGGACGCGGCGCTTCGGGCTGCCGGCGCTCATCACGCGGATCAGCTAGTCGCCGAAGCCCTGCAATGCCTGGCGATCGACCACGCGCGCCAGGTCGGTAAACAACGCCCGCAGGGCCAGCACACGTGGACGCTGGGCACCATTCTGGCCGCAGCTGGCCGGGACGAGGAGGCGGTGGCAGCTTTCACCGCCGCTGAGCAACTTCTCCACGACCCGGCCGACAAGGCTCCGGTGTTGCTCTCGGCCGCGGTGCTCTTCGCCAGTCAGCGGCACCTGGACCGCGGCATCGCCGTTCTGGAGCACGCCGCGGCGCTGCTCGAACAGCCCGGCTACGCGGCATTGCTGGCCAAGGTGCATACCGCGCAGGCGCTGCTGTGGGGGATGCGCAACAACCGGAGCCAGGCCGTCACCTTCCGCGACGCCGCGCTGGCCCTGCCGCCCGTGCAGGACGGGGAGCAGTTGGCGGAAGTGCTCAAGCCGCTGGAGGCGTGGTGAGGAGCGAGTATCTGCGTGCAGCCGAGTCGCACACCACGGAGATTGAGCGCCTGTGGGACGAACGAGGGCTCACCGGCCGTCAGATCGGAGAGAAGCTCGGTCTGAGTACCCGGGCGGTGTACCGGGTGCTG
The DNA here is from genome assembly GCF_030064675.1 of Crossiella sp. CA-258035. Lineage (GTDB taxonomy): Bacteria > Actinomycetota > Actinomycetes > Mycobacteriales > Pseudonocardiaceae > Crossiella. Next base: position 810,908 of record NZ_CP116413.1, read on the forward strand.
AGGGTGAAGCGCACCGCACCGCCGCGACGGAGCTGGACTTGGTTCGTCGGACCAAAGCGGATCGCGGCCATCGCCTGGCTCCAGCGAAGGCGTCATACGACGAACGTCGGCGACCTCATCCGAGTCACCGGTCTATCCCGAGGCTCCATCCGGCAGTACTTGAAGGAGGACCTGAATCAGTGGAGCGATGAGGAGATAGCTCAGGCCCTTGAGCAGTTTCCTGACCCGTTCGACCTCGGCGCCGTCAGCGCGGAAGAGCTGGAAGGCTGGGGACAGGTCTCCCAGCACGAGACGACCTTGGCCGTAAGCACTCGGCGGCCAATCGACGTCGCGGTGTTCAGCGCCAAAGCACCCACCGTCCGGCTCTCCCGCGAGGACCAGGTGCGCTGCGCGCTCACGGCATGGCACCTGCGTCGCGAACGGCATTTCACGACCGCCGAGGTCGCCTTCATCCTCGGCCGGTCACCGTCGACCATCGGCCACTGCGTGCGAGTGCTGAGCGCATATACCCACCCACCACTGAAAGGCGATTACCGTGCAAGGGCCGCGGAAACCTGCAAACAGCTACTCGCCGCCGGACACGACATCCGCCGAATCGCCACGAAGCTCGGCAGGTCCCCCGAGACGGTGCGCAGGCTGCTCAGGGAAGCAAACGCCGTCACTCGGCGGGCACCTAGGAACGACAGGCCCGCCACTCCTGACACCGTTGCCTCACCGTCGGCCGAACTCCCATGACGCCCTTGGACAGCCTACGCGGGACAGCCGGGAAGTGTCCGGTCATCGGCGACTGGTGCCATCCGGCCGACCTGCCCTGCCACGATCCGGCCACCGGCGAGAAGTACTGGCCCTGCATGTACTGCGGGCGACCGTTGTGGCCAGTCACCAAGTTATCGGCACTCGCACCTCACCGACCGCAAGCGCGCCAGCCGCTCGAACCTGACCACACCACCGTGACCCAGATGAATGGAGAAGATCATGAACCCATTGATCAACAGCGCGTGTGCCCGTTCCCCCATCTCGTCCACCGAGCTGTTCCCGCGCCCAGCGGCCAGGATCCTCCCGCGCAGCGGCTCAGGCCAGGCCGAGCCCACCACACCCAGCTCGATGAACGGCAGTCGTCGCGACGGCCACCTGCCGAGCCCGCCGAAGGCACGGGCATGAGCGCAGGCGGACTTCAGGTGTTGCCGTTGCGAGGCCGGCGGCTGAGCGGCCACACCAGTTTCGAGAAGGAGCCCGAGGCCGGGTGTGACGCCCAGCAGATCTCCTACCTCTGTCCCCGGGAACACCACTTCACGGTGCGGTTCGCCAAGACCGCCGATGTCCCGCCGTTGTGGGAATGTCGCAAGCACGGAGTCGAAAGCCGTTGCGTCACACCAAAGACGGGATCCTCGGACACGAGGATAGACGGCCCTGCGAAATCCGCATCGCGCGGTAAAGCACCGCGCACGGCATGGATCATGCTCCGCGAACGCCGGTCGATCAGTGAGCTAGAGGGCCTGCTCGACGAGCAGCTGGCCAAACTGCACGCTGCCCGAGAAGGCTGAGAGGACCGAGACCTACACCCTCGTCGGGCCGGGGGTACCGGCCCGCGGTCGACCGGATCACCCGGCACGCCGGTGCCCTGAGCGAGGTCATCACGGATCTGGCCGCCCTGGTCGACGTGGCGCGCAGGAGCCCGTTCGCCGCTGACGGCATGCCGCAGCCCAGCGGCAGGGAGGTGGCTCGGCGAGGCGGTTGGGGACTTCCGTCGGGGCCTTGTTGGCGATGCCCGAGGTGCGAGCGAGGCTGCACGGAACCCGAGTCTGGTAGCGGGTTCCCGTGATGATCGCGGCCCGACCCATCGGACACGGAGTACGCGCGCCTGTCCTCGGAACGACCGACTGTCTGTTGTGGACAGTCAGGCCCTGGCGTACTGCTCGCCGAGCAGTGCTGCCAACAACCCCAGCGCATCCCTTGCCAACTCGCCAACTCGTTTGCGTACCTACCGCCCCAAGCGCAGTTGCCTAAACCTCCCAACCAGAGCCCCACCGCCACCAGAACCCGTTGAAGGAGCCAGAAAATGACCGGTGACAGAGCGAATGCGCCCGCCTGGCAAGGCACCCAGGACATCTATCCCTCTCCAGCGCGCGTTCACACCTTCCTCGTCGGCGGCGCCCTGCACTGCCCGCTGGACCGGGCTGAGGCCACATCGCTGCTGGAAGCTCTACCATGCGCCGATGAGCTCGCCCGAGCGCAGCTGCGGTTCGCCACCGCTGCCGTTGAGGAGATGCTCGCCTGCGGCATCAAGCAGTTCCTCGACCTTGGTGCGGGAATGCCGGCGGTGCCCTCCCCGGCCTGCACCATCAGCGACCGGGCGCCGACAGCCACGGTCGTGATGGTGGAAAACCATCCTTCCACCGCAGCACAGGCCCTGCACTTGGCCCGACCAGGCATGCACGTGGTGCACGCCGACCTCACCGACACCGACGAGGTACTCCACGCCCGGACCTCTGCCGGGCCGCTTCTGGACCTGAACCAACCACTGGGAATCCTGGCAATCGACAGCCTGCACAGCGTCACCGATCACCACCGCCTCCGCCAAGCCCTGGCCGACTACCGCGCGGCGGCCACGCCCGGCAGCGCGCTTGCCGTCACGGTGCTCAGCGACATCAGCACCAACCACCCCTTGCTGGCCTACCTGGACTACCACGCCGAGGAGGGAACGCCCGTGCGGCCGATCAGCCCCGATGCGCTCCAGGCCATGCTCGCCCCGTGGGCGACCACACCCCAGATCCTGGCCCTGGACGACCTGCCCGCGATCGCCGCCCTCACCTGGACAGCGACAACCTCCACGGCCTGATCGGCTAGCGCCGATCCGGCCACCGCCCTCCCCGTGAGCCGACGCCGAAGGTTATTCGGCTCAACAGAGCCACCTTCGTGGACTCGTAGTGGGCAACCGCCCTTCACCTCGTCGCGGGCACGCCGGACATCTGCCTACACCGCAACGGATCGCGGCTCCTTCTGGCTGACTCGCCGCCTACCACTGGACCTGTAAGCACAACGCCACAAGTGCCGCTGTGAACACCGAATCCACTACTAGTCAAGGACAATTGCCATGACGTCCCAACCCTCTCACCTACGAGCCAGGCCCTCTCGACGGGTTGCCGCCGTCGTCGCCGTCTTGCTGCTCGCTGGTGGTTGCACTGGTCTGGACGGCCCGCCGCCGTCGGAACCGACCGAGCACCTTAAGCCCTCCGAGGCCCGCCAGGTCACGGCACCGAGTTTGATTGGCAAGCCTGACGATCAGGCCTGCGAGCATCCCCGCGCCTCTCCGACGCTGTGCCGCCCGTGGGCGCAGCCGGAGCCACGTCCGTTCTCGGCGATCCTGCCCTACGCCACCAAGGACAATGCCTACGGTGCGCAGTGGGGGGCGGTGTATTCCTGCGATGCGCTTGTCCCGGAGCGCCTGGCGCAGATGATGACCGACGGCAGGATCGCCGAACCGCGCTACTTGCGGGCGACCAAGACCAGCCAGTGCGAGATCTGGGCGGATACCCATCCAGCCAACCCTCGGCTGGGGGTCAGGCTCCACCGCGGCCCGTGGAACATCAGTCCCGAGGAACGCGCGAAGGGAGGCTCGTGCTGGACCTGCCCCAGTTCTGATGACCCCGGTGCGGCAGTCGAGGAGATCGAAATCGCCGGGCGGAAGGTGGCCGTGCAGACGATCCCGCTGGCCGATGGCCGCGCCGTGGTGGACATGAGGATCCAGATCCCGCACTCCGGGAGCTGGGTGTGGCTGGTGCACTACCGGATCCACGAGTACCGGAAACCAGCTGCGGCAAGCGGAACCACCGCGACCATCCCGGCAGACCGGGCCCGCGCGCGAAGCCTGACCGAGGAGCTGGCGCGCGACCTGATCGCCTACGACCAACGCGGCTAACCCACCGCCCCCGCGGCCGCACCTAGAAGAGGGGAACTGGCGTGCCAAGCACCTGGCGGCTGACTGTCCCTTGAACTGCGACACAGCTATTACGGCCCCTGCCAACTGTTTCATGACGGATGCCACCGTCTGCCGACCTCGCGGTACGGCAGCCCCGGCTGCGACACCACCGCCCAGGGTCCGAGGGCCTGAACAGCCAAGCCCTCGGCCAGGGCGAGGTCCCATCGAGGGCCGTGCCGGCGGACTCCCGGCTGACCGCGCGCCGAGCGTTGCGCCGGTGATTACCAGCCCGTCCGGAGGCCTGACCACCGGCAGGATCACCAGGAAGAAGGGACACCTTGACGATGCCGATCACGCCCACCGCCGTCCGTGACGCCCACGACTACCTCCCCGCCGCACAGTGGGACCGCCTGGTCACCTTGGTCAGGCGCGACCACCACCTCGACCAGGCCCTGTCCGAGCGGATCCTGGGCCAGACCATCGCCTTCCTCATCACCTGTTCCCGCAACCTCGGCTTGTCCTCCGCCCGTCCCCGATGGTCGACCTGGGTTGGCACACCTTCCTCCACGACACCCCCGCCTACACTGATTCGGCTGGTCGATTCCGTCGCAACCGCCTACGTGGCTGCGGAGATCCACGCAGCTTCACAAGTACGGCGCTACCTCTTCCGGCAGGCGGCACCAGGCGGGCAGTCCCGATGCGCCTCCGAGGTGACCGGGGCATCGCGGTCAGCTACGAACCCGACCGTGACCAGGACCTCGTGGCGCGGCGCGAGGTGCCGTACTTGTGCCCCCGGGCGGCGAAGGGGACACCGGCCACACGATCCGTGTGCCCCTCGCCGCGGAAGCCGAACCGCCGATCACCTGGACGTGCCGCCAGCACGGCACCGAGGCTGATCTGTCGCTGGGCACCACGTCGCCGCCACGGCCCAAGCGGCCCACGCCGAGGAAGTCGCACCTTCAGCACCTGTACGAGCGCCGCTCCCCGGCGGAGCTGGAGGTCCTGGTCAACGAGCGCCTGGCCCAGCTGCGCGGGGACCGGAAGTAAGCAGCACTGCTCCCCGCCGGCCCGCAGCACGCACAGCAGACCGGTCCACGCACTGAACGTGAGAGGACACGATGGAGACCACCACCGCCGTTCCCTTTCTCAAGCCCACCAGCGTGATCATGCAGCCGACGACGCTGTGCAACATGGACTGCCAGTACTGCTATCTACCCGACCGAGCCAAGTCCCTGCGGATGCTTCCCGTCGTGGCGCAGGCCGTGGCCCGTGCGGTGGCCGACTGGGCCGACCGCGGCCCGGTGGACATCTGCTGGCACGGCGGGGAACCACTGGCCGCCGGCCGGGCCCATCTCCGAACGTTGGCCGACACCTTCGCCGGTCTCAACGTCACCCACACCGTGCAGACCAACGCCACGCTGATCGACTCCGCCTGGTGCGACTTCTTCGAGTCCCGCCAGATGCGGGTTGGCGTCAGCATCGACGGCCCGGCCACGGACAACCGGAACCGGACGTTCCTCAACGGCCGGGAGAGCTTCGACCATGCCGTCCGCGGCATTCGGCTACTCGTCGAACGCGGGTTCAGCGTGTCCGTGATCGCCGTGGTGCCCGACCCCACCCCGGAGCGCGCGCAAGCCCTCTATGAGTTCATCGCCGACCTGGGCGTGGCCTGGCTCGGCGTGAACATCGAAGAACGCGAGGGCGTCAACTCCCGCCGCACGGCTCCCCAGGCGATGCAGGTGGCTGAGTTCTGGGCCGCCCTGATCGCCGCCTGGCGGGCCGATCCCCGGGTCCAGCTGCGGGAGGCACAACGAGCGCTGGGGTTCGCCCGGAACCTGCTCACCGGCGGCATGCCGTCGGAACCTTCTGGCATCGATGTCCTGCCCACCGTCGCCTGGAATGGCGAGGTCACCCTGATCTCGCCCGAGCTGGCCGGCTTCCGGGATGACCGGCTCGGCAACTTCGCCTGCGGCAGCCTCCTGCACACCGAGCTGGACCAGCTGATCGAGGCTGGACCGGGGGCGAGGTGGGTGCAGGAGTTCGTCACCGGGGTGCAAGGGTGCCGCGCCGCCTGCCGCTACTTCCAGTTCTGCGGCGGCGCCCACCCGGCGAACCGGTTCTTCGAGCACGGCCGACTCGACGGCGGGGAGACCGACTACTGCCGCAACACCAAGATGGCCCTCGTGGAAGGAGTACTCCTTGCAGCACAACGACATCGCGTCCCTGGCTGATCAGCTGTTAGCGAACGCGGGCGGTCTGCTGGCCCTCTCCGAACCGCTGGCACAATCCCCGGACAGCAAGTTCGACAATCGCCCCACCTGGGACGACTGGGGAAAGAAGGGCGGGAGCCCGTTCAACAACGCACCCGCCTGGGACAACTGGGACAAGCGCAAGCGCTAAGAGCCGCGCACCGTCAACCCGGCCTCGGTCGCCAACTGCTCGGCGACCGAGGCCGCCTGCTCGCTGCTGATGATCGCTCCCCGGAGCGTGGCCAGCCCGTGGGCGCGGTCCAGGCGGGAGGTGCGCAGGTCGGCCCCCTCAGCCCTGGAGGCGGCGAACTCGGCCGCGGTCAGGTCACAGCCCAGGAAGACGACATTGGACAGGTCGCCGGTGATCGTGGCCTCGCGCAGCGAGCACCCGCGGAAGACGACGATGCCCTTCACCCGATCGACCGTGATTGTCGAGAGGTCCAGGCGGCAGTCGTCGATGAGCAGGTTGGCAGCCTGGCTCACATGGAGGCTCAGGCCGATGGCCTGGCACTGCCGCCACTCCACCCGTTGCGCGGTCACCTCGCCCAGGGTCCCGTTGGACAGATCGAGACCGCGGCAGCGGACATCGGTCATCTCCAGCGGGGCCAGATGCGCGCCGTTGAGGCTGACCTCCTCGACCACGGTACGAGTCAGCGAGCCTTCGCCGGTGACGTTGCTCTGGTCACCGCCGTGGAGGTGGGCGAACCGAAAGGTAACCTCCCCGCGGAACCCGGCGGGCTCGGGGGTGAGGTCGTCCAGGTCGATCGAGGGACGCTGAACGGTGTGGTCACTGGTCAGTTCCAAGAACTCCACCGTGTGACCCTACCCAGCACCGCGGCCGCTCCACGCCGACCACGGACCCAAGAGGAAGATCCGGCGTGGGTGAGCGCGTGCGGTAGCGGCACTTGCACATTGTTCAAGCGTGCCGCTATGGTCTGACTTGAACAATGTGCAAGTTCGGGCTTGGGGGTTGTTGTGGCGGCTTTGGCGGTGGTGGCGGTCGTGCAGGCGCTGCTGGCGGTGACGTTCTGGCTGATCCCGTTCGCGGGCGCGCGGCACGGGGCGGCGGCGCAGCGGGCGGCTGAGGGCGAGGTGGTGCGGCAGGGCTTCCCGGCCGCGGTGCTGACCGGGCGCGGGGTCGACTTCGGCGCGAGCGCGGCGAGCCTGGTGCTCGCGGCGTCGATCGGCCTGGCTTTCGCGGTGCTGGGTGCGCTCAACCTCGCCGGTGCGGACCTGGGCCGGATACTGACCTGGATCGCCCAGCCGATCATCCTGGTACTCGGCCTGATCGTCATGCCGGGCGAGATCTGGACGACCCGCTTCGTCGGCGCGGCCTTCCGGAAATCCGGCGATCCGGCGGTGCGCGACCTGGACGTCGGCTCGATGGTCGAGGCGGCGCGGCGGGCGTACCCGGCCTGGTTGCCTCTGGCGGTCATCACGCGGTTCGCGCTGGCCACGGCGGGTTCGGTGCTGGTGATGGTGTTGCTGCTGGTCTGACCGAGGCGGGAACTCGGTCAGACGCGGCGACTCAGTGTTCGGGCGTCTCAGTCCATCAAGTCGGCGGCTGGCAGGGGCGGGCAGGTCAAGTTGATGCTGGAGCAACTCGTGCGCATGAGCTGGGCGATCTTCTCCCGGCCGTGGGGACTCGGGTGGCCAGGTCGCTGCCAGGCGGCGAAGAACTGGTCGACGTCGGAGTCACGTCCCGGCTCCGCCTGAGGGCATCCCGGGTTGAGGCAGCCTTCCCACGCGGAAGGCTGCCTTGCCACGGGTGGATTCAACCGATGTCGCGGCGCTGGAAGGTGGTCACCGCTGCGGCGAGCAGCAGGACGCACCCTCCGGTGAGGGCGAGCATGCCCAGCAGGACCGACCCGGTCCAACCTACCTCCAGTGGCTGGGCGCCGAACGCCCAGTGGAACGGGCTGATTAGGCCAAGCAGCTTCGTGTCCACCAGCGGTGCCAATCCGCTGAGCAGAAAGCCGCCGAGCGCGACCCCGGTGCCCACGCCCAGGGCGAGGCCGTACGATCCGCTGGCAGCGCCCACGGCGAGGGTGAGCAGGCCGTGCAGCACGCCGAGTAGGGCCAGGGCGACTGTGCCCGCCAGCAGACGGGTGATGGGTATGTCCAGGCCAGTGGGTTCGCGCAGCGCCACCAGCACCACGCCGACCGCCCCAGCCAGCAGGGCGACTTCCGTGAGCACCGCCAGCGCGTGGGCTGCCAGGACCTGGGGCCGGCGGACCGGCTCGGCCAGGGCCATCGCCAGCACGCCGGAGCGCTCGAACGCGCACGGCAGCGCTCCCGCGCCGATCGCGGTGACCATGACCAGCAGCGGAGCGATCTTGGTGAAGATCTGCGAGGACACGTAGCCGGCCGGGGTGACCATGTCCGTGCCGAAGAAGGCGGTCAGCTGCGGGGGCAGCACAGCGGTGAGCGCGCCGAGCTGATCGCGCAGTGACGGGTACATCGCCAGTGCCAGCGTGCACATCGCGATCGCGCCCACGGTGAGGCCGAGCACGGTGTGGCGGCGCTCGTTCACGGCCAGACGGAACAGGTTCGGAATCACGCGGGAGGTCGTCGTGGCGTTCACCGGGTCACCTCCGCCGGACCGTAGTAGCGCAGGAACACGTCTTCGAGTTCAGTCTCCGGTGTGCGCAAGGACAGCACGCGGTACCCACTCAGGGCGCTGACCACCTCGGTGACTGGTCCCTCGACGGCGAAGCGCACCTCGGCACCGTCACTGTCCACAAGGGACACCGACGACAGGGCGAGTATCCGGTCGGTGAAGGCGGTCGCGCCGGAGTGGTCGGCGAAGGTGACCTCGAAGCGGTGGATCGCCCGCCCGAGCAGCACGTCGGTGCGTGCGCAGGCGACCAGACGACCCGCGCGCATGATGGCCACCCGGTCGGCGACCCGTTCGACCTCAGGCAGGGTGTGCGAGGAGAGCAGAATCCCGGTTCCGGCCGCGCGGATCTCGTCGATGATGGCGTGGAACTCCTTCTGCACCAACGGGTCCAGGCCGCTGATCGGCTCGTCCAGGACCGCCAGTCGGGGGGAGTGGGCCAGCGCGGCGATGATGCCGACCTTGCGCTTGTTGCCCGAGGACAGCGCGCGCAGCGGGCGGTCCAGCTCGACGTCCAGCCGCTCGGCCAGCTCGCGCGCTCGGGCCTGGTGCGGGCCGGGTGCGACCCGGCGGAGCGCGCGCAGGTGCTCGAGGTTGGCCAGGCCAGTGAGCCTGGGGTGCAACGCGAACTCCGCCGGCAGGAAGCCCACTCCGTGGTGTGCCCGGTGCGCCTGAGTCCAGGCGTCGTGGCCGAGCACGCTGGCTTGTCCGGCGGTGGGCCGGGCCAGTCCCAGCAACATCCGGATCGTGGTGGTCTTGCCCGCGCCGTTGGGGCCGAGGAAGCCCAGGACCTCACCCGGCGCGAGTTCCAGGTCCAGGTCCTCGACCGCGGTCAACGCGCCGAAGCGCTTGGTCAGTCGTTGTGCGCGCACCAGAGGGCCGCTCATGGCATACCCGCCCGCCTTCATCCGTCAACGGCCGCTCCGGGCGGAGCGGACCGTGCCGACCAGGCTTCCCGGCACACCGCTGACTACCTTGCCCTATGCGGACGTCCGTGGACAAGCGATGCTCATTCCAGAGCGCGGAGCATCTCCTTCTCCAGCACCGGGGACAGCGTGGTCATGAAGCTGGCCGTGGTGTGGTTGTGGTCCATGTACACCAGCACGTTGCCCACCACCGGCGGGCAGAGCTCAGCCGTGCAGTAGTAGTCGCTGAAGTCGATGAAGGTGACGTTGCCCGGGACGTCCGGGAGTTGGGTGTAGGGCGGGTTGGTGGCCAGGAGGGTGTCCCGGGGTGTGGCGCAGTCGGGGTGGTCGGGGCCGTGCTCGTAGGCGCACACGGCGGGGGAGAAGCCGAAGCGGGGGTTGTCGCGCACCGCCAGCACGCGGATGCCGGACTCGGCCAGCCTCTGCCACTGCGCCACAAAGCCCGGCGGGGTCTGTTCGGACAGGCCGGCACGCACGTCGCGGGAGGCCAGGGTGAGCACCGCGTCCGGACGCATGTCGACGATCTCCTCGGCCGCGGCGGCGTTCCAGTCGATGCAGGGCTGGTCACCCGGCATGGCATCGGCGTCGACGGAGAACGGGCACACCCCCTTGAGCATGACGATGACCTGCCAGTTCTGACGCTGTGCGATCGGACGGACCGCGGCGAGGTACTGCTGCATGTGCGAGTCGCCGATGACCACGATCCGGCGGGCGGGTTCGGCGATGCTGGAGGAGCAGATCTCCAGGTCCTCGTTGCGGGCCGAGCGGGTGCAGTCCATGTCGTCGGTGGTGGCCCAGTCCTGCTCCAGCGTGATCCGCGGCGGTAGCAGCACAGCGTCGTCCCTGCCTTGGTACTGGAACCCGGGGCTGTGGGCGAGGGCGCCGGGGTGGTCCTGGTCGCCGGGCTGGGCGTCCGGAGACGCCGCGCGCAGGCCGGCCAGCTGCCAGCCGCCGGCCAGGACGAGCACGATGGTGGTGAGCAGGGCGGCGAACCGGTAGGCGCCCCAACGGGTTCCGGTGACCATGCGGATCTCCCGAGCGGGCTCGGCGAGCAGGTGCTGGGTCAAGGCGGCGAGCAGCAGGGACACCGCGATGATGCCCAGCCCCTCGCGCCAGCTGACCTCGGTGATGCCCTGGTGCACCAGGTAGAGCACCAGGATCGGCCAGTGCCACAGGTAGAGCGGGTAGCTGAGGTCGCCCAGGTAGGTCAGCGGGCGGGAACCCAGCCAGCGGTCGGCGCCGAGCCGGCTGCCGGTGGCGCCCGCGATGAGCACCAGAGCGGCCGAGATCGTGGGCCACAGCGCGGCGTAGCCGGGGAACTCGCTGCCCACGTTGAGGATGACGCCGCAGCTGAGCAGACCCAGGACCCCGAGCCAGCCCAGGACGATCCGCAGCCCGCGGGCGAGTGTGATCGCGTTGATGCCCAGGGCCAGCAGCCCGCCGAGAGCGAACTCCCAGACGCGGGTGAGGGAGTGGAAGTAGGCCAGCGGCTGGTCGGTCGCGGTGAGCGCCACCGAGTACGCCAGCGAGGCCGCGCCGATCACCGTCAGTGCCCCGGCGACGTAGCGGCGCAGATCCCGGCCGTTCTGCACCGCGATCAGACCCAGCAACCCGATCAGCAACGGCCACACCAGGTAGAACTGTCCCTGGATGGACAGCGACCAGAAGTGTTGCGCCACACTGGCTACGTTGTTCTGTGCGAAGTAGTCCACGGAGTCCGCGGCCAGCTGCCAGTTCTCCAGGAACAACGCCGCCGCGACGATTTCCCGGATGGTCTGGAACCACCGGTCCTGGGGCAGGATGAGGATCGAGGCCACCGTGGTGGCGGCCAGCACGACGGCCGCCGCGGGCACCAGCCGGGTCAGCATGCGGCCCCACAGCGCGCCGAACCGGATCCCGCCCCTCTGCACCGCGCGCACCAGTTGGCCGGTGACCAGGAATCCGGAGAGCAGGAAGAAGATGTCCACGCCACCGGAGATCCGGTTCAGCCACACGTGATAGACCACGACCAAGCCGACCGCGAGCGCACGCAAACCCTGCAACTCAGCTCGATAGGGAGACGAGCCGAGTTCGCGATTGCGGGTGACTGAGCCGCTGGCGGGCATTGCGGCAGGTGCTCCGGACACGCGGGTATTGTGCCCCGCGAACCTGATGTGACGCTGAACTGGGCGGGCTGCGCGCTTGCCGACACTGGTGCCCGACGCGTCGCTCGTCCCGTATGGCTCCGACGGCCTGCCGTGGCTGGGTGCCGGCACCTTCCGTGGGTCTCACCGGCCGGCCGCGCCGGTCTGAGCAATCTTGACGCCGTCTTGACGGGAGACCTCTCGACGGTCGACTGAACAAATGTTTAGTATGCTGTTCATGCGTTCAGTCGACGATCTCACCGCGCGAGCCCGGATCCGAGAGGCCGCGCTGGCCCGCTTCGGCGCAGACGGCGTGGCAGGCACGAGCGTGCGCGCGGTGGCCGCTGACGCCGGGGTCTCACCCGCGTTGGTGCTGCACCACTTCGGGTCCAAGGACGGATTGCGGCAGGCCTGCGACGAGCACGTGCTCGCCCTCATCCGCTCCGGCGGCGAGGACGCCGAGCCGTCCGACCTCGGCGCGCTCGCGGAGATGCTGGACTCGGCGACCCCCGTCCGCCGCTACCTGGGCCGGGCGTTGCTGGACGGTTCGCCCGCCGCGGCGACGGTGTTCGCCGAGATCGTCGAGCGCACCGAGCGGTGGCTGGCCGACGGGCAGGCGCAGGGCTGGGTGCGGCCGACTGAGGATTCGCGGGCGCGGGCGGTGACCTACGTGTCCTGGCTGCTGGCCCCGCTGGTGCTGGGCGAGCAGGTGGGCAGGCTGCTCGGCGGTGACGTCGCCGAGACCGCGACCTCGGTGCGCGGCGCGCGGGCCGGGCTGGAGATGCTGACCCACGGGCTGTTCACCGACGACCGGTGGCTGACGGCGTTCACCTCGGTGGCCCGGACGGAGCGGGGCCGGTGAAGGCGTTCCTGGTCACCCACGGCACCCGCGGCGACGTGCAGCCCTTCCTCGCGCTCGCGGTCGCGTTGCGCGCCGCCGGGCACCAGGCGAGGCTGGCCGCGCCGGCCTCCTTCGCCGCGCAGGCGGCCGAGCACGGGGTGGACTTCGCGCCGCTGGACGAGGGGCCGAACCGGCTGCTGACGGATCCGGCGGCGCGGGAGGCCATCGAGACCGGCTACCGGGGCGTGCGGGGCAAGCTCGCCGCGCTGCGGACCCTGCGCCGGATCAAGCCGCTGATGTCGGCGGTGCTGCGCGATCTGGGCCGGGCCGCGTGGCGGGAAGCCGATGTGGTGGTGCACTCGCCGACGCTGCCCGCGCAGCACGTGGCCGAGCTGCTGGGTGTGCCCGCCGTGCTGGCGACCCTGCAACCGGGCTGGGTGCCCACCTCGCTGTTCCCGTGTCCGATGGTGCCGCTGCCCCGGCTGCCCGAAGCCCTGAACCGGGCCAGCTACCTCGCGGTCGCGGGCACGCTGCGCGCGCACGCCGGGGTGGCCAACGCCTGGCGCACCGAGCAGTTGGGCCTGCCCGTGCGGCGCGGCGGACACGACGTGCTGCACGAGGCTAACGGAGCGGATCGCCTTGTCCTGCAGGCATTCAGCCCGCACGTGACGCGCGTCGACCCGGCCTGGCCGGAGTCGGTGCGCACCACCGGGTTCTGGTACCTGCCCGCCGCCGGTTCCTGGTCACCGCCGGAGCGGCTGAGCCAGTTCCTCGACGAGGGTCCGCCGCCGGTCTACCTCGGCTTCGGCAGCATGGCCGGTCAGGCCCAGCGCACCGGGACGATCGTGGCCGAGGCCGTGCGCCGGGCCGGGGTCCGCGCGGTGCTGGCCACCGGCTGGGGCGGTATCGCCGCCGTCGAGGACTCACCCGAGGTGCTGGTGATCGAGGCGGCCCCGCACGACTGGCTGTTCCCGCGGATGAGCGCGGTGGTGCACCACGGCGGCGGCGGAACCACCGGCGCGGCGCTGGCCGCGGGCCGCCCGCAGGTGGTGTGCCCGTTCGTGGCCGACCAGCCGCACTGGGCGCAGCGGATGCACGCCGTCGGTGTGGCCCCGGCCCCGGTGCCCCAGCAGCGGCTCACCGCCGAGTGCCTGGCCGCCGCGATCACCGCGGCCGTCCAGGACGGGGACCTGGCCCGGCGGGCCGGGGAGCTCGGCCGCATGGTCCGCGCCGAGGACGGCGTCACCGCGGCGGTGCGGGCACTCGAAGAACACGTTGCGAGCCAAGGGAAGTAGGGGAGTACACAATGGACATCGCAGGAGCTGTCGCCGGTGCGTTCCAGATGGACGAGGAAAGCTGGCGGCGGCACGCGAACCCGTGGAGCGTGTGGACCCGGTTCGCCGCCCTCCCGCTCATGCTGCTGGCGATCTGGAGCCGCGTGTGGATCGGGTGGTGGTGCCTGCTCCCGATCGGCGCCGTGGTCATCTGGCTGTTCGTCAACCCCTCGGCCTTCCCGCCCGTGGAACACCCGCGGTCCTGGGCCGCCAAGGGGATCTACGGGGAGCGCGCGTGGGTGCACGAGCGCGATCAGGTGTCCCCGGAGCACCGCAGGGTGCTGCGGTTCCTGGTCGCTGCCGGCCTGTGCGGGTTCGCGTTGATCGCCTGGGGCCTGATCGCCCTGCGGCTGTGGCCGACGGTGTTCGGCACCACCGTGCTGATCATGGCTCAGCTGTGGCGTATCGACCGTTTCGTCCAGCTGTGGGAGAACTCCGCCCGCTGACTCAGCCACCGGCCAGCTCGTCCAGCACGCGCAGCACCCGCGCGGTCCCGGCCTCGGCGCGCACCCGCTCGCCGAGGACACGCGCCCGGTCACCGAAGCCGGGTTCGCCGACGGCCTGACGAATCCGCTCGGCCAGTGCGGGCGCGGTGAGGCGCTTGAACGGCAGCACGCCGGGGCTGATCCCCAGCCGGGTCAGCCTGCCCGCCCAGAACGGCTGGTCGAAGGCGACCGGCACCGGCACCGTGGACACCCCGGCGCGCAGCACCGCGCCGGTGGTGCCCGCCCCGGCGTGCTGCACGAGTGCGGCCATCCGGGGGAACAGCCAGTCGTGCGGGATGTCGCCGACGGTCAGCACGTCGTCCCCGGCCGCGGCCAACCCGGCCCACCCGGCCTGGATCACCGCGCGCACCCTGGCCTGGCGGGCGGCCTCGACCACGATCCCGGAGAGCCGCTCGCCCTCGCCGGAAGCCATGCTGCCGAGCCCGATGTACACCGGCGGTGGACCGGCGGCCAGGAAGTCGGCCAGTTCCGGGGACGGCCGCCACTCCGGCGGGATGGGCTGCCACCAGTAGCCCGCGACCTCCGCGCCCGGACGCCAGTCAGCCGGTCGCGGCACGATGAGTGGGCTGTAGCCGTGCAGGATCGGCCACCGCTCATCGGCCAGCATCGTGCGCCGGATGCGTCCGATGCCCACCGGTGGCAAACCGATCTCCCGGCAGAACCGCTTGAAGTCGGCGTCGAAGGGGGTCGGCGCGAACAGCACCGGCTTGTGCAGGTTCCGGTTGCCCCAGCGGCCGAAGGAACGGTCACCGAACAGGGGCAGCGGGAAGTCGCCGGTCGGCACGCTCGGCCACAGCTCCAGGCCCACCGTGGGGATCCCCAGCGCCTGACCGGCCAGGTAGCCGTGCATCATCGGCGCCCGCGCCAGCAACAGCACCTCCGCGCCCGCCGCCGCGGCGAGCACCGCCTGGCCCATGCCGATCATGAACCGCTTGCCGAGCCTGAGCTGGGCCGGGATCGCCCGCAGGGTGGCTCCCGCCTTGGTCCAGCGCTGCCCGTCGGCGGAGGCCATATCGGCCTTCATGTCCCCTGGCAGCGGCCGGAACGCCAGTCCGGCGCCGGTGACCAGCTCCGCCGAGGACTGCTGGGTGGCCACGGTGACCTCGTGCCCGGCCGCGCGCAGCCGGACCCCCAGGCCGACGAAGGGCGCGACATCGCCACGGGTGCCCACGGTCATGATCACAACTCGCATCGGGTCCTCCAGGAAAGGTGCGGGGCGCGGAGGACGGCGCCCTCCGCGGTTCAGCTGTCCGGCACCTGGCTGGGCGGATCGGTGACGTAGCGGAGGTAGGAGTCGAGCAGGCGGCGCTCGGTGAGCAGCCCGTCGGTGTAGATCTCCAGCGCGGGCAACGTGATCGTCTCCGACAGCGCCCGCACCGACTCGGCCGGCCCGGCCTCGCCCGGCGGGTTCAGCCGCAGGTGGACCAGCAGCGCGCCGACGTTCTGCAGCACCAGCAACCGCGCCCGCGCGGCCGGATCCCGGCTGGGCCGCACCTGGCCCTGCGCCTGCGCGTGGTCGAGGTGCCGCCGGACGTCGGCGATCATGTCCGCCAGGAACGCCGTGGCCAGCTCACCACCGGCGAGCAGCGCCTGCACGACGTAGGCGACGAGGACCGCGTCGCGCGCCGCGGTGAGCCCGCCGAGGAAGTCCGCGGGACTCCGGCCGGTGATCGCCGGGGTGTCCCTGACCGACCGCAGCACGTGCTCGTCACACGCCGCGCGCAGCGCGTCCTTGGATCCGAAGTAGTGGATCACCAGAGCCGGGCTGACGCCCGCGGCGGTGGCGATGGACCGGACGGAAGCGCCGAAGCCCTGCGCGCCGAAACAGCGCACTGCCGCGTTCCGGATGCGCTCGACCACCGCGGCCCGTTCCGGATCCGCCTGCTCGGTTTCCACGCTGAACAGGTTAAACACGTGTTCAACGAGTTGGCAAGGGTGCTCAGTCCGGTAGCAGGCCCGCCTGCCGATAGACGGCCTCCAGGTAGCGGAGCGCGGTGCCGGCATCGAGGGGCTCGGGCTGGATCACCCGGTACATCACCGCGCCGACCATCATGTCCATCAGGACCTCCAGGTCGGCCTCCGGCGCCAGCAGGCCTTCTCGCTGGGCGCGCTCCAGCAGCAGCCGGGTGGCGCGCCGCCGGGGCAGCACGTAGTGCTCCCAGTAGGTCGCCATGATCGCCGGGTGGGTGCGGCTGGAACCGTAGACCTGGGCGATCAGGCCGTGGAAGTGCGGTTCGGCCAGGGCCGCGGCCGCACCGGGCAGCAGTGCGCGCACCAGCTCGGGCACCGGCAGGTCGGCGAAGTCCGCGGCGGTGGGCTCGGGGATGCCGGCCCGTGAGGTCTCGATCGCCGCGGCGATCAGCTCTTCCTTGCCTGCCCACCGCCGGTAGACGGTCAGCTTGCCGACCCCGGCCTGCCGGGCGATCGCCTCGATGGAGGCGCCCTCCACGCCGCGTTCGACGAACAGCTCCAGGGCTGCCCGCAGGATGGCCGCGTCGGTCTCCGGCGCGCGGGGCCTGCCGCGGCCCCGCCTGCCGTTGTCCGTGGTGTTCGTCTCCGGTGCGCTCATCCTGCCCTTCCGTGCCGCAACGCGGTGTCCAGCCATCGTCGCAGGCCGCCGGAGCCGGGGTCGCCGCGCCAGGCCAGGTGTGCGTCCGGGCGGACCAGCCACACCTGCCCCGCCGGGACCTCGGCGCAGACCAGGTCGTGGACGCGGTCGCCGAGCAGGTGCCGCGCGGCGGCCGCGGGCGCGGCGGCCGCCGTCCCCGAGCCCAGCACCGCCCAGTGGTCGCCGAGCTCGGCGTGCAGCCGGGTCGCGTTCCCCGCGCGCCGACAGCTCAGGTCGGGCACGCGGTCACCGGGCCGGGGTCGCGCGCCGAAGCGGTTGCCCGGTCCGGCCAGCGGGCCGCGCCGGTAGGAGACCCACAGCTGGGCGGCCAGCGCGGTGGCCCAGCGCTGGACCGGGGGCAGGTTCACCACCGGCGACATGATCCGCTCCCGGAGGAAGCGCACCAGCGCGTGGTCGCTGGTCTGCAACCGGGTGTTGGCGGTGGTGCGCTTGAGCACCTCGGTGGCCAGCGGCCGCCGCTCGGCCTGGTAGGTCTCCAGCAGGGCCTGCTCCGCCCGTCCGCTGGCCACCAGGGCGAGCTTCCAAGCCAGGTTCTCCGCGTCGCCGATGCCGGTGAGCATGCCCTGTCCGCCCAGCGGGCTGTGGATGTGCGCGGCGTCCCCGGCAAGCAGGATCCGCCCGCTGCGGTAGGTCTCGGCCAGCCGCCGGTGGATGCGGAACACCGAGGCCCAGGCCGCGTCGCGGATCCGGATGCCGGTCATGCCGGTGCGGTGGGGGAGCAGTTCGCGGAAGCGGTCGAGGATCTCCGCCTCGCCGAGCTGCCCGGGGGCCGCGCCGGGCAGGTAGGTCATCAGCCGCCACAGGTCCTCCGCGCCGCCGACCTCGCGCATGGGCAGCGCGCCGATCACGCCGTCGCGGTGCAGCCACACCACGGTGCCCGCGCGATCGGAGCCGGGCCAGTCGATGTGCACGTCGGCGAGCAGCCAGGAGTCGGCCACCGGCGCACCGGGGAAGCCGATCCCGGCGACCTTGCGCACCGTGCTGTGCGCGCCGTCGCAGCCGACCACCCAGCCCGCGCGCACTGCCTGCCCGTCACCCAGCGTCGCGGTCGCCCCGTCGGCGTCCTGGGTCACCGCGGTGACCGGCGTGTCCCACTCGACCTGCCCGCCGAGCTCGGCCAGCCGGTCGCGCAACCGCGCCTCGATGGTGGCCTGCGAGGCCAGCAGCGCGGGGCGGGCGGTGCCGAGCCCGACATCGCCGAAGCGGACCTGGCTGATGGTCCGCTCGCCGAGCTTGACGGTGATGCGCAGCGCCGTGACCGACTGCTGGGGCAGGTCGCCAAGAGCGCCCAGCCGGTCCAGCACCTCCACGCCGCGCGCGTGCAGGATGTTCGCCCGCGAGGTCGCCGCCGGCCCCTGCGCGCCGTCGAGCACGCGCACCGAGACGCCGTGCGCGCGCAGCCCGCAGGCCAGGGTGAGTCCGGTCGGCCCGGCCCCCACCACAAGCACTTCCGTCGAGTCCACGATGCCCCCTGATTTATTAACGAAACGTAACCGATAACAAATTAATGCGATGCGACCCCGGTGTCCACCGCACAGCAGGGTCGAGGTGTCGCGTATGCGGCAGTCGCGGCGTCCGGCTAAGGTGACGCCGCTCAGGTTCACTGGTGTGCCGGGAAGTCTGGTCGGCGGTCGATCGTCGTGTCCGCAGACCGGGAGGCGCACCGTGCCTGGCCACACCATCCTCATCGGCTACACGGCCACCGGGCGCTACGCCGCGTCCGTGCTTGCGGCCGACAGGCAACAGTCCGGCCTTGTTGTCGTGGATCACGACGCGGCCCGCCTGGCCCTGGCTGAAGCCGACGGGGTCAGGCCAGTGCTCGGCAACGGCAGCGAGGAGGCGGTGCTGCACTCGGCGATGATCGGCACAGCCACGCACGTGGTGGTGACCATGCCCGAGGATTCAGAAGTCGCCCGTATTACGCGGGCCGCACGCGATCTGAACCGTTCGGCGGTGATCACCGCTGCGGTGCACGACCCCCGGTGGCGCCAGGCGCTGTTGGTTCTGGGAGCCGACCAGGTCCTGGTGACGCAGCAGGTAGTGGGGTCACTGCTGGGCATGTCCGTGCTGCGTCCGGATCAACCGCCCGGTGTGCAGCGAGTCCTCACCGGTGTGTGGATGGGCCTGGGCATCACCGAGCGGCCGGTGCGCCGCACCGAGATCGACCGGCCGGCCACCGAGTGCGGTCCGCTGGTGCTGGCGGTGTGCCGCGGCGGTAGTCGTCTCTGGCTCAACCACCCACAGGCTTCGCCGCTGCGAGCCAGTGACCGGTTGTTGGTGCTGCGTCCCGCGAGGGGGCCCACGTGAGCCTACGCGGCGCTCTGGGGGCGTTCTGGCGAGCACGCGCGCCTCGCTGGAACCACCCCGCCAGACTGGTGGTGCTCGCCTTCGGCGCGGTGACCGTGCTCGGCACGATCCTGCTCGCCCTGCCCATAGCCGCCGCCAACGGTGCGGCGACCAATCTGGTCAGCGCCCTGTTCACCGCGGTGTCGGCGATCTGCGTCACCGGTCTGATCGTGGTGGACACCCCGACGCACTGGTCGAGTTTCGGTGAGGTCGTCATCCTCGCCCTGATCCAGGTCGGCGGCTTTGGGATCATGACCCTGGCCTCGCTGCTGACACTGCTGGTGTCCCGGCGGATCGGGCTGCGGTTGCAGCTCACCGCCCAGGCCGAGACCAAGGCACTCGGACTCGGCGACGTCCGCAAGGTCATCGGCGGCGTCATCGTGGTCGGTCTGGCCATAGAGATCGTGGTCGCCGCCCTGCTGGCCCTGAGGTTCGCCACCGGCTACGACGAGCCCCTCGGCCGCGCGCTCTACCTGGGGATCTTCCACGCGATCTCGGCTTACAACAACGCAGGGTTCGCCCTCTACACCGACAGCCTCGTCGGGTTCGCCACCGACCCGCTGGTCTGCCTGCCGATCCTGTTCGCGGTGATCGCCGGTGGGCTGGGTTACCCGGTGCTGTTCGAGGTCGGCCGCCGGTGCCTGCGTCGGGGACGGCACCGCTGGTCGCTGCACACCAAGATCACCGTGCCGGTGTACTTCGCGCTGCTGGTCATCGGCGCCGCGGCGGTGCTGGCCTTCGAGTGGGGCAACACCGCCACGCTGGGCAAGCTGGACCTGCACCACAAGCTGCTGGTCGGACTCTTCCACGGCGTCATGCCCCGCACCGCCGGGTTCAACAGCCTCGACGTCAGCCAGCTGGAACCGGCCACCCTGCTGATCAACGACATCCTCATGTTCATCGGTGGTGGCAGCGCGGGCACCGCGGGTGGGATCAAGGTCACCACCTTCGCGCTGCTGGCCTACGTCATCCTGGCGGAGATCCGGGGCGAGCCGACCGTGCACCTGATGGGCCGCAGGCTCAGCGCCGCTGTGCAGCGACAGGCGCTGACCGTGGCGCTGCTCGGCGTCGGCGCGGTGACGGCGGCCACGGTCGTGCTGTTGTCGATCACCAGCTTCCCCCTCGACGACGTGCTCTTCGAGGTCACCTCCGCCTTCGGCACGGTGGGGCTGTCCACTGGTATCACCGCGCAACTACCGGTCACCGGACAGCTGGTGCTGATCGCCCTGATGATCATCGGCAGGCTCGGTCCGATCACCCTGGCCTCCGCTCTCGCCCTGCGCGAACGCGCGCGTCGTTACGAGCTGCCCGAGGAGCGTCCCATTGTCGGATAAGCGGAACACCCGCGTGGTGGTGATCGGCCTCGGCCGCTTCGGCAGTTCCCTGGCCGTCGAACTCACCCGCCGCGGCTCGGACGTGCTGGGCATCGACTCCGATCCCCGACTGGTGCAGCGCTACGCCGATGAACTGACCCACGCCGTGGTCGCCGACACCACCGACGGCGAGGTCATGCGCCAGCTCGGGGTGAACGAGTACCAGCGTGCCGTGGTGGCCATCGGCACCGACCTGGAGGCCAGCATCCTCACCACCTCGCTGCTGGTGGACTTCGACATCCCGGCCATCTGGGCCAAGGCGGTCAGCCGCCAGCACGGGCGGATCCTGGAGCGAATCGGCGCCCACCACGTGGTGCTGCCCGAACACGAGATGGGGGAACGGGTGGCCCACCTGGTGACCGGGCGGATGCTCGACTACATCGAGTTCGAGGACGACTACGCGATGATCAAGACCCTGGCGCCGGAGGAAGCTGTCGGTATGCCACTGGGGGAAAGTCGCCTGCGCAGCAAGTACGGGGTCACCGTGGTCAGCGTGAAGCGTCCCGGCAGCGGTTTCACCTACGCCACCGCCGAGACCGTGATCCGCCCGGACGACGTCCTCATCGTGGCCGGCCGCACGGCCGACGTCGAGCGCCTGGCCAACCAGATGTGACACCTCAGAAAACCGGGGCGAACTGGGCGGAACCGATTCCACCGCGTCCCCGCGCTGCCTAGACTTCTGCGGCCCCGTCCCCTGCGACCGACTGTGGGAAGCACCGTGCCGCTGTTCCTGTACCGGCTGCTCGCCCGGCTGGCTTTCCTCACCAGCTGGGCGACCCCGGCCGCGGTCATCGTGTTCGTCTTCGGCACCAGCTGGCCGTTGATGGTGGTGGCCGAGCCCGCGGGCAGCGAGCTGGTCCAGCCGGCGAACTACTGGTGGTACTTCGTGGTCACCGCGGCCACCGTCGGCTACGGCGACTTCTACCCCGAGACAGGGTGGGGGCACTTGGTCGGGGCCTACGTGATCATCGGCGGCATCGTGGCGCTGACCACCGTGTTCACCAAGCTCGCCTCGGTGCTCGAACAAGCGAAGGGTCGTCGGATGCAGGGCAGGAACACCGTGCACGCCAGTGGTCACATCGTGCTCCTGGGCTACACGCCGGGACGCACCGAGCGCATCGTCGAACAGGTGCTCGCCGACGACGACCACCACCTGGTGCTGTGCGCGACCGGGGAGGTGACCACCCACCCGATGCCCAGGCCCGGCATCGACTTCGTCCGCGGCGACCTCGCCGACGAGGCGGCGCTGCGGCGGGCCGGCGTGCACCGCGCCGCGGCGGTGCTCATCGACGCCCACGACGACAACGAGGCCCTGGCCGTCGCCGTCGCGGTGGACCACCTGGAAACGACCGCGCACATCGTGGCCGCCCTGCGGGACATGGACCGCACCGCGCTGCTGCACTACGTGGACCAGAACATCCACTGCGTGCCCTGGCACACCCCTCGGATGATCACCGAGGAGCTCACCGCTCCCGGTATCGCCGAGGTGTACGCCGAGCTGATGGCCCACAACGGCGCGAACACCTACTCGATCCGGGTCCCGGCGGAGCTGGGACCGGTGCCGATCGAACAGTGCCAACTGGCTCTCGGCCGCCAGCACGGCGCCACCGTGCTCGCGCTCCGCGGCAGCGACGGCCGGCTCGTGGTCAACCCGAGCTGGCAGAGCGCCGCGCCGCCGGGCTCGGTGCTGTACTACATCAGCCCGAACCGGCTGTCCGCCCGCCAGTTCGGTGCGGCGCTGGGCCGCTAGTGTCCCGAGTCGGACGTTCGCCAGCGGTATCGACAGCCCAGCTTCCCGCTGACCGCACCGCAGGGAAGCCCACGTACAACCCGGTACGAGGGCTTCCCTGCGGCACGCCCAGCGGAAACCTGGACCGCCGATACCGCCACCGAACTTCCGACTCGGGACACTAGTCAATCGAGCGCGGCTTGGCTGCGGCCAGCACCGGCCCCTGGACGAACAGGACGGTCAGACGCCTGCGGCTGCCGCCGACGAGAACCGGCCCGAGGACGATCTCGCGCGGTATCGGCAGCATGACGGGCCGGGTCATCACGATGGTCTGCCGACCGTCCGCCGGGTCGTCGAACTGGATGGTGACTACGCGGCTGCGGACGGTCACCGCACGGCCCGGCCGCCAGCCGCTCCGCCGGAGGGCGCGTGCGCGGCGGCGCCACCGGCCGTACCCGATCGCCCCGGCCACGGACAGGGGAGTGCCCAGCACGAAGGCGATGACCATCGGGATGAAGGCCCAGAAGGGGTCGTTGGGCACGCCGGGGGCACCGATTCGTTCCGGGTCGTCGCGGTCGTAGAACACGGTGATCTCATCGCCCGGGTTCAGGACGGGGCTGCCGTCGTTGAGGTTCATCGAGCGCACCCGTTCGGTTCCGTCGACGGCGAACCGCACCTCGATGGAGTCCGGCACGCCTCTGACGAACCCCTGGCGCACTTGGACCACGACGCCCGGCACGCGCACGCCGGTCGCCTCCAGGCCGGCGGCCCGGTCCTCCAGCACCGTGGCACCGGTTATGAAGCCGACGACCAGTGCCAGGCCGGACAGCAGCATCAGGCCACCCCGCACCCGCAGCCGCCGGACCGCGCGGGTCGCCACCTCCGGCCGCACCCGGTACTCCGACGGCCTGATGAGGTCGTCCAGACCGCGAATCGCGACGGTGTGCAGCCGCAGCCGCCGGATGTCGCTGAGGTCAGCCTCGATCACGCTGGCTCCTGGACACCAGTTCCTGCCGCAGGACCCAGGCCAGTGCGGTGGCGAAGACGACGATGCCCGCGGCGTCCAGCCAGTGGTTCGCGATGCTGCCATCCAGGAAGAGCGCCGCCCAGCCCAGCACGGCGACGCAACGAGCACCCCGGTGCCGGGACGGGATCAACGCCAGGCTGAGCATCACCACCAGGCCCAGCAACAGCACGATCGGCGCCGGAGTCATCGGTCCGCTGCCGCTGGTGCGGTGGTCTCGGTGTGGCCGGTGGGCAGGGTGTCGGGTGGTTCGATTCGCAGTGCCCTGGCCACCGGCACGTCGGTGGAGGAGTGCAGCACGATCGAGAGCGCGATGGTGATGGCCACCAGGTCGAAGACATGTTCCCCGGCCGGGATTCCGGCCTGTAGGGCGAGCAGGCCGTAGATGACCGAGGCGAAGCCCTTGGGGCCGAACCAGGCCGCGGCGCTGCGTTCCCTGGCCGGCAGCGGGGTGCGCAGCAGCGAGAGCAGCATGGCCGCGGGCCGCACCAGCAGGATCGCCAGCACCGCCACCGCCCAGTCGCCCACGCTCAGGTGGGAGATGCGTTCCGGGGTGATCAGCGCGCCGAAGACCAGCAGCGCGGCGAACTTGGTGATCTCCGAGAGCAGGTCGCCGAGCGGTTCGAATCGTTCCGCCGCAAGGTGATCCAGGGTGGCCAGGGTCGCCCCGGCGGCGAAGGCGGCCAGGTAGGCGTTGGCGTGGGTGAGGTGGCAGACGGCGAAGACGATCACTCCGGCGGCCAGTGGGCCCAGGGCGTGCAGGCGGGGTTCGGCGGTGAGCAGGCGCAGCCGCCAGGCCAGGGCGATCACCGCGGGCACCGCCACGCCGATGGCCAGGCCCAGCCCCAGTTCCAGGCCGATGGTGGCCCAGTTGGCCTCCCGGTTGGCCGCGGTGGCCAGGAAGATCAGCACGAAGGGCAGCGCGAGGCCGTCGTTGAGCCCGGACTCGACGTTGAGCAGGCGGCGCAGGCGCAGCGGGACGTCGGTGCGGCCGACGATGGCGGAGGCGAAGACCGGGTCGGTGGGGGAGAGGATCGCGCCGAGCAGCAACGCCGTGGGCCAGTCCAGTCCGGCCAGGTAGTGCGCGGGCACCGCGATGCCGATCATGGTCAGCGGCATGCCAAGGCCGAGCGCGCGACCGGACAGGCGCCAGCCTTCGCGGAGTGCGCGCAGGTTGGCCCGGCCGCCGTCGGTGAACAGCACGGTGAACAGGGCGATGTCGGCCAGCACGGTGACCATGGGTGAGTTCGGTGCGATCTCGACCCAGCCGAGAACGCCCTGGCCGAGCAGGGCTCCGGCGAGCAGGAACAGCAACGCGGTGGACAGGATCGTGCGCGCGGCGACCCCGGAGAGGGACACACTGATCAACAGGACCACACCGAAGGCGAGCACCAGCGCCATGCGGAAACCCCAGTCTCCTTGATCCGCCATCCCGTTGTCGGGGGCGGATGCCGACCAGACTTCCCGGCGCACCGCGCGCAAAGATGCCGTAAACGCGACCGAAGGGCAAACCGGTTCGCCCAATCGGACAATGACCGAGCTGAACGGCGGGGATCCACTGCGGAGCCGGGATCGTCCGGTTAGGGTTGTCGCAGCGAGGCGATGCCTCGTGGTGTGCCGGGAAGTCTGGTCGGCGAGCCGTGTTCGCCGTCCCCGGGAGATCGCCGTGCCCACACCCGCCTCACCTACCGCTGAAGTTCTGTTCACGCGGCTCTTACGCACTGATCGACCACACCCACGCCGGGGAGTTCCATGTCCGACGGCACCAGCCGCCATGTCCGCGTGTTCAGCCGGGCGTCCTGGCCAGAGGTCGAACGGGTCCGGGAGATCCTCCGCAAGGAAACCGTGGGCGGGGCGCTGCTGCTCGTCGGCGCGGTACTCGCCCTGGTCTGGGCGAACTCGCCGTGGGCGGAGTCCTATGCGGCCCTGCGCGAGATCGAGCTCGGGCCGGCCGCGTTGCACCTGGACCTGCCCCTGCACGCCTGGGCCGCCGACGGCCTGCTGGCGATCTTCTTCTTCGTGGCCGGGCTGGAGCTCAAACGCGAGTTCGTCGCCGGGGACCTGCGTGACCCCCGGCGGGCCGCGGTCCCGGTCGCGGCCGCGGTCGGCGGCGTGCTCACCCCGGCCCTGATCTTCACCGTGACCAATCTGGGTGACGCCTCGGCCTTGCGCGGCTGGGCGGTCCCGACCGCGACCGACATCGCCTTCGCCCTGGCCGTGCTGGCGGTGATCGGGCACAACCTGCCCTCGGCGCTGCGTACGTTCCTGCTCACCCTGGCGGTGGTGGACGACCTGATCGCGATCGTGATCATCGCCGTCTTCTACACCCAGCAGCTGTCCGTGCTCCCGCTGCTGCTGGCGCTGATCCCGTTGGCCCTGTTCGGTTTCCTGGTGCAGCGCCGGGTGCGCTCGTGGTGGTTGCTGCTGCCGCTGGCCGCGGTGACCTGGGCGCTGGTGCACGCCTCCGGGGTGCACGCCACCGTGGCCGGGGTGCTGCTGGCCTTCACCGTGCCGGTCATCCGCCGCTACGGCGAGGGGCCTGGGCTGGCCGAGCACTTCGAGCGCCGGTTCCGGCCGATCTCGGCCGCGGTGGTGGTGCCGGTGTTCGCCTTCTTCGCCGCCGGGGTCACCCTCGGCGGCCTGGACGGCCTGCGCACCTCGCTGTCCGACCGGGTGGCCCTGGGCATCATGGGCGGGCTGGTGCTGGGCAAGGTCGTCGGCATCACCCTGGCGACCTTCCTGGTCTCCCGGTTCACCCGCGCCGAGCTCGACGACGACCTGTCCTGGCTCGACGTGATCGGCTTGGCTCTGCTGGGCGGGATCGGGTTCACCGTCTCGCTGCTGATCGGCGAGCTGGCCTTCGACGGCACCGCACACGCGGAGAGCACCAAGGTGGCCATCCTCGCCGGGTCGGTCCTGGCCGCGCTGCTGGCTACGGCGGTCCTCATGGCGCGCAACCGGGAGCACCGCCGGATCTGCGCGGCCGAGGAGGTCGACTCCGACGCCGACGGCATTCCTGACGTGCATGAGAACGACAGGTAGCGCCCGGCCCGGGGTGAAGCTCAGCGCTGGGCGTCAGGGCCGCCGGCCACCGGCAGCACCACCGCGGACGGGTGGCCGGGATCGTGCAGGATCTCCTGCTCGGCCGGGCGCAGCGTGGTCGTCTCGGCCAGTGGTTCGCCGGTGCCGGGGTTGCGGATGTGCCGGGGGTGGGCGCCGCTGGCGACCTGGACCCGGATGCGGTGGCCCCGCCGGAAGACGTGCCCGGCCGGCCACAGTCTGATGTGGACGGTCCGCACCCCGTGCTCGTCGGCTGCCGGATCGCCGGGGCGCAGGCGCAGCAGGCCGTCGCAGAGGTTGGTCGAGCGGCCGCGGGGATGGACGTCGCACAGCCGCACCGAGAAGTCGGTGCAGGCGTTGCTGGAGCGCACGTGCAGGGTCGCGGTGACCGGACCGGCCACGGTGAGGTCCTCGGTGAGTGGGGGACCGGTGAAGGTCAGCACGTCCGCGCGGGCCTCCAACGGGCGGTTGTCCTTGGGGCCGGGGCGCAGTCCGACGATCGTGCCGCCCAGGCTCGGCGTGGGGTCGGCCGGGTCGTAGTGGTAGGTCGAGGGATCGGACTCCGGCGCGGGTTCGGTGCGCAGACCGCCGTGCGGGTGCAGGTACCAGGTGGTGGGCTGGTGCGGTGGCGGCCAGTCGGCGTGGGTGACCCACCGGTTCGCGCCGCCGAGGTGCAGCGCGACCGGGGCGGGCGGCAGGTGGTCGGCTCCGGTGAACGCGGTGTCCAGAGTTGCCAGTGCCTCGCGCAGGTAGTGCCGGGTCAGTGAGCCCTTGCCGTGTCCCCAGGGGCCGATGAGCAACCGGACCCGGCGGCCAGTGGCCCGCAGGGCGGCGTGGTCGGCGAGCATGCCGGGCAGGAAGAAGTCGTGCCAGCCGCCGGACAAGTGCACCAGCGGCGGCATGTTCGCCACGTTGGCCCGGTGGTCCATGCCTGCCCAGTACTCGTCGAAGGTCTCGTGGGTGATCCACTGCTGGAAGTGCCGGACCCGGCGTCCGGCGACCGCGTGATCGGCCTCGCGCACCGGCAGCGCGTCCACCGCACGGGCCAGGACGCGGCCGCCGGTCAGCTGTCCGGCGAGCTGACGCCACAGCGAGCCGCCGGAGTCGAACATGGTCTCGGTCAGCTGCACCCAGGCCAGCGCGTTGCCCAGGGCGAAGGCGCCACCGGGATACATGAAGCCGTGGTAGAACTCCGATGGCGCGTCCTGGATGACCGCGGCCTTCCACTCCGGGACCGGTGTGGCCGCGAGCTCCCACTGGGCGTAGCCGAGGTAGCTGGCGCCCCAGGTGGCGAACATCCCGGGAAACCAGGTCTGCCGGCGCAGCCAGTCCACAGTGGACGGACCGTCCGGCTGGTGCATGGTGAACCCGTCGAAGTTCCCGCCGGAGCCGCCGGTGCCACGCAGGCTCTGCAGCAGCACCTGGTACCCGCGTTCGACGATGAGACCGGCGGCCAGGTCGTTGGCGCTGCCCCGGCCGTAGGGGCTGCGGATGAGCACCAGCGGCGCGTCGGGACGATCGCGCGGGTGGTAACGGTCGGCCAGCAGCACCACGCCGTCGGCCATGGGCACCTCCACCGCCCGCTGGATGACCATGCGGCAGGGATGGGCGGGACGCAGGCCGAGCACACGGCTGAGAACGGTCATGGTGTGCGAGATGTCCTTCCAGGACAAGGGTCAGGGCAACGCCGACCAGACTTCCCGGCACACCGGAAGTCACCGTAGTGGAAGTTCGGAAGTTTCTGAAGAGTGCGGAAGCTTCGGCTGGTCCGGGCACCCGGTTCGCCGGGACGATCGATGTGCACTCCGTCCTCGACGGCGCCCGACTGGGTGCGCCAGCTGAACCTCAACAGCGCCGGTCCCATCCCGCGCGTCGGTGATCCGATCACGGTCTTCGTCGATCCCGGTGACCGAGAGCGGATCGCCGCGCCGGAGATCCCAACGATCCCGGGGTGGGCTGTCGACACGAGCAGGCCAACGGCATCCAGGCCGAGACCGGAAAGCGAACGTTCCCAGCTGTGCTCGTGATCGGGAGAGCAGTACCGGCACCGACGAGCGTTCCGCCAAGCATCTGATTGGCTGCGAACTGCTTGTTCATCACCGCAGGTGGACTAACCGCTGGTCACAGCGGTATCGTGGATTGCATGAACACCTGCCTTGTGCAGGCATGCGACATTTTTGTGTCCGAGGGGGGACTTGAACCCCCACCCCCTTTCGGGGACTAGCACCTCAAGCTAGCGCGTCTGCCATTCCGCCACCCGGACCGGTGGTGACCCCCTGACCTGCGTCAGCGGGCTCATCCCGCTCAGCGTAGCGCACACTGCCCGCCCCCTGGCCCGCGGGTCGTTCAGACCGGCCGTGACGGCGTTGTCGGGGGTGGTGGTTACCCTCGCGGCCGTGCTGACCGTGTCGACCGTGAACGTCAACGGCCTGCGGGCCGCCGCCAAGAAGGGCTTTCTGCCCTGGCTTGCCGCCACCAAGGCCCAGGTGGTGTGTCTGCAGGAGGTGCGGGCTGAGCCGGGGCAGTTGAGCGATGAGGTGCGTGAGCCCGCGGGGTGGCATGTGGTGCACGCGCACAGTGAGCTCAAGGGGCGGGCTGGGGTGTCGCTGTTGACCAGGGAGCAGCCCAGTGCGGTGCGGATCGGGTTCGGGGTGGCTGAGTTCGATCGCAGTGGGCGGTACGCCGAGGTTGATCTTCCTGGGTTGACCGTGGCCAGTCTTTACCTGCCCAGTGGGGATGTGGGGACCGAGCGGCAGGACGAGAAGGAGCGGTTCATGGCCGCCTTCCTGCCCTACCTCATCGAGCGCCGGGAGAAGGCGGCGGCCGAGGGGCGGGAGGTGCTGGTGTGCGGGGACTGGAACATCGCGCACCGGGAGATCGATCTCAAGAACTGGAAGAGCAACCAGAAGGAGTCCGGGTTCCTGCCCGAGGAGCGGGCGTGGCTGGGGCGGGTGCTGGACGAGGGGGGCTACGTCGACGTGCACCGCGGGCTGCGGCCGGAGGGGCCGGGGCCGTACACCTGGTGGTCCTACCGCGGCAAGGCCTATGACAACGACTCGGGCTGGCGGATCGACTACCACATGGCCACGCCGGGACTGGCCGAGCGGGCCCGGACCGCGGTGGTGGAGCGGGCCGCGACCTACGCCGAGCGCTGGTCGGACCACTCACCGGTCACAGTGGAGTACGCCGCCTGATCCCGGGGCCGCTGGGTGTCTTATTCCCGAACTCTCGGTGATGTTCGGTACGACCCGAGCGGTCCGCGCGTCGTTCCCTCCGCTCACCGCGGATGCCTAGGCTGCGGGAGTGACCGCGGATGATCAGCGACCCAGCCCATCGGCGATCCGGCGTGCGCTTCGGCGGGCGCGGGACGGTGTCAGCCTGGACGCGGCGGAGGCGGCCGTGTTGCTGGCCGCGCGGGATGAGGAGTTCGAGCAGCTGCTGGCCGCGGCCGCCACGGTGCGGGACGCGCACCTGCGGGCCGAGGGCCGGGAGGGCCTGGTCACCTACAGCCGCAAGGTGTTCATCCCGCTGACCCGGTTGTGCCGGGACCGCTGCCACTACTGCACCTTCGTCACCGTGCCGCACCGCGTGCCCGGCGCCTACCTGGAACGCGACGAGGTGCTGGAGATCGCCCGCCAGGGCGCGGCCATGGGCTGCAAGGAAGCGCTGTTCACCCTCGGGGACCGGCCCGAGGAGCGCTGGCCGCAGGCCAAGGAGTGGCTGGACGAGCGGGGCTACTCCTCCACCGTGGACTACCTGCGGGCCTGCGCGATCGCGGTGCTGGAGGAGACCGGGCTGCTGCCGCACCTCAACCCCGGCGTGCTCAGCTGGGAGGAGCTGCAGCGGCTCAAGCCGGTGGCGCCGAGCATGGGCATGATGCTGGAGACCACCGCGACCCGGCTGTGGAGCGAGCCGGGCGGCCCGCACTACGGCTCGCCGGACAAGGAACCCGCGGTCCGGCTGCGCTCGATCACCGACGCCGGCCGGGTCGGCGTGCCGTTCACCACCGGCATCCTGATCGGCATCGGCGAGAACCTCACCGAGCGCGCCGAGTCGCTGCTCGCGATCCGCCAGATCGCCCGGCAGTACGGGCACATCCAGGAAGTCATCGTGCAGAACTTCCTGGCCAAGCCGGGCACCGCGATGATGCACGCGCCCGACGCCGACCTGCGCGAACTGGCCGCCACGGTCGCGGTCGCCCGGCTGCTGATGCCCTCGGGCGTGAGCGTGCAGGCGCCGCCGAACCTGGTCGGCAACGAGCACCTGCTGATGCTGCGCGCCGGGATCGACGACTGGGGCGGGGTGTCGCCGCTGACCGCCGACCACGTCAACCCGGAGAAGCCCTGGCCGCAGATCGACTCGCTCGCCGCGACCACGGCCGAAGCCGGGTTCACGCTGGTGGAGCGGCTGACCGCGTACCCGAAGTTCGTCCGCCAGGGCCAGCCCTGGTTCGACGTCCGGGTGCTGCCGCACCTGAGCGCGCTGGCCCAGCCGGACGGCCTGGCCGACATGGCCGCGCCCGTGGTCGGCCGGGAGTGGCAGGAGCCGGACGGCGGGCTGGCCGGCACCGGCCGGGTCGACCTGCACACCAGCATCGACACCGAGGGCCGCACCGGGGACCGCCGCAGCGACTTCGACAGCGTCTACGGCGACTGGGACGAGCTGCGCGCCCAGGCCGGGGGAGCGGCCTCGCCGGAGCGGCTGGACGAGGACGTGCGGGCCGGGTTGCGGCTGGCCGAGTCCGACCCGGCCGCGCTGCTGGAGGAGCGCAACGCGGCCGCCGCGCTGGCCCTGTTCACCGCGGACGGTGCCGCGCTGGAAGCGATGACCAAGCTGGCCGACCAGCTGCGCGCGGACGTGGTCGGCGCGGACGTCACCTACGTGGTCAACCGCAACATCAACTTCTCCAACGTCTGCTACGTCGGCTGCCGGTTCTGCGCCTTCGCCCAGCGGGAGCGGGACGCCGACGCCTACCGGCTGTCCCCGGAGCAGGTCGCCGACCGGGCCGAGGAAGCCTGGAACGAGGGCGCCACCGAGGTCTGCATGCAGGGTGGCATCGACCCGGAGATCCCGGTCACCGGCTACGCCGACCTGGTGCGGGCGATCAAGGCGCGGGTGCCGGGCATGCACGTGCACGCGTTCAGCCCGATGGAGATCGTCAGCGGCGCGACCAAGGCCGGGGTCAGCATCGCCGAGTGGCTGACCGAACTGCGGGACGCCGGGCTGGACACCATTCCGGGCACCGCGGCGGAGATCCTGGACGACGAGGTCCGCTGGGTGCTGACCAAGGGCAAGCTGCCCACCGCCACCTGGCTGGAGGTGGTCGGCACCGCGCACCGGCTGGGCATCCGCTCCAGCTCCACGATGATGTACGGCCACGTCGATCACCCCGGCCACTGGCTGGGCCACCTGCGCACGCTGGCCAGGCTGCAGGACGAGACCGGCGGCTTCACCGAGTTCGTGCCGCTGCCCTTCGTGCACCGCAACGCGCCGATCTACCTCGCCGGGGTGGCCAGGCCCGGCCCGACCCGGCGGGACAACCGGGCGGTGCACGCGATGGCCCGGCTGGCCCTGCACGGCCGGATCCGCAACATCCAGTGCTCCTGGGTCAAGCTCGGCGACGAGGGCACCGCGGACGTGCTCACCGGTGGCGCGAACGACCTCGGCGGCACGCTGATGGAGGAGACGATCAGCCGTATGGCCGGGTCAGAGCACGGTTCGGCACGCACTGTGCAGCAGCTTCACTCGATCGCGGCGGCGGTGCACCGGCCCGCGCGACAGCGCACTACCACGTATGCCTAGGAGTTGATCAAGTAGCCGGGTGAAAGCGCGTTGTCACCGGCCCGCTACTCTCCCTCACGTACGAAGGTGCAACCGGCGGCAAAAATGCGCGGGTTGACACGTTCGGTAGCTTTTCCCCGCAGAACCACAGGTACCCTCACTCGAACGGGTTAAACCGTGCTTTGGGAGGAACGCTCGTGAGCAGCCGCACCGCTCGTGCCGGTCAGCGCGTGGTCACCACGCTCGTGGCCGTCCCGGCAACCGGTCTTCTCGCCTCCGGGGTCGCCAGCGCGGGCGAGACCGCCCAGGCGGCCGTCGCCACCGTCGGCACCACCGGCCTGGTGCCGATCGTCGCGGTGGCCCTCGGCGTCGGCGGCATGGTCGCCGGCGTGGTGCGCGGCCTGCGCGGGCAGACCAAGGTCGACCCGGCGAACGAGCGAATCAACCCGTAGCGCGAACGCCGGCCGCGGCACCTGAGAGAATCCAGGCGTGCCAACCGACGCGACCACCCCCGTGACCGAGCCCCGGCCCAGGGTGCTCTCCGGAATCCAGCCCACCGCCGACTCCTTCCACCTCGGCAACTACCTCGGTGCGCTGCGGCAGTGGGTGGCCCTGCAGGACGACCACGACGCCTTCTACTGCGTGGTCGACCTGCACGCGATCACGGTCGAGCAGAACCCGGCACAGCTGCGCCAGCGCACCCGCGTCTCGGTGGCCCAGCTGCTCGCTCTCGGCATCGACCCGGAGCGCGCCACGCTGTTCGTGCAGAGCCACGTGCCCGAGCACGCCCAGCTCGGCTGGGTGATGCAGTGCCTGACCGGCTTCGGCGAGGCCGGGCGGATGACCCAGTTCAAGGACAAGTCCGCGCGCCAGGCCGCCGAGCACGTCAGCGTCGGGCTGTTCACCTACCCGATCCTGCAGGCCGCGGACATCCTGCTCTACCAGGCCAACCGGGTCCCGGTGGGCGAGGACCAGCGCCAGCACCTGGAGCTGACCCGCGACCTGGCCAACCGGTTCAACTCCCGGTACAGCCCCACGTTCACCGTGCCCGAGGCGCACATCGTCAAGGGCACCGCCAAGATCTACGACCTGCAGGACCCGGCGGCCAAGATGAGCAAGTCGGTCCCGGCGGGTGTGATCGAGCTGCTGGCCGACCCGAAGGCCTCGGCGAAGAAGATCCGCTCCGCGGTCACCGACACCGAGCGGGAGATCCGCTTCGACGCCGAGCACAAGGCGGGCATCTCCAACCTGCTCACCATCTACTCCTCGCTCACCGGCAAGCCGGTCGCCGAGCTGGAGGCGGAGTACGCGGGCAAGGGCTACGGGGACTTCAAGTCCGACCTCGGCGAGGTCGTGGTGGACTGGGTGACCCCGATCCAGAGCAAGGTCAAGGCCTACCTGGACGACAAGGCCGAGCTGGACAAGATCATGCAGCGCGGCGCGGAGCGGGCCAGGCACGTGGCCAGCCGGACGCTGGCCAAGGTGTACAAGAAGGTCGGGTTCCTCCCTCTTGGCGGGTGACTCCGCCGCCAGGGTGAGTTGATCAAGCGACGGAGGCTCGCCCCGGTTAGCGTTCCGGGGTGAGCACCACCGAGCAGCCGTCCTGGTTCGCCAGGCAGCGCAAGCGCTTCCCCTGGCTGGACCACCTCGTCCGGGCCGGCGGGCGCTACCAGGACAGCTACGGCGACCACTACGCGGCCGCGATCACCTACTTCAGCGTGCTCTCGCTGGTGCCGGTGCTGATGGTCGCCTTCGCGGTGGCCGGTCTGGTGCTCTCCGGCAACCTGGAGCTGCTCAACCAGGTCAAGAACGAGCTGGCCGCGGCGGTGCCGGACCCAGCGCTCAGCCAGACGCTGACCAAGGCCGTGCAGCAGGCCATCGACCAGCGCTACGCGGTCGGCATCACCGGTTTGGCGATCGCGCTGTACTCCGGCATCGGCTGGATGACCAACCTGCGGGACTCGATCACCGCGCAGTGGGGGCAGGCCCGCGAGGAGCTGCCGCTGGTGCGCACCTACGTGGTCGACTTCCTGTCCCTGATCGGCCTCGGCCTGGCCCTGGTGCTCAGCTTCGGCCTGACCACGCTGGTGCAGGCCTTCGCCGAGGACCTGCTGGAGCTGGTCGGCCTGCACAACCAGGGCCTGCCCAAGGTGCTGTTCATCGGCCTCGGCCTGCTGCTGTCCGTGGCGGCCAACTGGGGCGTGTTCCTGTGGGTGCTGGCCTGGCTGCCGCGCAAGCGGGTCACCGCGCGCAGCGCGATCAAGGGCGCGCTGGCCGCGGCCATCGGCTTCGAGCTGCTCAAGCAGGTCGGCGGCATCTACCTGCGCAGCATCAGCGCCTCACCGGCAGGCGCGGCCTTCGGCTCGCTGCTGGGCCTGCTGGTCTTCATCTACCTGGTCTCGCGCTTCCTGCTCTTCGTCACCGCCTGGACCGCCACCGCGCGGGAGAACCGGCAGCCGGAGGTGGTCCAGCCGCCACCGCCCGCGGTGATCCGGCCGGTGGTGGAGGTGCGCAGCGGACCGGCGCCCCGGCAGACCGCCACCCTGCTGGGCATCGGCGCGGCTGCCGGACTGTTGCTGCGCGCCCTGTTCCGCTCCCGCCGAGACTGAGCGGAGAGCCCGGAAAAGCACTGTGCCGCCCTCCCGGCCAGGGGAGGGCGGCACAGTCAGGTTGACGGGCCAGCGGGCCGCTCAGACCGCCGCGGCGGCGGCTCTGGCCCTCGCCGCGGCCTTCGCGCGCTTCTTCCGCACGTACAGGAAGGCGAAGATGAGCACGAACACGCCCGCCGCGATGGTCAGCGGCAGGCCGACCGTGCCGAACGGGGTGACCGGCGCGGCCGAGGGGTTCTCCGGCACGTTGATGCCGTTGTTGCCGTCCTGCTTGGCCTGGGCCGCGCCGCCGTCGCCGCTGGGCGCGGTCTCCGCGGGCGCCCGCTCCACCAGCTGGCCGATCGGCTCGGTCGAGGCCTTCAGGCTGAAGCCGTACTCCAGCAGCTTGGCCGCCTGCTGGAAGGGCGCCAGGTTCGGCGCCTTCTCCGCCCTGATCAGCACCGCGACCAGGCGGCGGCCGCTCTTCTCCGCGGCGCCGATGAAGGTGTGCCTGGCGTCGTCGGTGAAGCCGGTCTTGCCGCCGATCGCGCCGGCGTAGGCGGTCAGCAGCTGGTTGTCGTTGTTCACCCGGAACGCCGGCTTGCCCGCGTAGCCGGGGAAGTTCATCGACTTGGTGGCGACCGCCTTGGCGAACTCGGGGTTCTTCAGCGCGGCCTTGAAGATGACCGCCTGGTCGTAGGCCGAGGTGGACATGCCGGGGCCGTCCAGACCGGACGGGGTGGCCGCGCGGGTGTCCAGCGCGCCCAGCTGGCGGGCCAGCTGGTTCATCTTGCGCACCGTCTCGTCAACGCCGCCGAGCTTGCGGGAGAGCGCGTGCGCGGCGTCGTTGCCGGAGTCCAGCATCATGCCGGTGATCAGGTCCTTGACGGTGTACTTGCCGCCGACCCCGATGCCGACCTTGCTGCCCTCCTGCTCGGTGTCGGACTTCTCGCCGGTGACCACCGTCGAGGGGTCCAGCTCCTTCAGGGCGACCAGCGCGGTCAGCACCTTGATGATGGAGGCCGGGCGGTGCCGGGCGTGCGGGTCCTTGGCCGCGATGACCGCGCCGGAGTTCAGGTCGGCGATCACCCAGGACTGGGCGTTGACGAGGTTCAGCCCTGGCGGGGCGGCCACGCCGTTCGGCGGGATCACACCGCACTCGTACAGGCGGGGACCGCCGACCGGCTTGGCGGGCACCGGCAGCGGGCCGGGCGCGGTCTTGCCGGGTTTGGGCTGCTCGGACATGTCCACCGCGGGCGGTGGGACACTGCGGTCCTGGCAGGAGGCAGCCTGGCTGGACGAGGTCGGCGGCGTGTTGCCCGTGGTCTTCGACGGCTGGGCCAGCACGACCGGAGCGCTCAGCACCGCGGCAGCCAGCAGCGCGCAGACAGAGGCGACCAGCGCCGTTGCGGGGCGGTGGGCGGTAGAAGGCACAAGGGCAGGCTAGCCACCCCAGCCCGGGAACGGTATTCGGCCCACCGGATACTGCGGTGGTGACGCTGTCCCGCCGTGCCTCGCTGTTCCTGTTGGCCTTCGCCGTCTGGACCTGGTGGATCTGGCCGACGTTCCTGGTGAACATCTCCCGGGACGCCCGTTCCTGGGCGCAGGACGGCTCACCGACCGGCTTCTTCACCGTGCACCTGGTGCTGGTCGTCACGTCCCTGGTGCTCGGAACTGTGATCGGTGTCATGGGCTGGCGCGGGTTCCGTGCCATACGTAGGCAGACTACGGCATCCTGATCTGAAGAACTGCTGAATTCTTCCCACCACGAAGGAGACCGCCGTGGAGTTCGTGCGGCTTGTCCTGGTTTTCCTGCACCTGCTCGGCATGGCCATGCTGGTCGGGATGATCCTGCTCCAGCTCAAGACCGCCAAGGACGGCCCGCTGAACAAGGGCTGGCTGCACGGCGTGCTGCTGCAGCTGGTCACCGGCGTCGCCCTGGTCGGCATCCAGTACCCGCTCGGCCGGGACGTGGACAACATCAAGATCGGCGTGAAGCTGCTGGTGCTGATCGTGATCGGCGCGCTGGTCGCGGCGAACCTGAGCAAGCAGAAGATCGCCAGTTGGATGGTGCCCACGCTGGCGGCACTGACGGTGCTGAACGTGGGTGTCGCGGTCTTCTGGCGGTGACTGTGACATTGGCGCGCTCCGCGCGCGGGATTTTTCGCTCCTGAGTCGCCTCGTCGTGTACCCGCCGCACGCGAAGCAAGCTTCGGATGCGTCGGGCACACGACAAGGCGACGCGAAAAATCAACCCCACCGCTGGTCAAGAGCCCGGCGTGTCGCTGGCGCGCCACGCCTCTTTCGCAACAGGTCAGCGGCTGGTTCGGCCAACACACCGTCCCAGATCGGCCAACACGGCGTACGAGAACGGCCAACACGGCGTACGAGAACGGCCAACACTCGCGGGGGTTTCAAGCTTCCCGGAGTGTTGGCCGAAGTCGTACGCCGTGTTGGCCGTTGTAGTACCTGGTGTTGGCCGTTGGTCAGCGGCGGAAGAGGAGCGCGCGCTTCACTTCCTGGATCGCCTTGGTGACCTGGATGCCGCGCGGGCAGGCGTCGGTGCAGTTGAACGTGGTGCGGCAGCGCCAGACGCCGTCGACGTCGTTGAGGATGTCCAGGCGCTCCTCGGCGGCCTCGTCCCGGCTGTCGAAGATGAACCGGTGCGCGTTCACGATCGCGGCCGGGCCGAAGTAGGAGCCCTCCACCCAGTACACCGGGCAGCTGGTGGTGCAGCAGGCGCACAGGATGCACTTGGTGGTGTCGTCGAAGCGCTCGCGGTCGGCCGCGGACTGGATGCGCTCCTTGGTCGGGTCCTGGCCGTAGTTGATCAGGTACGGCTTGACCGCGCGGAAGGCCTCGAAGAAGGGCTCCATGTCCACCAGGAGGTCCTTGTGGACGGGCAGGCCCTTGATCGGCTCCAGGGTGATCGTGGTCGGCTTGCCCTTCTTCGCCATCAGGTCCTTGACCAGGACCTTGCAGGCCAGCCGGTTCACGCCGTTGATCCGCATCGCGTCCGAGCCGCACACGCCGTGCGCGCAGGAGCGGCGGAAGGTCAGCGACCCGTCCACGTACCACTTGATGTAGTGCATCAGGTTGAGCACTCGATCGGTGGGCAACGCGGGCACCGAGAAGGACTCCCAGCGCGGCTCCGCGTCGGTCTCCGGGGTGAACCGGCGGATCCGGACGGTGACGAGCGTGGACCCCTCGGGGGCGGGGGGAAGGGCGCCGCGGGAACCAGCCGCGGGGGCCTCAGCAGTCGCGGTCATCAGTACTTGCGCTCCATCGGCTGGTAACGGGTGATGGTGACGGGCTTGTAGTCCAGGCGGATGTCCGCGGTCAGGCCGTCACCGTGCTTGTAGGCCATGGTGTGCCGCAGGAAGTTCACGTCGTCCCGCTGCTGGTAGTCCTCGCGGGCGTGCCCGCCGCGGGACTCCTTGCGGTTGAGCGCGCCCTGCACCAGCACCTCGGCCAGCTCCAGCAGGAAGCCCAGCTCGACCGCTTCCAGCAGGTCGGTGTTGAACCGCTTGCCCTTGTCCTGGATCGCCACCCGCGCGTACCGCTCCTTGAGCGCCTGCACGTCGTGCAGCGCCTGCTTGAGCGTCTCCTCGGTGCGGTAGACCGAGGCGTTGAGGTCCATCGTGGTCTGCAGCTCGCCGCGGATGTCGGCCACCCGCTCGCCGCCGGTGGACTCCAGCATGGTCGAGACCATGCTCTCCACCAGCGTGGCCGGGTTGGCCGGCAGCTCGGTGTGCTCGACCGTCTTGGCGTACTCCGCGGCGGCGATGCCGGCGCGGCGGCCGAAGACGTTGATGTCCAGCAGCGAGTTGGTGCCCAGCCGGTTCGCGCCGTGCACGGACACGCAGGCGCACTCACCGGCGGCGTAGAGGCCGGGGACCACGTTGTCGTTGTCCCGCAGCACCTCGCCGGTGATCTTGGTCGGGATGCCGCCCATCGCGTAGTGCGCGGTCGGGTACACCGGCACCTGCTCGGTCACCGGGTCGATGCCGAGGTAGGTGCGGGAGAACTCGGTGATGTCCGGCAGCTTCGCGTCCAGCACCTCGGCGCCCAGGTGGGTCAGGTCGAGGTAGACGTAGTCCTTGTGCGGACCGGCGCCCCGGCCCTCGCGCACCTCGGTGGCCATCGCGCGAGCGACCATGTCCCGCGGCGCGAGGTCCTTGATGGTGGGCGCGTAGCGCTCCATGAACCGCTCGCCGGAGGCGTTGCGCAGGATGCCGCCCTCGCCGCGGGCGCCCTCGGTGAGCAGGATGCCCAGGCCGGCCAGGCCGGTCGGGTGGAACTGGTAGAACTCCATGTCCTCCAGCGGCAGGCCCTTGCGGAAGACGATGCCCATGCCGTCGCCGGTGAGGGTGTGCGCGTTGGAGGTGGTCTTGAAGACCTTGCCGAACCCGCCGGAGGCGAAGACCACCGACTTGGCCTGGAAGACGTGGATCTCGCCAGTGGCCAGTTCCAGCGCCACCGCGCCGGAGCAGACCGGGCCGTTCTCGGTCTCGGTCAGGCAGATGTCGAGCACGTAGAACTCGTTGAAGAACTCGATCCCGTGCTTCACGCAGTTCTGGTACAGCGTCTGCAGGATCATGTGGCCGGTGCGGTCCGCGGCGTAGCAGGCCCTGCGCACCGCGGCCTCGCCGTGGTTGCGGGTGTGCCCGCCGAAGCGGCGCTGGTCGATCCGGCCCTCGGGCGTGCGGTTGAACGGCAGGCCCATCTTCTCCAGGTCGAGCACCGCGTCGATGGCCTCCTTGGCCATGATCTCCGCGGCGTCCTGGTCAACCAGGTAGTCGCCACCCTTGACCGTGTCGAAGGTGTGCCACTCCCAGTTGTCCTCCTCGACGTTGGCCAGCGCGGCGCACATGCCGCCCTGGGCCGCGCCGGTGTGCGACCGGGTCGGGTAGAGCTTGGTCAGCACCGCGGTGCGGGCCCGCTGGCCGGACTCGATCGCGGCCCGCATCCCGGCGCCACCAGCGCCGACGATGACGACGTCGTACTTGTGGAACTGCATGGTGGGAGCCTCGCTCAGCCGAAGTTCGGGGTGAAGGTGAAGATCACGAACGTGCCGAGCGCGACTGTCAGGATCACGGACACGTACAGCAGCATGGTCAGCCAGAAGCGGGTGCTGTCCTTGCGCGAGTAGTCGTTGATGATCGTGCGCATGCCATTGCCGCCGTGCAGCATGGCCAGCCACAGCATGGACAGGTCCCAGAACTGCCAGAACGGCGAGGCCCAGCGGCCGGCCACGAAGGCGAAGTTGACCTTGTGCACGCCGCCGTCCAGGAACAGCATGATCAGCAGGTGGCCGAGCACCAGGAACACCAGCACCAGGCCGGACAGGCGCATGAACAGCCAGCTGGCCAGCTCGAAGTTGCTCCGGCGGGCCTGCTTGCGGCGCGGGTGCCGCGGCGGGGCCAGGTCGGGGGCGGACAGGCTCACGTCAGCGCTCATCTCACATCCCGCCCATCAGCATGCTGTAGGCCTTGGCCAGCAGGTGGTAGGAGCCAGGGATCATCAGCGCGGCCCAAATGACCAGCACGGTCCACATCATCGGGCGCTGGTAGCGCGGGCCCTTGCCCCAGAAGTCCACCAGCATGACCCGGATGCCGTTGAGCGCGTGGAACAGCACCGCGGCGACCAGGCCCAGCTCGAACAGGACGAAGAACGGTTCCTTGTAGGTCGCGATGACCTTGTCGTACGCCTCCGGCGACACCCGCACCAGCGCGGTGTCCAGGACGTGCACGAACAGGAAGAAGAACGTGAGCACCCCGGTGATCCGGTGGGCGACCCACGACCACATCCCCAGGTCTCCCCGGTACAGCTTCCCACCGCCGCGGGAACCCCGCTGCTGGGTCGCCGCGGCCTCAGTGCTGGCCATGGTGGACGGCCTCCAACGTCATTGCTGGATCTCTGGCTACCGGTGTTCGGGTACCGGGGGCCTTGACCCACGGGATGCTAGCCGTGTAGGCGCTGAGCGACCCACTTGGCGTAGCCCGCTGTGATCGACGAGACAGCCTGATGGGGGGAGTCGCGCGCGGGACGCGGCGCGCGCACAACCCGCGCGCGCGAGCTCCAGGCGCGAACGGGGGCGGCCTGTGGATGGAGCGCCCAACAATTCGGTCACGTCGGGCAGACTGCCTGCGGAGGGCGCCATACCGGCGGGTACGGTTCGGCGTTTGTAAGACGCCCCTGTCGATGGAGCCGGGGGTTGTGTCGGGCAGTCGCGAGGCTGTTCGGCGAGGCCATGTGAAGGAGACGAGAGCCGTGCGTCGGATGCGAAACGCCGCGGTGGCCGCGGTCGCGATCACCAGCGTCCTGTCGCTGGTCGCGTGCGCGAAGGACAGCGGACCGGGCGGCGCCCCTGGGGGCAACGCCACGGGCAACGGGTGCGAGAAGGCGGCCCCGCCCGCCGCCCCGGCCGGGTCCACCAGCAGCAGCACGACCGGGACCAAGCCCGACGCCAAGGCGCTCAAGGTCGGCCTGACCTTCGACATCGGCGGCCGGGGCGACGCGTCGTTCAACGACGCCGCCGCCGCGGGTGTCGACCGCGCGGTCGCCGAGCTGGGCCTGCAGAAGAGCAACGTCAAGGAGGCCTCGGCCGCCGCCGGCGACACCGAGGACGTCAAGGCCAGCCGCCTGCGCCAGCTGGCCAGCGAGGGCTACAACCCGGTCATCGCGATCGGCTTCGCCTACGCCGACGCGCTCAAGGTGGTCGCCGCGCAGTTCCCGAACACCCGCTTCGCCATCGTGGACGCGGGCGTGGAGGGCGCGAAGAACGTCACCCCGCTGCTCTTCGCCGAGGAGCAGGGCTCCTTCCTGGCCGGCGTGATCGCCGCCTACAAGAGCAAGAAGTGCTCGGTCGGCTTCGTCGGCGGCGTGAACGTGCCGCTGATCCAGAAGTTCGAGGCCGGCTTCTACCAGGGCGCCAAGGCCGCCGCGCCGAACATCAAGATCGAGAAGAAGTACCTCACCCCGGCGGGTGACCTCTCCGGCTTCAACGACCCGAACAAGGGCAAGGTCGCCTCGGACGGTCTGATCGACGGTGGCGCGGACGTGCTGTACCAGGCCGCGGGCGGCTCCGGCAAGGGCGTGTTCAGCGCGGCCATGTCCCGGGGCGCGCAGGCCATCGGGGTGGACTCCGACCAGTACAAGCAGACCACCGTCGCGGACTCCAAGGACATCATCATCTCCTCGGTGCTCAAGCGGGTCGACGTGGCCGTCTACGACTACATCGCCGCCTCCGCCAAGAACGACCTGACCACCCTGCCGAAGGTCTTCGACCTGAGCGTGGACGGCGTCG
Organism: Crossiella sp. CA-258035; assembly: GCF_030064675.1. Taxonomy (GTDB): domain Bacteria; phylum Actinomycetota; class Actinomycetes; order Mycobacteriales; family Pseudonocardiaceae; genus Crossiella. The sequence goes on from NZ_CP116413.1 coordinate 853,262, forward strand.
GCTACTCCACCAGCGGCGGCAAGATCGACGACATCAAGGGCACGCTGGACGCCTACAAGGCCGCGATCGTGTCCGGTCAGATCAAGGTCTCGGACAAGCCGAGCAGCTGAGCAAGCAACAACACGCGATGGGCCTGGGCCACCGATCCCAGGCCCATCGCGCGTTGGCCGCCACCACTGGGAGACCTCGAAGATGAGCAGTTCCCCGGATGCCGCCCAGCACTCGCCGACCGCGGTCCGGCTCGCCGGCATCACCAAACGCTTCCCCGGCGTGATCGCCAACTCCGACGTGCACCTGAGCGTGGCGCGGGGCGAGGTGCACGCGCTGTGCGGGGAGAACGGCGCGGGCAAGTCCACGCTGATGAAGATCCTCTACGGCATGCAGCAGCCGGACGAGGGCACGATCGAGGTCAACGGCGAGCAGGTGCACTTCCGCTCGCCCGCGGATGCGATCAAGGCCGGCATCGGCATGGTGCACCAGCACTTCATGCTCGCCGACAACCTCACCGTGCTGGAGAACGTGGTGCTGGGCGCCGAGGCGCTGCACGGCATCGGGGCCAAGGCGCGCAAGCGGATCGCCGAGCTGGCCGGTCAGACCGGGCTGCACGTCAGCCCGGACGTGCCGGTGGAGTACCTCGGCGTGGCCGACCGGCAGCGGGTGGAGATCCTCAAGGTCCTCTACCGCGGCGCGAAGATCGTCATCCTGGACGAGCCCACCGCGGTGCTGGTGCCGCAGGAGGTCGACGAGCTGTTCGTCACCCTGCGCGGCATGCGCGAGCAGGGCTACACGTTCCTGTTCATCTCGCACAAGCTGGACGAGGTCAGGGCCATCGCGGACAGCCTCACCGTGATCCGCCGGGGCAGCACGGTCGGCACCGCCGACCCCAGGACCGTCACCTCCCGCCAGCTCGGCGAGCTGATGGTCGGCAGCGAGCTGCCCAGCCCGGAGACCCGCGAGTCCACGGTCACCGACCGCCCGGTACTCACCCTCACCGAGGTGCGGCTGTGCGCCGACGGCGGGCAGCGGCCGATCCTGGACCACATCAACCTGACCGTGCACGCCGGCGAGGTGCTGGGCATCGCGGGCGTGGAGGGCAACGGCCAGACCGAGCTGGTCGAGGCCGTGATGGGCATCCGCAAGATCGACAGCGGCTCGGTCTCCCTCGGCGGCGCGGACATCACCAAGGAGTCCACGCTGGCCAGGCGGGAGGCCGGGATCGGGTACGTGCCCGAGGACCGGCACCGGCAGGGCCTGCTGCTCACCCAGACCCTGTGGGCCAACCGCATCCTCGGCTACCAGACCCGCCGTCCGGTGGTCCGCGGCCGGTGGCTGGACCTGGAGGGCGCGCGGGAGGACACCCGGCGGATCGTCGAGCAGTTCGACGTGCGCACCCCGGGCATCGAGGTGCCCGCGGCCGCACTCTCCGGCGGCAACCAGCAGAAGCTCGTGGTCGGCCGCGAGCTCTCCGGCGACCCGGTGCTGCTCATCGCCTCGCACCCGACCAGGGGCGTGGACGTGGGCGCGCAGGCGGTGATCTGGGAGCAGATCCGCACCGCGCGGGCCAACGGCCTGGCCGTGCTGCTGATCTCGGCCGACCTGGACGAGCTGATCGGGCTCTCCGACTCGATCAAGGTCATGTCGCGCGGACGCCTGGTGGCCGACGCCGACCCGAACGTGGTGACGCCCGAGGACCTCGGTGCGGCCATGACCGGCGGCGAGGCGGCCGCCGGCGCACCGGAAGGGGACGAGCGGTGAAGCTGAACGCCCGCGCTGTCCTGCTGCCCCCGCTGCTGGCGATCGCCGCGGCCCTGCTGCTGTGCTCGATCGCGCTGATGATCTCCGGCGGCAACCCGCTGGAAGCCTTCGCCGCGATGATCGCCCAGGTCGGCCGGGGCACCACCGCGGTGGACATCGTCAACACCGGCAGCACCTACTACCTGGCCGCGCTCGCGGTGGCCATCGGCTTCCAGATGAAGCTGTTCAACATCGGCGTCGAGGGCCAGTACAAGATCGCCGCGATCATCGCGATGGTGGCCGGTGGCTCGGTCGTGCTGCCGCCGGTGCTGCACACGCTGTTCGTCCTGGTGGTGGCCGTGCTGGTGGGTGCCCTGTGGGCGGCCATCCCGGCCATCCTCAAGATCACCCGCGGGGTGAACGAGGTCATCTCCACGATCATGCTCAACGCGGTGGCCACCGGCATCGCCGCGTACCTGATCCAGGACTCGGTCTTCGGCGAGCTGCGCGGCAACAACCTGGGCACGCCGCTGGTGGCCGAGTCCGGCCGGGTGCCCGGCCTGTCCCTCGGCGAGGCGGGCACGGTCTTCGGCCTCGTGGTGCTCGCGGTGCTGGCCGGGGTCGGCTACTGGGTGCTGATGAACCGCACCCGGTTCGGCTTCGAGCTGCGCGCCTCCGGCGAGTCGGCCACCGCGGCCACCGCGGGCGGGGTCAACGCGAAGAAGATGATCCTGGTCGCGATGCTGCTCTCCGGCGGTATCGCCGGCCTGGTCGCCATGCCGGAGTTGCTCGGCCGCGACTACACCTACACGCTGAACTTCCCGGCCGCCTACGGCTTCACCGGTATCGCGGTGGCGCTGCTGGGCCGCAACCACCCGGTCGGCATCGCCTTCGGCGCGCTGCTGTGGGCCTTCCTGGACAAGTCCTCGGTCGCGCTGGAGAACGTGGGCGTGCCCAAGGAGATCGTGACCATCATGCAGGGCTCGATCGTGCTGTCGGTGGTGGTGGCCTACGAGGTGGTCCGGCGGATCACCCTGGCGGCCGAACAACGCAAGGTCGGGCAGCAGCTCGGCACGACGGACGAGGTGGCCGCATGAGCGCCGTAGTCGACACCCCTCAGCACCCCGGGAGCTCGGCTTTCCTGTCCGGGCCGCAGCAGCGCAAGCTGCCCAGCTGGGGCACCGGCCTGCTGCTGGTGGCCGCGGCGATCGTCGCGCTGTCCACCGCCTCCTACCTGACCGGTGTGCCGCAGCTGACCTCCTCCGGCACCTTCCAGACCGCGGTGCTGCTGGCCATGCCGATCCTGCTGGCCGGGCTCGGCGGGCTCTGGTCCGAGCGCGCTGGCGTGGTCAACATCGGCCTCGAGGGCATGATGATCCTCGGCACCTGGGGCGGCGCCTGGGCCGGTTACCAGTGGGGCCCGTGGGCCGGGCTGGTCGCGGCCGCGGTCTTCGGCGCGCTGGGCGGCCTGCTGCACGCCATCGCCACGGTGACCTTCGGGGTCAACCACATCGTCTCCGGTGTGGCGATCAACCTGCTGGGCGCGGGCGTGACCAAGTACCTGTCCACGCTGCTGTTCCTGCCGGTGTCGAACAACCCGCGCGAGTCGCCGCCGGTGCCCAAGTTCGACACCTTCTCCCTCCAGCCGATCGGCGACTGGCTGGCCGCGCTGGAGAACGAGCAGCGGGTCGGCATCTCCGACGTGGCGGGCATCCTGCGCGGGCTGGTCACGCACGTGTCCCCGCTGACCATGCTGGCCCTGGTGCTGGTGCCGGTCACCTACCTGGTGCTGTGGCGCAGCCGGTTCGGCCTGCGGCTGCGTTCCTGCGGGGAGAACCCGGTGGCCGCCGAGTCGCTGGGCGTCAACGTCTACCTGCACAAGTACGCCGCGGTGATCATCTCCGGCGCGCTGGCCGGGCTGGGCGGGGCGGCGCTGCTGCTCAACCCCGGCCAGGCCGGTTACCTGGAGAACCAGACGAACGGCCGCGGTTACATCGGCCTGGCCGCGCTGATCTTCGGCAACTGGCGGCCCACCGGCCTGCTCGGCGGCGCCGCGCTGTTCGGCTACGCGGACGGGTTGCAGCTGCGCAGCGGCGGCGGCGCGGTGCTCGCGCTGCTGTACGCGGCGGTGCTGGCGCTGGGTGTGGTGGTCGTGGTGCAGCTGTGGCGGCGACGCTGGGTGGCCACCGCGGTGACCGTCTCCGGCGCGCTCATCCTGTACTGGGTGTACTGGTCCTTCGACGAGCTGCCCAGCCAGCTGACCACCTACCTGCCGCACCTGGTGACGCTGGTGGTGCTCGCGGTGTCCGCGCAGCGACTGCGGCCACCGGCGGCGAACGGCGTCGAGTACCGGCGCGGCTGACAATGTCCACTGTGGACTGGGAACTGCTGCGCGAGACCGCGGTCAAGGCCGCCGGGCACGCCTACTGCCCCTACTCGGGGCTCCAGGTGGGCTCGGCGGCCGTCTGCGACGACGGCCGGATCATCACCGGCTGCAACGTGGAGAACGCCTCCTACGGCCTCGGCCTGTGCGCCGAGTGCACGATGGCCGGACAGCTCCGCCTGACCGGCGGCGGCCGCTTCGTAGCGGTGACTTGCCGCTCCGGCACCGGTGAGCTGCTGATGCCCTGCGGCCGCTGCCGCCAGGTGCTCTACGAGCTGGGCGGCCCGGACTGCCTGCTCGACACCCCGCGCGGGATCCTGCCGATGAGCGAGGTCCTGCCGGATGCCTTCGGACCCGACCAGCTGCCGGAGCCGCCAGCATGAGTCACAACGCCATTGACGTCATCCGCGCCAAGCGGGACGGAAATCGACTGACCGACGCCCAGATCGACTGGGTGATCGACGCCTACACCCGGGGCGCGGTGGCCGACGAGCAGATGTCCGCCCTGGCCATGGCGATCTTCCTGAACGGCATGACCGCCGAGGAGACCGCCCGCTGGACCGCCGCCATGGTGGCCTCCGGCGAGCACCTGGACCTGTCCGCGGTCACCAGGCCCACGGTGGACAAGCACTCCACCGGCGGCGTCGGCGACAAGATCACCCTGCCGCTGGCCCCGCTGGTCGCGGCCTGCGGCGCGGCCGTGCCACAGCTCTCCGGCCGGGGCCTCGGCCACACCGGCGGCACCCTGGACAAGCTGGAGTCCATCCCCGGCTGGCGGGCGAACCTGTCCACCGCGGAGATCACCGCCCAGCTGAACTCGGTCGGCGCGGTGGTCTGCGCGGCCACCGAGGGCCTGGCTCCGGCCGACCGCAAGCTGTACGCGCTGCGCGATGTCACCGGCACGGTCGAGGCCATCCCGCTGATCGCCAGCTCGATCATGAGCAAGAAGATCGCCGAGGGTGCCCAGTCGCTGGTGCTCGACGTCAAGTCCGGCACCGGCGCGTTCATGAAGACCGAGGCCGACGCCCGCCGCCTGGCCGAGGCCCTGGTCGCCATCGGCAAGGCCAACGGCCTCAACATCAGCGCCCTGCTCACCGACATGTCCGTCCCGCTGGGCCGCGCGGTCGGCAACGCGGTGGAGGTGGCCGAGTCCGTCGAGGTGCTCAAGGGCGACGGCCCCGCCGACGTCACCGAGCTGACCATCGCCCTGGCCCGCGAGATGCTCGCACTGGCCGGCGTCGACACCGACCCGGCCCCGGTCCTCGCCTCCGGCCAGGCCTACGAGACCTGGTCCCGCATGATCAGCGCCCAGGGCGGCGATCCCGAGGCGCCCCTGCCCACTCCCGCACACGTGCACCTGGTCGAGGCCCAGGAGGACGGGGTCCTGGCCGAACTGGACGCCTACGCCGTCGGCGTCGCCGCCTGGCGCCTGGGCGCGGGCCGGGCCCGCAAGGAAGACCCGGTCCAGCACGCCGCCGGCATCCTCTGCCACGCCAAACCCGGCGACCGGGTCACCAAGGGCCAGCCCCTGCTGGAACTGCACACCAACACCGAGGACGCCATCCCCGCCGCACTGGCCGCCCTGGACGGCGGCTACCGGATCGCCGAATCGGCCCCCGAGACCAAGCTCCTGCTCCTGGACACCCTGCGCGGCTGAACCAAGGCGGCCGCGAGTGGCGGAAAGCGGACTCCCCGGACGAAATGCGCAACCGGCCCGAGCGGCACACGTCTACCGGATCATGCGCATTCTCCTCGGCGTCCTCGCCCTCGCGGCCCTGTCCGCCTGCGCCCCCGCACCGCCGTCAGCGCCGCCCGCCACCAGCGCGAACAGCGCGCCGACCACCTCAGGCCAGCAGCAAAAACCATTCCAGCCCGGCAAACACTTCGTGCAGATCGACAAGGGCACCACCCGCGACGGCACCACCTACCTGGACATCCGCCCAGCGAAAAAAGAACACCTCGGCGAAAGCTTCGAGACCATCACCCTGGGCGGTCCCCATAGCGAGGTGCCGCTGGCCCGGAATTCCCGGATCGTGAGCGTCAAGGGCAAGGCGAGCACGGTGCCGGAATTCCTCACCGACCTCCACCGAATCCCGCCCAAACAGCGCGACGAGGGCTTCGACGTCACCGTCGACGACCAGGGCACGATCACTCAGGTGGCCTGGCTGTACGTCCCGTCCTGGTAGCCCCCGCGACGGTGGGGCCGCCCCGTCGGCACCGCAGGGCAGCCCGGCCAAGCCGATCGCCCGCGCCCAGCGCCGCCCGACGGCTCGCGGCCCGGTGCTCGGCGGTCGCGGTCCGGCGCTGCCGCAGCCCTCTCCTCGCCCTGGCCCGGCTTTCGATCCCCGGCGGCCCAGCCGTCCCGCGGTGGCGGGACCGGCGTGGTCCTTGCCGGCGCTCGACAGCACAGCGCCCCGGGGGCTTGGGGCTCCCGGGGCGCTGTGGTTGGTACTGGGTCAGCTGTCGATGTCTACGTCCACGCCGTCCGGGTCGACGGACTTCTCCGCGTCGCGGGACTTGCCGGAGCTCTTGGCGCGGCTGCGGCGCTGCTGCCGCGGCATCACCGCCGGCGGCGGGGGCGGGGTGGGCGCGCCGCCGCCGAGGATCAGCTCGGCGAAGGTGGCCATGGCCTCGTCCAGCTGGCCGGCGTGGCGCTGGTCGGACTCCTGGTTCGCCTGGCGGACCAGGCCGAGCAGGGCGTCGTTGTCCGGGCGCTCGGTGACCGCGCCGGTGACCCGGTTCAGGCCCTGCTTGACGTTGCCGTCCAGGTCGCCCAGGCGACCGGAGACGTTGTCCTCGACCTCGTCGATGCGGCCGCCGACCTGCTCGAGGCGGGCGTTGAGGGCGTCCAGGCGCTCGGCCAGGCTCTGCAGGCGCTCGGTCGGGTCGACCGCGGGCCGGGAGAGCAGGTCGTCCAGCTTCTCGTTCTGCTCGTCGCGGGCCGAGGACAGCGCGTTGTGCAGGCTGTTGTTGCCGTCGTTGATGCTGTTGCGCAGGCCGGTGTTGCCCTCGGTGATGCTGGTCCGCAGGGTGTTGGTGCCCTCGCTGATCGCGCCGTGCAGCGAGTTGTTGCCGTCGGTGATCGCGCCGCGCAGGGAGTTGTTGCCGTCGTTGATCGAGCTGCGCAGGGTGTCGGTGCCCTCGGAGATCAGGCCGCGCAGGCTGTCGGTGCTCTCGGTCAGCGAGCGCTGCAGCGCCTCGCGGGTGCCGTCGAGGTGCTCGTGCACGCCCTCGTCCACCTCGTCGATCCGGCCGCGCAACACGGTCTCCAGCGCCTCGACGCGCTCGCGCACCGGGTTGGTGATCGCGCTGGGCAGCGCCTCCAGGCGGGCGTCCTGCTTGTCCAGGTGCCGCTCGACGTTGCCGCCGAGGTCGTCAAGTCGCTTGTGGATGTTGGACAGCTTGTCCTCGAGGCCGTCCATCTTGCCCTGGACACCCTCGAAGCGGCCGGCCACGCCGTCCAGGCGGCCGTCCAGCTGGGCGAAGGGCTTGGCCAGCTTGTCGACCAGGCTCTCCACCGCGCGGCCGAGACCGGCGATGGCGCCGTCCTGGGCCTCCAGCCGGGCGAGGGTCTCGTCCAGCCGCTCGGCCAGCACGCTGACCTCGGTGCGATCGGGCAGCTCGGAGAGGCGCTTGCGCACCGAGCCGAGCGACTCCAGCGGCGAGAGTCGAGCGTGGATCTCGTCCAGCGCGTCGAAGATCTGCTGCTGTTCGCTCTCACGGATCTCGGCTGCGCGAATCAGTGTGTTGCGCATCCGATCGAAAGACATTGTGGAGTGGTTGTTCTCGCTCACGGCAGGGACCTTCGTCGAAGGGAGGGGACCGACGGACGCGACTCTAGCCAGTCGCCCGAGTTGTTGTTCACCGCCCCCCGGCCGAACTTCGGCGGAAGTTGGCTAGGAGTACGCCATTCGGGTGACTGGCTGCAGGAAACGCCAGTGGTTCGATCTTCAGTGGTTGCTCAGCGCAGAACCGCGTTCCCCATTCGAGCTACATGCATCCCCGACCATGATCGACGTTGCGTGGCAATGCAGCCACAACGACGCCTCAGAACCATCCGACAGAGTGGACTTGCCACTAGTCGCACAAGTCAGATGATCATAGCGCTCGCTCTCTGGAACGGCCCGGCAACACGCCGGTCGGCCTACCGACCGAGCGCCGGTTCACGTGTGTGGGTGCGGGTACCGTGTCGCCATGTCAACCCCGGTGACTCTGGAAACCATCCGCACCGCACCCAAGGTGCTTCTGCACGACCACCTCGATGGCGGCTTGCGACCGCAGACCGTCATCGACCTGGCCGACGCCGGCGGCTACGCCAACCTGCCCACCACGGACGCCGCCGAGCTCGGCGACTGGTTCGCCGAGGCCGCCGACTCCGGCTCCCTGGTCCGCTACCTCGAGACCTTCGCGCACACCGTCGGCGTCATGCAGAACACCGACGCGATCGTCCGGGTGGCCGCCGAGGCCGCCGAGGACCTCGCCGACGACGGTGTGGTCTACGCCGAGGTCCGCTACGCCCCCGAGCTGTTCACCGAGGGCGGCCTGGTCCTCGAGCAGATCGTCGAGGCGGTCCAGGAGGGCTTCCGGCAGGGCGAGGCCACCGCCGCCGCCCGCGGCAAGAAGGTCCGGATCGGCACCCTGCTGTGCGCGATGCGGCAGAACGCCCGCTCGCTGGAGATCGCCGAGCTGGCCGTCCGCTACCGCGACGCCGGTGTGGTCGGCTTCGACATCGCCGGGCCCGAGGCGGGCTTCCCGCCCACCCGCAACCTGGACGCCTTCGAGTACCTGCGCCAGCAGAACGCGCACTTCACCATCCACGCCGGTGAGGCATTCGGCCTGCCGTCGATCTGGGAGGCCCTCCAGCACTGCGGCGCCGAGCGGCTCGGCCACGGCGTGCGGATCGTGGACGACATCAAGGTGGAGGAGGACGGCACCGTGCACCTGGGCCGCCTCGCCGCCTACGTCCGCGACCGGCGCATCCCGCTGGAGATGTGCCCCAGCTCCAACCTGCAGACCGGCGCCGCGGCCTCCATCGCCGAGCACCCGATCGGCCTGCTGCACCGGCTGCGCTTCCGGGTCACGGTCAACACCGACAACCGGCTGATGAGCCACTGCTCGATGTCGAGTGAGATGGCCGCGCTGGTGGAGGCATTCGGCTACAGCTGGGCGGACCTGCAGTGGTTCACCGTCAACGCGATGAAGTCCGCCTTCATCGGCTTCGACGAGCGCCTGGCGATCATCAACGACGTGATCAAGCCGGGTTACGCCGCGCTCCAGGCCTGAGCCGGAACGACAGCGGGGCCGCACCGGCGATCCGGTGCGGCCCCGCTGTGCACAGGGGGTTCAGTGCGCGCGCAGGCGTTCCTCGAAGCCGGCCACCAGCTTCTCCCAGGACTCCACCTCGGCGGTGAACGGCGCGCTCGGCGCCAGCCGGTTCGGGTCCGGCCGGACCACGAAGGAGACCAGCCAGCCCAGGCTCTCCGACTTGGCCAGCGCCTTCTCCGCCGAATCGTCGCCAGCCCACTGCGCCGCGTCGGTGATCAGCTCGACGGCCAGCTCCAGCTGGTACGGGTCGACCTGCTCGACCCCGCCCGCCAGGTCCTCGGCCAGGCCGGTCAGCACGTAGGTGTTGTCCTGCTCGACCTCGATCTCCAGGTCGCCGTTGGTGGCCGCGGCCACCACGTCCTCCCAGGTGACCACGGCGGCCAGGTCGTTGTCGTGGTCCTCGGCCGAGTCGCCCTCGCCGGTGGCCAGGAAGCGGGCCAGCGCGCGCGGCGAGCCGAAGACGTCGATCTGGCCGTCCGAGCCGAGGAACACCGGCTTGTCGTCGAGGTAGCAGCGCAGCGTGTAGTGCTCGCCGACGGAAGTGATGATCTTGATCGGGTCGATGCCGACCTCGGCCCAGAAGCCGGTCGGCTCCTCCTCGACCTCGGTCTCCTCGCCCTCGGGGGCGTCCTCTTCCTCGGTCTCCAGCTCGTCCAGCTCGGCCTGGGCCACGGTCAGCGCGGCCCCGTCCACCTCGGGCTGGGTGACCACGGCGTCGATCGCGTCCAGGACCTTGTCCCACTCGTCGATGACAACCCTGGCCAGGTCGTTCCAGCGGGCCTCGCCGTCGCGGCCCTGGAACGGGTAGGTGCCCTGGTTGAGCAGCGCGAACCCGTCCGCGGAGTCCAGCACCTCGTGCACGGCCTCCAGCTCGCACACCTCGGCCAGCGAGCGCACGATGGCCACCGTCTCGGCCAGCTCGCCGATGGTCCAGGTGTCCGGCTCCTCGGCGACCAGCTCGGGCACGCCGACCAGGTCGTAGCGGCGCTCGTCGTCCGGGATCAGCTCACCGGCGTGCAGGCCGGGCACCTGCGCCCAGGCCGGGTGGTCGGTGAGGTCGTGCTCGGTGGCCGTGCGCAGGTAGGCGGCCAGGTGCGCGGCATCGGCGAAGCCGTAGAGGTCCTCCCCGTGGCCGAGGAAGGCCTCCCACTCCTCGCCGTCCTCACGCCATTTCGGCGCCCACAGTGTGACCAGGTCACCCTGCGGAAGACCAAGCTCGATGGGGACGATGTCCTGAGCCATTCCCTGCCTCCGGGTCGCCGACGGATTCGGCCGCAGCCTACGGGTTCACCACCGGTGCTGGATCACCGGTCCGAGCGAAGGCTCGACAGGTCGAAGGAGAACACGTCCTCGTCCTCCGCCGGCTGCGCCGCCTGCCTGCCGGGCGTGGCCGCCGGGCCGGTCACCGTGGCGCTGTCCCAGCCGGCCGCGCGGGCCGGCACGGTGCCGCCGACGGCTTCCACCACCGCGGTGAACTCATCGCCCAGCGCGCGGGCGAGCACGTTGTAGGAGCGCTGCACGGCGAACTCGGCGGCCTGCCGCGCGGTCTCGGTGATCGCCTGGCCGAGCCGGTCCGCGCCCAGGTTCACCGCGGCCGGGTCCAGCCACAGCTGCACCAGCTCGCCGCTGGCGTTCACCGTGGCCGCCACCAGGCCGTCCTGGCTGCGCGCCTGGCCGATGACCCTGGCCATGTCCGCCTCCAGCCGCTGACTGGCTTCCAGCCGGTCCTCGGCCTCGCGGGTCTCATCTGGCTGGTACGGCTCGCTCATCGCGCCCTCCGCAGGAAAGACCCGCCGTCCTCGTCATCATCGTCGGCCACCGGCTGCGGCGCCATGCCCAGCGCGCTCAGCCCGTCGGCGGCGCGCGCGTCCAGCACCCCGTGCAGGGACCGGTGCAGCCGCCCGGCCGCGTCCCTGGTGGCCCGCTGGGCCTGTTTGAGCACCTCGGCGGCCAGCTGCGCGGAGCCCATGTGCAGTGCCCTCGGGTCGATCCGGACCTGCTGGACCTCCCCGCCGGGCGCCACGGTCACGCTGACCGCGCCGTCGCCGGAGGATGCCTTGCCCAGCACCGGCCCGGTGCGGGCCAGCCGCTCCACCACCCGCTGCTCGGTCTCGGCGATCTTCGCCGCCGCCCGCGCGTTGTCCGCCTCGACGTAGTCCTCGTGCATCGACCTACCCCCGCTCAGCCGGTCGGCCGGAAGAAGCCCATGAACGGCATGCCGCTGTTGGTGGTGCGCAGCTTGCCGATCTGCACCGGGTCACCGGCCTCGATGATCTGCCCGTCGCCGATGAACATCGCCACGTGACCCTTCCACACCACCAGGTCGCCGGGCAGCAGCTCGCCCGGCGGCACCTGCGCGCCCATGGCCTGGGCCGCGGAGTGCCGGGGCAGCTCGAACCCGGCGGCCGCGTAGGACCACTTGGTCAGGCCGGAGCAGTCGGTGCCCTGCGGCGGGTTGGAGGCCGCCCAGACATACGGCGTGCCCAGCGCGGTGAGCGCCTTGCGCACCGCGGCCGCGGCGATCTCGTTGGGCGCCTGCACGGTCTTGCCGCCGGGCAGGTTCACGTCCACGCCGGAGCCGGGCTGCGGCGGGATGGCCACCGGCAGGTTCGACGCGGGCGCGCCACCCCCGCCACCGCCGCCGCCCCCACCGCCGCCGGAGCCGGAGCCGGACCCAGAGCCGGAACCGGAACCCGAGCCGCTGCCGTGGCTGCCGGAACCGTTGCGGCCGTTGGCCCCCGCGGTGTTCGTGCCGTCCACGCCGCCGCCGAGCGCGCCGCCCATGCCGCCGAGGGAGCCCACGTCCACCCCGGGGATGCCGCGCAGCTTGCCCGCGGCCTCGCTCAGGGCCTGCTTGGCCTTGGTGATCTCCTGGTTGCCCTTGAGGTGGAAGTTGGCCGCGGTGCACCAGCACTGCTGGATCGCCTGCGGCACGCTGGCCTTGTTGCCGCCGTGCTTGCCCGCCAGCGCGGCCTCGACCTGCGGGGTGACCGTGCCGCGCAGCTCGTTGACCAGCTTCTCGATGTTGCCCTTGGCCGTGGTGACCGCGTTGTGGGCGTTGTTCACCGCGTCCTGGGCGGTCTTGCAGTTGGCGGCCAGCTTGTCCAGCGAGCCCTCCAGGGTGGCGACCCGGCCCTGGAAGACGTTCGCGCGGTCGCCGTACCAGCCGTTCATCGCGCCCTTGAACGCGCCGTTGTGCTTGCCCTTGAGGTCGGCCAGCGCGGTGTTGGCCTGGCCGAAGGCGGTGGCCGCGCGCTGGGCCGCGCCGTGGTCGCCCTCCAGGTCCCTGAGGTTGTTGCGCAGTGGCTCGGTCAGCCCGTTGAGCACGGCTTCGACGTCGGACATGGCGTGGATCCCCCTGTGCTCAGCGCTGCGCGGAGCGCTTGACGTTGGCCGCGTGCTCGGCGTCCTGCTGGTGGTAGTCGGTCACCGTGCCGCTGACCGCCGCGCCCAACTCGCCGAGGGCCTTGGCCGCGGCGCTGATGCCGTCCAGGATGCCCTGCGCCGCTGGCGTCAGCGCGCCCGAGACCTCCGCGCCGATCTTGCCGAAGGCGTTGCCCGGCACCGAGTTGGCCCCGGCGAGCGTGCCGGTGCCGACCTTGCCCAGGTCGCCGGACATGCCCTTGACCGCGTTGGCGTAGCTCGTCAACGCGGCCGGGTCGACCTTGAAACCCTTCTCGGCCATCGCTCCCCGTCTGCCTCTCCCCATGAGTCCCTGTGGCCGGTTCGACGCGGGGAGACCTCCCGCGGTTCCGGCCGATGCTCCAGCTTGCCGCACGTCAGCCCGCCTGTGGGCGCGGATGGCCGGATTCACGCGACCGACTAGGTTGCACAGCCAGCTAGATGGCGATACCTTCTAGTCGTGAGTCCGGTCGAGGTGCGGCAGGCGCAGTGGCTGCGCGGCGTGCTCGACCTGGCTGTGCTCGCCCTGCTCGCCGAGCACGGGGAGAGCTACGGCTACCTGATCTCCCAGCAGCTGGCCGAGTCCGGTCTTGGCGAGGTCAAGGGCGGCACGCTCTACCCGCTGCTCAACCGGCTGGAAGAGGGCGGGCTGCTCAACAGCTCCTGGCGGGCCGGCGACGGCGGGCCGGGGCGCAAGTTCTACGAGATCAGCCGGAGCGGCAGGCGGTTGCTGGCCGAGCACGCTCCACAGTGGACGGCCTTCGCGGGCGCGGCGACCACGGTCGTGCAGCGCGGCATGCGCGAGGCGGCGCTGAGTCCCGGCTGACTCGCGGGAAGAGTTCGGCGGGGCCGGCGTCGGGGGCCGGCTCCGCCGAGTTCGTTAGGACACTTGCTCCGGTCGGACCAACGATGATCACGGGTTGGCGGCACCGAACAGGCCCGTGAGCTGCGATCATGGCCTCATGGACGTTGCCGAGGGCTGGGGCCGGCTGTGGACCTGGCTGGCCGCGAGCGCGCCCACCACACACGAACTCCTCCGGCCGGGCGCGGCGCCCGCCGAGGTCGAGGAGCTGGAGCGCCGCCTGGGACTGAGCTTCCCGGCTGAGCTGCGCCGGTGGTGGACGCTGTGCGACGGCACCGTGCGCACCGACTTCGCGGAGATCTTCCCGCCGTTCTACACCCCGCACAGCACCCGCAGCGCCTTCGACGCCAGGGAGTGGCGCAGGCTGCGCTGGCGGGCCCAGTGGGCCGAGCCGGACGCCGAACCCGAGGCGGGCACCGCCGCCCGCAGCTTCCACCCGGCCTGGGTGCCGATCGCCTTCGACGGCTGCGGCGACGCGCTGGTGGTCGACCTGCGTCCCGGCCCGCTGCACGGCTGCGTGCTGGAGTGGGACCAGGACCGCTCCGAGGTGCACAAACCGGAGTGGACCAGCCTGGGCGAGATGGTCTTCGAGGTGGCCGAGGCCCTGGAGACCGGCACGCCGGTCGGGCACAGCCACCCCACGGTGACGCCGGACGGCAGACTGGACTGGCGGATCCGCTGACGGTTCTCGCTTTTCCACGCAGGAGCGCTGGGGAACAGATGTACAACGTTGAAAACGAGCCGGGGTTCGTGGTCTGGCAGGTGCTGGCCGGAGTGCTGGCGGTGGTGCTCGTGCAGATCCTGTCGGCACGGCGGGCCGGGCAGGTGCGGGCCAGGTGGCGGCGCGGGTGGGTGCTGGCCGCGATGGCGGGCGGCGAACACGGTCGTGGACCAGCGCTGGCTCGTCCTGCCGCGCTGAGTGGTGGGGGCGGCCGGAGCCGCCCCCACCACTGGCTCAGACGCCGGTCGGGTGCCAGACCGTCTTGTGCTCCAGGAACGCGCGCAGCCTGCTGATGTCCGGCTCGGCGGTCCAGTCCGGCTCCTTGGCCGGGGCGCGCAGCACCCGCTTGACCGTGCCCGCGGCGGCGCGCTCCAGCTCGGTGCGCGCCTCCAGCGGCACGCCGGTGGGGTCGATCGCGTTCACGTCGGCGTGCGCGGCCAGCCACGGCGAGAGCTCCGCGGTGCCGCCGGTGAGCAGGTTGACCACGCCGCCCGGCAGGTCGGAGGTGGCCAGCACCTCGGACAGGGTGATCGCGGGCAACGGGCGCTGCTCGCTGGTGACCACCACGCAGGTGTTGCCCGCGGCGATCACCGGGGCGACCACGCTGACCAGGCCCAGCAGTGAGGAGGACTGCGGGGCGAACACCGCGACCACGCCGGTGGGCTCAGGGGTGGTGAAGGAGAAGTACGGGCCCGCCACCGGGTTGGCCGCGCCGAACACGGTGGCCAGCTTGTCCGTCCAGCCCGCGTACCAGACCCAGCGGTCCACCGCGGCGTCCACCAGGGTCTCCGCCTTCTTGGCCGCGATCCCCTCGGCGGCGGCCACCTCGGCGGTGAACTGCTCCCGGCGGCCCTCCAGCATCTCGGCCACCCGGTAGAGCACCTGGCCGCGGTTGTAGGCGGTGGCGCCGGACCACTTGGCGAAGGCCGACCTGGCCGCGCCCACGGCGTCCCGCGCGTCCTTGCGCGAGGCCAGGGACGCGTTGGCGAGGAACTTCCCGCGTGCGTCGTTCACCGGGTACACCCGTCCGGACTCCGAGCGGGGGAACTTCCCGCCCACGTACAGCTTGTAGGTCTTGGCCACGCTGATCCGCTCAGACATCGAGGTACGCCTCCAGACCCGCCCGGCCGCCCTCGCGGCCGAAGCCCGACTCGCCGAACCCGCCGAAGGGCGCGGTCGGGTCGAACCGGTTGAACGTGTTGGCCCACACCACACCGGCCCGCAGCTGCTGCGCCATCCACAGGATGCGCGAGCCCTTCTCGGTCCAGATGCCCGCGGAGAGCCCGTAGGGGGTGTTGTTCGCCTTGGCCACCGCCTCGGCCGGGGTGCGGAAGGTGAGCACCGAGAGCACCGGGCCGAAGATCTCCTCGCGGGCGATCCGCATGGCCTGCTGCACGCCGGAGAACACCGTGGGCGCGAAGTAGAAACCCTTGTCCGGCACGGGACATGGGCTGGTCCAGCGCTCCGCGCCGTCCGCGTCGCCGGACTCGACCAGCTCGCGGATCCGCTCCAGCTGCGGCTTGGAGTTGATCGCGCCGATGTCGGTGTTCTTGTCCATCGGGTCGCCGAGGCGCAGCGTGGACACCCTGGCCCGCAGCTTGGTCATCAGCTCCTCGGCGATGGACTCCTGCACCAGCAGCCGGGAGCCCGCGCAGCACACGTGGCCCTGGTTGAAGAAGATGCCGTTGACGATGCCCTCGACCGCCTGGTCCAGCGGCGCGTCGTCGAAGACCACGTTGGCGGCCTTGCCACCGAGCTCCAGGGTGAGCTTGCGCCCGGTGCCGGCCAGCGACTTCTGGATCAGCTTGCCGACGTCGGTGGAGCCGGTGAAGGCCACCTTGTCGATGCCGCCGTGGTTGACCAGCTCGCTGCCCACGTCACCGGCGCCGGGCAGGATGTTGACCACCCCGGCGGGCAGTCCGGCCTGCTGGCAGATCTCGCCGAAGACCAGCGCGGTCAGCGGGGTGGTCTCGGCGGGCTTGAGCACCACGGTGTTGCCGCAGGCCAGCGCGGGGGCGATCTTCCAGGCCAGCATCAGCAGCGGGAAGTTCCACGGGATGACCTGACCGGCCACGCCCAGCGGCCTGGGGTCCGGCCCGTAGCCCGCGTAGCCGAGCTTGTCCGCCCAGCCCGCGTGGTGGAAGAAGTGCGCGGCCGCGGTCGGCACGTCGACGTCCCGCGACTCCTTGATCGGCTTGCCGTTGTCCAGCGTCTCCAGCACGGCCAGCTCGCGGCCGCGCTCCTGCATGATCCGCGCGATCCGGAACAGGTACTTGGCCCGCTCGGCGCCGGGCATCCGGCCCCACACCTTGTCGTAGGCGCGCCTGGCCGCCTTGACCGCGGTGTCCACATCGGACGGCGCGGCGGTGCTCACCTCGGCGAGCACCTCCTCGGTGGCCGGGTTCACCGTCTTCAGCGGCTCGCCCGCACCGTCGACGAACTTGCCGTCGACGAACATCTGGTAGTTCGCCTTGAGGTTGGCGATCGCCCTGGACTCCGGGGCCGGGGCGTACTCCCACACGGGATTGCTCATCTCAGTCCACCGTCACGTAGTCGGGGCCG
This sequence comes from Crossiella sp. CA-258035, assembly GCF_030064675.1. Taxonomy (GTDB): domain Bacteria; phylum Actinomycetota; class Actinomycetes; order Mycobacteriales; family Pseudonocardiaceae; genus Crossiella. The sequence continues at coordinate 870,251 of NZ_CP116413.1, forward strand.
CTGTAGTGGCCCTCAAGCTGGGTCCGCCGCTGCATCAGCAGGTCGTTGAGCAGGCTGGAGGCGCCGAACCGGAACAGCGTGTTGGTCAGCCACTCCGGGCCAGCCACCTCGTGCACCGCGACCAGGTACCGGACCGCGTCCTTGGTGGTGCGGATGCCGCCGGCCGGCTTGACCCCGCGCAGCTCGCCGGTCTGGTCCCGCCAGTCCCGCACCGCTTGCAGCATCAGGTGCGTGGTGGGCAGGGTGGCCGCGGGGGAGACCTTGCCGGTGGAGGTCTTGATGAAGTCGCCACCGGCCAGCAGCGCCAGCCAGGAGGCCCGGCGGATGTTGTCGTAGGTGGCCAGCTCGCCGGTCTCCAGGATGACCTTCAGGTGCGCCTCGCCGCAGGCCGCCTTGACCGCCTTGATCTCCTCGAAGACCTGGCCGTAGCGCCCGGACAGGAACGCGCCCCGGTCGATCACCATGTCGATCTCGGTCGCGCCCGCCTCCACCGCCAGCTGCGTGTCGGCCAGCTTCACCGTGCGGTTGGACCGCCCGGAGGGGAACGCGGTGGCCACACTGGCGATGCCGACCCCGCTGCCGGCCAGCGCCTCGACCGCGGTGGCCACCAGGTCGGGGTACACGCAGACCGCGCCGACCCTGGGCACCTCCGGGTAGTCCGGATCGGGCCTGCGCGCCTTCGCGCACAGCGTGCGCACCTTGCCCTGGGTGTCGGCGCCCTCCAGCGTGGTCAGGTCGACCATGCTGATGGCGGTGTCGATGGCCCAGAGCTTCGATGCCTTCTTGATGCTCCGGGTGGCCAGGGTGGCGGCGCGCTGCTCGAGCCCGACCGCGTCCACGCCGGGCAGGCCGTGCAGGAACCGGCGCAGCGCGGTGTCGTCCCTGGTCGCGTCGGCCAGTTCAGGGGGGAGCGCCGGTCCACCGGAGGGGGCGGGTACGCCCGGTCCGGCAGCCGTCGCCGATGACGGTGCAGCCATGGACCTGAGTCTAGGGTCGTGACCGCCCTCACCCTGTCAACCGGCAGTGTTGGATTGGCGCGCTCCGCGCGCGGGATTCTTTCGCTCTTGAGTCGCACGTTCGTGACCCCGGCACGAACGTGCGACGCGAAAAAATCAAACCCGTCGCCTGGCCAAGAGCCCGCCGTGTCGCTGCGCGCCACCCTCTTTTGCGGAAAGTGGGGGTGCGCGGGGGTGCCTCCTAGACTCCGGCGTATGGACGTTCTCGTCGTCGACCACCCGCTGACCCGCGCCCGGCTCACCACCATGCGCGACGCGAGGACCGACAGCGCCGCCTTCCGCGCCGCGCTCCAGGAACTCACCCAGATGCTGATCTACGAGGCCATGCGGGACGCGCCGGAGGCGGTGGAGCGCATCCACACGCCGGTGGCCCGCACCGACGGTTTCCGGCTGGCCAACCCGCCGCTGCTGGTGCCGGTGCTGCGCGCCGGGCTGGGCATGGCCGACCAGGCGCACGACCTGATCCCGGACGCGCAGATGGGCTTCGTCGGGCTGGCCCGCGACGAGGAGACCCTGCAGCCGACCCCGTACCTGGAGTCGCTGCCCGCGAGCCTGGCCGGGCGCCCGGTGCTGGTGCTGGACCCGATGCTGGCCACCGGCGGGTCGATGATCTACACCATCCGGCTGCTGGTGGACCGGGGCGCCACCGACATCACCGCGGTGTGCGTGCTGGCCGCGCCCGAAGGAGTGGAAAAGCTGGCCTCCTCTGGTCTTCCGGTGCGCGTGGTCACCGCCAGCGTGGACGAACGGCTCAATGACTCCGGGTTCATCGTGCCCGGCCTCGGCGATGCCGGGGACCGCCTCTACGGCGCGGTGTAACCGCAGCTCGGCACCGGTCGACCCGACGAAGGGCCTGTCCACGACACCCGTGGGCGGGCCCTTCGTCTTGGGCCGATCGTGGGTCCATATGGACCAGTGAACACCTCGCCGCATGGCCCAATCGCTTGTGGCGGAACGACATTCACGTTTCGCTAGGCCGAACGAGTGACTGATTGGTCTAGACCTTGACGTTCTGTGGTCTGAACCACATGGTGTTTGCAAGCGCGCTGACACCGTGCCCGCACCACCTGAGTTCCGCCGCCGCCGCCTCGCACGTGCTCCACCCACGCCATGGGTCCGCCAACCCTGGGAGCCCTGAAGAGATGAGGTCGCGATGGCTGCCGCAGATCGCCACACCCGCGTCATGACTCCCTGTCCGCGGCGGATCGAGGTGACCGGCTTCCGGCCGGGACCTGGGTGCCACTGACCCCAGCCCGGCCGGTTTCACCCACCTCCACGCTCCACCCCCCTGCTGCGCCTTTCGCTCCTGACGCGAGGAGAGACATGCCCATCCGCCGATGGCGTGCCACCGCGATGCTGACCGCCCTGCTGCTCGCCCTGTTCGGCCTCGCCGCCCTGCCGGCGAACGCGGCCACCGGGGTGACCGCGAAGTTCACCAAGACCTCCGGCTGGGACACCGGCTACGAGGGCAAGTACACGATCACCAACAACGGACCGGCGGCGATCACCAGCTGGACGGTGGAGTTCGACCTGCCGGCCGGGCACCGGCTGGGCTCGCTGTGGGAGGCCACGCACACCGTCAGCGGCCAGCGGGTGAGCGCGAAGAGCCAGTCCTGGAACGGATCCCTGGCCACCGGCCAGTCCGCCAGCTTCGGCTTCGGCGTGCAGTTCACCGGCGCCTACCGCGACCCGGGCGGCTGCAAGGTCAACGGCGCCTCCTGTGACGGCGGCAGCGGCGAACCGGACACCCAGGCGCCCAGCGCGCCCGGCCAGCCCTCGGTCACCGGGGTCAGCAGCTCCAGCCTCTCGCTGAGCTGGCCCGCCAGCACCGACAACGTCGCGGTCACCGGCTACGAGATCGTCGGTGACGGCGTGGTGGTGGCCACCGCGACCAGTGCCTCGGCCACCGTGACCGGACTTGCCGCGGACACCTCCTACACCTTCACCGTGCGGGCCAAGGACGCCGCCGGGAACACCTCGGCGGCCAGCCCCTCGGTCACCGGCAAGACCGCCAAGGGCGGCGACCCCGGCCCCTCGGGCAACCGCAAGGTCGGCTACTTCACCCAGTGGAGCGTCTACGACCGCAACTTCCACGTGAAGAACCTGGACACCTCCGGCACCGCGGCCCGGCTGACCCACCTGAACTACGCCTTCGGCAACGTCAACGCCGAGGGCAAGTGCTTCCAGGTCAACCAGGCTGGCCAGGGCGACTCCTGGGCCGACTACCAGCGCCGCCTGCCCGCCGAGCAGGCCGTGGACGGGGTCGCCGACGTCTACAACCAGCCGCTGGCCGGCAACCTCAACCAGCTCAAGAAGCTCAAGGCCAAGTACCCGAACCTGCGGGTGCTGATCAGCCTCGGCGGCTGGACCTGGTCGAAGTACTTCTCCAACGCCGCGCTCACCGACGCCTCGCGCAAGGCGCACGTCAGCTCCTGCATCGACATGTGGATCAAGGGCAACCTGCCGGTCATGGGCGGCGACCCGCAGGGCGGGCCGGGCTCCGGCGCGGGCATCTTCGACGGCGTGGACCTGGACTGGGAGTGGCCCGGTTCCGAGGGCAACACCGGCAACATCGTCCGGCCCGAGGACAAGCGCAACTTCAGCCTGCTGGCCGCCGAGTACCGCGCCCAGCTGGACGCCCTCGGCGCGACCACCGGCAAGAAGTACGACCTGACCGCCTTCCTGCCCGCCGACCCGCGCAAGGTCGACGCCGGGTTCGAGGTTGGCGAGGTGGTCAAGAACCTGACCTTCGGCAACGTGCAGGGCTACGACTTCCACGGTGGCTGGGAGAAGGTGGCCAACCAGCAGTCCTCGGTCAAGCACCCCGCCGGTGACCCGAGCCCGTTCGCCTACTCCGACGAGATCGCGGTGGACGCCTGGACCAGCCGGGGCGCGCCGGCCAACTGGGTCGTGCTCGGCGTGCCCTTCTACAGCAGGGGCTGGACCGGCGTGACCAATGCCAACAACGGCCTCTTCCAGGCCGCCACCGGTCCCGCGCCCGGCACCTACGAGGCGGGCATCGAGGACTACAAGAAGATCAAGAACCTGGTGAGCAGCGGCTACACCGTGCACCGGGATGCCGTGGCCGGGCACGCCTGGCTGTTCAACGGCAGCACCTTCTGGACCTTCGACGATCCCACCGAGATCACCAGGAAGGTCAACTGGGCCAAGAGCAAGGGCCTGGGCGGCGCGATGATCTGGTCCCTCGACGGCGACACCGCGGACGGTGAGCTGATCAAGGCCCTGGCCACCGCGCTCGGTTAGGAACCACGGTCGCGGCCCGGGACTCCTGCCCCCGGGCCGCGACCACCCCACTGGAACCAAGGAGAAGTGCTCGCAGATGAGGACCACTCAGCGCCGTGGCCGGATCGCCGCGGTCGTTGTCACCACCTTGGCCGGTCTCCTGGCGTCACTGGGACCGGCAGCCGTGGCGGAGGAAGCCGCGGCCGAGCACTGGGGACAGTCCCAGCGCAGGGTCGGCTACTACACGCAGTGGAGCGCGAAGCAGTTCGGCTACACGGTGAACAAGCTCGTCAGCTCCGGCACCGCGGGCAAGCTCACCCACCTCAACTACGCCTTCGGCAACGTCAGCGAGGAGGGGAAGTGCTTCGCCAGCAGCACCACCGGCCTCGGTGACGCCAAGGCCGACTACCAGCGGCTGCACACCGCGGCCGAGTCGGTGGACGGGGTGGCGGACCAGCCGGGGCAGGCGCTGGCTGGCAACTTCAACCAGCTGCGCAAGCTGAAGAAGAAGTACCCGCACCTCAAGGTCAACATCAGCCTGGGTGGCTGGACCTGGTCGAAGTACTTCTCCAACGCGGTGCTCACCGACGCCTCCCGCAAGGCCTTCGTCAAGAGCTGCGTGGACCTCTACCTCAAGGGCAACCTGCCCAAGCTGGACGGCCTGGCCCAGGGCGGCGACGGCGCTGCCGCGGGGCTCTTCGACGGCATCGACCTGGACTGGGAGTGGCCCGGCGCGCCGGGTGCGCCCGGCAACGTGGTGCGGCCGGAGGACAAGCAGAACTTCACCCTCGCGCTGGCGGAGTTCCGGCGGCAGTTCGCCGAGCTGTCCTGGCGCACCGGCAAGCGCTACGAGCTGACCGCCTTCCTGCCCGCGGGCGCGGCCACCGTGGACGCCGGCATCGAGGTGCTGAAGGTGTTCCGGCTGCTGGACTTCGCCACCATCCAGGGCTACGACATCCACGGCGCCTGGGACTCGCTGACCAACCACCAGTCCGCCATCCACGCCCCGGACAACGACCCCACGCCCGGCAAGCTGGACCTGGACCAGGTGATCAAGGACTACCTGGACCGCGGCGCGCCCCGGCGCTCGCTGGTGCTCGGCGTGCCGTTCTACGGCCGCGGCTGGACCGGCGTCACCGGCGGCGGCAATGGCCTGTTCCAGCCCGCCACCGGCTGCGCGCCCAGCAGCCACGAGTGCGGCTACCTGAACTACAACAAGATCAAGGAACTGACCGGGTTCACCCAGTACCGGGACCCGAAGGCGGCCACCGGCTGGCTGTTCGACGGGAACACGTTCTGGAACTTCGAGGACCCGGTCTCGATCAAGGAGAAGACGCGCTACATCCGGCAGCAGCGGCTGGGTGGCGCCATGGTCTGGTCGCTCGACGGTGACACCGGCAACGGTGAGCTGTTCGCGGCGATCCATAGAGGACTGTCCTAAACGGACAGTTCAGCGAGGCCCGGGGAACCGTTGGCGGCGGGGTGTCCCGGGCCTCGCGCCCCTCTGTCATCAGGACAGGGGCGCGAGCCAGCCCCGCGTGTGCGCTTCGAGCGCGCGCGGGTAGCTCTGCGCCGGATCCGGTCCCGGCAGCAGCCGTCCGCCCAGCTCCAGGCTGACCAGGCCGTGCGCCAGGCTCCACACCGAGTTGGCCAGCTCCTCGGCCGACCCCGCCGCGAACACGCCCTGCTCGACGCCCCGGCGCGCCGCCGCCAGCAGCGGCGCCAGCGCGGCGGCGGCCGCCTCGGCGGTCTGCTCGTCCGGCTCCGGCGCGCCGAACAGCGCCGGGTACAGGTGCGGATCGGCCAGCGCGGCCGCCCGGTAGGCCAGGCCCAGCTGGACCAGGTCGTGCGCGGGGTCCCCGGTCACCGGCACCTCGGCCAGCCGCGCGCCGAAGCGCCGGAACGCGTCCAGGAACAGTTCGCGGAGCAGTCCTGGCTTGCCGCCGAAGAGCGCGTAGACCGCGGTGGTGGAGGTGCCCACGTCCTGGGCCAGGCCGCGCAGCCCGAGTGCGCCGGGGCCGCCGGAGGCGAGCAGCCGGGCCGCCCGGTCGAGCAGCTTCTCCCGGAGCGTTTCGTCGTGCGTCTTCGGCCGAGGCACCGCGCGATCGTACCGGAACACTGTTATGTAACCCGAATGGACGTACCTGACCTCTGGTTACGGTGATACCAGATCGGTACCATCCCCCGCATGGCCATGACGCTGAGGCTGACCGAAGAGGAGAATCGGCAACTCGACGAGCTAGCCAACGTCGAGGGCCGCTCCAAGCAGGAGATCGTGCGACTCGCGCTGGCCGACCGGTGGTCGCGGTTGCACAAGGAGCAACAGCTCTCCGACGCGCTGGAACGTGTTCTTCCCCGCTATCGGGGATTGCTGGAACGGCTCGGCTCGACCTGATTTTCTGGTATCTCCTGGCTAGTGATCACTTATCTGGATGCCAGCGACCTGCTCGTGCTGGCCACCGCGGTCACTGGCGGTGACCTCGTGGTGCGCGATGTCGGGCTGCTGGACTCCGCCGCGCACCGACCCCGCGCCGCGGTGCTCGGCGTCGAGGCGTACGCGACGCTCTGGTTGAAGGCCGCCGCCCTGCTGGACTCCATTGTTCGGACCCGCCCGCTGCTGGAGGGGAACTGGCGCCTGGGCTGGGTCGCCGCGGTGACTCTGTGTGACATCAACGGTTGGTGGATCGACGCCGACGAGGACGAGGCGCTGGACATCGTCCGCGATCTGGGCCGTGGCCTGATCGAGGTTTCTGAAGTGGCCGACCGCCTCGAGGAGTGGGCCACGCCCAAGGACGAGAACTGATTCGCGACCCGTTCGGGCTTTCGGGTTGACCTGGAGTGCACTCCAGCTCCTACGGTCGAAGACGTGAGCTACTCCATCGCCCAGGCGGCCGAGCGCAGCGGACTCTCGGTCGACACCCTGCGGTACTACGAGCGCATCGGCCTGCTCGACCCGCCTGCCCGGGACTCCGGCGGGCGACGGTCCTACTCCGAGGACGACCTGGGCTGGCTGGGGTTCCTCACCAAGCTCAGGTTGACCGGCATGCCCATCCGGATGATGCGGGAATATGCCCAGCTCCGGCACCGCGGCGCGGCCAGCTACGGCAGGCGCAAGGCGATCCTGCTGGAGCAGCGCACCTCGGTGCGCGAGCGCATCGCCGAGCTGCAGGCATGCCTGGACGTCCTGGACTACAAGATCGAGCACTACGACCAGATCGAGCGGCAGATGACCGCCGCCGAGCTGATCCACGAGGAGGCGACCGCATGACCACCCTGCCCACCCGCAAGATCGGCGCTCTGGAAGTCGGGGCCCAGGGCCTGGGCTGCATGGGGATGAGCGAGTTCTACGGCGAGACCGACGACGCCGCCTCGATCGAGGTCATCCACCGCGCGCTCGACCTCGGTGTCACGCTGCTGGACACCGCCGACATCTACGGCCCGCACCGCAACGAGGAACTGGTCGGCCGGGCCATCAGGGACCGCCGCGACCAGGTCGTGCTGGCCACCAAGTTCGGCATCGTGCGCACCGCCGACCCGCACGAGCGCGGGGTGCGCGGCGACGCGGCCTACGTGCGCCAGGCGGTGGAGGACTCGCTGCGCAGGCTCGGCGTGGACCACATCGACCTGTACTACCAGCACCGGGTCGACCCGGACACACCGATCGAGGAGACCGTCGGCGCGATGGCCGAGCTCATCGCCCAGGGCAAGGTCCGCTACCTCGGCCTGTCCGAGGCCGGCGCGGCCACCCTGCGCCGCGCGCACGCCGTGCACCCGATCACCGCGCTGCAGACCGAGTGGTCGCTGTGGACCCGCGACCTGGAGGCGGAGATCCTGCCGACCGCCCGTGAGCTGGGCATCGGGCTGGTGCCCTACTCCCCGCTCGGCCGCGGCTTCCTGACCGGCCGCTTCGCCAGCACCAAGGACTTCGACAGCAACGACTTCCGGGTGGCCGGTCAGCCGCGGTTCAGTGAGGAGAACCTGGCCCGCAACCTCGGCATGGTCCGCGCCCTGGAGGCCATCGCGGCCGAGCGCGGCATCACCACCGGCCAGCTCGCCCTGGCCTGGGTGCACTCCCGCGGCGAGGACGTGGTGCCGATCCCCGGCACCAAGCGCCTGAAGTACCTGACGGAGAACATCGCCGCAGCCACGATCACCCTCACCCCCGAGGAGATCGCCGCGGTCGAGGCCGCCGTCCCGGCCGACCAGGTCGCGGGCAACCGCTACGGCGACCAGATGATGCCCCTGCTCAACGGCTGACCAGAACGGCCAACACCCGGTACAACTTCGGCCAACACGCCAGGGCTTGGAAACGCAGCCGGTGTGTTGGCCGAAGTTGGACGGTGTGTTGGCCGCTATGGAGCGGTCAGCAGGGTCGTGATGGCCTCGCGGAGCTTGGCCAGGCGGGCCTTGCCCTCGGTGCGGGCCTGGGGCAGCGCGGCGTGGTCGGCCACCGGCGTGACCACCTCCAGGTAGGCCTTCACCTTGGGCTCGGTGCCGGAGGGGCGGATGAGCACCCGCACGCCCTCGGCGCGCAGCACCAGCACGTCCGCCTTGGGCAGCAGGTCGGCCTGGGTGACCGGGGTGCCGCCCAGCTCGGTGATCGGCGTGTCCCGGAAGCGGCGCATGGTGGCGCCGATCAGGGCCAGGTCGGCCACCCGCAGCGAGACCTGGTCGGTCAGGTGCAGGCCGTGCGCGACCGCCAGGTCGTCCAGCGCGTCCAGCAGGCCGCGGCCGGCCGCCTTGAGCGTGGCGGCCAGGTCGCAGGCGAGCACCGCGGCGCTGATGCCGTCCTTGTCCCGCACGTAGTCCGGGTCCACGCAGTGGCCCAGCGCCTCCTCGTAGGCGTAGACCAGGCCGGTGCCGTTGCCATCGCCGGCGCGCACCAGCCACTTGAAGCCGGTGAGCGTCTCGTCGTAGCGCGCGCCGTGCGCCTTGGCCACCGAGCGCAGCAGCTCAGAGGACACGATCGTGGTGGCCACCAACGGATCCGGGTGCGCCTCTTTGTCCAATGTGGACAGAACATGTGCGCCGAGCAGCACGCCGGTCTCGTCCCCGCGCAGCATCCGCCAGCCGTCCGGGCCGCGCACGCCCAGCGCGCAGCGGTCCGCGTCCGGGTCCAGCGCGACCGCCAGGTCAGCGTCCACAGTGGACGCCAGCGCGAGCAGCTCGTCGGTGGCGCCAGGCTCCTCCGGGTTGGGGAAGGTGACCGTCGGGAAGTCCGGGTCCGGGCTGGCCTGCGACTCGACCAGGTGCAGGTCGGTGAAACCGGCCCGCCGCAACACTTCCAGCAGCGTCTCCGAGCCGACCCCGTGCAGCGCGGTGACCGCCACCCGCAGCTCCCGCGCCTGACCCTTGGGCAGGCCGGCCGCGCGGTCGGCGTAGGTCTCGATCAGGTCCTCGCCCACCGGTTGCCAGGCCGCGACCCTGGGCACCGACACCGCGGCGGGCACCTTGGTGATGGCGGCCTCGATCTCCCGGTCGGCGGGCGGCACGATCTGCGTGCCCGAGTCCAGGTAGACCTTGTAGCCGTTGTCGGCCGACGGGTTGTGCGAGGCGGTCACCTGCACCCCGGCCACCGCGCCGATCGCGCGCACCGCGAAGGCCAGCACCGGCGTGGGCAGCGGCCTGGGCAGCACCCGCACGTCGAACCCGGCGCCGGTGAGCACCTCGGCCACGTCCGCGCAGAAGTTCTCCGAGCCGTGCCGCGCGTCCCGCCCGACCACCACCAGCCCGCCGGCGCGACCCTGCGCGCGCAGGTACTCGGCCAGGCCCGCGGTGGTGCGCACCACCACCGAGCGGTTCATCCCGTTCGGCCCGGCGCGCAGCGGACCGCGCAGCCCGGCGGTGCCGAACTGCAGCGGCCCGGCCATCCGGTCGGCCAGCTCGGCCACCGCGGCCTCGTCCCCGGCCAGCGCCGAGGCGAGCACCTTCTGCAGCTCCAGCCGGGCATCGGGGTCGACGTCGTCGGCGATCCAGCGGAACGCGGCGTCCCGCAGCTCCGTGCCCAGCTTGGTCATGCGCGCTCCACCAGCTTCCGCAGCAGCTCGCCCATCGAGGTCGCGGCGGCCTTGCCCGCCTCCAGGACCTCCTCGTGGTTGAGCGGCTCGCCGGTGATGCCCGCGGCCAGGTTGGTCACCAGGGACAGCCCGAACACCTCGGCGCCCGCGGCCCTGGCCGCGATGGCCTCCAGCACGGTGGACATGCCGACCAGGTCCGCGCCCATCGTGCGCAGCATCCGGATCTCGGCCGGGGTCTCGAAGTGCGGGCCCGGCAGCCCGGCGTAGACGCCCTCCTCCAGCGAGGGGTCGATCTCCTTGGCCAGCCCGCGCAGCCGCGGCGAGTACAGGTCGGTCAGGTCCACGAACCTGGCGCCCACCAGCGGCGAGGCCGCGGTCAGGTTCAGGTGGTCGCTGATCAGCACCGGCTGCCCGACCTGCATGCCCTGCCGCAGGCCACCGGCGGCGTTGGTCAGCACCACCGTGGTGCACCCGGCCGCGGTGGCCACCCGCACGCCGTGCACGGTCTGCGGGATGCCCTTGCCCTCGTAGTAGTGGGTGCGGCCGAGCAGCACCAGCACGTTCTTCCCGCCCACCCGGATCGAGCGCGCGGTGCCGCCGTGGCCGACCACGTTGGGCGCCACGAAGCCGGGCAGCTCGCCGATCGGCACCTCGGCGACCAGCTCGCCGAGCACGTCGGCGGCGGGCCGCCAGCCGGAGCCCAGCACCAGGGCGAGGTCGTGCGTGGCCACCCCGGTGCGGGCGGCGAGCTCCGCGGCGGCGGCCGCGGCAGCGGCGTCGGGATCCACCGACGGGCTGACGTTCAGTGAAGTGCTTGTCTCGGTCACACCCAGGACCCTAGCCAGCGGGCACGAAGCTGGCAGCCATCGGCCCGAACAGCTCCTTCTGCCCGGTGTCCTCGGACTCCGTCGGCACTGTGACCTGCACCACCCACAGGTCCCGGTCCTTGGTCGGCAGCAGCAGCACGTAGCTGGAGCGGCGGACCAGGTCGCCCTCGCCGCCGCCGCTGGGCTTCGGCGTGGTGACGAACGGGCCGGGGTCGGCGATCCGGTAGAGCAGCTCGCGGGAGGCCTCCGGCGCGCCCTCGCTCTTCGCGCCGACCTGGTCGCGCTTGGTCTCGAAGGTGCCCTGCGAGCTGACCGCGCTGGTGCGCAGGTTGTTGAGGTAGTTCTCCAGCCGGGACTGCGGGTAGTAGTTCGGGAACCGCTCGACCACCAGCTCCTGGCGGCCGTCGGCGGAGACGAAGTGCACCGCCATGGAGTCCGGCGAGCTGGCCCGGAACTCCTTGAACGTGGTCCAGTCCTGCGGCACGTTCACGGTGAACCCGCCGTCGGTGCCGTTGACCGCCAGGCTGGCCCGCTCGGTCCTCGGCTGTAGCTCGCGCACCGGGGAGAGCAGCTGCTGCCGCGTCCCGGTGGTGGGCTCCGTGGCCGGCACCACCGGCTGGCCGCCGATCACCCTGGCCAGCGCGAACCCGCCGCCGGTGGCCGCGGTGAACAGCACCAGGGCCAGCGCGGCCAGCAGCGCCCGCGCCACCGGGCCCCGGCGCTTGGGCTCCGGCGTCGCGGTCAGGAACGGCAGCGGGCCGGGGTCGCTGGCCAGCAGCGCGGGCAGCACCCCGGAGGCGGGGTTCGGGGTGCGCGGCTGCGCCAGCAGCTCCCCGGACTCCGGCGTGATCTCCTTGGGCCGCACGTCGAAGAGCCGCTCGCCCGGCTCGGGCAGCAGCGGGTGCAGCAGCCTGCGCACCTCGGCCAGCGACATCCGGGCGCCGGGTTCCTTGGTCATCAGCCCGGCGATCACCGGGTGCAGCGGGTGCTCGGCGTCGACCTGCGGGACCTCGCCGTGCACCACCTCGGTGACCGTGTCCAGCGGGTCGCCGTCGGCGTCGTAGGGCGGACGGGCCTCCAGCCCGGCGAACAGCGTCGCGCCCAGCCCCCACAGGTCGGCCGAGGGGGTGGCCGGGTCGCCGGAGGCCACCTCGGGCGAGATGAACGCCGGCGTGCCGAGCATGATCCCGGTGCTGGTCAGCGTGTGGTCGCTGACGCTGCGCGCGATGCCGAAGTCGGTGAGCTTGATCTGCCCGTCCACGCCGACCAGCACGTTGCCCGGCTTGACGTCCCGGTGCGTCACCCCGGCCCGGTGCGCGGCCTCCAGCGCGGCGGCCACCGCGTCGCCGATGGCCGCGGCCTGCGCGGTGGACAGCGGGCCCTGGTCGCGGACCAGCTCGGCCAGGCTGAGCGAGGACAGCAGCTCCATCACCACGAACGGCTCGCCGTCCTGGCGGACCACGTCGTAGAGGGTGATCACGTTGGGGTGGGAGAGCACCGCGATGGCCCGCGCCTCGCGCAGGGTGCGCTCGCGCAGCGCGTCCGCCTCGGCCACCGGGATGCCCGGCGGCAGCCGGACCTCCTTCACCGCCACCCGGCGGCCCAGCATCTCGTCGTAGGCCGACCACACCGTGCCCATCGCACCCCGGCCGAGCAGTCCGTCCAGCCGGTAGCGCTCGGCGATCCGGCGGGCGGCGGGCTGTTCGTCCGCGACCGGGTCCGCGCTCGGCCCGGGCTGGTCGGAGGGGGTGTCAGCGGGTGGCACGAGGTCCATTCTGCACATCCGGCCGCACGGTTGGACGCTGGCGCGCGCTCCGGCGGCAGCGCATGATCCCGCGCTATGGCATTCACTGTCGGCATCGACTCCTCGACCCAGTCCACCAAGGCCCTCGTCGTCGAGGCGGAAACCGGCCGCGTGGTCGCGGAAGGCAGGGCCGCGCACCCGGACGCCACCGAGGTGGACCCCGCGGTGTGGCTGGCCGCCTGCCGGGACGCGCTGGCCGAGGCCACCGCCGGGCTGCCGGGACCGGTCACCGCGCTGTCGGTCGGCGGCCAGCAGCACGGCCTGGTCACCGTGGACGCCGAGGGCGCCCCCGTGCGGCCCGCGCTGCTGTGGAACGACCTGCGCTCGGCGGGCGAGGCGGCCGAGCTGGTCCGCGAGCTGGGCGGGCCGGGGGAGTGGGCCCGCCGGACCGGCTCGGTGCCCGGCGCCAGCTTCACCGTGACCAAGCTGGCCTGGCTGGCCAGGCACGAACCGGCCAACGCGGACCGGGTGGCCGGGGTGCTGCTGCCGCACGACTGGCTCACCCACCAGCTGGCCGAACCCGGCCATGCGCCCGCGACCGACCGCGGCGACGCCTCCGGCACCGGCTACTTCGACCCGGCCACCGGCGACTGGCTGCCCGACCTGCTCACCGCCGCCTTCGGCCGGGTCCCCGAGCTGCCCACGGTGCTCGGTCCGGCCGGGTCCGCGGGCCGGACGCCGGCGGGCTGGCTGCTCGGGGCGGGCACCGGGGACAACATGGCGGCCGCGCTCGGCCTGGGCACGGGGCCGGGCGACGTGATCGTCTCGCTGGGCACCTCGGGCACCGTGTTCGCCGTCGCCGAGCACCCGACCGCCGACCCCACCGGCGCGGTGGCCGGGTTCTGCGACGCCACCGGGCGCTACCTGCCGCTGGTCTGCACGCTCAACGCGGCCAGGGTGCTCACCGCCACCGCCCAGCTGCTCGGCGTCGAGCTGGCCGAGCTGGACCGGCTCGCGCTGGCCGCCGCGCCCGGCGCGGGCGGGCTGGTGCTGCTGCCCTACCTGGACGGCGAGCGCACGCCCGACCTGCCAGCGGCCAGCGGCACGCTCACCGGGATGCGCCGGGCCAACATGACCCCGGAGAACCTGGCCAGGGCCGCGGTCGAGGGCATGCTGTGCGGCCTGGCCGACGGGTTGTCCGCGCTGCGCGCGCAGGGGGTCGAGGTGCGCAGGGTGCTGCTGGTCGGCGGCGCGGCCCGCTCGGCCGCGGTGCGCGCGGTCGCGCCCGGCCTGTTCGCCGCGCCGGTGGAGGCGCCGGAGCCGGCCGAGTACGTGGCGCTGGGCGCGGCCCGGCAGGCCGCCTGGGCGGTGAGCGGGTCCGCTGAGCCGCCGTCCTGGACGGTGCGCGCGGAGCCTTGTCCGTCAGCGAACCTTGACGCGTATGCCGAGGTCCGAGCGGCTTACTCAGCCGCCCGGGGTCAGGTACACGATTACTGATGCGCTGAACGGGTGATCCACTCTTCGGTGGGATGACGTGCGGCCGTTCAGCCGATAGGCACTCAGGGCGGGGTCAGGTTGACCCGAAGTCGTCGAGGTCTTAGTTTGGCTGAGCAACAAACGAATCGAGGTGCAGGGTGCAGGGTCCGGACCGTCCCGCTGACCATGCCGGGTTGCGCAAGGCGAACCTGGCCCTGGTGCTCCGGGCGCTGCGTGCGGACGGGCCGCAGTCCCGCGCCCGGCTGGCCCGGATGACCGGCCTCAACAAGGCGACCATGTCCAGCCTGGTGGCCGAGCTGGAACAGCGCAGGCTGGTCCGGCTCGGCGCGGTGGTCGGCGGCGCGATCGGGCGGCCCGGCCAGCTGGTCGAGCTGCGCCCGCGCACCGTGTGCGGCATCGGCCTGGAAGCCAACGTGGACTACGCCGCGGTCGCCGTGCTCGACCTGGCCGGCGAGCTGGTGCTGCACCGCAGGCTGCCCACCGATGTCACCGCGCTCGGCGCCGAGGAGGCGGTGGACCTGCTCGCCGGGCTGGCCGCCGAGGCCCGCCGCACCGTGGAGGCCATGGGCGGCTGGGTCGCCGGGGTCACCGCCGCGGTGCCCGGCCTGGTCGACGTGGACAGCGGCGTGGTCCGGCTGGCGCCCAACCTGCGCTGGCGGGACGCGGCCGTGGTGGCGCGGCTCAGCGCCCGGCTGGACCTGCCGGCCGGCCGGATCGCGGTGGACAACGACGCCAACCTCTCCGCGGTCGCCGAGCACGTGGCCGGGGTGGCCGCGGGCGCGACCGACCTGCTCTACCTGACCGGTGAGGTCGGCGTCGGCGGCGGCGTGATCGCCGACGGGCGGCTGCTGCGCGGCGCCACCGGGTTCACCGGCGAGGTCGGCCACATGCCGATGGACCCCGGCGGCGCGGCCTGCGGCTGCGGGCGCACCGGCTGCTGGGAGACCCAGGTCGGCCTGGCCGCGCTGCTGCGCTCGGTGGCCGAGGAGGGCGACCCGGTCCGCGATCCCTCGCTGGACCTGGAGAAGCGGCTGGCCACCATCGCCGGCCGGGCCAGGGACGGCGAGGCGCGCACGCTGGCCGCGCTGGAGCGCATCGGCGCCGCGCTCGGCGTCGGCGCGTCCATCCTGGTCAACATCCTCAACCCGGCCGCGGTGGTGCTCGGCGGTTACTTCGCGGTGCTCGCCGACTGGCTGATCGCCCCCGCCGAGCGCGAGCTGGCCGGCCGGGTGGTCGCCATCGGCGCGGAGCAGCCCGTCTGCTCCCTGCTGCCCTCGGACCTGGGCTTCACCGCGGCCGTGCGTGGCGGCGCGTACGCGGCCATGGAGCACGTGCTGACCGACCCGACGCTGGCCCCAGTGCCCGCGCCGGGCAACCGATGGGAACTCGTCCCCGCTCAGTCCACTGTGGACAGCCGGAGGTAGTCGTGAGTCTTGACCCTTACCAGCCGCGGCCGGAACACCGCTTCAGCTTCGGGCTGTGGACGGTGGGCTGGCGGGGCAACGACCCCTTCGGCGAGCCCACGCGTCCCGCGCTGGAGCCCGAGCACGCGCTGGGCAAGCTGGCCGAGCTGGGCGCCTGGGGCGTGACCCTGCACGACGACGACCTGATCCCCTTCGGCGCCGACGACACCAGCAGGGGCCTGCTGCTGGACCGCTTCCGCAAGGCGCTGGCCGACACCGGCCTCACCGTGCCGATGCTGACCACCAACCTGTTCACCCACCCGGTGTTCAAGGACGGCGCGTTCACCGCCAACGACCGCGACGTGCGCCGGTTCGCGCTGCGCAAGACCCTGCGCAACATCGACCTGGCCGCCGAGCTGGGCGCGGGCGTGTACGTGCTGTGGGGCGGCCGCGAGGGCGCGGAGACCCCGGTGGCCAAGGACGCCAGGGTCGCGCTGGACCGCTACGCCGAGGCGATCGACCTGCTCTGCGCCTACGTGCGCGAGCAGGGCTACAACATCCGCTTCGCGCTGGAGCCCAAGCCCAACGAGCCGCGCGGGGACATCCTGCTGCCCACCATCGGGCACGCGCTGGCCTTCATCGAGCGGCTGGCCCATCCCGAGCTGGTCGGGGTGAACCCGGAGGTCGGGCACGAGCAGATGGCGGGGCTGTCCGTGCCGCACGGGGTGGCCCAGGCGCTGTGGGCGGACAAGCTGTTCCACATCGACCTCAACGGGCAGACCGGGCCGCGCTACGACCAGGACCTGCGCTTCGGCAACGGCGACGTCAAGGCCGCCTTCCACCTGGTCGACCTGCTGGAGCGGGCCGGGTACGACGGTCCCCGGCACTTCGACTTCAAGCCGGCCCGCACCGAGGACGAGGACGGCGTGTGGGCCGCCGCGGCCGCCTGCATGCGCAACTACCTGATCTTCGCCGAACGGGCCAAGGCCTTCCACGCCGATCCCGAGGTGGCCGCGGCCAAGGAAGCGTCCAGGGTGGCCGCGCTGGCCGTGCCGACCCTGCTGCCGGGGGAGAGCCTGGCCGACCTGCGCGCCGAGTCCTTCGACCCGGAGGCCGCCGCGACCAGGGGGATGGGCTACGAGCGACTCGATCAGCTGGGTCTTGATCACCTTTTCGGGGTGCGCTGATCTCACGATGCGCCACCAAGCCCCCCGGGCGGGGTGACCTTCCGGGGGGTGACAGGGCATGCTCTGTCTCGACGATGCACAGAGGGTGCATGCTCGAGGAGGAGGCGATGATGCGAGGTCGGGCCAACGCGGTGGTAGCTGCCCTGCTGGGTGGGCTCACCCTGCTGGCCACGCCGACCGCGGCCGCGGCGATCGAGCCCACCGCCGTGGTCCGGGTGCTCGCCGAGCAGACCAGCACGCGCAAGCCGACTCCGGCCCCGACGCAGACCACCGCCCCCGCGCCGGTCACCCCGGAGCAGAAGGCGGAGAACGAGCGCAGGGTGACCATCGCGGTCATCGCGGTGCTGCTGCTGGCGATCGTCTTCTTCGGGCGGAAGTTCCGCAAGAAGTGGAGCAAGAGCGCGGGGTGACCCGTGCTGGCCTGCTATTTTGGCCAGCCGGAAGAAAAGTTCTCCGGATAGAAACCCCTTCGATCACATTGACGTGCGCGGGGGTTCACGTTCCGATGGACACGTTGGGGGTACAGCCAGACCGAAGGGCACGACTCCGCTCGGCGCAGCGAACCAACCGTCAAGCGGTTCGCAGACGATCTTTGGATCTTGGCCGGAACGGGTAGTGCAGGATTGGATGCAAATGAGTACCGACACCAAAGTTCAGTGCCGCTCCACGGTCGAGCGGTACTCGGACGCGCTGGTCGGGCTCTCCCGGAGCATCCACGCCGAACCCGAGCTGGCCTTCGCTGAGCACCGCAGCGCCGAGAAGGTGGCCACCCTGCTGGCCGCGGAGGGTTTCGCGGTCGAACGGGGCACCTCGGGCCTGGACACCGCGCTCACCGCGACCTACGGCTCCGGTGACCTGGTGGTCGGGCTGTGCGCGGAGTACGACGCGCTGCCCGAGGTCGGGCATGCCTGCGGGCACAACGTGATCGCCGCCTCCTCGGTCGGCGCCGCGCTCGCCCTGCGCGAGGTGGCCGACCGGCTCGGCATCACGGTCAAGCTGTTCGGCACCCCCGCCGAGGAGGCCGGTGGCGGCAAGGTGCTGATGCTGGAGCGCGGCGCCTTCGACGGCGTCTCGCTGGCCATGATGGTGCACCCGGCCCCGCACGAGACCTGCGCCTGCTCCTCGCTGGCCATCACCGACCTGGAAGTGGCCTACACCGGCCGCGCCTCGCACGCCGCGGCCGCGCCGCACCTCGGGGTGAACGCCGCGGACGCGCTGACCGTGGCCCAGGTCTCCATCGGCCTGCTGCGCCAGCACCTGGAGCACGGGCAGATGGTGCACGGCATCGTCACACACGGCGGCGCCGCGCCCAACATCGTGCCCGCGCGCACCGCCGGGCTGTTCTACCTGCGAGCCGAGAACCTCGACTCGCTGACCCACCTGGACGAGCGGATCCGCCGCTGCTTCGAGGCAGGCGCGGTGGCCACCGGCTGCGAGTACGAGATCACCCAGGTGTCCCCGAACTACGCCGAGCTGGCCCCAGACCCGTGGCTGGCCATGGCGTACCGCGCTGCCGTGACGGAGCTCGGCCGGGAGCCGCTGAGCCCGGCCGAAGAGGCGAACCGCCAGACCGGCAGCACTGACATGGGCAACATCACCCACGCGTTGCCCGCCATCCACCCCACGATCGCCATCGACTGTGGCAACTCGGTGAACCACCAACCGGAGTTCGCGGCCGCCTGCGCCTCGCCCTCCGCGGACAGGGCGGTGCTGGACGGCGCGGTCGCGCTGGCCTGGACCGCGGTGGTCGCCGCCTCGGATGATGCCCAGCGAGCCCGGCTGCTCGCGGACACCGCTGATCGTGTGAACAGCCGCGTTGCCGTGCCAGCCACGGCAGGAGGTTTTGAGGCGTGACTGTCCTGGATTCCCGACCCGGCCCGCCGTTCGGACCGGAGTCCCGCGGACCCATCGACGTGCTGAGCCCCGGCTCCGGCCGCACCATGTCCACTGTGGCTGATCTTGGTGCCGGGCGGGGACCGTCCTGGCTGGACAAGTGGCTCGGCGAGAACCTCAGCCGGGTGGTGGCCTGGCGCCGGCACATCCACGCCAACCCCGAGCTGTCCCGCAACGAGCACAACACCACCAAGTTCCTCTTCCGCGAGCTGGCGGCCGCCGGCCTGCGGCCCAGGGTGCTGCCCGGCGGCACCGGCCTGATCTGCGAGGTGGGCAGCGGGTCCCGCTGCGTCGCGCTGCGCGCCGACATCGACGCGCTGCCGCTGACCGAGGACACCGGCCTGCCCTTCGCCTCCACCGTGGACGGCGTCTCGCACGCCTGCGGGCACGACGCGCACACCACCGTGCTGCTCGGCACCGCACTGGCCCTGGCCTCGGCGGACTCGCTGCCCGGCCGGGTCCGGCTGATCTTCCAGCCGGCCGAGGAGGTCATGCCGGGCGGCGCGCTGGACGTGCTGGCCGCCGGTGGCCTCGACGGCGTGGAGCGGATCTTCGGCCTGCACTGCGCGCCCCGGCTCCAGGTGGGCAAGCTGGGCACCCGGATCGGCGCGATCACCTCCGCCAGCGACCTGCTGGAGGTCCGGCTGACCTCGCCGGGCGGCCACACCTCCCGCCCGCACCTGACCGCCGACCTGGTGCACGGCCTCGGCACGCTGATCACCCGCCTGCCCGAGCTGCTCACCCGCCGGGTCGACCCGCGCTCGGGCACCGTGCTGGTCTGGGGCGCCGTGCACGCGGGCGACGCCGCCAACGCCATCCCGCAGGACGGCCTGCTCCGCGGCACCCTGCGCACCGGCGACCGGGACACCTGGGCCGAGCTGGAACCGGTGGTCCGCGAGCTGATCGGCGCGCTGCTGGTGCCACTGGGCATCGGCTTCGACCTGCTGCACCGCCGCGGCGTCCCGCCGGTGGTCAACGACCGGGAGAGCACCCGCCTGCTGCGCACCGCCACCCAGACCGCGCTGGGCGAGGACGCCATCACCGGCACCGAGCAGTCCTCCGGCGGCGAGGACTTCGCCTGGTACCTGGAACACGTGCCTGGCTCCTTCGCCCGCCTGGGCGTCTGGTCCGGCCAGGGACCGCAGAAGGACCTGCACCAACCCACCTTCGATCTGGACGAGCGCGCCCTGCCGGTCGGCATCCGCATCATGACCCAGGCCGCCCTCGACGCCCTCCAAGCCTGACCCAGCCACGTGTTGGCCGATCTCGTACGGTGAGTTGGCCGATCTCGTACGGGGTCTTGGCCGTTGTGGCACGGAGTTGTCCACAACTGGACGGTTATCCACAGCTGGTCGATCGACGCCTGGCCCGCGCCCCGGGGCAGCGTCGATCGTCATGCCATGCCCGCGACCACCCCGCTCCCCGTCCCCTGCACCCGTGACCAGGCCGTCGCCGCCCTCGGTGAACGCGGCCTGCGCACCGCGCTGAACTCCGGTTGGTTGACCCGGATCTGGCGGAACCTGTTCGTGCCCGTCAACCGCGCTCACGACCCCAGGACCAGGGCGCGGGCCGCCCTGCTGCTGGCCGGCCCGGAGGCCGCGCTGAGTGGGCCGACCGCCGCCGAGGTGTACGGGTGGACCCCGCTGGCCAGCTCGGATGTGCACATCACGGTGCCGTACTCGCGTTGGGCCAAGAACAGGCCGGGGCTGGTCGTGCACCACGACCGGTTCACCCCGGAGGACGTCGTCGTGCTGGACGACCTGCGGGTGCTCGCCCCGGAGTACGTGCTCGCCGAGCTGCTGTGCGGCCGGGCGCACCGGGCTGGGTTCGCCTGCACGGACCAGGCGTTCCGGTCGCTACCGCCGGAACTCCAGGAGCAGCTCCGGCAGGAGATGGACACCCGGCTGAGGGCCAGGGACGATCACCGCGGGGTAGGGCGGGCCCTCGTGCTGCTCGACCTGGCCACCGGGTTGCCGGAGTCACCGGCGGAGAGTTCGATGCTGCTGACCCTCGTGCTCGACGGCCGGTTCCCGATTCCGGAGCTCCAGCACGAGATCCTGGACTTGGACGGCCGGGTGGTGTGCAGGCTGGACTTCGCCTGGCCACGGCACCGGGTCGCGCTGGAGTACGACGGGTTCGAGGCACACGAGAACCGGGCGGAGCAGGACGCCGAGCGGGACGAGCGGATGGCCGGACGTGGCTGGCTCACGGTGCGGGCCGGCGCGCGGGACCTCCGGTCGCCGGAGGCGCTGTTCGGGCGACTCCGGGCGGCCTTCGAGAGCAGGGAACGACCGACGTGATGTCCACAACGGCCAAGACCCGGTACGAGATCGGCCAACTCACCGTACGAGAACGGCCAACACTCGGGTGGGGTTAGGCGTTGGGGCCTATGCCGTTGCAGGGGCGGGTGCGGAGGTCGTTGACGTAGTCGGCTGGGGCGCCCGCGGCTTCGGCGGCGTCGGCGACCACGCCCACGTAGCGGGCCGAGGGGAGGCCGCCCTCGTAGGCGTCCAGGACGTAGAGCCAGGCCAGGACCGAGCCCTCCAGGGTCTGCACGCGGAGGCGGATCTTCTTGTAGAGGCCCAGCTCGGCGCCTTCCCAGCGGTCGAGGCGGTCCTCGTCCAAGGAGTTGACGTCGTAGAGGACCACGAAGACCTGGCTGCCGGGGTCTTCGACGATGGTGGAGAGCGCGCCCTCCCAGCCGAGGTCCTCGCCTCCGAAGGTCATTCGCCAGCCGACGAGCCACCCCGTACCGGCCATCGGCGAGTGCGGAGCACGCTCCGTCATCTGGTCCGGATCCATGTTGGACCCGTAAGCGGCATAGAGCGGCACGGCCCTAGCCTAGCGACCCGTTCGCGGCATCGGGACGCGCCGTGCGCACAGCCTCCGAACTGACCCCGGACGGGTAGCGCGTACGGTTGGACCCGCCGACAAACCTGACCGCACCACCCACCACAGGAGGACCCCGTGACCCGCATCGTGATCATGGGAGGCGGGCCGGCCGGATACGAAGCCGCGCTGGTCGGCGCCCAGCACGGAGCCGACGTCACCCTGGTGGAGAGCGACGGCCTCGGCGGCGCCTGCGTGCTGTACGACTGCGTGCCCTCCAAGACTTTCATCGCCTCGGCAGGCGCCCGCTCCGCCTTCCGCAACGCGCCCGAGCTGGGCATCAGCACCGGGGACGGGCCGATCGGCGTCGAGCTGCCGGTGGTGCACGGGCGGGTCAAGGGGCTGGCGCTGGCGCAGTCGGCGGACATCAGGGCGCGGGTGCAGCGCGAGGGTGTGCGGATCATGAACGGGCACGCCAGGCTGTGCGACGACGCGCCGGGCCTGGCCCAGCACCGGGTGGCGGTGCGCGGCGCGGACGGCTCGGTGGAGAAGCTGGCCGCCGACGTGGTGCTGATCGCCACCGGCGCGAACCCGCGCATCCTGCCCGGCGCGCAGCCCGACGGCGAGCGCATCCTGACCTGGCGGCAGATCTACGACCTGCCCGAGCTGCCCGAGCACCTGGTGGTGATCGGCTCCGGCGTCACCGGGGCCGAGTTCGCCTCTGCCTACACCGAGATGGGCGTCAAGGTCACCGTGGTCTCCAGCCGGGACCGCATCCTGCCGCACGAGGACGCCGACGCGGCCGCGGTGCTGGAGGACGTGTTCACCGAGCGGGGCACCGCGCTGTTCAAGCACGCGCGGGCGGACAAGGTCGAGCGGACCAGTGGCGGGGTCAAGGTCTTCCTGGCCGACGGGCGGACCGTGGAGGCCAGCCACGCGCTGATGACCGTCGGCTCGATCCCGAACACCGCCGACATCGGCCTGGACCGGGTCGGCATCGAGCCGGGGCCCGGCGGGTTCGTGCCGGTCGACCGGGTCTCCCGGACCACCGTGCCCGGCATCTACGCCGCCGGTGACTGCACCGGCCTGCTGATGCTCGCCTCGGTCGCGGCCATGCAGGGCCGGATCGCGATGTGGCACGCGCTCGGCCAGGGCGTGCAGCCGATCAAGCTCAAGACGGTGGCCGCCAACGTCTTCACCCACCCGGAGATCGCCACCGTCGGCATCAGCCAGCAGGCCATCGACTCCGGCGAGGTGCCTGCCCGCACGATCATGCTGCCGCTGGCCACCAACGCGCGGGCCAAGATGGAGGGGCTGCGCCGCGGTTTCGTGAAGCTGTTCTGCCGCCCGGCCACCGGCGTGGTGATCGGCGGCGTGGTGGTCGCCCCGGTGGCCAGCGAGCTGATCACGCCGATCGCGCTGGCCGTGCAGAACCAGCTGACCGTGGAACACCTGGCCTACACCTTCTCGGTCTACCCCTCGCTGTCCGGTTCGATCACCGAGGCCGGGCGCAAGCTGATGCGCCACGACGACCTGGACTAGAGAACCGCTCGACCTCAGGTCTCGACCTGGTCACCGCGGACAACGAAGCCGGGCGCTCGCGCGTGTTCCCCATGACAGTCGCTGAATGGGGAGGCACGACATGCGAGCTGTGAGAGTGGTGGGACTCGTTGCCACGGCGGTGGCGCTGACCGCGGGGATGGCTGTTTCGCCGGCGTCCGCGCAGGCCGAGGAGCGGATCAGCAACACCAACTACGTGGAGCCCGGGGGCGTGGCGGAACTCCAGGGCTCCTGCTCGAACCCGGAGAAGGGCGCTTCGGTCAGCTCGCCGGCGTTCGCAGCGCCGGCGAAGATGTCCCCGCGGCCGCCGAGCGCCCACCTGATGACCGGCAAGGCTCAGGTGCGCGAGGACGCGCTGCCCGGCAGCTACGAGTTGGTGCTGACCTGCGACAAGGAGCGCTTCCGCGGGACGATGCGGGTGTACGGGTACGCGAAGCCCGCGTTGGTGCTCTCGCCGCCCAGCGGCAGCCCGGGGGCCACGGTCAAGCTGCTGGCGCTCTGCACCATCGAGAACAAGATGTCCAACCCCACCTCGGCCGCCTTGGACGGCAAGATCACCTGGAAGCGGATTGGGCCTTCCCGGTACGAGGCCGTCGCCAAGGTGGCTGATGTGGCGCCCGGCAAGTACCCGGTGGAGTACAACTGCCACACCACGGTCAAGGTCAGCGCGGTCTTCACCGTGCGGCCCAAGGGCAAGCCGGCCCCGCCGCCGCCCGCACCCGGGCAGGGGCAGGTCAAGGACAAGCCCAAGGGCGGCGCGGAGACCGGTGGAGGGATGTCATGAGGGCGCGAACGCTGGGGGTGCTCGCGGCCGCCGCGGTGCTCACCGGGCTGACCGCGGCACCGGCCGGGGCGGCCACCGAGCCGGAGCTGCACCTGCCGGTCATCCGTTCCGGTGTGGAGCACGCCGGTCTGAACGTGGTGTGCCCTGACCAGGACTGGCAACTGGTGAAGTCCTCGCTGTTCACCGCGCCGGTCACGCTGAAGTCCTACCCCGGCTCGCCGACCTGGGGCTACGGCACCGGCTACCTGGTCAAGGACCTCAAGGCCGGGTCCAAGCA
Source organism: Crossiella sp. CA-258035 (assembly GCF_030064675.1). GTDB lineage: Bacteria > Actinomycetota > Actinomycetes > Mycobacteriales > Pseudonocardiaceae > Crossiella. The sequence continues at coordinate 894,528 of NZ_CP116413.1, forward strand.
CACCGTCAGCTACGGCTGCGGCCCGGTCACCCGCACCACCCAGGTGACCGTGCAGCCGCCGGAGACCATCGGCGAGGTGGGGCTGAAGCTCGACCCCAGCTCGGGCAGGCCGGGGGACGCGGTGAAGCTGGTGCGGCGCTGCGACAAGCGGAACAAGCCCAACACCGAGCCGGTCTCCGCGGCGCTGGACTCGGTCTGGTACCAGGGCGGCAACCCGCAGGACTCCAACTTCTCGGCCAAGGTCAAGGCGGACGTCAAGCCCGGCCGCTACCCGGTGACCATCAGGTGCGGCGCGGTGAGCAAGAGCGTGTTCTTCACCGTTCTGGGCTCGCCGGGCCACCAGCAGCCACCGCCGCCGCCACCGGCGACCGGTGGCGGGCAGGTCAAGGTGAAGCCGGTCGGCGGCGTGGAGACCGGCGGGGGTGACCTGGGGTGAGCAGGGTCGGTGTGGCCGGTCTGCTGCTGGCCGCGGTGTTCGCGCTGACCGGTTGTGGCGCCGCCCCGCCTGCCGCGCCACCGGCCGCACCGGCCGGCAGCAGCGCGGAGACCACGTCCGCCGCACCGGCTGAGGTGGCCGCGCTGGGCAGGTCCACGCCCGCCAAGGTGCGGGTGCCCAAGATCGGCGCGGAGTCCAGCCTGGTGGCGCTGGGGCTGAACAAGGACCAGACCATCCAGGTCCCGCCGGTCAGCCAGCCGATGCAGGCCGGCTGGTACGACGGCGCGCCCACGCCGGGGGAGAAGGGGCCGGCGATCGTGCTCGGTCATGTGGACGGGGCCGGGAAACCCGGCATCTTCTACAAGCTGCGCGAGGTCGCCGTCGGCGATGAGGTGCTGGTGGACCGGGAGGACGGGAAAACCGTCCGGTTCGTCGTGCACGAGACGCAGCAGGTCGCGAAGAAGGATTTTCCGACTGAACGCGTATACGGCGACACGGAACGTCCGGAACTGCGCCTGATCACTTGCGGGGGCATTTTCGACAAGGGCGCGCGCAGTTATCAGGACAACATCATCGTGTATGCAACCATGGTCGAGTAGTCCGCGTAGGACGTTCGATCAACGCCGAGGTTGCCTCGCTCCGCGAAGTATGGCCGTCTGGCCAAAGGTCTCTGACCAGGGAGGATTCAGGCAACCCAACGGCGCTCCTGGCGTCTTCAGGTGTGAAGGCGGGTGCAGTGGCCCGCACTGGAGATGTCGGGGAATGAGGTAGGAACAATGGGTATTGGTCGCATTCTCGCCGCTGGGTCCGCACTGGGTGCGACCGGCGTGCTCATCGCCGCGCCGATCGCGCTGGCGGCGGCTCCCAGCATTACCGTGGCCAAGTCGGAGAGCGCCCCGGGCAGCCGGGTGGAGATCACCACTGAATGCGCGGTCGACTCCGGGTTCCGCGAGCCGGGCTCCTCGGCGCTCGACGGGGTGAAGCGGGTCAGCTACGACGAGAAGACCCAGACCGCCAAGTGGGCGGCCGTGGTGAAGAAGGACGCCAAGCCCGGCGCCTACGAGATCACCTTCACCTGCCAGGACAAGCCGCAGACCGCCAAGTTCGCGGTCGCGGCCGGTGCGGGGGAGACCACCAAGCCGAGCCCGACCCAGTCCCGGCCGACTGAGTCCACCCGGCCCAAGCCCAGCGCCACCAAGCCCAGCGAGGCCAAGCCGAGCGCCACCACCGCCACCTCGGCCAAGACGCCCAAGGGTGCGCCGGAGACCGGTGGCGGCGGCACCTCCGACGAGGGCAACGGCCTGGCGCTGGCCGGTGGCGCGGTCGCGCTGGCCGCCGGTGCGGGCTTCGGCGTGTGGGCGCTGCGGCGGCGTCGTGCCTCCGCGCAGGGCTGACCGGAGGGGCGGCCGTGTCCTCGCCGGGATCCTGTCCGTACTGCTGCTCGCCACTGGGGCGGTGCTCCTCAGCGGCGGCGCACGGGACCTGTGGGGCCAGGTGTTCGCCGCGGCAGCCCACGACCAGGGCGGCACACCGGTCGCCGGTGCGCAGGGCAAGCCCATGCGCAAGTCCGACCCGGTCTCGGTGGAGATCCCCAAGATCGGGGCGAGGTCCACGCTGACCAAGCTCGGGCTCAACAAGGACGGCACCGTGCAGGTGCCGCCGGTGAGCCAGCCGATGCAGGCCGGGTGGTACTCGAAGGGCCCGACGCCGGGCGAGAAGGGCCCCGCGGTGCTCCTCGGGCACATCGACGGGGCGAAGCAGCCGGGCATCTTCTACCGGCTGCGCGAGCTCAAGCCCGGCGACGAGGTCCTCATCAGACGGGCCGACGGCAGCACCGCGAAGTTCGTGGTCCAGCGCTCGGCGCAGGTGCCCAAGACGGACTTCCCCACCGAGGAGGTCTACGGCAACACCGACCAGCCGGAGCTGCGGCTGATCACCTGCGGCGGCAGCTTCGACCGGGCCGCCGGCAGCTACCGCGACAACACCATCGTCTACGCCACACTCGTGGCCTGAGCAGCGAAAACGGGGCGCGCCGCGCGGGCACGCCCCGTTCTTGCCGCTGTGCTGGTCAGTCGGCCTCGACCCAGTCGAAGGTCTTGGTGACCGCCTTCTTCCAGTTGCGGTACTGCTTGTCCCGGTGGGTCTCGTCCATCGCCGGGTCCCACTGCTTGTCCTGCGCCCAGTTGGCCCTGATGTCGTCCTCGCTCGCCCAGAAGCCGACCGCGAGACCGGCCGCGTAGGCCGCGCCCAGCGCGGTGGTCTCGTTGACCACCGGCCGGATCACCGGCACGCCCAGGATGTCCGCCTGGAACTGCATGAGCAGCTCGTTGACCACCATGCCGCCGTCGACCTTCAGCGAGGTCAGCGGCACCCCGGAGTCGGCGTTCATGGCGTCGATGACCTCGCGGGTCTGGAAGGCGGTGGCCTCCAGCGCGGCGCGGGCCAGGTGGCCCTTGTTCACGAACCTGGTCAGGCCGACGATCGCGCCGCGCGCGTCGCCCCGCCAGTACGGCGCGAACAGGCCGGAGAAGGCGGGCACGAAGTACGCGCCGCCGTTGTCCTCCACGCCCTTGGCCAGGGGCTCGATGTCCGCCGCGGAGCGGATCAGGCCCAGGTTGTCCCGCAGCCACTGCACCAGCGAGCCGGTGACCGCGATCGAGCCCTCCAGGGCGTAGACCGGGGCGTTCTCGCCGATCTTGTAGCAGACCGTGGTGAGCAGCCCGTTCTCGCTCATCACCTTCTCGTTGCCGGTGTTGAGCAGCACGAAGTTGCCGGTGCCGTAGGTGTTCTTGGCCTCGCCGGGGGACAGGCAGGCCTGGCCGAAGGTGGCCGCCTGCTGGTCGCCGAGGATGCCCGCGATCGGCACCCCGGCCAGCACGCCGCGCTCGCGGACCTTGCCGTACTCCTCGGAGGAGGAGCGGATCTCCGGCAGCATGGACAGCGGGATCTTCATCTCCGCGCAGATCTCTTCATCCCAGTTCAGGGTGTCGAGGTCCATCAGCAGGGTGCGGGAGGCGTTGGTCGGGTCGGTGTAGTGCAGACCGCCGTCCGGGCCGCCGGTCATGTTCCACAGCACCCAGGTGTCCATGTTGCCGAACAGCAGGTCCCCTGCCTCGGCCTTCTCCCGCGCGCCCTCGACGTTGTCCAGGATCCAGCGGACCTTGGGGCCGGAGAAGTAGGTGGCCAGCGGCAGCCCGGTGCGGGAGCGGTAGCGCTCCTGGCCGCCGCCCAGCGCGGCCAGCGAGTCGCAGATCGCGTCGGTGCGGGTGTCCTGCCAGACGATCGCGTTGTAGACCGGCTTGCCGGTGTTCCTGTCCCAGACCACCGCGGTCTCGCGCTGGTTGGTGATGCCGACCGCGGCGATGTCGGAGTTCTGGATGTCGGCCTTGGCCAGGGCCCCGCCGCACACCTTGCGGGTGTTCTGCCAGATCTCCTCGGCGTTGTGCTCGACCCAGCCGGCCTTGGGGAAGATCTGCTCGTGCTCGGTCTGGTCGACCGAGACCACCCGGCCGGAGTGGTCGAAGACCATGCACCGGGTGGAGGTCGTGCCCTGGTCGATGGCGGCCACGTAACGCGCTTCAGCGGACATGTTGCTGCCTCTTTGCCTTTCGTGTCAGCGGGATCAGGCCAGTGCGAGGGAGAGCAGGCCAGCCAGCGCGCCGCCGATCAGCGGGCCGACCACGGGCACCCAGGAGTAGCCCCAGTTGGCGCCGCCCTTGCCCTTGATCGGCAGCAGCGCGTAGGCGATGCGCGGGCCGAGGTCGCGGGCCGGGTTGATCGCGTAGCCGGTCGGGCCACCCAGGGAGGCGCCGATGCCGACCACCACGAACATCACCGCGGCGTAGCCCAGCGCGGCGTTGCCGAACTGCGGCAGGCCGTCGGTGGCCGCCTTCGCGCCCGGGCTGAGCAGGATCCACAGCACCAGCACGAAGGTGCCGATCACCTCGGTGACGGTGTTCCAGACCTTGTGGTCCACGGTGGGGCCGGTGGAGAAGATGCCCAGCGTGCCGCCGGGGTCGTCGTGGGTGTCGAACTGGAGCTTGTAGGCCAGCCAGCAGAGCACCGCGCCGAGGAAGGCGCCGAGCAGCTGAGCGAGGAAGTAGATCGGCACCAGCGCCCAGTCCAGCTTGCCCGCGGTGGCCAGGCCGAGGGTGACCGCAGGGTTGAGGTGCGCGCCGCTGGGGGCGGCGATGCTGGCGCCCGCGAAGACCGCGAAACCCCAGCCGAAGGTGATCAGCAGCCAGCCACCGTTGTTCCCCAGTGAGTTCTTCAGCACGGTGTTGGCCACCACGCCTGCGCCCAGCAGAATCAGCACCGCGGTGCCGATCAGCTCCCAGACGAAGATTGCTCCGCCGGACATGCGCGTCCTCCCTCAGTCCGCTCCATTGCGTCTGAGCTGGGGAACGTAGTCCCGGGCCGATCAACTGTCTACGGTAGAATTCGAAACGGGACAGTTTCGTTATTACTGTCAGTGCACGTGGACACGTGTGGAGCGGTAGCGTAAGGGCCGCGTCCGAGCCAAGCAGGGAGGCGACGTTCAGTGGCCAAGGCCAAGGAGAGCAGCGCGGAGATCGTGCAGGGTCGTTTGGGACCGGCTGAGCGGCAGGAAGCCTGGCGCAGACTGGGATCCGAGCACTTCGACGTGGTGATCATCGGTGGCGGCGTGACCGGCGCGGGCGCGGCTCTGGACGCCGCCACGCGTGGTCTGCGGGTGGCCCTGGTCGAGGCGCGCGACCTCGCCTCCGGCACCTCCAGCCGCTCCAGCAAGCTCTTCCACGGCGGCCTGCGTTACCTCGAACAGCTGGAATTCGGCCTCGTCCGGGAAGCCCTGCGCGAGCGGGAGCTGATGATCACCCGGATCGCGCCGCACCTGGTGAAGCCGGTGAGCTTCCTCTACCCGCTGACCAAGCGGATCTGGGAGCGCCCCTACACCGCGGCCGGCCTGTTCCTCTACGACACCATGGGCGGGGCCAAGTCCGTTCCCGGGCAGAAGCACCTGACCAGGGCGGGCGCGCTGCGGATGGTGCCCGCGCTCAAGCGCAGCGCGCTGATCGGCGGCATCCGCTACTACGACGCCCAGGCCGACGACGCCAGGCACACCATGACCGTGGCCCGCACCGCGGCCCACTACGGCGCGGTGGTGCGCACCTCCACCCAGGTCACCGGCATGCTCCGGGAGGCCGACCGGGTGGCCGGGGTGCACGTGCGCGATGTGGAGACCGGCGAGGAGATCGAGGTCAAGGCGCACGCGGTGATCAACTGCACCGGGGTGTGGACCGACGAGATCCAGCGGCTGGCCGGTACCCGCGGCCGGTTCCGGGTGCGCGCCAGCAAGGGCGTGCACATCGTGGTGCCCAGGGACCGGATCGTCTCCGAGAGCGGGATGATCCTGCGCACCGAGAAGTCCGTGCTGTTCGTCATCCCGTGGCGCAACCACTGGATCGTGGGCACCACCGACACGGACTGGAACCTCGACTTGGCGCACCCGGCGGCCACCAAGAAGGACATCGACTACATCCTCACCCACGTCAACAAGGTGCTGGCCACGCCGCTGACCAACGAGGACATCGAGGGCGTGTACGCGGGCCTGCGGCCGCTGCTCTCCGGCGAGAGCGAGGACACCTCGAAGCTCTCCAGGGAGCACGCGGTGGCGCGGGTCGCGCCGGGCCTGGTGGCCATCGCGGGCGGCAAGTACACCACCTACCGGGTGATGGCGGCGGACGCGATCGACGCGGCCAGCCCGGATCTGCCCGGCCGGATCATGTCCTCGATCACCGACAAGGTGCCGCTGCTGGGCGCGGACGGCTACCACGCGCTGGTCAACCAGGCCGACCAGCTGGGCGCCAAGCACGGCCTGCACCCCTACCGGGTGCGGCACCTGCTGGACCGCTACGGCTCGCTGGTGCACCAGGTGCTGGCCACCGCCGACGGCAACCCCGAGCTGCTCCGCCCGCTGGCAGGCGCGCCGGACTACCTGCAGGTCGAGATCGTCTACGCGGCCGCGGCCGAGGGCGCGCTGCACCTGGAGGACGCGCTCACCCGGCGCACCCGGATCTCCATCGAGTACCCGCACCGCGGCGTGGAGAGCGCGGAGGCGGCGGCCAGGCTGATGGCCGGGGTGCACGGCTGGGACGACAAGCGGGTCGCGCACGAGGTCGAGGTCTACACCGCCAGGGTCGAGGCCGAGCGGGACTCGCAGACCCAGCCGGACGACCAGGCCGCCGACGCCCGGCGCTCGGCCGCGCCGGAGGCCAGGCCAGAGGTCATCGAACCGGTCAGCTGAGCACCCAGCTGACGACTCAGCCTGCGAGGAGGTCCGCGAGGACCTCCTCCAGGTGCTGGGTGAGGCGGCGGTTGTCCACCGGCGCGATGGTGCTCCAGGCCGCGCCGCCGTCGACGCCGCGGCGGGTCTGCAGGTAGCGGCCCGCCGGGGTGTCGAAGAAGCCGATCACGCGGTCGGCCCTGCGCCGTCGCTCCCACTGCTCCTTGGCGGCCACGCCGAACTGGCCGAGGTCGCCCGCGTCCTTGATCATCTCGGTGATGACCTTGGCGTCCTCCGGCCGGATGCCGCGCTCGATGAGCTCGGGGCCGAGGCGCTCCGCGGAGTTGCCCGCGGCGGCCGCGGCGGCGTCCAGCTCGGCGCTGGGCAGGGTGACCGAGCGGCCGGGACCGGCGGGCTGCGGGCGCAGCACGCCCACGGCCTCGCGGGGCAGGCTCAGCCCGGAGATGGCCTTGACGGTGAGCTGGCCGGAGTCGAGCACGGCGAGCGCGCCCTCCTCCTCGCGGGCGGCGGCCAGCACCCGCACGCTGCGGCCCAGCCACAGCCTGCCGTCCACCTCGCGGGCCGGGTCGGCGAGCAGGCGCAGCAACGCGGCCAGCTCCTCGTCCACCGCGACCGGGCGGCCCAGCCCGCGCGCCTCCAGCGCGTCCCAGGCCTGCCGTTCCAGCCCGGCGCGCTCGGTGTGCGTGCGGCCGGGCGAGGGCACCTTGATCACCAGGGGCGGCTGGCCGAGGCCGAGGTGCTGCCAGAGCACGTCGAACTCCAGCGCGGTCAGCGCGATCGGCTCGCGCAGCCCCTGCTCGAACAGGGTCACTCGCCGATCACCGGTGGCGCGTACTGGCGGGCGTCGCCGAAGACGTCCTCGTCCTCGACCAGGAAGCTCTGGTGCTCACCGTCCTCCTCGCGCCTGCCCCGGCCCATCGGCGCGGCCGCGGCGGGCGGGACCGGCGCCGGGGTCGAGTCCAGGCCGAGGACGCCCTGCGGCGCGTTGCCGCGGCGGGCCTCGGCGAGGTGGGTGGCCTCGGCAGCGTCCCAGTTCGGGCGGTGCTGCGGGCCGGGACGGGTGGTCGCGGCGGAGGTGCCGGTGCCCTCGGTGCGCGGCTGCGGCAGCTCGCGGGCCTGGCCGGGGGCGGGCGCGCTGCCGGGACGAGCCGCGGACGGTGCGGTCGTGCTGGACGGCGAGCTGCCGCTGGTGGCCGGGACGCCCGAGGCGGTCGCCGGGGAGCCGGTCGCGGCCGGTGGCGTCGCGCCGCTGAGGCGGGTGCCGGGGGCGGGAGCGCCGGAGGAGGTCGTCGGAGCGCCTGAGCGGGGCGGGGCGGGCACCGGGGCGGAACCGGTGCGGCCGCCGGTGCTGGTCGGCGCGCTGCGGGCCGGGGGGATCCGGCTCGGGCGGGCGGGCGGCGGTGCGGCAGTGCCGATCGGGCCGCTGCTCTGGTGCGCGCCGTGGCCGGTGTCCAGGTGCAGCTCCGGCGGCTTGGTGAACTGGCCCAGCGTGGACACGTTGGCCGCGGTGCTGGTCTGGTAGGTCTCCATGACCTCGAAGGCCCGCTGCTCGGCCGCGCTCTGCGCCGCCTCCTGCAGCTCGTAGTCGGTCTGCCCGCCGAAGAGGTGCACCACGCCGGTGACCAGCATGTTCGGCTTCTCGGCGGTGACCTCCATGGGCGCGGGCATGTCCGCGCGGGCCTTGCCCACGTACTCGGCCTGGAGCTCGGCGGACAGGCGCATCAGCTCGGCCCCGGCCTGCGCGTCCCGCGCCCACTGGGCCAGCGGGTGCAGCGCGGCGTCCGCGGCGTCGGCGGCCTTGCCGGTCCAGTCCGCGCGGGAGTTGCCGATGGCCTGCTTGATCTCGGCGTCGATGTCGGCCAGCGCGGCGGACATGTCCGACCACCGGCCGATCGAGGTGGCCGAGGCCGCCGGTCCCGGACCGGCGTGCAGCTGCCCGTACAGCTCCTGGTGCGAATAGCCCTGCCAGCGATGGTCAGCCATGGTCGCGTCCCCTCTCAGCAGCCGCTGACCCGCACCGAGTCGGCATTCCCGCGCTCGGCGCCGCGGTACTCGTACTCGACCTCCTGCAACGCCCTGACCGCGGTCTGCAGCTGCTGCTGGTAGCCCTCCAGGGCACTCAGCGCGGCCTCGCCGCCGTCCATCGAGCGCTCGTTGAACTTCTCCGCGGCCTCGTCGCTGACCGGGTCACCGGCCCACGGCCGCATGCGCAGGTCCGTGCGGGCGTGCCCGATCTGCGGCGTCAGCTTGTCCAGCGCCCGCTGGAAGGCCTTGCGCATGGTCGGGATCGCGGCCTGCTCGACCCGGACCTTGGCGCCACCGCCGCTGACGGAGTCGAGCCCTGACTGCACAGCGTCGCCACTGGCGGAGTTGGTGCGCGGCACGGCGTCTCCCCGAACTGGACAATCCTTGCGCGGTCACTGTAGCGACCGACAGTGATCACTTGGTGCGGTCTCCGTAACGATCCCACCTACTGGTGAACTGTCAACGGGCCATCCAGGTGGTGCTGGCCGGGTACTTCGTCTCAGCGGGCGGCGAGCGTGGTCATCGCGGCGTTGGCGACCTCCTGGGCGGAGGCGCACAGCGAGTCCAGGCTGGGCGGGTGGGCGTTGCCCGCGTCGCCGAACTGCACGTCCAGGAACTGGCCCTCGGCCACGTCGACCTCGACGTTGCAGAACTTGGTCTGCTCGGCGGTGCGCACCACCACCGCGGGGAAGCCGGCCACCGTGGCGGCCTTGGCCTCGGCCTGCGCGGTCTCCTCCAGCCAGACGCCGACGCCCTGGACCAGCACCAGGCCGATGCGCACGGTGAGCGCCCTGGTGGAGTCGCGGAAGTCGCAGACCTTGGCGTTGCCCATGGTCGGGTACCTGGTGGGCAGCGGCGGGCGGTCCATGCCGAGGGTCTTGCGCTGGCGGGTGGTCAGCAGGGTGCACGGGTCGACCCGGTCGAGCTTGATCTCCTTGGGCCGGGGCGGCAGGGAGACCTTGGGGTTGGTGACCGGGACCGGCGGCGGGTTCGGCGCGGTGGGCTTGGGCGGCGGCGGGGTGCAGGCGGCCAGCAGCAGGCAGCCGAGCAGCAGCGCGGGAATGCGGAGCGGTCTGACCACGCTGGGCACGCTAGCCCACCTCAGACGATCAGGGTCCAGGCGAGCACGTCGTGCAGGTCGCCGTCGACCGTGGTGGCCTGGTGCAGGGTGGCCTCCAGGGTGAAGCCGCACTTCTCCGCGACCCGTCGGGATGCCTCGTTGCCCGCCGCGTGCCGGTAGCCGATCCGGCGCAGGCCCAGTGCCTCGATGCCGAAGCGGAGCGCGGTCTGCAGGGCCTGGGTCATCACGCCCCGGCCGCGGTGCGCGGGGTGGGTCCAGCAGGCCGCGGAACCGATGCCGCGCACCAGGTCCAGGTCCTTGAGGCCGACCTCGGCGAGCATCTCGCCGGTGGTCGGCTCGGCCACCGCCCACGAGCAGCGCAGGTCCTCCTGCCACTCGTGCGCGCGCAGCGTGATGTAGCGGCCGGCGCTGTCCAGGTCCTCGACCCGGTAGCCGGTGACCCAGCGCCGCAGCTCCGGGTCGGTGAACGCGGCCAGCACGGCCGGCCGGTCGTCCATCAGGTTGTCCGCCCGTAGCTGCCGCAGGTAGTACGCACCCGCGTTGATCTCCACCGGCTCCATGCGAGGAAACCTACTTGCGCTTCTTCTTGCCCTTCTTGCGGCCCTGGTCCCTGCTGTTCCAGTCCTCGCCCCACAGCGAGCCGTAGACCGCGCCCAAACCCAGCGGGAGGAAGAAGAACCACCACCAGCCGAGGAAGATCATCAGCGGGATCCAGGCCGCGCCGAGCACCACCAGGCTCACCGCGGCGGCCCGCTGCGCCGGGGTGCGCGGGTCGGGCACGGCGACCGCGCCGCTGCTGGCCTTGACCACGGCGGGCAGGTGGTCGAAACGCGGGTGCGGTTCGGGCAGGTCGGTGAACAGCGCGTGCAGCTCGCCCCTGGTCAGCGCGGCGGCCACCTGGGCGGCGCGCTGGTCGTACTCGGTGAGTTGCAGCCTGCCCACGGCGAAGTGCTCGCCGAGCGCGGTCAGCGCCTCGGACCGCTCGTGATCGCTGATCCGCAGCTCAGGCTCGTTGGGCACATTCCGATGCTACTTCGGCTTGAACCGCTGCACGGCCACCACGACCCCGGCCAGCACCAGCACGCCGATGCAGGCCGCGGCCAGCATGGCCAGCGTGGCGGGCAGCCGGTCGACCAGGGCCAGCGTGAAGCCGCCACCGGCCAGCAGGGTCAGCCCGGCCACCGGCACGCCGATCAGCACCGCGAGCACCTTGACCACGGTGTGCGCGGCGTACTCGGACTGCCGCGACGGCGGCGCGGCCAGCGGCATCGGCGTGACCTGCGGCTGGTACTGCAACGGCGCGGGCAGCTCGAAGGTCGGGTGCGGCGCGGGCAGATCCTCGAAGAGCATGGACAGCTCCCGGCGGGTGCGCGCGGAGGCGGCCACGTTGGCCCGCTCCCCGAACTCCTCCGCGGTCAGCCGCCCGACCCGGAGGTGCTCACCGAGCAACCGCTCGGCCTCGGTCCGCTCGGTGTCCCCGATCCGCAGCTCGACGTGATCCCCATATGTGCTCACAACGTCAAAGTTAGGGATCCGACCGGCTGGTGCCCTCGGCCTTTTGGCCAGCGGTGGCCGACTTTTGGCTAGGGCTGACTGACGAAGCCGTCGTGCTGCTCGGCGATGGCCTCCAGCTGGTCCTGCCAGCAGGACGCGGGGAGGCCGTCGGGGGCGGTTTCCAGCACCACCACCCAGTCCACGTCCTCCGCGTCGTCCTCGCCGGCGAGCATCTCGCGGTGCACGCCGCCGACCACCCAGCCGTCGGCGCGCAGCTCCTCCGCGAGGTCCTCCGCCTCCTGCCGGTCGTGCAGGACCAGCAACAGGTTTTGATCAGTCGTGATTGGACTGTCCACTCTGGTCAGTCTTTCAGCTCGCAGAGCACCGAGCCCTGGGTCACCGTCTCTCCCGGCTTGGCGGACAGGCCGGTGACCACGCCGTCCTTGTGCGCGGTGACCGGGTTCTCCATCTTCATCGCCTCCAGCACCACGAGCAGCTCGCCCGCGCTGACCTGCTGGCCCTCCGCCACCGCGACCTTGACGATGGTGCCCTGCATGGGCGCGGCCACCGCGTCACCGGAGACCGCGGCCCCGGCCTTGCCCGCGGAACGCTTGCGGGGCTTGGCCTTCGCCGCGGGCGCGCCGCCGCCGACGGCCAGGTCGCCGGGCAGCGAGACCTCCAGCCTGCGGCCGCCGACCTCGACCACCACGGTCTGCCGGGGAGTGTCCTCCGCCTCGGCCTCCGCGCCGCCGGTGAAGGGCGGGATGGTGTTGTCGAACTCGGTCTCGATCCACCTGGTGTGCACGGTGAAGCCGTCCTGCGCGGTGAACGCCGGGTCGCGCACCACGGCCTGGTGGAACGGGACCACGGTGGCCATGCCCTCGACCACCAGCTCGTCCAGCGCCCGCCGGGACCGCTCGAGGGCCTGCTCGCGGGTTTCGCCGGTGACGATCAGCTTGGCCAGCAGCGAGTCGAACTGGCCGCCGATCACGCTGCCGCTCTCCACGCCCGCGTCCACCCGCACGCCGGGGCCGGAGGGCGGGACGAACCGGGTGACCGTGCCGGGCGCGGGCAGGAAGTTGCGGCCGGCGTCCTCGCCGTTGATGCGGAACTCGATGGAGTGACCGCGCGGTTCCGGGTCACTGTCGAAGCGCAGCCGCTCGCCGGCGGCGATGCGGAACTGCTCGCGCACCAGGTCGATCCCGGCGGTCTCCTCGCTGACCGGGTGCTCGACCTGGAGCCGGGTGTTGACCTCCAGGAAGGAGATGGTGCCGTCCTGGCCGACCAGGAACTCCACCGTGCCCGCGCCGTGGTACCCGGCCTCGGCGCAGATCGCGCGGGCCGCGGTGTGGATGGTGGCGCGCTGCTCGGCGGAGAGGAACGGCGCGGGGGCCTCCTCCACCAGCTTCTGGTGGCGGCGCTGCAACGAGCAGTCGCGGGTGCCGACCACGATCACGTTGCCGTGCGTGTCCGCCAGCACCTGGGCCTCGACGTGCCTCGGCTTGTCCAGGTAACGCTCCACGAAGCACTCGCCGCGGCCGAAGGCGGTGACCGCCTCGCGCACCGCGCTGTCGAACAGCTCCGGGATCTCCTCCAGCGTGCGGGCCACCTTCAGCCCGCGCCCGCCGCCGCCGAACGCGGCCTTGATCGCCACCGGCAGGCCGTGCTCCTGCGCGAAGGCGACGACCTCCTCGGGCCCGTTGACGGGGTCCTTGGTGCCGGGCACCAGCGGGGCGCCCGCGCGCAGCGCGATGTGCCGGGCGGTCACCTTGTCGCCCAGGTCGCGGATGGCCTGCGGGGTCGGGCCGATCCAGGTCAGGCCCGCGTCCAGCACGGACTGGGCGAAGTCGGCGTTCTCGGAGAGGAAGCCGTAGCCGGGGTGCACCGCGTCCGCGCCCGCGCGCTTGGCCGCCTCCAGGAGCTTGTCCACGACCAGGTAGGACTCGGCGGCCGTGGTGCCACCCAGGGCGAACGCCTCGTCGGCCAGGCGCACGAACGGCGCGTCCCGATCCGGGTCGGCGTAGACCGCGACGCTGGTCAGCCCGGCATCCCGGCAGGCCCTGATGACTCGGACGGCGATCTCACCGCGGTTGGCGATGAGCACCTTGCGCAGTGCCACGGCACCTCCATGTGCTGACGACCCCGGGACGACACGTTCTTACGAGACGACACGTCATCGAAAAGGGTGGTGTTCGGCGAGTCTAGGGTCCAGTGGTGATGCACTGAGCGAGAGCAACCTCACGTGGTGTGTCGGAGTCCTGCTTGCAGGGACGACAGTGATAGAGCGTCGGTGGTATAGGGCCCGTTGGGCGAGAGGTGGAGGTGGCGGCGGTGGCCGAGCAGACGGCCAGGGTGCCGAGGCTGGTGAAGGTGGCGATGGTGGCCTCCGCGGTGGCGACCGTGGCGGCGCTGCTGGGGGCCGCTCTGCTCCGCGAGGGACCGGCCGCCTCGGGCGGGGTGCCCGGCGGTGTGCAGCAGCCCCCAGCCAGCGAGCGCGCGCCCGCCAGCTCTCCGTCAGCCGCACCCTCGCTGCGCTGCGGGTCCGGGCCGTGTGTCGGCGTGGAGGCCACCACGGTCGGCAACACCAAGGTGGAGCTGCTGGCCGACGCCTCCGGCGGTTTCAGCCGGGTGCGCTTCGACGAGGGCGGCGACTCCGGGCTCAACGTGCACGAGACGCTGGCCATCTCGGTCGGCGGCAAGGTGCAGAAGGGCTCGCTGAGCTGCCAGGCCGCCAGCCGGTACCAGGCCTGCCTGGTCACCTTCAACCAGTCCGACGACGGCACCAAGGTGGGCACGCTGTACCTGAAGCCGCCGTCCCGGCCGTGGGTGCGGGTGGAGGCCAACTACCCCTCCGACCAGGGCGTGCTCCAGCTGCGGGACGTCAACGACGACGGCATCCCCGAGGTGCTCGCGGTGGCCAGCGCCTGCGACGGCAGCGGCAACTTCCAGGCCTGCAAGCGGTTCGTGGTGCAGGCGATCAACTACGAGGGCAGCTACATCGGCTGCACCGCGGTGGTGACCAAGAAGGAGCTGCTGCCCGGCTGGCCGAACAACCTGTCGCCAACCAGGCAGCAGCTCAAGGTCTGCCAGTGACGGTGCTCAGACCGTCGCGGGCACCTTCTCCTCGGTCCTGACCTCGTCCTCGGCGCGCTCGGCCAGCGGGTCGCCGCCGCCGGGGGCGTTGAAGACCTCGTCGTCCAGGGTGCCCTCGCTGCGCGCGACCAGCACCGGGACCACCATCTGACCGGCCACGTTGGTGGCGGTGCGGATCATGTCCAGGATCGCGTCGATGGCGATGATCAGGCCGACCCCGGCCAGCGGCAGGCCGACCGTGGACAGGGTGAGGGTGAGCATCACGATCGCGCCGGTCAGCCCCGCGGTGGCGGCCGAGCCGAACACCGACACCGCGGCGATCAGGATGTAGTCGGTGAAGGACAGCGGCACGCCGAACACCTGGGCCACGAAGATCGCGGCGATGGCCGGGTAGACCGCGGCGCAGCCGTCCATCTTGGTGGTCGCGCCGAAGGGCACCGCGAAGCTGGCGTACTGCTCCGGCACGCCGAGGCGGCGGATGGTGGTCTGCTGGGTCAGCGGCAGGGTGCCGATGGAGGAGCGGGAGACGAAGGCCAGCTGGATCGGCGCCCAGGCCTTGGCGTAGAAGCGCAGCGGGTTGACCTTGCCGACCAGGGCCAGCAGCAGCGGGTAGACCACGAACAGCACGATCGCGCAGCCCAGGTAGACCGCGAAGGCGAAGGTGGCCAGCGGGCGGAGCAGGTCGAAGCCGTACTGCGCGGTGGCCCGGCCGATCAGGCCCAGCGTGCCCAGCGGGGCGAGCCGGATGACCCACCACAGCGCCTTCTGGGTGATCTCCAGCAGGGACCGGCTGAAGTTCACGAACGGCTCGGCCTTGCCGCCGATCTTGTACGCGGCGATGCCGATCACCACGGCCAGGAACACGATCTGCAGCACCCGGCCCTCGGTGAAGGCCAGCACCGGGTTGGTCGGCAGCAGGCCCTTGAGGAAGTCCAGCCAGCCGCCCTGGCTCTTCGGCTTGTACGACTGGTCCACCGGCAGGGTGACACCCTGTCCGGGGTTGGTGATCAGCCCGACCGCGATGCCGACCAGCACCGCGATCAGCGAGGTGATGCCGAACCAGAGCAGCGTCTTGCCGGCCAGCCTGGCCACCGTGCCGGGTCCGCCGTTGACGTTGCGCAGGTTGGCGATGCTGACCACGATCGCGGTGAACACCAGCGGCACCACGGCCAGCGTGAGCAGCTGCACGAAGGTGGAGCCGATGGTGGCCAGCGTGGTGGACAGCCAGGTCAGGCCGTTGGCTCTGGCGAGCACGCCGAGCAGGACGCCGAGCACGAGACCGGCGACGGTCTGCGCCCAGAACGGGAACTTCTTGAGTGCGGACAGCACGGATTCCCCCAGGGGATCATGGGTTGGCGATGGGTCGGGACTGAGCGGGGGTGCGGCTCAGGCCGGACAGAGCGAACTCGCCAGCCGACCAAGGTCGACGTGGCGGCGCTCGGTGAAGAACCATCGGATGCCCATGACGATGGGTAGAACTCTAAAACTTCCTCACGTCTTCCTTGTCCTTCGAACGGGTGAGGACAGTCACGTTGAGCAGGCTATTTGGCCCAGAGATCAACAACCGAGACGCCGACCGCGGCCAGCAGCCTGCGGGTCAGCGGCAGGCTGATGCCGATCACGCTGCCGTGGTCGCCGTCGATGCCCTCGACGAACCAGCCGCCCAGCCCGTCCAGGGTGAACCCACCGGCCACGTGCAGCGGCTCGCCGCTGGCCAGGTACGCCTCCAGCTCGGCCTCGCTGGGCGCGGACCAGCGGACCGTGGTGCTCATGGTCTCCTGCGCGCGGGCCACCGCCTGGCCGCCGCTGAGCCGGACGACCGCGTGCCCGGTGAGCAGCTCGCCGCTGCGCCCGGCCATCAGCCGCCAGCGCTGCCGGGCGACCTCCGTGCTCGCGGGCTTGCCGACGATCTCCGGGCCGTCCGGGGTGTCCATCAGCAGCATCGAGTCACAGCCGACCACCACCGCCTCGTCCAGCTCGGCGGCCACCGTGGGCAGCACCGCCTCGGCCTTGGCCGCGGCCAGCGCCACGACCACCTCGGCGGGCTTGGGGTCGGGCAGGGCGGCGGCCACCGCGTCCTCGTCGACGCCGGAGACGTGCACGACGGGTTCGATGCCCGCCGCGCGCAGGACACCAAGCCGGGCGGGGGACTGGGAAGCCAATACAAAGCGCACGGCCGGGCAGCTTAGTTGCCCGGCCGTGCGCGTCGGTCAGCGTTCACTTCACGACCTCGACGCGGTCCAGGTCCGGCGCGTGGTTGCCGGGGTTGCTGAACTTCAGCGAGTTCGCCCCCGCCTTGAGCCGGACCACGATCTCGGCCACGCCAGGCGTGCCCCAGCCGCCGGTGGGCGGCAGGTCGAAGTTGATGTTCGCCGCCCCGTTCACCCCGACCGCGAACGCCCTCGGGTCGCCGGAGACGTAGCCCACCCGCACGGTGTAGTCACCGGCGCGGGGGACGGTGATCCCGTTCAGGGTGACCGAGCCGTTGCCCAGGTCGCCGATCTTGCGGCCGCCCGAGCAGCCCGCGCAGTCGGAGACCTTCGCGCCACCGGTGAGCACGCTGTCCGATGCCTCGGCCTCGATACCTGTGGCCTGGCCGCCCGGGATGATCTTGAGCAACCGGGTGCCGTGGGTGGGCACCTCGGCGGTGAAGCCGTGCTGGTAGGCGCCCAGGTTCGCGCCCGCCCAGACGTCGCGGACCTGGGCCGGGCCGGTGATGCCCAGTTCGGCGAAGACCGCGTCCACCGGGGCCTTGGTCGCGCCCAGGTTGAACAGGGCGACGGTGTGGCTGCCGTCGGCGTTCCTGACCGACCAGACCTGCTGGTCCACTCCGGTGCGCACCGGCTTGGCCGGCATGCCGTTCTGGTTGATGGCCAGCACCTCGCGGTTGGTCAGCAGCGACTTGCCGAAGCTGTCCAGCTGGGTGAGGTCGTCGCCGATGTAGAGCGGGGCGTTGGTGACCGCCCACAGCGTCATGTAACTGCGCCGCTCCTCCGGGGTGAGGCCGTCCATCACGCCGTTGCCCACGTTGAGCGTGTCCAGGTCGTGCCACTGGCCGGGCCTGGCGTGCTGGATCCACTGCGGCAGGTCGGCGAACCGGTCGTCCACCGAGTTCTGCCAGGTGACCAGGGTCGGGCAGTAGCACTCCACGTCGGTGTTGATCCGCCAGCCGGTGGCGTGCTCCTGCCAGAAGTCGATCGCCCTGATGTCGACCGACCAGGAGATCTCCAGGATGACCTTGCGGCCAGTCTTATCCAGGCCCTTGCGCCAGGCCGCCACGTCCGGGCGGTTGTCGTAGTTGGGGCCTTCCTTCCACGAGCCGGGGCCGACGCCGTCCAGCTTGAAGAAGTCCACCTGCCAGTCGCCGAACATCCTGGTGATCGAGTCGATGTACTTCTGCGCGCAGGGCCGGTCGAAGTCGATCTTGTAGGCGTTGTCCCAGCCGTTGGTGGTGCGCCAGTCCGGGTAGACGATGTCGTTGCCGGTGCAGCCGGGCGCGCCGTGGATGGGGAAGTTCCTCCGGTTGGCCTGGTCCAGGCCGAAGGCTTCCTTCTGCAGGCCGACGGGCTGGTAGATGCCGAACTTCAGGCCCCTGCGGTGCAGCTGCTCGGAGAGCCACTTGATGCCGCGCGGGAACTTCTCCGGGTCAGCCTTGGGCCTGCCGTACTCGTCGAACTGCGGCACCCAGCCCCAGGTGTGCCACCAGCCGGCGTCGATGTTGACGTAGTTGTAGCCGTACTGCTTGAGGTCGCGGGCCAGCACCTCGGCCTGCTTGAGCACGTTGGCCTCGGTGAGGAAGCTGGCCCGGCCCCTCGGGTTGACCCCGGGGTAGGAGGTGGTCTGGAGGCTCCAACTGCTCCAGCCCATGTACGGCCGCACGGCGGGGGCCTGGACGTCGGTGGCCAGCGCGGGGGCAGCGGGCGCGGGCGCGGCCTGCGCGGCGCCACCGAGCCCGGCGGCGACGAGGCCGAGCGCGAGCATGAGTCGGGGTAAGGACCGCATCGTTGCTGACCCTTCACTGGCGGGGACCGGGCATCGGTTTTATTTCCTTGGGAAGGAAAATTAGCATCAGGGGGTGCCAGACAACAGCCCTCAGTCCACCCCGGCCGGCGCGCTGGTCTTCACCACCGTCCTGACCAGGGGGCCGCTGTCCAGGGTGGAGATCGGCGAGCTGACCGGCCTGTCCTCGGCCACGGTCACCAAGGCCACCCGGCCGTTCCTGGACAGCGGCTACCTGGTGGAAGAGCGGGCCGAGGACCCCTCCGGCCGCGGCCGCCCGCGCAGCCCGCTGGCGATCAGGGCGGACCGGGAGTTCTTCCTCGGCGTCAAGGTCACCGCGGCCGAGCTGATCGCGGTGGTCACCGACCTGCGCGCCGGGGTCCGCGCCAGTGCCCGGCGTCCGCTGGCCGACTGCACGCCGGAGGCGGTGGTGCCCGCGCTGGCCGAGCTGGTCGAGGAGCTGCTGGCCGAGCCGGGCCGCCGCCGGCGGGTGCGCACCATGGGGGTCGCGGTCTCCGGGGACATCGACCGGGCCGCCGGGGTGGTGCGGTCCTCGCCGTTCCTGGGCTGGACCGAGGTGGACCTGGGCGCGCGGCTGGCCGCGGCCACCGGGCTGGCGGTGCTGGTGGAGAACGACGTCAAGGCGCTCACCGCGGCCGAGCGCTGGTTCGGCAGCGGACTCGGGGCCAGCTCGTTCGCGCTGGTCACGCTGGGTACCGGGGTCGGCTGCGGGCTGGTGGTCAACGGCGCGCTGGTGGCTGGCGCGCACGGGGTGGCCGGGGAGCTGGGGCACGTGCCGGTGGTCGCCGACGGTCCGCGCTGCCCGTGCGGCCGGACCGGTTGCGTGGAGGCGGTGGCCGCCGAGCGGGCCATCCTGGCCAGGTGCCGTGAGGTGTCCGGGACCGGGCTGACCATGGCCGAGGCGGTGGCCGCCGCGCGGGCCGGGGACGAGCCGCTGCGGGCGGTCTTCGCCGACGCCGGGCACGCCATCGGGCTGGGGCTGGCCGCGCTGGCCAACCTGGTCGGCCCGGAGCGGATCGTGGTCTCCGGCGAGGGACTGGCCGCCTACGACCTGATCGGCGAGCGGCTGCGCGAGACCTTTGCCGCCCATGCCTTCGGTGCGGCCGCCCGGTGCGCGCTGGAGCTGCGGCCGCTGTCCTTCGAGGACTGGGCGCGGGGCGCGGCGGTGGTGGGCATCGAGGCCCTGCTCAGCCGGGCATGACGACGGGGCGCCCCGAGGGAGGGACGCCCCGCCGTGGTGATTCGTGTGGGGTTGTCAGCGCCGCACGAAGTCGCCGTTCTGGTTCCCGCCCAGGTCCAGCTGCGGGAGGTGACCGGGCAGGTCAGGGGTCAGCGCGTCCGGCGCGGCCGGCGGCACCTGACCAGCCCCGCCCACGACCGGCAGGGTGACGAAGGAGCGGCCCAGGTCGATGGTCACCGTCGGGCGGTTGGCCGGGGCCACGATCCGGCCGGAGTCGGTGCCCGCGATGATCACCGCGAGCCGGTGGCCCTTGGGGATCACGTGGTCGGTGCTGGCCAGCCTGAAGGTCATGGTGCGGGCCTGGCCGGGCACGATCGGGGTCTGGCTGGTCAGCGACTCGGAGTTGGCCAGGTCGGCCCAGCCCCTGGCGAAGACCTCGAGGCCCACGTTCGCAGTGGTGGTCGCGGTGTTCTTGTAACAACCGTTGTCACCTGGGGTGGACTCGCCCCAGCAGGACTCGTTGGCCAGCGTGCTGATGCCCTCGCCGGAGCCCGCGTAGTTGCGGATGGTCGCCGGGCCGTAGTCCACCAGCACCGCGCTCAGGTGCGCGGTGGAGGTGGTCGGGGTGACCCGCACGGTCACCGAGCCGGTGCCCGAGATGCGCAGGTCCTTGGTCAGCGGACCGGTGCTGAACAGGGTGCGCGCGGTGGAGGCGGCGTTCGGGTTGGCCGCCCAGTTCGCCGAGTTCTGGCCCGCGGTGTCGGTGAACTTCTCGGTGCTGCCTGGGGTCGCCTGGGTGGTGCCCAGCAGGCCGAGCCCGGCGACCTGGCCCTTGCGGATGCGCAGGTTCACCTGCTCCGTCCCGGCCAGCGGCCAGGTCGGCTCGTTCACCCAGGTGTCAGGGGCGCGCTCGATGGTGGCCTGCGGCTCGTTCTCGATGCCGTTGTTCACGCCCAGCAGCCAGCGGTCGAACCAGCGGTGCAGGGTGTCCACCCACACCGAGCGGCGGAAGTCGAACGGGTCCACGTGCCCGGCCTGGGTCAGCCAGATCTTGCGGGTCACCCCGGCCGCGGCCAGCTTGTCCCACCACTGCCCGTAGTGCAGCGCCTTGACGTTCAGGTCGCCCTGCCCGTGCACGACGAACACGCTGGCCTTGACCTTGCTCGCGTTCGGCAGGTAGTCGCGTTCGGCCCAGAAGGCGTTGTAGTCGCCGTTGCTGGTCGCGCCGTTGGTGAGCTTGGTCTTCTGCGCGCCGCAGTCCGGGCGGCCGCCCTTCTCCACCGTGTTGGCCAGGCCGACCGGGTTGAAGCCGAAGGACACGCCGTCGCTGCGGTAGTAGTCGTACCAGGAGCTGATCGCGCCGATCGGCACGATGGTCTTCAGGCCGGGCACGCCGGTGGCGGCCACGCCGTTGGCGATGGTGCCGTCGTAGGACTTGCCGATCATGCCGGTGGCGCCGGTGCTCCAGCCGGAGGAGGCCTTCACGTTGCCGGTCTTGGTGGTGAAGCCGTCGGCGCTGCCGTTGAGCCAGTCGATGACCTTCTTGGCCGAGGCCACGTCGGACTTGCCGCCGATGTCGCTGCAACCCTCCGAACGAGTGGTCCCGGCCAGGTCGACCAGCACCACCGCGTACCCGCGCGGCACGAAGTAGTTGTCGTAGAACAGCGGGAAGCCCAGTGGCTGCTGGCCGTTGTAGGTCTTCTTCTCGCTCTCGTTGCCGCGGCCCAGGTTGTCGTAGTACGGGCTCGCGTCCATGATCACCGGGACCTTCTTGCCCTGCTGGGCGGCTTCCGAAGGCCGGACGATGTCCGCGGCGACCCGGTCGATCACGTTGTCCCCGTCCAGGTCGAACCCGGTGGGCACGTACACGGTCTCGCGGATCGCGTTCGCATAGGAGTAGATGGGGTCGCTGACCCCGGCGCGGAGCTGGAAGGCCTGCTCGGCAGCGGCATTGGCGGCGGGTGCGAAGGACAGCGCGCCGATGCCACTGGCCACGGTGGCCAGCAGCGCGGTGAGCACGCGCGAAGGTCGGCGGTGGGTCACGAACACCTCCTGTGATCTGCGTAGACGCTAGGGCCAGTTCTGTTCAGTTGCCAGGTCCAACTGTCCGGACTATTGGGCGACACCTGTACTGCCCCCTCCGCGCTAGCTTCCGGACGAGGTCATCGAGATCGCGGATCGGGGGAGACATGAGCGGACGAACAGCGGGACTGGCGCTGGCGGCGCTGCTGCTGGCGGGCTGCGCGGGCGCGCCGCCGGAGCCGACGGCGGTGGTGCGGACCGAGGCGGGCGAGCTGCGCGGCGTGGTGGCCGCGGATCACCTGAGCTACCAGGGGATCCCGTACGCCGCGCCGCCGGTGGGCGAGCTGCGCTGGCAGCCGCCGAAGCCGGTGGCGGCCTGGACCGGCACCAGGGCGGCGGACCGGCCGGGCAACGCCTGCCCGCAGGAGGGCACCGAGTACGCCAAGACCGGCAGCACCACCGAGGACTGCCTGTACCTCAACGTGACCACGCCGCGCTCGGGCCAGCGCAAGCCGGTGCTGGTGTGGATCCACGGCGACGGCGTGGTCGGCTCGGGCGCGCTCTTCGACGGCGTGCCGCTGGCCACCGCGGGCGACGCCGTGGTGGTGACGATCAACTACCGGCTCGGCGTGTTCGGCGGCTTCGGCTATCCGGGGCTGGCCGGATCGGGCACCTTCGGGCTGGCCGACCAGCAGGCCGCGCTGCGCTGGGTCAAGCAGAACATCGGCGCGTTCGGCGGGGATCCGGGCAACGTCACCGTGATCGGCTCCTCCTACGGCGGCTCCTCGATCAGCGCGCACCTGGTTTCGCCTGGGGCGCAAGGACTCTTCCAGCGGGCCTCCGTCCACAGTGGAGAGGCGCTGATGCCGCTGCCCGCGGGCGCGGTCAGCCCCGGCATCCCGGCGGTGGACTGGTTCATCTGGCGCTCGCTGGCCGAGACCGAGCAGGTGGGCGCGGCCATGGCCGCTGAGCTGGGCTGCGCGGACCTGGACTGCCTGCGCAAGCTGCCGGTGGACAAGCTGTTCCCGCTGATGCGGATGTTCCAGAGCTACGCCTACGGCGGCGAGGTGCTGCCCGAGTTGCCTGCCGCGGCACTGCGCGCGGGCAAGGCCCAGCCGGTGCCGATGGTCACCGGGATCACCAGGGACGAGCACCGCACCTTCGTCGGCCTGTTCCGCGCCGAGCTGAGCGCGGCGGAGTACCCGAAGCTGGTGGCGGAAGCCTTTGGCGCCAAGGCGGACCGGATCCTGCGCGAGTACCCGCTGAGCCAGTTCGAGTCACCGGCGCTGGCCTGGTCCGAGGTGCTCACCGACGGGCTGTGGGCGACCGCCGCGTTCGAGCAGGCCGAGCTGGGCGCCCAGCGTGGGAAGACCTTCGCCTACTCCTTCGCCGACCGGGAGGCGCCGAGCTACCTGCCGTTCCCGCAATCGTTGCCGCCAGGCGCTTTCCACGCCGCGGACACCCCGTACCTGTTCCCGGACAAGGGTTTCCGGGACAAGGCCAAGCCGGGCCAGCGGGAGCTGTCGGAGCGGATGCTCAAGTACTGGGCCAACTTCGCCCGCACCGGCGACCCGAACGGGCCCGGGCTGCCCAAGTGGGATGAGTTCGGCCCGGCGAAGTACGTGCAGGCGCTGGCACCGGGAGAGGCCACCCGGCAGGTGGACTTCCCGGCGCAGCACCGGCTGGAGTTCTGGCGCGGACTGCGCTGAGGCCGTGGCTCAGCCGGGCAGGCCGGACGCCCGCCAGGCGCCCGGTCCCGGCCGCAGCGACGGCCGGTGCAGCCGGGCCGGATCGCCCCACGCCGAACGCGGCGCGGGCTCCGGCTCGGCGCTGGGCGCGCTCGCCAGCCCCGCCACCACCGCGGTCAGCGCGGCCAGCTCGGCCTCGTCCGGGGTGCCCCGGACCACGCGCAACAGCGGGCGTTCGCTCATGCCTGCCTCCTCGGCCGGGCTCACAGCGGGATGTTCCCGTGCTTCTTCGGCGGCAGGGTCTCCCGCTTGTCCCGCAACAGGTTCAGCGCGCGGGCCACGTAGCCGCGGGTGTAGGAGGGCGGGATCACCGAGTCCACGTAACCGCGTTCGGCGGCCACGTACGGGTTGCACAGGGTGTCCTCGTACTCCTGCTGGAGCTGGGCGCGCAGGGCGTCCACGTCCTCGCCGCGCTCGGCCGCCTGGGCCAGGGTCTTGCGGTGCACGATGTTCGCCGCGCCCTGCGCGCCCATCACCGCGATCTGCGCGGTGGGCCAGGCCAGGTTCACGTCCGCGCCCAGGTGCTTGGAGCCCATCACGTCGTAGGCGCCGCCGTAGGCCTTGCGGGTGATCACGGTGACCAGTGGCACGGTGGCCTCGGCGTAGGCGTAGATCAGCTTGGCGCCGCGCCGGATGATGCCGTTCCACTCCTGGTCGGTGCCCGGCAGGAAGCCCGGCACGTCCACGAAGGTCAGCACCGGCAGGTTGAACGCGTCGCAGGTGCGCACGAACCGGGCGGCCTTCTCACTGGCGTCGATGTCCAGGCAGCCGGCGAACTGGGTCGGCTGGTTGGCCACCACGCCCACGCTCTGCCCGTCCACCCGGCCGAAGCCGATCAGGATGTTCGGCGCGAACAGCGGCTGCACCTCGAGGAACTCGCCGTCGTCGAGGACCCTGGTGAGCACCTCGTGCATGTCGTAGGGCTGGTTCGCCGAGTCCGGGATGAGCGTGTCCAGCTCCCGGTCCTCCTCGGTCAGCGAGTCGGCGATGGAAGCCTCGGTGAGGCCGGGACCCGGGTAGGCCGGGGCCTCGGACAGGTTGTTCGAGGGCAGGTAGGACAGCAGCGCCTTGACGTAGGAGATCGCGTCCTGCTCGTCGCTGCCCAGGTAGTGCGCGTTGCCGGACTTGGTGTTGTGCGTGCGCCCGCCGCCCAGGTCCTCGAAGCCGACGTCCTCACCGGTGACGGTCTTGATCACGTCCGGGCCGGTGATGAACATGTGCGAGGTCTGGTCCACCATCACGGTGAAGTCGGTCAGCGCGGGGGAGTACACGTGCCCGCCCGCGGCCGCGCCCATGATCAGCGAGATCTGCGGGATCACGCCGGAGGCCAGCGTGTTGCGCCGGAAGATCTCGCCGTAGAGCCCGAGCGAGACCACACCCTCCTGGATCCGCGCGCCGCCACCCTCGTTGATGCCCACGATCGGCCGCCCGGTCTTGAGCGCCAGGTCCATCACCTTGACGATCTTCTCGCCGTAGACCTCGCCCAGCGAGCCGCCGAAGACGGTCACGTCCTGGCTGAACACGCAGACCGGCCGCCCGTCCACGGTGCCGTAGCCGGTGACCACGCCGTCGCCGTAGGGCCGGTTCTTCTCCTGGCCGAAGTTGGTCGAGCGGTGCCGCGCCAGCTCGTCCAGCTCCACGAAGGAGCCGGGGTCCAGCAGCAGGTCGATCCGCTCGCGGGCGGTCATCTTGCCCTTGGCGTGCTGCCGTTCCACCGCCCGCGCCGACCCGGCGTGCACCGCGTCCTCGTTGCGCCGGTACAGGTCGGCCAGCTTGCCTGCCGTGGTGTGGATGTCCGGTTCGGCCGGGGCGGACTCCAGCGGCTGCCCCATCGGCGCGGTGGCACTGCTCATGACCCGGCAGCGTAACCAGCATCACCGCGGAAGCTACCGGCCCGTAGCCCATGTCACGTCCAGGTTCACCCTTGACCTCCACCGCACTGGAGATCCGATCGTGGGCAGATGACTTCTGACCTGGACAAACTCCTGGAGAGCCTGGAACTGCTCGCGGGCACCGGCGCCGAGCGCCGCGGCTACCTGGCCAACCACGGCCCGATGGCGGCCGAAGCGCTGGTCGCCCTCGGCGTGGCCGGGGCCGCTCCCGGCTGGACCCGGCTCTACCGCCCGATCCTGGAACCCGAGCCGCCGGAGCGGTTCCGCCTGGACGCGGCGGACTGGCGGGAACACCTCGGCGACCTCAGCCGGCTCGGTGACTGGACCGCGCTGTTCCGCCGCGAGCTGGCCGCGCGGGACTGGCTGGAGGTGCTGCGTGCCTGGTGGCCGCGGCTGCTGCCCGGACTGGCCGCCAGCGCCACGCACGGGGTGATCCGCACCGCGCACGGGGTCCGCGCGCTGGCGCTGGCCGGACCGCACCCGATGCTGGTGGACGAGCTGGCCAAGGGCCTCGGCTTCTGGGCCGCCCGCTACCAGGAGCTGCCCGGCTCGCCCGCGCTGCGCGGCCCGGACCCGCTGGGCGTGGCCATCTCCCGGCTGCCCCGGCTCACCCCGGACCAGATCGGCCACGGCGGCGGCATCAGCGGCGACCTCGCGCACCTGGACGGGTTGGCCGGGTTCGCCGAAGGGCTGGACCGCTACGGCGCGCCCGAGGCTCCCGACGCGGTGCTGGACGAGCTGATCAGCGCCGCCGCCAGGGTGTTCCTGGCCCGGCCGGACGCGCCGATCGAGTTCTGCCACGCGGTCACCGGGCCTGCCGCGGTCCGCCTGGTGCTGCCGCACCTGCCTGCCGAGTTCGCCGCCCCGGCGGTGGCCGCGTCCTGGCAGGTGGTCGGCGGCATCGTGGCCGCGTTCTCGCCGGAGCGACTGGACGGGCTGGACGTGGTGCTGGACGAGCCGCCGGTGGCGGAGACGCTGGTGGAGCGGGCGGTGGCCTCCGGGGACGCGCACGTGATCAAGCTGACCGAGGCGGCTTTCCGCGAGCACGCCCGCACCGGCGACGCGGCCCTGCTGCACGCGGCCTACGCGATGGCCGACCGCTGGCCCTAAGCCCGCCCGTAGATCACCGTCCAGTAGTAGCCGCACTCGCCGCCGACCGCCCGGCTGACGCCCACCGAGCGCAGGTCGCAGCGCAGCGCTGGTGAGTCGCCGTCGGCGACCGTGGGCGCCATCTCCCTGGCCGACTCCCTGGAGGCGGCCACGTAGGCGCCCGCGGTCCGCTGGTAGCCCGCCGCCCTGGCCCTGTCCTCGACCGAGGTGCCGTCGGGGCTGGTCATGCCGATGTAGTTGTGCTTCATCATGTCCGCGCTGTGCTGGCGGGCCGCGGTGGTCAGCCTCGGGTCCTGGCGCAGCGGCTGGCAGCCCGCGGCGGACCGGCGTTCGTTGATCAGCACGGTGAGCTGCTCGCCGGGACCGGCCGGGGCGGGCGTCGTGGTGGTCGGGCTGGGTTTGGCGCGGGTGGTGGAGGTCGGCGGGGTGCTGGTGCTGGGCGGGGGCGGCGTGGTGGTGGCGGGTTCGGCGGTGGTGGTCGTGGTGCTGGTGGCGGGCGCGGGCGGGGCGGCCTGCGGCGGCTGGACCGGATGCGGCAGCAGGTAGTAGCCCAGGCTCAGCGCGGCGGCCAGCGCCACCGGCACGGAGGCCTTGAACGCCATCGAGTGCCCGGCGTTCACCGGCAGCAGCGCCGGGTGGTCGGCGGGCACCGCGGCGGCGAACAGCGCGCCCAGCACGGCCAGCGGCCTGGTCAGGCGACCGGCCAGGTCCCGGCACTGCGGGCAGCGGCGCAGGTGCCGGTCCACGCTCATCCGCTGCGGCAGCGACAGCGAGCGCGGCTTGCCCGGCACCAGCTCGGCCAGCCGGGGGCAGCGGCGCGGGTTGCGGGCCAGCAGCAGCATCCGGACCGCGTTGCCCAGCGCGGACCGGGCCCGGTGGGCGAGCACCGCGGCGTGGTTGGCCCGCACGTCCAGCGCCTCGGCCAGCTCGGTGCCGGAAAGACCTTCGCGCACCGTCAGCTCCAGCACCGCGAGCTGCCGCGGCTCCAGGCTGGCCGCGGCGTCCCAGACCAGCCGGGCCGCCTCGTGCGCGGCGGCGGCCTCGGCGGGGGAGGCCTCGCCTGCGACCAGCTCGGGCAGCTCCGGCATCAGCGCGGGGCCCGGCTTGCGCAGGTGGTCCAGCGCGGCGCGGTGCGCGATGCTCACCAGCCAGGGCCGGAAACGCTCGGGTTCGCGCAGGTCAGCGAGGTTTCGCAGGGCGGTGACGAAGGCTTCCTGGGTGATGTCCTCGGCCAGGTGCCCGTCCCTGGCCAGCCGCAGCACGAAGGCGAACACCGAGGGCCGGTGCCGGGCGTAGAGCGTCGCGAACGCCTGGCCGGCGCCGGCCGCGGCCGCGCGGACCAGCTCCGCGTCAGTGGGTTCCTGGGTCTGCACGAGCGGGGCCTCCGGACGCGAGTGCCAAACCTTTCCCGGACTTTTCGGGTCAGACCGTAATCCCTCCGGGCGATTTTCCGTCCTCCAGACGAGTGGCTGGGCCCGCACCCCTGCTCGGGCCCAGCCACTGCCCGTATCCGGCAACCCGGAAGGACCCCTGGACAAGTGACCGCGCATGAAGGGAGCACACGGTGGCGGCGGAACCGGATGACCATCGGCGTGCTGGCCGCCGTGACGGCGGGAGTGGGTGTGGCGGCATGGCTGACCACACCGACGCCCTCGCCCAAGCCACTGGCGGCTCCGGTGCCCCTCTCCGCCGGCATCATCGACCCCGGTTCCGGCGTGGGTGGCCCTGCCCCGTCCGAGTCCGCCGAACCGACTGAGACCACCAGCAGCACCAGCACCGAACCGAGCACCACCAGCAGCAGCACCACCACGACCACCACCAGCTCGACGCCTGCCTCGACCAGCGCCAAGCCGACCAGCAAGCCCCGTCCCACCAGCACCACGCCCAGCCGCACCCCGAACCCGCCGTCCGGGGACGCCGCCGAGCAGTCCGTGCGCGAGCTGGTCGACGCCGAGCGCGCGAAGGCGGGCTGCGCCGCGCTGCGCTGGGACGACCGGCTGGCCACCGCGGCCCGCAAGCACAGCGCGGACATGGCGGCCAAGAACTACTTCGCGCACGAGTCCCAGGACGGGCGCTCCCCGTCCGACCGGGTCAAGGCCGAGGGCTACCCCGGTGGCGCGGGCGAGAACATCGCCGCTGGTCAGAACAGCCCGGAAGCGGTGATGAAGTCCTGGATGAACAGCCCTGGGCACCGGGCCAACATCCTGAACTGCGGCTACAAGGCGCTGGGTGTCGGCCTGCACAAGGGCGGCAGCTACCGCTTCTACTGGACCCAGAACTTCGGTCTGAGCTGACCGGCCACTCACCTGGGTTTTCGTACACTGTCCGGGTGCGTGACTGGGACGATCAGGCGTCCGCGGAACGGCCCCCGCTGGACGCCGAAGGGCTGCGCGAGAAGCTCGCGCGGCCGGGCGGGCCGTACGCGGCGCTGGAGGTCGTCTCCTGCACCGGATCCACCAACACCGACCTGGTCGCCGCCGCGCACTCCGGCGCGGCGGACCGGACGGTGCTCATCGCCGAGACCCAGACCGCGGGCCGGGGCCGCAAC
Source organism: Crossiella sp. CA-258035 (assembly GCF_030064675.1). Taxonomy (GTDB): domain Bacteria; phylum Actinomycetota; class Actinomycetes; order Mycobacteriales; family Pseudonocardiaceae; genus Crossiella. Next base: position 923,460 of record NZ_CP116413.1, read on the forward strand.
CAGGACCGGCAGTGGTTCTCACCGCCCAGGGCCGGGCTGTACCTGAGCGTGCTGCTCCGGCCCGAGGGCGTGCCCTTCCCGCGGCTGGGCTGGCTGGTGATGCTGGCCGGGGTGGCGGTGGTCAACGCCGTCGGCGACCTGTGCGAGGTGCAGGCCCGGCTGAAGTGGCCCAACGACCTGCTGGTCGGCCCGGACCTGGCCAAGTGCGGCGGCATCCTGGCCGAGGTGGTCACCGGCACGCCGGAACCGGCGGTGGTGCTGGGCATCGGCGTGAACGTGCACCACACCAGGGAGGAGCTGCCGGTCGGGCCCGGCGGGCTGCGGCCGACCTCGCTCGCGCTGCAGCAGGCCGCCTGCCTGGACCGGCAGCTCATCACGGTGCGGCTGCTGGAGGAGCTGGCCAGGGCCGAGGCGCACTGGCGGGCCGCCGAGGGCGATCCGAGCCGGTGCGGACTGGCCGGGGACTACCGCTCGGCCTGCGCGACCCTGGGCAAGCAGGTCAGGGTCGAGCTGCCCGGCGGGGTGAACCTGAACGGCTTCGCCGCCGACGTGGACCTGGACGGCAGGCTGGTGATCCGCACCACCACCGGCGAGCTGAAACCCGTTTCCGCAGGTGACGTCGTGCACCTGCGGCCGGTGACCCCGCAGGGTGTGGCTGGATAGCGCCCGTCGCTGCGGTGCGGCGTCAGGCCGCGCCGGTACCGTGATCGTCGACCGAACGGTGTGCCATTCCTGGAGGAAGTGCCTTGGCCTATCCGGACGACCTGCTCGCGGACAACGAGCACGTCGTGGTCCACAAGCATCCGCACTGGAAGATGCTCATCCTCCCGGTGCTGGTGCTGCTGGTCACCATCGGGCTCTGCCTCTACCTCGCCGCCCTGGTCCAGGACCTGAGCTGGGCGAACATCGGCTGGATCGTGCTGGGCTGCCTCGGCGGCCTGGTGATCATCGTGTTCGTGCTGGTGCCGCTGGTGCGCTGGCGCTCGACGCACTTCGTGGTCACCACCCAGCGGATCATGGTCCGCGAGGGCGTGATCACCCGCAACGGCATCGACATCCCGCTGTCCCGGATCAACAGCGTCCGGTTCAAGCACGGCCTGCTGGACCGGGTGCTGGGCTGCGGCACCCTGATCGTGGAATCCGCCTCGGACGAACCGCTGGAGTTCGACGACATCCCGGGCGTGGAACGCGTGCACACCCTGCTCTACCGGGAGGTCAACGATGACCCTGAGGACGACTTCATCCGCAACCGGCCACCGCGCGAGGAAGGCCGCTGATGGGCGCGCGTGAGGTGGGGCTGCCGGCCAGGGTGCTGCCGGTGAACACCGAGGAGCTGCCCTCCAGGGTGACCATCTGGGAGGTCGGCGCCCGCGACGGCCTGCAGAACGAGCAGACCGCGGTGCCGGTGGAGGTCAAGCTGGAGTTCCTGGACCGGCTGGCCGACAGCGGCCTGTCCGTGCTGGAGGCGACCAGCTTCGTGCACCCCAAGTGGGTGCCGCAGCTGGCCGACGCCGAGGAGTTGCTGGCCGGGCTGCGCAAGCGGCCCGAGGTGATCTACCCGGTGCTGGTGCCCAACGAGCGCGGCCTGGACCGCGCGCTGGCCGCCGGGGTGGACCACATCGCGATCTTCGCCAGCGCCACCGACACCTTCGCCCAGCGCAACCTGAACAGCAGCCTGGACGTGCAGTTCGCCATGTTCGACCCGGTGGTCTCCAGGGCGCTGGAGGCGGACATGTCGGTGCGCGGGTACGTCTCGATGTGCTTCGGCGACCCGTGGGAGGGCCCGGTGCCGGTGCAGCAGGTGGTCGAGGTCGGCCGCAGGCTGCTGGAGATGGGCTGCTGGCAGCTCTCCCTCGGCGACACCATCGGGGTGGCCACGCCCGGCCACGTGGAGGCGGTGCTCGGCGGCTTCATCGAGGCCGGGGTCGACCCGTCCATGCTGGCGGTGCACTTCCACGACACCTACGGCCAGGCGCTGTCGAACTCGTTGAGCGCGCTGTACTGCGGGGTGTCCACGATCGACTCCTCGGCCGGTGGGCTGGGCGGCTGCCCGTACGCGGAGTCGGCCACCGGCAACCTGGCCACCGAGGACCTGGTGTGGATGCTGGAGGGCATGGGCATCGAGCACGGCGTCGACCTGGACCAGCTGGTCGCCACCAGCGTGTGGATGGCCGAGCAGCTGGGCAGGCCGAGCCCGTCCCGGGTGGTGCGGGCGCTGGCGAAATGACCGGGCGGCGCCGCTTCCAGCCGCTCGAGGAGCGGAGCTTTCCGTTGCTGGAGAAGCTGTTCGGGCCCAACGGCGCGCAGTCGGGCTGCTGGTGCATGTGGTTCCGCCGCACCAACGCCGAGATCAGCGCCAATGGATCGGCGGGCAACCGCGCGGCGCTGGCGCAGCTGTCCCGCACTGGGCAACCGATTGGACTCCTTGCCGTGCAAGGGGAAACCCCGGTCGGCTGGGTCGCGGTCGCCCCACGCGAGCAGCACTCCCGGCTGGCCCGGTCGAAGGTGGCCGCACCGGCGAGCAAGGACGAGGACACCGCCGGCGTGTGGTCGGTGACCTGCTTCTTCGTGCACCGCACCGCGCGCGGGCAGGGCCTGACCGGCGCGCTGCTGGCGGCCGCGGTGGACTACGCGCGCGAGCACGGGGCCGAGCGGGTGGAGGGGTTCCCGGTGGACACCCTTGGCGCGAAGAAGAACTCCGGCGAGCTGTACCACGGCACGCTGAACCTGTTCCTGGACGCGGGTTTCCGGCTGGTCGAACGCCGGGGTACGCACCGGGCGCTGGTACGGCGCGAACTGTGACCCCGGAGACGCACTGGCTGGACGGCTTTCCGTTGCTGGCCTGGAAATCCGAGCGCCCGTGGCTGGCCATCTCCTCCGCGGTGCTCGGCGGCGGCATCGGCGAACGGAGCTGGGTGCTCAACGCCACCGTGCCCACCGGCTACCACCGCACCGACCCGGAAGTCCACTGTGGACAGATGGCGGCGCGGATCGGCTTGTCCGGCAACGGGACCGCGCTGCTGACCGCGGTGGACGTGCGGCACGCGGTGCACAGCGCGAGCGAAGGGACCAGGGTCACCGCGACCACCGGGGTCGGCCAGCCGGTGTGGGCGGCCTCAGCCGATCCGCTGGTGTGGCGGCCGCCGCCGGGCACCATCAACGTGGTGGGCCTGCTGCCGGTGCGGCTGACCGAGGGCGCGCTGGTGAACGCGGTGGCCACGGTGGCCGAGGCGAAGGCGCAAGCGTTGGCGCAGAACGGGATCGAGGGCACCGGCACCTGCACCGACGCCACCGTGCTGCTCTGCCCGGCCGACGGCGAGGCCGAACGCTACGGCGGGCCGAGGTCGCTGATCGGCTCGGCGCTGGCCCGCGCGGTGCACGCGGCGATCACCGAGGGACTGCGGATTCCGGCCAGCCAGGCCAGGTTCAGGGCCGGGGGAGCTCGGTCCGGCTGCTGATGCCGAGCTTGCGGTAGGCGCTGCTCAGGTGCAGCTCCACGGTCCGGCGCACCACGAACAGCCGGGCCGCGATCTCCCGGTTGCTCAGCCCGAGCGCGGCCAGGTTGGTCACCCGCAGCTCGGTCGGCGTCAGCGACTCCAGGCCGCTGTGCGCCTGCCGCCGCGGCCGCGCGCCGGAGACCCGCAGCTCGGCCCGGATCCGCCGGTCCACCACGGTCGCCCCGCACTGCTGGGCCAGCGCCCCGGCCAGCCGCAGCTGCTCGCGGGCCTCGGCCAGCTGGTTGGTCTTGCGCAGCGCGGTGCCCAGGTCGGCCAGCGCGCGAGCCTGCTCCAGCGGGGCCTGCGCCTCGGCCAGCACCCTGGCCGCCTCGCGCAGCAGCTCCACCGCCGCGCTGCCCCTGGCCAGCACCCCGGAGACGCGCAGCGCCGCGCCGATGGCCTGCGGACTGCCCCAGGACCTCGCCAGCGCCAGCTCCTCCATGGCCAGCGCCTTGGCCGTGCCCAGCCTGCCCAGCGCGGCCAGGCCGATCGCGGCGCCCGAGCGCCAAGGCACCACGGCCGGGTTGGACATCCGCCAGGCGTCCAGCCTGCGGCCTGCGCACAGCAGGTCCTCCACGCCTTCGGCCGCGGCGCCGGTGGCGATCCGCAGCCGTCCGCGCCCGGCCAGCAGCCAGGCCCCGGCCAGGCCGCCGGGCAGGTTGTCCGCGGCCAGCACCTCCTCGAAGAGCCGGTGCGCGCCCTCCACGTCCCCGGTCTCGGCGAGCGTGTCGGCCAACCGGGTGGCCGCGGTCACCGCGAGGCCGTGCGCGTACCGGGGGCCGAACCGGACCAGGGTGTTCAGGCAGGCGCGGGCGTCCTCCCGGCACTGGGTGAGCCTGCCCAGCCGGTAGCCCACCTCGGTGCGCACGGCCAGCGCGAACGCGGTGTCCGCGGGCGAGCTGGCCTGCTCGAACAGCAGCTCGGCCTGCCCGGCCGCGGCCTCGTTGGCCCCGGCGATGGTCAGCGCCAGCGCGGTCGCCGGGGCCAGCGAGGCCAGCGCCCAGTCCCGCACCCGGTCCCGGTCGGTCCCGGCCAGCACCGCGCGCACGCACCACAGCACCGGCGGCAGCTCCCGCTCCGGCTGCGGGGTGAGCCGGGTGGCCGCGGTGGAGGAGTGCAGCAGCGCCAGCAGCGCCTCGCCGACCAGCAGCGCCTCGGCCACCGCCGGGTCGGCGCACTGCTCGCGCACCTCGGTGAGCACCCGCAACCCGTCCTCGTGCCTGCGGCTCAGGCACAGCAGCCCGGCCAGCTGGCGGGCGATCTCCTTGCGCTGCACCGGATCCGCGCTCACCGTCAGCGCCCTGCGCAGCGCGGCCACCGCGCCCGCCACGTCCAGGTGGCTCAGCGCCGAACCCAGCCGGACCAGGATCGCGGCCCGCTGCCGGTGGTCGAGCTGCTCGCGCAGGGCCGCGCGCAGGTAGCGCACCGCGTGCCCTGTGCGGCCGGCCGCGACCGCCTCGGTGGCGGCCAGCTCCAGCACCTGCGCCGCCCAGGACTCGCCGAGCGGCCCGGCCCGCAGCAACTCCGCGCCCACCCGCTCCGCGCCCGCGCCGCGCGCGTGCAGCAGCCGGGCCGCGCCGCCGTGCACGTGCTGGCGCGCCTCCTGGCTCAGGTCCGCGGCCGCGGCCGCCCGCACCAGCGGCTGCCGCAGCGCCACCTGGTCGCCGCGCCAGTGCAGCAGCCCGGCCTCGGTGAGCGCGTCGGCCAGCCGCGCGGCCCGGTCCGCCGGCAGGCCGCGGATGGCCCCGGCCAGGTCCAGCTCGACCTCCTCGCCGAGGGTGGCCAGCGTGCCGGCCAGCTCGCTGGCGCCCGGCCCCAGCTCGGCCAGCACCAGCCGCAGCCAGCTCACGATCTCCCCTGGCGGGCGCTCCAGCAGCGCGCGCACCGTGCTCACCGTCGGCGGCGTGCCGGACTGCCGCAGCCCGCGCAACAAGGCGTGCACCAGGAACGGGTTGCCCGCGGTGGCCGCGTGGCAGGCCGCGCCGACGCCCTCGGCCACCGGCACGCCGAGCATCGCGCCCGCGATCGTGGTCACGTCCGGGATGGACAGTCCGTCCAGGACGATGTGGTGGGCGAACCGGCCGGCCAGGTCGGCTGGCCAGACGTCCGCGGGCGCGGTGGTGCCCAGCACCAGCACCCGTTCGCCGCCGATCCGGCGCAGCAGGTAGGCCAGCCAGCGGGCCGAGGCCGCGTCCGCCCAGTGCAGGTCGTCCACCGCGATCACCAGCGGCCGCTGCTCGCTGAGCCCGACCGCGACCCGGTACAGCTCGTCCACCGCGTCGTACGGGAGGTAGCGGGTCTCGTGCCTGCCCAGCGAGCGCACCGCGGCCGCGGGCACGCCGGCCCGGCCGCCCGCGCTCACCGAGGTCAGCTGCCGGCCCCAGTCGAGTTCATTGCTGAGCAAACGTTCGGAGAACAGCTGGCGCAGCAGGCACAACGGGAAGTCCGCCTCCCAGCGGTCCGCGCTCGCGGCCAGCACCAGGTCGCCGGCGGCCCGCGCGCGGGCCAGCACCGCCCGCAGCAGAGCGCTCTTGCCGGCCCCGGCAGGGCCGCGCAGCAGCGCGCTGGTCCCGTGGCCGGCGTGCGCCAGGGAGAGCAGCTCGTCGACCGCGTTCAGCTCGACCGCACGTCCGACGAGATCCACCCACTCCTCTTTCTCTTCACGGGTCGCCTTCAGCATGGTCGCCCGATCCTCACTCAGGTTGACCCGATTGAGCGATACCCCCCGTGATCTGTCCTACCGGGAGCACGGCGAACCACAAACCTTTCGGACCCTGCCGAGAGGCCGCGGGTTCGTTCAATGAGCAGGCTCGGCAACGGAAACGAACGAGTGACCACGGCTGAGTGAACGGGGAGGTCCGAAGTGGCCGGATCAACACTGCGCCTGCGCGGCCCGAGCGGGCGGGCGGTGACCGTGCGGCTGCCGGACGCGGCCAGGGTGACCTCGGTCGCCGCGGAGGTGCGCTTCGCCGGTGGCGTGTACAGCCGGGGCTTCCAGATCGGCCCGCGCGGCTACCACGAGTTCGCCTGCCGGGAGGTGCTGCCGGCCACCGCGGCGCACCGGTTCCCGGCCGCCGGGCGGGAGGTGGTGGCCGCGGCCACCGCGGACGGCGACACCACCGTGGTCAGCTGGCTCGGTCCGTTCCACGAGCTGCTCACCGTCTTCAGCGGCCCGGCGCCGAGCCGGGAGACCCTGCTCGCGCTGTTCAACGGCCTCGACCTGGACGACCGGCCGGCGGGCCTGCGGGTGCGCGCCGCGGTCGGGCAGGTGCTGGAGCGGATCACGCTCACCGTGCACGGTCGCGGCACGGTGACCATCCCCGGCCCGGAGACCGCCCGCCAGGTGCTGCCCAAGCACCGCGGCGCGGCCACCCCCGGCGGCGAGCTGTGGCGGCTGGCGCTGCCCGGCCGGAAAGGTTCCCCGGACGCCAGGGACTACCTGTTCGTGCTGGCCGGACCGCGCGGCGCGGCCGAGGTGCAGCTGAGCCGGGACACCGGGGTGAGCACCGGTGAGCTGCTCGACTGGGTGGCCGGACTCGACGTGGCCTGGGCCGGTCGCTGATGGACCCGGTGCTCGCCCTGCTGGTCCTGGCCTGGCTGGCGATCGCGCTGCTGTACCTGGGCCTGGCCGCGGTGCTGCGCGAGGTGCGGCTGCTCCGCCGCCAGCTCACCGCCCGCCAGGCCACCGGCGCGGACCTGGCCGAACTGCGCCTGCCCACTTCCGTCACCGACCGCTTCGACGGCCCGCGCACGGTGCTGGTCGCCGACTCCGGCTGCCCGCTGTGCCAGTTCGCCGCCGCTGAGCTGGCCCGGCACGCCGACCGCCCGGTGCTGCTGACCTACGAGGACGCCGCCGCCTGGCCGGACCTGCCCGCCACCGTCGAGCTGGTCACCGACCGCGCGGCCTGGCAGGCCCTGGCCCACCTCAACCCGCCGATGCTGCTGTCGGTGACCGCCGACGGCCGGATCGACTCCCTGGTCCTGCCCACCTCCGCCGCGGACGTCCGCCGCGCGCTGCACACCCCGGAAAGGCAGCCGTCATGACCCCGCGCCTGGACCACATCCCACACGCCGACGCCACCCCGGCCACTTACTCGGCCACCAGCGGCCTGCGCGCCCTGGACACCAGGGCCAGCCGCCGCGGCGTGCTGCGCGGCGTCGCGCTGTCCGCGCTGACCCTGGGCACGCTGTCGCTGACCTGGCGCACCGCGAGCGCGGAAACCGGCCCCGGCGGCCTGGAAGGCTGGGACCGCAACGACTGCAAGGACGCTTACCCGGACGGCTACTACGAGTCCCCGGACACCGGCGGCCGGTACCGCACCGCGCCCGCGGCCTGCTTCGGCGGCGAGTTCCGCTCCAGCGAGTACTGCGCGAACGGCTGGCACCGCGCGGACACCGAGGGCGGGCAGACCTACGGCACGGTGAGCAGCTCCTGCAACGGCAAGAACGCGTGGAAGTGGCGCACGCCCGACGGCCGGGTGTACCGGTGCTCCGACGGGAACCTCACGGTGACCAGGAGCGGCACCACGAACACCTACTTCACGATCTGCCGCGCCCTGGTGCGATGAGCGGGAAACCGGCCGCCCGTGACCTCCGCTGATCGGGCGGCCCGCCGCTGGCACCCCCTCACCACCGCCACCTTCCTCGCCCTCGCCGCGCTGGCCGGGATCGCGCTCGACCCCGGCGGCCCCGGCTGGTCCTGGCTGGTGCTCGGCGCCGCCGCCGGTTTCGCGGTCAGCGGCTCCACCTGAAGCCGGAACTCGGCCGCGGTGCTGAGCTCGCCGGTCTGGCGGGGTGTCGCGCCCTTCGCGTTCGCGGGGGGACTGTTGCTCGGCGGGGTGCTGAGCGCCTTCGGGGTGCTGCTGCTCGGTTCGGTGTTGCGGCCGCTGGTACCGCCGCTCCTGGTGTCCGCGCTGGTCTGTGCCTGGCTGGCGGTGCTGGTGGCGCGGGAGTTCGCCCTGCTGCACTTTCCGTTGCCGCAGAACGCGCGGCTGGTGCCGGAGACGGTGTTCCGGCACGGCCCGGTGTTCGGCCCGCTCCAGTTCGGACTGGAGATGGGCACCGGCGTGCGCACCTACGTCACCAGCGGCCTGCCCTACGCGCTGCTGCCACTGATCGCGTTCCTGGCCGGTCCGGGGTCCGCGCTGCTGGCGGGGCTGGCGTTCGGGGCCGGGCGGGCCGTGATGACCTTCGGGGTGCTGCGGCACGGTCCGCCCGGCGCCTGGGACGCGGCCTGGCTGCGGCACCCCCGGCTGCTCGCCGCGCTGCTCTGCCTGGCCTTCGCGCTGGCTCAGGCCAGCGTGATCGTCGGTCCCTGAGCCGGCACCAGCTCGCCGATCACCGGCGCGCCGGGCACCTCGCCGGCGACCAGCAGGCCGCCGGAGGTCTGCGCGTCGGCCAGCAGCAGAGCGTCCACTTCGGACAGTCCGGCCAGCTCGGCGTGCGGGCGCACCCAGTCCAGGTTCCGCCGGGTGCCGCCGCTGACGAACCCGGCCTCGGCGGCGGCGCGCGCGCCCTCCAGGTAGGGCACCGCCTTCGGGTCCAGCACCGCGGTGACGCCGCTGGCGCGGGCCAGCTTGTGCAGGTGGCCGAGCAGGCCGAAGCCGGTCACGTCGGTGGCGCACCGGGCACCGCAGGCCACCGCGGCCTCGGCGGCCCGGTCGTTCAGCGTGATCATGGTGGCGACGGCCTCCGGGAAGACCTCGCCGGTGCGCTTGTGCCGGGTGTTGAGCACCCCGGTGCCCAGCGGCTTGGTCAGCGACAGCGGCAGGCCGGGCCGCCCGGCGTCGTTGCGCAGCATGCGGTCCAGCTCGACCAGCCCGGTCACCGCGAGCCCGTACTTGGGGTCGGCGTCGTCGATGCTGTGCCCGCCGCCGATCGGGCAACCGGCCCGCGTGGCCACCTCCGCGCCGCCGCGCAGCACCTCGGCGGCCAGCTCCATCGGCAGCAGTTCGCGCGGCCAGGCCAGCAGGTTCACCGCCAGCACCGGGCGGCCGCCCATCGCGTAGACGTCGGAGAGCGCGTTGGCCGCGGCGATCCGGCCCCAGTCCGCCGCGTCGTCCACCACCGGGGTGAAGAAGTCGGTGGTCAGCACCAGGCCCCGGGTGTCATCGAGCCTGCGCACCGCCGCGTCGTCGCCGTTCTCCGCGCCCACCACCAAGTCCGGTTGCGCACCGGTCAAACCGGTGAGCAGCGGTTCAAGCTCGCCGGGCGGGATCTTGCAGGCGCAGCCGCCGCCGCGGGCGTACTCGGTGAGCCTCATGACCTGGTGCCGAACATGCCGGTGAACGCGGCCCGCATGACCAGGTCCTCGTCGCGGAACAACCGGCCGATCATCTGCACCAGGCCCAGCCCCTCGCGGCTGGCCGACCGGCGCGCGGAGACCACCTCCAGCTCGCTGCGCAGCACGTCGCCCGGGAACACCGGCTTGGACCAGGACAGCTCGGTGAGACCGGGCGAGCCCTGCGAGGTGGAGCCGGTCAGCACGTGGTCCACGTAGGACCGCATCCACAGCGAGCCGGTGTACCAGCCGGAGGCGCACAGCCCGCCCAGCACCGAGGCCGCCCCCGCCGCCTCGTCCAGGTGGAAGGGCTGCGGGTCGAAGCGTTCGGCGAAGGCCAGCATCTCGTCCTTGTCGATCACGATCTGCCCGAGTGGGATGATCCGTCCGGGAGTGAGGTCCTCGTACGCGATGGCCACCATGTCAATGATCGTCGCACCGAATTCACCCGGAACGAGGGGAACCGAGTGGGGCGTTCGGCCGTCAAAGGGGTGACCTGCGTCCCACCCATGGAGGTCTCGTGCCGACCGACCACAAGGCCCAGGTGGCCGAACTGATCGCCGACTACCGGCGCAGCCGGGACCAGCTCGGCACCGTGCAGCGCGCCTTCCGCGAGGTCAGGGAGAGCGCCAGCAGCGAGGACGGCGTGGTCACGGTCACCGTCGGGCCCCGCGGCACCCTGCTCGACCTGCGCATCACCGAGCAGGCGTACCAGCGCTACCGGGCCGCTGAGCTGGCTGCGCTGGTGCTGGAGGTGACCGCAGCGGCGGCTGAGCTGGCCGCGGCCAGCGCCCAGCGCGCGCTCGCCCCGCTGCTGCCGGCCGACGCCGATCCGCAGGCCGTGCTGGACGGCAGCGGCGACCTCACCACGGGAGAGCTGAACCTGCGGGCGCGGCAGGCCGATGAGGACTTCGAACAGCAGAACTGGCTGCGTGCGGGAGGCGAGCGGTGAGCGGGTTCCGGACCGAACACGAGCGGCTCAGCCGGGCCGCCGGTGACTTCGACGACTACCGCGAGCGGGCCGAGGCGATCGCCAAGGCGCTGACCGCGAAGCTGGCCGAGCTCGGCGAGTGCTGGGGCTCGGACGCGGTGGGCCGCAGCTTCGCCAGGACGCACGTGCCAGGGGCGACCAAGACCCAGCAGCGGCTCGGCGAGCTGCCCGGCGAGCTGGCCGAGGTCGGCGGCAAGTTCGCCAAGACCGCCGAGGAGTACCGGAGCACCGAGCAGGACAACGAGCTGGGGCTGCGCCGGAGCTGACGGGCTTGGCGAGTCGGGGAAGTCGGGGAGAGGACGTATGGGTATCGAACTGCCGCCGGAACTGGCGCAGATCGCCACCGCGCTGAACGTGCGCTGGCCACAGGCCGACGAGGACAAGATGCGCGAGGCGGCCAAGGCCTGGCGCACCGCCGGTGACGGGGTCACCCGGTTGTCCACCGAGACCGACGCGGTCGCCCAGCACGCGCTGACCGGCGCGAAGGGCCGCGCGGCCGACGGCGCCCGGCGGCAGTGGAACGGGTTCGTGGCCGCCGACCACGGCCGGATGCCGTTGACCGCCAAGGGTTGCCTGGAGGCGGCGCAGCGGCTGGAGCACGCGGCCGGCCAGATCGAGGCGACCAAGTCCAAGATCGTCGCCGAGCTGGTGAAGCTGGCCAAGCAGGACGACGTGGCCCAGCTGCTCGCGCAGGAGGGCGGCCGGGAGGCGCTGGCCTCGCGCAGCTCGCTGGCGGCCGGCGTGCTGGCCAACCTGACCCAGCTGACCGACGCGCTGGAGACCGCGGTGCGCAGCACCAGCGGCGTCTCGATGGACAACGACGTGCACCCGGTCACCGGCCCCGGCGCGGTCGACCCCAGCACCGGCTACCCGATCGACCCGGCCACCGGCATGCCGATGGACCCGAAGACCGGCCGCCTGATCGACCCGGACACCGGCAACCTGGTCGGCCAGGCCGGGAACTACATGCGCGACCCGCAGACCGGGCAGCTCATCGACCTGCGCACCAACCAGCCGGTGGACGCCGGCACGCTGCCGCAGTACGACCCGGTCACCGGCGAGCCGATCGGCGGCGCGGGCAGCCCCTCCGGCGCGCCTCCGCCGGCCGCCGCGCCCGGCACCCAGCCCCCGCTGCCGCCGGATCCTCGCCAGCCGGAACTGCCCGTTCGGGCCGGGGACCACGAACAGCCGTCCTTCGGCCCGCAGCCGGGCAAGGGCGCGCCGCCGCCGTACTACGACCCGTCCCCGCAGACCGGCCCGATCGAGCTGCCCCGGCAGCAGCCCGCGCCGCCCCCGCCGGTCTACTACGACCCCACCCCGACCCCGCCGATGCGCCAGGGACCGGGCCCGAACGAGGTCCGGCTGTCCTTCGCCGGCGCGCCCGAGCCGGTCGCCGGTCCGCCCGCGGCCCCGCCGCCGGTCGCGCCGCCACCGGTCGCACCGGCCGCGCCGCCGCCCAGCTTCCAGCAGTTCGGCCCCGGCCAGCCGGGCACGCCGTTCGCGCCACCGCCCGCCGCGCCGCCGCCCGCGGCCCCGCCGGTCGCCGCACCCGGCCACGCCGCGGCCGCCGCCCCGCACGCGCCCGCGGGCGCGGGGGCCGCCGCCGGTGGCGCGGCCGGGGTCGCGCCGGTGCCGGTGCACGGCGGCCGTGGCGGTGTCGGCATGGACGCCGGGTTCGGCCCGAACAAGGACTGGCGCGGGGTCCGCCCCGGCGCGGGATATCTGGAGATGGCTCCGGGAGTCGCGCCGGTGGTCGAGCCGGACCGCCCGGTGGCGCCGGCCAAGCTGTCGCTGCCCGCCCGCAAGGACGACGAGCTGGCGCTGTTCCTGGTGCACCTGTTCCCGCTGGGGCACATGCCGAGGCCGACCAACCGGCCGGCCCGCCAGCTGCCCCGCCCGCGCGCCGAGCTGGACTACGCGGCCGGGCTGCGCTTCCCCCCGCACGACCACCCCCGCTCCGAGCTGATCACCGGCTACCCGGTGGCGCAGGTCCCGCGCACCCCCGGCCTGGCCCCCGACCACCCGGCCGTGCTCGCCCTGGTCCCGGCCTACGACCCGCTGGGCGGCCAGCACGAACGCGAGTGGGACCGCCGGTTCCTGGCCCGCCCGGCCACCGAGGACCGCGCCGCCGAGTACGCCTGGCCCCCGGCCGAGCTGTGCCCGGAGGGCGGGGTCGACCCGGACGGCGCGGAGCCGATCGTGCTCTCCGTCGGCTCGATGCTGGACCGCTTCGGCCCCAGGGACGGCCGGGTGTTCGCGGTGGACGGCACCCCGTTCGCCGAACGCGGCCTGCCCCCGGAGCTGATCGGCCACGGCTACCACCGGTTCCGGGTGGCCCGCGAGCTGCCGGTGTGGCGCACGGTGGCCGCGCCGTGGTTCGGTCAGGCGGGCGGCGGCATCCGGTTCCGCACCACGCACGCCGCCGCCGAGCTTGTTGCCCTGGGTTTCCTGGTCGAAGTGGGAGAGGACACGAACGCGTGAACGCGGAGTCGATCGGTGAGTGGCTGCGCGCGCTGGGGGTGCCGCCGCAGGTGGTGTCCATCGGCGCGGAGGCCGACAACGCGTGGTGCCTGCTGCGCGACGAGGTCGCCGACGAGGAGGGCCAGTTCGGCTGGGAGGTGTTCTGGCGCGAACAGGGCAACCGGTACGACTGGGCCAGGTTCTCCAACGAACAGGTGGCCTGTTTCTACCTGTTCGGGCGACTGACCTGGGCGCAGGTGTCCCGGGGCGCGTTGGGGGTCATGCAGCAGGTGCCGCCGATGGCGTGAGCCCCGGCGGCCCCGCCGCGAGCCGTCAGTGCGCGAGCTGGTCCAGCGCGAGCTGGTGCAGCAGCCCGTTGCTGGTCAGCACGCTGCCGCCGGTGTAGTCCGGTTTGCCGGACAGGTCGGTGAACCGGCCACCGGCCTCTTCCACCAGCACCTGCGCGGCGGCCACGTCCCACGGGTTCACGACGGCCTCCGCGGCCAGGTCGATCACGCCCTCGGCGACCAGGCAGTGCTGCCAGAAGTCGCCGAAGGCCCGGTTCTCCCAGCAGGCGTCGACCAGCCGCAGGTAGGCATCCCTGGAGTGGTGCTCGACCCAGGAACCCAGGTGGGTGGTGGACAGGTAGGCGTCGGCCAGCTCGCGCACGCCGGAGACGGCCAGCCGCTGCGGTTCGCCGCCGGTGGGCGCGGCCCAGGCCCCGGCTTCGCGGGCGGCCCACCAGCGGCGGTGCAGGGCGGGGGCGCTGATCACGCCGACCACCGGGCGGCCGTCCTCGACCAGGGCGATCAGGGTGGCGTAGGCGGGCACGCCGCGCAGGAAGTTCTTGGTGCCGTCGATCGGGTCGAGCACCCAGACCCGCCCGGCGCCGGTGTCCGTGCCGCCGCGTTCCTCTCCGGCGACCTCGTCCGCCGGGCGTTCGGCGGTGAGCACGGCCCGGATGGCGTCCTCGACGGCCAGGTCGGCGTCGGTGACCGGGGTCCGGTCGGGTTTGCGTTCCACGGCCAGGTCACGGGCGCGGAAGCGGTCCAGGGTGATCGAGTCGGCGGTGTCGGCCAGGCGCAGCGCGAGATCAAGATCCGCGGAATACGTGGTCACGCCGATGAGCCTAGGCTGGTGTCGTGAGTGTGGTGCTGCTGGCTGAGGACGACCCCGCCATCGCCGAACCGTTGTCCCGCGCGTTGCAGCGCGAGGGCTACTCGGTGCACGTGGTCTCCGACGGAGTGAGCGCGCTGGAGGCGGCCAGCAACGGCGAGGTCGACCTGTTGGTGCTGGACCTGGGCCTGCCCCGGCTGGACGGGCTTGAGGTCTGCCGCAGGCTGCGCGCGAACGGGCGGGGCATCCCGGTGCTGATGCTCACCGCCCGCGCCGACGAGGTCGACTTCGTGGTGGGCCTGGACGCCGGGGCCGACGACTACGTGGCCAAACCGTTCCGGCTGGCCGAGCTGATGGCCCGGATCAGGGCCCTGTTGCGCCGGCGCTCGCCGGGCACGCTGGAGGCCAGCGGGGTGCGGCTGGACCTGGCCGCCCGCCGGGTGCTGGTCGACGGCCACGAGGTGACCCTGGCGAACAAGGAGTTCGAGCTGCTGCGGGTGCTGATGCAGCGCGCGGGCCAGGTGGTGAGCAGGGACGACATCCTGGAAGAGGTCTGGAACGACCCCGAGCTGCGCGGCAGCAAGACCCTGGACATGCACATCTCCTGGCTGCGCCGCAAGATCGGGGACACCCAGGGCGGCAACACCGAGCGCCGGATCGCCACCGTGCGTGGCGTCGGGTTCCGGTTCAACAGCGACTAGGCGGGAGGGATGCCGGTGCGCCGTCGAATCCTGCAGTCCACCCTGCTCGCGGTGGCGGTGACGGGTGTCGCCCTTGGTCTCCCGCTGGGCTACACCGCCATAACGGTGGTGCACGACGTCACCCACCGGGACCTGGCCAACCGGGCCCGGCAGGTCGCCGCGCAGCTGGACAACCAGCTCGCCGACCACCAGCAGATCGACCTGGCCGCGGTCGAGGTGCTGCGCCCGGAAGGCGGCCAGATCAGGATCACCGGCCTGGCCTCCGGCGACCGGGAGCTGGGCGCGAGCCCCGGCCCGGACGAGATGAGCGAAACCGTGCCGATGGCCCAGCACGGCAAGGTGACGGTCGCCGCCAGCGCCGCCCCCAAGCGCACCGACCAGCTGGAGGTCGCCGGGGTGGTCACCCTGCTGGTGGTCCTCTCGGTCGGCATCGGAGCCACGGTCGCCACGGTCACCGCCCGCCGCCTGGCCGAACCCCTCCGCCACGTCGCCGACCGGGCCGCGCGCCTGGGCGCGGGCGACTTCCGCCCCGACCCCCGCCGCTACCGCATCAACGAGCTGGACAAGCTCGCCGAGGCCCTGGACACCTCCGCCTCGGCCCTGGCCCAGCTCCTGCAACGCGAACGAGAGCTCATCGGCGACGTCTCCCACCAGCTCCGCAGCAGACTGACCGCCATGCAACTCCGCCTGGAGTCCCTGGCCATGCACGCCGACGGCGCCACGGCGGAGGACGCCAACGCCGCCCTGGAACAGGCAGAACGCCTCTCCACCGTGCTGGACGAACTCCTCGCCGCCGCCCACGCCGCCCGAGCCGTGGACGCCGAACCGGTAGACCTGGCCGCCCAACTCCCGATCATGGTCCAAGAATGGCGAGCCAGCCTCAGACAACACGGCCGAGCCCTCCGCCTGCGCGCCCCAGCAGGCCTACTGGCCAGAGCCACCCCGTCCCGCCTCCGCGAAACCCTGGGCGTCCTGCTGGACAACGCCCTGCGCCACGGCGGCGGCACGGTGCACGTCTCCGCCCGCAGCGGCGACGCGATGGTCGTGGTCGAGGTCACCGACGGCGGCACCGGGGTGCCGGAGGACCTGGCCGCGCACATCTTCGAGCGGGGCGTGTCCGGCGGCGGGTCGACCGGGGTTGGACTGGCACTGGCGCGGGCGCTGGTGGAGGCCGATGGGGGGCGGTTGGAGCTGTCGGTGCCGAGAACGGCGACGTTCAGCATCTTCCTGCCGGTACCGAGAGCGGACGACGTGCCGGACCTGCGCTGGCCAACCGAGGCGAGTCCCCGCTAGGCGAGGGTTGAGCTTCTGCCTTTGCTTTTGATCGCAACGGAGCGGCCGGTCTGGGTGGTTCTGCTTCGACGGCCTGGAAAAAACACACCAGCCCTGTCAAGCGCCCCACGTTCCAGCCCACCGTCACAAACCGCTGGGACCGGGGCGCTTGACAGGGCTGGTTTGGTTTTGGAAGGCCGTCGAAGCAGAACCACCCAGACCCCGCGGAACCACCCACGCTGCTGCAAGCGCGCCAACACAAACTGGCACTGGTCTGCAACTCATCTCGCTGCCTTTGATCTTCCCCCCCCCTGCTTTGATGGTCTGCCCGTCCGGCGAGGACATTCTTTTATCTTTTGTTTTAGATCAAAATCGAAAAGAATGTCCTCGCCGGACGGGCAGACCACCGGAGGGGTTTGACAAGTCAAAAGCCGGGACGAGCAGGTTGCGGGGCTGAGCAGGCTGCCGACTCAAGACCCAGCGTGCTCGCGGTCCTCTCGTCTTCTCCGGACGACCTTCCGACAGCAAACCACACCTCCCCACCCGGCCCCCGTCACGTTGAGAAGCTAGGGCGGCGGCAGGTTGCAGGGGCCGGGCGGGGAGGCGCGGTCAGCAGTCTCCAGGCCGTACGGAGAAGACGAGAGGCCCTCTTCGTGGGTTTTCACCCCAGGCCCGAACCTGGCCGCTGGTTAGGAGTGCCCCAGGTGCTCTTCGTCCTCATCGCTTCGCTTCCGCGAGGTGCGATGGGGCTTTCCGTTCTCCTGCCCGTTCGCCACGATTTCGTCGTTCACGACCGGAGCCTGGACGACAACCGTTCCGTAAGTCTTGTTCGGCCGCACGCCCTCTTCCGGGAAGACGAACTTCCGGAACGCCCACCACCGGAACAGCATCCCGATCAGCACGCCGCCGACCTGTCCGATGAAGAAGTCGCCGAGTTCCTGGGAGAGCAGGCTGACATCCGGGTACCGCAGGTCCAGCACGTACCGGGAGAACGCCAGCGGGGCGGTGTAGATGCCTACCGCGATGCCGCTGACCAGGAAGTACAGCGCTGCCTCGTGTTGTTTCTCCCGGCCGCCTCGGGTGCGGAAGGACCACTCCCGGTTCAGCACGTAGGAGACGATGGTCGCCACCAGCACCGCGATGCCCTTGGCGATCAGGGGCTTGGTGTCCAGAACGGTCAGCTTGAGGCCGTAGAAGACGGCGTTGTCGATGATGAAGGTGGTTCCGCCGACGAAGGCGAACTTCAACAGCTCACGGTGCTTCAACAGGACCCGCCGCAGGCCCTGCGGCAGCAATCCGAGCACGGTCTCCACTACGGCCACTCCGGCAGTCTACGGATCCCGTTCACCCGTCTGGCCTCAGCGCAGCGGAACGGACCGCTCCTCCGTGGTGGCCAGGCGCTTCTCCGGGCGGGGCGCGCTGACCGTCTTGATGATGGTGTGCACCTCGGGCTTGGTGACGACCTTGGCCGCGGGGAAGACGAACTTCCGGAAGGCCCAGAAGCGGAACACCATGGCCAGCAGCGTGCCCACGATCAGGCCGCTGACGAAGTCCGCGATCTCCTGCGCGGCCCAGCTGATGTGCGGTTCGGACAGGAACAGCACGTACCGGGAGACCAGCATCGGGGCCGAGCTCAGTGCCACGCCGACGCCGCTGATCAGGAAGTACAGCGCGGCCTCGTGGTGGCGTTCCCGGCCGCCACGGGTGCGGAAGGACCACTCCCGGTTGAGCACGTAGCCGACCACGGTGGCCACGATCACGCCGATCGCCCTCGCGGTCACCGGCTTGGTGTCCAGGATGGTCCACTTCAGGCTGTACATCACCACCGTGTCGACCAGGAAGGTGGCGCTGCCGACCACCGCGAACCGGAACATCTCCCGGTTCCGCCGAATCAACTCGCGGTAGCGCGGGGGCAACTTGGCGAACACGGCTTCGGCTGCGAACACTCCGGCGAGTGTAGAGATCGACGATCACACCCCCCGATCGGCCCGTGGCTTGTTCACCAACTACCGGCCGGGTATGCCGGGTTTGTCAGCGACACTCCCGGCCGACACGCCGGGTCAGCACTCCGGCAGCAGCCAGGACAGCCACGGCGGCAGCGTGGGCTTGCACGTCGGCGGTGGCGGTGGTGCGGAGGTCGTGGTGCGGGCCGGAGTGGTCGGCTTGGGCGGCTCGACCGGTTTGGTCGACGGGGGTGCGGCCGGTGGGGGCTGGGTGGTCGGGCGGTCCGAGTGGCTCGGCTCGCGGCCGCCGGTGGTCTGGGCGGGCTTGCGGCTGGTGGTGGTCGGCTTGGCCGGGGTCGTGGTGGTGGTCGGCGGCGGCGTGGTGGTGGTCGTGGTGGCCGGTGGCGTGCTGGGGTCCTGCGGGCGGTCCGGGTCGATCGGGTGGCCGCCGGGGTGGTCGCGGATGTGGATCGGCACCGTGATCGCGGCCTTGGCCTCGCCGAGGGTGCCGCTGACCTGGGCCTGGTCCTTGATCACGCCGAGGGAGGTCAGCCAGGTGCGGAACACCACCCGCTGACCCGGCTTGAGCCTGCCGGTGCAGGTCACCACGTTGCCCCTGCCCTGGCAGTGCTTGGTCCAGGCGAAGGCCACGGTGCGCTCCGGCAGCGCGATGGTCACCGTCAGCGGAGCCTCCCTGGTGCCCCGGTTGGTCGCGGTGACGTCCATCCGGATCGGCCACCACCAGCCGTGGTGCCAGGTCTCCGCGCGCAGCTCCAGCTCGTCGTTCTGCTTGACCTGCACGGTCACCTCGGACAGCGACAGGTTGATGCTGGTGCCCGAGTTCACGCTGCCGGTGATCCGCCCCGGCTGCACGTCCGGCCCCGCGGTGAGCCGGAACCCGAAGGTCACCGACTCGCCCGGCTCCAGGCCCCGCCCGGTCACGCAGGAGATCCGGCCGGGACCGCTCTGGCAGCTGATCCCGATCGCCTGCGCCGCCTGGGCCAGCACCCCGCTGCGGGCGAACCGCTGACCGGCGCCGGGCACTTCGGCCAGCACCCCGGGCGGCAGGTTCAGCGCCGCGGTGACCGGCTCGGACACCCCGTTGCCGCTGTTGCGCACGGTCACCGGCAGGTCGACCGACGGGCCACCGGGGGTGAGCTGGACCGGCTCGCTGGGCGCGGAGGCGGACAGCGTCGGGGTCGGCGCGGGCGGCGGGGGCGGCGCTGGAGGCGGCGTCGGGGGTGGGGTCGTGGTCGTCGGCGGGGGAGGGGTCGGCTGGCTGCTCGGGGGCGGCGGCTTCGGTGACGGGGGCGGTGGCTGGGAGGGCGTGGGCTGCGGCGGTGGCGGCGGTGGCGGCGGTGGGGGCTGGGTGGGCGCGACCGTCGTGGTGACCGGCGGGGGCGCGGCGACCGACGGGCTCTGCGGGGACTCGGCCGCGCTCAGCGCCACCGCGACCGCGGCGACCACGGCCGCCGCCGAGGCCCCGGTGGCCACGAACTGCCTCGGCACCGAGCTGGCCGCACCGGCCGCGCCACCGGCGCCACCGGCGGCGGCTCCCGCGGTGACCGCCAGCGCGGTCGCGCCCGCCGCCTTGGCCGCGGTGGCCGAGAGCGCCAGGTAGGCGGTGACCGCGCCGCCGAGCACCAGCGGGGCGACGAAGACCCGCATGGCCCCGTTCACGTCGTGCAGCTCCGCGGCCAGCGCCCGGCAGCTCACGCAGGTGTCCAGGTGCGCCTCGACCTGCGCGGTCTCCCGCTTGGACAGCCCGTCGCGGGTCCACGCGCCGAGCCGGTCCACGGTGGCCCGGCACTGCTCCTCGGCCACCGAGTCCAGGTGCACCTGGAGGTAGGCCTGGCGCAGGCCCTCGCGCGCCCGGTAGGCCAGCGCGGAGACGCCGTTGGCGGTCAGGCCCAGGATCGGCGCGATCTCCGCCGGGGACTGCTGCTCGACCTCGGTGTGCCACAGCACGGCCTGCCAGCGTTCCGGCAGCCGGGCGAAGGCCTTGGCCGCCAAGGTCTTCTCCAGCCCGGCGACCGCGGTGTCGGTGAACGGCACCCCGGCGTCGAAGGCGGCCACGTCGTCGGAGACCTGGACCTTCTTCTCCCGGCGGGACCGGTCGTAGGCGTTGTGCCGCAACGCGGTCAGCAGGTAGGCGCGGAAGGCCGCGTCCGGGCCCTTGCCCGCCCGCAGCGTGTCCAGGACCTTGGCGAAGGCGTCCGAGACCAGGTCATCGGCCTCGGCGGGCGAGCGCGACATCTGGCGGGCCAGGTTGTAGGCGGCGGCCACGTGCCGCTCGTACAACAGGGCGTAGGCGTCCATCGACCCCGAGCGCACCGAGTCGATGAGCTCGGCGTCACTGGGACCCTGTACCTCGTCCTGAACCGTTGCCACGCCTGCTCCATGTCGCTCACCTGGTGTGCTTGCTCAGTGTGACGGAACGCTTTGTGCTTCGTCACCTCGAACGGCGTCACGAACTGGTGGCTGGCGCGTCACCGCATCGGAGCAAGAACAGGGCCTTTCGAGAAGGAGACCGATCGAGCGTGAGTGTGCGTGAGGTGGCGCCCCGGCCCAGCCGCGGTGGCAGCGACGCGGACCTGCGTGCACTGCGCTCGCGGTGGCGGACCGCGAGCCTGGCCGCCGGCTGGCCCTTCCCCGCTGACTGGACGCTGCCCGAGGTGGACGCGGTCTGCCGGGCCGTGGTCGAGCACGGTGACGTGGCATCCGCCCTGATCAGACTGGGTCACCGCCGGGCAGAGGCGGGCGCCAGCCTGGCCGAGACCCTGCA
Source organism: Crossiella sp. CA-258035 (assembly GCF_030064675.1). Classification (GTDB taxonomy): domain Bacteria; phylum Actinomycetota; class Actinomycetes; order Mycobacteriales; family Pseudonocardiaceae; genus Crossiella. Next base: position 944,505 of record NZ_CP116413.1, read on the forward strand.
GGACCTGGCCGCCCTGCACGCGGTGCTGGAGAGCCCGGCCGGCCGGGACGGCATCGTCTCCGCCGACCCGGACGCGGTGCCGGCCCGGTTGTTGCGGGTGGTCGCGCTCGGCTGGGCCGAGGAGATGGCCGGCCGGGTCACCACGGCCGAGGCCACCGACGGCCTCACCGGCCTGGCCACCCCCTCCTACCTGCGCACACGCCTTCGCGAGGTCTACCACGAGGCGACCGCGGCTGGGCAGCGGACCGAGGAGCGGCACGTGCTGGCCATGGTCGCGGTGGACCTGAGCCAGGCCACCGGCTGGTCCCGGGTGGTGGCCATGGTGCTGGTCGCCGACGTGTTACGCCTGGTGTTCAACCGGGGCGAGACCCTGGCTGTTGTGGGTCCCTCAGTCGGCGCAGTGCTCACTCCACGTGATCAAAGATTACCTTTGAGACTGGCCACCGCCCGCTGGTTGGTGGAGCAACGGTTGGCCGCCGACCCCGACCTGGAGGGCACGGTGTCGCTGCGGGTGTGGCTGGAAGGGCTGCCGGCCACCCATCAGGCCGCCTGCGACCTCGTCAACCACCTCGGTCGCGGCTGACCTGCCCCGCTGCACTAGGCTGACCTGCCCGTGGACCCCCGAACCGGCACCCCAGTAGTTGGCATGGTCGGCGGCGGACAGCTCGCGCGGATGACCCACCAGGCGGCGATCGCCCTCGGTCAGTCGTTGCGGGTGCTCGCCGTCTCCGAAGCCGATCCCGCCGCCCTCGTCGCGCGGGACGTGCAGATCGGCACGCACACCGATCTTGAAGCCCTGCGCCGCTTCGCCAAGGGCTGCGAGGTGCTGACCTTCGACCACGAGCACGTGCCTGCCGAGCACCTGCACGCGCTGGTCGCCGAGGACGTCACCGTGCACCCCGGCCCGGACGCGCTGATCTACGCCCAGGACAAGCTCAGGATGCGGCTCAAGCTGCGCGAGCTGGACCTCCCGGTGCCGCCGTTCACCGAGGTCTTCGAGGTCGCTGACGTGCTGCGCTTCGGCGCCGAGCACGGCTGGCCGTGCGTGCTCAAGGCCATCCGCGGCGGCTACGACGGGCGCGGGGTGTGGATGCTCAACACCCCGCAGAGCGCCGAGCGGGTGGTCACCGAGCTGCTGGCCGCGCGCACCCCGCTGATGGTCGAGCAGTGCGTGCCGATGCGCCGCGAGCTGGCCGCGCTGATCGCCCGCTCGCCGTTCGGGCAGGGCGCGGCCTGGCCGGTGGTGCAGACCGTGCAGTCCGAGGGCATCTGCGTCGAGGTGCTCGCCCCCGCCCCCGACCTGGCGCCGGAGCTGGCCCAGCGGATCCAGGAGCTGGCGCTGCGGATCGCCGCCGAGCTGGGCGTGGTCGGCGTGCTCGCGGTGGAGCTGTTCGAGACCGCGGACGGTGTGCTGGTCAACGAGCTGGCCATGCGCCCGCACAACTCCGGCCACTGGACCATGGACGGGGCAGGCACCTCCCAGTTCGAGCAGCACGTGCGCGCGGTGCTGGACTACCCGCTGGGCCTGACCGACCTGAAGGCCCCCGCGGTGGTGATGGCCAACGTGCTGGGCGCGCCCGCCCCGCCGTCGATGGGCGTCGACGAGCGGATCCACCACCTGTTCGCCCGGTTCCCGGAGGCGCGGGTGCACCTGTACGGCAAGGCGGAGCGACCCGGCCGCAAGGTCGGGCACGTGAACGTGCTCGGCCAGGACATGGCCGAGACGCGCAGGCGGGCCACCCTGGCCGCGCACTGGCTCTCGCACGCCGAGTGGACCGACGGATACGACGTGCACGGAGGGAACTGACGTGGCACCGCAGGTTGGCGTGATCATGGGGAGCGACTCGGACTGGCCGGTCATGCAGGCCGCCGCCGAGGCGCTCACCGAGTTCGAGGTGCCGCACGAGGTCAGCGTCGTCTCGGCGCACCGCACCCCGCAGCGCATGCTCGACTACGCCCGCGACGCCGCGGGCCGCGGTCTCAAGGTGATCATCGCGGGCGCGGGCGGCGCGGCGCACCTGCCCGGCATGGTCGCCTCGGCCACCGCGCTGCCGGTGATCGGCGTGCCGGTGCCGCTGAAGTACCTGGACGGCATGGACTCGCTGCTGTCCATCGTGCAGATGCCCGCCGGTATCCCGGTGGCGACCGTGTCGGTGGCCGGCGCGCGCAACGCGGGCCTGCTCGCGGTGCGCATCCTGGCCGCGCACGACGACGCCCTGCGCGCGCGGGTGGAGAAGTTCCAGGCCGACCTGGAGGCCATGGTCCTGGACAAGGACGCCAAGCTCCAGGAGCGGATCGCTCAAGGCTGACCTCTCAGGGCTGGTACGTGGCGAACTCCGTCAGCAGGGCCTCCTGCTGGCGGAGCGCCGCCGAGGCCGCGTCCCCGCGTTCCACCGCGACCGCCGTAGCCAACGCCTGCACCAGGCTGGTCAGCGCGGTCACCGAGCGCAGCAGGCCGGCGCCTGCCATGTCGGCCAGGAACACCGCGTCGGCCAGCCCCGCCAGCGGTGAGGCGGCGGTGTCGGTGAAGGCCACCGTGGTCGCGCCGACCTCCTTGGCGTGCCGGACCGCGCGGACGGTGTCGGCGGCGTAGCGGTGCAGCGAGACCGCGATGAAGACGTCCTGCCGGTCCAGCCGCCGCAGCTTGTCGGTGAGCGTGCCGGGGCCGGGGGTGATCAGCGTGACGTCCTCGCACACCAGGTCCAGCTGGTAGCCGAGCAGGTAGGCCACCGCATGTGACTTGCGCAGCCCCATCACGTGCACCCGCCGCCCCCGCGCGATCGAGCCGACCGCCAGCCGCCAGGCCGCCGGATCGACCTGGGCGAAGGTGCGCGCCAGGTTCTGCCGGTCCAGCTCGGCGGCCCGCGCCAGCACGCTGTCCCCGCGCAGCGCGCCGAACCGCCGGACCAGCTGCGCCTGCCCGGCCAGGTGTGCCCGGCACAGCTTGACCAGCGCCGGATAGCCGGAAAGCCCGCACCGCTGCGCGAACCGCACCACGGTCCCCTCGGTGGTGCCCACCGCCTTGGCCAGCTCGGCCGCGGTCTGGAACGCCACGCCCTCCGGATCGGTGAGCACCCGCTCGGCCAGCGCGCGCTGCGCGGGGCTCAACTCGGCGGCACGCAACAGCTCGGTCAGTTCAGCGAAGGTCTCCATGGCCCTTTCCGGTCAGCTCCGCGACGGCCGCGCCCAGCCGCGCCAGTGGTTCGGCGATCCAGGGCAGCGTCGCTGGATCGGTGCTGCGCAAGGCGGTCCAGCGCTGCTCGTCGGTGTCGCCGTAGAGCAGGCTGGTGGCCAGCCGGAACCGCAGCCCGCGCGGATCATCGCCGAAGGCCGATCCCGGCAGCACGCCGATCCGGTAGCGCTGCAACAGAAGTTCGGCCAGTTCGGTGGCTCCACTGGCTCGGCTCCTGGCGGCAGCCAAATCCGGGTAGAGGTAGAAGCCCCCACCCGGCACCGGACAGCTCGCCCCCGCCGCGACCACCGCCTGGTGAGCCGCCCGCACCACCGCCCGGTGCAACCCCAGCCCCGCCGCGACAAAGGCGCGCACCGGTTCCGGCTCGCTCAGCACATAAGCCGCCGCCACCTGCACCGGCGTCGACGGATTGGACCAGATCTCACTGGCCACCCCGACCAGCCTCGCGGTCAGCTCCTGGCTCGGCGTCCGGCAGACCCCGAGCCGCCAGCCGCCGAGCGCGGTCGCCTTGCTGAGCCCCGTGGTCACCACGGTCCACTCGGGAATGATCTCCGCCGGACTGAGCACCGACCCCGGCTCGTGCGCCAGGTCCCGGTAGATCTCATCGGAGATCACCATCAATCCGTGCTCGGCCGCGATCTCGCACACCGCCCGCACGGTGTCGTGCCCGGCCAGCGCCCCGGTCGGGTTGTCCGGCAGCGTCAGCACCAGCACGCCCGGCCGCAGCCCCCGTGCCCGCGCCGCCACCAGCGCCGGTCCCAGCAACGCCGGATCCGGCACACCGCCCGACCCTTCCGGCACCGGCACCCACACGACTTCCTTGCCCAGCAACGAAGCCTGCGCCGCGTAGCTCACCCAGCTCGGCCTCGGCAGCACCACGTCACCGGGCAGCACGGACAGCAGCGCGTGCAGCAACGGCTTGCTGCCCGGTCCAGCCACCACCTGTTCCGGCGTGGTGGGCAGGCCGCGCCGCTGGAAGTACCCGGCCGCGGCGGCGCGCAGTTCCGGGATGCCCGCGGTGGGGCCGTAGGAGTTGCGCCCGGCGGCCGCGGCGAGCGCGGCGGCGATCTCCGGCGCGACCGGCAGCCCGGCCTCGCCGAAGGCCAGGTGGGTCACCGGGACCCCGCCGGCGCGCAGGGCCTGGATGCGTTCGTTGGCGGCGAGCGTCGCGGACTGGGTCAGCATGACCGACACGCTACAAAGACAACTGAGTGATCAGCGGATGCTGCAATTTTGCTTGCAACCGAGTGTGCGAGGGCACAGGGCGCGGTGGGTGAACGGGGGTTAACATGCTCGACAGCGACGCTGCTACTCGGAGGTAACTTACCGTGGACTCGAGCTTCGGCACCTACCAGCTGGCCGAGGAGCATGACGCGCTCCGCGAAGCGGTGCGGGCATTGGCGGACAAGGAGATCGCGCCGTACGCGGCCGAGGTGGACGAGAACGAGCGCTACCCGGTCGAGGCGCACGATGCCCTGGTGAAGGCCGGTTTCGCCGCCGTGCATGTGCCGGAGGCCTACCAGGGCCAGGGCGCGGACTCGGTCGCCACCTGCATCGTGATCGAAGAGGTGGCCCGCGCCTGCGCCTCCTCCTCGCTGATCCCCGCGGTGAACAAGCTCGGCACCATGCCGATCCTGCTCTCCGCCTCCGAGGAGCTCAAGCAGCAGGTCATGCCCAGCATCGCCTCCGGTGAGGCGGGCGCCAGCTACGCGCTGAGCGAGCGGGAAGCGGGCTCGGACGCCGCGTCCATGCGCACCCGCGCCCGCCTGGAGGGCGACAGCTGGGTGCTCAACGGCACCAAGTGCTGGATCACCAACGCGGCCAAGTCCACCTGGTTCACCGTGATGGCGGTGACCGACCCGGACAAGGGCGCCAACGGCATCTCCGCCTTCGTGGTGCACAAGGACGACCCCGGTTTCGAGGTCGGCCCGAAGGAGCGCAAGCTCGGCATCAAGGGCTCGCCCACCAACGAGATCTACTTCACCGACTGCGTCATCCCCGCGGACCGGATCATCGGCGAGCCCGGCACCGGCTTCAAGACCGCCCTGCGCACCCTGGACCACACCCGCCCCACCATCGGCGCCCAGGCCGTCGGCATCGCCCAGGGCGCGCTGGACGCGGCACTGGGATATGTCAAGGAGCGCAAGCAGTTCGGCAAGGCCATCAGCGACTTCCAGGGCGTGCAGTTCATGCTCGCCGACATGGCGATGAAAGTCGAAGCGGCCCGCCACATGGTCTACGTCGCCGCCGCCCGCGCCGAACGCGGCGAACCCAACCTGGGCTTCATCTCCGCCGCCGCCAAGTGCTTCGCCAGCGACGTCGCCATGGAGGTCACCACCGACGCGGTGCAGCTCTTCGGCGGCGCGGGCTACACCAGGGACTTCCCGGTGGAGCGGATGATGCGCGACGCCAAGATCACCCAGATCTACGAGGGCACCAACCAGATCCAGCGGGTCGTCATGTCCCGGGCACTGCTCAAGGGCTGAAGCGCGCGGCGAGTCCGGCCAGCCAGGTCAGGTACCAGTCGCGGAAGTCGGCCTCGGGCGCGATGCCCTGGTCGCAGCCGAGCAGGTCCTGCCAGACCTGGCCGCTCGCCGGGCCGGTGACCACCAGGCGGTGATAGTAGCCGCAGCCGCACTCGGCGATCTCCATCGTGCCGTCGAACCAGCGGGCTGGGTCGTCATCGGGGCCGGGTCGCCACTGCCTGGTGTGCGGGAAGGGTGTGGCCAGGTCGGCGTCGTGACTGTCGGCGGCGTCCAGGCGGTGCAGGCCGTAGCCGGGGCCCGCGCCGCCGTTGCCGACCTGGAGCAGGAAGTCGCGGTAGTCCGCGGGCAGGGCGATGCCGTGCCGGCGCTCGAAGGCGGTCACCTCGGCCGCGGACAGCACCCGGTTGAGCCGGTACCGGTGCTCCTCGCTGCCGAACTCGGCGAACTCCCGGTCGCGGGCTGCCACCGCGGCCAGCGTGGCGCGGATGGCCTCGGCGTCCCAGTCGCTCATCCGCGCACCCTGACCAGTCCGTGCTCGTAGGCGATGATCACCAGCTGGGCGCGGTCGCGCGCGTGCAACTTGGCCAGCAGGCGGCCGACGTAGGTCTTCACCGTGGCCAGGCTCAGGCGCAGCTGGGTCGCGATCTCGTCGTTGGACAGGCCCCGGCCGACCAGGGTGAGGACCTCGCGCTCCCGGTCGGTGACGCCGGTGAGGGGACGCGGCTCGAGCCGGGGGTGGGCGGGACCGGGCTGGCGGGTGAACTCCTCGATCAGGCGGCGGGTGACGGTGGGGGCGAGCAGGGACTCGCCCGCGGCGATGACGTTGATGGCCTGCAGCAGCTCGCCGGGCGGGGTGTCCTTGAGCAGGAAGCCGGAGGCGCCGGCGCGCAGGGCGGCGAAGACGGCCGAGTCGTCGTCGAACATGGTGAGCACCAGCACCCGGACCTCTGGCGCCTCGGTGCGCAGCCTGCTGGTGGCCTCGATGCCGTCCAGGACCGGCATGCGGACGTCCATCAGCACCACGTCCGGGCGCAGTTCGACCGCGAGCCGGACCGCCTCCGCGCCGTTGGCGGCCTCGGCGACCACGGACAGGCCGGGGGCGGTTTCCAGCAGCACCCGGAAACTGCCGCGGAGCAGGGCCTGGTCGTCGGCGACCAGGACGCGGATGTTGGTCATGGGCGGGGCCAGCGGTGGGGTCGGGTGGCGTGCGGGCGGCCGCCGCTGGCCGGGGGCGGCGGGCAGGGTGAGGACGTGCGGTGCGGTCGGGTGGCGTGCGGGCGGCCGCCACCGGCCCGGGTCGATGGGCAGGCTTGGGACCTGCGGTGCGGTCGGGTGGCGTGCGGGCGGCCGCCACCGGCCCGGGTCGACGGGCAGGCTTGGGACCGGCGACGGGGTCGGGTGGCGTCCGGGCGGGGGCCGCTGTCACGAGCGTGCAGGTGGGGCTGGGTCATTCGGGCCGCCGGTGGGGCAGGTGGCGTGCGCGGCGGGGGTGGGTCATGAAGGTCGCTTTCGGGGCAGGGTGGCGTGCAGGTGGAAGCCGCCGTCCGGGGCGGGGCCTGCGTGGAAGTCGCCTTCGTACAGGGCCACTCGCTCCCGGATGCCGGTGAGGCCGTGGCCGCCGGGGCGGGGGTCGCCGCCGGGGCCATTGTCGGTCACCTCGATCGTCACCGCCTCGTCGGTGCCGGTCACCCGCACCTGACAGGTCGCGGGGGCCGCGTGGCGGATCACGTTGGTCACCGCCTCCTGGACGATGCGCAGCACGGTGAGCCGCAATGCTTCCGGCAGGTCGTCCAGCCGGACGGTGGCCTCGATCTGGACGCCGGCCTCGCGGGCGCCGGCGAACAGCTCGTCCAGGTCCGGGGGCTGGAGGTCGTCGGTGCGCAGGACGCTGAGCAGGCGGCGGGTTTCGGCCAGGGCTTCCTTGCTGGTGGTCTCGATGACGCGCAGGGCGGCTCTGGTCTCCTCCGGCCTGGTCTCGGCGACGAAGTTGGCCACCGCGGCCTTGACCGCGATCAGGCCCATGCCGTGGGCCACCACGTCGTGCAGTTCGCGGGCGATGCGTAATCGCTCGTCCAGGCGGATCTGCCGGGCCTGCTGGGCCGCCAGGTCGGCCGCCTGGGTCCGGCGCTCGCGGAGCAGTTCGCCGGTGAGCCAGGCCAGCAGCGCGAACACCGCCGCGACCGGGGCGAAGGCCCAGCCTGCCGGTAACCACAGGGCGCCGACGGCGGCCGCGGTCAGGCACAGGGCCAGCGCTGTGACCGACTCGCGGCGCGGGCGCAGCGTGGTGGCGGTGTAGAGGACCAGGGCGACCGTGACGAACGGGTCCCACAGCGTGCCGCTGAGCGCGACCGCCACCGCGAGCGCGAGCATGGTTCGCGGCCAGAGCCTGCGCAGGGCCACCGCCGTGCCTGCCAGCAGTGCGGCCGCGGTGGCCAGCACCATGGTCGGCACCTCGTTGGACTGGGCCAGCCAGAGGTTCCCGGCCACCGCGAAGTTCGCGATGGCCAGCAGCAGTCCGGTCAGGACGTCCAGGAGGACCAGGTGTCGGCGTGGGGTGAGCACGGGAGTGACGCTAGCCCGGTCGCGGCGGGTTGGGATCAGACCAGGGTGGATCAGACCCAGGTAGGACTCCGGGGTGCGGAGTGTCCATTGTGGTCCGATGTGCCGGGGCGGGCTGGGCGGCAGGCTGGAAGCCATGACCGCGCAACCATTTCCCGGCCGTTGGCTCGGCGGGGCCAGCCTGGTCCTCGGACCGCTGCTGCTGCTCGCCGCCGTGTTCACCCGGCACGGCACCTACTTCTTCTTCCCGGCCCAGCTGGCCGGTTACGCCGCCGATCCGGTGCGGATGACCGTGTCCTACGGCCTGTTCGCGGTGGGCATGGTGCTGCTGTTGCCTGCCGTGCTCGTACTGGCCGCCCGGGCGGGCGGGGTGTGGGCCGGGCTGGGCGCGAGCCTGGTGCTGCTCGGCCTGTTCGCCCGGATCTTCCACGCGGGGGTGGACTACCTGGCCTTCCGGCTGGTCGACGGGCAGGGCGCGGAGGCGGCCGCCGCGGTCGTCGGCGCCGCGTACCCGGTGCCGCACGTGTTCACCTTCGCCTCGTTCGCGGTGGTGCTCGGCTGGCCGGTACTCGCGTTCGGGGTCTATCGCGCCGGGGTGCTCGGGCCGGTGCGGGCGGTCGCGCTGGCGGCGATGACCGCGTTACCGGTGGGAGTGCTCAAGGGGGCCACCATCTCCTCGATGGTCGCGGTGGTGGCGTTGTCCGTGGCGCTGGTCCCGCTCGGGGTGAGGGTGCTGCGCGCCGGGCCGCGGCCGAGCCGTCGGCAGTGGTTCACCTTCGCCGGGGGCGCGGTCGCGGTGGTGGGGCTCGGCCTGCTCTCGTTGCACGGCTGACCGCTGGAATTCACCGCTGAGTTTCATCGCGCACCAGTTGTGGCAATCGAGGTGTTCGTTGCGACACAATGATTTCCCTGAACGTGGGATGACCTGACGGACACTCCCTCCTTTCGTAGGGGGTTTCCTGTCTGTTTCCTGTTGGAAAGCGCGTTCCGATGGTCTGGTTCCAACTTGAATCAGTAGCTTCTTCTGTACTGGGGAACTCCGGCGCTGACGGCGGCGCCGGATCTGGAAGGAGTCAAGTCAATGCAGCCACTTCGGGATCTCACCCTGTTACTGGGGCGGGTCGTCGTCGGCGTGGTCTTCATCTACCACGGCTGGCAGAAGCTCGTCACCAACGGGATCGAGGGTGTGGCCGCCGGCTTCGGGAAGATTGGCATCCCGCTGCCCACGGTGTCCGCGTGGTTCGCCTCGCTGGTCGAACTGGTCGGTGGCGCGGCCTTCATCATCGGTATCGGTCTGCCGCTGGTCGGTGTGCTGTTCGCGGTCGTGATGGCAGGTGCCGGGTTCTTCGTGCACTTCAGCAAGGGCTTCGGCCTGCCCGGTGGTTACGAGTACGTGCTGACCCTGCTGGCGGCGGGTCTGGCGTTCGGCTTCAACGGCGGCCGGTACTCCCTGGACGCGGTCCTCGGGATCGGTCAACCGAAACGCGAACGAGCGACCGTCGGCGCCTGATTGCCTGCGCAACCGAAACCCGCTGACGCATCCGCGTTCACTCGCTCGTGTGACGGGGAACTCCGGTAGCCGGAACTCCCCTCTTCGAGCGAAGGAGCCTGACGATGGTGCGCTCAGCGGGTTTCGCGTTGCTGCTCGGCCGTATCGCGGTCGGCCTGGTGTTCATCCTCAACGGCTGGCACAAGCTGATGGTCGCCGGGATGGACGCGACCGTGGCCAACTTCAGCAAGGCCGGCTACCCGGTACCTGAGTTCATGGCCTGGTTCACCGCGCTGGTCGAGCTGATCGGCGGCGCGCTGTTCATCCTGGGTGTGGCGCTGCCGCTGATCGGCGTGCTGCTGGCGATCGTCTCGGTGCTCGGCATCCTGTTCGTCACGGCCAAGAACGGGTTCTGGATCCACAACGGCGGCTACGAGTACCAGCTGGTGCTGGCCTGCACCTCGCTGGCGCTGGGCTTCGCCGGCGGCGAGGTCGGCGTCGGCAGCTACTACCGCCGACGCCGCCATCCCGTTGCCGCCTAACGAAGTTCGCGGGTGATCCGCTCGGTGTCCTTGCGGGCGGCGAGCTTGCTCTCGTCCAGGTGCACGCACTGGACCAGCGAGCCGCCGCCCGCCAGCACCGCGAGCAACCCGTCCAGCACGCCCGCGCCGGTGTTCCAGTCCACAGTGGACAGAACGCGGTCCTCGGGGCCGAAACCGAGTTCGGCCGCGCGCTTGGCCGCCAGGTCCAGAAGTTCGTCCACAGTGGACTCTCCGAGGGCGGGCGTGTCGCCGGGCACCTCGTCGTAGGGCAGGAAGTCGTCCCCGTGCACGCGGGCCTCGGAGATGTAGTCCAGCACCCCGGGCGGGGTGTCGCCGAGACCCCGGCCCATCGGGTCCAGCGAGGCCGCCGCCACCGTGCGCGCGCCGGGCGCGTCCCCGCCGGGACCGGTGAAGCAGACCTCGGTGCCAGCCGGGTCGAACCGCACGCTCGCCCCGCACCACCAGGAGCCCAGCAGCACCCCGACGGTCTGCCAGTGCGTCGGCAGCAGCACCCCGACCGGGGTGCCCGCCTCCACGTCCAGCTCGTCGCGCAGCCAGTTCGCGGTCTTGCTGGCCCAGTTGGCCATGGTGGCCCTGGACAGCTCGATCCGGACGCCGGTCGCGTCGTCGTAGTAGGTGATCAGCGGCCGCGCCGGGTCGGCACGCAGCAGCGGGCGGAACAGCTTCTCGGTGATGCTCATGGTGCCAATCCCTCAGTACACGCAGCGGACACCGTTGGCGGTGATCGGTTCGTCCGCCTCCACCGGCTGCCGCCGGGCGGGCTCGCCGACCGCTCCATCCAAACGCACCTGCCCCGGCCCGCCCAACCGCGCAGGTGGCGAGGTCGACGGCGGCGGCTCCGGCTTGGTCAGCCCGGCCACGAACGAGCGGACCTGTTCCCGGTCCACGGTGACGATGCTTTGGCCGCGGTCGTTGCGGGCGCCCACGCCGGTGACCGGGATGGTGCGGAACTCCACGTTGCCGCCTGCCAGGCCCTGCATCTGCTGGGCGAAGCGCAGCGGGTCCCAGCCCGCGTCCATCACGATCGACTTCTTCGCCGCCTCCATCAGCGCGCCCAGCTTGCCCGGGTTGGTCAGCGTGCCGGAGGAGAGGATCTTGTTCACCACCGAGGCCATGAACACCTGCTGGCGCACGATGCGGTCCAGGTCGCTGCGCGGCAACCCGTTGCGCTGCCGGACGAAGGCCAGCGCGTCACCGCCGGAGATGGTCTGCGGCCCGGCCCGGAAGCTGGCCCCGGAGTCCGGGTCGCTGGTGGAGCGGCGCAGGCACACGTCCACCCCGCCGACCGCCTCGGTGAGCAGGTAGAAGCCGTAGAGGTTGACCTCGGCGTAGTGGTCGATGCGCAGCCCGGTCAGCTCCTGCACGGTCTGCGCCAGCGCCAGCCGCCCGCCCTGGTGCGACTCCTTGTCCAGCCGCGCGTGGTCGCGCACACCCTCGGCCTTGAGCTGGTCGATCCGCCGGTTCTTGCCCCTGGCGTAGGCGGAGTTGATCTTCTCCTCGCCGATGCCGGGCACCGTGGTGTAGGTGTCGCGCGGGATGGAGATGGCGGTGGCCCTGCGGCCGTCGTCAGGCACCCGCAGCACGATGATGGTGTCGGTGTTCACCCCGCCGTCGTTGGCCTCGGTGCGCAGCTTCTTCAACAGCCCGGCGGGCAATGGATTGCCCTCGGCGTCGGTGCGGCTGTCGCTGCCCACCAGCAGGATGTCGGTGGCCCCGTCCTTGGCCTCCGGCGCGTTCGGCGCCTGGCCGAGCTCGGTGATCAGGTCGGTGGTGGTGACGTTGTCCTCGATCCGCGACACCGTGGCCCAGCTGATCCCGGTCGCGGTGAGCACCGCCACCGAGAGCAGCGCGGCGACGGTGCGCGCCGAGACCAGTCCCGCGGTCTTCCACCGGCTGCGGCGCCGGGGCGCGGCGGGCGGCTCGGCGCCGTCCAGCGGGGCCCACTTCGGTTGCGGCCCAACGGCTGCCGCGGCCAGACCGGTCGCGTCGCCGTCGCGCGGGTCGTCATCGGCCGGGGTCTCGTCGCGCGCTTCGGCGGCCCGCTCGGCCACTTCGGCGTCGGTGGCGTGCCCGGCGACCTCGGCACCGTCGCTCGCCTCGGCGGCCCGCCCGGCTGCCGACGCGTCGTCCTCCTGCTGCTCGTGCTCGGCGGCCCGCCCGGCCGCCGTGGTGTCCGCTTCGGTTTCCCTGTCCCCGGCCGACGCTCGCGCGCCGTCCTGGTTCGGACGTGGTCCTTGCTCCTCCACGTCCCCGCCTCCCTGTTGAACGTGCTGATTTCCCCCGTCGCCAGCCTAGTTCACGCAGGTGACACCCTCGGCCGTGATCGGCTCATTGCCCGGTGCGGCGGCTGGGCCGACCGAGTCCACCCCATCGAGTGATACGGGGCCGGTGGCGGCCAGGCCGTTCCTGCCGGGGCCCTTGTAGTCCTTGCCGAGGTAGACCTCCACGGTGCCCGCGACCACCTTCGAGTTCTCCTCCGCCGCAACCCCGCCCAGCGCGGCGGCGACCTTGTCCCCGTTGGCCTTCTCGCCCTTGGCGTAGCGCACCACGGTCTTCGCCCTGGCCGGCGCGTTGTCGCTCTTGCCCTTGGGGAATCCCTTGGCCGCCAACGCGTCCTGCACCTTGGTGGCCAGGCCGGTGGTGGTCGTGGTGTTGAACACGTCCACCTTGACCGCCGTGGTGTCAGGGCCGCTGCCGCCGGTGCTGGAGGGGGTGGTGGTGCTGGGTGGCGCGGCCGGGCCGCCGGTGATCAGCTGCTTGGCGAACTCCTTGACCTTCGCCGGGTTGACGCTGAACACGTCCTGCCCGTCCGGGCTCTTGATCGAGTCGCCCACCGGCATGGTCTCGAAGCTGATCCGGCCGCCCGCCATGCCCTGCATCTGCTGGGCGAAGGCGATCACGTCCCAGTGCTGGTCCAGCACGATCGACTTCTTCAGCGCCTCGATCAAGTTGGTCAGCTTGGTGCTGTCGGTCAGCGTGCCGCCGGAGAGGATCTTCTTTGCCAGGCCGGCCATGAACACCTGCTGGCGCACCACCCGGTCCAGGTCGCTGCGCGGCAGGCCGTAGCGCTGACGGACGAAGGCCAGCGCGTCGCCGCCGGAGATGGTCTGCGGGCCTGCCTTGAAGTTCGCGCCGGACTTCTCGTCCTTGGTGGCCTTGTTCAGGCACACGTCCACGCCGCCGACGGCTTTGGTGATCTCGTAGAAGCCGAGCAGGTTCACCTCGGCGTAGTGGTCGATGTCCACCCCCGAGAGGTTCTCCAGGGTCTTGATCAGCACCTTGGAGCCCGCGGTGTTGGCCTCGCGCTCCTGCTCCGGCTTGCTCTTGCCGGAGTTGCGCAGCTGTTTGAGCGCGGCGTTGCGGCCGAAGGCGTAGGCGGAGTTGACCTTGTTCTTGCCGTGGCCGGGCACCTCGACGTAGGAGTCGCGCGGGAAGGACATCGCGCTGGCCTTGCTGCCGTCGTTGGGGATGCGGATCAGGATCAGCGAGTCGGTGAGGTGGCCCTCGTTGTCGCCGGCGCGCAGCTCCTGGAGCATCGCCTTGGGCAGCGGGTTGCCCTGCGCGTCCACCCGGGAGTCGTTGCCCACCAGCAGGATGTCGGTGGCGCCGTCGGCCGCGGTGCCGGTCCGCTTCTCGATCACGTCGTTCTTGGTGAGCCCGTCCTGCAGGTCGCCGAGCTTGCCGTAGGCGAACCCGGCGACCAGCAGCACGGTGGCCGAGGTGATCGCGACCACGGTCTTGGCCGCGCGCAGCGCCTGCCGCTTGCCCTGTGCCTGGGCGGAGAGCTTCGGGGCTGCCTTGGCGGGGTCAGCCGGGCGGGATCTGGCCTGTTCCCGCGGTGCCGGACGGCCGCCTCCCTGACGTGCCGCACCCGGTTCCGGGGCTGGACGTCTCCGGTCGCCCTGGCTGGCAGGCGGCGCGGGGCGGCGGGGGCGGCCATAAGGGTCGCCGGGCCGCTGGGGCCGGTCGTCCAACTCCGTTCTCCTCCCGGTTGAATCGCACCAGATTATCGGTGGTGCGGCGCCCCGTTCGCCGGTCGCCGACATAACGTGGACGCATCAGACAGTTTCCTGGTTGCTACTCGTGACAGACTGCGACCGGATTGGCGCCAGATCGCGCGGCAGGGTTTTGGGGAGGATACGGATGAAGGTTCTGGTCACAGGCGGTGCCGGGTTCATCGGCTCCCACTACGTGCGCCAGCTGCTCGGCGGCGCGTACCCGGCGTTCGCCGAGGCGGAGGTGACCGTGCTGGACAAGCTGACCTACGCGGGCACCAGGACCAACCTCGCGCCGGTGGCGGAGGACCCCCGGCTGACCTTCGTCGAAGGTGACATCTGCGACCCCGAGCTGGTGCGCAAGCTCATGTCCGGCCAGGACGTGGTGGTGCACTTCGCGGCCGAGTCGCACGTGGACCGGTCCATCCTGGGCGCGGCCGACTTCGTGCTGACCAACGTGCTGGGCACGCAGACCCTGTTGCAGGGCGCGCTGGAGGCCAACGTCGGCCGGTTCGTGCACGTCAGCACGGACGAGGTGTACGGCTCCATCGAGACCGGCTCCTGGACCGAGGAGCACATCCTGGAGCCCAACTCGCCGTACTCGGCCTCCAAGGCCAGCTCGGACCTGCTGGCCCGCTCCTACTTCCGCACGCACGGCCTGCCGGTCTGCGTCACCAGGTGCTCGAACAACTACGGTCCGTACCAGTTCCCGGAGAAGGTCATCCCGCTGTTCGTGACCAATCTCATCGACGGCAAGAAGGTGCCGCTCTACGGCGACGGCCTCAACGTGCGCGACTGGCTGCACGTGGACGACCACTGCCGCGGCATCCAGCTGGTCGCCGAGGGCGGGCGCGCGGGTGAGATCTACAACATCGGCGGCGGCACCGAGCTGACCAACAAGGAGCTGACCGGCCTGCTGCTGGAGGCCACCGGCACCGACTGGGACAGTGTGACTCCGGTCACCGACCGCAAGGGCCACGACCGCCGCTACTCGGTGGACATCACCAAGATCAGCACCGAGCTGGGCTACGCGCCGCAGGTGCCCTTCGCCGACGGCCTGGCCCAGACCGTGGCCTGGTACCGGGACAACCGCGCCTGGTGGGAGCCGCTCAAGCAGCGCGCCGAACTGGCCAAGGGCTGAGCCGGTGCCCGGACTCGGACTGCTCGTCACCGGCGGCCGCGGCCAGCTCGGTCACGACCTGGCCAGGCTTGCCTCCACAAAGGACAGTTGGCTGGTGCACGCGCCCGGCTCGGCCGAGCTGGACGTCAGCGAGCCGGACGCGGTCGAGGACGCGGTGCACGGGATCGCTTGCGGGGCAAGGGACACCGGGCTGCGGCCGGTGGTGATCAGCGCGGGCGCCTACACCGCGGTGGACGCCGCCGAGACCGACGAGGACCGCGCGCTGGCGATCAACGGCACCGGCCCCGGCCTGCTCGCGAAGGCTTGTGCGGCAAGGGATGTGCCGCTGATCCACCTCTCCACCGACTACGTCTTCCCCGGCGACAGCACCCGGCCGTACGAGCCCAGCGACGCCACCGGCCCGCGGTCGGCCTACGGGCGGACCAAGCTGGCCGGTGAGCGGGCGGTGCTGGAGTCCGGCGCCCAGGGCTGGGTGGTGCGCACCCAGTGGGTCTACGGCGAGACCGGCAAGAACTTCGTGCGCACCATGGTCCGGCTGGAGTCCAGCCGGGACACCGTGTCCGTGGTGGACGACCAGGTGGGCTGCCCGACCTGGACCGCGGACCTGGCCGCCGGACTGCTCCGGCTGGCCGAGCTGGCGGTCGGCCCGAACCCGCCGGAGCAGCGGCTGCTGCACTGCGCGGGCGGCGGGGAGACCAGCTGGTACCGCTTCACCCAGGCCATCTTCGAGGAGCTGGGCGCGGATCCGGCGCGGGTGAAACCGTGCACCTCGGCGGAGTTCCCCAGCCCGGTCAAGCGCCCGCCGTACTCGGTGCTGTCGCCGAAGTCCTGGGAGTCGGCAGGTCTGACGCCGCTGCGGCCGTGGCGCGAGGCGCTGGCCGCGGCCTTCGCCGAACGCGGCGAGCAGTTCCGCACCCCCTGACCTCCGTACGACACCCGTCGTACGCCGGGCGTACGGCGGGTGTTGTGGCCGGGTCGGGGGAGTGGTCGGGGATGGGCCGGATGTCCCGGGGCCCCGGCGCGATGACGCTGGGAGCATGGCGAAATCGGGCGCGCAGCGAGCGCGGAACCTGTTGGTGTGGCTGCACGTGCTCAGTTCGGTGGGCTGGCTGGCGCTGGCCTTGACCCTGTGCGTGCTGATCAGCTACGGCATCGGCGCGGAGCCGGGGCTGCGGCTGGCCGCCTTCCGGATGGCAGAGGTGCTCGACGTCCAGCTGTTGCAGATCCTCGGCGAGACCTCGGCCTTCACCGGGTTCATGCTCTCCGCGCTGACCCCGTGGGGCTACTTCCGGCACTGGTGGGTGCTGACCAAGTTCGTGATCACGTTGGCGCAGCTCTACGTCGGCATCTTCATCCTCAGCGGCAACCTGCACGAGTCGGTGCGCGCGGCGGAGTCCGGCGGGACCGGGCCCGCGGTGTGGCTGGCGGTGGCCTCGGCGCTGATGGCGGGCGGATTCGCCTTCCAGGCCTGGCTTTCGGTGGCCAAGCCGGGCAAGCGGTCGCCGTGGACCCCGCCCGGCAAGCTGCCCTCGGCTCCGGTCGCACACGTCTACGCGGCCAGCGCGGTGCCGGTGCTGGCCTTCGCGCTGGGGCTGTTCCTGCCCTGGGTGACGCCGCTGCTGATGCTGGGCGTGGTGCTCTGGTACTCGGCGCGGCGCGGGGTCAAGCTGCGCGTGGCGGCTGGCTGAGCCCACAAGGGGCCCGACCGGCGCCCCTGGGGGTCAGGCGCCGGCCGGGCGGTCAGAGGGTCGGCGGGAACGTTCCCGCGCGGCCGAGCAGCGCGGGCGCGGGCCTGCCGAGGCGCTGGGCGAGCCAGCCAGCCGTGTCGGTCACCGCGATCATGTCCACACCGGTGCTCATACCCATCCGCTCCAAGGCGTAAACCACATCTTCGGTGGCGATGTTGCCGGCCGCGCCAGGGGCGAACCGGCAGCCGCCGAAGCCACCGGTGGAGACGTCCAGCACCCGCACCCCGGCCTTGGTCACCTCGGCCAGCTCGGCCAGGCATTCCACCAGCTCGACGGTGTCCACCACGGACAGCGCGAGACCGCCGCCCGCCAGTTCGTCCCTCGGGGCGACCTCGACCAGCTCAACAGCGTGCAAGGACGGCTCCATGTATACAAAGTGGAAGTTCGAGCGGAGCATCCAGGCGCTGGCAACTTGTGTCAAGTTGCCGCATCGCTCTAGTTTGCATACAAAATGATGCAGCTTGCATTTCGGAGCGTGACCGGTGGCGCTGGCGGCGGAGAAGGCGTACCAGACCCTGCGCGCGGGCATCCTGGACGGCACCTACGAGCCGACCGAACGCCTCGGCGAGGTGGACCTGGCCGAGGGCCTCGGCCTGTCCCGCACCCCGGTGCGGGAGGCGTTGCGGCGGCTGGAGGTCGAGGGCCTGGTCGAGCTGGAGCCGCACCGGGGCGCGCGGGTGGCCCAGTGGACCCGAGCGGACGTGGAGGAGCTCTACGACCTGCGGATGCTGCTGGAGTCCTTCCTGGCCAGGCGCGCCGCCAGCCGGATCAGCCAGGTCGCGCTGGCCAGGCTGGCCCAGCTGCGCGACACGATGGCGGCCACCGCGGCGCCGGGGCCGGGGCAGGACCTGGCGCGGGTGGCCGAGGCGAACTGCGAGTTCCACGCCATCATCGGCGCGGCCGCGGCCAGTCCCCGGGTGCTCACCATGCTGACCACGGTGATCGAGATGCCGTTGGTGCTGCGCACCTTCCACCGCTACCAGCCCGCGGAGCTGGCCCGCAGCCTGTCCCACCACCGCGAACTGGTGGACGCGCTGACCGAGGGCGATCCGGACTGGGCGGAGGCGGTGATGCGCGCGCACGTGCTGGCCGCCAAGCGGGTGCTGCTGCGGGCGCATACCAGGTAGACCGGTTGGGCCTGGCGGCGGAAGTCCGCGCGCGGCACGCGCGTAGGGTCATCTAGTGTCCTGGGACAAGGACGGCGACAGGGTGGGGCACAAGGAGAACTCGGTGGGGGGCTTTCGGCTCGGGGTCGACGTCGGGGACACGTTCACCGACGTCCTGCTGGTCGACGAGCGCACCGGCGCGGCCTTCCGGGCCAAGACCCCGACCACGCCGCACAACCTCGCGGTGGCCGTGCTCAACGGCATCAGGGACACCTGCCGCGCGGCAGGGGCAGACCCCAAGCTGATCAACCACGTGCTGCACGGCGGATCCGTGGCCAGCAACGCCATCCTGCAGGGCAGCGGCGCGCGGGTGGGGCTGGTCACCACCAGCGGCTTCCGCCAGGTGCTGCAACTGGCCCGCAGCTACGCGGCCGAACCGCTGGCCAGGCCGGAGGACACGGTCGAGGTGGTCGAGCGGATCGGCGCGGACGGCGTGGTGGTGGTGCCGCTGGACACCGGCGCGGCCCGGATCGCGTTGCGCCGCCTGCGCGCGGCCAGGGTGGAGGCGCTGACCATCTCGCTGCTCAACGCCGGGGCGAACGACCGGCACGAGCGGCTGCTGGGCAGGCTGGCCGCCGAGGAGCTGCCAGGGGTGCCGGTCTCGCTGTCCGCGCACGTGATCGCCGAGCCGCGGGAGTACGAGCGCACGGTCTCCGCGGTGGTCAACAGCTACCTGCGCCCCCAGGCCACCAGGGTGGTCCGCGACCTGGAGGCCGCGCTGGCCTCGGCCGGGATCACCGCCCGGATCTCGGTGCTGCGCAACGACGGCCGCGCCACCGCGGCCGGCCACGCCGCGGAACGCCCGATCGCCGCGCTGTCCTCCGGCCGCGCGGGCGGCCTGCGCGGAGCCACCCACTTCGCCGGACTGGCCGGGTACACCGACTTCCTCAGCCTGGACCTGGGCGGCAGCTCCGCCGACGTCGCACTGGTGCAGAACGGACGACCGCGGATCGACCGCCAGACCGCCGTCGGCGACCTCACCGTGCGCTCCACCGGGGTCGACGTGCATACGGTTGCACTCGGCGGCTGCTCGCTGGTCCGGGTGTCCAAGAGCACCATGGAACTGCGCATCGGCCCGGCCTCCGCCGGCGCCCGCCCTGGCCCGATCTCCTACCGCAACGGCGGCACCAAACCCACCGTCACCGACGTCAACCTGGCCCTGGGCTACCTGCCAGAAGCCATCGCGGGCGGCCGCATCCGCCTGGACCCCGAAGGCGGCCGCAAGGCAGTGGCGGCCCTCGCCGACGCCCTGGCCCTGCCCAGCCCCGAGCGCGCCGCGGGCGAGGTCCTGGCCATGGTCAACGACAAGCTCTTCCGCGCCCTCCGCCTGGTCAGCGTCCGCAACGGCCACGACCCCAAGGACTTCCCCCTGGTCGTCTTCGGCGGCGCGGGCCCCCTGCACGCCAACGCCCTGGCCCGCATCACCGGCACCTGGCCGGTCATCGTGCCCCCGTCCCCCGGCACCCTGGCCGCCCACGGCCTGGCCACCACCGAACCCAGCGAAGAGGTAGTAGCCGCCCCCGGCCTAACCGGCATCGGCCCAGCCCGCCTCCGCGCGGTCCTGGCCGACCTCCTCACCTCCGCAGCCGACCGCCTGGCCACCAGGGGAGTCCCAAGAGACCGCCTCTGCGCCCAAGCGGACATCACCCTCCGCCACCCCAGCGGCCGCACCACAG
This sequence comes from Crossiella sp. CA-258035, assembly GCF_030064675.1. Lineage (GTDB taxonomy): Bacteria > Actinomycetota > Actinomycetes > Mycobacteriales > Pseudonocardiaceae > Crossiella. Next base: position 964,521 of record NZ_CP116413.1, read on the forward strand.
ACCTACTGACAGACCTGGGCGAATCAGTGCTCGCAGCGGCAGACCCGCGATCCGCCCTGGGCATCGCCCCAGACGCGGAGATCGTGGAACTCCGGGTGATCGTCCGCGGCCCCCGCCCACCCCTGCTCACCCACGAGCCCCTGCCAGGCAGGAAAAAACCGATCCCAGACGCCCTGCTCCGCACCAAGAAGATCATGGTCGACGCCACCCTGGTAGCAGCAGACGTCTACGACCGAGCAAAGCTGTTGGCAGGCAACGTGATCAGCGGCCCAGCCCTGATCGTAGAACCAGACTCAACAACCCTCGTCCAACCAGACCACGCCGCCACAGTCCACCCCAGCGGCTGCCTACTGATCAACCCGGAGTAACGGTCCGCGACCAGAAACCCAGCGACAACTTCTTGCGAAGAGGCGTGGCGCGCCAGCGACACGGCGGGCTCTTGACCCAGCGGTGGGGTTGATTTTTTCGCGTCGCCTTGTCGTGCGTCCGACGCATCCGAAGCTTGCTTCGCGTGCGGCGGATGCACGACGAGGCGACTCAAGAGCGAAAAAATCCCGCGTGCGGAGCACGCCAATGTGCCAGCCTCGCTGACCGGGCTCGAACCGGTGACTACTCGGTCCTGAGAGCCGAGCGCTCTACCACTGAGCTACAGCGAGTCGAACATCCACAGTCGCACAGCCCTACTCGGCCGCGCCAGGTTTTCGCCCGATCGGCCGCCCGCTGAAGAACCCGGACCGCCGCAGCACCTGCGCCCAGGCCGGATCCGCGATGCTCACCCCGTGCACCAGCTCCGGCGTCGGCGCGAACTCGGCCACGTCGCCGACCGGCCGGGGCGCGGTCCAGCCGGAGAGCCGCGGGTCCAGTCCGACCCTCGCGCAGACCTCCTCGACCTTGGCCCGCCCACATTCCACGTGCCCGTCCAGCACGTCCCACGGCAGCGGCAGCCCGGCCCACACCGCGGTGTCGGGGGACAGCTCAGCCCCCGCCGCGTGCCACTGCACCAGGTCGGCGGCCATCAGCCGCATGGCCTTGCCGGGGCAGGCGATGTCCAGCAGGCGTTCGGTGCCGGTGGCGGCCAGGCAGGACAGCCAGGCGGCGCGGGCGGCGTTGTAGCCCTGGGCGAGCAGGTTCCAGGTGCTGGAGTCGTTGCCTCTGCGCACAACCATCCGCACGCGGTCAAAACCGCCGGTGCGCCACATCCGTCCCAGCAGGGTGGCCGCCTGGTGCATCACCGCGGACCAGCGGCCGAGCAGCTCGCCGCGCTGGGCGTCGTCGAGTCGTTCCAGCACCTCCTGGCTGGGCAGGACGAGCGCGATCATCGCCCAGTCGGTGTCCGCGCCGCCGCGTTCGCAGCGGGCCAGCAGCGCGTCGGCGATCTGGTCGAACGGGTTGGCCCGGCCGGACAGGGAGAACTCGCGGCGCAGGTTGCGGCGGGCGGTGTAGTAGGCGATGAAGCAGGCCGCGTTCTCATCGGCGCGGAAGCGGTCGAAGTCCAGTTGGCCGGCGAAACCGGAGCGGCCCAGCATCACCAGCCGCCGTTTGAACTGCTCGTGTTCCAGCTGCTTGGCCTTGGCGGCCAGCCGGTGCAGCGCCCGCCAGCGCCGGTTGTACTGCCGCGCGGTCAGCTCCATCCCGGCCCGCTGCCGTTCCTGCCGGTCCAGCCGGTGGGCCAGGAAGTCAGCCCGGTCGGTGTGCCAGCCGATGGCCTCGCCGAGGGAGTTGGCCACCGCGCGCAGCGCCTGCGGGTCGTCCGGGTTCACCGCGGGTGGTCTGTCCAGGCCGAAAACCTTTGCCGCGCAAGCGAGCTGGGCGGTGCCGCCGACCGGGCGGGCGAAGTCCTCCGGCATCGAGGAGAAGTAGCCGTTGCCGCGTCCCTTGGCCGCGGCGACCCCGAGCAGCGCGGCCTCCTCGGCGCTCAGCCGGGGGCCGAGCGCCTGGAGCACCAGTTCGGCGACGTCCTCGGGCCGGCGCCGCTCGTCGAGGGAGGCGTGCAGCTCCTTGAGCGCCGACTCGGCTTCCTCGCCTGGGGTCATGGTCTCCATGCTGGCAGCATCCCGCCCCGCTCACGAGGACTTTCCCGTGCGCGGAACGCGTTTGGAGCAACGGGTTACTCCGTCGTGACAACCCTGTCACACACCCGTTTGACGGGCTCCGGACTCAGCGCCCGGCGGCCTGCCGGTAGGCCGCCACGGTCTCCTCCGCGCAGCGCCGCCAGGTGAACTCCGAGGCGTGCGCCCGGCGCTTGGCCAGCGTGTCCGAGGCCACCCCATCGTCCATTGTGGACGACAGCGCGACGGTGAGCGCCTCCACGTCGCCGACCGGCACCAGGGTGGCCAGGCCGCCGGCCACCTCGCGCAGTGCGGGCACGTCCGAGCACACCACCGGCACGCCGCAGGCCATCGCCTCCAGCACCGGCAGACCGAAGCCCTCGTCCCGGGAGGGCAGCACCAGCAGTGCGGCCCCGGCCACCACCCGGCGCAGGTCCAGCTCGGAGAGGTAGCCGGTGCGGATCACCCGGTTGGTCCCGCCGATGTGGTCGGTGCCGGGCCCGACCAGCACCAGCGGCGGCAGCTCCGGATCGGCGGCGTGCGCGGCGACCAGGCTGGCCAGGCCCTTGCGCGGGCCATCGGCGCCGACGAAGAGCAGGTACTCCGCGGGCAGGCCGAGGCGGCGGCGCAGGTTCTCACTCGGCGCCCTGGCCACGAACCAGGCCGGGTCCACGCCGAGCGGGGTGACCCGGATCCGCTCCCGGGGCACGCCCAGCCGCTCGGTCACCGTCTCGGCCACCGCCCGGGTCGGCGTGCACACCACGTCGGCGCGCTTGGCCGAGCGGCGGACCAGCTCCGGCAGGTCCACCTCGGAGGACGGGATCTCCTCCGGCGCGTCCAGGAAGGCCAGGTCGTGCACGGTGAGCACGCTGCCGGCCCGCAGTGAGGGCGGCAGCACGAAGTTGGTCGCGTGCACCACGTCGGTGAACCCGGCGAAGACCTCGATCGGCGGCAGCGGCGAGCGCAGCCAGGCCGCGCGCAGCAGCCGCGCGGGCACCGGCAGGCCGCGGGCGCGCACCCCGTGCGGCACGGCCGAGCGCAGCGCCCGCCAGCCGCGCAGGGTGAAGGCCACCGCGCGAACGTCCACAGTGGACATCGAGGCGAGCTCCTCGGCCAGTGCGGCGGTGTACCGGCCGACGCCGGTCCGGTCCCCGAGCAGCGGGTTGCCGTCCAGCAGCACCCGGAGCGGCTTCACGTCAGCGTTTCCTCTCACTGGCTCTTCTCGTCCCCGCCGCGCAGCCGGTCCTTGGCCAGCCGCGCCAGTCGCCCACCGGCCCTGCGGGCCACCTCGCCCGCGCCACCGGCGTTGAGGTACTCCCGGAACAGGCCGAGGTCCCGGCGCAGCTTCTGCCCGGAGTTCAGCGGCGGCGTCCTGGTCAGCGGCGCGCTGGCGGAGAGCCGGTCGGCGGCCGGGCGCGGGTTGCGGCAGAACTCCACCAGCGGCGCCAGCGCGTTCTCCCAGGTGAACTCCTCGCGCACACCGGCGATCCGCTCCCGGCAGGCCGCGGCGAACTCGGTGTCGTAGAGCACCAGGTCCAGCGCCTCGGCCAGCTCTTCGGGGTCCTCGGCAGGCACGACCAGGCCGAGGCCCTCGGCGCGCACCAGGTCGGCGAAGGCGTCGCCGTCGGTGGTCACGATCGGCAGCCCGGCCCACAGGTAGTCCAGCACCCTGGTGCGGAAGGCGAAGGTGGTTTCCACGTGCTCGAAGTGCGTGGTGACCCCGCAGTCGGCGTCCATCAGGAAGTTCTGCCGCTGGTGGTAGGGCACCCAGCTCTCGTTGAAGAACACGTGCCGGTTGACCAGGCCGAGCTGGTGGGCCAGCCGCCGGGTGTCCGCGGTGATGCCCATCTCCGGCACGTCCGGGTTGGGGTGGCGCATGCCGAGGAAGAACAGCCGCAGGTCATCCCGCTTGTGCCGCAACAGCTCCACCGACTGGATCAGGGTCAGCGGGTCGAACCAGCTGTACACGCCACCGGCCCAGAGCACCACCTTGTCGGTCTCGCCGATGTTGGGCGCCACCCCCCGGATGCCGCGGCCGGTGCGCTCCGGCGGCTTGCCCGGCAGGCCGAAGGGGGCCACCGCGAGCAGGGACTGCACGGTCGGATCGGCGTCGTAGAGCGAGGGGGTGAGGCGGCCCAGCGCCATCAGGTTGCCCAGCCAGAAGTGCCGCTGGCGTTCGGAGGCGCACAGGAAGAAGTCGCCGCGCTGGAGCTGGTTGTTGAGCACCTTGGTGACGCCGACGACGTCCTTGGCCCGCCGCTCGTCGTCGCTGTCCTTGCTCTGCTCCAGCAGCTCCAGGTGCATCGGGTCGTAGACGTCGCAGACCACGATCTTGGTGGAGTCCTTGCGCTTCAACGAGGGCACCAGCTCCAGCACATGGCCCTGCAGCACCACCACGTCGGCCCACTCCACGTGCTGCGGCAGATCCCGTTGCGGCGCCTGCACAACCGCGAACGGCGCGGCGGGCGGGGCGAAGCTCTTGTTGATGCTGACCAGCCGCACCTCGTGCTCGGCGGAGAGGGTCAGCGCCATGTTCCAGGCCCGGATCGCCGGTCCGGCCATCCGCTCGGCCACCACGTCGCCGGTGATCACCAGGATCCGCCGTGGCCGCCCGAACACCTCGTCCAGCCCGAAGGCCTTGACCAGCACCTCGTGCGCGGCCAGGTAGCGCGGCAGCGGGTAGGCGGGCTCCATCGCCTTGCGCATCAACGGGAGCAGGTCGTGGTCGGTGACCACCCGCGCCGCCTGCTCGGCCGCCCGGGAGGTCCCGAGCGAGGGCAGCAGCTCGACGAACTGGTCGATGGCCAGGAAACCGGCCAGCGTCTCCCTGGAGATCTGCACCGGGGCGTCGTCCTCGGCCCGGTCGGCCGGTCGCCTGGTGATCTCCAGCTGGGTCGGGTCCAGCTCGCCCCGGGCGGTGGCGCGGCGCACGGACAGCGCGAGCGCGGCGGGCAGCACCTTGGCCAGCGAGGCGTCGGAGAGGTTCTTGTAGAGCATGGCGAGCGCGTTGCGCTCCAGCAGGTAGTACTCGCGGGCGGGGTGCACGCCGGACATCGAGGCGTGGTGCCGGTGGTAGGTCAGCGAGGCCGGTTCGTAGCGCACCCGCCAGCCGCGCAGGTTGAGCCGCCAGCCGAGGTCGACGTCCTCGTAGAACATGAAGAAGCGCTCGTCGAAGCCGTGCAGCGCGCGGAACAGCTTGGCCCGCACGAACATCGCGGACCCGGTGCCGAAGAGCACGTCCCTGGGCGCGTCGTGGCTGCCGTCGTCCGGCTCGCCGGCGTGCCGCTTGTAGCCCATGCCGAACCAGGTGAGCCCGCCGTCGACGAAGTCGATGGCCGTGCCCTCCCAGTCGAGCACCTTGCTGGCCACCGCGCCCACGGTCGGGTCGGCGCGCAGCACCTGCACCGCCGCGCGCACCCACTGCGGGTCGGGCCGGGCGTCGTTGTTGAGGAAGGCCAGCACCTCGCCGTGCGAGTGCTCGACGCCGAGGTTGCAGCCCCCGGCGAAGCCCAGGTTGCCCGGCGCCCGGACCAGCATGACGCCCTCGACCTCGGCCTCGATCCGCTCGGCGGAACCGTCGCCGGAGGCGTTGTCCACGCAGATCAGTTGCAGGCGGTCAGCCGGGTAGTCCAGCTGTTCGCGCAACGCCCGCAGGCAGGTGATGGTGTCCTCGGCGCCGCGGTAGTTGACCACCACCACCGACACCAGGGGCAGCTCCGCCACGTCCTGACTCCTCCCCGCAGACCGCTCGACCGGGCTAAGCCTGCCTCATCCGGTGTTGATCGTAGGTACGGCCCGCACCGGACGGGTGTCAACCACCACTAGACGAACCTTCAGCTGTCTATCTACCGTAGACGAATGCCGTTGGACGAACCGCTGCTCGCCGCCGCCCACGCCGCCACCCGGCGCTGGCGGGCCGCCCAGCAGGCCACCGAGCAAGCCAAGGCCGACTACCAGCAGTCCATCCGCCGCCTGCACCTGGCAGGCGCCTCCCTGCGCGAGATCGCCGACGCCCTGAAACTGAGCCACCAGCGGGTGCACCAGCTGGTCGAGGCGGCAGGCGGCACCCCGGACTGGCGACCGAAGAAGAAGTCCGCCGGTCTGGCCTGCTCCTTCTGTGGCACCCCCGACGAGGAGTGCGGTCGCCTGGTCGCCGGGCCGAAGGTGTTCATCTGCGACGGCTGCGTGGAGCAGGCCCAGCGCGCCCTGGCCGGTCAGCCGACCAGGCTGGAGCAGGCGTTGGGCCGGTTCAGCTGCTCCTTCTGCGGCAAGACCGGGGGCGGGCCGCTGGTGGCCGGGCCGGGAGTGTTGATCTGCGGTGGCTGTGTGAGTTTCACCGCTGAGGTGGTGGCCGCCACACTGGGCGGGTGAGCACGCACAACCGGATCAGCGGGCAGGTCTACGCCAACCTGGTGGTCCAGGGCCGGGACATCACCATCCAGCAGCCGGTGGTCCCGTCCAAGGCGCTGTCATCCCTGCCACCGCAGCCGATCTTCGTCGGCCGCGAGCAGGAGCTGGCGAGTCTGCTGGAGAGCTTGCGTGCCGGTTCGGTGGTGATCACCGGTCTGCCCGGGGTCGGCAAGACCGCGCTGGCGGTCCGCGCCGCGCACGAGCTGCGCGCGGAGTTCCCCGGCGGCGTGCTGTTCCTGGACCTGCGCGGCTACGACGACACCCCGCTCACCCCGGAACAGGCCCTCACCGACCTGCTCACCGCCCTCGGCCAGCCCGCCCCGGCAGGCGAGGGCCACTACCACTCAGTCCTGGCCGAACACCCCCCGCTGCTCCTGGTCGCCGACAACGCGGGCACCGCCGCCCAGGTCCAGCCCCTGCTCCCCGGCGGCCACCACCGCGTGCTGATCACCAGCCGCCACACCCTGGCTGAACTGGACGCCCGCCTGCTCGCCCTGGACGTCCTGCCGCCCGATCAGGCCGAGACCCTGCTCACCGACCTGCTCCGCCAGTCCGGCGACGACTCCCGCGAAGGTCCGGAACTCGCGGAGCTGGTCCGGCTGTGCGGCTACCTGCCACTGGCCATCCGGATCACCGCCGCCGACCTGGCCGCGCATCCCAGCCAGACGCTCTCCGCCCGGGTGCGGGCGCTCACCGACGAGCGGAACCGGTTGTCAGCGCTGGAGTTCGGGCCGTCGTTGGCGGTGCGGGCGTCCTTCGACCTGTCCTACCGGCAGCTGCCGCCGGAGCAGGCCAGGATGTTCCGCCTGCTGTCGGTGAACCCCGGCGAGCAGACCAGCACCGAGGCCGCCGCGGCACTGGCGGAACTGCCGGAGTTCCAGGCGGAACGACTGCTGTCCGAGCTGGCCCGCGCGCACCTCATCGAGCCCGGAACGCCCTGGGGCTACTGGCGGATGCACGACCTGCTCGCGGTCTACGCGGCCGAGCTGCCGGAGGACCGGCCGCAGGCGCTGTTCCGGTTGATCATGTACTTCGGCCCGGCCGCGGAAGCGGCCAGCCTGCACCTGATGCGCTCCGACCGTCCCGCTGACATCCAGCAGGCCGTGGACTGGCTGGACCTGGAGCACCGCACGCTGCTCGAACTGGTGCGCATCGCCGAGGAATATGACCAGCCCGTGCTGATCCTCAAGCTGAGCAACACCCTCACCACCTACCTGACCCTGCGCCACCGGGTCACCGAACTGGTGTGGGTGAGCGAGCTGGCGGCCACCGCGGCCACCGCGCTGGGCGATCCGCGGACCGCCTACCTCGCCACCCAGGTGCTCGCCAACGCCTACACCACCGCGGGCCGCCCGGCCGACGCGCTGGCCTGCGCGCGGCAGGCGCTGGCGCTGGCCGGGGGACTCGGCCCGGAAACCGAGGCCGACGCGCTGGGGGAGCTTGGCGGGCGGCTGCTGCGGGGCAAGGACTTCGCCGCTGCCGCCGAGGCGTACCAACGACAGTTCGACAGCTGTCAGCGGCTGGGCGACCAGGCCGGGCAGGTCCTCGCGCTCTCCGGACTCGGCCGGGCCAGGCTCGCCGGGGGAGAGCCGGGCGGGCTCGACCAGTGCGCGCGGGCGGTGGCGATCAGCAGGGCCATCGGCGACCAGGTCGCGGAGCTGGCCGGACTGCGGCAGCTCGCCGAGGCGCAGGCACAGCTCGGATGGCACGCCGAGGCGGCGGCGAGTTGGCGGCAGCACCTCGCCGTTGGCCAGGCCCGCGGCGACCGGCACAGCCAGACCCTCAGCGTGCTGGGCCTGGCCGCCTCGCTGAGCAGGCTGGGGGAGACCGCGGAGGCGATCAGCTGGGCCAGGGAGGCGGTCCGGCTGGCCGAGGGGGTGGCCAACGACTACGCGGTCGGCACCGCGCTCGGCCTGCTGGCCTCGCTGCTGCGCACCGCGGGCGAACACGAGGAGGCGCAAGCCTGTCTGCTGCGGGCGCTGGCCATCGCCGAGCGCCACGACCACCAGGAGCTGGCCGAACAGCTGCGGCTGGACCTCGACTAACCCCGCCCGGCCCAGTCCCGCCAGAGCACCTTGCGGTTCCCGTTCACCCCACGCCGCTCCCGCAGCGTCCCGGGCAGCCGCCGCAGCACCTCACCCAGCACCCCGAGCCGCAACCCGACCCGGAAGTTGGCCGCCCCGGAGGGATCCCGGCGCACCAACAACTTCAGCGTGATCAGCACGAACCGCACCAGCTGCCACCCAGCCACCCACGCAGGCGCGCACCGCAGCAGCATCAGCAGCCGGTTGCGCTCGTTCCAGCGGTGGAACTTCGGCGATCCCGGCTCCGAGCTAGCGCCGTGCCGGTGCCAGACCACCGCCGAGGGCACGCTCACCACCCGCCAGCCGGCCAGGCGCATCCGCCAGGAGGTGTCGGTGTCCTCGTAGTAGCAGAAGAAGTCGCCGGGGACGCCGCCCACCGCGCGCAGCACCTCGGTGCGCATCAGGGCCGCGCCGCCGCAGAAGCCGAACGGCTCGCCGACCTCGGTGCGGTCCGCGCCGTGGCCGTCGGCGGTCAGCCGCACGCCCAGGGACTGCACCACGCCGTTCTCGGTGATCAACCGGGAGCTGGCGGCGGCGGCCTTGGGATCGGCGTCCAGGGCCGACTCCAGGGCGGCCAGCCACTTCGGCTCGGGGGCGGCGTCGTCGTTGAGCCAGGCCACGTACGGGGTGTCCACGATCGACAGGGCCGACTCCAGCGCGCCCGCGTAGCCGGCGTTCTCGTCCAGGCGGAGGATGGTGCCCGCCATCGGGTGCCCGGCCAGCAGCGCCGAGGTGCCGTCCTCGCTGGCGTTGTCCACCACGACTGTCCACAGTGGACGGGTTTGCTCGGTCAGGGCGTTCAGGCAGTCCACGATGTGGTCCCGGCCCCGCCAGGTGACGACAACGACCGTGGTGCGGGGCTGCTGCGACATGCCCTCGACGTTAATGCGTCGCCGACGTGGCAGGCTGACCGGATGCCCGAGCTTGTGGTGCTCACCGAACAGCTGCTCGCCCCGGTTCCCGGCGGCACCGGCCGGTACACCAGGGAACTGGCCGCCGCGCTGGCCGCGACCGCGCCCGCGGGCTGGGAGGTCACCGGGGTGGTCGCCCGGCACGCCGATCCCACCGCCGCGGCGATTCCCGGCGTGCTCGGGCCGCGCAGGCTGCGGTTGCCGCGCCGGGCGCTGGCCCTGGCCTGGCAGCGCGGGCTGCCGCTGTGGCCGGGCGGGGACTCGGTGCACGCGCCCACCCCGCTGGCCCCGCCCGCGCCGCGCGGCGGCCGGGGACTGGTGGTCACCGTGCACGACACGGTGCCGTGGACGCACCCGGAGACGCTCACCCGGCGCGGGGTGGCCTGGCACCGCGCGGTGATCGGCCGGGCGGTGCGGCGGGCGGACGCGCTGGTGGTGCCGACCGCGGCGGTGGAGACCGAGCTGGCCAGGTTCGTGCCGGGACCGGCCAGGGTGCACGTGGTGGGGGAGGGCGTGGCCGGGGTGCTCACCGAGCCGGTCCCGGCGGACTCGGCGGCCGCCATCGCCCGGCGGCTGGGGCTGCCGGAGCGGTTCGTGCTGGCCGTGGGCACGGTGGAACCGCGCAAGGGCATCGACGTGCTGATCGAGGCGATGGCCCGCCCGGCCGCGCCCGCGCTGCCGCTGGTGCTGGTGGGGCCGCCCGGCTGGGGCGGGGTGTCGGTGGCCGAGCTGGCCAGGCGGCACGGGCTGGCGCCGGAGCGGCTGGTGGTGCTGGGCCGGATCAGCGACCGCGAGCTGTCCGTGGTGCTGGGCCGGGCCACCGTGCTGGCCGCGCCCAGCCGCGCGGAGGGCTTCGGGCTGCCGGTGCTGGAGGCGATGGCCGCCGGGGTGCCGGTGGTGCACTCGGACGCGCCCGCGCTGGCCGAGGTGGCCGGGGGCGCGGGGATCACCGTGCCGCGCGGGGACGCGGGCGCGCTGGCGGCGGCCCTGCACCAGGTCGCGGCGGACCCGGAGCGGGCGTCGGCGCTGGTCGCGGCCGGTCGGCGGCGGGCGGAGCGGTTCAGCTGGCGGAGCGCGGCCGAGGCGGTGTGGCGAGTACACGTTGAGTTGTACCGGCGTCCCACTCCTGGGTGATCAAGGACACCGCGACCAGTAAGAAAACCAGTGAAGTTCGCATTCCAGCAATGCGTTGTTCGAGCTGGCCTTAGTCTGCATGGGTGGCGCAAGCAGAACCCAGCGTGTTGATCGATGCGACGGCGGTCCCGGCGGACCGTGGCGGCGTCGGCCGGTACGTGGACTCGCTGGTCGCCGCGCTGGACGCGGACGGGGCCCGGATCACCGTGGTCTGCCAGCCGAGGGACGCCGAGCTGTACCACCAGATGGCCCCGGCCTCCCGGATCGTGGTCGCCACCGAGTCGGTGGCCACCCGCACGGCCCGGCTGACCTGGGAGCAGAGCAGCCTGCCGGTGCTGGCCAGGCGGCTCGCGGTGCAGGTGGTGCACTCCCCGCACTACACACTGCCGCTGGTCAACCCGGTCGCCTCGGTGGTCACCCTGCACGACGCGACCTTCTTCACCGACTCCGCGCTGCACTCCCCGGTCAAGTCCCGGTTCTTCCGCGGCTGGACCAGGGCCTCGCTGCGCAGGGCCGAGGTGTGCGTGGTGCCCTCGCGGGCGACCGCGGCCGAGCTGGTCCGGGTGGCCGGGGCGGACCGGCGGGTGCTCCAGGTAGCTCCACACGGGGTGGACACCGAACGCTTCCACCCGCCCGCGCCGGAGGAGGTCGCCGCGGTCCGCGCCGACCTGGAGCTGGGCGACACCCCGTACGTGGCCTTCCTGGGTGCACTGGAACCCCGCAAGAACGTGCCCGCCCTGATCCGCGGCTTCGCCAGGGCCTGCCGCGGCCGGGAGGACCCCCCGGCGCTGGTGCTGGCCGGCCAGCCCGGCTGGGACACCCACGTGGAACGCGCCCTGGACTCCGTGCCGCACCGGCTGCGGGTGATCCGCGCCGGTTACGTCCCCTTCGAACGCCTCTCGGGCCTGCTCGGCGGCGCCGACCTGGTCGCCTACCCCAGCCTCGGCGAGGGCTTCGGCCTGCCGGTGCTGGAGGCGATGGCCTGCGGCGCCTGCGTGCTGACCACCCGGCGGCTGAGCCTGCCCGAGGTCGGCGGCGACGCGGTCGCCTACTGCGGGGTCGGTGCCGGCGACATCGCCGCCGCGGTCGCCGAGCTGCTGGACGACCCGGCCCGCCGGTCCAGCCTGGCCACCGCCGCCCAGCAGCGCGCGAAGGACTTCTCCTGGCAGGTCAGCGCGGTGAAGCACCGCGAGGCCTACGCCAGGGCGGACGTGCTGCACCGCCGGGGCCGCTGAGACGGCAGAATGTCTCGGCGTGGCCGAGCAGAAGCAGTACGGAGATCGCCTCGCCGTCGTCACCGTGACCTACTCGCCCGGCAAGACGCTGGCGCGTTTCCTGGACACCCTGGACGAGGCGAGCACCCAGTCCCCGCTCAAGGTCGTGCTGGCCGACAACGGCTCGGTGGACGGCGCGCCGGAGCAGGCCGCCGCCGAGCGCGAGCACGTCCAGCTCCTGGTCATCGGCGAGAACGTCGGCTACGGCACCGCGGCCAACCGGGGCGTGGTCCAGCTCCCGGACGAGTACGGCTGGGTCGTGGTCGCCAATCCGGACCTGGAGTGGGGCCCCGGCTCCCTGGACACCCTCCTGGAGGCCGCCAAGCGCTGGCCGCGAGCAGGCGCCTTCGGCCCCCTCATCCGCGAACCCAACGGCGAGGTCTACCCCTCAGCCCGCCTGGTCCCGTCCCTGGGCCGGGGCATCGGCCACGCCCTGTTCGGCAAGATCTGGCCCGGCAACCCCTGGACCAAGGCCTACCGCCAGGAAGACCGCGCCGTCGGCGAACGCCCGGCAGGCTGGCTCTCCGGCTCCTGCCTCCTGCTCCGCCGGGAAGCCTTCGACTCCATCCAGGGCTTCGACCCCAGGTACTTCATGTTCTTCGAGGACGTGGACCTGGGCGACCGGCTGGGCAAGGCGGGCTGGCTGAACGTGTACGTGCCGACGGCCGAGGTGATGCACATCGGCGGCGTCTCCACGGCGAAGGTCAAGCCGAAGATGCTCGCGGCACACCACGACAGCGCGTATCGATTCCTGGCCGACCGGAACCCGGGGCTGGTGAACGCGCCACTGCGGTTGGCGATCAAGGCGGGATTGGCGTTGCGGCTGAAGCTGGAGACCCGGGGCGCGACGAAGTCATAACGGCACGCGAGGGTTGAGCTTTTGCCGTTGCTTTTGATCGCAAACGGAGCGGCCGGTCTGGGTGGTTCTGCTTCGACGGCCTGGAGAAGACACACCACATCCCGTCAAGCGCCCCACCAACGCCGCCAACCGCACCGGAGGCTGGGACCGGGGCGCTTGACGGGATGTGGTTTGGTTTCGTAAGGCCGTCGAAGCAGAACCACCCAGACCCCGCGGAACCACTCACGCTGCCGCAGGTGCGCCAACACAAACTGGCACTGGTCTGCAACTCATCTCGCTGCCTTTGATCTTCCCCCTGCTTTGATGGTCTGCCCGTCCGGCGAGGACATTCTTTTCGCTTTTGAAAAACCAAAAGAAGTGTCCTCGCCGGACGGGCAGACCCCCGGAGGGGTGGGACAAGTCAAAAGCCGGGACGAGCAGATTGCGGGGCGGGGTTTGTGTTGCCGACGAGCGAACCAGCGTGCTCGCGGGCCTCTTGTCTTCTCCGCACGGCCTTCCGACAGCGAACCACATCCCAGCGAGCAGCCGCCGTCACGCTGGTCGGCGTTGGCGGCGGTTGCTGTGAGCGTCTGCTCGCTGGGATGCGGTGCGCGGTCTCCAGGCCGTACGGAGAAGACAAGAGGCCCGCTTTGTGGGTTTTCACCCCGAGCTGCCCCGAGCTGGCCCCGGGCCTTGCCCGTCGCTCTACGAGCGCCGGTCAGGCCACTGGGGTTGCTGGGCCTGTTGCTGCTGATGCTGTTGCTGCTGGGGATGCCCGCCGTTCTGCGTCCCGGGCTGCTGCTGCCCCTGTCCCTGCCCTTGCATCGGCTGGGTGGGTTGCGCGTGCTGCATCGGCTGGGTCGGCTGGGGGTGCTGACCCATCGGCTGCGTTGGCTGCGCGTGCTGCATGGGCTGGGTCGGCTGGTGGCCGTGCGGGGGGCGGGGCTGGGGCGGCATGGTCTGCTGGCCGTGACCTTGCGCACCCGGGTGCATGTGTAGGGATTGCCCGTGTTGTGGCCCATACCCTGCCTGCATGGCCTGGACCGCCTCCGGTGACAGGATCACGGTTGAGTCCGGATCGGCGTGGTGCGGGTCGTTCGCCGCGACCACGATCCGGGGTATCTGTACCGTGTTGGCCGCATCCATCGGCGAGGTGGCGTCGTCTGGTGTGACGACGAAGGAGCCACGCGCCCTGGCACGGGCTAGCAGCTCATCGGCCCGTTCGCGGGGATCCATCGCGCTGGCCTCTCCTGCGTTGCCTCGTCGCCTGGGGCGGATTTGCCGGCAGGCGGATACGGAGATCATCCCCCACGCTGTGGTGGTCGCTCTCCGGAGCCGCCGCTCGCCTGGTCCGGGTTCTCTGCAAGAGTATTCCGTCCCAGGGGGTCTCGTCAGGGTGAAGAGGAGTAACGGCATGTCGGCCAGTCCGGCGCCAGTCGAGGAGCAGGGGGAACGTGTGCGAAAACTGTCCGGTGTTGACGCGGTCGTGCTGGTCGGCGGCCAGGGCACCCGGTTGCGGCCGCTGACGCTGTCGGCGCCCAAACCGATGTTGCCGACGGCGGGTGTTCCCTTCCTCACCCACCTGCTCTCCCGGATCAGGGCGGCCGGCATCACCCATGTGGTGCTCGGCACCTCGTACAAGGCCTCGGTCTTCGAGGAGTACTTCGGCGACGGGTCCCGGCTGGGCCTTGAGTTGGAGTACGTGGTCGAGGACACCCCGCTCGGCACCGGCGGCGGCATCCGCAACGCGGCCTCCCGGCTGCGCGCCGAGCACATCATGGTCTTCAACGGCGACATCCTCTCCGGGGTCGACCTGGGCGCGGTCGCCGAGACCCACCTGAGCAACGACGCCGACGTCACCCTGCACCTGGTGAAGGTGCCCGACCCGCGCGCCTTCGGCTGTGTGCCCACTGACGCCGACGGCCGGGTGCTCGCCTTCCTGGAGAAGACCGAGAACCCGCCCGCGGACCAGATCAACGCCGGTTGCTACGTCTTCAAGCGCTCGGTGCTGGAGGACATCCCGGCCGACCGGCCCGTCTCGGTGGAGCGGGAGACCTTCCCCGGCCTGCTGGAGCGCGGCGCCCGCCTGCAGGGCCACGTGGACTCCTCCTACTGGCTGGACCTGGGCACCCCGGCCGCCTTCGTCAAGGGCTCGGCGGACCTGGTCCGCGGCCTGGCTCCCTCCGACGCGCTGCCCGCGCCCGCCGGGGAGTCGATCGTGCTGGACGGCGCGCTGGTCCGCGCGGACGCCAAGCTGGTCAACGGCAGCACGGTCGGCGCGGGCGCCCAGGTCGGGCCCGGCGCGACCGTGGACGGCTCGGTGCTCTTCGACGGTGCGGTGATCGGCGCGAACGCGGTGGTCGAGCGCAGCGTCATCGGCGCCGGCGCGCGGATCGGCGACAACGCGGTGCTGCGCGGCGCGGTGATCGGCGACGGCGCGGTGGTCGGCGCCCGCTGCGAGCTGCTGGACGGCCTGCGGGTGTGGCCGAACGCGGCGCTGGCCGACGGCTCGGTGCGCTTCAGCCACGACGCATGACCCTGGCCGCCCCGGCCGCCGAGCGGGCCTGGACCCCGCCGTTCGCACTGGACCTGGCCGCCGTGCTCAAGCCGCTGCGCCGCGGCCCGGCCGACCCGTGCCTGCGGATCGGCCAGGACGGCACGGCCTGGCGCGCCAGCAACACCCCGGCCGGGCCCGCCACCCTGGCCCTGCGCCGCAGCGGCGGTGAAATCAGGGCCAGTGCCTGGGGACCGGGCGCGGACCTGGCGCTGGCCGCGCTGCCGGACCTGCTGGGCGCGGGGGACGACGACACCGGCTTCGTCGCGCACCACCCGCTGATCGCGGAGTCCCGGCGGCGCGCGCCGGGGCTGCGGATCGGGCGGACGGGGCAGGTCTGGGACGTGCTGATCCCGGCGGTGCTGGAGCAGAAGGTGACGGGCAAGGAAGCCTGGCGGTCCTGGCGCGAGCTGTGCCGCCGCTTCGGCACAGTGGCCCCTGGCCCCGCGCTGCCCGGCTCCCCGATCTCCGGCCCTGCGCTGCCCGGCACGCCGGAACCCGAGCCCGTCCCGCCCGGCGCGCCTCTTGCCCCGGCCGCGGCCCCGCTCTACACCCCACCCACCCCGCGCGCCCTGCTCGCCATCCCCGACTGGGAATGGCACCGCGCGGGCGTCGACGGCGCCCGCCGCCGCACCCTGCTCGCCGCCGCCTCCGTGGCCACCCGGCTGGAACGCGCCGTCGACCTCGGCGGCGAGGCGGGCCGCGAGCTGCTCCGCAAGGTCCCCGGCATCGGGGTCTGGACCGCGGCCGAGGTCGCGCAACGGGCCTGGGGCGACCCGGACGCGGTCAGTGTCGGCGACTTCCACCTGCACGACGTGGTGGGCTGGGCGCTGGCCGGGCGCAAGGCCAGTGACGAGGAGATGCTGGAGATCCTCGCGCCCTACGCCCCGCAGCGGCAGCGGGCCATCCGCTACCTGGAGTGCTCCGGGGCCCGCAAACCACGCTTCGGGCCCCGGTTCGCCGGTCGGGACTACCGGGCGATCTGACGCAGCGCCAGCTCCACCAGCCGCGGCACACTGTCCACATTGGACGGAATTCCGTCGACCGGCCACCACTGGAGGTCGACCGACTCCGCGCTGCGCACCGGCCGCGCGCCCACCGGCGCGCGCACCAGGTACCGGACGTCCAGGTGCCTGGTCGGCTGGCCCAGCGAGCAGGTGATCGGGTGCACCTCCAGGTGCAGCGGGACCGGTTCGATCACCAGGCCGTCGATACCGGACTCCTCGGTGGCCTCGCGCAGGGCGGCGGCCAGCAGGGTCGGGTCCTCCGGTTCGCAGTGGCCGCCCAGTTGCAGCCAGCGGCCCACCCTCGGGTGCAGGGTGAGCAGCACGTGCTCCGCGGTGGCGTCCAGCACGATCGCGGAGGCGGTCAGGTGCCCCGGCACGCAGGAACGCTGACAACCGTCCTCGCGGGCGGCCAGGAAGCTCAGGAACGCGTGCCGCAGGCTCTCCTGGTTCTCATCCTGCGTCCGCCAGTGCGACAGCTCGGCGACCGCTTCGGCGTGCAGGCTCACAGCTCGATCAACTCCCCCTCGACGGACCGCGGCGGCCTCGGCGCGAGCGGGCCGTCCGCCGGATAACCCACCGCCACCGCGCCCAGCGGCGCGTAGTCGGCCGGCAGATCCAGGATCGAGCGCACGGTGTCCGGGCAGAAGATGGTCGAGGACACCCAGCAGGAGCCCAGCCCCTCGGCCGCCAGCGCCACCAGCAGGCCCTGCACGGCCGCGCCACCGGCCACGGTGAACATCGTCTGCTCCGCCGCGCGACGTCGCTCGTCCGGGTAGTCATGTGCGCCGTCGGGAACTCCGAACGGCAGCACGATCTCCGGCGCCCCGTACAGCAGGTCGCCACGCTTGATCCGCCGCTCGATCCGCTCCACCGGCCAGCCGTCGGCGCGCAGGTCGGCCCGCCACTGCTCGCGCATGCCGTCCAGCAACTTCGCCCGCAGCGCCCGGTCGCGCAGCCAGACGAAGCGCACCGGGTGGGTGTGGTGCGGCGCGGGCGCGGTCAGCGCGACCCCGACCGCCCGGCGCACCAGCTCTTCGGGCACCTCGTCCTGGCTGAAGGTCCGGATCGAGCGCCGGGTCAGCACCGCCTCCCGGCGGCCCTGCTCGACCGCGAGATCCGTGCCCAGCCGGAACAGGTCCTCCTCCAGTGGCCGGACCAGGTCACGGGCGGTGGAGCCGTCGTCCACAATGGACATTCCGCGGACCACGGCCACCGGCAGCCCGCCCAGCTTGCCCTTCACCAGGTCGGCCGCCGCGGCCAGCTCGTCGGCCACCGCCACCTCGGTGACGTGCAGCTCGTTGCCCTGCGCGTCGGTCGACCCGGCATAGCGGTGCAGCACGGTGAGCCCGGCCGCGCCGATCGCCGCGTCGGTCTGCCCGACCCGCCAGGCCCGGCCCATGGTGTCGGTGACCACCACCGCCACCGTGACACCCAGCCGCTCGCGCAGCTCCGCGCGCAGCTCCGCCGCCGAGCCGTCCGGGTCCTCCGGCAGCAGCGCCAGCTCGTCGGCAGCCACGTTCGAGCCGTCCACCCCGGCCGCCGCCTGCACGATGCCCAGCCGGTTCTCGGTGATCAGCGTGCGGAACTTCCGCGCCACCAGCCGGACCGACTCGGCGGCCACCAGCTCCCGGCGCAGCGCGTCCCGCTGCTCGGGATCGGCGGGCGCGCTGACCAGTCGGCCCTCCACTTTGGACAGAACCTTGCTGGTCACCACCAGCACGTCGCCGTCCCGCAACCACGGCGCGGCCCCGGCCAGCGCGGCCGCCAGGTCGTCACCCGGCCGGAACTCCGGCAGACCGGTGACCGGCAGGATCTCCAGGGAAGCCGCGGCGTGGTCAGCCAACGGACACCCCGCCCAGCTCGAAGGCATCCCTCGCCATCTGCGCGGTAGCGTCCACAGTGGACATGAGCAGTGGCACTGCGCGCACCTCGACCCCGTCCACCAGCGCGGAGTCCCCGGTGTGCACCAGCCAGCCGTCCAACACGCCACCGGACTTGCGCGATCCGTAGTGCCTGCCCACCGCCTCCGCGGTCGAGGCCACCCCGATCGCGGTCAGGCAGGCGTCGGCCATCCCGCGCAACGGTTTGCCGTCGATGATCGGCGACAGCCCGATGACCGGGGCCTCGGTCGCCGCGACCGCGGCCCGGATGCCCGGCACCGCCAGGATGGTGCCCACGCTGACCACCGGGTTCGACGGCGCGAGCAGCACGATGTCCGCGCCCGCGATCGCCTCGGCCACCCCGGGCGCCGGCTTGGCCTGCTCCGCGCCGACCGCCACGATCGCCCGCGCCGGCAGCTGCGCCCGGTACCGGACCCACCACTCCTGGAAGTGGATCGCCTTGGGCTCACCGGAGTCCGGGTCCTCGATCGAGACATAGGTCTCACACCGGTCGTCGGTGGCCGGCAGCAGCCGCACTCCCGGCTGCCAGCGGTCGCACAGCGCCTCGGTCACCGCGGAGAGCGGGTAGTCCGCGCGCAGCATCCGGGAGCGCACCAGGTGGGTGGCGATGTCCCGGTCGCCGAGCCCGAACCAGCTCGGCTCCGCGCCGTAGGCCGCCAGCTCCTCCTTGACCGTCCAGCTCTCACCTTCGCGGCCCCAGCCGCGCTCGGTGTCGATGCCACCCCCCAGGGTGTACATGCAGGTGTCCAGGTCCGGACACACCCGCAGGCCGTGCAGCCACACGTCGTCGCCGTTGTTCACCACCGCGGTGATCTCGTGCGGCGACGCGCCCGCGCCGACCGCGGGCAGGCCGAGTGCGGCCTTGACCCCTTGCAGGAAACGGGCGCCACCGACGCCACCTACCAGCACAACGACCTTCACAGTCGCCCATCCTCCCCGTTTTGCCCGAACGGGCGAACTTGGGGGCCGCACTCGGTAATCATGATCACCACGGCGAACGCCCCTCCCAGAACCGGAACCCGGTCTGGCCCTTGAACAGCTCGAAGATGTCGCCACCCAGCGACCCATAGATCCACAGCACCGCGCCGGAGAACGCCTGGCCGACCAGCGGCACCCCGATCAGCAGCGCGAACAGCACGAAGGGCGCCCACGGCCGGGCCTTCGCGCCGAACTCCCTGGCTTGGTAGGACAGGTACGGCTCGATCACGCCGAACCCGTCCAGGCCGGGAATGGGCAGGATGTTGAGCACGAAGGTGAACAATTGCAGGTAGGCCAGATAGGACAGTCCGGCTGCCAGTCCTTCGGGTGGATTTGTCAGAACGACCGTCGCAATGAGCAACAGACCGATCACCAGATTCGCCATCGGCCCGGCCAGCGAGACGAAGGACTCCCCGCGCCGGGTGCGCAACGCGTGCCGATCGATCCACACCGCACCGCCCGGCAGCGGGATGCCACCGACGGCGAGCAGCAGCAGCGGCAGCAGCAGGCTCAGCACCGGATCGGTGTACCTGCGGATGTCCAGGGTGAGATATCCCTTGTGCCGCACCGAATAATCGCCGTTGCGGAAGGCGAGATAGGCGTGCCCGAACTCGTGCAGGCACAACGAGACCGCCCAGCCGCCGAGCACCAGCAGGACGATTCCGGCAGTGCGTGCCACATTCTGGTCCAAGGTGGACAGCACGCCGCCGCCGACCGTGACGGCCAGCAGGATTAGGAACAGCGGGCTTGGGGCAACCGAGGATCTCGTCACAGCAACACTCTGCCCTGCCGGTGAACCTCCTTGCCAGCGGGGCAGATTCGTCCCCCGTCGTGTGTACTTGGCTTGACCCTCTTGCATCCCACAGGTCTAATCACATTGGTGTCATTCGTCGGGTGGGACGGCGAATGGGGTCCGCCACCGGGGAGTGCGGGAGGAGCGGACAGTGGAAGAGAACGAAGGGAGCCGAGTGGGAGAGCGGGACTCCGCACCCACTGGCGTGGGAGTGCTGGTCGATCTCTTCGACCCCGCCCTGGAGGCGGACGAGGAGCACGACTGGCAGGAACGGGCACTGTGCGCGCAAACCGACCCGGAGGCGTTCTTCCCTGAGAAGGGTGGATCCACCAGGGAGGCCAAGCGGATCTGTGCCGGTTGCGAGGTTCGGGCCGAGTGCCTCGAGTACGCCCTTGCGCATGATGAGCGCTTCGGCATCTGGGGCGGTCTGTCCGAGCGAGAGCGCCGCAAGCTCAAACGCCGAGCGGTGTGACATAACGGTTCGGTGTGGCCGGGTGAGATCACCCGGTCGCACCCCGTAGCGTTTTCCACCACGTGCCAGTGGAATCCACCGGCACGTGGTGGAAGCGCCGCCGACTCGAGGGACCAGCTTGCCGCACCCGCAGCCGGGCACCGCGCCGGTGCTCGCCGTGATCGTCTGCCACGAGGGCGCGGAATGGTTGCGGCCGCTGCTCTCCGCGCTGCGCCACCAGACCGTGCGCCCCCGGCACATCCTGGCCGTGGACACCGGATCCACCGACGCCACCGCCCGCCTGCTCGCCGCCGCGGCCACTGGTCCGGACCGGCTGCTCGACGGCGTGCTCACCGAAGCCCCAGGCACCGGATTCGGCGTCGCCGTTGCCAAAGCGGTCGAAGCCGCCACCGAGCGCTGGGGCGATCCCGGCAGGTGGATCTGGTTGCTGCACGACGACTCCGCGCCCGAGCCCGACTGCCTGCCCGCCCTGCTGAGCACCGCCGACCTCGCGCCCTCGGCGGCCATCCTCGGCCCGCTCGCGGTGGACTGGGCCGACCCCAGGCTGGTGGTGCAGGGCGGACTGTCCCTGGACGCCTCCGGCCACACCCAGACCGGCATCTCCGGCGCGGAACTGGCGCACGGCGGCGGCTTCGACCAGAGCCGGGACGTGCTCGCGGTCGGCACCGCGGGCGCGCTGGTCCGGCGGGAGGTGTGGGAGGCCCTCGGCGGGCTGGATCCCGCGCTGCCACTGGGCTGCGACGACATCGACCTCGGCTGGCGGGCCAACCTGGCCGGGCACCTGGTGCTGCTGGTGCCCGCCGCCCGGATCCGCCATGTCCGTGCCGCGGAACGGGATCAGCGTCCGGTGCACGCGGTGCCCAGCCTGGCCCGCGCCCGCCGCGCGCACGGCCTGCGCACCTTCCTGGTCAACACCAGCGGGCCATCGTTTGCCCTGGGGCTGCCCCGGCTCGCGGTGCTGTGCCTGCTGCGCGCGCTGGGATTCCTGTTGCTGCGCCGGACAACTTCCGCGGGTGCCGAGCTGGCCGCGCTGGGTTACCTGTTCAGCGGCCGGGCCGGTCTGCTGGCCGCGCGGCGATCCCGCGCCGCCACCCGCACGGTGCCGCCGTCGGAGATCCGCGGACTGTTCACCTCCCGGCTCACCAGGCTGCGCAACGCGGTGCAGGGCGGACTGCTGCACCTGCTGCGCAACCGGGTGCGCGCCGATGTCAGCCTCGGCCGGATCCCGGCCAGCCCGGTGCCGGAGTGGACCGAACCCGGTGCGCCCCAACGCCGACCCGGCCCACCCGAACTACCGGCGGGCGCGCTCGGACCGAGCCGCCGCCGGGATGCCGCGCGCAGGTTGGGACCCGCCGGACTGCGCCGCCCGGCCGGACCGGTGGTGGTCGAGGTCGCGGCCACCGCGGCGCTCCAGCGCAGGCCCAGCCCGCGCCCCCGGCCCTCGCCGGTGCCGCGCGGCACCCCGCGACCGGCCGAGCTGGTGCTGGTGGAGATCGACCGCGGCCGGGTGCTGCGCGAGCTGCTGCTCAGCCCGGTGCTGTTCCTGGTGCTCGGCCTGGCCGTGCTGGCGCTGGCCACCCAGTGGGCCCGGCTCGGCGGCGACCTCGCGGGCGGCAGGCTGCTGCCCGCCGGGAGCCTGGCCGAGACCTGGGCCGGTTACGTGGCCACCTGGCAACCGGTCGCGGGCGGCAGCATCGCGCCCGCGCCCACCACCGCCGGGGTGCTCGCGGTGCTCGGCTCGGTGTTCGGTGGTCCGTCCGCGGTGGTCTCGGTGCTGCTGCTCGGCGACCTGCCGCTGGCCGGGCTGACCGCCTACCTGGCCACCCGTCGCCTGCGCGCCCCGCGCGCGGTCCGGGCCGCGGTGGCCGCCGGGTACGCGCTGCTGCCCATCGCCACCGCGGCCACCGCGCAGGGCAGGCTGGACGTGGTGGTCGCGCACGTCCTGCTGCCGCCGGTGCTGGCCGGGGTGGCCGCGATCCTGTGGCCCCGGCGGCCGGACATCGGCTGGCTGTCGGTCACCTGCGCCACCGCGCTCGCGCTGGCCGTGCTGGGCGCCTTCCACCCGCTGCCGCACCTGCTGGTGCTGCTGGCCGCGCTGACCGGGTTCGTGCTGGTGCCAGGGGAAGGCCGCCGCCGGGTGGCCGCGCTGTTCACCCTGGTGCTGCTGCCGCTGGCGCTCCAGCTGCCCTGGCCCGCGCAGGTGCTGCGGCACCCCTCGGTGCTGCTGCACGGCACCGGAGCCCCGGTCCGGGAGACCAGGGCCAACCCGCTCGACCTGCTGGCCCTCTACCCCGGCGGGCCCGGCGCGCTGCCCTGGCTCGGCCTGGTCGCGGTGCTGGCCGCGCTGACCGCCGCGGTGCTGCGTCCCCGCCCGCTGATGCTGCCCGGACTGGGCCTGTTCGTGCTGGGCGCGGCCGCGGCCATCGCGACCGGGCTGATCGAGGTCACCCCGGTCAACGGCGGCCCGCCCAGCACCGGCTGGACCGGCGCCCCGCTGCTGCTGGCCGCCTGCGGCCTGGCCTGGATCGTGCTCACCGCGGCCCTGCCCGGCCCGCCGGTCGCGATCCCGGCCCGCCTGCTCGCCGGCACCGGAGCCGCGACCCTGGCCGCCCTCGCCGCGAGCACCCTGCTGGTCGGTCCGGACGGCCCGCTGAAGTCCGCGCCGCCGGTGCTGGTGAACAGCCTGCTGGCCGAGCTGCGGGAGACCGGCACGGCGGTGCTGGAGGTCGGCGCGTTCGGCCAGCCCAGCCGCCAGACCACCGGCCGCCCGGCCCGCTTCGGCGACGACGAGGTGCTGGCCGCGCCCGGTGCCGCCCAGCGGATCAACGACACCGCCACCGCCCTGCGCGCGGGCACGTCAGAGGCCGTCCGCGCCGCCCTGCAGTCGGCGGGCGCCAGCGGCATCCGGTTCCTGCTGCTACCCGACCAGGGCACCGCCACCAGGGTCCGCGCCGCCGCCCCCGACCTGGTGGTGGCCGATGCCACCGCCACCGACGGCCGCCCGGTGCTGCGCCTGCCCACCGCCCGCGGCCCGGTCACCCTGCTGGCCGGCGAGGCCGCGCTGCGCGCCCGCACCGGCGGCCTCCCGGCCGGAGGAGTCGAGTTCACCTCGGTCGAGGCCCGGCCGCCGGAGATCGCCGTCGCGGTCAGCGCCGGACCGCTGGGCCGGGTGCTGGTGGTCGCCGCCGAGGACGAGCGCGGGTGGGTGGCCACCGTCGACGGCCGCGAGGTCCCGCTGGCCAGGGCCTACGGCCACCTGGTCGCGGTCGCCCTGCCGGAAACCGCCGCCGAGATCCGCGTCACAGTCCCGGCCACGCTGCCCACCCTGCTCCTACTGGCCCAGGCCGCGATCGCCCTGTTCACCGCGCTGACCGCGATCCCCAGCCGCCGCCGCTGACCCGAGTGTTGGCCGAAGTCGTACGCCGTGTTGGCCGATCTCGTACCCGGTCTTGGCCGAACTTGGACGGCAAGCGACGCCACTGGCGTGCGGAAACGGCCAACACGGCGTCCAGATCGGCCAACACGGCGTACGAGATCGGCCAACACTCGGGTGGGGTTAGTCGCCGTCGATGACTTCCGGGTCGAGGCCGAGGTAGGTGGCGACCTGCTCGACGAGCACGTCGTGCACCAGGTCGGAGAGGTCCGCGCCGTCCTTCGCGCGGGCTTCCAGCGGGCGGCGGTAGAGCACGATGCGCGCCCGGGTGGGCAGGCCGCGGCGGTCCACGCCGGCCGGCACCAGCCGGGCCAGCGGCACGTTGCCGTCCTCGACCACGTCATCGCCCCAGCTCAGCGCCTCGGGCTTGGCCGAGGGCAGCTCAGGGACGTCGTCCACCGCGACGTCCAGCTGGGTCAGCTCGTTGCGCCAGCGCTGCTCGATCGGCTCCAGGGCCTCCAGCACCACCGCGTCGAAACGCTCCGAGCGACTGCGGGCAGCAGGCATCGTCGAGGGGTAGAGCTGCCCTCGCATACCTCGCCCGTGCCGGTCCCGACGCTGCCTGATCCCCCGTCGGGTACCCCTTGCCATCACCACGGCCACTGAGGGTACGCGGATGTCATCCGCGTGCCTGCCGCACAGGGTGGACAGGAGGCGCTATCGTCCCCAATCGTGCGGAGCGTAAGAAGGTGCTCGCGGACCGGGTGCACGAACCCGGCCGTTGCGACGCTGACCTACGCCTACGCCGACTCCACCGCGGTCGTCGGGCCGCTGGCCACCTATTCCGAGCCGCACAGCTATGACCTGTGCGAACAGCACGCGATGCGGCTCACCGCCCCCCGTGGGTGGGAGGTCGTCCGGCACGAGGGCGAGTTCGCCGTTCCCCAACCTACGGTGGACGACCTGACCGCGCTGGCCGAGGCGGTGCGTGAGGCAGGCCGGGCGGACCGCCCGATCGAGGCGACCGAGCCCGCGTACGGCACCGGCCGACGAGGCCACCTCAGGGTGCTCCCAGACCCTCTCGAGGACTGAACACAACCGCAGAGTCGCCGCCGGTAGGCTTCGGGGCAGCTGTCCAAGTGAGCCGAAGTCAGGAGAAGGCGTGCGAGACCTGTCCGGCATCGTCAAGGCATACGACGTCCGCGGGTTGGTGGGAGAACAGCTCGACACCGACGTGGTGCGCGACCTCGGTGCGGCCTTCGCCCGGCTCGTCGGTGGCCCCGCCGTGGTCATCGGGCACGACATGCGCGAGTCCTCACCCGGCTTCGCCAGCGCCTTCGCCGAGGGGGTCACCGCCCAGGGCGTCGACGCCGTCTCCATCGGCCTGGCCAGCACGGACATGCTCTACTTCGCCTCCGGCAAGCTGAACCTGCCCGGCGCGATGTTCACCGCCAGCCACAACCCGGCCCAGTACAACGGCATCAAGCTCTGCCGCGCGGGCGCCGCGCCGGTGGGCCAGGACAGCGGGCTCACCGAGATCCGCGAGATGGTCGAGCAGGGCGTGCCCGAGTTCCTCGGCGCCCGCGGCTCGGTCTCCGAGCGCGACCTGCTCACCGACTACGCCGCCTACCTGCGCGGCCTGGTCGACCTCACCGGCATCCGGCCGCTGAAGATCGCGGTGGACGCGGGCAACGGCATGGGCGGCTACACCGTGCCCGAGGTGTTCAAGGGCCTGCCCATCGAGGTCGTGCCGATGTACTTCGAGCTCGACGGCAACTTCCCCAACCACGAGGCCAACCCGCTGGACCCGAAGAACATCGTGGACCTGCAGGCCAAGGTGCGCGAGATCGGCGCGGACGCGGGCATCGCCTTCGACGGCGACGCCGACCGCTGCTTCGTGGTCGACGCCAACGGCGACCCGGTCTCGCCGAGCGCGATCACCGCGCTGGTCGCCGTGCGCGAGCTGGCCAAGGAGCCGGGCGGCACGATCATCCACAACCTGATCACCTCCAAGGGCGTGCCGGAGATCGTCGCCGAGCACGGCGGCAAGCCGGTGCGCACCAGGGTCGGGCACTCCTTCATCAAGCAGACCATGGCCGAGACCGGCGCCATCTTCGGCGGCGAGCACTCCGCGCACTACTACTTCCGGGACTTCTGGCGGGCCGACACCGGCATGCTGGCCGCCATGCACGTGCTGGCCGCGCTCGGCGAGCAGGACAAGTCGCTGGCCGAGATCACCAGGGACTTCGCCCGCTACGCCGCCTCCGGTGAGATCAACTCCACCGTGCACGACCAGGCCGACCGGCTGGCCGCGATCAAGGCGGCCTTCGGCGGCAGGGACGGGGTGACGCTGGACGAGCTGGACGGGCTCACCATCGAGCTGCCGGACGGCTCCTGGTTCAACCTGCGCGCCTCCAACACCGAGCCGCTGCTGCGACTGAACATCGAGGCCAAGGACGCCGAGGCCGTCGCCGCGCTGCGCGACGAGGTCCTGGCGATCGTCCGGGCCTGAGGAGGGAAACAGAGGTGAGCACCGTGTCCACGCAGCTCGACCCGGATCTGCTGGAGATCCTGGCCTGCCCGTGCCCCGCGCACGGCAAGCTGACCCCCGGCACGCCCGATGACGCCGAGGCCGACTACCTGACCTGCACCGCCTGCGCCCGCCGGTTCCCGGTGCGCGACGGCATCCCGGTGCTCCTGCTCGACGAAGCCGAGGGCGGCCCGGCCGCCGACGGGCCGTCCGCCGCAGGGTGACCCTGGTGCTCGACGACGTCCTGCTCGACGACCCGGCCCGGCTCGCCGAGGCCGACACCGGAGGGCTGTTGCGGGCGGCCGCCTCGGCGGGCGCCCAGATGCGCTCGACCATCGAGGCCGCGCAGGAGTTCGGCCTGGACCGCCTCGCCGAGGACCGCCCCCGCGCGCTGGTGCTGCTCACCAGGCCCGGAGTCGGCCCGGCGGCCGCGGCGCTGCTGGCCGCGCTGCTCGGCCCGGCCTGCCCGGTGCCAGTGGTGGTCACCGACGTGGTGCCCACCTGGATCGGCGCGCTGGACATGATCATCGCGCACGCCGACGACCCCGGTGACCCGGTGCTCGCCGAGTCCATCGACCGCGCCGCCCGCCGCGGCGCGCGGATCGTGCTCACCGCGCCCGCGGAGGGCCCGGTGGCCGCCGCGGCCGCCGGACAGGCCCTGCTGTTACCGCCACGGGTGCACGCGCCGCACGGCCTCGGCTTCGCGCGTGCGCTGGCCGCCGGGCTGCTCACGGTCACCAAGCTCGGCCTGCTGCGCACCGACGTCGGCCTGATCGCCGACGAGCTGGACCGGGAGGCCGAACGCGACCACCCGATGCACGAGTCCTTCGTCAACCCGGCCAAGGCGCTCGCGCTCCGGCTGGCCGACCGGACCCCGCTGCTGTGGGGGCTGGACCACGTCGCCACCGCGGTGGCCGCGCACGCCGCGCAGTCACTGGCCACCTTCGCCGGGGTGGTCTCCGACGTGGCCGGATACCCGCAGGCCGTGCTCCGGCCCGCGCTGCACCGCGCGGCTGTGCAGGGCAGCTCCGGCCACGACCTGTTCGCCGACCCGGACGACCTGTCCACCGGGCCGACCCCGCGGGTGCTGCTGCTCGCGGTCCGCCGCGGCCCGATCGCCGATGCCACCCGCCGCGCCGCCGAGGACACCCTCCCCGGCGCCGACCTGGTGGCCCCGGCCGAGGAGGTCACCGGCGACGAGGCCCTGTGCGCCGCGCTGCTCGCGGTGCGCTTCGACCTGGCCGCCCTGTACCTGGGGCTGGCCGCCGGCACGCTGGGCGGGCCGGGAGTGGTGTCGCCGGTCATCGCCTGAGGCGAGCGACCCGCGAGACCCGAACCAGGAAGCGAGAAGGAACAGTGGACCTGCTGCGCAACGCGGTGCGGCCCTACGCGTGGGGCTCGCGCACCGTGATCGCGGAACTGCTCGGGCGCGAGGTCCCGGCCCCGCACCCGGAGGCCGAGCTGTGGCTGGGCGCCCACCCCGGCGACCCGTCCACGCTGCTCGGCGCGGACGGCGCGGAGACCTCGCTGCTGGCCGCGATCAACGGCGAACCGGAGTTCCACCTCGGCAAGGCCTGCGCCCGCCGCTGGGACAACCGGCTGCCGTTCCTGCTCAAGGTGCTCGCCGCCGAGGAGCCGCTGAGCATCCAGGCGCACCCCTCGGCCGCCCAGGCCGCCGAGGGCTACGCCAAGGAGGAGGCGGCAGGCATCCCCAGGGACGCGCCCAACCGCAACTACCCCGACCCGACCGCCAAGCCGGAGCTGATCTGCGCGCTCTCGGAGTTCCACGCCCTGGCCGGGTTCCGGGACGCCGACCGGACGGTGGCGCTGCTGGCCGCGCTGGACGTGCCCGAGCTGGCCGGACACGCCCAGCTGCTGGCCGCCGACCCCGGCCCGGACGGGCTGCGCGCGCTGTTCACCACCTGGATCACCCTGCCCCAGCTCGCGCTGGAAGGGCTGCTGCCGCCGCTGCTGGAGGCCTGCATCCGGCACCTGCGCGAGCGCGGCGAGTTCGCCCTGGAATGCCGCACCGTGCTGGAGCTCGGCGAACGCCACCCCGGTGACGCCGGCGTGCTGGCCGCGCTGCTGATGAACCGGCTGGTGCTCCAGCCCGGCGAGGCCATCCACCTGCCGGCCGGCAACCTGCACGCCTACCTGCACGGCACCGGCGTGGAGATCCTGGCCAACTCCGACAACATCCTGCGCGGCGGCCTGACCCCCAAGCACGTGGACGTGCCGGAGCTGTTGCGGGTGCTGGACTTCTCCTGCGGGGACATGCCGGTGCTGCGCGGCGAGCGGGTCAGCCGCCACCTCACCGCGTACCCGACGCCCGCGCCGGAGTTCGAGCTGTCCAGGGTGGACATCCCGGCGGACGCCCCGGCCGCCGAGGAGGTGCTGCTGCCAGCCGACGGGCCGCAGATCCTCATCTGCACGCAAGGGAAAGCCCTGCTCACCGCCGAGGACGGCACCCGGCTGGAGCTGCCCCGCGGCGCCTCGGCCTGGCTGGCCGCCGGTGATCCGAAGACCAGGGTGTCCAATCCGACGGACACCGATCTACAGGTCTTCCGCGCGACCGCGGGCACGGACGGCTAGTCTCCCTCCCGACCAGCCGGGGCAGGACAATCCGGACACGACACCACGAGGAGTTGTTGTGGCAGCAGGGGGCGGCACCAAGGCGATCGTGGCGGCATTGGTCGCCAACGCGGGGATCGCCGCCGCGAAGTTCGTCGGCTTCGCCATCACCGGCTCGTCCTCGATGCTCGCCGAGGGCGTGCACTCGGTGGCCGACACCTCCAACCAGGCGCTGCTGCTGGTGGGGCAGAAGACCGCCGCGCGCAAGCCGAGCGAGTCGCACCCGTTCGGCTACGGACGGGACCGGTACTTCTACTCCTTCGTGGTCGCGCTGCTGCTGTTCACCCTGGGCTCGGCGTTCGCGCTCTACGAGGGCATCCACAAGCTGGAGGACCCGGAAGGGCTGACCTCGCCGCTGGTCGCGGTGGGCATCCTGGTGGTGGCCATCGGCCTGGAGAGCTGGAGCTTCCACACCGCGATCCAGGAGTCCAAGAAGATCAAGGGCAACGCCACCTGGTGGCAGTTCATCCGCAACGCCAAGACCCCTGAGCTGCCGGTGGTGCTGCTGGAGGACCTCGGCGCGCTGGTCGGCCTCGTCCTCGCGCTCGGCGGTGTCGGCATGACCGTGCTGACCGGCGACCCGGTCTGGGACGCCATCGGCACCCTGTGCATCGGCGTGCTGCTCGGCGTGATCGCGATCACCCTGATCATCGAGACCAAGAGCCTGCTCATCGGCGAGGGCGCCAACCCGGACGTGCTCGCGGTGATCGTGGACGAGCTGGCCACCGCCACGGTGGACCACGTGATCCACATCCGCACCCAGTACATCGGCCCGGACGAGCTGCTGGTCGCGGCCAAGATCGCGTTGCAGCCCAAGCTCTCCGTGGCCGAGGTGGCCCAGGCGATCAACGACGCCGAGGCGCGGGTGCGGGCCAAGGTGCCGGAGGCCCGGCTGATCTACCTGGAGCCCGACCTGGACCACTCGGTCAAGGCAGGCGCCTGAGTTCTCCCTCCACCGGCGGGCGTTGATTTGTGGATAACCGTCAGAAACCACAGAACGTCCGCCGGTAGGGTGAGCGCCGCCCACGACAGTGTTGTCGGGGGCGCCCCCACCGGGGCACAGGCGGGAGAACTTTTTCAGGAGGTTGGGCGTGCCAGGCAGTGGCTTGTGGCGCACTAAGGGCGTTGAGCAGTCGATCGCCGACACCGATGAGCCGGAGACCAAGCTCAGGAAGGACCTCAACGCCTGGGACCTCACGGTCTTCGGCGTCGCGGTGGTGATCGGCGCGGGCATCTTCACCCTGGCCGCGCGGACCTCAGGGGACATCGCCGGTCCCGGTGTGACGATCTCCTTCGTGCTGGCCGCCATCACCTGCGGCCTGGCCGCGCTCTGCTACGCCGAGTTCGCATCCACCGTGCCGGTGGCGGGCAGCGCGTACACCTTCTCCTACGCGACCTTCGGCGAGTTCATCGCCTGGATCCTCGGCTGGGACCTGATCCTGGAGTTCGCGCTGGCCGCGGCCGTGGTCGGCAAGGGCTGGTCGAGCTACCTGGCCAACGTGCTGGAGATCGCCGGGCTCAAGGCGCCCACCACGGTCACCATCGGCGGGCTGGACTTCGACTGGGGCGCGGTGCTCGTGGTGCTGGTGCTGACCGCGCTGCTGGCCCTGGGCACCAAGCTGTCCTCCAGGGTCAGCCTGGTGATCACCGCGATCAAGGTCGCGGTGGTGCTGCTGGTCATCCTGGTCGGCTTCTTCTACATCAACACCGCCAACTACACCCCGTTCATCCCGCCGGCCGCCGAGGCCGGTGGCGCGGTGGCGCACGCGGGCAGCGGGCTGGACCAGTCGCTGTTCTCGCTGATCTTCGGCGGGGCCAGCAGCACCTACGGCCTCTACGGCGTCTTCGCCGCGGCCTCCATCGTGTTCTTCGCCTTCATCGGCTTCGACATCGTGGCCACCACCGCGGAGGAGACCCGCAACCCGCAGCGCGACGTGCCGCGCGGCATCCTCGGCTCGCTGGCCGTGGTCACCGTGCTCTACATCGCGGTGTCCCTGGTGGTCACCGGCATGCGCCCGTACACCGCGCTGGCCACCAAGCCCGGCCCGGACGGCAAACCGGTGCGCTCCACGCTGGCCTCGGCCTTCTCCGACGTCGGCGTCACCTGGGCGGCCAGCATCATCGCCATCGGCGCGCTGGCCGGTCTGACCACCGTGGTCATGGTGCTGCTGCTCGGCCAGAGCCGGGTGCTCTTCGCCATGTCCCGCGACGGCCTGGTGCCGCAGGGCCTGGCCAAGACCGGCAAGCACGGCACCCCGGTGCGCGCCACCCTGTTCGTCGGCGTCGTGGTCGCCATCGCGGCCGGTTTCTTCGACGCCGGGCGCTTGGAAGAGATGGTCAACGTCGGCACGCTGTTCGCCTTCGCGCTGGTCTCCGCCGGTGTGCTGGTGCTGCGCAAGACCCGGCCCGACCTCAAGCGCGGCTTCCGCACCCCGTGGGTGCCGTTCGTGCCGATCGTGGCGATCGTCGCCTGCCTGTGGCTGATGCTGAACCTGACCGCGCTGACCTGGGTCCGCTTCGGCGTCTGGATGCTCGCCGGTGTGGTGCTCTACTTCGCCTACGGCCAGCGCAAGTCCGTGCTCGCCCGGCGTGAGCGCGAGGGTGTGCGCAGCTAGTCCCGCAGGCCGAGGAGGTCGCTGGCGGCACACCAGTCGGCGACCTCCTCAGCCAGCTCCGCCTCGGTGCGTCCGGCCACCTGGAGCTCCAGCACCGGCAGCACCGAGCGCGCGGCCAGCTTCCGCAGCTGTTCCTGCTCGCGGACGAACACCGACAGGTCGTCGTACTGCGCCGGATTCCCGGACACCGTCAGCCGTTCCGCCCGCGCCGCCGGGAACGTCGCCGGCTCGCGCAGGCACAGCACCAGCCCAAAACCCAAGGGCCGCAAGCGCTCCTCGATCCAGCCGAAGTCGAACTCCCGGCCCGCCCGGTGCTGGAAGGCCGCGGTGGACAGGTGGAACCGGTCCACCAGCCACGAGTAGTAGCGCTGCAACTCGAACATCCGCAGCCAGGTCGAGTAGGTCTCCCTGGCCAGCTCCGCCTCGGACTCCGCGAAGTTGATCAGCCCGCGTCCCCACGGCCGGTTGGTGAACCCGCACCACTCCGCGGAGATCAGCGGCGAGTGGTACCGGTACTTGCGCGGCCCGACCAGCCGCGGGTGCTCGTTGAGCGCGAAGGCCAGCTCGGTCTTCCCGGTGAGCCGGGTGCCTTCCAGGATCAGCTTCGGCGCGAGCTTCGGCGGCGGCCTCATGCCAGCGCCCGCACAACCGGGTCGAACTCGATCTCGAAGGCCTTCGGGTCCTCCAGCAGCGACCGCGAGGCCAGCAGGTCGGCCGACCCGCGCTGCCAGAAGAACCGGCCGCGCACCGGCACCACGGTGATGGTCAGCCCGAACGGCCGCACCGGCCGCCCCAGCCGGTCCTCGAAGGAGTTCACGAACTCGGTGATGAACAACCCGCCGTAGCGCGGCCCGTCATCCCCGGACCGCCGCTGCCGCTCCCACTCCCGCAACGGCTCCACCAGCTCCAGCGCCGCCGCGGTCAGCACCGGCCGGTCCCGCGCGCTGCGCCGCTGCCCGTAGAGCAGCTCATCCAGCCACGCCACCCACTCCCGCTCGGCGGCGTCCCGGTCCACCCGGTTCGCCCCGATCACCGGCACGGACGGCTCGGCCAAGGGGAAGGGATCTTCGGGAGCGCTCAGGGCCAGCGCGTCCCGAACGAACAGAGCGCCACTGAGCGCACTGTCCTCGCTGATGGAGACGGTCCAGGTGGGCTGTCCGTGTTCGCGCATCACGATCCAGTGTGCCGGTAGCGTGCCGTCGTGACCATCCTTTGCCTCGACGTCGGTTCGACGTGGACCAAGGCCGCGCTGGTCGGCCTGGACGGCGCGCTGCTCGGCACCGCCCAGCACCCCACCACGCCGCCGGAGGTGCTCACCGGCATCGACGCGGTCACCGCCGAACTGCGCGCCACCGGCGCCGAGGTGCTGGCCTGCTCCTCGGCCGGTGGCGGCCTGCGGCTGGCCGTGGTCGGCCAGGAACGGCTGGTCAGCGCCGAGGCCGCGTACCGGGTCGCGCTCTCGGCCGGGGCGAAGATCGTGCACGTGGCCGCTGGCGAGCTGGACGGCGCAGGCATCAAGGCGTTGCGGGCCAGTACGCCCGATGTGCTGCTGCTGGTCGGCGGCACCGACGGTGGCGAGACCAGGGTGTTGGCGCACAACGCGAAGCGGGTGGCGGCCAACCGGTTGCGGGCGCCGGTCGTGCTGGCCGGGAACCGGGAGGTGCGGGCCGAGGCGACCGCGGCGCTGACCGCGGCCGGGCGGACCGTGATCGCCACCGACAACGTGCTGCCCGACGTCGGCGAGCTGGCCCCAGGCCCGGCGCGGGCGGCGATCCGGGAGCTGTTCCTGACCCACGTCATCGGCGGCAAGGGCCTGTCCAGGGGACCGCGGTTCCGGCGGCTGGTCCGGGCGGTCACGCCGGACGCGGTGCTGCGCGGGGTGGCCGAGCTGGCCGCGGCGCTGGCCGACTCGGACGCGCCCGGCGCGGTGCTGGTGGTGGACGTGGGCGGGGCGACCACCGACGTGTACTCGGCAGTGGCGACCGTGGACGAGCTGGCCGGGCGCAGCACGGTGGAGCTGCCGCCGGACCGGCGGACCGTGGAGGGCGACCTGGGCATGCGCTGGTCCGCGCCCGGGGTGCTGGCCGAGGCGGCGGCGGAGCGGTTGATCGACGCGGCGGAGGCGGAGTCCCTTGCCGCGCGGGCGGAGTTCCGGGCCGGGGCGGTGGACTGGGTGCCAGCCGATGCGGTGGAGACCGCGGTGGACGGCCGGATCGCCGAGCTGGCCGCGGTGCTCGGCCTGCGTCGTCACCTGCGGCTGGTCGCCGGGCGGCTGGGACCGCAGGGTGTCGGGCTGCTGGTGTTGTCCGGCGGCGTGTTCCGGCACGCCGAGCCCGCCAGGGTGGAGGCCGTGGTGACCGCGTTGCGCGCCGATCCGGTGCTGCGGCCGGTGCTGCGCAACGCCAGGGCCGTGGTGGACCAGCGCTACGTGCTCGCGCCGGCCGGACTGCTCGCCGAGGCCGGGCACAGTGCGGCCAGCCGGAAACTGCTGACCGGGACGCTAGGGTTTTTCTAGCCCGGCGGCGATGCTCACCGCGCGGTCCCACTCCGGATCCGGCTGGTACTCCACGTGCCCCAGCACGCCGGGCGCCCAGCGGCGGAACGGGAACGGGCCGCGCATCGGGTCCGGCAGCCAGTGGTCGCCGCCCAGCACCAGCGCGCCGTTCGGGCCGACCGTGGCCGCGGGCAGCGGTCCGGTGGTGCCGTCGGCGCGGAAGCCCACGCCCAGCATCATCCCGTCGTAGACCTGCCTGGCCCAGGTGGTCACCGCGCCGCCCAGCGGGTCGGTGCCCCGGCACAGCGAGCGCCACCGCCCGCCCAGCTGCCCGTGCAGGGCGGTCAGCGAGGAGACCGGCACCACCGCGGGGAACGCCCTCGGGTACGCCCACTGCAACTGCGAGCCCGCGGTGACCAGGCCGATCCGCTCCCGGTCGTACTCCGAGGCCGAGTCCAGCAGCCGGGACACCGCGACCGCGGCCAGCAGGCTGCCCTGGCTGTGCCCGACCAGCACCACCCGGTTGCCCGGTTCCTTCAGGTGCTCCTCGGCGCGGGCCACCAGCTCCGGCACCACCTTCATCGCGTAGCACGGCGGCACCGTCGGATGCGCCTCGCGCGGCCAGAACGCGGCCAGATCCGCCAGCACGCCAACCTGTTTCGCCCGTTCCGGGTGCCGCGCGGCCAGCCACACCAGGTACAGCAGCCCGCCGCCGAGCACGCCGAGCGCGAGCACGCCGACCCCGGACAGCGGGGCCAGCCCGGTGGGCAGCGGCGTGCCCAGCGCCTGCATGGTCACCGAGGCCGCCGCGCCGAGGCCGAGCAGTCCGGCGAAGCAGATCAGCAGGTGGTGCGCGTGCGCGCGCTGCCACTCCGCCCGTCGCCAGGCCCGCGCCGCGCGCAGCTCGTCCTTGGGCCGGTCCTTGTGCAGCAGGCGCACCTCCGGCGGGACGTAGCTGCCGCGCCGCACCCGCAGTCGCCGCAGCAGCAGCACCACCGGCGCGCACAGCGCCGCCACGGTCACCGCGACCCCGGCCGCGGTGCCCCACACCAGCGTCACCCAGCGGTAGCCCGAGGGCAGCTCCAGCTGCACCGGGGTGAGCAGCTGCTCGAAGGTGATCGCGATCCCGGCGCCGAACCCGCCGCCCAGCAGCCCGGCCAGTCCCAGCACCGGCGCGGCCATCCAGCCACCGGCCCACGGCCGCAGGTTCCTCGGCAGCTTGCGCCAGGTCGGCCGGGCCAGCAGCGCGGCCGGGATCAGCAGCAGCCCGAACAGCACGCAGCACAGGCCGAGCCCGACCGCGATGCCCTGCACGGTGCCGTCGGAGGCGGGCAGCGGCCCGGACAGCTCCGGCGTGTACGCCGCGGCCGCGCCCAGCAGCACCAGCGAGGCCAGCACCAGCATCCGCCGCGGCGCCGGGGCCAGCGCGGCCCGCAGCCAGCGTCCGGCCCGGTCCGGATGGCTGCCGCCGGGGTCGTCGAGCAGCAGCACGCCCAGCGCGCACAGCCCGAGGATCAGCACCGTGGTGCCCCACAGGGCGGCCAGGTCCGCCCGAAGGGGTCCTGCCGGACCGCCCAGCAGCAGCCAGGCCACGGCGGCCGGCCCGGCCGCGGTGTGCAGGCCGCGCAGCGCGGGGGTGTCCGGATCGGGGATGACCCCGGCCCCCGGCAGGTTCGACATGGCGTGCCCCGGCGGGTCCGCGGTGTGCGGCACGGCGAGCTCCCAGTCCACCCCGGAGACCCGGTACAGCACCGCGATCGCGACCAGCACCGGCAGCAGCCCGGAGATCATCCGCAGGGTGGCGGAGTCGCGCAGCCAGGTCGGGGTCAGCCCGCCCGCGCACTCCAGCGCGGGGGAAAGGCACTGCGCCGCGACCAGGTCCACCGAGACCACCGCGAGCTGCCCGATGAACAGCATGGTCAGCCCCAGCGCGGCCAGCCGCAGCAGCGCCCGCAGCAGCACGCCAAGCCCCTTGGCCAGCCGCGATCCCGGCGGCACCGGCGGCAGCATCCAGTGCGCCACGTTGGCCAGGGTGAACGGGAACAGCAGCGCCCAGGTGGCCTTGGCCACACCGCCGGAGGTCATCGCGCCCCACACGTAACCCTCGATCACCCTGGCGATCGGCCGCCCGCCCAGCGACAGCGAGGGCCCGGAAACCGGCCGCTCCATCCGGTCCGCGGGCCGCACCACCCGGCCCAGCCCGTCCCCGGCCACATCGACCGCGCTGGCAGAGCCGGTCACCGACTCCGGGGTCGCGCCGAGCACCCCCGGCACGCGCAGCTCGATGACACGGGTGTCGGGGCCGGGAAGAAGCACAGTTGTCTCCGAACCATTTTGATCTTGCGTGTTTCAGGTCACACTGGGGCCGGTGAAATCCCGCCGAGGGGTCATCTTCGGACATCCAGCTGTTGAATTACGTCATATGCCGTTCCCGGCGTGGCTGGTTGTAGGGTGGCCAGCGGATTCCCAAGACTTGGATGGAGCCGGTTCATGACCGCCGAAAGGCTGCAGACCCGTAATGGCATCGACTTCGCGGTAGCCGATCTTTCGCTGGCCGAGTTCGGCCGCAAGGAGATCCGCCTGGCCGAACACGAGATGCCGGGCCTGATGGCGCTGCGCCGTGAGTACGCGGAGGTCTACCCGCTGCGTGGCGCGCGGATCGCCGGCTCGCTGCACATGACCGTGCAGACCGCGGTGCTCATCGAGACCCTGGTGTCGCTGGGTGCGGAGGTGCGCTGGGTCTCCTGCAACATCTTCTCCACCCAGGACCACGCCGCGGCCGCGGTCGTCGTCGGCCCGCACGGCACCGAGGAGGAGCCCAAGGGCGTCCCGGTGTTCGCGTGGAAGGGCGAGACCCTGGAGGAGTACTGGTGGTGCACCCGCCAGCTCTTCGACTTCGCCGACGGCCAGGGCCCGAACATGATCCTGGACGACGGCGGCGACGCCACCATGCTGGTGCACAAGGGCACCGAGTTCGAGAAGAACGGCGTGGTGCCCAACACCGAGGCCGACGACCCGGAGGAGTGGCAGGTCTTCCTGGAGCTGCTGCGGCAGTCCCTCAAGGAGTCCGACAACCGCTGGACCAAGATCGGTGAGGGCATCCTCGGCGTCACCGAGGAGACCACCACCGGCGTGCTGCGCCTGTACCAGCTGGCCGAGGCGGGTCAGCTGCTCTTCCCCGCGATCAACGTCAACGACTCGGTCACCAAGTCGAAGTTCGACAACCGCTACGGCTGCCGCCACTCGCTGATCGACGGCCTCAACCGGGCCACCGACGTGCTCATCGGCGGCAAGGTCGCGCTCGTCGCGGGCTACGGCGACGTCGGCAAGGGCTGCGCCGAGTCCCTTCGCGGCCAGGGCGCCCGGGTGATCGTGGCCGAGATCGACCCGATCTGTGGCCTGCAGGCGGCGATGGACGGTTACCAGGTCGGCACCATCGACAAGCTGGTCGACCAGGCGGACATCATCATCACCGCCACCGGCAACAAGGACGTGCTGCTCGTCGAGCACATGGCCCGGATGAAGCACCAGGCGATCGTGGCGAACATCGGCCACTTCGACAACGAGATCGACATGGCCGGGCTGCAGCGCTACCCCGGCATCCACCGCACCAACATCAAGCCGCAGGTCGACGAGTGGCGCTTCCCCTCCGGCCGCACGGTCATCGTGCTCTCCGAGGGCCGCCTGATGAACCTGGGCAACGCCACCGGCCACCCGAGCTTCGTCATGTCGAACTCCTTCTCCAACCAGGTGATCGCGCAGATCGAGCTGTTCACCAAGAACGAGGAGTACGACAAGGAGGTCTTCCGCCTGCCGAAGGCACTGGACGAGAAGGTCGCCAAGATCCACCTCGAGGCCCTCGGTGGCGAGCTGACCAAGCTCACCAAGGAGCAGGCCGAGTACATCAACGTGGACGTCGAGGGCCCGTACAAGCTGGAGCACTACCGCTACTGATCCTGCCGGTCAGTTCGGGTTCTTCACGGCGGGCTCGTCCTTCGGGGCGGGCCCGCCGTCGTTTCACAGCCGGTGCCCGCAGTTGGTGCAGGTCCACTCGCCCTTGACGATCTTGTACGTGTGCCCCTTGGTGCTGTTCGGGCACGAGCTTTCCGGTGTCAGTCGCATGACGTCCCCTTGCCGAGTTCCCCCGGCGAGTATGGGCTGGCCAGGGCGTCCGCTGTCCAGACCGGCCAGCCTGATTCCACCGGACGTGCGTTGCGGCCTGGCTTTTTTCAGCGCCAGTCCACCGCGATCCCGGCCAGTCCCGGCCCCGCGTCGGCGAAGAACGCGCTCACCCTGGCATCCGCGCACACCAGCTCCTCCGACTCCGCAGGCACCGCGTCCTCCCTGGCCAGCACCCGGCGCACGCACCGGGCGGGCAGCGCCTTGCGGTGGAAGCTCAGCTGCAGCAGGTACGCGCCGCAGTGCGTGCGCAGCATCCGGTGGTAGCCGGGCGACTCGGCCCCGGTCCCGTCCAGCACCGAGTACTCGAAGACGTGCGTCTCGCCCTCGGCCAGCCGCCGGTCGAACAGCAGCTCGATGGCCAGCGCGCCCGGACCGCCGTCCCGCCAGCGGACCCGGCCGATCCGGCAGCCCTCCTCGGCCCGCACGGTCACCTGCGTCATGTCCGCGCCGTCATCGCCGTGATATACCGCCAGATACCGGTACGGCCCCGGCTGCACCGCCCTGACCACCAGTTTCGACCGCACGGCGCGCTGCACCCGGTCCTGGCCGAAGGCCACCACCTCGTGCACCATCCGGACCCGCATCGCGGTGTTGCACCGGTGCACCTCCGGCGCGGCGTCCAGCTCCTCCAACAGGTCCGCGGTGATCTTGCCGACCTCCACCAGATCGGCGAAGGAGGTCAGCTTCTCCCGGTCCGCGCCCGGTGGCCGGTGCTGCGGGCCGAGCAGCACCACCAGTGAGTCCGAGGGCAGCCGGAGCACCGTCTCCAGCGCGCGCACCGTGGGCAGCGAGCC
This sequence comes from Crossiella sp. CA-258035, assembly GCF_030064675.1. GTDB lineage: Bacteria > Actinomycetota > Actinomycetes > Mycobacteriales > Pseudonocardiaceae > Crossiella. Next base: position 1,003,544 of record NZ_CP116413.1, read on the forward strand.
GGGCACCTCGGGGTGGCGCAGGCCGCGCTGCCAGTAGCTCAGGGTGGACTGGCCGGTGCTGATGCCCAGGCGGCGCAGGTGCGCGGTGAGCCGGGCCAGGGACAGGCCGCGGCAGCTGATGGACTCCCGCAGGGCGCGGTGGAACGGGCCGTAGCGCAGCGCGTCGGCGAGACCCTCTGGGACGTCGGAGACCATGCCACTCACCTTCCGCCCGCGATTTTCACGCCCTGTGAACGGGCTGTGAACGTTCACGGTAACCACTCGACCGAGTGTGATCCAACCGCCAACAAGGCAGGTCAGGCCAGCAGTTCCCTCGTTCGCGCTACATCGTCCACCCCGGAACGGTCCTGCCCGGTCGGCCAGACCAACCTCCGTCGGTTGTCGCCCAACCGTTTGCGCCGGACTCTTCCGCAACCACCGCCCGAGCTGCCCGCGCCAACCCTGCGGCGTGCGGTCACCGGGTGGACCGGCGAGAGGAGAAGACCACCGTGTCACGGAGGTCCGAACTGCGCAGAGCCGTGGCCGGCATGGCCGCGGTGCTGGCCAGCTGGCTGCTCGTCCCCGTCCCAGGAGCGTTCGCCGCTCCGGCCACCATCGAACAGGCAGCACACACCCAGAGCGCCGCGGCCCTGCCTGCCGCAGACACACGCACCGCAGCGGCTCTGCCGGCGGCGTATCGAGTCAACATCACCATGCAGGCCCAGGAGAAGACCAACTGGTGCTGGGCCGCCGCGGGCAACACCATCGCGGCCTGGCACGGCGTCAGCGTCAGCCAGAACCACTTCTGCGCGCTGGCCAAGAACCGCGCCACCAGCTCCGCCTGCCCCAACGACCAGGCCCACCTCGGCGAGGCGCAGAACGCGCTGCGCAAGCTGAACTTCACCAACCCCGGCCAGTACCTGAGCAACACGCTCAGCTACGCCACCATCCAGCAGCAGACCGCGGCCGACCAGCCCGTCGAGACCCGGATCGGCTGGCAGTCCGGCGGTGGCCACATGCACGTGCTCTACGGCTACGACACCACCAAGAGCTGGGTCTACTGGGGCGACCCGTGGCAGTCCAGCAGCCGCTACAACTGGGCCACCTACAACTACTACCGCAACAACTCGAGCTTCACCTGGACGCACACGCTGACCGGGATCAGGAGGTGAGCGCGATGCGCGGGATCACCAGGACGCTCGTGACCGCGGCACTGGGCGCCGGCCTGCTGCTGGCCAACGGCTGGGGCGCCAGCGCGGCGCCGGCGGCGAACGAGCCCTCGGCCCAGGACCTGGCCGCGGCGGCCCAGGTCGCGGCGGACCCGGCCAACCGGGCCACCCTCGGCAAGTTCTTCCAGGCCGATCCCTCGGGCTCCTCCACCGGTGGGCTGTCCTCCACCGGCGGCGCGCCCGGCCTGGACGCCGAGATCGCGGTCGCCCCGCAGCCGGTGCCGGTCTACCAGCTGGCCAAGGACTTCGTCGCGGGCAAGAGCGCCGCGCCGGGCTCGCTGGCCTACGTCGCGGTGCCCGCCACCGGCGCGGGTGGCGCGAGCGCGACGTTGTGGACGGTGCGCGACGAGCGCGGCGCCTGGCAGGTCGGCAACATCGCCTCCGGTGACCGCGAGCGCCAGCTCGCCGCCAAGCTGCCACCGGGCGCGTACCTGTTGCAGGAACCGCAGATCAACGCCTGGTACGCGGTGCACGGCGACACCGTCCGCCGCCTCGACGGCGACGGCGCGACCGTCTCCGTCGCCGACTACCAGCGCGCCGTCGCCACCAAGTACGGCGACAAGCAGGCCGGCTCGAACTACGCCCAGCGCGGCAACGCCGGTGGTTACGGCTACGCCGCCCCTGCGGACGAGGGCAGCTCCCTGCCGCTGGTCCTCGTCCTGCTGGGCTCCCTGCTGGTGATCGGGTTCGGCTCGGTGTTCCTGCGCCGCAGCGCGTAGGAGCACCGGAGCCCCGTGGGGCGGGCGTTGCCCGGAAGCCCCCGCCCCACGGGACTCACTCCTTCGTCGGGTTAGATGACGACGTGGGTCGACTGGTGGTCATCGAGGGTCTGGACGGCGCGGGCAAGCGAACGCTCGCCGACGCGCTCACCGCGGAACTGCGCCAGCGCGGCAAGACCGTCGCCCGGCGCGCTTTCCCCCGCTACGGCGAGGACGTGCACGCCGACCTGGTCCGCGACGCCCTGCAGGGGCGGCTCGGGGACACCGTGGATTCGGTCTACGCGATGGCTGTGCTGTACGCGCTGGACCGGCGGGGTGCCGCTGACTCGCTGCGGGCTGATCTGGCCACGCATGACGTGGTGCTGCTGGATCGGTACGTCGCTTCCAACGCGGCTTACTGTGCTGCTCGGCTGCACCAGGACGCGCATGGCGAGTTCGTTGGCTGGGCTTATGACCTGGAGATCCGGCGGTTCGGGGTGCCGGTGCCGGATCTGCACCTGTTGTTGCAGGTGCCGGTTGAGGTGGCGGCCGCGCGGGCGGTGCAGCGGGAGGCGGTTGAGGCGGACCGGGCTCGCGACTCGTATGAGACGGATGCGGGGTTGCAGGCTCGGTGCGCGAAGGTTTACCAGCAGCTGGCGGCTGAGCACTGGCTTGCCGACTGGCACGTGGTTGATGGGGTGGGGTCGATGGACATCGCGGAGCTGGGTGCTCGCGTGCTGTAGCTGGACTGTCACATTGGCGCGCTCCGCGCGCGGGATTTTTTCGCTCCTTATGTCGTGCGTTCGTGACCCCGGCACACGCGAAGCAAGCTTCGGAGTGCCGGGGTCACGAACGCACGACGCGAAAAAATCAAGCCCGTCGCTGGTCAAAGGGCCCGGCGTGTCGCTGGCGCGCCACGCCTCCCAACGCGGCAAGTTGTCGCTGGCGATCTTTCGCGAGCCGTGCCCCGGTGCTGCTCCGCGCGGCCCTGGCCCGGTCCCGTTCAGCCCTGGCCCTGCCCTCGCCCCTCGCTCCCGCTAGAGCGCGCCTACCAGGTCGCCACCCCATCGGGTGATTTCCTGGTCCAGGTCCAGGGGGAGGGTTTTGGGGTGGGCTCGCATGTCCTCGGTGACCTTGGCCAGGGGGACCAGCCAGGAGACCTCGAACTCCAGGCCGTCCGGGTCCTTGGCGTAGAGGGCCTTGGTGGTGATGTGGTCCGAGGCGCCGACCAGGGCTCCTGCCGCGCGCAGGCGCTCCGCGTAGTCGGCCAGTTCGGTCAGCGTGTTCACCGACCAGGCCAGGTGGTAGAGGCCCACGCTGGTGCGGCCCGCGGTGGACGGGCCGGCGTGGTCGCCGATCTGGAACAGGCCCAGGTCGTGGTCGTTGTCCGACTCGGGTGCCTGCAGGAAGGCCGCGCCAGGGAGCTGGTGCACCACTCGGAAACCGAGTACGTCCTGGTAGAAGGCCTGGCTGCGGGTCACGTCGCGGACGTAGAGGACTGCATGGTTGAGACGCCGGATGGCCATCAGAGTTCCCTCCACTGGTAGTTCAATCTTCAACTTACTCCCTGAAGGGTTGACAAAGTTGACTCGATTGGTCGCAAATCGGTAACGCGGGGCAATGGGCGAGCGCTGTAGGCGGTGAGCGGCAATGGTGCCGTGCCCGTCGGGCGGGAGGTCGTGATGGACAGGCACACGCGAATAACTCTGGGTAACCGTCCGATCGGGCAGTCGATCGGCCTGTCAGGGGGTCGATCGATAACGAACGGGTCTGCAAACGGCGGCAATGGTCAACGGGTGGTTCGCACCCGGGTAGCGGGCAGTGGAAACATGTGGCCAATGAAGGCGCGCGTACTCGTGGTGGATGACGACCCTGCGCTGGCGGAGATGTTGACCATCGTGCTCCGCGGGGAAGGCTTCGACACCGCCGTCGTCGGGGACGGGACGCGGGCACTGCCCGCACTCCGCGAGCTCAAACCGGACCTTGTCCTGCTGGACCTGATGCTGCCAGGAATGAACGGCATCGATGTCTGCAAGGCCATCAGGTCCGAGTCGGGCATCCCCATCGTCATGCTCACAGCCAAGAGCGACACCGTGGACATCGTGCTCGGCCTGGAGTCCGGGGCCGACGACTACGTGGTGAAGCCGTTCAAGCCGAAGGAGCTGGTCGCCCGGATCCGGGCCAGGCTTCGCAGGACCGAGGCCGAGCCGGCCGAGGTGCTCTCCATCGGCGATCTGACCATCGACGTGCCAGGCCACGAGGTCACCAGGGAGGGGAAGGCCATCCAGCTGACCCCGCTGGAGTTCGACCTGTTGGTCGCGCTGGCCCGCAAGCCGCGCCAGGTGTTCACCCGCGAGGTGCTCCTGGAACAGGTGTGGGGTTATCGGCACGCGGCGGACACCAGGCTGGTGAACGTGCACGTCCAGCGACTGCGCTCGAAGGTGGAGAAGGACCCGGAACGCCCGGAGGTCGTGCTGACCGTCCGCGGCGTGGGGTACAAGGCCGGTCCGCCGTGAGGCGTGCCGCCGTGACCGTCCTGTGTGGACGGTCGTGACGGTCCTCCAACGTCGGTTCCCGACCCTGGTCCGCAGGTGCAAGCGCCTGGCGTACCAGGGTCGGCGACGCTGGCTGGCCTTCGCCGCGCTGTGGCGACGTTCGCTGCAGCTGCGGGTCGTGGTGAGTACCCTCGCGCTGTCCTCCGCCGTGGTGTTCGTGCTGGGCATCGTGCTCCAGACCCAGGTCACCGACCGGCTGATGAACGCCAAGGAGAGCGCGGCGATCGCGCAGGCCTTCCGCAGCGCCGAGGTGGTGCAGCGGGAGCTGCTGGCGGTCGACCCGGCCAACACCGAGCTGCTCGGGCAGCGGCTGGCCAGCGCGCTGACCAAGCTGACCAGCCCCTCGCTGGAACGCGACGTGGCCAACCCGGCCGCCGGCGCGTTCGAGCCGGTGCTGGTCGACGGCGCCGGACCGGTCGCGCCGGGCGCCAGGCCCGCCTACGCCGGGCAGATCAACGACGTGCCCACCCAGCTGCGCAACGACGTCCAGCAGGACCGCAAGGCCACCCAGATCACCACGGTGGCCAGGGACTCCGGCCGGGTCACCCTGCTCGTGGTCGGCCTGCCGGTGGCCAGCGCGGGCCGCGCGCTCCAGCTCTACCTGCTCTTCCCGCTCACCGCCGAGCAGCGCACCGTCGCGGTGGTGCAGTCCACCCTGGGCATCGGCGGCCTGGTGCTGCTGTTCCTGCTGGCCGGCATCACCAACCTGGTGACCAGGCAGGTGGTCCGCCCGGTGCGGCAGGCCGCCGAGGTCGCCGAGCGCTTCGCCGACGGCAAGCTGGACGAGCGCATGCACGCCATCGGCGAGGACGACGTGGCCAGGCTGGCCGACTCCTTCAACGAGATGGCCGCCAGCCTGCAACGCCAGATCCAGCAGCTGGAGGAGTTCGGCCAGCTCCAGCGCCGGTTCACCTCCGACGTCTCGCACGAGCTGCGCACCCCGCTGACCACGGTCCGGATGGCCGCCGACGTGCTGCACGCCTCCCGCGAGCAGTTCCCGCAGGGCCTGGCCCGCTCCACCGAGCTGCTGGTCGCCGAACTGGACCGGTTCGAGGCGCTGCTGGCCGACCTGCTGGAGATCAGCCGACTGGACGCCGGGGTCGCCGACCTGTCCGTGGACGCCATGGACGTGCGCAGCATCGTGCAGCGCGCGGTCGACTCGGTCCGGGTGATCTCCGGCAAGGCCGGCGTGCCGGTCGAGCTGTACCTGCCTGCCGAGGAGGTCACCGCCGAGGTGGACGCGCGCAGGCTGGAACGCATCCTGCGCAACCTGCTGGCCAACGCGATCGACCACGGCGAGGGCCGCCCGGTCCAGCTGCAGCTGGCCGCGGACCGGAACGCGATCGCCTTCACCGTGCGGGACTTCGGGGTCGGCCTGCGGCCGGGCGAGGCCGAGTTGGTGTTCACCCGCTTCTGGCGCGCCGACCCCTCGCGGGACCGGCAGACCGGCGGAACCGGACTCGGGTTGTCGATCAGCATCGAGGACGCGCACCTGCACGGTGGCAGACTGGAGGCGTGGGGTGAGCTGGGCGAGGGCGCCTGCTTCCGGCTGACGCTGCCCCGCAGGCAGGACATCGAGCTGCACAGCGGCAGCCCGCTGCCACTGCCCCCGCCGCTGCCCGGCGGCGGCCGTCCGCGGGCGGTCGCGGTGGCCTTGGGCCCCGGAGGAGACGAGGACCAGCGCGAATGACCCGGCGACTGCTGGCGCTGTGCGCCATCGGCGGCGTGCTGCTGAGCACCGGCTGCGCCGCCATCCCCGAGTACACCGCGCCCAAACCGATCAGCACCGCCTCCGGGGACACCACCCGCACCTCCGCGCCGGCCGGCCCGCAGGGCGGGGAGGACCCGGCCAACCTGGTCCGCAACTTCATCGGCGCCTCCGGCAAGCCGGAGGGCAGCAGGGCCGAGGCCAGGCAGTACCTGGTGCCGCCGCTGGACAAGTCCTGGGACGCCAACCGGCAGCTGACCGTCATCGAGGACAACTTCAACACCCAGGTGACCACCGACGGCGGGGTCGGCGACACCCAGACGGTGACCGTGCGCGGCCGCCGGATCGGTCAGCTCGGCACGGACAACGCCTTCGTGCCCGGCCAGGAGCCACTGGACCTCGAACTGCCGGTGAAGGTGGCCAAGCAGAAGGACGGGCAGTGGCGGATCCAGGAGCCGCCGGCGGAGATCCTGGTCGCCCGCACCGACATGGACGCCAACTACAAGCAGGTCCGGCTGGCCTTCTTCGACCCCAGCGGCACCTCGATCGTCCGGGACGCCCGCTACCTGCCGCTGCGCCCGAACAACACCCTGCCGCAGCGCACCATGGAACTGCTGATCGGCGGGCCCTCGGCGGCGCTGCGCAACGCCGTGCGCAGCGCGCTGCCCGGCGGGGTGAACCTGGACACCAACGTCACCGAGGACAACCACGGCGCGATGTCGGTCAACCTGACCGGGCTCAACGAGGTGTCCAAGGAGGACCGGCAGCTGGTCGCCGCGCAGGTGGTGCTGTCCCTGCAGTCGGTGTCCAACAACCGGATCAAGCTGCAGAGCGACGGCGTGTCCATGATCCCGGACAAGCAGGAGTGGCGCCCTGGCGACGTGTCCAAGTACGAGCACAACTTCACGCTGAGCCCGGAGACCAACTACCTGGCCGTGGTCAACGGCGCGGTCCGGTACCTGCCCGGCGGCGAGCCGTTCCCCGGCCCGGCGGGCAGCGGCGAGCTGTCCGTGGTGACCGCGGCCCAGTCGCCCAAGGGGGACCGGCTGGCCGTGGTGGCCCGCTCCGGCGACAACGTGGCGCTGCGGGTGGGCGCGCCGACCGCGCTGCGCCAGGTGAGCCTGCCGGCCGGCGAGCTGACCAGGCCGACCTGGCGGCCGGAGGGCCCTGAGCTGTGGACGGTGGCCGACCACAGCACGGTCATGCGGGTGGTGGAGTCCGGCGGGGTGTGGAAGCCGCAGCGGGTCAGCGCGGACGAGCTGACCAAGCTGGGGCCGGTCACCGACCTGCGGCTGTCCAGGGACGGCATCCGGATCGCGGCGGTGGTGGACGGCAGGCTGCTGGTCGGCTCGGTGGTCAAGGAGGGCGAGACCACCGCGATCCGTGCGGTCCGCCAGGTGGCCGCCGGGGCGCTGCCCAACGTGGTCGGCGTGGACTGGTGGCAGGCCGACCAGATGGTGGTGGCCACCGGCGGGACCTCCGGTCAGGTGCTGCGGGTGCAGGCCGACGGGCAGTCCTGGGAACGGTTCCAGTCCACCAACCTCTCACCCGGGTTCACCGCGATCACCGCCGCGCCCGGCCGCAACATCGTGGTCGCGGACCGGCGCGGGCTGTGGCAGTCCCAGGGGCCGGATGAGCTGTGGAGCCAGGTCTCGCCGAGCCTGCCCTTCGACGTGGTCCCGTTCTACCCCGGCTGACCTGCAGTTTGGGGACAACTCGCGCCCTGTGGACAGCGCGCCCCACGGAGCCGTGATCTGGCGCAGGCTGAACGGGTGCTCACCGCCCTGCTCGACCTCCTGCTGCCCCGCGTGTGCGCGGGCTGCCGCCGCACCGGCACGCCGTGGTGCCTGCCCTGCCGGGCCCGCTTCGCCGGGCTGTACCGGGTGCGGCTCGGCCTGCCCCGGCTGCCGCCCGTGCACGTGGTGGCGGAATATTCCGGCCCGGCCAGGGCCACCGTGCTGGCCTACAAGGAACGCCGCAGACGCGACCTGGCCGCCGGACTGGGGGCCGCGCTGGCCGCCGCGGTGCCCCGGCTGCCCCGCGGCAGCCCGGATTCCGGCGGCCACTGGTGGCTGGTGCCCGCACCCTCCAGGAGGGCCGCGGCCAGGGCAAGGGGTGGCTCGCACATGCTCAGGCTCACCGCGAGCATCGCCGCACACCTCGAACGAGCGAGCGCACTCCCCATCCTGGGGCTCGACAGGACGGCCACAGACTCTGTTGGGCTCAGGCCGGATGAGCGGTTGGCCAACCTGCGGAACCGGGTACACCTGAGCGGGCGATGGTCCCCGCCGCCAGGCACGCCGGTGCTGCTCGTTGACGACGTTGTCACCACCGGCGCGACCGCGGCCGTCTGCACCGGGGTGCTGCGCGCCGCGGGGTTGCGGGTGACCGGGCTGCTCGCCCTGACCGGACCGCCCGGTCGCCTTGAACCAGAGCTGGACCCCAAGAAAACACTGAGAAAAACCAGCAGGTCGGAGGGTCGCGGAACCTATGGACGGGCTGAGCCGTTTGCCGGGTATGAGCCCGAGGAACCCCCCGTTCGGAGCACTGGGACTTCAGACAACGGTCTGCAATCCCATCCCCCGATCGAGTGATGGTGAGGAGGGTTTGACGATCACCTGGGTGATCTTCGAGCACCACCGCTGGCCAGCTCTGGCCCCTGTTTGGTCGCGCACAGTCACGGCGTGCGGGGGATTGACGTCCTCCGTACAGGGGGCTGTTGCCTTCGGGGAACCAGGGCTAACGTGCTCCGCTATCAGCGACTCCGGGCTTGGGGAGGAGGCGAACAGCCCATGGACCTGGCGCCGGCAGGGAGCTGACAACCTCCGTCAGTTATCGGCGCCGCAATGACCGCTTTTCTGGCAACACCGCGCGACGCAAGGGAGGTCGTGTATGGACATCGTCGTCAAGGGCCGTAACGTCGAGGTGCCTGATCACTACCGGGAGCACGTGACCGACAAGCTCTCCCGGCTCGGACGTTACGACAGGAAAGTTATCAGCTTCGACGTCGAGCTCTTCCACGAGCCCAACCGCAGGCAGATGAAGAACTGCCAGCGGGTAGAGATTACCGGTAAGGGTCGAGGCCCTGTCATCCGGGCCGAAGCATGCGCGGGCGACTTCTACGCCGCCCTCGACGCCGCCGTCAGCAAGCTGGAAGGCAGGCTCCGCAAAGCCCACGACCGCCGCCGTGTGCACCACGGCAGGCACGCCCCGAAGTCCGTGGCCGAGGCGACCGCGGCCACTGCCGCCACCCTCGTGCACGAGATCGACCATTCCGCCGGAAACGGCCAGGCGCAGCGGTCCAGGACCGCGCTGCTGGAGGCCACCGACCTCCCCTCCGGCGACGCCCAGGTGCCTGAGCAGCGCTGGGACAGCGACCAGTACGAGGAGTACCTGCCCGGACGCGTGGTCAGGGAAAAGGAGCACCCGGCCAAGCCCATGACCGTCGACCAGGCCCTCTACGAGATGGAACTGGTCGGACACGACTTCTACCTGTTCGCCTGCGCCGACAGCGGACGACCGAGCGTCGTCTACCGCCGTCGCGGCTTCGACTACGGCGTCATCCGCCTCGCCTGACCTCCCTCCCCGATCCCGCTAGCCATCCGATGGCCCCCGTTCGGCTGAACGCCGCACGGGGGCCGTCCGTTGTCTACCGACGGGCGGAGGTCGTCGAACACCGTATTGCCGCACTCTGGGCAGGCTGCCGGGTTTCTGGTTTTCTGGAGTTCATGGCAGCCGGTGTTGGCTGGTTGCCTACGATGACGTCAAGGCGTCCTGTCCAGGGGCGCATCCGATCAGCTAGTGAGGTCGACCTCGGATGGTCCTGTCCCGACTGCTCCGCGCCGGCGAAGGCAAGACGCTCAAGCGGCTCCGCTCGATCGCGACGCACATCGACTCCCTGGAGGACGATGTCGTCGACCTGTCCGATGCCGAGCTGCGGGGGAAGACCGAGGAGTTCAAAAAACGCCACGCCGACGGCGAGTCCCTGGACGAGCTGCTCCCGGAGGCCTTCGCGGTCGCCCGGGAAGCAGCCAAGCGGGTGCTCGGCCAACGGCACTACACCGTCCAGCTCATGGGCGGCGCGGCGCTGCACCTCGGCCAGATCTCGGAGATGAAGACCGGTGAGGGCAAGACCCTGACCTGTGTGCCACCCGCCTATCTCAACGCCATCGCGGGCAAGGGCGTGCACGTGGTCACGGTCAACGACTACCTGGCCAAGCGCGACGCGGAGTGGATGGGCCGCGTGCACCGCTTCCTCGGCCTGGAGGTCGGCGCGATCCTGTCCTCGATGACCCCGGACCAGCGCCGGACCGCCTACCACGCGGACATCACCTACGGCACGAACAACGAGTTCGGCTTCGACTACCTGCGCGACAACATGGCCTGGAGCCTGGAGGAGTGCGTCCAGCGCGGCCACAACTACGCCATCGTCGACGAGGTGGACTCCATCCTGGTCGACGAGGCCAGGACGCCGCTGATCATCTCCGGCCCGGCTGACCAGTCCTCGCGCTGGTACCAGGAGTTCGCCCGGATCATCCCGCTGATGAAGAAGGACGTGCACTACGAGGTCGACGAGCGCAAGCGCACCGTCGGCGTCTCGGAGGAGGGCGTCACCTTCGTCGAGGACCAGCTGGGCATCGAGAACCTGTACGAGGCGGCCAACACCCCGCTGGTGGGCTACCTCAACAACGCGATCAAGGCCAAGGAACTCTTCCTGCGCGACAAGGACTACATCGTCCGCGACGGCGAGGTCCTGATCGTGGACGAGTTCACCGGCCGCGTGCTGGCCGGTCGCCGCTACAACGAGGGCATGCACCAGGCCATCGAGGCCAAGGAGAAGGTGGAGATCAAGGCCGAGAACCAGACCCTGGCCACGATCACCCTGCAGAACTACTTCCGCCTCTACGACAAGCTCTCCGGCATGACCGGCACCGCCCAGACCGAGGCGGCCGAGCTGCACCAGATCTACAAGCTCGGCGTGGTGCCCATCCCGACCAACCGGCCGATGCAGCGCAAGGACCAGGGCGACCTGATCTACAAGACCGAGGCGGCCAAGTTCGAGGCGGTCGCCGAGGACATCGCCGAGCGGCACGAGAAGGGCCAGCCGGTGCTGGTCGGCACCACCTCGGTGGAGCGCTCGGAGTACCTGTCCAAGCTGCTGGTGAAGAAGGGCATCCCGCACGAGGTGCTCAACGCCAAGCACCACGAGCGGGAGGCGGCGATCATCGCCCTCGCCGGGCACAAGGGCGCGGTCACGGTGGCCACCAACATGGCCGGTCGAGGCACCGACATCATGCTCGGTGGCAACCCCGAGTTCATGGCCGACATGGAGCTGCGCGCCCGCGGCCTGGACCCCGTGACCACGCCGGAGGAGTACGACAAGCTCTACCCGCAGGCGGTCGAGGAGGCCAAGGAGGCCGTCAAGGCCGAGGCCGAGGAGGTCCGCGACGTGGGCGGGCTGTACGTGCTGGGCACCGAGCGGCACGAGTCCCGGCGCATCGACAACCAGCTGCGCGGCCGCTCCGGCCGTCAGGGCGACCCCGGCGAGTCCCGGTTCTACCTGTCGCTGGGCGATGAGCTGATGCGGCGGTTCAACGCCAGCATGGTCGAGATGGTGATGACCAGGCTGAAGGTGCCGGAGGACGTGCCGATCGAGGCGAAGATGGTCAGCAAGGCCATCCAGAGCGCGCAGACCCAGGTCGAGCAGCAGAACTTCGAGATCCGCAAGAACGTCCTCAAGTACGACGAGGTCATGAACAAGCAGCGCACGGTGATCTACGCCGAGCGCCGCCGGGTGCTGGAGGGCGAGGACCTCCAGGAGCAGATCACCAACATGATCACCGACACGGCGACCGCCTACGTCGAGGGCGCCACCTCCGGCGGCTACTCCGAGGACTGGGACCTCGAGCAGCTGTGGACGGCGCTGAAGACGCTGTACCCGATCTCGCTGGACTGGAAGCAGATCCTCGAGGAGGAAGAGGACCTCGACAAGGAGAAGCTGACCCAGCTGGTCGTCGACGACATCCTCAAGGCCTACCGCGAGCGCGAGGCCGACATCGACAGCCGGGTCGGCGAGGGCGCGATGCGCGAGCTGGAGCGCCGGGTGCTGCTGTCGGTGCTGGACCGCAAGTGGCGCGAGCACCTCTACGAGATGGACTACCTCAAGGAGGGCATCGGCCTGCGTGCGATGGCCCAGCGCGACCCGCTGATCGAGTACCAGCGCGAGGGCTTCGACATGTTCAACGCGATGCTGGACGCGTTGAAGGAGGAGTCGGTCGGCTTCCTGTTCAACCTGCAGGTCGAGGCGGTGGAGCCGGAGGAGGCTCCCGAGCAGCCGGAGCCCGAGATCGACAACGGCCCGCCGACCACCATCCTGCCGGTCATCCAGCCGATGGAGGCGCCGGCCGGTCCCGCGATGAGCCAGCTCGACGCGGGCAATCAGATCCCGCCCGCGCTGCGCGGCAAGGGACTCGGCGGCCCCGGCCAGCAGCACCTGACCTACTCCGGCCCGGCCGAGGACGGCGGCGTGGAGTCCCACGGCGACGCCGAGGACGACGACCAGGGCGGCACCCGGCGCGAGCGCCGCGCCGCCGCCCGCGCCGCCAACAAGAAGCGCCGCCGGTAACGCCCGGCCGACGCCGGCAGGCCGCGACCGCGGCCGACCGGCCCGGCAGGCGCTGACCCGAACCGCACGCGGCACCCGGTCCCCACCAGGACCGGGTGCCGCGTTCGTCTTCCTCACAACAACGCCAGCGCGGTGGCCAGCCACTCCTCCCCGCGCCGCTCCAGCCGCCCCGCGATCGCCCGCACCCGCCCGCCGCCGGCCGCCGTCCCGTTGGCCTCGATCACCTGCCACACCGGTGAGCTCACGTGCACCGTCCGCAGCCGGTAGCTCACCGGGCCCCGGTGCGGCCGGGCCAGGAACGCCTCGAACACCCGCCGGTTCACCATCGGCCGCAGCTGCCACAGCGGCCGGTGCCCGCCCAGCACCTCCAGCGCCACCACGAACAACCGCCACACCATCTCCCGCCGGGGATCCGGCGGCGGAGGCGCGGGCCGCCACAGGTCGAGGGCCAGCTGGCTCGCGTCGTGGAAGCGGGGCGCCGGGATCACCCGGTCCAGCCGGTGCAGCCGGGGCCGCGGCAGTTGCTCGCATCGCATGCCGAACAGAGCGGACCCGGCGACCCGGGATACCGGGAGCACCCGGCAAGGTGATTTAGGGTGACCGGCGTGGACCTTGTCGCACTGCTCGTCGATTACGGCGGCGTGCTCACCGACTGGGGCGACGACCCCGCCGCCGCCGAACCCCCGCTCTTCGGCGTGCTGCGCAGGGCGAAGGCGGCCGGGCTGCGGACCGCCTTGCTGTCCAACGCCGAGGGGCCGGGGCCGGATCCGGACAGCCCGTTCGGCGCGCTGTTCGACACCATGGTGCTCTCCGGCGAGGTGGGCATCGCCAAACCGGACGAGCGGGTCTACCGGCTGACCGCGGACCGGCTGGGGCTCGCGCCCGGTCAGTGCGTGTTCGTGGACGACCTGCGGGTCAACGTGCGCGCGGCCGCGGCCACCGGCATGGTCGGCGTGCACCACACCACCGTGGCCAGCACCGTGGCGGAGCTGGAGACCCTGTTCGAGCGGAAGCTAGGCGGGTAGGCGACCGAGAGCCGCCTTGGCCGCGTCGATGAGCTTCTGGTCCTCGGCGATGACCGTCTTCAGCCTGATCTCCACCAGGTACTTCTCGGTGGCCACGTAGATCGTGCCGCCGTCGGGGATCTGCGCAGCCGGGTGGTAGACCGCGGACAGGCCGACGCCCTCCAGCTTGCGGCTGATCAGCACGTTCTGGTTGATCCGGTTGATCAGGTCGGGGGTGCTGGGACCGGCCGAGCCGTAGATGTTGATCCAGCCGCTGTACCGGTCGCCGTCGGCGGCGTCGTAGTAGCAGCTGCGCGCCGGGCCCTGGCCCTCCAGCTCGACCACGGCGTTGCGGCCGGTCCGGGTGGGCTTGTCGATCATGGTGGTGAACTCGTCCGCGGTGAGCAGGCACTCGTCCGCGACCACCCCGGTCACCAGCGGCACCGAGCCCAGCGTCTGCGGCGACACCGAGCCCGCCGGCGCCCGCTCGGTGGGGGTGCCGGTGCGGTTGGTGGGGGAGAGCGCGATGTTGTCCGGCAGCTCCGCGGTGCCGGGGATGACGTTCATGCAGCCCGCCAGCACCGCACCGGCCACGGCCAGCGGGACCAGGGCGGTCAGCAGTTCACGGCTCGCACGCACGGGCCCCACGGTAGGCCAGGCTCAGTGAGATCCCCGTCTGACCAACTCGAAGCAGAGCACGGCCGCGGCGGTGGCCACGTTCAGCGACTCCACCCCGCCTGCCATCGGGATCGACACCCAGCCGTGCACCTGCCGGGAGACCTCCGGCGACAGGCCCGCGGTCTCCCCGCCCATGACGAAGGCGACCCGGCGCGGGAAGTTCGCGGTGAACAGGGTGTCCTTGGCCCCGGCGTCCATGCCGAACAACCGGTACCCGGCCGCGCGCAGCTCACCCGCGGCCTCGCCGGCGGTGGCCGTCTTGAGGATCGGCGCGTGGAAGGCCACCCCGGCGGATGCCTTCACCACCAGCGGGTCGATGCTGGCCACGCCCCGGCGCGGCACCACGATGCCGCCGATCCCGGCCGCGGTGGCCGCGCGCAGGATCATGCCCACGTTGGCCGGGGTGGTGACGCCGTCGAGCAGCAGCACCGAGTCGGGCAGCCGGCCGGCCGAGAGCGCGGCGCTGAGCGGGCGCATCCGGGTGGCGACCACATCGGCCAGCACGCCCTGGTCCTGTTTGCCGTTGCCCGCCAGCACCTTCACCCGCTGCGCGGTGGCCCGCTGCACCGGCACCCCGCGCCGGGCGGCCGCGGCCAGGATCTCCTGGGCGGCCGGACCGCGGGCGTTGTCGGCGAGCATGACCTTGTCGACCTCGAGCCGGTCGTCGGCCAGCGCCTCCAGCACGGGCTTGCGGCCGTAGACGGTGACGAACCGATCTTTCGGGGACACAGCAGGTTGCACGAAGGCACAGGTTACGCGTTCAGCAGATGTGATCACCGGTCCGCTCCCGCCCCTGGGTGTGCCAGGATCGCTGACATGCCCGACCGGTTGTCTGCCCTGGACGCGTCCTTCCTCTACCTGGAGGACTCGACGACGCCCATGCACGTGGGCGGGGTGGCCGTCTTCCGCAGGCCGCGTTCGGGCTTCGACTACGACCGGCTGGTCGGCCTGATCGAGCAGCGGCTCGGCCTGGTGCCGCGCTACCGGCAGCGGGTCACCCAGGTGCCGGGCAGGCTGGCCCGGCCGGTGTGGACCGACGACCCCGACTTCGACATCACCTACCACGTGCGCCGCTCCGCCCTGCCCAAGCCGGGCAGCGAGCACCAGCTGCACGAGCTGGTCGCCAGGCTGATGTCCCGGCCGCTGGACCACACCCGCCCGCTGTGGGAGGTCTACCTGGTCGAGGGCCTGGCCAGGAACCGGGCCGCGGTGATCACCAAGACGCACCAGGCGATGGTGGACGGCGCGGGCGCGATCGACCTGACCCAGGTGATCCTGGACGTCTCGCCCTCGCCCCGCAAAGCCGACGCGGAGCTGTGGATGCCGCAGCCCGAGCCGAGCACCGCGCAGCTGGTGCTGGACGCGATGGCCGAGATAGTGCAGCGACCGGGCGAGCTGGTGGAGAACATGCGGGCGGCCGCGCTGGACGCCGCGGCCACCGTGCGCAAGGTGGGCGACGCGGTCGGCGGCCTGGCCTCCGCGCTGGGCACCGCCTACCGCCCGGCCCCCGGCAGCCCGCTGAACTCCCGGATCGGCACCCAGCGCCGGTACGCGGTGGCCCGCACCCGGCTGGAGGACTACCGCGCGGTGCGCCGCCGCCACGGCGGCACGGTCAACGACGTGATCCTCACCGTGCTGACCGGCGCGCTGCGCACCTGGCTGCTCTCCAGGGGCGAGGCGGTCACCTCCTCCACCACCATCCGCGCCATGGTGCCGCTCTCGATCAGGGAGACCGAGCCCGGCGACGGCGTGGCGGGCAACAAGGTGTCCTCGTACCTGCTGGACCTGCCGGTGGGCGAGCCGAACGCGGTGGTCCGGCTGCACCACGTCAGCCACGCCATGCGCGCGCACCAGGAGTCCGGCCAGTCGGTGGCCGCGGACGCGCTGGTCCGGCTCTCCGGGTTCGCTCCGCCCACCCTGCACGCGCTGGGCGCCCGCGCGGCCAGCTCCTTCTCCCGGCGGATCTTCAACCTGGTGGTGACCAACGTGCCGGGGCCGCAGGTCCCGCTGTATGCCGCGGGAGCGAGGATGATGGAGATGTTCCCGGTCGTCCCGTTGGCGATGAACCAGGCACTGTCCATCGGGGTCACCTCCTACGACGGCGGTGTCTACTTCGGACTCAACGCCGACCGGGACGCCATGTCGGATGTGGACGTGCTCGCGAGCATGGTCGAGGAGTCCTTGGAGGAACTTGTGGGAGCGGTCTCGGCATGAGGGTCTACATCCCGGCGACGGTGCCGATGTTGCGCAAGCTGGTGGAGCAGGGCGAGATCTCCGCGATCGGCCAGACGGCCTTCGCGCTCACCCCGATGCTGCGGGAGTCCTACGCGGCAGGCGACACCGAGGAGCTGGAGTACGCGGCGATGACCGAGGCCGGGCGCGCCTCGCTCAGACTGCTCGCCGCCGAGCTGGAGAACGGGGACAAGCCGCCGCTGCGCCGCGCGGTGATCTCCGCCGACGTGGAGGGCGTCACGCTGCGGCCCGACCTGGACTACGCGGTGGTGAAGCTGCCCGGCGTGGTGCCGCTGTCGGCGGTGGCCGCGGTGCACGTGGACGGGTCCGACGCCGAGGACGCGGTCCGGGACGCCTCGGGCGTGGTGGACGCGGCCGACATGGGCGATCCGGACGCGGAGTTCCTGCTCGGTGAGGCCGAGGACCACGAGCTCCAGTGGTACGCCACCCAGGAGCTGCCCTTTCTGCTGGAACTGATGTAACTGAAACGGGCTACCGGGCGTTCAATCTCACGCCCTGGTGGGCGGTTACCTGCCGGTACGGATGTAAGGATGGGCCGTACCGACCCGTCCCATGTCTGCGCAAGGAGGCGCCACACCATGGACGCCATCACGTCCGTCCCGGCCCCGGTGAACGAGCCCGTTCGCGGCTACGCGCCCGGCTCTCCCGAGCGTGCCTCGCTCCAGCGGCGGATCGCCGAGCTGGAGGCCGAGCAGCTCGAACTGACCATGACCATCGGTGGTCAGCAGCGGATGGCCGGTGGCGAGCAGGTCAAGGTGGTGCAGCCGCACGACCACCAGCACGTGCTGGGCGTCACCGCGCAGGCCACCAAGGACGACGTGGCCGCCGCGGTGCGCGCGGCCAAGGAGGCCGCCCCGGCGTGGCGCGACCTGCCCTTCGACGAGCGGGCCGCGGTGCTGCTGCGCGCCGCCGACCTGCTCGCGGGCCCGTGGCGGGACACCATCAACGCGGCCACCATCCTCGGCCAGTCCAAGTCGGCCCAGCAAGCCGAGATCGACGCCGCCTGCGAGTTCATCGACTTCCTGCGCTTCAACGTGCAGTTCGGCCGCCAGCTGATCGCCGAGCAGCCGATCTCCGCGCCGGGCATGTGGAACCGGTTCGACCACCGCCCGCTGGACGGCTTCACCGTCGCGATCACCCCGTTCAACTTCACCGCCATCGCCGGCAACCTGCCGCTGTCCCCGGCGCTGATGGGCAACACCGTGGTGTGGAAGCCCTCGCCGACCCAGCAGCTGGCCGCGCACCACACCATGCGGCTGCTGGAGGCGGCCGGCCTGCCCGCCGGCGTGATCAACCTGGTCACCGGGGACGGGCACGCGGTGAGCGAGGTCGCGCTGACCGACCCCGAGTTCGCCGGGCTGCACTTCACCGGCTCCACCGCGACCTTCAAGGCGCTGTGGCAGAACATCGCGGGCAACCTGGACAACTACCGCAGCTACCCGCGCCTGGTCGGCGAGACCGGCGGCAAGGACTTCATCGTCGCGCACCCCTCGGCCGATCCGACCGCGGTGGCCGTCGGCGTGGTCCGCGGCGCGTTCGAGTACCAGGGCCAGAAGTGCTCCGCGGCCAGCCGCGCCTACCTGCCGCGTTCGCTGTGGGAGGGCGGCCTGCGCGAGCAGATCGCCGACCTGACCAAGCAGATCACCTACGGCGACGTCACCGACTTCAGCTTCTTCGGCGGCGCGGTGATCGACGCGCGGGCCTTCGCCAAGCACAAGGACGCGCTGGCCAAGGCCGCCGCCGACCCGACCATCGAGGTGCTGGCCGGCGGCACCTGCGATGACTCGGTCGGCTACTTCGTGCAGCCCACCGTGCTGGTCGGCACCGACCCGATGAACGAGGTGTTCACCACCGAGTACTTCGGGCCGATCATCGCGGTGCACGTCTACGAGGACGCCGACTACGCCAAGGTGCTGGAGCTGGCCGACAACTCCACCCCGTACGCGCTCACCGGCGCCGTCTTCGCCACCGACCGCACCGCGATCGAGCAGGCGCACCGGGCGCTGCGCTTCGCGGCCGGCAACTTCTACGTCAACGACAAGCCCACCGGCGCGGTCGTCGGCCAGCAGCCCTTCGGCGGCAGCCGCGGCTCCGGCACCAACGACAAGGCCGGTTCGGTGCTGAACCTGCTGCGCTGGACCAGCCCGCGCTCGATCAAGGAGACCTTCGTGCCGCCGACGGCGACCGGGTACCCGCACATGGGCTGAGCCCCCGCAACGACGAACGGCCCGCCGCGATCGAATCGCGGCGGGCCGTTTCGCTGGTCAGCTGGGCTGGCCGATCTGAGCGGCAGGCGGCGCGGTGATCTCCACCGGCTTGCCCCAGTCCTGGAACTTGGCGTCCACGGTGGTGGTGAACTCGACCTTGCCGATCTCGGTGGCCCGCCAGCGCAGCGGCAGGTTGCCCGCGTCCAGCCACACCTCGTGCTTCATCGCGTTCCGGTTGAGCTTGACCTTCGACTCGTAGTTCGCCTTGACAAGTTTGTCGGTCGTGGCTGCCGCGAGCTTGGCGTAGTCGACGGTGATCGTGTAGCGGATCGCGGCCACGCCGTCGACCTGCTCGGCGACCGGGGCGTCGAGCTGCCCGGCTGCACCGAAGTGCGCGATGCCCCGGCTCGGATCGCTACCTTCGGTGAAGCGCGCCACGAACGGCGTCATGACCTTCGAGAAGACGTCATCGCCGTCAGCCTTGATCCGCCGCCACGGCTTGCCGGGGGTCTCCTGCTCCTGATCGGCGCTCTTCAGGAACGACTCCGTGGGCAGCTGAAGGACCGTCGTGGCAGCACCCGCGGGGTCCTCGGCGACTATCAGGGAGGAGACCCGGCCACCGTCCTCGAAGCGGAGCTGGCTCTTCGACGTGAGCGCTTCCGCGGGCTTGCGCGAGTCAGTGGCGGCGGAGCTGAGGTGGACCGTCTTCTTCGCCAGCATGGCCGCGTTGACCGCGGTGGCGAGCTCGGCCGGGCTGGCCAGCTTGGCCGCCGATGCCGCGGCCGACGTGGGCGCGGGGGACTGGGCGGCGGGCGAGCCCCCGGAGCAGGCGGCCAGCGTGGTCAGGGTGAGGGCGCTCGCGGCTGCCGCGAGCAGGGTGGTGCGCATGGGGTGTCCTTCGGTGGTTTTTGGGACCGGGTCAGCGGATCTGGTGCGCGGGCGGGGCCGCGATCTCCACCGGCTTGCCCCAGTCCTGGTACTGGATGTCCGTGGTGGCCGGCATGCCGCCCTCGCGGGTCTGCTGCACCCACCAGCGCACCGGCAGGTGGTCGGCGTCCAGCCAGACCTCGTGCTGGGCGGTGCGCCAGCCCTTGTCGGCCCGGTCGGTCAGCCGGGCCTTGGCGGCCCGGTCGGTGGTCGACTCGGCGGCCCGGCGCAGGTCGACGGTGAAGGTGTACTTGACCGTGCGCCTGCGGTTCAGCTCGTCGTCAGCGGCGCTGTCCAGCTTGCCGACCTGGCCCAGCAGGTCGAGCTGCCTGCTCGGCTCGGTCAGCCAGGACATGCCGTGCTTCAGCGGCTCGGCGGTGTAGGCCAGCTCGGGGTCGTCGTCGCCGCGGACCTGGAGCCAGGGCTGGGCCTGGTTGTTCTCGGCGCTCTCCTTGGACCAGACGAACGTGCCCTCCGGCACGGTGACCAGGGTGAACGGCCAGGCGGTCGCCTCGGCGGCGAGATAGGAGTCGGCCTGCCCGCCGGGCGCCAGCCGGAGCCGGCCCTGGGCCCGCACGCTGAACTTGGCGCTGTCCGGGTCGATGAACACGCCGTGGTGCGCTGCCGTCTTCTTGGCCAGCATCGCGTCGTTGACCTTGGCCGCGAACTCCGCGACAGTGCCGATCTTGGGCAGTCCGGCCGGCGCGGGCGGGGCGCTCGTGCAGCCGGTCAGCAGAAGTGCGCCCGCGACGGCGAGCAGCAGTGGACGCATCGGTGTTCCCCCCAGAAGATGTGCCGGGCGCGCAGTACGACGCCACGACGTCCCCCCTGGTCGTCGCAGGCGCCGTACCGCTGCCCTCCCCCCAGCAGCCGGCCGGTTGCGGCCGGCGAGCCTGCTGGTGTTCCCCCCTGGAGAAGAACCTAAAGAAACCCACTGACGCCTCGCTGTCGCCGAGCTAGCCGCCGCGTTAGCCGGTCGGTTAGCTCAGGTCAGTCGGCCAGTTCGTCCTTGCCCGCGCGGGAGACCAGCAGCCTGCGCAGCGAGACGATCCGGTCCGCGGTCGGCCCGCCGTGGGCGAGCAGGGTCTCCAGCGCGCAGTCCGGGTCGGCAGGCGGGCCGAGGTGGCCGCAGTTGACCGGGCACTCCTCGGCCGTCGCGGCCAGGTCGTCGAAGTGCTTGACCAGGTCGTCCGGCTTGACGTGGGCCAGGCCGAAGGAGCGGATGCCGGGGGTGTCGATCACCCAGCCGCCCACCTCCGGCGGCAGCGGCAGGGCCAGCGTGGAGGTCGAGGTGTGCCTGCCCTTGCCGACCCCGCTGACCTCGCCGGTGGCCCGGTCCACGCCCGGCAGCAGCTTGTTGACCAGGGTGGACTTGCCCACGCCCGAGTGGCCGACCAGCGCGGAGACCTGTCCGGCCAGCAGCGCGCGCAGCTCGGCAGGCTCCTCGTCGAAGCGGGTGACCACCACCCGCAGGTCCAGCCCGGAGTAGGCGGCGAGCAGGGCTTCCGCCCCGGCCAGGTCGGCCTTGGTCAGGCACAGCACCGGGTCCAGCTTGCCCGCGTAGGCCGCGACCAGGCAGCGGTCGATGAAGCCGGGGCGCGGCGGCGGGTCGGCCAGCGCGACCACGATCACCAGCTGGCTGGCGTTGGCCACCACCACCCGCTCGGTGTCGTCGGTGTCGTCGGCGGTGCGGCGCAGCACGCTGCTGCGCTCGCTCACCCTGACGATCCTGGCCAGCGTGTCGGTCTGGCCGGAGGTGTCGCCGACCAGGTCCACCTGGTCACCGACCACGATCGGCGTGCGGCCCAGCTCGCGGGCGCGCATCGCGGTCACCTTGCGGCTGGGATCGCCGCCGACCGCGCAGGTCCACCGGCCGCGGTCCACGGTGATCACCATGGCCTGCTCGGCGTCGGCGTGCTTGGGCCGCTGCTTGCTGCGCGGCCGGGTGCCCTTGCCAGGGCGCACCCGCACATCGGACTCGTCCAGGTTGCGCCAGCCCTGCTTCACCGTGCCACCCCGATCACCCGGCGACCCCGACCGGCTGGCCGAGCATGGTCGACCACATGCCCCGGAAGTCCGGGATGGTCTTGGTGGTGCTGAGGATGTCGTCGACCACCACCCCCGGCACCACCAGGCCGAGGATCGCGCCCGCGGTGGCCATCCGGTGGTCCGCGTAGGCCTGCCAGGGCCCGCCGGTCAGCGGCCGGGGGTTGATCCGCAGGCCGTCCTCGGTCTCCTCCACCGCGCAGCCCAGGCCGCTGAGCTCGGCGCGCAGCGCGGCCAGCCGGTCGGTCTCGTGGCCGCGGATGTGCGCCACCCCGCGCAGGTGGGACGGGCCCTCGGCGAGCGCGCACAGCGCGGCCACGGTCGGGGTCAGCTCGGAGACGTCGCGCAGGTCGGCCTCGATGCCCTGGAGCCGGTCGGGGCCGCGCACGGTCAGCCCGTCGGCGGTCAGCGCCACCTGGCAGCCCATCCGGCCCAGCAGCTCGCGGATGCCGTCCCCGGCCTGGGTGGTCTCGGCGGGCCAGTGCGGCACGGTGACCTCGCCGCCGGTGACCGCGGCCGCGGCCAGGAACGGGGTGGCGTTGGACAGGTCCGGCTCGATCACCAGGTCGTGCGCGGCGACCGGGCCGGGCAGCACGGTCCAGGTGTCCGCCTCGGCGGTGTCCACGATGACCCCGGCGGCGCGCAGCATCCGCACGGTCATCTCGATGTGCGGCAGCGAGGGCACCGGCTTGCCCCGGTGCCGGACGATCACGCCGCGGTCGTAGCGGGCGCCTGCCAGTAGCAGCCCGGAGACGAACTGGGAGGAGCCGGAGGCGTCGATGGTCACCTCGCCGCCGCCCAGCCCGCCCTGGCCGTGCACGGTGAACGGCAGCGCCTCGCCGGTGATCTCCGCGCCCAGCGCGCGCAGCGCGTCCAGCACGGTGCCCATCGGGCGCAGCCGGGCGTGCGGGTCGCCGTCGAAGCGGATCTCGCCGTCGGCCAGCACACCCACCGGCGGCAGGAAGCGCATGACCGTGCCGGCCAGCCCGCAGTCCACCTCGGCCGGGCCGGCCAGCGGGGCGGGGGTGACCGTCCAGGAGCCGTCGGCCGGGTTGTCGGCCACACCGACGCCCAGCGCGCGCAGGGCCTGGGCCATCAGCAGGGTGTCCCGGCTGCGCAACGGCGCGTGCAGGGTCGAGGAGTCCTCGGCGAGCGCGGCGAGCACCAGCGCCCGGTTGGTGATCGACTTCGAGCCGGGAACCGGCACGGTCGCGCGCACTGGCCCCTCGGCGACCGGCGCGGACCACGGAGTGCTGACAGTGGCGTTCACCCGCACATCGTCCCCCATGCCGATGGACATGCTCTGAACAGCCTCGACCCGATCCACTTTGCCGCTATCTTGCGCCGCAAGGTACCTTGCGGTCATGACGCAAGATCCGCAGCTGCTCGCCCAGCTCCGCCGGGGCGTGATCGAGCACTGTGTGCTGGCCCTGCTGGCCAGGGGCCCGCGCTACGGCTTCGACCTGGTCCGCGAGCTGGCCGCGAAGCAGGGCCTGGGCACCACCGAGGGCACGATCTACCCGCTGCTGTCCCGGCTGCGGAAGGAGGAGCTGCTGGAGACCAGCTGGCAGCCCTCGGACCAGGGCCCGCCGCGTCGCTACTACGAGCTGACCGAGCAGGGCCGGACCGCACTGGAGGGGTTCCGCCGCCACTGGCGCAGCTTCAGCGCCGCGGTGGACCAGGTTCTCGAGGGAGACGAATGAACGAAGATCTGCTTGCAGGATCGAGCGAAAATCCTGCCGTTGGGCATCCTCTGACGCTTGAGTGGCTGGCCCGCTTCGACCAGGCTGCCGCCGCACTGCCGCAGCCCCGTCGCGCCGAGCTGCGCGAGGAGTTGGTCGAACACCTGGACGCCGTCGTCGCCGGGGGCGAGGACGTGGCGGAGGCGCTCGCGCGGCTGGGCGATCCGGCCGACATCGTGGCCGCCGAGGGCCTGCCGCCGGTGTCCCCGGCCCGCGCCCGCGCCGCCACCGGCCTGCTGCTGTTGCCGCTGACCGGCCTGCTCTACCTGACCCCCGCACTGCCACCCGGCCTGCTGAACATGGCCGCGATCGCCCTCGCCTGCGCCGTGGTGCTGACCATGGTGCTGCGCTCCGGCGCGGCTCCCAGCGCCCGCGCGCTGGGCGCACTCGGCGCGCTCGCCCCGGTCCTGGCCGGGCTCGGCGGCATCCTGGACAAGGTCTTCCAGTACGGACCCGGCCCCGGCGCCCAGGTCCCGCTCGGCCCCGGCAAGACCCTGTCCGTGGCCTGGCACACCGACCCCTGGCTGACCACGCTCGGCCAGCTCGCCCTGCTGCTGCTCGGCCTCGGCCTGCCGGTGCTGGCCGGCCTCCGCCTGCGCCGCCAGGACCCCCGGGTGCCCCTCGGCGCGTTCACCCTGCTGCTCACCCCGGTGGTCGGCCTGGCCACCGCCCTGCTGCTCTCCGGCGCCCACCTCGGCACCTCGGTCGGCACGCTGCTGACAACTCCGCTGACCGTGCTGGCCGCGGTCGCCGCCGCGCTGCTGCTGGCCGTCGGGGCCCTGCTGGTCACCAGGACCGGCCTGCCCACGGCCGCGAAGGCGCTGGTCGCGCTGGCCGTGGTCACCGCACCGGTCGGGGTCGTGCTGCTCGCCCAGCACGCCAGCAGCGTCGGCGGCATCACCAGGGTGGCCGCCCAGCACCCGCTGCCCGCGGACTACGAGGAACGCCGGGCGGTCTCGGCGCGGGTGGACGAGGCCATGGCCCAGACCGTTCCGGCCGGTGCTCAGGCTCCCGGCCCGGCCTGGGTGCCCGCGGACCGGAGCATCCGGCTCGGACTGGGCCTGCTGTTCGTGGTCGCCCTGCCACTGCTGGCGGCCTGGCGCGCCGGTGTCGCCAGGCGGTGACGGTGTGTCGGCGTACCGTGTGCACCATGTGCGGGCGGTACTCGGCGGTGAAGGACCCGGCTCGGCTGGTGGAGGAGTTCGGCGCGGTGGACGCGACCGGCGGGCTGGTCAGCGGCCCTGACTACAACGTCGCGCCGACCAAACCGGTGATCGCCGTGGTGCAGCGGCACCCCAGGGACGCCGAGGGCAACCCCGATCCGGAGACCACCGAGCGGACCCTGCGGGTGATGCGCTGGGGGCTGGTGCCCAAGTGGGCCAAGGATCCCGGCATCGCGGCGAAGATGATCAACGCCAGGTCCGAGACGGCGGCGGAGAAGCCCGCGTACCGGACCTCGGTCAAGCACTACCGCTGCCTGATGCCCGCTGACGGCTGGTACGAGTGGCAGCAGGAGGGCGGCACCAAGCAGCCGTTCTACGTGACCAACCCGGACGGCTCCAGCCTGGCCATGGCCGCGCTGTGGGCCACCTGGCGCCGTCCTGGCGCGCCGGATGAGGCGCCGCTGGTCACCTGCGCGGTGCTGACCACCGACGCGTTCGGGCCGCTGGCCGGGATCCACCACCGGATGCCGCTGCTGCTGCCGCCGGAGAAGTGGGCGGACTGGCTGGACCCGGACCGCACCGAGGTCGCCGACCTGCTCGCCCCGCCCAGCCCGGAGCTGATCGAGGCGCTGGAGCTGCGGCCGGTGTCCACCGCGGTCAACAACGTCCGCAACAACAACCCCGAGCTGATGGACCGGGTCGAGCCCGGCGCGGTGCAGCTCGACCCCGCGCCCAAGCGGAAGGCCCCGGCCAAGAAGAAGCAGGTCGAGGCCGACGGCCAGGCCCTGTTCGAGCTGCCATGACCAGGATGGAGCTGGCCACCCCGCACGGTCCGGCCAGGGCCGAGCTGCACTGCGCCGCCGAGAGCAGGGCCGCGCTGCTGCTCGGCCACGGCGCGGGCGGCGGCATCGACGCCCCCGACCTGGTCGCCGCGACCAGGGCGGCCACCGCGGCCGGGGTGCACGTGGTGCTGGTCGAACAGCCCTACCGGGTGGCCGGGCGGCGCGCCCCCGCCCCGGCCAAGCAGCTGGACGCGGCCTGGCTGGCCGTGGTCGCCGAGCTGGCCACCAGCTGGTGCGACGGCCTGCCGATGGTCTTCGGCGGCCGGTCCTCCGGAGCCAGGGTGGCCTGCCGGACCGCGGCGCAGGGACAGGCGGCGGCGGTGCTGTGCCTGGCCTTCCCGGTGCACCCGCCGGGCAAGCCGGAGAAGTCCCGGATGCCGGAGCTGGACGCGGTGGAGGTGCCGGCGCTGGTCGTGCAGGGCGAGAAGGACCCGTTCGGCATGCCGGAACCCGGCCATCACCGCGAGCTGGTCACCCTGGCCGGGGACCACAACCTCAAGGCCGACGTGGAGGGCGTCTACCGCGCGGTCGGCGACTGGCTGCCGCGCGTGCTGCGCCCGCTCGACTAGGCCAGCGGGTCCGCGTTGAGCAACCGGGCCTTCTCCGCCTCGATGTCGTAGGCGGGCGGCGGGAACTTCGGGTCCAGCTCGCGCATCGTCTCCAGCAGCAGGCGGCTCACCGCCCAGTTCCGGTACCACTTCCGGTCCGCGGGCACCGCGTACCAGGGCGTGGCCGAGCAGTGCTTCAGCGCCGCGGTGTAGGCCTGCTGGTAGCGGGACCACTTGGACCGGCCGTCGATGTCGGCCGGGGTGTACTTCCAGTGCTTGCGCGGATCGTCCAGCCTGGCCAGCAGCCGCTCCCGCTGCACATCCGGCGAGATGTGCAGGAAGCACTTCAGCACGGTCACTCCGGACTCGGCCAGCTCGCGCTCGAATGCGTTGATCTCCTGGTAGCGGGTGCGCGCCGCGGCCGCGCTGAGCTGGCCCTCGACCTTGGGCACCAGCACGTCCTCGTAGTGCGAGCGGTCGAACACGCCGATCCGGCCCAGCTCCGGCAGCAGCTTGCGCACCCGCCACAGGAAGTGGTGCCTGCGCTCGGCCGGGGTCGGCTTCTTGAACGAGGCGATGTGCAGGCCCTGCGGGTTCACCAGCCCGACCACGTGCCGGATGGTGCCGCCCTTGCCGGAGGTGTCCATGCCCTGCAACACCAGCAGCACCGAGCGCCGGTCCTCGGCGTAGAGCGCCTCCTGCAGGTCGGCCAGCTCGGCGCCGGTGGCGGCCAGCTCCTCGGCCGCCGCCTTCTTGGACTTCGGGCCGATCGGGCGGCCCGCGGGATCCAGCGCCGCGAGGTCAACCGTGTCCAGCCGCAGCACGTCCCGAACCGACTTCCTGGCCATCCGCGCAGCGTAGCCAGGCCGCGGCGATCCCGCTGGTCAGGCGGCCGCGATCGGGGCCAGCACAGCCTTGGTCAGGCTGGCCAGGTCAGCGGGGGAGAGCTCCACTTCCAGCCCGCGCCGCCCGGCGCTGCAGAAGATCGTCTCGAAGCCGTTGGCCGAGTCGTCCAGCACCAGCGGCAGCCGCTTCTTCTGCCCCAGCGGCGAGATCCCGCCTGCCACGTACCCGGTGGCCCGCTCCGCGTCGGCGACCACGGCCATCTTGGCCTTCTTGCCGCCCAGCGCCGCGGCCAGCGCCTTGAGGTCCAGCTGCGCGGTGACCGGCACCACGCCCACCGCCAGCGCCCCGTCCACCTCGGCCACCAGCGTCTTGAACACCCGCTCCGGCGCCAGCCCGAGCGCCTCGGCCGCCTCCAGGCCGTAGGAGTCGTGCCGCGGATCGTGGTCGTAGGAGTGCAGCGTGTGCGCGATCCGCTGCTTGACCAGCAGCGCGGTCGCCGGAGTCCCTCGTCCCGCCATGACGGCGAAGCATAGATCGCGATGTGTGGCGCACGCCGCCGGATATCGCGGAATGCGTACGGGTGCCGCCGCGTTGTGCCGATCGTGGGAACCGAGATGACCTGCCCGCTCCGCCCTGCCGCCGCGCGGCCCGGCCGAGGCGCGCTGCGCGGCGTATCCTCAGCACCGACGCCGACATTTCCCGTGGTGGAGCTGCCGGCGGTTGTTACCACAACCCCAAGCCCACGCTCCGGCGTGCGGGAAGGGAGCCAGGTGCCAGGCACCGCACCAGAGACCAGAACCGAGGACGAGACAGCGGACGACCGCGCTGCCCGCTTCGAGCGGGACGCGATGCCGCTGCTCGACCAGCTGTACGCGGCCGCGCTGCGGATGACCCGCAACCCGGCCGACGCCGAGGACCTCGTGCAGGAGACCTTCCTGAAGGCGTACTCCGCCTTCTCCTCCTTCGCCGAGGGCACCAACCTCAAGGCCTGGCTGTACCGCATCCTGACCAACACCTACATCAACGGCTACCGGCGCAAGCAGCGCCAGCCGCAGCAGTCGCCGACCGACGAGATCGCCGACTGGCAGCTCGCCCAGGCCGAGCGGCACAGCAGCACCGGCCTGCGCTCGGCCGAGGTGGAGGCGCTGGACCGGCTGCCGGACAGCGACGTCAAGAACGCCCTCCAGCAGCTGCCGGAGGACTTCCGGATGGCGGTCTACCTCGCCGACGTCGAGGGGTTCGCGTACAAGGAGATCGCCGAGATCATGGGCACGCCCATCGGCACCGTGATGTCCCGGCTGCACCGCGGCCGCCGCCAGCTCAAGGAGTCGCTCACCGACGTGGCCAAGGACCGCGGTTTCCTGCGCGGCCGGGCCGCCCAGGAGGTGGCCGGGTCATGAGTTGCGGCGAACCCCACGAGACCGACTGCAAGGACGTGCTCGCCGAGGTCTGGATGTTCCTGGACCAGGAATGCGACAAGACCCGCCGCGAGCTGCTGCGCCAGCACCTCAACGAGTGCAGCCCGTGCCTGGAGCAGTACGGCATCGACGAGTACCTCAAGGCCCTGCTGGCCCGCAAGTGCGGTGGGGAGGCCGCCCCGGACACGCTCAAGCAGCGGCTGCGCGCCACCATCCGCAGGACCGTGCTGGAGCAGGCCGAGGTGACCGTGGAGTGCGGCCCCGAGGGCAAGACCGTGGAGGTCTCGCTGCGCGCCGAGCGGATCGAGCTGCCGGAGACGGTCAAGCAGGACGACTGAGCCCGCAGCGCACACCGCGCCCGCAAAGCACGAAGCCCCCGGTAGACCTCGCGGTCCCGGGGGCTTTGCTCTGCCGCACGGTCAGGCGTTGGGACGCTTGCCGTGGTTGGCGCCGCGCTTCTTGCGGTCGCGCTTCTTGCGGGCGCGCTTGGACATCGCGTTCTCCTCAGTCTTGGGCTTGCTTCCCCCCAGTCTGTCACGACCGGGAGCCGCTGACGGCAGTGGGCCGCGTGCTCGGGGATGATGGACCACCGTGTCCACTCTGAGTGAGCTGCTCGCCGAGCACACCCGCCTGCCGGGGGTCGCCGTCGACCACCTGCAACTGGTGGTCGGGGAATGGCAGCTGCTGTCCGACCTGTCCTTCGCCGACTTCCTGATGTGGGTCCCGCTGGAGGCGGCCACCGCGGACGGGGTCGCCGAGGCGCGGTTCCTGTGCGTGGCCCAGGCCCGCCCGCAGACCGCGCCCACCGCGCACCCGGAGGACATGGTCAGCACCGTGGTCGCCGCGCCGGACCACCCGCAGCTGCGCAGGGCCGTGGTGGAGGAGCGGATCTGCCGGGAGGAGGACCCGCGCTGGCACCTGGGCGTGCCGGTGCGCAGGGAGACCATCCCGGTGCGCTACGAGGGCAAGGTCATCGCGGTGCTCAGCCGGGACATCAACCTGGCCGTGCCCAGGGTGCCCAGCCCGCTGGAGATCGCCTACCTGGGCAGCGCGGCCGACCTGTGCCAGATGATCGCCGACGGCACCTTCCCCGCGCCGGAGCCCTCGCCAGGCGCGCACACCAGCCCCAGGGTCGGCGACGGCCTGATCAGGCTGGACGCGGCCGGCACGGTGGTCTTCGCCAGCCCGAACGCGCTCTCCGCCTACCACCGGATGGGCCACGCCGCCGACCTGGTCGGGGTGGCGCTGGCGCCGCTGACCCGCTCGCTGGTCTCCGACCCGTTCGACGCCACCGAGGTGGCCCAGCGGATGCGCACCGCGCTGGACGGCAACCCCAGCACCAGGGTGGAGGCTGAGGCCCGCGGCGCGACCGTGCTCTTCCGCGCGCTGCCGCTGCGCCCGCGCGGCAAGGCGGCCGGCGCGCTGGTGCTCGTCCGCGACGTCACCGAGGTGACCAGGCGGGACCGGGCGCTGATGTCCAAGGACGCGACGATCAGGGAGATCCACCACCGGGTCAAGAACAACCTGCAGACGGTGGCCGCGCTGCTGCGGTTGCAGTCCAGGCGCACCAACAACAGCGAGGCGCGGCAGGTGCTGGAGGAGTCGGTCCGCCGGGTCACCTCGATCGCGCTGGTGCACGAGACGCTGTCCATGTCGGTGGACGAGCGGGTGTCCCTGGACGACGTGGTGGACCAGGTGATCCCGATGATGAGCGATGTGGCCACCGCGGAGACCAGGGTGGTGGTCCGCCGCGAGGGCAAGTTCGGCGTGGTGCAGGCGGAACTGGCCACCCCGCTGGTGATGGTGCTGACCGAGCTGGTGCAGAACGCCTTCGAGCACGCCTACACCCCCGGCCAGCGCGGCGAGGTGGTGGTGCACGCCGAGCGCTCGGCGAAGTGGCTGGACGTGGTGATCACCGACGACGGCCGCGGCCTGCCGCAGGGCTTCTCGCTGGAGCGCACCGACCGGCTCGGCCTGCAGATCGTGCGCACCCTGGTGGAGTCCGAGCTGCGCGGATCGCTCAGCCTGCGCCGCCGCCAGGGGACCAAGGGCACCGAGGCGGTACTGCGGGTTCCGCTGCAACGACGCCGTTAGCCCATTAGGACTCGGCGATTTATCTAGTCAGGTTGGCGACCGGCAGAACCGGGGTTTTCGCCGGAGAGGCAGAAAAAGCAACTGACCGGCACTCGTTCGCGCGAGTGCCGGTCAGTCGGCCGTTCGGAGGTTGCGACCCTCTCAGGCTCCAGTGCGGGCCCGGGTGCGGGCGTTGCGACGCTTCAGCGCACGACGCTCGTCCTCGCTCATACCGCCCCAGACTCCCGCGTCCTGTCCAGACTCAAGTGCCCAGGTCAGGCAGTCAGACATCACGGGGCACCGGCGGCAGACGGTCTTCGCCTCGGCGATCTGGAGCAACGCCGGACCGCTGTTCCCAACGGGGAAGAACAGCTCGGGGTCCTCGTCGCGGCAGGTCGCGCGGTGGCGCCAGTCCATGGTTCCTTGCTCCTCGCTAGGCACAACAATAGTGCCGATAGTCGGTTCGGGGGTGTTTGTGGGTGCTTGTGAATGCTTTCACGAACTACGGCAATGTCAAGAGGCCCGATCCAATCCGGTGAGCCAACTCACCCGAAAGATCGACACGCTCTCCATTGGCGGTTTCAAGGGGTGACATTCCGCCGACTAGCGGACGTCACGCCCAGGTGATGACCCGATCACGCAGAGGTCATACCGCGACGCTGAGTGCTGCGGGCACGGACATGAACCGCACATCGGTCCGCTCGCCCAGCAGATCACCGTCTACCTGGAGCCGGACCGGTTCCGCGCAGGTCACTCTAATCCACTCAACGTCGTCCCGCCGCAACAAATTCCCGCCCTGAGGACTTCCCCCTGGACGCAGGATCTGCCAGACGTGCTTCACGACGGTGGGTACCCCGACGCTACGCAGAGCAAACACACCGAGTCCGTCCTCGAAGGAAGAGCCGGGGTTGATCCGCAACGGCTTCTCACCGAGATAGGTCCACGGGTCGGTGTTGGACACGAAGGCCAGGTGCAGCCCGGTCTCCGGTTCACCGTCGGGCAGGTGCACGGTGAGCTTCGGGTGCCCGTGGTCCAGCTTGAAGTAGCTGGTCGCGGCCATCCGCGCGTACAGCAGCGGAGTCGCCTTCTTGTCCCGGTGCCGTTCCACCCCGGCCACCACGTCGGCGTCCCAGCCCATCCCGGCGTTGAAGGTGAACCACCGGTCATCCGCCCTGCCCAGCCCGACCCGGCGCCGGGCGCCGGTCTCGATGGCCAGCAGCAGCCGGTGCGTGGCCTCCACCGGATCCACCGGCAGGCCAAGGGCGCGCGCGAAGACGTTCGCGGATCCGCCCGGCACCACACCCAGCATCGGCACGTCGTCCCGGACGCCGTCAGAGAGCAGTCCGTTCACGACCTCGTTGACCGTGCCATCCCCGCCGTGCGCCACCACGAGGTCAAAACCGTCGTGCGCGGCCTGCGCCGCGGCGTCCGCGGCATGCCCCCGGTAGCTGGTCTCCACGACGTCGAGCTTGACGTCGCTGGCCAGCGCGTGGGCGATGACGTCGCGCCCCGCCGCCGAGGTGGCGGTGGCCTGGGGATTGACCACGAGGAGAGCGCGCACGCCCCGAAGCGTATGACAGCCCGTGACCCTCCGCCGTCCACCCCTGACCCGATCGTGGTGGCCC
The DNA here is from genome assembly GCF_030064675.1 of Crossiella sp. CA-258035. Taxonomy (GTDB): domain Bacteria; phylum Actinomycetota; class Actinomycetes; order Mycobacteriales; family Pseudonocardiaceae; genus Crossiella. The sequence continues at coordinate 1,035,710 of NZ_CP116413.1, forward strand.
AGCAGCGGCGTTGTGCCTGGGCGATCACCAAGATGCGGTGCAAGTCACGTCCGAGCGCCGCCCGGCCACCCCTTCCGGGGGATAGCTAGCCTGTCTGCATGTCACAAGCCCTGGGTGCGCCGCGCGCGGTGCGCCTCGCCGGTCTGCTGGTCGGGTTGCAGGGCCTGGCGGGTGTGGTCCTGGTGGTCGCCCTGCTGGTCCGCGCGCTCAACGGCGCGCCCAAACCGGGCAACGTCTTCGGTGAGGCCGGGTACTTCGCGATCCTGACCGCCGCGGTCATCGCCACCGCCGTCGGGCTGGCGCGCGGCAAGCGCTGGGCCCGCTCGCCGGCGGTGGTGGTGCAGCTGCTGCTGCTCGGCGTGGCCTGGTACACCCTCGGGCCGTCCGGGCGCTGGCTGATCGGCTCGCTGGCCGCGGTCTACTGCGTGAGCGTGCTGGTGCTGCTGTTCAGCACGCACGCGCGGGCCTGGGTGCTCGGCATCGGGCCCTACGACGACTCCGCCGACCAGAAGTCGTAGTTCGCTCGACCGGGTGGCCCTGCGGTAACCCAGCCCGGTGGTCTGCCCCGTTTTCCCGGTTGCCCAGGTTCCTCGCGGGCAGTTCGTGCTCCGTCCGAGCGTGACGCGAACGGAGATCGGGAGGACGGAAGCGATGATCAGCGAGCAGATGGTGCCGCAGTTGTTCGGCGACGAGGTCTGCGACCGGAACGGCGCCAAGATCGGCAAGGTCGGCCAGGTCTACCTGGAGGAGGGCACCGGGCGGCCTGCGTGGGCGACCGTGCGCACCGGCCTGTTCGGTCTGAAGGAGAGCTTCGTTCCGCTCGACCAGGCCAGCCTGGAAGGTGACACGTTGCGGGTCGCGGTGACCAAGGACCAGGTCAGCGACGCACCCCGGATGGACGCCGCGGGCCGGCTGTCCAGCGAGGACGAGCAGCAGCTCTACGACTACTACGGCATGCGCTACCCGGCGGTGCCCGGCCCGCGCCAGGACACCCAGGCGGGCCGGTCCCGGACGCCCGCGACGGCGCACGACCGGGCGGCGCACGACCGGGCGGCGCACGACCGGACCGCCGCGGACGGGCGGGACGACGCGATGACCCGCTCGGAGGAGCGGCTCAAGGTCGGCGCGGAGACCACGGAGACCGGCCGGGTCCGGCTGCGCAAGTACGTGGTGACCGAGGAACAGCAGGTCACCGTGCCGGTGCGGCACGAGGAGGTCCGGATCGAGCGAGAGCCGATCACCGAGGCCAACCGGGACCAGGCCATGTCCGGTGCCGAGATCAGCGAGGCCGAGCACGAGGTCACGCTGCACGCGGAGCGGCCGGTGGTGCGCACCGAGGCGGTGCCGGTGGAGCGGGTGCGGCTGGCCAAGGAGACGGTCACCGAGGAGGAGACCGTCTCCGGGCAGGTGCGCAAGGAACAGATCGAGGTCACCGAGGAACAAGCGCGGGATCGGCGGGATCGCAAGCGCTGAGCCGGGCTGGGCCGGGGTGCGGCGCTCGTCGTCGCGCCCCGGCCTTGACCACGCCGGAGGCCAGTGCGACGCCGAGGATGACCAGCGCGGCGGCGGCCAGCCGCAGCGGGGTCAGCGCCTCGCCGAGCAGCAGCGCGGCCGAGGACATGCCGAACACCGGCACCAGCAGGGAGAACGGCGCCACCGCGGTGGCCGGGTAGACCCGCAGCAGGAAACCCCAGATGCCGAATCCGGCCAGGGTGGCCGCCCAGCCCACGTAAAGCACCGCGCCGATGCCGGCGAAGTCCAGGTGCGCCAACGCGTTCAGCCCGCTGTCCACGCCTTCGAAGGCGGCGGAGAGGGCGAGCAGTGGCAGGATCGGCACCGCGCTGACCCACACCATGAACCGCAGCATGTCCGGCGGGGCCGCGTACCGGGTGATGATGTTGGTCAGGCTCCACACCGCGGCCGCGCCCACCACCATGAGCAGCGCGCCCACCGGGCTGTCCGCGCCGTAGTCCACGACCACCAGCACCATGCCGGCCAGCGCGATCCCGGTGCCGGCCAGCCGCAGCGGGGTGGGCCGCTCCTTGAGCAGCAGCGTGGCGAAGAGCACGGTGAACAGCACCTGGCTCTGCAACACCAGTGAGGACAGCCCGGCCGGCGCGCCGGCGTACATGCCGCCGAAGAGCAGGCCGAACTTGACCACGCCCAGGGTCAGCCCCATCAGCAGCACCCAGCGCCAGGCCACCCGGGGCGAGCCGACGAAGAACAGCGCGGGCAGCGCCGCGGCGGCGAAGCGCAGGGCGGAGAACAGGAACGGGGGTACCTCGGCCAGGCCGATCTGGATGACCACGAAGTTGAGGCCCCAGATCAGGGCGACCAGTACGGCGAGGGCGAGGTGCGCGGGCTTCACGGCACCAGCCTCACCCGGCGGAGAGTTAAGCACCAGCGAAATCCACTACGCGGATCTGTTTAGTATTGCTTCATGCTCGATCTCGGCAGACTGCGCGCCCTGCACGCCGTCGCGGTGCACGGCTCGGTCAACGCGGCCGCCGCCGCCCTCGGCTACACCCCCTCCGCGGTGTCCCAGCAGCTGGCCAAGCTGGAACGCGAGACCGGCACCGTGCTGCTGGAACGCCGCGGCCGCGGCATCGCGCTCACCGACGCCGCGGAGGACCTGGCAGGCACCGCCAAGCAGGTGCTGGCCCTGGTCGAACAGGCCGAGGTGCGGCTGGAGGAGCAGCGCGGCACGCCGATCGGACGGCTCAGCGTGGCCACCTTCGCCACCGCGGTCCGTGGCCTGATGCCCGCCCCGCTGGCCGAGCTGGCGCGGGCCTACCCGGAGCTGGACGTGCGGCTGACCGAGCTGGACCCGCACCTGGCGGTGGACCTGGTGGCCCGCGGCGAGCTGGACCTGGCCGTGGTGCACGACTGGGAGAACACCCCGCTGGCCATGCCGGAGGGGCTGGCCCGCACCGACATCGGGGTGGACGTGGCCGATGTGGCTGCTGCACCAGGACCACCCGCTGGCCACCCGGACCGAGCTGAGCCCGCTGGAGCTCATCGGCGCGCGCTGGATCTGCCAGCCGCCGGGGTCGATCTGCCACGACTGGCTGATCCGCACCCTGCGCGGCGGCGGGGTGGAACCGGTGCTCGCGCACCAGGTCACCGAGTACCAGTCGCAGCTGGCGCTGGCCGCGCGCGGGCTCGGCGTGTGCCTGCTGCCCCGGCTCGGGCGGGGGCCGGTGCCCGCGGGCGTGGTGGTCCGGCCGCTGGTCCCGACGCCGACCAGGCGGTTGTTCGCGGTGTGGCGGCAGCAGGCCACCCGGCGGCCGGCGATCGCGGCCACGGTGGCCGCGCTGCGCGCGCACTGGGCCGATCGGGACACCGCCGATGCGCCAAAGGGTTGATCACTCAATGAAGGGACTGGGAGCGCCCGCGCGTGTCGTGCTCCAATCGATGTTGTGACGCCACCCGGTCAGATCCCGCGACCGCGCACGTCCGTCGGCCGGGCCGCGCACGCGCTGCTCGGCCTTGGCCCCTTCGACCAGGTCGACGAGGAGCTGTTCGGCTACGCCAGCTGGGCAGCCGCCAACTTCACCGCGCTGCACGTGGTGGTCGTCGACCTGCCCGCCGTGCACACCTACCGCGCGGTCGGCTACAAGACCCACCGCGCCCTGCACAAGGCGCGCAGCGAGGGCAAGCGCCTGCACACCAGGGCCCGGCGCGCGCTGGCCGCGCTGGCGCTGCCCGGCTCGCTGGTGGTGCCCTGGGCCGAGCTGGCCGCCCGCTACCGCTACCGCCTGCTGTTCGAGCAGGTCAGGCAGGCCTACGAGAGCAACCCGGTGTTCCGCGCGGCCTGCCTGCGGGCCACCGCGACCATGCTGGCCGACCGGGTGCCCGGCGCGCTGTGCTCCCGAGGGCAGGTGCAGGTCGCGGCGCACTCGCTGCTGGCCGAGCTGCCGCTGGCCATCGACGGCGCCGGCATCCTCGGCGTGCCCGAGTCCACCCGCTGCCAGCCCCGGCCGCTGGAGCTGGCCGAGGTGCTCGCCGCCGCCCCGCCCGAGCTGTGCCCGCGCCCCGGCCAGGACTCGCTGACCCTGCGGACCATCGCGGCCCGGCGGGCGGAGGTCCCTGGCAGGATCCACGTCCATGGCAATGGTTCGCGAGGTCGCTGACGAACGGGACGCCCTGCTGGCCTTCCTGGCCGAACAACGCGCCGCGCTGCGCCGCTCGGTGCTCAACCTGGCCGAGGAGACCGCCGCCAGCCGCCCGCTGACCAGCGAGCTGACCCTGGCCGGGCTGGTCAAGCACGCGGTCAGCGTGGAGCGGAACTGGACCAACCTGCTGCAGGGCCGCCCGGCCGACGGCCGCCCAGGCCACGCCCTGGACCCCGGCGAGACCCTGCCGCAGGCGCTGGCCGACCTGGCCGAGGTCGCCGCCACCACCGAGGCGCTGGTGCCGGGGCTGGACCTGGACCGCGAGGTGGACCTGGACCTGCTGAACCACCCGATGGTCAAGGGCAAGACCCGCACCGCCCGCTGGGTGCTGTTCCACCTGGTCGCCGAGTTCGCCCGGCACGCCGGCCACGCCGACCTGCTGCGCGAGTCCCTGGACGGGGCGACCGCCTACGAGCTGGTCGCCGCCGCCGGGGACCCGCTGATCACGTGAGCTTGCCCGCCGCGGCCAGCGCCTCGCCGTCCAGCCGGTAGACCGTCCACTCGTCCATGGCCACCGCGCCGAGGGACTTGTAGAAGTCGATGGCCGGGGTGTTCCAGTCCAGCACGGACCACTCGAACCGGCCGTACCCGCGCCGCACGCACTCCCTGGCCAGCTCGGTCAGCAGCGCCTTGCCCAGGCCGGAGCCGCGGTGCTCGGGCAGCACGAACAGGTCCTCCAGGTAGATGCCGTGCCTGCCCTCCCAGGTGGAGAAGTTCAGGAACCACAGCGCGCAGCCGACCACCACGCCGTCGGCCTCGGCCACGTGCGCGAACAGCGCGGGGTTCTCCCCGAACAGCGCCGTGTGCAACTGCTCGGCGGTGATGGTGCAGGACTCCGGGGCGCGCTCGTACTCGGCCAGGCCCTCGATCAGTCCGATGACGGCGTCCACATCGGACGGCCGGATCCGGCGAATGCGGTCGTCGGTCACGGGTTTCCTCCCCAGCGCTCAGGTGGTCGGCAGGTTCAGCCGCACGAGCTGCGGCACACCACGCTCGAATCCCAGCACAGCGATCCCCGCCGTGCCCAACCCGAACCGGACCCCCGCGGTGGCCGGCAGCTCCAGCCAGCGGGCCACCAGCACCCGGCTGAAGTGCCCGTGCCCGACCAGCGCCACGTCGGTCTCCGGCAACAGCCCGCGCACCCGGTCGAGCAGCCGGTCGGCCCGCGCGCCCACCTGCTCGGCGGACTCGCCGCCGGGCACCGGGTGGGTCCAGACCGTCCAGCCCGGCACGGTCTCCCTGATCTGCGGGGTGGTCTCACCCTCGTAGTCGCCGTAGTCCCACTCGCCCAGGTCCTCGGTGACTTCGTCCACCCGCAGCCCAGCCAGCTCGGCGGTCACCTGGGCGCGGCCCCGCGGACTGGCCAGCACCCGGCCCTTGACGCCGAGGGCGGCCAGCGTCCGGCCGGCGGCCTCGGCCTGGGCGCGGCCGCGGTCGGTGAGGGGGATGTCGGTGCGGCCGGTGTGCTGACCGGAGCGGGACCACTCGGTCTCGCCGTGCCGGAGCAGGTAGACGGTGGGTTCCCGGTGCTCGTCATGGGTCATGCGTGCCGCTGCCTTCTGCTCGGGGCCTGGTCCCATCGTGGATTCTGTGCCGTCGGCATCAACTCCGCCCGTCGCGCGCGCATTCCGGCGTCATCGTCGGCAGGTGTCACCGGTTCGAAGCACGGCTAACCTGGACAGGTCCCCGTCGTCGAGAGGCGAGTCAGGTGGCCCCGGTGACTGCTGAGCACTCGGAAATCGGCCGCAGACTGCGGCAGATCCGGCACCTCCGAGGGAAGACCCTGGCGGTGATCGCAGGTCGAGCGGGTATCTCGGCCGCCCACCTGTCACGGCTGGAGAGCGGTGAGCGTGCCCTCGACCGGCGTTCCCTGATCGTCAGGCTGGCCGAGGCGCTGGAGGTCGCGCCGACTGACCTGGCCCTGGCCCCGGTCGCCCATTCCGCCGGTGATCTTGCCGAGGATCGTTTCCTCGGCGAGGTGCGGCTGGCTCTGCTCGCCGTGAACGTGCACGAGCCTGGAGGCCGGACGGGTTCGCCGGAAGAGCTCTCCGCGCGGGTTGACGAAGTCCTGACCGCGCAGCGGGACTGCCGGTACGACCGGGTCGGCGCGGTACTTCCCGGCCTCATCCGGGACCTGCACACCACACTGGCCACCGGCCGGGACGAAGGCCGGTTGCTGCGCCTGCTCACGCTGCTGCACGTCCAGGGAACCCAGGCGTGGCTGATGGACATCGGCGCTCCACTCGATCTCGGCTGGCAGGCCGCGACCCTGGCGCGCCAGGCCGCGGAGCGGCTCGACGAGCCGCTCCTACTCGCACTGAGCGCGTTCGGGACCGCGTTCGGGCTGCTCGGCGCGGGCGCCTTCGACCTGGCCGCGCGAGTCCTGTCGGCACCGCAAGTCGGCACGGCCGGTTCGGTCGAGTCGCAGGTCTCCGGCATGTTGTCCCTGACCAGCTCCCTGGTCTCAGCGGCCGCCGGTGACCAGGCCGGACGCGCCGCCGCGCTGGCCCATGCGGCGGAACTCGCGGAGCGCACCGGCGAGGGCAACGCGCTGTGGTTCGGCTTCGGCCCCGGCAACGTCGGGGTGTGGCGCATGGCAGTCGCGCTGGAGTCCGGAGAGCACGCCGAGGCCGCCAGGATCGCGGAGGCGATCGACCCCACCACACTGCCCTCGCCGACCAGGCAGGCGGCTTACTGGCGGGACTACGGCAGGGCACTCGCCCGCCTGCCGAAGCGGCTCGACGACGCGGTGGTCGCCATCCGGAACGCGGAGCTGATCTCTCCTGCCCGGGTGTACCGGCATCCGTTCACCCGGTCGTTGCTGGTTGAGCTGGTCGCCAAGGCCACGCGGAACGCGGCGGGCCGGGAGCTCCGCGGGATGGCATACCGGGCCGGTCTGTCGCTCTGACCCCCGATCGGGCGACCTTGTCATGGTGACAACAGCCAGTCCTTGATCGTCCTTAGCCTTCTGCCCACTACCGGGGAGGAGGACCTTGTGGGCACGCGCGCCAACGGCACGACCGACGTCGTCGCCGCGATTCTCATGGGCTTGGACGACGTCGCGGAGAAGGCTCGGGAGATCAATCGTCGCCAGCTCAGCCGGAGCACCCGGGTCAGGGACCCGATCCTGGTCACCCTGACCGCACACCAGGAGCTGCTCTTCGTCAGCCAGCTGACCAACCTCGCGCGACTGTTCAGGCTGCACCTTGACGAGCGGGCGCCGGAGGAGGAAGGCGAGTCCGCCGAGCACCCCTGAACGGCACAACGCCCCGGTCACCGAACCGGTGACCGGGGCGTTGTCAGCACTGGATCAGGCAGCGGCCTTCTTGGTCTCCCAGAAGATGGTCGAGATCTGCTCGATGTAGTCGAGCAGCTCGGCTCCGGTCTTCGGGTCGGTGGACCCCTTGGCGCCGCCGGCGCCCGCGGCCTTGGTGGCCTTGTTGAACAGTTCGTGCAGTTCCGGGTACTTCTCGAAGTGCGGTGGCTTGAAGTAGTCCGTCCACAGCACCCACAGGTGGTGCTTGACGAGCTCGCAGCGCTGTTCCTTGATCTCGATCGCGCGCTGGCGGAACTCCGGGTCCTCGTTGGACTGGAACTTCTCCTGGATCGCCTTGACCGACTCGGCCTCGATCCGCGCCTGGGCTGGGTCGTACACGCCGCACGGGAGGTCGCAGTGCGCGCTGACCTCCAGACGCGGGGCGAGGATCCGCGACAGCAGTCGCATCATTTCCTCCTGAACAATGGATGCTCCGACGCGGGTGACCCTACTCCGGGCGCCGCGGACCGGCAGGCGGAGGTGATCGTTGTGACCACGCGGCTTCTGCCGGTGCGCAGGCTGCTGGTGCGCGGGCCGTCGATGGCTCCGGCGCTCTCCGACGGCGACACCGTGCTGTGCCGCTTCGGCGCCGCGCCGCGGCCGGGCGAGGTGGTGCTGGTGCGCTGGGCCGGGCGGCCGGGGCAGCTGTCGGTGAAGCGGGCGGTGCGGGCGGTCGAGGGCGGGTGGTGGGTGCTGGGGGACAACACCTTCGGCTCGACGGACTCGGCGCTGCTCGGCCCGGCTGAGGTGCTCGGGGTGGTGCGGTGGCGGCTGTGGCCGCGGCCGGGGCGGGTGCGCCGGAAGGACTGAGCCCGGTGCGCCCGCGGGGCTGACGTGGCCCGCCAGGCCGGGGCCGCGCTGGCCGACCTGGCGGGTGGGGGATCAGGGGAGGGGACGTGCTCAGGCGTTGGCGCGCTGGCTGGCGTAGTGGTCCAGGCAGGCCTGGTACTTCGGCAGCAGGCCGGCCGCCTCCGCCTCGGCCAAGCCGGGCGCGTCGGTGTCCTTGACGGAGAGGATCGGCTCGGCGCCGTCCAGGTGCTCCGCCCAGGGCAGGCCCAGCGCCGGGTCCATCGGGTTGATCGCGCGCTCGCGCGCGGGGGTGTACGGGGTGGAGCACAGGTAGTTCATCACCGTGTTGTCCTCGAGGGCGAGGAAGGCGTGGCCGAGGCCCTCGGAGATGTAGAGCGCGTTGTAGGTGTTCGCGGCCAGGCGGACCGCCTCCCACTTGCCGAAGGTCGGCGAGCCCAGCCGGATGTCGATGATGACGTCGAGCAGGCTGCCGTTGGCGCAGTAGACGTACTTGGCCTGCCCCGGCGGGGTGTCGGCGAAGTGCACGCCGCGGATGACGCCGCGGCGGGACACCGAGTGGTTGGACTGCGCCAGGCGGAGTGGGTAGCCCACGGTCTCGGCGACCAGGTCGGCCTGGAACGGAACTACCAGAAGGCCGCGGTCATCCGGAAAAACTTTCGGAGTGAATTCGTAAGCGTCGGGGATCGTTGTTTTCCGCACCTGCATGGTGCTTGAGCCTACGGCTTGAGTCCCGCGACCTGCGGAGGACCGCCGTTGCCGCCAACAAGCCGGACGGACGTTTTGTAAAACAGGCCCTGACCTGCACCGGAAGGAAAAAGGTCACTGTGATCCCCACCGCAGACACGATCAGCCAGTGGTGCCACACTGTCCGCACCGCAGCGTGTGTTGATCACCGGACTCCACCCCGCAGTCCAGTGGTCGACCCGTTGATCCCGCGAATCGCCACGGCTCGACAGCGCCAGGCGAGCCGCGTCACGTGCCCATTCGGGCACGCCCACAACTCTCGCCCCCTCCAGGAGGGACGCTGTGACAACCGTGGACGACCAGGTCACCGGTCAGCTCACCGATGAGGAGATCTTCGCCGCGCACGAGGGCGGCAAGCTCGCGATCGCCCCGACCGCCTCACTAGCCGACTCCCGTGCGCTGTCCATCGCCTACACGCCGGGGGTGGCCAGGGTCAGCAATGCCATCGCGGCCGACCCGAGCCTCGCCGCCCGCTACACCTGGACCCACCGCCTGGTGGCCGTGGTCAGCGACGGCACCGCGGTGCTCGGCCTCGGCGACATCGGCCCGCGCGCCTCGCTGCCGGTGATGGAGGGCAAGTCCGCGCTGTTCAAGACCTTCGGCGGGCTGGACTCGATCCCGCTGGTGCTGGACACCACCGATGTGGACGAGATCGTCGAGACCCTGGTCCGGCTGCGCCCGTCCTTCGGCGCGGTCAACCTGGAGGACGTGGCCGCACCGCGCTGCTTCGAGCTGGAGGCCCGGCTGATCGAGGCGCTGGACTGCCCGGTCATGCACGACGACCAGCACGGCACCGCGATCATCGTGCTGGCCGCGCTGCGCGGCGCCGCCGCCGCGCTCAACCGCGAGCTGGCCCCGCTCAAGGTGGTCATCTCCGGTGCCGGCGCGGCCGGGGTGGCCTGCGCGAAGATCCTGCGCGCGGCCGGGGTCGAGGACGTGGTGGTGCTCGACTCCCGCGGCATCATCAGCGTGGGCCGGGACGGGCTCAACCCGGTCAAGGCCGAGCTGGCCGCGATCACCAACCCGCGCGGGCTGACCGGCTCGCTGGACGACGCGCTCAAGGGCGCGGACGTCTTCATCGGCCTGTCCTCGGCCAAGGTCGCGCTGGAGCAGATCCAGCTGATGGCCGCCGGCTCCATCGTCTTCGCGCTGTCCAACCCGGACCCGGAGATCCACCCCGAGCTGGCCGCCCGGCACGCCGCGGTGGTGGCCACCGGCCGCAGCGACTTCCCGAACCAGATCAACAACGTGCTCGCCTTCCCCGGCGTGTTCCGCGGCGCGCTGGACTGCGGCGCCCGGCGGATCACCGAGAACATGAAGCTGGCCGCGGCCGAGGCCATCTTCCAGGTCGCCGCCGAGGACCTGTCCGTGGACGCGATCGTGCCCAGCGCCCTTGACCCGCGCGTTCCGCTCGAAGTCGCCGCCGCGGTGGCTGAGGCGGCCCGCAAGGACGGGGTAGCCTGAAAGGGTCGGGGCACAAGGTTCACCGGGTTACCGAGCGTTCCGGCTACTCAGCGCCAACACTGACCGGGTGAAGGTGGTTCTCCCAGGCTGGGGCAGTGGTCAAGTTGCCACTGAATTGCCAACTCTGGGGGGTGGGCCTACCGGGCCCCACCTACTACCTTCACTCGTTCAGGTAGGCATCCGGGTGGGGGTTGGCGTGACCACGTCGACTCGGGTGCACTGCTGAGACAGCCGTGGGCCGGGCCACCCTGCGCCGCGGCGGTCGATGCGGAAGGGTGGACATGGTGACCGAGCAGGTCCAGCGGACGGGGCGAGGGCCGCACGTGCTCGAACCCGCGGGCTCTGCTCAGCCATGCCCGGACAACGGCGCGGCCGACGCCGCCTCGGTCGACTCCCTGGAGATCGCTTTCCCGGACGCCGCCGCGCTGCTCTGCGACGCCAACACCTACGTGGTCAAGGCGAACAAGGCCGCCGCCGAGCTGGCCGGGGCCACCGTGGACGAGCTGGTCGGCCAGGAGCTGGGCGCGCTGCTCATCGGCGCCGACCCCGACATCAGGCTGTGCCGCCCCGACGGCGGCGAGGTGCCGGTGCGGGTGGTCCGGCTGCCCGCGCCCGGCCGCAACCGGCAGATCGTGCTGCTGGTGGACATCTCCGACCTGGCCACCGCCGCGCAGGCGCTGCGCGAGGAGGAGCGGCGGCTCAACGACGTGCAGCGGGTCGCCGGCATCGCCTCCTGGGAGTTCGACCCGGCCACCGGCGAGACCGTCTGGTCGGCCAACCACTACGACATCCTCGGCCTCACCCCCGGCGAGGTCACCCCCGGCGCGCAGGCCGTGCTGGACGTGGCCCACCCCGAGGACCGGGAGCTGATCGCCGCGTACTGGAGCGACCACAAGAACTCCGGCGACGCCATCGACATCGAGTACCGGGTGATCCGCCCGGACGGCGAGATCCGGCGCATCCGCGGCGAGGCCAAGTCGCACTGCGACGCGCGTGGCGAGCTGGTCCGCATCACCGGCTACATCCGGGACATCACCGAGGCCTGGCGGGTGGAGAACGAGCTGGCCAAGGAGCGGGTGCGGCTGCTGGAGGCGCAACGGATCGCGCGCATGGGCAGCTGGACCTACGAGGTGGCCGCGGGCACGATCTACCGCAGCGAGGCGCTGATCGAGCTCTTCGACGAGGTCGGCTCGGTGCCGGACAACGACATCCTCTCCGGCGTGCACCCCGGCGACCTCAAGGCGCTGGCCGAGCTGCGGGACCGGCTGCTGGTGGCCGAGCACGGCGAGACCGCGGAGACCGAGTTCCGCGGCGAGCTGGGCGACAAGGTCTACATGCTGCGGGTGCGCGCCGAGCACGGCGAGGACCGCAAGGTGGCCCGGTTGCAGGCCACCGTGCAGAACGTGACCGAGCAGCGCGCGCTGGAACGCCAGCTGCTGCGTGACCGGCGCAGGCTGGACGACGCGCAGCGGGTGTCCCGGCTGGGCACCTGGGAGTGGTACCCGGCCACCGGTGAGACCTCCTGGTCGGAGATGCTCTTCGAGCTCTACGGGGTGCCGCCGGGCCAGCGCACCACCTACCAGGACTACCTGAACCTGGTGCACCCCGAGGACCGGCAGTGGGTGGACGAGCTGTGGCAGCAGCTGGCCGTCGACGAGCAGCCGGTGGAGTGCGAGCACCGCCTGGTCCGCGGCGACGGTGCGGTGCGGGTGTTCCGCTGCCACGGCGCCGCGGTGACCGCGCCGGACGGCGGCACGGTGATGGTCGGCACCGCGCAGGACATCACCGAGCAGCGGGTGGTGGAGACCCGGATGCAGCGCTCCAGCCAGCGCTTCGCCGACCTGGTCTCGGTGACCCCGGTGGGCATCGGCATCTTCGACGACAGCGAGCGGCTGGTCGACGCCAACGACGCGCTGTGCGAGCTGCTCGGCTTCGACCTGGAACAGCTGCGCGGGATGACCGCCGAGCAGCTCACCCACCCCGACGAGCCCTCCGACCAGCTCTCCATCGGCGCCATGATGGCCGCGGAGGACCAGAAGAACCTCAAGATCCCGCAGCGGGTGCTGCTGCGCTCGGACAACGAGCCGGTCTACTGCGAGCTGCACGTGGCGCTGTCGGTGCAGGACGACGGCCGCCGGTTCTCCCTGGTGGTCTTCCAGGACATCACCGAGCGCCGCCGCACCGCCGAGGCGCTCAAGCACCAGGCCACTCACGACGACCTGACCGGCCTGCCGAACCGGGCCGCGGTCAAGGAGCTGCTGGCCGGGCTGTTGCACGGCGACCACCCGCACGGGGTGGCGGTGCTGTTCTGCGACATCGACAACTTCAAGCGGGTCAACGACTCCCTCGGCCACGACGCCGGGGACGAGCTGCTGGTGGTGCTGGCCAGGCGGCTGGAGGGCGGGCTGCCCAAGGGCTGCACCGCGGCCAGGCTCTCCGGCGACGAGTACGTGATCATCTGCGAGAACATCGACGAGGTCGGCGGGGTGGACGCGCTGGCCACCAAGGTCTCCAGCCTGCTGCGCACGGTGGTGCCGGTGCACGGCCAGCTGGTCCGGATCTCCGCCTCGATCGGCGCGGCGGTGCCCAACGGCTCCCGCGCCACCGGCGATGACCTGCTGCGCTTCGCCGACGCGGCCATGTTCGAGGCCAAGCGGCGCGGCGCCGGCCGGGTGTCGCTGGCCAGTGCCGCGCTGATGGCCTCCGCGGACTGGCAGGTGCACCTGGAGGGCCAGCTGCGCGACGCGCTGGCCAGGGACGGCCTGGCCCTGCACTTCCAGCCGGTGGTCGACTCCAGCGGCACGGTGATCACCGCCGAGGCGTTGGTCCGCTGGCCGCACCCGGACCGCGGCCTGCTCGCGCCGGATGTCTTCCTGCCGGTGGCCGAACAGGGCGACCTGCTGCGCGAGCTGGACCGCTGGGTGCTGCGCGCGGCGCTGAAGGAGGCGGCGAACTGGCCGTCGGCCAACGGCGCCAAGGCGCCCGGCGTCGCGGTCAACCTGGCCGGGCTGCTGCCGGGTGACCAGGACTTCGTGGACATCGTGGCCACCGCGGTCGCGGAGAGCGGCATCGAATGGGACCGGGTGATCCTGGAGCTGGTGGAGACCAGCCTGGTGGACCTGCCGTCCAAGACCCGCGCGGTGATGGCCGAGCTGGTCGAGCGCGGGGTGCGCTTCGCGGTGGACGACTTCGGCACCGGCTACTCCTCGCTGGCCCGGCTCAAGGACCTGCCCGCGCAGATCATCAAGGTGGGCCGCAGGTTCGTCTCCGGGGTCGGCAAGGACCCCTCGGACTTCGCGGTGGCCCGCGCGGTGGTGGACATGGCGCGGGCGATGGGCCGCAGCTGTGTGGCCGAGGGCGTGGAGACGGCGACCCAGTTCAACATCCTGCGGGGTGTCGGCGTGGACGCCTACCAGGGCTGGCTGTTCTCCAGGGCGGTGCCGCCGAGGGAGTTCCGCGCGGTGCTCTCGCTGGGCAGGCTGCACGTGCCCAAGGCCGACTCAAGCATGTGAGACCGCGGCCAGCAGCTCGGCGAGCTGGTGGCGGGGCAGGTCGATCAGCCGGTTGCCCAGGTCCAGGCCGGGGGTCAGCTCGGCGATCCGGGCGCGGGCCTCGTTCTTGGTCAGGCCGGTCCTGGTCAGCGCCTCCCGCCAGATGTTGCCCGGCTTGCCGTGCGCGCGGTCCAGCAGGTCGCGCTGGACCTGTTGCGCGGCAGGGGTTTCGGTGATCCGGTCGGCGACGATCACCGCGGACTTCGGGCCGGGCGTGCTGCGCAGGAACCGCAGCTTGTACTTGCTGGCAACAAGATCCGCCAAGGCGCGCTGGCCGCGTTCGCTGGTGATGTCGGGGTGGTTGTTGTCCACCAGCAGCAGCACCCGGTCCGCGGAGATGGCCAGCAGGTGCCGCAGCGCCCACGGGCCGGGGTCGGCGGTGGTGTCCACGGCCACCGCGCCGCGGGCGGTCACCGGGGCGGACCAACCCGGTTGGCGGACAACGACTTCCAGGCCGTCCCTGGCCGCCAGCTCGCGCACCGGGCCGAGCTGGCCCGCGCCGGTGGACTCGATGGACTGCGGGCCGTGGGTGTAGATGCCGGTCCCGGCAACGGTCTTCTTCGCCTTGGCGGTCGGGCGGCAGACGTAGAGCGAGCTCGCGCTGCCCACCGCCTGGGCGCCCTGGTAGCGGTCGAAGTCCGGCAGCAGCGCCTCGAACACCAGGCCCAGCCGCAGCAGCTCCTGCTGCACCTTGGCGCCCAGCGCCGGGCTGCGCTCGCTGAAGCCGTAGGCGATGTGGATCCGCCCGGTGGCCGGATCGCGCAGCGACTCCACCGCGCGGGTGGCGAACAGGCCGATGCCCTCCGGGGTGTAGGGCGGGTCGGTGAAGACCAGGTCGGCCCAGCCGGTGGCGGCTGGCGGGAAGCCGAAGCGCAGGTCGGCGTGCAGGCAGTGGATCCGGTGGCCGCGGGCGCGGGCCAGGCCGTCGATGTGCGCGAGCAGGCGCTCGTCCAGGTCCACCACGGTCACCTGGAGGTCGGGGCGCAGCGCGCACAGCGCCAGCGAGGTCAGGTCGTGGTCGCCGAGGCACAGCACGCGGGCCTCGTCCAGGTCGTAGCGCTGGGCCAGCCACAGCGCGCGGCGCAGCACCGACTCCGGGGTGGCCGGGACGTGGTCCAGCGCGGGCAGCGGCGGCGGGCCGTCCGCGATGTCGGACCGGATGGTGGGCAGCAGCCCTGTGTGCTGGCTCACAGAACCGGCAAGCGGGTCTGCCGGTTCCGCCAGTTCGGCCAGTTCGAAGGCGGCGCGGTAGGCCTGCGCGCGGGCCGGGCGGATGCGGTGCCGGTCGCCGTTGCTCTCCAGGTCGGGGCCGAGCAGGGTCAGCAGCTCCTCCACCGAGCGGCGCGGGGCGGCTGGCCTGCGGATCAACTCGGCCAGCGGCTGCCAGCCCTCGGCCAGCAGGGCGAGCACACGGCGTAGCCGGCGGCGCCCCGGTCCGGCCGCGGACAGGTGGGCGGCGAGCTGGTCCAGCGGCGCGTCGACGGTCACAAAACGTTTACTGTAAAGGGCTGGCCACTGGGTGTTGACCTCGCCGTTGTCAGTCCATCGGACTAAGGTCGATTGCTCAGGCGGCGGCCGGCCAGTGGCCGTCACGACCACAGGGGGGCTCGCGTGATCGAGTTCCAGGCCGTGACCAAACGCTTCGATGACGGCACCGTCGCCGTCGACGAGCTGACCCTCTCCGTGCAGGCGGGCACGATCACCGTGTTCGTCGGGCCGTCCGGCTGCGGGAAGACCACCTCGCTCCGCATGGTCAACCGGATGGTGGAACCCACCTCGGGCACCATCCTGGTCAACGGGAACGACATCAGGGACTCCGACCCGGCGCTGCTGCGCCGCGGCATCGGCTACGTGATCCAGCAGGCAGGCCTGTTCCCGCACCGCAGCGTGCTGGACAACATCGCCACCGTGCCGCTGCTCTCCGGCTGGACCCGGCGCAAGGCGCGGGCCCGCGCCGCCGAGCTGCTGGAGACCGTCGGCCTGCCCTCGGCACTGGGCTCGCGGTACCCCGCGCAGCTCTCCGGCGGGCAGCAGCAGCGGGTCGGGGTGGCCAGGGCGCTGGCCGCGGACCCGCCGGTGCTGCTCATGGACGAGCCGTTCAGCGCGGTGGATCCCGTTGTGCGCGAAGGACTTCAGGACGAGCTGCTGCGGTTGCAGGCCGAGCTGGACAAGACCATCGTCTTCGTCACCCACGACATCGACGAGGCGGTCCGGATCGGCGAGAAGATCGCGGTGTTCCGGCAGGGCGGCGTGCTCGCCCAGTACGCCACCCCGGCGGAGCTGCTGACCAGGCCCGCCAACGACTTCGTGGCCAACTTCGTGGGCAAGGACCGCGGCTACCGCGGACTGTCCTTTGTGGAGGATGGCGAGCTGGACCTGCGTTCGGTGGCCACCGTGCAGGTGGGCGCGCAACGGCGGGCCGGCACCGGCTGGACGCTGGCGCTGGACGAGCGGAACCAGCCGCGCGGCTGGCTGCCGCCGGAGTCCATCGCGGACGGCCAGGTCGCGGAGGCCTCGCTGGTGCCGGGCGGTTCGCTGCACGTGCGCGGCACCGCGCTGCGCGGCGCGCTGGACGCGGCGCTGTCCTCGCCCGCCGGGCTCGGCGTGGTGGTGGACGAGCAGGGCGGCTACTCCGGCGTGGTCACCGCACAGCAGGTGCTCGACCTGCTGGCGCGGCACCGCGAGCAGGAGACGGGCAGGGTCTGAGCGTGTTGGACGACTTCAGTCGCTACCTCAGCAGCCGGGCGACCCTGGAGGGGGTGCTCAGCGGCCTGCTGGAGCACGTGCTGCTCTCCCTGGTCCCGGTGCTGATCGGCCTGCTGCTGGCCATCCCGCTCGGCTGGCTGGCCCAGCGCACCCGGTTCCTGCGCACCCTGTTCCTGGGCACCGCCAACATCGTCTACACCGTCCCGTCGCTGGCGCTGTTCGTGGTGATCCCCGGCCTGCTCGGCACCCGGATCACCGATCCGGTCAACGTGGTGGTGGCGCTGACCGTCTACACCACCGCGCTGCTGGTGCGGCCGGTGATCGACGCGCTGGACTCGCTGCCCAACCACGTGATCGCCGCGGCCACCGCGATCGGCTTCAAGCCGGTGCACCGGTTCTTCGCCGTCGACCTGCCGCTGTCCGTGCCGGTGCTCACCGCGGGCGTGCGGGTGGCCGCGGTCAGCAACATCAGCCTGGTCAGCGTGGGCGCGCTGATCGGCGTCGGCGGGCTCGGCGTGCTGTTCACCGACGGGTTCCGGGTGCAGGACTTCCCGCCGATCATCGTCGGCATCGTGCTCACCCTGGTGCTGGCGGCCCTGGTGGATGGGGCGCTGGTGGTGCTGCGCAAGGTGCTCACCCCGTGGACCAGGGTCGGAACCGGAGGCTCGCTGTGATCCAGCAGTTGATGGACTGGCTGGCCAACCCCGAGCACTGGCGCGGGCCGGACGGCCTGCCGAACCGGTTGGTCGAGCACCTCTACTACACGCTGATCGCGGTGTTCGGCGCCGCGGCCATCGGCATCCCGCTGGGCCTGTTCGTCGGGCACACCGGGCGCGGCGGGCTGGTGCTGGTCGGCGCCTCCAACGCGATGCGCGCGCTGCCCACGCTGGGCCTGGTGACCTTCCTGTTCCTGCTCGGCGGCGGCTCCCAGGTCTCCACCCTGATCGCGCTGATCGTGCTCGCGGTGCCGCCGATCCTGGCCGGCACCTACGCGGGCGTGCAGGACACCGACGCCGGGGTGGTGGACGCCGCCCGCGGCATGGGCATGACCGGCTGGCAGCGGCTGTGGCAGGTCGAGGTGCCCAACGCGCTGCCGCTGCTGCTGGGCGGCCTGCGCAACGCGATGCTGCAGGTGGTGGCGACCGCGGCGGTCGCGGCCTACGTCGGACTCGGGGGACTGGGCCGGGTGCTGCTGGACGGCATGCGGATCTACGACTACCCGAAGGTGGTGGCGGGCGCGTTCGCGGTGGCGCTGCTCGCGGTGGTGCTGGACCTGCTGCTGGCAGGACTCCAGCGGATCGTGGTGCCGCGCGGCCTGCGGGTGGCGGCGCGCGCGGCGGCGATCGCCCGCGGCGCGACCAAGGTCCGGGCGAAGTCCAACGGGGACAACAACTCAGCCAAGATCGAGACCCGGGCCGCGGAGTCCGGTGTCGCTGGAGGGACAAGGTAATGAAGCGGAACCTGGCGGCGCTGGCCGTGCTGGTCCTGGCCGCGGTGAGCGCCTGCGGGGCGCCATCGGACCCGCTCAAGGACAACAACGCGCCGGCTGCGGACGGGACGATCAACATCGGCTCGGTCGACTTCCCGGAGAACAAGCTGCTGGCCCAGATCTACGCCACCGTGCTGCGGGAGGCGGGGGTCAAGTCCGAGGTGGCCAGCCCGGTGTCGGCGCGCGAGGTGGTGCTCAAGGGCCTCAAGGACGGCTCGTTCACCCTGGTGCCCGACTACAGCGGCAACCTGTTGCAGGCGCTGGACCCGGCCACCACGCTGACCAAGTCCGAGGACGTCTACAACGCGCTCAAGCAGAAGACCGGCCCGGACCTCGAGGTGCTGGAGCCCGCGCCGGGCGAGGACAAGGACGTGCTGGTGGTGACCCAGCAGGTGGCCCAGCAGTTCAACCTGAAGTCCATGGCCGACCTGGGCCCGAAGTGCCCGCAGCTGACCCTGGCCGCGGCCGGCGAGTGGAAGACCCGCTGGGAAGCCAAGATCAAGCAGCTGTACAACTGCACCTTCAAGGAGATCCGCTCCACCGACGCCGGCGGCCCGGTCACCCTGGACGCGATCAAGGGCGGCTCGGCCCAGGTGGCCAACCTGTTCACCACGGCCTCGGCGATCAGCACCAACAACTTCGTGCAGCTGGCCGACCCGAAGAACATGTACCCGGCGCAGAACGTCATCCCGCTGGCCAAGAGCGGCAAGCTCAAGGACGCCGCCAAGCTCGCCCTGAACCAGATCTCCAAGAAGATCACCACCGAGAAGCTGGCCGCCGCGGTCAAGCGGATCGAGGTGGACAAGGAGAACCCGCAGGACGTGGCCTGGGACTTCGTGAAGCAGAACGCCGGCTAGTAAGCGGCAACAGCTAGTTCCCCCGGCCGGGCTGGCCGCCGATCCTGGCGGTCAGCCCGGCCGCGCTTTGCACGGCCTCGGCGGCCAACTCGGGCCAGTCCTGGCCGCATTCCTGTTCGCACTCGTGCCGGATGGTCAGGCTGATCGCCGCCACCGGTCGCCCGCCGTGGTCGAACACCGGCACCGCCACCGAGGCGAACCCGGGCGTGACGTGCCCGTCCTCCACCGCCCAGCCGCGCTGCCGTTCCGCGCTCAGCAGCCGCCGCAGCGCGGGCAGGTCGCGCGGGCCGCGGCCGGTGCGGTCGACGAACGCGCGCGCGGCCGGGAACAGCGCCCTGACCTGCGCGGGCGGCAGGCCGCCGAGGATGGCCCGGCCGGAGGCGGTGAGCTGGGCCGGGAGCCGCACGCCGACGTCGGTGACCAGGGTCTGCGGCCGGTGCGGCTGTTCTTTCAGCAGGTAGAGGGCTTCCGCGCCGTGCAGCACGCCCAGGTGCGCGGTGGTGTCCACCCGGTCGACCAGGCGGCGCAGCAGCGGGCGGGCCAGGCGTTCGAGGGGGTCGTGGCGCAGGTAGGCCGAGCCGAGCTCGAAGGTGGCCACGCCGAGGCCGTAGCGGCGCTCCTCCGCGAGGTGGGTGACAAAACCGGCGCTGACCAGCTCGGTCAGCAGGTGGTAGGTGGTCGAGCGGGGCAGCTCCAGCTCGCGGGCGATGGCGGCGGCGGAGATCGGCCCGGCCCTGCCCGCCAGCAGCCGCAAGACCGCCAGCCCACGCCGTAGCGCGGGAATGTCGCTGCTCGCGCCCACCGGCACTCCTCAACACGTCTGGGATCCCAGACAGTGTCACCCCAACCGGGATAGCCGTGCCACTCGGTCACAGGTTCTGATGGGCACATGCAGCAACCGGTACCCGTCGGCTTGAAGCCGCTCTCCCGCGAGCAGGTCGTCGCGGTGGCCCGCGGCGGCGCGGCCGTGGAGATCACCGCGGAGGCCCAGGAGGCCATGGCGGCCACCAGGGCGCACATCGAGGCCCTCGCCGAGGCGACCACGCCCACCTACGGCGTGTCCACCGGCTTCGGCGCGCTGGCCGTCCGGCACATCCCGCCGGAGAAACGCGCCCAGCTGCAGCGCTCGCTGGTCCGCTCGCACGCCGCCGGCGCCGGGCCGGAGGTGGAGGCCGAGGTGGTGCGCGCGCTGATGCTGCTCCGCCTGCGCACGCTGACCAGCGGTCACACCGGCATCCGGCCGCGCACCGCGGCGACCATGGCCGCGCTGCTCAACGCGGGGCTGGTGCCGGTGGTGCACGAGTACGGCTCGCTCGGCTGCTCCGGCGACCTGGCCCCGCTGTCCGCGGTGGCCCTGGCGCTGATGGGCGAGGGCCAGGTCAGGGACGAGTCCGGGCGGCTGCGCCCGGCCGCCGAGGCCATGCGCGAGCACCGGATCGAACCGGTCCAGCTGGCCGAGAAGGAAGGCCTGGCGCTGATCAACGGCACCGACGGCATGCTCGGCATGCTGGTGCTGGCCGCCGCCGACCTGCACCGGCTGCTCGACCTGGCCGACGTCACCGCCGCGATGAGCGTGGAGGCGCTGCTGGGCACCGACCGGCCGTTCGCCCCCGAGCTCCAGGCGCTGCGCCCGCACCCCGGCCAGGCCCGCTCGGCGGCCCGGATGTTCGCCGCGCTGGCCGGTTCGCCGATCGTGGCCAGCCACCGCGGCCCGGACTGCACCAGGGTGCAGGACGCCTACTCGCTGCGCTGCTCCCCGCAGGTGCACGGCGCGGCCCGGGACACCCTGGCCTACGTGGAGACCGTGGCCGAGCGGGAGCTGGCCGCCGCGGTGGACAACCCGGTGGTGCTGGCCGACGGCCGGGTGGAGTCCAACGGCAACTTCCACGGCGCGCCGGTGGCCTACGCGCTGGACTTCCTGGCCATCCCGGTCGCCGACGTGGCCAGCATCGCCGAGCGGCGCACCGACCGGATGCTGGACGTGGCCCGCTCGCACGGGCTGCCGCCGTTCCTGGCCGACGACCCCGGCGTGGACTCCGGCCACATGATCGCCCAGTACACCCAGGCCGCGCTGGTCTCCGAGCTGAAGCGGCTGGCCAACCCGGCCTCGGTGGACTCCATCCCCAGCTCGGCCATGCAGGAGGACCACGTGTCCATGGGCTGGTCCGCCGCGCGCAAGCTGCGCAAGGCGGTGGACGGCCTGACCACCGTGCTGGCCATCGAACTGCTCACCGCGGCCCGCGCGCTGGAGCTGCGCGCCCCGCTCGCCCCGGCCCCGGCCACCGCCGCCGCGCTGCGCGTGCTCCGCGAGCACGTCGCCGGCCCCGGCCCCGACCGCCACCTCGCCCCGGAGATCGCCGCCGCCGAACGCGTGGTGCGTTCCGGTGAGCTGCACGCCGCGGTCGAGCCATTCCTCTCGACGACTCATGGAGGGTGAAGTGACCACCGCAGGCCCCCGTCCGGTGCGCGCCGCGCGCGGCACCGAGCTGACCGCGCGTGACTGGTCCACCGAGGCCGCGCTGCGCATGTTCCACAACAACCTCGACCCCGAGGTGGCCGAGCGCCCGGACGACCTGGTCGTCTACGGCGGCACCGGCAAGGCCGCCCGCGACTGGAACAGCTTCGACGCGATCACCCGCGAGCTGACCAACCTGGCCCCGGACGAGACGCTGCTGGTGCAGTCCGGCCGCCCGGTCGGCGTCATGCGCACCCACGAGTGGGCGCCGCGGGTGCTCATCGCCAACTCCAACCTGGTCGGCGACTGGGCCAGCTGGCCGGAGTTCCGGCGGCTGGAGCAGCTCGGGCTCACCATGTACGGCCAGATGACCGCCGGGTCCTGGATCTACATCGGCACCCAGGGCATCCTGCAGGGCACCTACGAGACCTTCGCCGCGGTGGCGAACAAGCGCTTCGGCGGCACCCTGGCCGGCACGCTCACCCTCACCGGCGGACTCGGCGGCATGGGCGGCGCCCAGCCGCTGGCGGTCACCATGAACGAGGGTGTCGCGCTCTGCGTGGAGGTCGACCCGGACCGCGCCCGCCGCCGCCTGGAGACCCGCTACCTGGACGAGATCGCCGAGGACCTGGACGACGCGGTCGAGCGCTGCCTGGCGGCCAAGCGGGAGCGGCGTCCGCTGTCCGTGGCGGTGATCGGCAACGCGGCCGAGGTCTTCCCCGAGCTGCTGCGCCGGGGCGTGGACATCGACGTGGTCACCGACCAGACCTCCGCGCACGACCCGCTGGCCTACCTGCCCAAGGGCGTGGACCTGGCCGACTGGCACGACTACGCGGCCAAGAAGCCGGATGAGTTCACCGACCGGTCCCGGGAGTCGATGGCCGAGCAGGTGGAGGCCATGGTCGGGTTCATGGACCGGGGCGCCGAGGTCTTCGACTACGGCAACTCCATCCGCGGTGAGGCCAAGCTCGGCGGCTACGACCGGGCCTTCGACTTCCCCGGCTTCGTGCCCGCCTACATCCGGCCGCTGTTCTGCGAGGGCAAGGGCCCGTTCCGCTGGGCCGCGCTCTCCGGCGACCCCAAGGACATCGAGGCCACCGACCGCGCCATCCTGGAGCTGTTCCCGGAGAACAAGGCGCTGCACCGGTGGATCAAGATGGCCCAGGAGCGGGTCGAGTTCCAGGGCCTGCCCGCCCGGATCTGCTGGCTCGGCTACGGCGAACGCCACCTGGCCGGGCTGAGGTTCAACGAGATGGTGGCCAGTGGCGAGCTGTCCGCGCCGATCGTGATCGGCCGCGACCACCTGGACTGCGGCTCGGTCGCCTCCCCGTACCGGGAGACCGAGTCGATGGCCGACGGCTCGGACGCCATCGCGGACTGGCCGCTGCTCAACGCCCTGATCAACACCGCCTCCGGGGCCACCTGGGTGTCCATCCACCACGGTGGCGGCGTGGGCATCGGCCGCTCCATCCACGCCGGTCAGGTCACCGTGGCCGACGGCACCCCGCTGGCCGCGCAGAAGCTGGAACGCGTGCTCACCAACGACCCCGGCATGGGCGTCATCCGCCACGTCGACGCGGGCTACTCGCGAGCCGATGAGGTTGCGGCGGAACGCGGTGTGCGGGTGCCCATGGAAGGGGTAGCAAAGAAGGCATGAGCACTGCGACGGGGTTGCTGGCGGAGATCGCCGGCGTCGGGGCCGACCGCCAGCGCGGCGGTTACTCCCGGCATGGGTTCGACCGGGTCGAGCTGGAGCTGCGCGAGTGGTTCACCGCCGAGGCGCTCAAGCGCGGGCTGGCGGTGGAGTCCGACCGCAACGGCAACCTCTGGGCCTGGTGGGGCGCGCCCGGCCGGGACGCGGTGATCACCGGCAGCCACCTCGACTCGGTGCCCGGCGGCGGCGCCTTCGACGGCCCGCTCGGCGTGGTCTCCGCGCTGGCCGCGGTGGAGGTGTTGCAGGCCAAGGGTTTCCGGCCGAACCGGCCGTTCGCGGTGACCGTGTTCGCCGAGGAGGAGGGCGGCCGGTTCGGCGTGCCCTGCCTGGGTTCCAGGCTGATGGCGGGCACCATCGAGGCGGACGCGGCGCGGCGGCTCACCGACCTGGACGGGGTGACCCTGGCCGAGGCGGTGGCCGCGGCCGGACTGGACCCGGCCCGGCTCGGTCCCGATGACGAGGCGCTGGCCCGGATCGGCTGCTTCGTGGAGCTGCACGTGGAGCAGGGCAAGGGGCTGATCGAGGTGGACGCGCCGGTCGGGGTGGCCTCCTCGATCCTGGCGCACGGGCGCTGGCGGTTCCGCTTCACCGGCGAGGGCAACCACGCCGGGGCCACCCTGATCGGCGACCGCACCGACCCGATGCTGCCTGCCGCGCAGCTGGTCTTGGCGGCCAGGGCCGCGGCGAACGCGGTGGACGGGGCGCGGGCCACCGTGGGCAAGCTCATCCCGAATCCCGGTGGCACCAACGTGATCGCCTCCGCGGTGGACGTGTGGCTGGACGCGCGCGCGGCCACCGACGAGGTGACCCGCAACGTGGTCGCCGAGATCACTGCGGCGGCCAGGGACGCGGCCGAGTCCGAGGGCTGCCAGGTCACCGTGACCGAGGAGTCCTACGGCGACACGGTGATCTTCGACCCGGCGCTGCGGGACCAGCTGGCCGCCCAGCTCGGCGGCGTGCCCGCGCTGCCCACCGGAGCGGGCCACGACGCCGGCATCCTGGCGGCCAAGGTGCCCACCGCGATGCTGTTCGTGCGCAACCCCGCCGGCATCAGCCACGCCCCTGCCGAGCACGCCGAACCGGCCGACTGCGAGGCCGGGGTGGCCGCGCTGGCCCACGTCGTCGAGCAGCTGACCCGATGAGCACCTACTGGTGCGAACAGGCCTGGCTGCCCGGCGGGGTGACCGGCGGCGTGCTGGTCCGCACGGACCGCGGCATGATCACCGGTGTGTCCACAGTGGACAGTCCGCCGCTGGGTGCGCGGCGGCTGCCGGGGGTGGTGCTGCCCGGGTTCGCCAACGCGCACTCGCACGCCTTCCACCGGGCGCTGCGCGGCCGCACGCACGGCGACGGCGGCACCTTCTGGACCTGGCGCGAGGGCATGTACACACTGGCCGCCAAGCTCAACCCGGAGAACTACCTGCGGCTGGCCCGCGCGGTGTACGCGGAGATGGCGCTGTCCGGGGTGACCGCGGTCGGCGAGTTCCACTACGTGCACCACGCCCCCGGCGGCAAGCCCTACGCCGACCCCAACGCGATGGGCGAGGCGCTGCGCCAGGCCGCCGCCGAGGCGGGCATCCGGCTCACCCTGCTGGACACCTGCTACCTGTCCGCGGGCTTCGGCGATCCCCTTGCCCGGGAACAACTCCGCTTCGGCGACGGCGACGCCGCGTCCTGGGCTGCCCGCGTCGCGGCCATGCCCGAGGACCCGAACACCCGCATCGGCGCGGCCATCCACTCGGTCCGCGCGGTGCCCCGCGACCAGTTGGCCGACGTGGTCAGCGGAGCCGAAGGCCGCCCACTGCACGTGCACCTGTCCGAGCAGCCCGCGGAGAACGAGGCCTGCCAGGCCGCGCACGGCCGGACCCCGGCCGAGCTGCTGCACGAGGCGGGCGCGCTGTCCCCGCGCACCACCGCCGTGCACGCCACCCACCTGACCACCGGTGACATCGCGCTGCTCGGCGGCACCGGCACCGGCTCCTGCTTCTGCCCGACCACCGAGGCCGACCTGGCCGACGGCATCGGCCCGGCCCGCGAGCTGGCTGACGCGGGCAGCCCGATCTCCCTCGGCAGCGACCAGCACGCGGTCAACGACCCGATCCTGGAAGCCAGGGCGCTGGAACACCACGAACGCCTGCGCACCGGCCAGCGCGGCCGGTTCACCCCCGCCGAGCTGCTTCAAGCGTCCACAGTGGACGGTCACCGCGCGCTCGGCTGGCCGGACGCGGGAGTCATCGCGGTTGGCAACCGGGCCGACCTGGTGGCGCTGCGGCTGGACTCGGTGCGCACCGCGGGCTGCCGCCCCGACCAGGTCCTGCTGGCCGCGACCGCGTCCGATGTGGACAGTGTGGTCAGCGGCGGCGAGCTGATCGTGCGCGGCGGCGAACACATCCGGCTCGGCGCGGCAGGACCGTTGCTGGCCAAGGCGATCAACGAGGTGTGGGCATGACCGTCCTGATCACCAACATCGGTGAGCTGACCACCAACGACCCCGAGCTGGGTCAGCTGACCAACGCCGCCCTGGTCCTCGACGGCGACCGCGTGGTCTGGACCG
Organism: Crossiella sp. CA-258035; assembly: GCF_030064675.1. Classification (GTDB taxonomy): domain Bacteria; phylum Actinomycetota; class Actinomycetes; order Mycobacteriales; family Pseudonocardiaceae; genus Crossiella. The sequence goes on from NZ_CP116413.1 coordinate 1,061,545, forward strand.
GCCCGGCCGGCGACGCCCCCGCCGCCGACAACCTGGTCGACGTCGAGGGCCGCGCCGCCCTGCCCGGCTGGGTGGACAGCCACACCCACCTGCTCTTCGCCGGCGACCGCACCGCCGAGTTCACCGCCAGGATGGCCGGCCAGCCCTATGCCGCCGGCGGTATCGCGGTCACCGTCAACGCCACCCGCGAGGCCACCGACGAGCAGCTCACCGAGGGCCTGCGCCGCCACCTGGCCGAGGCCGCCAGTCAGGGCACCACCTGCCTGGAAACCAAGACCGGCTACGGCCTGAGCACCGAACACGAGCTCCGCTCCGCCCGCATCGCGGGTCAGCTGGCCGACGAGGTCACCTTCCTGGGCGCACACCTGGTCCCGCCGGGCTGGGCCGCCGACGACTACGTCCGCCTGGTCTGCGGCGAGATGCTGGACGCGGTCGCCCCGCACGTCCGCTGGGCCGACGTCTTCTGCGAGACCGGCGCCTTCAACGAGGACCAGTCCCGCGAGGTCCTGAAAGCCGCCGCTGCCAAGGGCTTGGGCCTGCGCGTGCACGGCAACCAGCTCGGCCACGGCCCCGGCGTCCGCCTCGCGGTCGAGCTGAACGCCGCCAGCGTCGACCACTGCACCCACCTCACCCCCAGCGACATCGACGCCCTGGCCGGCTCCAGCACGGTCGCCACCCTGCTCCCCGCCTGCGACCTCTCCACCCGCCAGCCCCTCCCCGAAGCCCGCAAGCTCCTGGACGCCGGCGCCACCATCGCCCTGGCCTCCAACTGCAACCCCGGCTCCAGCTACACCTCCTCCATGGCCTTCTGCGTGGCCACCGCGGTCCTCCAGATGCGCCTCACCGTCGAGGAAGCGGTCCGCGCGGCCACCTGGGGCGGGGCACGGGCACTGGGCCGGGACAGCGGCGACGGCGCGGTCGGCGTGCTCCGGCCGGGGGCGCGCGCGGACGTGCACGTGCTGGACGCCCCGTCGGTGACGCACCTGGCGTACCGGCCGGGGGTGCCGCTGACTCACTCGGTCTGGCGCTGCGGACTGCGGGTCAGGTAGCCCCAACTGCCGGGCAGGCCGTCGATCCGGCCCTCGGCTTCGCGGGGTGGTGGCTGCACGACCCAGCCTTCGGGCCAGTGGTCGTCCGTGCCGACCCGTGCGCGGGCCTGGCTGAGGTTGACCAGGGCCGAGTCCGGGCCGGTGAAGTCCGCGGGGATGGCGAAGGCCGCGCCGGAAAAGGACGGCGTCCCGTTAAACCGGGTCGAGCCGAAACTGGCGTCGCGCAGGAAGCGGGCCTCGACGAAGAGGGTGAACTGCAAGGCCGCCTGGTCGAACCGGGCCGGGCCGGCGAAGGTGACGCCGCTGAAGTCGGCGACCTGACCGACCTTGACGCGGATGAAGTCCGCGCTGCCGTTGAACGTCGCACCGCGCAGCCGCAGGCTCCTGACCTCGCACCGGTTGAGGTCGAAGTCCAGCAGGACGGCTTCGGAGAGGTCCAGGTCGATGTCAGGCCAGAACCGGGCCCGGTCATCCGGCGATGCCTCGTCCGGCAGCGCGAGGTGGGACCGCAGGATCCGCTGCGCGGTGAGCCGGACCTGCCGCTCCTGCTCACCGCGATCATGCGGCATCCGGAGATAGGCGCAGACCACGTCCACGATCGTCTGCCGGTGGTCCGGATTCACCTGCCCCAGCCGCTCCAGCGCGTACAGCCCCGCCAGCCGCACCGGCGCTTTGTCCGACCCCAGCTGATCCGCCGCCTTGGTGTACAGCTCCGTGATCCGCTTCTCCGCCGCGTCGTGCCGGGCGTCCGCGGCGGCCTGCTCCTTCTGCGCCAGGTCGGCGTCCTGCAACCCCAGCCCGGCCTCGGTCGCCCGCTGCCGCCGCACCGCCAGCAGCAGCGCCAGCGCCGCGCCCACCCCCGCCGAGGTGGTCAAGCCGGTGCGGATCGCCTCGATCTGCGCCTTGGTCGCCTCCGGCTCCGGCAGCGCTCGCGCCGCCTGCCACAACCAGATGCCGATGCCCAGCCCGGCCAGCACCACCACGGCCGCGGACACCGCGACCCACCACCAGCGCAACGGGGTCAACGGCACCCGGGGAGCGGTCATGCTCTGATGATCTCGCTTTCGGTTGGTTTTCCCCCTGTTTCGGTTCACTTCTCGTGTTCGATCCACCAACACGAGGAGATCCCATGAGGTCGCTGAAGTCCATGCTCCTGGTCGGCGCGCTCGCCATCGGTCTGCCGCTGGGCACCGCGTCGGTCGCCATGGCCGACGAAGCCGCGAAGCCAGCCAAGCCGGGTGTGGTCAAGTTCGCCGGGATCGCCGTGGCGGAGACCGCGGACAAGGCCGTGCGGCTGGCGCAGGACGGGGTCGACAAGGCGATCGCGGCGCACGAGAAGCGGACCGGGACCAGCTGCAAGAAGCTGAAGGGTCTGGTCACGGTGGAGAAGCGGTCGGAGACCAGCTTCGTGGGCACCGCGCGGACCAGCGCCGTCTGCCGCTAGGCCCGCTCGGCCGCCGGGACGCGGTGCGGGGCCGCCAGGTCCGGTAGCCACAGCACGAAGGTGCTGCCGTGACCGGGGGAGCTGTGCACGGTGGCGTGGCCGTCGTGGCTCTCCACGATCTGCCGCACGATCGCCAGGCCCAGGCCGCTGTGACCGTTGTGCGCGGCATGGTCCCCGGCTTGCCAGAACCGGTCGAACACCCTGGCCTGGGCTTCGGGACCCAGGCCGGGGCCCTGGTCGCGGACGGCGAGCCAGCACCAGCCGTCGCCGCGGCCGGTGGCCAGCTCGACCGTGCTGCCCTTGGGCGCGAAGCGCAGCGCGTTGCCCAACAGGTTGGCGGTGGCGCGTTTGAGGGCGTCGCGGTCGCCGGTCACCCGCAGGTCAGGGGCCAGCCGGCGGGTGAGGGTGATACCGGCCTCGGTGGCGAGCTGGTCGTGTTCGGCGGCGGACTCCTCGGCCAGCTCGCCCAGGTCGGCCTCGGTCTCGGCGAAGGCGGGGGCGTCCCGGCGGCCGGTGGCCAGCAGGTCCTCGACCAGGCCGCTCATCCGCAGCACCGCGCGGCGCACCACCTCACCCGCCTGCTCCCGTTCCGCCGCCGTGGCGTCCGGGCGGGTGAGCACCGCGTCCACGTTCGCCTGGATGATCGCCAGCGGGTTGCGCAGCTCGTGCGAGGCGTCGCCGAGCAGGCGGCGCTGGTCGGCGAAGGCGGTGTCCAGCCTGGCCAGCATGTCGTCGATGGTGTCGGCCAGGCCGCGCAGCTCGTCGGAGGGGCCGTCCAGGGCGATCCGGCGGGACAGGTCGGTGGCGCTGATTTCCCTGGCGCGCTGGGTGATCCGGCGGATCGGGCGCAGCGCGCGACCGGCCTGCCACCAGCCGATGGCCAGGCTCAACAGGAACAGCGCGGAGAGCGCGAGCGCGGAGTACCGGCCGAGCAGGGTGACCGCCTGGTACTGCACGTCGCGCTCGAAGTCCTTGAGCGCGTTCTGCTTCTCCGTCGTCCAGTACTGCACGCCGTCCGGGCCGATGAGCACCTTGACCAGCGGGCTCTGCGTCGACGGCTCGGCGGTCTCCAGGGTGTACAGCACGCCGAGGTAGATCGCGGTGATCACCAGCGCACCCAGCACGAACACCCAGGCCGAGTAGGACACGGTGAGCCGGAACCGGATCGTGGTCATCCAGCGGCGGGCGCTCACCGCTCCACCAGCCGGTAACCGCGGCCGATCACGGTCTCGATCGGCGGCCGGCCCTGCGCGCTGGAAACCTTGCGCCGCAACGTGCCCACCGTGACCCGCACGGTCTCGGTGAACGGGTTGGCGAACTCGTCCCACACGTGTTCGAGCAGTTCCTCGGCCGGAACCAGCTTGCCCGGCTTGGACATCAGGTACCGCAGCACGCCGAACTCCTTGCGGGTCAACGAGATCGGCACCCCGTCCCGGCGCACCTCGCCGCTGGCCGGGTCCAGCTCCAGCCCGCCCGCGCGCAGCACCGGCTCCCCGCAGTCGCCGTCCCGCCGCAGCAGCGCCCTGATCCTGGCCAGCAGCTCGGCCAGCGCGAACGGCTTCACCAGGTAGTCGTCCGCGCCGTGGTCCAGCCCGCGCACCCGGTCGGCCAGGCTGGCCCGCGCGGTGAGCATCAGGATGCGCACCCCGCTGGCCGCGCGGATCCGGCGGCACAGCCCGAGGCCGTCGCCGTCGGGCAGGTTCAGGTCCAGCACCACCAGGTCGTAGGCGTGCACGCCGAACTTGGTCAGCGCCTCGCCGCCGGTAGCCGCGGTGTCCACCGCGTACCCGGCGTGGCTGAGCCCGGTGCGCAGCGCGCTGGCCAGGTCGGCCTCGTCCTCCACGATGAGCAGTCGCACCCCGCCGACGGTATCCGGACCGGCGGAGCGGTCCGGACCACGCTTTCGGCGGATTTTCGCCCCGCGCTCAGTCCCCGGCGAGCAGGTAGGCGCCGCGGGCGATGCCGGCCAGCACCGCGGTGGTGGTGGCGTCGGCGTCCAGCGGCCCGGAGTCCACCACGTGCCGTTCCAGCTCGCCCAGCTCGCTGAACTGCCGGTACAGCTCCCGGATCGGGGCCACCGCGGTCAGCGCCTCCGGGCCCCGGTCCACCGCGCGCCCGATGGTGATCGCCTCGTTCGGCCGCAGCACCACGTAGTGCGTCTTGAACCCGGCGCCGGCCTTGCGGAAGACGTCCAGGAACCACGGCCCGATCACGCCGTCGACCACCACGTCGTAGCCGCCGACGGCGTAGCCGAAGGCCGCGCCGGCCAGCACGTCGATCACGATCTCGTTCTGCCGCTGGGCCTCCGGCAGGTACGGCGCGATCGCGCCACGCCGGATGAACTTGTAGAAGTCGTCGGTGTGCAGGTGCACGCTGGGCGACAGCTCATCGGCCAGCAACCGCGACACCGTGCTCTTGCCTGCCCCCGGCGGTCCGGTGAGCACGATGACCTGTCCTGGTGACACGGGCTCGCTCATGCCGTCGATGATGGCCCAGCCACTGGAATTGCGCTGCTGTGAACAGCGGCACGGCGTAGGTTCGGCCGCATGGAGTATGTGAAGCTGGGCGCCACCGGACTGGACGTCTCCCGGATCTGCCTGGGCTGCATGAGCTACGGCGTGCCGGAGCGCGGCCCGCACCCGTGGTCGCTGACCGAGGAGCAGAGCAGGCCCTTCCTCAAGCGCGCGGTCGAACTGGGCATCAACTTCTTCGACACCGCCAACTACTACAGCGACGGCACCAGCGAGGAGATCACCGGCAAGCTGCTGGGCGAGTACGCCCGCCGGGACGAGATCGTGCTGGCCACCAAGGTCTTCCTGCCGATGGGGGAGGGCCCGAACCGGCGCGGCCTGTCCCGCAAGGCGATCTTCGCCGAGGTGGACAACAGCCTGCGCAGGCTGGGCACCGACTACATCGACCTCTACCAGATCCACCGGTTCGACCGGCACACCCCGATCGAGGAGACCCTGGAAGCCCTGCACGACGTGGTCAAGTCGGGCAAGGTGCGCTACCTCGGCGCCTCCTCCATGCACGCCTACCAGTTCGCCAAGATGCTCTACACCGCCGACCTCAACGGCTGGACCAGGTTCGTCTCCATGCAGAACCACTACAACCTGATCTACCGCGAGGAGGAGCGGGAGATGCTGCCGCTGTGCGCGGAGGAGGGCATCGGCGTGATCCCGTGGAGCCCGCTGGCCCGCGGCCGCCTCACCCGGGACTGGGACGCGGCCACCGCGCGCGCCGAGACCGACGACTTCGGCAAGACGCTCTACCAGGACAGCGACCGGATCGTGGTGGACGCGGTGGCGGCGGTGGCCGCCGAGCGCGGGGTGCCCAGGGCGCAGGTCGGACTGGCCTGGCTGCTGCACAACCCGGCGGTGACCGCGCCCATCGTCGGCGCCACCAAGATGCACCACCTGGAGGACGCGGTCGCCGCGGTCGGCCTCGAGCTCTCCGCGGAGGAGGTCGCCCGGCTGGAGGCGCCCTACACGCCGCACGCCGTGATCGGCTTCTGAGCCTCCGGTAGCACCCCGAACCGGCCCGCCGGGTCCAGCCGCGCCTTCAGCTCGTGCACCCAGCGCGGGTGGCGGGCCTCGGCCGGGTCGGTGAGGAAGTTGCGGAACCGCCCGCCGCTGGTCCACGGGGCCAGCGCGGCGAACAGCGCCTCGTGCGCGGCGGGCGTGTCCGCGTCCGGGGCCAGCGTGGTGATGGTGGCCAGGTACGCCGCGTCCCGGTCACCCACCGCGTTGGCCGCCGGACTGGCCAGCGCGCCGCCGAGGTGGCGCAGCTCCACGATGTGCGGGCCGGGCGGGGTGTGCGCGAGCAGCCGGCGGGTGGTCAGCGCGTCGGCGGTGCGCAGCATCCGGTTGCTGGAGCGGAACGGGGCGGGCGTGGTCGGGTCGTTGTAGATCGAGCCGACCTCGGTCAGCGGGAGCGGGCCGAGGGTGTCCAGCAGCGGGCCGAGCGCGCGCAGCGGGGCGAGGAGGTCGTCGGCGGCCGGTCCGGCCTGGGTGATCCGCAGGTGCGCCACCCGCCGCCCGCGCAGCGGCTCGGGCACGCCGGGGAAGTCCGGGAACGGGATCACCGCGATCGAGGAGGTCAGCGTGTCCGGCACGGTCTTGGTCCACTCGGTCCAGACCCGCAGCGCGTCCGGGATCAGCCCGGTGTCGAAGAACAGCCCGCCGGCCCACAGCTCCGGCAGCGGGAGCAGCTCGAAGGTCATCGCGGTCACGATGCCCAGCGCCGCGCCACCGCCGAGCAGGCCCTGGAACAGCTCCGAACCGGGCCCGACCTCCTGGAGCGCGCCGTCGGCGGTGACCACCTCCAGCGAGCGCACCCGGTCGGCGGCCCAGCCGAACGGACGGCCGAACAGGCTCAGCCCGCCGCCCAGGGTGTAGCCGATGACGCCCACGTGCGGCGCGCTGCCCAGCAGCGGCATCAACCCGTGCGGGGCGGCGGCTTCCAGGACTTCAGCCCAGCGCACGCCCGCGCTCACCCGCGCGGTGCGCTCGACCGGGTCCACGGTCAGCTCCCGCATCCGGTGCGTGGTGATCAGCACGCCCGGCTCCCCGGCAGGCGGCAGGCCGTGGCCGGTGGACTGCACCGCCACCGGCAGGTCCCGCTCGGCGGCCAAGGCCACTGCGGCCCGCACGTCGGCGGCGGAGGCCGCGCCGGCCACCAGGGCCGGGCGGTAGTCGGAGTGGGTCTGGAAGCCCGCGCGTTCGGTGTCGTAGTCGGCGGAACTGGGCTCGAAGGTCAACATGCGGTCCACGTTAGGAGCCGTTCCGGACAGCTCCTGTCCGCAAGCGTGGCAATCTTGGCGGCATGAGCCCGCTCGCCAGAGTCATGCGGTTGCTGTCGCTGTTGCAGGCCCGCCGGGAGTGGTCCGGCGCGGAGCTGGCCGAGCGGCTGGCCGTCACCGACCGGACCGTGCGCCGCGATGTGGAGAAGCTGCGCGAGCTGGGCTACCCGGTGCAGGCATCCACCGGCACCGCGGGCGGCTACCGGCTGGTCTCCGGCCGCAACCTGCCGCCGCTGGCGCTGGATGAGGAGGAGGCGGTCGCGGTGGCCACCGGCCTGCTCACCGCGGCGGGCACCGGGATCAGCGGGGTGGCCGAGACCGCGGTGCGGGCGCTGGCCAAGCTGAGCCAGATCCTGCCCTCCCGGCTGCGGCACCGGGTGGCCGCGGTCGCCCAGGCCACCGATCCGGTGCACGCGGCCACCGGCGCCCAGGTCGACCCCTCGGTGCTCGCGGTGCTCGGCGCGGCCGTGCGCGACGGCGAGCTGCTCACCTTCGGCTACCGGCGGCGGGACGGCTCAACGGGGGAGCGCCGGGTCGAACCGCACCGCCTGATCACCGGTTACCGGCTCTGGTACCTGCTGGCCCACGACGCCGAGCGGGCGGACTGGCGCACCTTCCGGGTCGACCGGATCACCGACCCCCGCCCCACCGGCCGCCGCTTCGCCCCGCGCGAACTGCCCGAGCCGGACACCGCCGCCTACCTGGACCGGGTGCTGGCCACCGCCCCCTACCGGCACCACGCCCTGGCCCGGATCGCCGCGCCGCCGCGCGAGGTGCTGGCCAGGACGCTGCACCTGCTGCCCGCCAGGGTGACCGAGATCGAGGGCGGCAGCGAGGTCCGGCTCAGCGCGGACACGCCCCGGGACGTGGTGCGCGACCTGCTCGGCCTGGCCGCGATCGGCGCTGACCTGGAGATCGTCGAGGCGGACGCGGAGGTCAGGGCCGAGCTGCGGGCGGCGCGGGAACGGCTGGGCTAGTCGTCCAGATCGTCCGCGTCATCGCGGGCGAGGAAGGTCGCGAGCCGTTCGATCGTGGTCTCGAAGTCCGGGTTCAGGTCGACGAAGGCGCGCAGCTTGTCGGCCACCCAGGCCAGGGTGACCTCCTCCTCGCCGCGCCGCTGCTCCAGCTCCTCGATACCGCGGTCGGTGAAGTACACGGATTCCTCCGGGATATGGCCGAGCCGCCAGGCCCGTAGCGGACCTGGCGGCTCGGACGAACTCAAACGATCAGTCGAAAGCCTTGGCGATCAGCGCCGCCTGCTCGACGTCGTGCACCTTGCCGGACCCGGCGGACGGGGCCGCCATCGCGCGCCGCGAGACCCGCTTGAGCCCGCCGAGGCGCTCGGGCAGCAGCTCCGGCAGGGACAGGCCCAGGAACGGCCAGGCGCCCTGGTTCGCCGGCTCCTCCTGGACCCAGCGGATGTCCTTGGCGTTGGGGTACTTGTCCAGCACCAGGCCCAGCTTCTTGTGCGGCACCGGGTAGAGCTGCTCGATGCGCACGATCGCCACGTTGTCCGCGCCGCGCTTCTGCCGCTCGGCGTTGAGCTCGTAGCTGATCTTGCCGCTGCACAGCAGCACGCGGTCGACCTTGTTCGGGTCGGCCACCACCGGGTCGGCCAGCACCGAGTGGAACTTGCTGTCGGTGAAGTCCTCGACCGGGCTGGTCGCAGCCTTCATCCGGAGCATGGACTTCGGGGTGAAGACCACCAGCGGCCGGTTGATCCCGTCCAGCGCGTGCCTGCGCAGCAGGTGGAAGTAGCTGGCCGGGGTGGACGGCACCGCCACCGTCATCGAGCCCTCCGCGCACAGCTGGAGGAAGCGCTCGATGCGGCCGGAGGTGTGGTCGGGGCCCTGGCCCTCGTGGCCGTGCGGCAGCAGCAGCACCACGTCGGAGCGCTGGCCCCACTTGGCCTCACCGGAGGAGATGAACTCGTCGATGATCGGCTGCGCGCCGTTGACGAAGTCGCCGAACTGCGCCTCCCACAGCACCAGCGCCTCGGGGTTGGCCACCGAGTAGCCGTACTCGAAGCCGAGCGCGGCGAACTCCGACAGCGCCGAGTCGTAGACCAGGAACTTGGCCTGGTCCTCCGACAGGTTCTGCAGCGGGGTGTACTCCTTGCCGGTCTTGCGGTCGATCAGCACCGAGTGCCGCTGCACGAAGGTGCCGCGCCGCGAGTCCTGACCGGCCAGGCGCACCCGCCGCTTCTCCATCACCAGCGAGCCGAAGGCCAGCAGCTCGGCGAAGGCCCAGTCGATGCCGCCCTCGCGGGCCATCTTGGCCCGGCGCTCCAGCACCGGCTTCACCCTCGGGTGCGGGCTGAAGCCCTCCGGCAGGTTGACGTGCGCGTCGGCGATGTGGGTCAGCGTCTCCAGCGAGATCGCGGTCTTGAGCTTGGTCGGGATGACCTGCTCGGCCTCCACCGACGGGCTCACCACGGCCGGGTGCTTCTCCAGCTCGCGGACCTCGTTGAAGACGTGCTCCAGCTGGCTGCCGAAGTCCTTCAGCGCGCTCTCGGCCTCCTCGACCGAGATGTCGCCCCGGCCGATCAGCGCCTCGGTGTAGGTCTTGCGGACCGAGCGCTTGGTGTCGATCAGGTCGTACATGGCCGGCTGGGTCATCGACGGGTCGTCGCCCTCGTTGTGACCGCGGCGCCGGTAGCAGAGCATGTCGATCACGACGTCCTTGCCGAAGGCCTGGCGGTACTCCATGGCCAGCTTGGCCACCCAGACACAGGCCTCGGGGTCGTCGCCGTTGACGTGGAAGACCGGCGCCTCGATCATCTTCGCCACGTCGGTGCAGTACTGGCTGGAGCGCGAGTACTCGGGGGCGGTGGTGAAGCCGACCTGGTTGTTGACCACCACGTGCACGGTGCCGCCGGTGCGGTAACCGCGCAGCAGCGCCAGGTTCAGCGTCTCGGCCACCACGCCCTGGCCGGCGAAGGCCGCGTCGCCGTGCAGCAGCACCGGCACGACGGTGAAGCCGCCCTCGCCCTTGTCCAGGATGTCCTGCTTGGCCCGGACGATGCCCTCCAGCACCGGGTCGACCGCTTCCAGGTGGGACGGGTTGCAGGTCAGCGAGACCGCGACCTCGCCGTCGCCGAACATCCGGAAGTACTTGCCCTCGGCGCCGAGGTGGTACTTCACGTCGCCGGAGCCGTGCGCCTGGCCCGGGTCGAGGTTGCCCTCGAACTCGCGGAAGATCTGCGAGATCGGCTTGCCCACGATGTTGGCCAGCACGTTCAGCCGCCCACGGTGCGGCATGCCGATGACGACCTCGTCCAGGTCGTACTCGGCCGCCTTGTCCAGCACCGCGTCCAGCAGTGGGATGACGGTCTCGCCGCCCTCCAGCGAGAACCGCTTCTGCCCGACGTACTTGGTCTGCAGGAAGGTCTCGAACGCCTCGGCCGCGTTGAGCTTGCTCAGGATGTAGATCTGCTCGGCCTGGTCCGGCTTGGAGTGCGGGACCTCGATCCGCTCCTGCAGCCACTTGCGCTCGTCCGGGCCGAGGATGTGGGTGTACTCGATGCCCACGGTGCGGCAGTAGGAGTCGCGCAGCACGCCGAGCACGTCGCGCAGCTTCATCCGCTCCCGCCCGGCGAACCCGCCGACCGCGAACTCGCGGTCCAGGTCCCACAGGGTCAGGCCGTGCGAGAGCACGTCCAGGTCGGGGTGGCGGCGCTGGCGGTAGTTCAGCGGGTCGGTGTCGGCCATCAGGTGGCCGCGGGAGCGGAAGGCGTCGATCAGCTCCAGCACGCGCGCGGTCTTGTCCACGGCGCCGTCCGGGATGTCGGCCACCCAGCGGATCGGCTCGTAGGGGATGCGCAGCGAGGCGAAGATGCTGTCGTAGAAGCCGTCCTCGCCCAGCAGCAGCTGGTGGATCCGGCGCAGGAACTCGCCGGACTCCGCGCCCTGGATGATCCGGTGGTCGTAGGTGGACGTCAGCGTGATGATCTTGCTGATGCCCATCTTGATCAGGGCCTTCTCGCTGGCGCCCTGGAACTCGGCCGGGTACTCCATCGCGCCGACGCCGATGATCGCGCCCTGGCCCGCGGTCAGCCTCGGCACCGAGTGGTTGGTGCCGATGGTGCCGGGGTTGGTCAGCGAGATCGTGGTGCCGGTGAAGTCGTCGTTGCCGAGCTTGCCGCCGCGGGCCTTGCGGATCAGGTCCTCGTAGGCCTGCCAGAACTGCAGGAAGGACATGGACTCGCAGCCCTTGATGGAGGCCACCACCAGGGTGCGCGAGCCGTCCTTGCCGGGCAGGTCGATGGCCAGGCCGAGGTTGACGTGCTCGGGGGTGCCGATGGTCGGCTTGCCCTCGGTCTCGGCGAAGAAGCGGTTCATGTTCGGGTAGCTCTCCAGCGCCCGGACAATCGCGTAGCCGATGAGGTGGGTGAAGGAGACCTTCCCGCCCCTGGTCCGCTTCAGGTGGTTGTTGATCACGATCCGGTTGTCCGCGAGCAGCTTGGCCGGGACCGCGCGCACCGAGGTGGCGGTCGGCACGGTCAGCGACTGCTCCATGTTCTTCGCGATCGCCGCGGCCGCGCCGCGCAACTGCTTGCGCTCGCCGGGACCCGAGGGCTGCTTCACCGGGGTCGCCGCGGCGGCTGCCGACGGGGTCGGCTTGGGCTTGGCCGGGGCAGCCGCCTTGGGGGCGGCGGCCGGGGCCTGGCCGTTGGTGTCAGGCGCCTTCGGCGGGGCTGCCTGGGTTGTGGTCACAGTGCTGGCGGCGGCCGACTGCGCCGCGGTCTCGCCGATGTCGGCGGACTTCTGCGTCGGCTTGTAGTCGGCGAAGAAGTCGTGCCACGCCGGGTCTACTGAGGTGGGATCAGCGAGGAACTGCTCATACATTTCCTCGACTAGCCACTCATTGGGGCCGAACTGTGACGCAGGGCTGCTGCTGGACACGGCCGACACTCGCCTCGATCCATCTGCTCGGGGTAAGACACACTCTGTTTCAGGCTAGTCCTACCGCGCGCCGCCGTGGTACAGGGCGGGGTCAGCGCGCGGAGGGCTAGGTCACAGAATCGTTTACTGGATCGGTCTAGTATCAAATCCGCACCTCAAGCCCACCTCAAGCACGTTCCCACCCCCACCGCAACCCCACCCAAGCCCACCGACAGCCCGCCGTGTTGGCCGATCTCGTACGGGGTCTTGGCCGTTGTGGACGCCCCGAAGGGCCACCCGGCCGCCGCCGACAGGCAGTTCTGGGTGTGAGATCGGCCAACACCCCGTACGAGATCGGCCAACACGGCGGTGGGGTCAGGCGGCGTCGAGGGTGCCTGCTCGCCAGAGGCGGGCGTAGGCGCCGTTCATGGCGAGGAGTTGGGTGTGGGTGCCCTCCTCTTCGATGCGGCCGTTGGCCAGGACGACGATGCGGTCGGCGCGGGCGGCGGTGGCCAGGCGGTGCGCGACCACGAAGGTGGTGCGCTCGCCGGTGAGGCGGTCGCTGGCGCTGAGCACGGCGGCCTCGGTGGCCGGGTCCAGCGCGGCGGTGGCCTCGTCCAGCAGCAGCAGGTCCGGGTCGACCAGGCGAGCGCGAGCCAGGGCGATGAGCTGGCGCTGGCCGGCGGAGAGGCCCTGACCGCGTTCGCCGACCGGCTGGCGGAAGCCCGCGCGCAGTCCGGCGATCATGGGCAGCGCGCCGACCGAGCGGGCCGCGGCCTCCACCTCGGCCGGGGTGGCCCCCGGGCGGCCGTAGCCGATGTTGCTGGCCACGTCGCCGGTGAACAGGTGCGGCTCCTGCGGCACCACGCCGAGCCTGCCGCGGTAGCCGGGCAGGTGGTAGGCGCGGATGTCCACCCCGTCCACCAGCACCGTGCCCTCGGTGACGTCGTAGAACCGGGCCAGCAGCTTGACCAGCGTGGACTTGCCCGCGCCGGTGGCGCCGACCAGCGCGATGGTCTCGCCGGGGCGGGCGGTCAGCGAGATGTCGGTCAGCGCCGGGCGGTCGGTGCCGGGGTAGGTGAAGCCGACCCCGCGCAGCTCGACCGCGCCGCGCAGCCGCTCGGGCACCGCGCGCGGGTGGCCCGCCGGGGGCACCGAGGTCGGGGTGCGCAGCAGGTCGCCGATGCGGTGCAGGCCGACCTTGGCCTGCTGGTAGCCGTCGAAGACCCCGGACAGCTGCTGGATGGGCGCGAAGAACAGCCCCAGGTACAGCAGGAACGCCAGCAGCACGCCCGCGGTCAGCGAACCGGTGGCCACCCGGTACGCGCCCACCCCGAGCACCGCGGCCTGCGCCAGGTCGGAGAGCAGGGTGACGAACGGGAAGTAGGTCGCGATGTAGCGCTGGGCCCGCAGCCGGGACCGCCGGTAGGCGTCGCTGCGCTCGGCGAAGGCGGCCGCGGAGTGCTCCTCCCTGGTGAACGCCTGGGCCACGCGCAGCCCGGAGACGTTCTCCTGCAGGTCGGCGTTGACCATCGAGACCCGCTCGCGCGCCTCGGCGTAGGCCTGCGAGGAGTAGCGGCGGAAGACCACCGTGGCGAGCAGCAGGATGGGCAGCGCGGCCAGCGCGACCAGGGCCAGCCCGAGGTCGGTGAGCAGCAGGGCCACCGTGATGCCGCCGACGGTCAGCACGCTGACCACCGCGGTGGCCAGCCCGGTCTGCAGGAACGTGGACAGCGCGTCCACGTCGGTGGTCATCCTGGTCATGATCCGCCCGGCCAGCTCGCGCTCGTAGTAGTCCAGGCCGAGGCGTTGCAGCTGGCTGAAGCTGCGCACCCGCAGCAGGTACAGCACGCTCTCCCCGGCCCGCGCGGTGACCAGGGTCTGCGCGCTGACCGCGGCCCAGCCCAGGCCCACCACCAGGACGCCGAGCAGCACCAGCCCGGCCAGCGCCCAGCCGGAGCGGGCGTCCACCCCGCTGTCCACGCCGTGCCGGAACAGGGTGGGCAGCGCGATCGAGGTGGCCGCGTCCACCGCCACGCAGGCCACCGCGAGCAGCAGCAGCCTGCGCACCGGTTCGAGCAGCCGCCGCAGCCGGAAGCCGGGGTCGGGCGCGCGGGCGTCGATGCCGGGCAGCTCCGGCTCGTCCCGCACCGGCGGCAGCGCGGCCACCTGCGCGAGCAGCTCGGGGGTCGCCTCCAGCGCGGTCATCGCGCCGACCCGGCCACCCCGGCCCGGCCGCGCGCCGCTGGCCGCCTGCCGGGCCGAGGCACTGGGTCCTGACATGTCCTCCGGCGGGTCCGGCCACAGCGCGGGCGTGACCCCGTCCGGGCCCGGCACCAGCGCCTCGGGCGCGGCGGCCTGGGTGTCCTCGATCGCCTCGCCCGGACCGGCCAGCAGCGCGCGGAACAGCGCGCAGCGCTCGGTCAGCTCGGCCTGGGTGCCCACGTCGACGACCTGGCCGCGGTCGAGCACCGCGATCCGGTCGGCCAGCGCTAGGGTGGAGCGGCGGTGCGCGATGAGCAGCGTGGTCCGGCTCGCGGTGACCGCGTGCAGGGTGGCGTGGATGGCCGCCTCGGTGGCCGGGTCCACCGCGGAGGTGGCGTCGTCCAGGATCAGCACCCTGGGGTCGGACAGCAGCGCGCGGGCCAGCGCGACCCGCTGCCGCTGACCACCGGAGAGGGTGAGCCCGCGCTCGCCGACCAGCGTGTCGTAGCCCTGCGGCAGCGCCTCGATGAACTCGTGCGCCTCCGCCGCCTTGGCCGCCGCCTCGACCTCGGCCTCGGTGGCGTCGGGCCGCCCGTAGGCGATGTTGGCCCGGACGGTGTCGGAGAACAGGAACGCCTCCTCGAACACCACCCCGATCGCCCCGCGCAGCGCGGCCAGCCGCAGCCCCCTGATGTCCGCGCCGCCCAGCCGCACGGTGCCCTCGTGCACGTCGTAGAACCGCGGCAGCAGCAGCGACACGGTGGACTTGCCGGACCCGGCGGTGCCCACCAGCGCCAGCGTCTCGCCCGGCGCGACCCGCAGGGACACCCCGTCCAGCACCGGCTCGCTGCGCCGGTAGCCGAAGCGCACGTCCTCGAAGGCCACCTCCAGCGGCCCGTCCGGCACCCCGGCGGCGTCCGGGGCGTCGCGCACCTCCGGCTGGGAGTCGATCAGGTCGTACACCCGCTCCACGCTGGCCCTGGCCAGCTGGCTGGTGATCAGCAGGCTGGACAGCATCCGGGCCGGGCCGATCAGGTTGGCCACGTAGGTGGCGAAGGCGAGGAAGGTGCCGAGGGAGACCTGCCCGCCGAGCGCGAGCGCCCCGCCCAAGCCGAGCACGCCGACCTGGCCCAGCGCGGGCAGCGCGGCCAGCGTCGCGTTCGGCTTCGCGGTCAGCCGGGCCGCGCGCAGCCGTTCGCCGAACAGGCGAGTGGCCGCCGCCTCCAGCCTGCCGGTCTCCCTGGCCTCCTGCCCGAAGCCCTTGACCACCCGGACCCCGGTGACCGTCTCCTCCACGTGCTGGGCCACGTCCGCGGCCCGCTGCTGCGCCGACCAGGTGGCCGGGAACAGCACGTTGCGGCTGCGCAGCACGGTGACGAACACCGCGGGCACCACCAGCAGCGCGACCAGGGTGAGCAGCGGGGACAGCCACAGCATCGCGCCGAGCGCGATCACCGCGAACACCACCTGGCCCGCGGCCAGCGGCACCATGGACAGCAGCGAGTGCACCAGCTGCAGGTCGGTGATCGCCCTGGACACCACCTGCCCGGTGCGCAGCGAGTCCTGGTTGCCGCCGTCCAGCCGCTGCACCGAGCCGAACACCGCGCGGCGCAGGTCGTGCTGCACGTCCAGGGCCAGCCGCCCGCCCAGGTAGCGGCGCACGAACGCGGTGCCGAAGGCCAGCAGCGCCAGCGCGCACAGCCCGGCCACGATCCAGGTCAGCCAGGCCGTGCTGCCGGCGACTGCGTCGTCCACCGCCTTGGCCAGCAGCAGCGGCGCGACGGCCTGCAACCCGACGCCGACCACCGAGGCCAGCATGGCCGCGACCACGATGCGCGGGTGCGCCCAGCAGGCGCGGGTCAGCCTGCGGATCCAGCCGCGGCCAGTGGAGGGGTTCGTGGTGGTGGGCACCCGGTCACGCTAACCCGGGTGCCCGACAGCGTTCGCGCTCAGGCGATGTCGCGCCGCTGCGCGACCAGCCTGCCCACGGCCACGAACAGGGCGACGTAGCCCAGGAACACCAGGCCGCTGCCCCACCAGGGCAGGCCGTCGGTGTCGGTGAAGCCGCGGCCGAGGGAGCGGGCCGCGCCGCTGATGGAGTCCAGCAGCAGGTCCTGGGCCACCCCGCCGACCATGTTGCTGCCGCTGGCGTTGGGCAGGAAGTAGGTCACCTCCGGCGCGCCCTGGCTGCCCAGCACCCCGCGGATCAGCGCCTCCAGCAGCGCGCCCAGCGGCACCACGAGCACCACGGCCAGCTGGTTGCCCATCAGCGCGCCCAGGCCGACGCCCAGCACCACCCACAGCACGTTGGCCAGCACCGCGACCAGGCAGAGCAGCAGCCAGGAGCCCACGTTCGGGAAGTTGTCGATGTCCAGCGCGAGCAGCGCGCCGACCGTGCCGAAGATCGCGATGACCACGCCGTAGAGCACGCCGAACCCGCTGTAGGTGATCAGCTTGGCCAGCATCGAGGCGGTCCGCGAGGGCGCGGTGAGGTAGGTGGTGGTGATGGTGCGGTGCTGGAACTCCCCGGCCACCGCCAGCCCGCCGAAGATCGCGGAGAAGATGGTGCCGATGTTCACCCCGCTGGCGAAGACCAGCAGCGCCAGCGGCACGTTCAGGTTGGTGTCCTGCACCTGCGAGGCGATCGAGGTCAGGAACAGGCCAGCCGCACTGCCGCCCAGCGTGACCAGCAGCGTGACCAGCGCGGCCGGGATGAGCAGCGCCCACCACACGTTGGTGGTCAGGATCTTGCGCAGCTCGCTCTTGATCAGGGCGCCCATCAGGCGTTACCTCCGTACTGGTTGCCCTGCTGGCCGGGCTGCGGCGGGTAGCCGGGCTGCTGCGGCTGCTGGTAGCCCTGCTGGTAGGCCTGTTGCTGCTGGTAGGCCTGCTCGTAGCTGGTCGGGGCGGGCAGGCCGCCGCTGGGCGGTCCCCAGCCGCCGCCCGGTGGCGTCGGCGGCGGGTACTGACCGGGGGCCTGGCCGGTGTACTGGGCGCTGGTCAGCTGGAAGAACAACCGCTCCAGGTCGACCTGCTCCTCCTGCATGGCGTAGATCGCCACGCCAGCGGCCAGGGCCACGTCGGCGACCTGCTTGGTGTGCACGCCGGTGATGGCCAGCCTGCCGTCCGGGGTCGGCTCGATCATGGTGTGCCCGGCCGCCTGCAGCGCCTCGACCAGCTTGTGCGGGTCGGCTGGCTGCACGATGACCCGGCTCTGCTGGGACTGGCGCAGCGTCTCCAGGCCGCCGTTGTAGACCGTGCGGCCGCGGCTGATGATCACCACGTGGTCCACCGTCTGCTCCACCTCGGCGAGCAGGTGGCTGGAGACCAGCACGGTGCGGCCGCTGCGCGCGAAGGACTGCAGGAAGCTGCGCAGCCAGGCGATGCCCTCCGGGTCCAGGCCGTTGGCCGGCTCGTCGAGCACCAGCACCTGCGGGTCGCCCAGCAGCGCGGTGGCCAGCGCCAGGCGCTGCCGCATGCCGAGGGAGAAGCTGCCCGCGCGCCGGTCGCCCGCCGCGCCGAGGCCGACCAGCTGGAGCACCTGGTCCACCCGCTCGTCCGGCACCTCCAGCGCGGCGGCGTAGATCTTGAGGTGGTTCCGGGCCGAGCGGCCGGGGTGGAAGCTCTGCGCCTCCAGCACCGCGCCGACCACCCGGCCGGGCTTGCCGAGCTGCCCGTAGGGCACGCCGTTGATGGTCGCCTGCCCGCTGGTGGGCCGGACCAGGCCGAGCACCATGCGGAGGGTGGTCGTCTTGCCGGAGCCGTTGGGGCCGAGGAAGCCGGTCACCGTGCCGGGTTCGACGATGAAGCTCAGGTCCTGCACCGCGGTGATGTTCCCGAACTGCTTCGTCAGGTTCCCCACCACGATCCGGCCACTGCCGTCGTGCACGCGTTCCTCCAGGTGCCACGGGGTACGGCCGCAATACTGCCGCATTCGTCGCGTTCGCGTGGCCGGATGCCGACCACGTGGCTCCTGGAGTGACCGGTTACACGGGGCGCTGGCGGATCCGCGGCAGGGTGGGCTCGCGCTCGACCACGGCCGCCCGGTGGATGCCGGGGTCGGTGGTCTCCACCGGGGCCGGACGGTCCGGGTCGAGGGTGGAGCTGAGCTGTTCGAGCAGCTCGGGGTCGAGCTCGCTGGGCATGGTGAGCCGGATGCGCGGGATCTCGGTGGTCACCTCGGCCGCGGTCTCCGGCGGCACGGCCGGCCCCGGCGGCTGGGTGGCGGCGCAGGCGCCGGCCGGGACCACGGTGACCGCGCCGATCACCGGGGGCGCGATGGACTGGGCGGCCTCGCCCGCGCCGACCGGTTCGAGCACGCCGGGGGACGTGCTGCCGGTCAGCGTGGCGCCGTGGCGCACCGGCTCGACGGCAGCCGGGGCGGGCAGCGGCACGAAGGCGCCGGGCGGCATGGTCCCGGTCAGCGGCGGTGTGGTCTCCGGCGTGATGGTGCCGCTGTGTCCCGGGTAGGGCGGGATGGCCCCCGGCGGCGAGGTGCCGCGGCGGGGCAGCGGCGGGGCCGCCTGCTCGGCCAGCGCGGCCAGCACGTCCGGCGGGATCCGCGCCTCCGACGGTGGCGTGGCGCGGGGGGCCTTGCGGCTGAACGGGTTGCGGCGGGCCATCCGGCGTTCGCGGTGGCCGGTGCCGTCGTTGATCAGGTGCCGGTGCGCGGTCAGCCACAGCTGGCAGGGCCACCGCCTGCTCCGCCCGAGGAACCCGCCCGGGCAGGCCTTGCAGCGGCCGTCGGCGTCCGGCTGGTGCACGGTCAGCAGCAGCCGCCAGCCCTCGGCCAGGCGCTGGAGCTCCGTGCGCGCCAGTGGCAACAGCGAGTTGGCGTCGCCCTCCTCGGCCAGTTGGTCAAGCAGGGCGAGCCGGTCCAGCACTGCCTGGCGCAGCACGTCGTCCATCCTGGTCGTCTCCTCTTCTCGCGGGGGAGGACTTCGCCAGCGCGTTGTCCAGTGCCGCGTCCAGCGCCCTGGTCTGCGCCGCGGACAGGACGGCGGTCTCCCCCGGCGGTGTGATGAGTAACACTGAGTCCGGTTCGGCGAGCAGGGTCACCGACCGCGCCCGCCCGAAGGGGTCATCACATTCCACCCACCAGCGTGGTTCACCCATGGGCGGCGGCCCTGCCCCGGAAAGGCATTGCTGACCTCGGCCGCAGTGCTGAGAACCGCGAGATGACCGCGTTCGGCGCACTGGGCTTGGGCATGGAGGAGTAATCGGCCGAGTACGGGCTGTCATGGAGTCCCCACCAGCGAAATCACTCAGTTGCCGGTGGGGTCACTCGATTGCCTGCACCTGTGCTGACGGTGCGCGCGAAAAGTTCCCAGGGGTGGTCGTGACCTACTTGCCGGTCCGCGTAGACTGATGTCGGCGGCTCGCTCCCGGTGACCCCCAGGCCGGTTGAGCGGGCCGCCCCTTTTTGTCTGATCAACTCTTCGGTTGGTCCACTTCGCGCAATCCCTCGTCAGAGTGACCCTGTCCGGTCACACCCGGTTCGTTCCGTGTTCCTGATTTATCTCACTCGACAAGATTCTTGCTAGGCGAGTTAGATGGGCAGGGAGGGTGATCGACCACTGGGAGGAAACATGCGCGTCCTGTTCACCAGCTCGGCCGGGCTCGGCCACCTGTTCCCGATGATCCCCACCGCCTGGGCGCTGCGCGCGGCCGGGCACGAGGTGCGGGTCGCCACCACCGGCGGCGCGGCCACCGCCGCGGCCAACGCCGGCCTCACCGTGGTCGAGTCGGCTCCCGGCGTCGTCTGGGAGGACGAGGTCCAGCGCGTGATGAAGGAGCACTTCGGCGACGCGGGCATCCCGGCCGCCCAGCCCGGCCAGCCCCGGCCCGACAGCATGGCCTCCGCCGGCGTCATGTTCGCCCACATGGCCGACCTGGCCACCGACGAGACCGTCCGCCAGGCCCAGCTGTGGCAGCCGGACCTGGTCATCTACGACCTGACCGACGCGGTCGGCCCGATGGTGGCCGCCAAGCTCGGCATCCCCTGCGTGCAGCACGGCTTCGGCCTGACCAACGCCAGCGAGCTGTTCGACGGGATGGTGCCCAACCTCGGCGGCACCTTCGAGCGGCTGGGCATCGACGGCCTCGCCGCCCCGGTGACCGCGATCGACCTGGCCCCGCCGAGCCTGGAGGGCGAGCTCAACGGCATCAGCACCCGCTACGTCGCCTACAACGGCGGCGCGGTGCTGCCCGAATGGCTCTCCGGGCCCAAGGAGCGGCCGCGGATCGTGATCACCATGGGCACCGCGATGGCGGTCATGGTCGGCCTGGGCCCGTGGCGGGCCATCCTGGACGCGGCCGCCGAGGCCGACGCCGAGCTGGTGCTGGCCGCCGGGTCCACCGACCTGTCCGGCCTGGACCTGCCCGCGCACGCCAGGGTGATCGAGTACGTGCCGCTGAGCGCGCTGCTGCCGGTCTGCGACGCGCTGGTGCACCACGGCGGCTCTGGCAGCACGCTGACCGCGGTGGCCTCGGGCGTGACCCAGCTGATCGTGCCGCAGGGCGCGGACCAGTTCTACAACGCCGAGCGGATCGACAAGCGCGGCGCGGGCCTGAGCGCCGAGCACGAGGGCGTCACCGGCGAGCAGCTGCACCGCCTGCTGCACGACGAGAAGCTCAAGGCCACCGTGGCCGAGGTGCGCGCGGAGATGGCCGCGATGCCCAGCCCGGCCGCGCTGGTGCCGCAGCTGGCGGAGATCGCGGGACACTGACCCCCTGAATGGTTCCGGCGGGCGGGCGTCCTTGGGGGCCGCCCGCCGCCGGAGCCGCGACCGGGGAGTCATCATGCGGGTGCTGGCGATCAGTTCGATGGGACTCGGGCACCTGTTCCCGATGGTCCCGACCCTGTGGGCGCTGCGCGCGGCCGGGCACGAGGTGCTGCTGCTGAGCTCGGCGGCGGGTGCCACCGCGGGCGCGAACGCGGGCCTGCCGGTGGTGGAGGCCGCGCCGGGGGTGGACTGGGACGCCGAGCTGGCCGATCCCGAGGTGCCGGTGGACCTGCTGACCAGGGTGGCCAGGCGGTTCGCCAGGATCACCGAGCTGATCAGCGACGAGGCCGCCCGGCAGGTGGAGTTCTGGCGGCCGGACCTGATCGTGCACGAGCTGCTCGACGCCACCGGCCCGCTGCTCGCGGCCAGGTACGGCATCCCCTGCGTGCACCACGGCTTCGGCATCACCTCGGTCGGCCCGCTGTTCGACCGGATGCGGGACTTCCTCGGCGCGACCATGGCCAGGCACGGCGTCGAGCAGCTGGCCACCCCGGCCACCACGATCGACATCGCCCCGCCCAGCCTCGGCGGCGACCTGGGCGGCCTGCGGGTGCGGTACGTGCCCTACAACGGCGGCGCGGTGCTGCCGGACTGGCTGGCCCGGCCACGGGAGCGGCCGCGGATCGTGGTCACCATGGGCACCGTGCTGGCCATGGACGACGAGCCGTGGCGGAGCATCCTGGCCGCGGCCCGGGACACCGGGGCCGAACTGCTGCTGGCCGCGGGGTCGACCAGCCTGGCCAAGCTGGGTGAGCTGCCACCGCACACCAGGGTGATCGGGTACGTGCCGCTGAGCGCGCTGCTGCCGGTCAGCGAGGCCGTCGTGCACCACGGCGGCTCCGGCAGCACGCTCACCGCGCTGGCCTGCGGCGTGCCCCAGCTGGTGGTGCCGCAGGGCGCGGACCAGTTCTACAACGGCCAGCGGATCGCCGCCCGCGGCGTGGGACTGACCGCGGAGGGCACCGGCGTGACCGCCGAGCAGCTGCACCGGCTGCTGCACGACCAGGAGATCAAGACCGCCATCGCGGAGGTGCGGGCCGAGCTGGCCGCGATGCCCAGCCCGGCGGAACTGGTGCCGGCCCTGGCGGCCATTGCTCAAACTTGAGTATGTTGGTGCCATGCGCGTTCTGCTGACAAGCACCCCTGGTCTCGGCCACCTCTTCCCGCTGATCTCCACCGCATGGGCGCTCCGGGCCGCCGGCCACGAGGTGCGGGTGGCCACCACCGGCGCCGCGGCCACCGCGGCCGCGAACGCGGGCCTGACCGTGGTCGAGGCCGCGCCGGGGGTGGACCTGGACGCCGAGATCGCCCGCCTGGTCGCGGCCGAACCCGAGCCGGCGCGGGACGAGCAGTCCCGGCCGGACACCATCGCGCTGGCCGGCCGGTACTTCGCGCTGTTCGCGGAGCTGATGCTGGCCGAGTCCCTGCGCCAGGCCCGGCTGTGGCAGCCGGACCTGGTGGTCTACGAGCTGTGCGACGCGACCGGGCCGATCATCGCCGCCAAGCTCGGCATCCCCTGTGTGGCACACGGGTTCGGCTTCAGCGGCGGGCACGGGCTGATCGAGCTGATCCACGGCAACCTGGGCGAGTCGCTGGCGGTGCCGGAGACCGCGCTGGACCTGGCCCCGCCGAGCATGCACGGCGGCCTCAAGGGCATCAGTACCAGGTACGTGCCCTACAACGGCGGCGCGGTGCTGCCGGCGTGGCTGGCGGAGCCGAGGGAGCGGCCGCGGATCGTGGTCACCATGGGCACCGTCGACCAGGGCAGCGCGGACCTGAGCCCGTGGCACAGAATTCTTGATGCGGCGCAGGGCCTGGACGCCGAGCTGGTGCTGGCCGCCGGACCGTGGGACCTCTCCGCGCTGGAGCTGCCCGAGCACGCCAGGGTGATCGGCTACCTGCCGCTGACCGCGCTGCTCGCGCGCAGCGACGCGGCCATCCACCACGGCGGCTCCGGCAGCACGCTGACCGCGCTGGTGGCCGGCATCCCGCAGCTGCTCATGCCCTACGGCGCGGACCAGTTCATCAACGCCGACCTGGTGGCCAAGCGCGGTGTCGGCCTGGTCGCCGAGCACAGCGGGGTGACCTCGGCGCAGCTGGCCGGACTGCTGCACGACGTCGAGCTCAAGGCCGCGGTGGCCGAGGTCCAGGCGGAGATCGCGGCCCTGCCCAGCCCGGCGGAGCTGGTGCCGCACCTGGAGGTCATCGCGGGCCGCTGAGCACGTAGAGCACCGCGCCGAGGCCGAGCAGCGCGGCGAACAGGCTGGTCCACAGCGGCAGCCGCCCGTCCCACCGGCGGGCCGACCCCGGCAGGTCGGCCCGGACGAGGCGGTACCGCCGCCGCAGGTCCCAGCTGACCAGCCCGGCCACCGGCCCGGCGACCAGCACGATGCCCGCGGCCAGCGCCGGACTCCGGTGCGCGGCCAGCCGGACCAGCACCAGGCTCGCGCCCAGGAAGGCCAGCAGGGTGCGCCGCCAGGCCAGCACGGTCCGCTCGGGTTGCAGGCCGGGGTCGATCACAGCAGCACCAGCAGCACCGCGGCCAGCCCGGCCAGCACCAGCACCACGCCGAGCAGCGGCAGCAGCACCGGTCCGGGCAGCGGCTGACCCAGCCGCATGGCGCGTTCGGCCGCGGCCCAGCGGAAGAAGGCCGCGCCCGCGCACAGCACACCCGCGAGCAGCAGCGCCACCGCCAGCACGGTGCGCAGCAGACCGTGACCCGGCAGGCCGACCGCCTCCACCGCCACCCCGCCGGCCATCAGGCCGAGCGAGGTGCGGATCCAGGCGAGGAAGGTGCGCTCGTTGGCCAGCGTGAAGCGCGGATCGGGCTCCGAACCCGCGTCGTACACACCGTGGGGCCAGCGTCGCGAGGTCACCGCAACACCGTAGGGGCTCGGCGCGGGACCTGCACCAGGTCTCGACCGCACCACGACGCGACCGGCGGTGTTGCCGGGATGCCCCCGTACGACCCGGTACGCGGGCATCCCGGCGCCTTGCCGGACGCGCCGTGGCACGGCCGATACCAGGCACAGGTCCCGCGCCGAGCCCCTGAAACGAGGTGTTCGGCCTCGCCGGGATGCGAGAAGCTGAGGTCAAGTCGCGCCGCCCGGGGGGCGGAGTGGCCAGGCTGGGTGGAGCGAGTTCGAGGGGAAGATCGGGCGGTGTGCCAGGGCAACGGGCACACCGCCCGAACTAGTTCTCAGCTCAGGCCTGGACCTGGTTGTAGAAGGTCTGCGCGTTGCTGTCGAACAGCGTGCCCCAGGTGGTGGTGCGCCGGTCGGAACGGCTGTTCACCGCCCAGATCTGGTCGTTGGCGTTGAGCCACGCGCCACCGCTCTGGCCACCGATGCCGTTGCAGGCCAGCGTCGCGTCGTAGGTCTGCACGCGGGCCTGGCCGCCGCAGTTGTAGCTCTGCTGGCCGGTGTACGGGGACTCGGCCGGGTAGCCGTACAGGGTGGACTGCTGGGCGCGCTTGTCGTTGAACACGATGCTCTTCGCGCCCACGGTGTCGGTCAGGCTCTTGCCCGCCTGCGGGGTCACGGTGAAGGCCGCGTAGTCATAGGCGAAGTCGCGCTGGCTGCTGGAGGTCCACCGCGCCGGGATGTGCAGCTTGGCGGCCGGCCAGGTGCCGTACGGGCGGGCGTTGTTCAGGTACGCGGGCAGGAAGGTCACGTTCGCCGAGGTGCTGCCGCCGTACTGCAGGCAGTGCGCCGCGGTCCAGACCAGGTTCTTGTTGGCCGCGACCACCGAGGTGGCCGAGCAGCTGGAGTTGCGGCCGCCGGTGGTGAACAGCAGACGGCCCTGGCTGCGCATCTTCTCGGTGGTGTACGGGCCGGGGACCGGCTGGATGGTGGCCTGCGGTCCGGCGGCGGACAGGCCGCCGGTGCTGCTCATGTCCGGGCCGGGCATGGGCATCGGGTTGTTCAGCGCGTCCTTGATCCGCTCCGGCGTCCAGTAGTCAGCGGTCTGCTGCGCGGACACCTCCTGGGTGGGACTGGCGGCGGCCTGGCTGACCGGGATCACGGCCAGCGCGGCGGCGCAGGCGCCAAGGGCGAACAAGCGGGTGAGCTTCATCGGAAGTTCCTTCCACCTCATGTGCAGGGGGCATGAGGACTCCGACGCTAGGAGGCGCACGCGGCGGGCTGGCAGGGTCCGTTCGGCGGTGGCCATTCAGTGAATGGATGCAAAAACCTGACCAAAGGTCGGTGTACTGACCGGTTGCCCTTGACCAGGTATCTAGATTCTTCCTACTTTCGACAGTAGAGATCCGATGAATGCGCTTACCCGCTGCACAGAGAGGTGCTGGGATGGATGGTGCGGGCGAGGTGACCCGGCGCGGGCTGCTGGGCGGTGCGCTGGCCGGCGTGGCGGGTGTGGTGGCCGCACCCGCCGCCCTGGGCGCACCTGGCCCGGCCGTCCCCGCCGAAGCCGTGGGCAGCGGCTCGGCAGGGGACGGCTGGGTCGGCGGCCCCGACGAGCGCGGCTGGACCGAGTTCCTGGCCGACAGCGACCTGCGCTGGCGCAGGCTGCCTGCCACCTGGGCCGAGGGCCCGTTCCTCGGCAACGGCTTCCTCGGCTCCGGCATCTACGCCCCGCCCGGCGGCAACAGCATCCGGTTCAACGTGCAGCACTCCGAGGTGCAGGACCACCGGCCCGAGTTCGGCGCGCTGTTCGGCCTGGCCCGCATCCCGATCGGCCACCTCGCGCTCACCCCGGTCGGCGCGATCACCGGCGTGGACTGGCGGCTGGACCTGGGCAAGGCCGAGCTGCGCGGCACCATCACCACCGCAGCGGGCAGCATCGCCCTGCGCGCTATCGTCCACAGTGGACGGTCGATCCTCGCGGTGGAGCTCGAACCCACCGCGGGTGAGCGCGAGCTGACCTGGACCTTCCACCCGGCCAAGGCGATCAGCCCGCGCACCGACCCGCGCTTCAACAAACCCGCGCCGCCCGGCTTCTTGCCCAACCCGGACCCGGTGCTGGAGCAGCACGGCGACACCCGGCTCGCGGTGCAGCCGCTGCTGGCCGGCGGCGGCCACGTCACCGCCTGGCGCGAGGTGCGCAGGGGCAGCCGCCGCACCCTGTTCGCCACCGTGGCCTGGGCGCACCCCGGCACGCCACCCAGGGCGAAGGCGCTGCACGCGGTCCGCGCGGTCAGCCCGTCCTTCGACGGCTTCGCCCGCGACCACCGGCGCTGGTGGCGGGCGTACTACCGCAAGAGCTTCCTGTCCGTGCCGGACGCCCGGTTGCAGAGCTTCTACTGGATCCAGCTCTACAAGATCGCCGCCGCGGCCCGCGCGGACGCCCCGGTGATGGCCACCACCGGCCCGTGGCTGGAACCGACGCCCTGGCCCGCCACCTGGTGGAACCTGAACGTGCAGCTGGAGTACTGGCTGATCCACGGCTCCAACCACCTGGAGCTGGACGCGGTCACCCGCAGCCTGGACCGGCACCGGGACGCGCTGCGCGAGCAGGTGGACGCGGCCTACCGGGACGGTTCCTACGGCGTGCCGCGCACCACGGACATGTTCCTGCGCAACGGCTCCGGCACCGGCACCGCGGGCTACGGCATCGGCGTGCCCGGCAGGGCCGAGCCGACGCCGGAGGTCGGCAACCTGGTGTGGGCGCTGCACAACGTGTGGCTGTCCTACCGGCACACCATGGACGAGCACCTGCTGCGCGAGGTGCTGTTCCCGCTGCTGCGCGGCGCGGTCCGGTACTACCTGCACTTCCTCACCCCCGGCCCGGACGGCAGGCTGCACCTGCCGTTCACCTTCTCCCCGGAGTACGGGGTGAACGCGCCGGACTGCACCTACGACCTGGCCCTGCTGCGCTGGGGCTGCAAGACCCTGCTGGATGCGGCCAAGATCCTGCGGGTGGCCGATCCGATGACCGGGCGCTGGCGGGAGGTGCTGGCCAAGCTGGCCGACTACCCGGTGGACGCCAACGGCTACATGATCGGCGCGGGCGCGCCGTTCGCGAAGTCGCACCGGCACTACTCGCACCTGTTGCAGGTCTACCCGCTCTACGAGGTCACCTGGGAGCAGCCGGAGCACCGGAAGCTGATCGAGACCTCCCTGGAGCACTGGATCAGCTTCGAGGGCGCGTTGCAGGGCTACAGCTTCACCGGCGCGGCCTCGATCTCCGCGCAGATGGGCCGCGGCGAGAAGGCCGAGTTCTACCTGGGTGAGCTGCTGCGCCGCTTCGTCAAGCCGAACACCATGTACGCCGAGTCCGGCCCGGTGATCGAGACGCCGCTGTCGGCGGCCCAGTCCCTGCACGACATGCTCTGCCAGAGCTGGGGCGGGGTGATCCGGGTGTTCCCCGCGGTCCCGGCCAGCTGGCGGGAGGCGGTGCTGCACGAGTTCCGCACCGAGGGCGCGTTCCTGTTGTCCGCCAAGCGATCCGGCGGGGCCACCCAGTGGGTGCGGCTGCGCAGCGAGGCCGGTGCGCCGTGCCTGCTGCGGCCGGGCATCGAGGGCGAACTGGTGGTCAGGGACCGCTGGGGCCTGCCCAGGCGCTGGCAGGACCTGGGCGGCGGCACCATCGAGATCCCGCTGCGCCGGGGTGAGGAGGTGCTGGTGCACCGCAAGGGCACGCGTCCGGATCTGGCCATCAGAGCGGTGACGCCCAACACACCGGCCGAACCCTGGGGGTTACCCGCATAACGAACCGATGCCGGGTTCACAGCTTTTTCTCAGACCGCTCACACCAACGCTTCAGCACGGGATGATTGATTGTGAAGTGCGGGGCGATCGGGGCGCCCCGTCCAACTTCCTCCGGCAGCAGGGGCCGGAGGATGTGTGTCCGGCAGCAGGGGCCGGACACAGGTGCGAGCGGCTCACCTGCTCGCAGTACAGGTGAGCCGCCCGCGCGCGCGTTAGCTCCTGAGCGCCCGTGCGAACGGGCGGGTGTGCGGGTTACGGCAGCGGCAGACCTCGGCCGTCGGCGAAGGTGAACAGGTCACCGGTCTCGGCGAGCATGGTGCAGCTGTTGGGGAACTTGCCCTGCCAGCTCAGCTCCTTGCCGCGGTAGGTGCCCTTGGCGGTCACCGTGCGCGGGTGGTAGTCGAGCGTGCAGGCGTAGCCGTCCTTCGGCGCGAGCTTGGCGATGTCGCCGTGCGCGCGGGCCAGCGAACGGCAGGCGCGGGTCGGGCTCGGGTGCGTGCCGAGCGCCGGGTTGCAGCCCAGGACCGCGGTCTCGTCCGGCAGCAGGGAGTCCTGCTCGCCGTAGGCCACCGACAGCGTCATCGCCGTGACGTCCAGACCGGAGTTGGTCGCCGCGGTGGCGGCGGGGGTCATCGCGAACAGCGCGGCTGCGGTCAGCGCCGTGCTGGCGAGTAGGTGTGAGGTACGCATAGTGCGAACCGGTCTACCGGAGTCGCGCCCGCCCGCCGAGGTCTGCACTGCCGGGTCCGCCGGATCGCGTGACACCCGGTCGTGGATGTTCACTCTCCGTTGATGCGGAACAGGTGTCCCGCGCGGGTCGCGAACTCACAGGGATTGCCGAAGAAGACCTCTTCGTTCACCGGGCGGCCCTGCCAGTGCCCGCGCGCGGTGGCCTTCTTCGGGCTCTCGATGTGGTCGGTGCAGGCGATCTCGGTGTCGCCGACCTTGCGCACGTCGCCACCGGCCTTGGCCAGCTCGGCGCAGGCGAGTCCGGGCGTGGGGTGCGTGCCCTCGTCCGGGTTGCAGGTCAGGGTGGCCACGTCCAGCGCGTTCGCGGTCTCGGCGTGCTCCAGGGTCAGCGTGAGCGAGCTCTGCGGCGGCGGGGTGAGCAGGCCGGGGACCAGCAGGCCGGTGGCCGCCAGCACGGGCAGGAAGGTGGGGAGGGGCATGCCTTCGATGGTGCCGCGCCGGGGGTGGCGAAACGCCGCTTCCCCGGCGGGACCACCGGATCGTGCCTCGACTTCAGTCCACAGTGGACGCGTGGTCACCCAGGGTCGCCACCGCGTCCTTGATGGCCCGCTGAGCCACCGCGAACAGCCCAGCGCCAAGGGAGATCCGGGCCACGCCGAGCGCGGCCAGCTCCGGCACGGACGGGCCGTCGAAGTAGTAGTGCACGTTCACCGGGCCGGGCACCGCCGAGGTGAACTCCTTGATCTGCGCGGGATCCCGCAGGCCGATCGGGTATACGCAGTCCGCGCCCGCGGCCAGGTAGGCCCGCCCGCGTTCGATCCCCTCGGCCAGTTTATCCTGCGGCGCAACGGAATCCCGGATGAAGCAGTCGATCCGGGCGTTCAGCACGAACGGCCGGCCAACGGACTTGACCGCGGTCAGCCACTCGACCTGCTCGGCCAGCGGCCTGAGCCCGCCGCGGTGGTCGCCGTCCTCCAGGTTGCAGCCGACCGCGCCCGCCGCCAACAGCGCCGAGGTGAACTCCGCGGCGGAGAGGCCGTAGCCCGCCTCCAGGTCCGCGGTCACCGGCGCGGTGGTGGCGGCCGCGATCGCGGCCACCCCGGCGAAGGCGACCGCGGGCGGCATCGAGTTGTCATCCGGGTACCCGGCGGCCGCGGCCACGGCGTAGCTCGAGGTGGCGACCACCGGGAAACCCAGGCCCTCAACCAGTCGCGCGGTGGCCGCGTCCCAGGAGTTGGGCAGCACCAGCGGTTTCCCCGGCACGTGCAGCGACTTCAGCAGCGCGGCCTGCGCGGTGAGGTCACGCATGCGGGTGCTCCACCTTGAACGGCAGCTCCTGGGTCACGTTCAGCATGTTCCAGGCGTTGATCACCACGATCGCGTACACCACCTTGGCCAGGGTCTCCTCACCGAAGACCCGCAGCGCCTCGGCGTAGACCTCCTGCGGCACACCGGCGTGGTTGTTGATGCCGGTGACCGCCTCGGTCAGCGCCAGCGCGGCCCGCTCGGCCTCGGTGAACACGCCCGCGGCCTCCCGCCAGGCGGCCACCAGGCCGAGCCGCTGCTGGGTCTCGCCCATCGCGACCGCGTCCCTGACGTGCATGTCCAGGCAGAAGGCGCAGCCGTTGAGCTGCGAGGCGCGGATCTTGATCAGCTCGCCGATGGTCTTGTCCAGGCCGGAGTCGGCCACGGTCTGGTTGAAGGCCAGCATGGCCTTGTACCCCGCTGGCCAGGACTTCCCGAAGAGTGCTCTGTTGTTGCTCACGGAGATCAGCCTAGGTGGAACTGGTCCACAAAACTGGACCAGTGAACGGCAAGTAATCTGGACCAGTGGCCGAGCTCCATCTGGACCTGGAACCCGGGCTGACCCGGCACACCGCCATCGGCCGGGCACTGCGCGCGGCGATCAGGGACGGCAGGCTGCGCCCCGGCGACCCGCTGCCCTCCACCAGGGTGCTGGCCGCCCAGCTCGGTGTGGCCAGGGGCACCGTGGTGGAGGCGTACGCGCAGCTCACCGCCGAGGGCTGGCTGCGCAGCCGCCAGGGCGCGCCGACCGTGGTGGCCGCCGCCCCCGCCCTGGACCCGCCGACCACGCACCGGCCCGCCGAGCAGGGCCCGCGCTGGGACTTCCGGCCGGGCGAGCCGGACACCTCGCTGTTCCCCGGCGCCGCCTGGCTGGCCGCGCTGCGCACGGTGCTGCGCAGCGCGCCGGCGGAGGTCTTCCGCTACGGCGACCAGCGCGGCCGGATCGAGCTGCGCACCGCGCTGGCCGGGTACCTGGCCCGCGCGCGCAAGGTGCTCTGCCCGCCGGAGCGGATCGTGGTCTTCAGCGGCTTCTCCCCGGCGCTGCGGGTGCTGTGCGAGACCTTCCAGCAGCTCGGCATCGGCGAGCTGCACATGGAGGAGCCCTGCCTGTACCGGCACCGGGACGTGGTGACCAAGACAGGAATGGGCATCCGGACTGCCCCGGTGGACGGCGAGGGCCTGACGGTGAGCGCGCTGACCGGCCGCGCCGCGCTGGTCACCCCCGCGCACCAGTACCCGCTGGGCTACACGCTGAGTCCGTTGCGGCGCAAGCAGATCGTGGACTGGGCCCGGCGGGTGGACGGGTACGTGGTGGAGGACGACTACGACGGCGAGTACCGGTTCGACCGGCAGCCGGTGGGCGCGCTGCACGAGCTGGACCCGTCCAGGGTGATCTACGGCGGCACCACCTCGAAGCTGCTCGCCCCCGGCATGCGGCTGGGCTGGCTGGCGCTGCCGGCCCGGCTGGTCGACCCGGTGGTGGACGTGCTGACCAACCAGACCGTGCCCGCGCTGGACCAGCTCGCGCTGGCCGAGCTGATCACCAGCGGCCGGTTCGACGCGCACATCCGGCGCACCCGCACCGCCTACCGCCGCCGCCGCGAACACCTGGTGACCACCCTGGCCGACCTGCCCGTCGGCGCGGGCCTGACCGGCATCTCCGCCGGTCTGCACGCGGTCCTGGAGCTGCCGGAAGGCCTGGCCCTGGAGCGGGAGCTGGTCGCCAGGGGCGCCCGGCGCGGCATCGCGCTGGAGGGCCTGGAGCCGTACTGGCACGGCGAGCCGAGGCGGACGGGCCTGGTGCTGGCCTACAGCCGGGTCCCGGCCGCCCAGGCCCGCCGCTCGGTGGAAGCCCTGAACAAGCTGCTGCGCGGGAGCTAGATCTCGATCACCTGGCCCGAGCGGCTGGAGGCGTAGGCGGCCTCGATGATCTCCGCCGTGGTCACTCCGTCCAGCGCGCTCACCGGCGGCGGCGCGCCCTCGGTGAGCGCCTTCACGATGCCCGCGTAGTAGTGCTGGTAGCCGCCGGGCTCGGTGCGCACCGGCTGGAAGTCGCCGACCGAGCCCACCCGGCCCCAGGCTTCCTCCGGCTCCTCGCCCCAGCCGGGGCCGCCCGGGGTCGCGCCCTGTTTGAGCAGCTCCTCCTGCGGGTCCATGCCGTGCTTGACGTAGGCGCCGGCGTCGCCGAGCACCCGGAACCGCGGGCCCAGGTCGGCGGCCAGCGCGCTCATCCACAGCTGGGAGCGCACCCCGCCGTGGTGGGTGAGGGCGAGGAAGGCGTCGTCGTCGGCGACCGCGCCGGCGCGGCGCACGCCGATCTCGGCGTAGACGTGGACCGGCCGCCCGAACAGCGCCACCGCCTGGTCGATCAGGTGGCTGCCCAGGTCGTGCGTGATGCCGCCGGCGTCGGCCGGGTCCGCGCTTTCCTTCCAGGCTTTCCAGCTGGTGCTGGGATCGGGCCGCCAGCGTTCGAACCGGGATTCGAACCGGGTCGGATTTCCGATTGCTCCCTCAGTGAGAATTCGCCGTACGGTAAGGAAATCCCCGTCGTAACGCCGGTTGTGGAACGGCGCGGCCAGCAGCCCCCGGCTCGCGGCCAGGTCGGCCAGCGCGGCGGCATCGGCCGCGGTGGCCGAGAACGGCTTGTCCACCACCACCGGCAGCCCGTGCCGGAGCGCGGCCGAGGCGTTGGCGTAGTGCTCCCGGTTCGGCGTGGAGATCACCGCGAGGTCGAACTCGTCGTGGCGTACCAGCAGGTCATCCAGGCTGCGGATGATCTCGGTGTCCGGATACCGCTCGCGCACCGCCTGCTGCCGCTGTGGGTTGCCGGTGACCACCGCGGCCAGCCGCAGGCCGGGGGTGCTGTCCAGGAAGGGGGCGTGGAAGGCCGAGCCACCCAGCCCGTAACCCACCAAAGCCGCGCGCACAGTCATGTGATCAGCCTAGGAGCCCACGCGTGCCCGCGCCCGCGCGCGGAGAACACGGCTGGTGGTAGGGGCAGGTTTTCTTTCATGGGGGAGTTACCTCCCCTCTTTTGCCCCAGCCCTGGCTTTGCCCAAAATCCCGACCTAGCGTCATGGTTGTGACAGCAACTCTTGAATCCCCGGTGCAGCCCAGTGCCCCCAAGCCGATGCTCGACGGTGAACGCTCAGCTGCCTCCTACCTGGGCGTCAAGATCTTCGTCATCCTTCCCTTCCTCGCCCTCATCGCCGCGGTCCCGCTGGCCTGGGGCTGGGGCCTGAGCTGGCTGGACATCGGCCTGGCCATCGGGTTCTACGCGATCAGCGGCCTCGGCGTCACGGTCGGCTACCACCGGCTGTTCACCCACGGCTCCTTCCGGGCCAACAAGCCGCTGCGGGTGGCGCTCGCGGTCGCGGGCACCATGGCCGTGCAGGGCTCGCCCACCGACTGGGTGGCCGACCACCGGCGGCACCACGCCTTCTCCGACAAGGAGGGCGACCCGCACTCGCCGTGGCTCTACGGTGACTCCCCGCTGGCACTGGCCAAGGGCTTCTGGCACGCGCACATGGGCTGGATGTTCGAGCGGGAGAAGACCAACCTGGACCGGTTCGCACCGGACCTGATGGCGGACAAGAGCATCCGCGCGGTCGACCGCCTGCTGGTGCCGATCACCACGGCCAGCTTCATCCTGCCCGGCATCCTCGGTGGCCTGATCACCTGGTCCTGGTGGGGCGCGCTGACCGCGCTGTTCTGGGCCGGGTTCGTCCGGGTGTCGTTCCTGCACCACGTGACCTGGTCGGTGAACTCGATCTGCCACATGATCGGCGACCGCCCGTTCAAGTCCAAGGACAAGGCGGCCAACTTCTGGCCGCTGGCCATCCTCAGCTTCGGCGAGTCCTGGCACAACCTGCACCACGCCGACCCGACCTGCGCCCGCCACGGCGTGCTGCGCGGTCAGCTCGACATCTCGGCCCGCACGATCTGGATCTTCGAGAAGCTGGGCTGGGCCACCCAGGTCCGGTGGCCCACCCCGCGCCGCCTGGCCCGGATCACCAAGGGTCAGGACGACTGAACCACAGCTCCACCGCCTCAGCTGGGCCGTCGGCTCCTTCGGGACCGGCGGCCCACGCTATGTGTCCGTCCGGCCGGATCAGCAGCGCCGCGGCCGGCGGGTTCTCGGTCTTGGCCGAGACCACCGGCACGCCCTCGGCCCGGAACTCCTGCTCGCCGAGGTTGAGCAGCAGGCCCTTGCCGGGCCGGAGCAGCTCGGCCAGCCGGACCGGTTCGCCGTCCACCGCCAGCGGCAGGTCGGCGAGGAAGGTGCCGGTCAGCGGATGCGCGCCGGGCAGGTCGTAGGACAGCGTGGTGCTGGTGGTGATCGCGGCCAGCCGGTCGTTGACCTCCGGGATGTCCAGCAGGCCGTCCAGCAGCTCGCGCAGCGCGGTGACCTGCTCACCCGGCCTGGACAGCGCGAACTGGGCCCTGGTGTTGGTCAGCACCCGCTCGGCGACCGGCCTGCGCTCCCGCTCGTAGGTCTCGAGCAGGTCCTCCCGGCCGCGCAGGGCGGCGAGGAGCTTCCAGCCGAGGTTCATCGCGTCGCCGAAGCCCAGGTTGAGGCCCTGGCCGCCGAAGGGCGCGTGCACGTGCGCGGCATCGCCGGCCAGCAGCACCCGGCCGCAGCGGTAGCTCTCGGCGATCCGGCTGTTGTCCCGGAACCGGGACAGCCAGCGCGGGGAGTGCGCGCCGAGGTCGGTGCCGATCACCACGCGCAGGGCCGCCCGCAGCTCCTCCAGGGTCGGCTCGCCGTGCTCGGGTCCCGGTTCGTCGAACAGCGTGGGCACCACCCGGTGCAGGCCGTCGCCGAGCGGGCCGATGAAGATCATGCCGGTGTCGGTGCGGGTCATGCCGGTCCGCGGCGGCTCCTCGGTGAGCACCACGTCGCCGAGCAGGCTGGCGGTCTCACCGGTGCTGCCGGGGAAGCCGATCCCGGCCAGCTTGCGCACGGTGCTGCGGCCGCCGTCGCAGCCGATGAGGTAGTCCGCGGTCGCCGTGTACGTCCCTTGTGGACTGTCCACAGTGACCTGAACGCGGTCGGCGTCCTGGGCGAGCGCGGTCACCGTGTGGCCGCGGCGCAGGTCGGCGCCGAGCCGGGTGGCGTGCCCGGCCAGCAGGAGTTCGGTCTCGTGCTGCGCGATCCGCAGCACGTACGGGTGCGCGGTGGGCAGGCGGTCGTAGGTCAGCCAGGTCGGCAGGCCGCTGAAGTGGCCCGCGCCCCAGCGGTGCGCGTCGGCGGGCAGGTGGTCCAGCAGGCCGCGCTGGTCGAACAGGTCGAGGGTGCGGCCGCCGATGCCGAAGGCCTTGGAGAAGGTGCTGGGCTCGGTGAGCCGTTCGAGCACGGTGACGGACGCGCCGCCCAGGCGCAGTTCGGCGGCCAGCAGCAGGCCGATCGGTCCGGCGCCGATGACGAGCACGTCGGAGTGGGATTTCGCGAAGTTCATGTGGTTTCCCCAGAGGTGATCCCTCGGCCGGGCGCTCAGATGGCCGGGCCGGGTGCTGCGGACCAAGCTAGCCCGAGGGGGGAGCGGGCGACACCGAATTACCGGTTAGATTGTGCACAACTCAATTGTGCGCTACTGTTGCTCTCAGAACGACGACGGAGCGAGGTGGAACGAGATGGCGGGACAGGATCCGCTGGCGCTGGACTCCCAGCTGTGCTTCTCGCTGTACGCCGCCTCGCGGGCGGTCACCGCGCTGTACCGGCCGATGCTGGACGAACTGGGCCTGACCTATCCGCAGTACCTGGTGCTGCTGGTGCTCTGGGAACGCGGCCCGGTCTCGGTGAAGGAACTGGGCGAAGCGCTGCACCTGGACTCCGGCACGCTCTCCCCGCTGCTCAAGCGGATGGAGTCGGCGGGCCTGCTCCAGCGGCGGCGCAGCGCCGAGGACGAGCGCAGTGTCCTCATCGAGCCGACCGGGAAGGGCAGCGACCTCCGGGCGAGGGCGCGCGAGATCCCGGAACGGCTGACCTGCGGTATGGGACTGCCCCTTGACGAGCTGACCGAGCTGCACACGCGGCTGCGGCGGCTGAACGACTCGATGTCAGCAGTACGAGAGAAAGAAGGCCAGTGATGAGCGTGCTCTACACCGCGGAAGCCACCGCGACCGGCAGCGGCCGGGGCGGCGAGATCGTCTCCTCCGACGGCGTGCTGGACGAGAGCCTGGCGGTGCCGAAGGAGCTCGGCGGCGCGGGCGGCGAAGGCACCAACCCGGAGCAGCTGTTCGCCGCGGGTTACGCCGCCTGCTTCAACGGCGCCCTGCAGCTGGTGGCCCGCAACAACAAGACCCCGGTCGACGGCTCCTCGGTCAACGCCAAGGTCGGCATCGGCCCGAACGGCAACGGCGGCTTCCAGCTGACCGTGGCCCTCGCGGTCACCGTGCCGGGGGTCGAAAGGGCAGTCGCGGAGGACCTCGTGGCCAAGGCGCACCAGGTCTGCCCCTACTCCAACGCCACCCGTGGCAACATCGACGTGCAGGTCACGGTCGTCTGACCAACCCGCACGCAGACCCACTCACCGCGACCCCCAGGCGGTGAGTGGGTCTTTTTTCACGACTCGCCGATCACCGGCGGTGAGGCCGACCGGCTGTCCCCGAAGAGGTCCTCGGTCTCCAGCAGGTAGGTGGGCCGCTCGTGCTCCAGGTCCTCCTCACGGGGCGCACCGGCCGCCAGCGGCATGCCGTGCACCGCCGCCGCGCCGGGACGAGCCCCGCTGGTCCCGGCCGAACCGGCCCCCGGCCCACCGCCCCGCCCGACTCCGGCCGCCCCACCGGGCCTGCCTGCGCCAGGCGTACCCGACCCGCTCCCGCCCGGCCCGAAACCCCGACCCGCCGGGGCCGCCCCGAACCCAGCCCCGAGCCCGCCCGGTCCAGCACCGGTTGCGCCTGGCCCAGCGCCAGCCTGGCCACCCCCGAGCCCGGCTCCGCCACCAGCCCCGGCCCCACCAGCCCCGGCCCCACCGGCTGGCCCGACGCCGGTCCCACCAGCCGGACCTCCTTGCGGCGCAACCCAACCGGCCGGATCAGTGCGGTCACCACCCGGCACCACGGGGCCAGGACCGGTCCCGCCACCAGAGCCAGGACCGGTCCCGCCGCCGGGGCCGTCAACTCCCCGGCCGTACCCGCCGCCGGTCCGCCCGCCGCCGGGCCTGCCGCGGCCACCGTCGCGCCCGCCACCACCGGGCCGGACCACCGACACGTCACCGCCCGCCTCCTGCGGAGTGGTCCAGTTCGGCAACTTGGTCACGTTGTCGTTCTTGCGCTCGCCGTACCCGGCGAGCACCAGCTGGTTGTCCGCGGTGCCCGCGCGGAACTGCTCGATCTGCCGGTCCAGGTCGGTGGTGTAGGGCTGGATCTTGTTCAGCAGGTTGTCCTGCGGGGGATCGGCAGGCACCGGCTTGAGCCGGTTCTTGCAGCCGTACCAGTCGGTGGTCTGCTGGGCGACGGCCTTCGCGGTGCCCTCGGCCATGGTCCGCGCGGTGTCGGCATAACCGGCCAGCGGACTGAGCTGCCGCCGCGCGGCCTCAGCCGCCTCGCCCTGCCAGACCCCGCGCGAGGCCGTGATCACCTTCTCGATGTGCTCGCTGATGAGCCCGTAGTCCTTGGCCGCCTTGGCCCAGGTCTGCTCGATCGGGACCAGTCCGGCGGTCGGGGTCTTGGCCTCCACGTGGAACCACCGGTAGATCTGGTCCCCGCTGTGGCCTTCCGGACGGGGAGTGTCCACGGTGATGAGACCGGCCGCGGTCAGTCCGCCCGCGGTCGCGCCCGCGGCGAGCAGGAGGAGTGGCAGAGGCATCAGCGGCCACCTTTCAGCGTGCTGACCACCTGTTCGAGGATCTTGACGCCCCGGGGACAGGGATCGGCGAAGTCAGCGGGCTGGTCCGCGCCGCTCTTCAACTGGAGACCGACCGGGACCAGGACGGTGTTGGACACCGCCACGTTGACCTGGCACTCACCGGACTTCTGGTCATCGTCGTCGGCGATCACCGCTGGATAGCCGGACACTTCCAGCGGTTGCCACAGCGCGAAGGCGTTCCGGCGGCCGTAGAGCCGGTCGAGGCCACCGAGCTGGGTGTTGATGGCGAGCGAGAAGTCGATCCTGGCCGGGGTGTCGGTGGCGATCCAGCGGCAGGTCTTGCCGAGCGGACTGTCCTCGGGCTTGCCCGGCACGGCGACGCCGAGCTGGGCGAGCTGGGGTTCGGCGAGCAGGCGGCAGGGATCGGGCACGAACGGCGCGGTGTCCAGCTCGGGCTGGGCCAGCGGTGGCGCACCGTGCTGGTTCGCGCTGCTGGAGGTGGTCGGGGTGCCGGGGACGGCGGCGCATCCGGTGAGCACCAGCGCGGCGCAGAGTCCGCCCACGACAAGCGGGTGGAGACGGTTGGCAGTCACGTTCATCCCTCGCGCTTGATGATGGACCGGTTGACGCCTTCGGCGCTCGCGTACTGCTTCTTGGCCGCGATCAACTTGTCCAGCATGCTTTGCACCGCGGCTCGATAGGCAAGGTTGGCAGATGAATGCGTGCCCGGAGCCATGTCCAGGGTGCGTTCGATGATCTTTTCCATGCCGTCAGGGCTGTATGGATCTTGGCTGGGCGGAATCGCCATTTGCCGAGTCCACTTGACGTCTGCATTGATCTTCACGATCGCGTCCCTGGCCTCCATGAGGCCGTTGATCAGGGCATCTAGCTGCCCCACATCGACCACGAACCGGCTGCCCCCGCCGAAGTCGATCGACACCTTCGTATCGCGTGGAACCCCCACCGAATTTTCCCCCGTCCCCTGGCAAATCGCCTACAGGAAGAGTTATCGGCGGTTAGGACGAGAATGCGTCCGGATCAGTTCCGGTCCACCCGAAAGGCGTATCGGAACACCTAGAGAAATCAAATCGTTCGGGGCGTGAATTCCACCGGAAGTTCGTACACCCCGCGCATGATCGCGCTCGGCCACCAGCGCAGCTCCTCCACCGGCACCGCCAGGCGCAGGTCCGGCAGGTAGCGCAGCACCGTGCTGATCGCGACCTCGCCCAGCACCCTGGACATCGACTGGCCGACGCACACGTGTGGGCCGTGGCCGAAGGCGATGTGGTGGCTGCCGCGGCGGTAGGGGTCGAACTCGGCTGGCGAGTCGAAGACCTCGGGGTCGTGGTTGGCCGACAGCAGGGAGACCAGCACCGGTTCGCCGGTCTGCACGAGCTGGCCGCCGATGGTGACCGGCTCGATGGCGAAGCGCCAGGTGGCGTTGCGCACCGGGCCCGCGTAGCGCAGCACCTCCTCGACGATCGCGCCGAGGGTGCTCGGGTCGGTGCGGGCCAGCTCGGCGTACTTGGGCTGGCGGAGCAGGGTGAGCAGGCCGTTGCCGATCAGGGCGACCGTGGTCTCGTGGCCGGAGATCATCAGCAGGAAGACCATCGAGGTGACCTCGTCGGCGCTGAGGATCTTCTTGTCCTGCAGGCCGACCAGCGCGGTCACCAGGTCGTCGGCCGGCTGCTCGCGCTTCATCGCGACCAGGCCGTGCACGTAGCGCTCCAGCGAGTCGGTGACGCCCCAGACCTCGTCGATCGCGGCGACCTCGGAGGAGTCGATCACCGCGGCCCAGCGGTGGTAGTTGGCGCGGTCCTCCTGCGGCATGCCGAGCAGGTCGCAGATGATGGTCACCGGCAGCGGGTAGGCCAGCTCGGCGATCAGGTCCGCCTTGCCGTTGCGGGAGAACTCGCGCAGCGCCTGCTCGGTCAGCCTGCGGCAGCGCTCGCGCAACCGTTCCATCCGCTGGGCGCTGAACAGCGCGCTGACCGCCTGGCGCTGGCGGGCGTGGTCCGGCGGGTCCGAGTTGAGCATGTTGCGGGCCAGGGTCGGGCGGTGGTCGAAGGGCAGGCCCATGCCGGAGCGCTGCCACACCACGTTCGCCTTGGCCGGGCTCTTGTGCAGCTTCGGGTGGCCCAGCGCCTCCAGCGCGTCCTCGTACCGGGTCACCAGCCAGGCCCAGGCCCCGCCGGGCAGGTCGATCCGGTGCACCGGCGAGTGCTTGCGCAGCCAGTCGTAGGCCGGGTACGGGTTGGCGTCGAACTCCGCGCCGTGCAGGCGCGGGCACACGCCGGGTTCCTCAGTGGCCACGTTCTCACCATGCCAGACCGGGGGGTGGTGAATCTCCCGCCGCTCGGTGGGCACCGGGCTCACCAGCGGATGAACCGGGTGTGATGTTGCTGTCACCGGCTGCTGCGGGGGCTCCACCACTCCCCGGACACTGACAGCCGCTCAGCCCAGCCGCAACCTCGCGACCCTGCCTTTCTCCCCCGCGGCCCAGCAGGACAGGTCCGGCGTGCAGTCCACGGTGTCGAAGCTGCCCGCGTCGAACTGCCGCCAGTGCCGCCCGCCGTCCAGGCTCAGGTCGCTGCCGGAGGGCCCGACCGCGAGCACGCCGACCATGGAGTGCGGCAGCCAGGTCGCGCCGGACCGGTAGCCGGCCGGGGCCTGCGGCGGCACCTGCCAGCCGCGGCCGCCGTCACCGGTGCGGGCCAGCGCGTCCTTGGCCGTGTTCGGGTTCTCGAAGTCACCGCCGATGGCGATGCCGGTGCGCCGGTCGCGGAAGGCCAGCGCGAACACGCCCGCGGTGGGCTTGCTGGCCAGCGGGGTGTCGCTGACCGACCAGGTGCGGCCGCGGTCGCTGGTGTGGAAGACCCTGGCCCTGGCGCCGCCGCCGGTGGCGATCCAGGCGTCGCGGGGGCCCGAGGTGACCAGGCACTGGCCGCTGGCGGCGAACCCGGCCTCGCCGGGCAGCGCGTCCGGCATGCCCGCGCTGGGCAGCACGGTCCAGCTGCGGCCGCCGTCCTCGGTGGAGAGCACCCGGACCTTGCCGTCCACCGGGTCGCTCATGGCCAGGCCGTGCCGCCGGTCGAAGAAGCCGACGCAGTCGTAGAAGGCCTTGGGGTCGGTGTTGCGGAAGGACTCGGTCCAGCTCCGGCCGCCGTCGCTGGTCCGGTAGATCCGGGACTGCTCGCCCTCGCCGATGGTCAGCGCCACCGCGGTGCGCGCGTCGAATGCCTCGATGTCACGGAACTGGAGCTCGGCCGCGCCGGGCGGGCTCACGTCCTGCCAGCTGCGCCCGCCGTCCACGGTGCGCAGCACGGTGCCCTTGCTGCCGCCCAGCCAGGCCACCTCCCGGTTCACCGCGGCCAGGCCGCGGAAGCGGGCGTCGGTGCCACTGGGCTGGAGTTCCCAGTGGAGTTTCGTGGCCGAGGTCACCTCGGCGGTCGTCGCCGCGGCGGGAACGGCGGCGGAGCAGGTCAGCACGGCCGCGACACACGGCCCGATCAGGGCGAACCACCTCATGACGGCGGAAACTACCCGCTCTACCGCGCCTGTGGCAGGGGTCCAGGCGATGCAAAGTCTTTGCCGCCGGTTCGCACGATCGGCCTAGTCCAGCGCGCTGTTGGCGGCTAGATTCCGGACAGACCCGGCGCACCGGCCACACCGGCCGCAGGCGGCGGGTGCGGGTAAAAGCGCTGGTGACAGCGTCAAGTGGGAAAAGTGTGGCGGCTACCGGAGGAACCAACCGGCAGTTTTAGCCACATAATCGGTCAGCTGTATTTCTTCGTGGTCTGCGGCTCGCCGGTCTGGGTTACTGATTAACAGACAACCCAGCAGAGTCCCGGCTCTATGCGCAGGAGTAGAAAAACATGACGACAGCCCTCGCGCCGACCGCTAATTGGCCCTTCGCCGATCTTCTGGCCGTGGCCGAGTCCGTCAATGCGAAGGTCGATCCGCCCGTGGTGGACGGCGTGGTCGGCCCGACCATCGTCCAGAACGGCCGGGAGCTGGTGAACTTCGCGAGC
Organism: Crossiella sp. CA-258035; assembly: GCF_030064675.1. Lineage (GTDB taxonomy): Bacteria > Actinomycetota > Actinomycetes > Mycobacteriales > Pseudonocardiaceae > Crossiella. Next base: position 1,103,216 of record NZ_CP116413.1, read on the forward strand.
ATCAACTTCCTCAACCTGCACCAGCGGCCCGATATCCGCGACTACTTCATCAATGCGTCGAAGGCACACGGGCTGACCACCGGCGGTTCCCGCATGACCCAGGGGATCAGCCGCCCGCACCTGGAGATGGAGCAGGCGGTCTGCCGGGTCACCGGCAAGGAACGCACCATTTCTTTCGCCACCGGGCTGCTCGCGAACTTCGGATTCCTCAATGCGATGACGAAGTATTTCGACTTCGGTGACGGCCTCAAGTGCGACAACACCGACTCCGTCATCGTCATGGACCGGCACGCGCACTGGAGCCTGCTCAAGGCGGCCGAGCACCTGGAGCACGGCAAGCGGCTGCACACCTTCCGGCACAACTCGCCGGAGGACCTGGAGAAGGTGCTCAAGCGCATCGACTCGCCCAAGGTCGTCGTGGTCATCGAGAGCGTGTACTCCGCTGACGGCAGCATCGCGCCGATGGGCCAGCTGATCGACATCTGCGAGAAGTACGGCGCGCTCAGCTTCGTCGACGACGCCAACGGCTTCATGCTCTACGGCACCGAGAACCGCCCGTTCCACGAGGAGTTCGCCGCGATGCGGCGGGCCACCTTCATCATGATGTCCTTCTCCAAGGCCATCGGCATCGAGGGCGGGGCGATCGCCGGACCGGCGGATGCCATCAACGCCTTCGAGATCACCTCGGGCACCTCGATGTTCACCGCGGCCATGCAGCCGCCCACCGCGGCCACCGTGGGCCACCTGATCAACATGCTGGACGCCGATCCGTCCATTGTGGACAACTACCTGGCCAGGGTGGAGCGCTTCCGCGCCCGGCTGACCGAGATCGGCGCGCCGCCGTTCGAGACGCCCAGCTACATCACCTCGGTGCTGGTCGGCAAGGACGAGACCGCGGACCTGGTGAAGGAGGCCTTCGTGGAGAAGGGCTTCCTCATCCCGATGTTCATGTTCCCCGCGGTCAAGCGCAACCAGGCGGTCATGCGCCTGATCATCAACAACGACCACACCGACGAGCAGCTGGAGTACTTCCTCAGCACGCTCGCCGAGCTGAAGGACAAGTACAACTTCTGAGTCAGGGCAACAAGAAGAGGCGGTCCCGGGTGGGGACCGCCTCTTTTGCCGCGCCGGTGCTGGTCAGTCCTCGTCGGACTGCTGCTGCTTGGCCATCTCCTTCTGCAGCTCCGCGATGGGGTCCTGGTCGGGGAAGACCAGCTTGTCCAGGCGGGTCAGCTTGGCGAAGGGGGACAGCGGTTTGCTGTAGGCCCAGGCCACCCGCAGGTGACAGCCCATCTTGATCTTCGCGGCCTCGTTGGACAGGCCGAAGTCGATCAGGGTGAAGCCGCCCTCGATGGCGTGCCGGATGATCTGGTGGCCCATGAACCGGTGCACCGGGGTGCTGCCGATCAGCTCGTAGTCGGCGCCGCTGTAGGTGGACTCCAGCAGGTGGCCGCGTTCGGAGAGCATGTCGAAGCAGGCCAGCTGGTCACCGTGCCAGGTGAGCAGCAGCACGCTCTCCGCCAGCGCCGGGACCTCGCGGAAGTACTCGCCGGGCAGCAGGATCTGGTCGGGGTCCTGGTACTTGTGGTACAGGTTCAGCCACAGGCGTTCCATGTCCGCGGCCAGCTTCGGGCTGGGCCGGCCGCGGTGGGTCTCGAACCGGAAGCCGGCCGCCTCCACCCGGCGCGCGTCCCGCTTGGCGGTCTTGCGCGCCTTGGTCGGCAGGTCTGCCAGCCAGCCGTCCACATCGGCCCACGGCACGTCCAGCACCGCGTCCGGGAACTGGGCCACCCGGCGGAACCCGAGTCCGGCGAACCTGGGCGCGAACTCCGCCTCCGGGCCGGGGGACCAGAAGTCGCGCATCAGCAGGACCTTGGCGCCCAGCGCCCTGGCCTCCGCGGTCATCGCCTCGGCCAGCAGCGGCAGTGCCTCATCGACCACGGTTTCGTCGCGGAAGAGGAAACCGCAGCCGAGGTTGGCCGGGGAACCGGCGACGAACAACGGGACTTTGATATTGCGCCACACCTGGTAACGCAGGAACGCGCCGAAGGCGGCGGCCACCGGGTGGCCATCGCGTTCGACGGTGAAGAATCGGAGGTCCCCGTCGATCTCCATCCCGGTCAGCAAGTCAAGGTAAGCCGCAGACCGGGGTGGTTCCGGCAGAGTTAGTTTTGCCCATTCTGCCGGATCGACATCAATTTTCTTACTGGTTCGAACACGGAGTGTGCCCGTCTCAGCCGGCATAGCGGGCCTCGGTCTCGGCGAACAGCCGGGCCACGTTGACCTCCTCGCGCGCGTCCACCGCTTCCTCGATGTACCGCTTCTGGTCGAGCACGAAGGCCGCGTCCACGGTGATCCGGTACAGGGTGAGCCCCTCGGCCTGCTTGAAGAAGGCGAACTCCTCCTCCAGCGGGTCGATCAGCAGGTCGCCTGTCCGCTTGAGGAAGAGCAGAAGCTGCTGGTCATCGTCTTCTACGGCGGTCGCGGTGCCGCTGAACTGGACCCCGTCGGCCTCGTCGGAGGTGATCGTGGAGTTGTAGATCACCCCGGCCACCCTGGGGTCGCCGGCGATGGCCAGGCCGTGCCGGGAGTCGTTCTGGGAGGCGAAGTAGAGGTAGTTGGGCGCGGCGGGCGCGAAGGCCAGCGCGGCCGCCCACGGCCCGGCGGGGTCCACCGTGGCCAGCGTCACGTACCGGTTGTCCCGCAAAATCGAGATTGCCCGGTCCGTGGCTTCGGTGAATTCTTGACCCACAACCCCTCCTGGGAACTTCATGCGTGTTGATAAACCGCGCGGATTTCGCTTGAATGCTACTGGGTTCAACACCGGCGCGCCAGGATCCCGGTGTATGTGATCACAACGGGAAGGTTGTCATGACGGGTGTCTCCATTGATCGGGATGTGCTGGCCGGACTGGTGCCGCTGCTGCGGTGCCCGGCCTGCTCGAACGCGGCCCTGACGATGGCTTCTCGAGGCTTGGACTGCGATTCCTGTGGGCACAAAGCCCCATTTGTCGATGGTGTTCTCGATCTCGTCGCTAATTCTTCTGGTCCTATCTCTGCCGGTGACAAACCGTACGAGGGCCTCAACGCCAAGCTCTACGGCTGGCTGATGAGCAGCCCGACCAGGCAGCGGCTGGACTCCTGGCTGCTCGGCCTGGACGTCAAGCGCTACTACCGGGAGATGGCCGACCGCATCGCCGGTCTGCCGGACGGCCCGATCCTGGAGATCCCGGCAGGCAACGGCCCGCTGATCAAGCAGGCCGCCGGGTACCGCGACCGCGGCCCGTGGATCTTCGCCGACCTGTCCTGGCACCTGCTCAAGCAGCTGGCGGCCAAGCTGGAGGCGGTGGGCGCCAAGAAGCACCTGGTGATCCGCGCGGACGCGTGCGCGCTGCCGATCGCCGACGGCGCGATGGCCGGCGCGGTGTCGATGTTCGGCATCCACTGCTTCCACGACAAGCCCGCGGTCTTCGGCGAGCTGCGCCGGGTGGTCGCCGACGAGGGCCAGATCGCGGTCAGCACGCTGACCACCGACGGCCACAAGCTCTCGCAGTACTACCACCAGATGAGCCAGAAGGACGGCACCTTCGCGCCGGACAACTCCTGGGCCGAGATCTCCGGCGCCGCCCGCAGCCAGGGCCTCGAGCTGCACGGCACCACCGGGCTCGGTTCGGCCAGGGTGTTCACCGCGCGCCCGAAGGTGCACAGCTAGACCCTCCTCCCCGGTGGCCCCGCCCAGCCACCCAAGAGAAAAAAGGGGCGTTCCCGTCATCGCCCGACGGGAACGCCCCTTCTCCTGCTCAGCTAACCGCTACCACCCGGCCAACGGCTACGACGAGGCGTAGCGCTGGGCGGGAGCCGCCGCGTGCGCGATGTTGCCCAGCGCCGCCGCCTCTCCCATCCGGCTGCCGATCTCCCGGAACACCGCGGCCGACCGCAGGTAGTGGTCGACCCCTTCCTGGTGTCGCTGCAACCGCTCGTTGGCGGTGCCCAAGTAGAGCAGCACGTAGCCTTCCTTGCGCTTGTCACCGAGTCGCCTCGCCAGCACCAGCGCCTGGCGGAGCAGCCGGAGGGCGTGACCCTCCTGCGGCACCGAGGCGAGGTCCGGCCCGCTGACCTGCTCCTCGGGGGAGGGGCGCAGTTCCCTGGCGGCGAACCGCCCGGAGACCGTGGTCGGCTTGGGCTGTTCGTAGACGCTGCTGATGCTGATCGCGGTGTGGATCAGCCAGTCCAGCAGCCGGTTCTCCGCGGCGAACCGGGCGACGGGGTCACTTTCCTCCCGCAGCCGGTCCTCGGCGAAGGCCCGCACCACCTCGTGACAGGTGTAGTTCTCCGAGTCGCCGATCGGGGTGATCAGCCCACTCACCGCGAGCTCGTTGAGCAGCGCGGTGGCTTCGGTGGAGGTGCACTCGGTGAGCACGCTGGTCATCTCCGCGCAGTACCGGCTCTCCGGAGAGAGGGCCAGCCTGCGCAACGCCAGCTGGGCGGCGGGTCGCAGCAACCGGTACGCCACGGCGAGTGCCGCGTGCACCTGCACGCTGCCCCGCACGGTCGGTGCGATCCGCCTGCCCACCTCGAGCAGCCGCTTGCTCAGCTCGACGGCGGGCAGTTGGGGATGTGCGGCCAGCATGCCGCCGACCAACCGCAGTGCCAGGGGCAGTCGCCCGCACAGGCGGGCGAGGTGGCGAAGCTGCTCCTGCTGGGCGGTTGCCCGGTGCGGTCCCACGGCGCGGCCCAGCACGGCCATCGCCTCGTGTTCGGCCAGCGGTTCGACCTGCAGGCGCTGCACCGCGGTGAGTCCGGTCAGCGGCTGCCTGCTGGTGATCATCACCAGGCAGGTCGAGCTGACCGGGAGCAGTGGCTGGACCTGCGCTTCGCTGACCGCGTTGTCCAGCACGATCAGCGCCCGCCTGCCGTGCAGCAACGAGCGGTAGAGGCGCGCCCGCGCCTCCAGCTCGGTGGGGATCCCGTCCCTCGGCACACCGAGTGCGCCGAGCAGCATCCCCATGGCGGCCCCCGGGTGCAGCGGGCGATCGCTGTTGGCCCGGAGGTTGACGAAGAACTGACCACCAGGGAAGTCCCTGGTCAACTGCTTGGCCAAGGTGACGGCCAATGCGGTGGTGCCGACTCCGGTGGGTCCGGAGAGCACCACGGTCCTCGGCGCGGACGCGCGTGACGCCCTTGCCATGGCTCGCAGCCAGTCCAGATCGGCGCTGCGGCCGGTCAGCTCCTCGGTGGTCTTCGGTAGTTCCAGGCTGCCGAACGCGGCACGTGCTACCCCAGAAGTGCCGTGCGCCGGCAGTACGGTCGGCCTGTCCCCATGACGGCTCAACCGGAAGCGTCCTGCCCTGGCGGCCCGCTCGAACTCCCTCAGCTCGTCGCCGGCCAACCGCAACGTCGCAGCCAGTGCCCCTACGGTGCGCTGTTGCGGTCCCCTCGCTCTCCCCCTCTCCAGATCACTGATCGTTCGTACGCTCAACCCCGAGCACATCGCCAGATCTTCCTGGGTCAGGCCGTTGGCTCGCCGGTGCCGCAGGAGCATTCCCCCGAAGTCTCCTGACGTTAAGCGAACCTCATCGGGTGTTGAATTTTGAACTGTTGACATCCTTCCTCCCGGTGCGCGCTGCGGCAATCGGGCTGACGGGCACCCCGAACTGGTCGACCACCGGGCCCCGGTGGTGATCGACCTGCCGCCCCATAGCCAGTCTGGACGCTGTGTCGCAACCCCCGCCAGTGCGTTGACAAAAGCTCAAATGAAGCTGCGCCGTCTCACCTGAATCACGTAATCATGAACCCTGTCCTGTGACACAGGGTGACTCGCGAGCGTCTGACCGGCCGTAGTGCAGGTCCTGAGCGATCTTGCCTGGTGGCGGTTGCGGCTGATCAAGGCGTGGGCAAACGCTGGCGGTCCGGAAGTGGTCAGCCCGGGTCGCCCGTTTGGACGGACCGTTTGGCTGCACGATCGAGCTAACTCGGAAGATCCACCAGATCGGTCCGCGAGGCCAGACCGAGCTTGCGGAGCACCTTGGCCACGTGCTGCTCGACCGTGCGCGGGGACAGGAAGAGCACCTCGGCGATCTCCCGGTTGGTCCGGCCGTGGGTCAGCAGCCGGGCCACATCCCGCTCCCTCGGCGACAGCTCCGGCCCGTAGCCCCGCCTGCCCCGCCGGGCCTGCGCGGCGGGCGCGGGCGCGGTCAGGCCGTGTTCGCGCAGGTGGCGACGGCAGCTGGCGGCATCCCGCGCCGCGCCGAGCCGGTCGAAGGCGGCGGCGGCCTCGGTCAGCTCGTCCACCGCGGGCTCCCCGGCCACCAGCCGCAGCCGGGCGGCCTCCTGCCTGGCCTGCGCGGCCAGGTAGGGGTTGGGCAGCTCGGCGTAGGCGGCCGCGGCGGCGTTGAGCGCCTCGGCGCCCGCGGACAACCGGCCGCGGGCGCCCAGCAGCAGGCCCTGCCCGGCCAGCGCGGCCGCGGCGGCCAGCGGCGCGTCCTTGCCCTCGGTCTCGGCGGTGAAGGTGGCCAGCAGCTCCGCGGCCGCCGGGAGCTGGCCGGTGTTGATCCTGGCCTGCAGGGCGACCGGCAGGAGTTCGGCGGCCCAGAGCCAGACGCCCTTGCGGCGCACGATGGACAGGCCCAGCTCGGCGTGCGCCAGCGCGGCCTCGTGCTCGGCCCTGGACAGCTGCATCTGGGTGTAGGCGGCGGCCGCGACCATGATCACCGGGGTGAACGCGTCCTCCGGGGTGTCCAGCCCGGTGGCGCCCAGGTGCGCCTCGGCCTCCGGCCACTCGCCCCTGGCCACCGCGAGCTGGCCGAGCACCAGGGACAGCTCGGTGGCCACCGGCCGCAGGTCGCGGTAGTCCTCCAGCAGCCGGGCGCAGCGCTCGGCCAGGCCGTCCCAGCGGCCGGTGGAGAAGTCCAGCCTGGCCGCGGTGGCCCGGCCGACGCTGACGATGAACGGCAGGTTGACCTCGGTGGCCATCCGCAGCCCCGGGTCCAGCCAGGCGCGGGCCTCCCGGTAGTGGCCGGTGGTCGCGAACGAGTCGCCGAGGTTGCAGTAGGCCCTGGTCAGGTGCTGCTTCCCGGCCTCGGTGGCGGCCTGCCGGGGTAGCCGCTCCAGGTCCGGCCGGACTCCGCCGTCGCCGAGCAGGACCCGGGAGCCGAGCTGGTTGGCGAGCAGGTTGAGGGTGAGGTCCGGGTCGGTGGCCGTAGACCCGCTCGCGGGGTCGAGAGTTGACCCGGTCTCGATGACTTCTTGAACTTTCGCCATCCAGCGCAGGTTCTCCCGCACCGCGACCGTGCCGCGGAATGGCTGGGCCAGCACGGACATCGCCTTGGCGCCCAGCGCGGAGCGCACGCCCACCTCCTCGATGGCCATCGCGATGTCCCGGCGCCCCTCCTCGAGGCCGCCGGCCTCGCGGACCAGCAGGAAACCCAGGTTCATCCGGGTGGCGCCGCGGGCGGCGGGGGACAGGCGCGGGTCGTCGAGCACCCGGCGCAGCACCGCGGTCACGTCCAGCTGCTCCACCCCGCGCACCGCGGCCGCGCCGAGCTTGCCGGCCAGCCGGTCCATGTCCGCGGTGGACAGCTCGGGCAGCTCGACCAGCTGCTGGTACAGCTCGGTGGCCAGCCCGGCCTCACCCACCGCGGCGGCGTGGTCCGCGGCCGCCTCGCAGTGCCGCCGCCAGCCCTCGCGGTCGCCGGACTCCTTGCTGTGCCTGGCCAGCTGCACCCACGGCGTGGGCTCGGCCGCGGCCAGCTGGGTGGCCGCGCGGGCGTGCAGCTGCCGCCGGTCCGGGCCGGGAATGGTGTCGTAGACGGCCTCCTGGGCCAGCGCGTGCCGGAAGCCGTAGCGGCGGCCGGGCAGCTCGTGCAGCACCACCCCGGCCAGCGCCTGCACCAGCGCGGTGCCCACCTCGGCAGGCGTCATCCCGGCGACCGCGGCCAGCAGGTCCTCCTCGGCGGGCACGCCGAGCACGGCGGCGGCGCGCACGATCCGGGCGGCCAGCGGGTCCAGCGCGGCCAGCCGCTCGGTGGTGGCCTCGCGCAGCAGCACCGGCACCCGCAGGTGGTCCAGCAGGCGGCGCGCGGTCGCGGTGCGCACCTCGCCCGCGGTGTCCCGCAGCGCGTGCAGGGCCTCCTCCACCACGAACGGGATGCCCGCGGTGCGCTCGTGCAGCCGGGCGGCGAAGCCGGCCGCGGGCAGTGGGGTGCCAAGGATTGCGCTGGCCAGCTCGTGCACCCCGGCCACGTCCAGCGGGGCCAGCCGGAGCACCGCGGCGCTGACCCCGTGCGCGGGCCGGAACGCGCTGCCGAGCAGGGCGCCGCCCAGGTCCTCGCGGCGGTAGGTGACCACCAGGGACAGCTCCGGCGGCGGGCTGGCCACCAGGAACCGCAGCAGATCCCGGCTGCTGTCATCGCCCCAGTGCAGGTCCTCCAGCACCAGCAGGGTGGGCCCGGCCGCGATCAGCAGTTCGCGCACCGCGCGGAAGAGCCGGTGCCGCTCACCGGCGGGATCGCCCAGCGGCTCGGGCTGGGGCGGCAGCCGGTGCGCGATCTCCGGCAGCAGCGGTCGCAGCACCCCGGTGACCGGGTTGAGCCCGGTGCCGACCCGGTTGCCCAGCGCGCCGAGGGCCTCCAGCACCGGGCCGTACGGGAAGGGCTCGCGCAGCGGCTGGCAGTGTCCGAGCAGCACCGGGATCCGGCTGGTGGCCAGCAGTTCGCCGAGCAGCCGGGTCTTGCCGATGCCCGCCTCGCCCTCGACCAGCACCAGTGCCGGCGGCCTGGCCACCGCCTCGGCCAGGATGCCCAGCTCGCGGTGCCGGCCGACGAGCACCGGTGAGCTGGTGCGCAGGCCGTTGTCCCTCGCCATCGCACGCTCCCCAGGTGTGTGAACCAATGGCTATCTTCGCTGGTCCGGCCCGTTCGTGCGTCCCTCCGGTCGACGGGTTTTCAGTGAGTACCGGCCGAAGGAAACTGAAACGGCTGTGAAGCCATTGTTTCCGCTTACCCTGCGAATCGGTGGCCACCGACGATTTCCCTGCAATCGGAAGGCTGAGCACATGCGAAAGTCGACGGTTCTTGTCTGTCTGACCGCGGTGGCGTTGAGCGCCGCCGCGGGAATGGGAGCTCCGCCAGCGTTCGCCGAGGCCGAGGTGGTGGGCGCGTCGGCGCCGGTGCCGGGCAGCTACATCGTGGTGCTGAAGGACGGGGCCACCGCCTCGGAGGCGCTGGCCACCCGCTACGGCGGGGTGCTGCAGGAGGCATACACCGCCACCCTGCGCGGCTTCCACCTGCGGAACCTGACCGAGCGCCAGGCCAGGCGGCTGGCCGCGGACCCGGCGGTGCGCAGGGTCTACCAGGACGGCACCGCGCGGATCAGCCAGGACAACGCCACCTGGGGCCTGGACCGCTCCGACCAGCGGAAACTGCCGCTGGACACCAAGTACAACCCGGTCGGCACCGGCGCGGGCGTGACCGCGTACGTGATCGACAGCGGCATCCGGAAGTCGCACAGCGAGTTCGGCGGCCGGGCCGCCATCGGCGCGGACTTCCTCAACGACGGCCAGAACGGCAACGACTGCAACGGCCACGGCACGCACGTGGCCGGCACCATCGCGGGCAGGACCTACGGCATCGCCAAGGAGGCCAAGGTCGTCGCACTGCGCGCGCTGGGCTGCGACGGCACCGCGCCGGACTCGGCCGCGGTCAGCGCGATGGAGTGGGTGACCAAGAACGGCGTGCGCCCCGGCGTGGTCAACATGAGCCTGGGCATGGACAACGTGGGCATGGGCGACGAGGCGCTCAAGGCATCGGTGAAGGCCGGGTTCACCTACGTGGTGGCCGCGGGCAACAGCTCCACGGACGCCTGCGGGACCAGCCCGGCCCGGGTGCCGGAGGCCATCACGGTCGGCGCCACCGGCCGCTCGGACAGCCGCGCGGGCTTCTCCAACTACGGCCGCTGCGTGGACATCTTCGCGCCGGGGGAGAACATCACCTCGGCCTCGCACCGCTCGGACACCGGCACCGCCGGCATGAGCGGCACCTCGATGGCCAGCCCGCACGTGGCAGGCGGCGCGGCGCTGGTGCTGGGCGCTAACAAGAACGCCAGCCCGGCCGAGGTGACCAAGGCGCTGCTGGACAAGTCCACGCCGAACGTGGTGAAGAACCCGGGTTCCGGTTCGCCGAACAAGCTCATGTACGTCGGTAAGTGAAATTTCACTTCGCCGCGTTCGCCATTTCTTGGGCGAACGCGGCGAAGTGGCTCAGTTCCATTCCCAGCGCAGCCCGACAATTCCGGCCGGCACGTCCAGCGCGACCAGGTGCGCGGTGCGGAAGGCCCCGATCCACACGTCCTGCCGTCCCACCTCGGCAGACCACAGACCGTGCCGATAGGTCTGGAAGCACCGGCTGGGCACCGCGTCCCGGTGGAACTCCACCTGGGCCACGTACTCCCGCACCGGCCGCCGGAACCGGTGCAGCCTGCTCGCCGATGCCTGCCCGGCGGGCCAGACCACCTCGTACTCCAGCACCGCGGTGTCCCCGGTGCGCAGCATCCGGTCCAGGATCAGCTCGGTGACCACCAGCTGGCCGTCCGGCCCGACCCGGTTGCGGCCCAGGCGGCAGGACCGCCGGGGCGCCACCACCGGGGCCGCGCCCTCGCCGAGGTAGGTCACCGCGCACCGGTCCACCCCGTCCACCTCGGCCCTGATCACCGCGCGCACCGTGCTGGCCCCGTCCACCCCGTGCTCGTCCACGGAGTGCGTCTCCTGCAGGCTCAGGTAGGTCAGCTGCTCCTCGGTGGGCGCGCCCAGCGTCTCCAGCAGCCCGGTCAGCGTGGCCGCGTCCTCCCACAGGGTGTCCAGCGGCCGCACCGGGAAGGTCCGGCTCAGCCAGCGCCCGCGCGGCCGGCGCGGCCCGAGCAGGCCGAGCAGGGTCTGCCGGGGCAGCCCGAGCACCTCCTCCAGCACGCCGACCGCGGCCAGCGACTCCCGCCGCTCCGGCTGGCTGCGGCCGCGCCGCCAGTAGCTGAGCGTGGACAGGCTGACCCGGACCCCTCGCTGGGCCAGCCTGCGTTGCAACGAGTCGAGACTGAGCCCGCTGCGCTCGATCGCGTCGTTCAGCGCGGCCGGGAAGTTCTCCAGCACGGTGGGGGCTTCACCGGCACGGGGGGCGGGCAGCGGGAACGAGCTCAGGCGCATGGCCGTCACTGTCCGGCCGGGCCGGAGCGGCGAACAATCCGGAACCCACTAGGTAGGGGGTACGCGACTATTGCGCGCTCGTGATCAGTATCACCCAGACGGGTGGTAGTTGGGGCCGCTCAGCAGACTAGGTTCTACTAACGAAGGTTAGCCTTCCCTTATCAGGCAGTTGACGAAGTGAGGACGCATGACCACGCGGCACGCCAGCACCGTGAGCCCGGTCGAGCTGCTGTCGGACTACCGCGCCGGATCCTCGTTCTTCTTCTCCTCCCCCCGCGGCGTGCTGCTCGCCGAGGGAACCGCGGCCACCGTGCCCGGCGTCGCCGCCCCGGGCGAGCTGGGCGCGCTGCCCGCCCGGGTGGCCGCGGTGCTCGCCGAGGCCGGACCCGGCGCGCTGGTGGTGGGCGCGGTGCCCTTCGACCACAACGCGGCGGCCAGCCTGGTGGTGCCCGAGGGAGTGCGCCGGGCCGAGGCGTTCCCGGCCGAGCTCCGGCTGCCGGAACTGAGCATGAACGTGCCGGAGTGGGAGATCACCCCGGTGCCCGAACCAGCGGCGTACGTGCGCTCGGTGCGCGCCGCGCTCACCCCGCTGCGTTCGGGCGAGCTGGACAAGGTGGTGCTGGCCCGCTCGCTGGAGCTGACCGCGCCCACCACGGTGGACCTCGGCCCGCTGCTGAACAACCTGATCCGCCGGGACCCGGCCGGCTACACCTTCGCCGCCGACCTGCCCGGCCGCACCCTCATCGGCGCCAGCCCCGAGCTGCTGCTCTCCCGCCGGGGCACCAGCGTGGTCTCCAACCCGCTGGCCGGTTCCGCCGCGCGCAGTGCCGACCCGGAGGAGGACCGGCGCCGAGCCGAGGCCTTGCTGGTCTCGGCCAAGGACCGGCACGAGCACGCGGTGGTGGTGGACGCGGTGGCCGCCGCGCTGCGCCCGTACTGCCGGACCCTGGACGTGCCTGCCGCCCCGGAGCTGGTGCGCACCGCGACCATGTGGCACCTGTCCACCAGGGTCACCGGCGAGCTGGCGGACGAGCGGACCTCCGCGCTGGAGCTGGCCGCGGCGCTGCACCCGACCCCCGCGGTGTGCGGCACGCCGGTCGGCGCGGCCAGGGACAAGATCCGTGCGCTGGAACCCTTCGACCGCGGCTTCTACACCGGCATGGTGGGCTGGTGCGACGGCAACGGCGACGGCGACTGGGTGGTCACCATCCGCTGTGCCGAGGCCGATGACCACTCGCTGCGGCTCTTCGCCGGGGCGGGCATCGTCGCGGACTCCAGCCCGGAGGCCGAACTGGCCGAGACCGCGGCGAAGTTCCGCACGCTGCTGCTGGCCATGGGCATCGAGCAGATCGCCTGAGCTGGAGGACCTGGGTGCACACCGAGGCGGTCCGCGACGCGCTCGCGGACGAGGAACTGGCGTACTGGCAGCTGCTGCCCGCGCGGCAGCAACCCAGCTGGACCGACCCGGCCCTGGCCGCGGCGCACCGCGCCGAGCTGGCCGCCCGGCCGGGCCTGGTGCACTGGGCTGAGGTGGACGGGCTGCACCGCTGGCTGGCCGAGGTGGCCGGCGGCAGCGCCAAGGTGGTGCAGGCCGGCGACTGCGCGGAGGACCCGGCGGAGTGCACGCCGGAGCACATCGCGCGCAAGGTGGCCATGCTGGACGCGCTGGCCGGGGTGGTCGGCGGGGCCAGCGGGCTGCCGGTGGCGCGGGTGGGCCGGTTCGCCGGTCAGTTCGCCAAGCCCCGCTCCAAGCCCTCGGAACGCTGCGGCGACCTGGAGCTGCCGTCCTACCGCGGCCACCTGGTCAACGGCCCGGAAGCCGACCTGACCGCCCGGCGACCGGACTCGGCCCGGCTGGTGTCCTGTTACGAGGCGGCCAGCGTCGCGGTGGGCGCGCTGCGCGGCGCGCGCAGGCCGTTCGGGCAGCCGGTGTGGACCTCGCACGAGGCGCTGGTGCTGGACTACGAGCTCCCGTTGCTGCGCAAGAACTCCGCAGGCCAGACCTTCCTGGCCTCCACGCACTGGCCGTGGATCGGCGACCGGACCCGCCAGCCCGATGGCGCGCACGTGCGCCTGCTCGCCTCGGTGGCCAACCCGGTGGCCTGCAAGGTCGGCCCGACCACCCCGCGCGCGGACCTGCTCAAGCTGTGCGAGGTGCTGGACCCGCACCGCACCCCCGGCCGGCTGACCCTGATCGCCCGCTTCGGCGTGCGCCGGGCCGCTGAGCTGGCCCCGCTGGTGGCCGCGGTGCGCGCGGCAGGCCACCCGGTGGTCTGGCTGAGCGATCCCATGCACGGCAACACGATCAGCGCCGCGGGCGGGGTCAAGACCCGGCTGCTGGCCGACCTGATCGCCGAGGTCAGCCAGTTCCTGCGGATCGTGCCCGAACAGGGCGGCGTCGCCGGCGGCCTGCACCTGGAGGCCACCCCCGACCCGGTCACCGAATGCCTCGGCGCGGGCGTGGAGGCCGACGACCTCGCCCGCTGCTACACCTCCCTGTGCGACCCCCGCCTCAACCAGCAACAAGCCATCACCCTGGCCGCCGCCTGGCGCTGACCCACCCCGCGTGTTGGCCGTTGTCGTACGCAGTGTTGGCCGTTGTCGTACCTGGTGTTGGCCGTTGTCGTACGCCACGGGCCAACACGACGTACGACAACGGCCAAGACCCCGTACGACAACGGCCAACACGCGGGGTGGGGGTTAGCTTGCGGGGTGGACCAGGCCGGTTTCGTAGGCCAGCACGATCGCCTGGGCGCGGTCGCGCAGGGCGAGCTTGGCCAGGATGCGGTTGAGGTGGGTCTTCACGGTCTGCTCGGAGAGCACCAGCTCCACCGCGATCTCGGTGTTGGACAGGCCCCTGGCGACCAGGGTGAGCACCTCGGTCTCCCGGTTGGTCAGCACCTCCAGCCGCTCGGGGCGGGCCGCCGGGGCGGGGCGGCTGCGGACGAACTCGCTGATCAACCGGCGGGTCACGGTGGGCGCGAGCAGGGCGTCCCCGGCCGCGACCACCCGGATCGCGTTGACCAGCTCGGCGGCAGGCGCGTCCTTGAGCAGGAAGCCGCTGGCGCCGGCCCGCAGCGCCTCGAACACGTAGTCGTCCAGGTCGAAGGTGGTCAGCACGAGCACCCGCAACGGGTTCTCCGTCGTACCGTCCGAAGTGGACTCTCCGCCGAGCAGTCGCCGGGTGGTCTCCAGGCCGTCCAGGCGGGGCATCCGGATGTCCATCAGCACCACGTCCGGCCGCTGCCCGCGCGCGTCCAGCTCGGCGATGCCGGTCAGCGCCTCGATGCCGTCGCCCGCGGTGCCCACCACGGTCATGCCGTCCTGGGCGCCGAGCAGACCGGCGAAGCTCTCCCGCACCATCGCCTGGTCGTCGACCACGTAGACCCGGATCACGCCGCCCCCTCGGTGTTGTCCGCCAACGGAATCCTCGCCCGCACGGTATACCCGCCGTCCGGCCGCGGCCCGGCCCGGAACTCGCCGCCGACGATGCCGATCCGCTCCCGCATCCCGGTGATCCCGTTGCCCGGCCCGGACTCCCCGGCCGCCCGCAGGCCAGGATCGTTGTCCACCACCAGTTCCAGCTCACCCGGCAGGTACCGCAGCGCCACCCGGACCGCCGCGCCGGGCGCGTGCCGCCTGGCGTTGCTCAGCGCCTCCTGGGTCACCCGGTACACCGCCAGTCCGGCCGCCGAGGGCACCGGCCGCGCCGGGCCCTCGACGGCCAGCGCCACCGCCACCCCGGACCGCTCCGCCTCGGCCACCAGTTCCGGCAGCTCGGCCGGGGTGGGCTGGGGCGCGAGCTCCGGCTCGGCGTCCTCGGCCCGCAGCACCCCCAACAGGCCGCGGGTCTCGGACAGCGCCTGCCGGGCCGCATCTCCCAGCTGGACAAGCTCTTCGCGCACTCGATCGTCCGAAATGGACAGTCGGTAGGGCGCGCTGTCGGTGCGCACCGCGATCATCGACAGGTGGTGCGCGATGATGTCGTGCAGTTCCCTGGCGATCCGGGCGCGCTCGGCCAGCACCGCGGTCTTGGCCTGCTCGTCGGCCATGTCCCTGCGCACCCAGGCCAGTTCGGAGGTGGCCGCGTCCTCCCGGCTGCGCGACACCCCGACCACCACCGCGACCAGCGCGAACACCACGGCGAACGGCGAGTCGGGGAACCCGCCCAGCGGCAGCGCGGCGGCCAGGTAGGTCAGCAGCACGGACAGCACGCCGACGGTCACCCGGTCCCGGTGCGGCGCGCGGGCCACCGCCGCGAAGACCGCGGGGATGAGGGCCAGCGCGCCGATCGACCACGGCCGCTCGATCGCGGGCACCCCCGGCAGCACCCTGGGGAAATCGATCAGCAGCGGCGCCACCGCCAGCGTGGCCAGCAGGCCCATCGCCAGCCGCCAGGCGGTCACCGGCGACCGGTTGCTCAGCAGCCAGGGCAGCAGGTGCGCCAGGGTGAGCAGCGCGCCGGCCACCGGGTTGAACGCCGTGAACCAGGTGACCCCGTTGGCCACGGCCAGCAGTCCGAACAGCAGCACCGCGGTCTTGCGGCGCACCCACCGCGGACCCGGCAGCCAGGTCACCGGTGGTCCCCAGTCGGCGTCCCGCGCGGTGACCAGCATCCGCCAGGTCGCCCGCAACCCGGTTCCGAGGTGTGTCAGCATGCCGCCGACGCTAGTCAGAGCCACGCCGCCGATCGTCACACGCTGGTACCGCTTCCGGAGTCAAACCACGGGGTGACGACGAGACGGAAACGGCCCGGCCAGTCTCGGTCGCATGGATCCCACCCTCCGGCTGATCACCCGGTTGCTGGCCACCTCCGCGCTGTGCTGGCTGGCCTGCGCGGTCGTGGTGGCCGTCTTCGTCGACTTCGTCTACTTCGGACAGTTGGACCCGTTCCGGTCCACCTTCAGCGAGTTCATCTTCACCGAGCAGGGCGCCCGGCTGGTCGGGGTCAGCATGCTGGCCACCGCGTTCGGCTCGCTGGTCCTGGGCGGCGCGCTGATCAGCGCGGGCGCGCCCGGCGGGCGGCGGGCGGCCTGGCTGATCGCGGTGTGGGCGCTGGGCCTCGGCGTGGCCGCGGTGTTCCCGATGGAGCCGGTGCACGAGCCACTCACCCCCTACGGCGCGGTGCACCGCTACGCCGCGCTGACCGGGTTCATCACCCTGCCGCTGGCCGGTCTGCTGCTGGCCGCCCGGTTCCGCGGCCATCCGCAGTGGTCGGCGCTGTGCCGGCCGCTGCGGGTGGTCTCGGTGCTCGGCCTGATCGGCGTGCTGGCCTTCCTGGCCACCTTCCTGCCGTTGGACCGGCCGATGTGGTTGCTCGGTGAACGTGGTTACAGCGGTGCGGCCGAACGGTTGTTGCTGGCCGCCCATGTGGTGCTGTTGCTGCTGCTGGCCTGGCGGGTCCGTCGGCACACAACGCAGCCGAAGATCACCCCGAAGCGGGAACCCGGACTCGTCCGTGTCGAACGCTGTTGATGTCCACAGTGGACACCTAGCGTGAGGGGATGCGCCGAACCGCCGCCCTGGCCGCCCTGCTCGCGGCCGTCGCCGCCGTCCCAGCCGCCGCCGCGGCCCCCGGCACCAAGCTGGAGCTCACCGCCACCCGCAAGCTGATCACCCTGCCCGCGGTGCCGCTGCCCGGCATCGCCTACGCGGTCCAGTCCGACCTGGCCAACGCCGACGGCTCGGCCGCGGGCAAGCTGACCATCAGCTGCACCGTGGTCGGCCTGACCCCCGAGCTGCACATCGAGGCGCAGTGCCTGCACATCTACCGCTTCCAGGACGCCGCGGAGCTGCACACCACCGCGCGGGTGACCAGGAAGCTGGCCAGCGAGGACAAGCACCAGCAGGTCATCGTCGGCGGCACCGGCCGCTTCCGCGGCGCGAAGGGCGAGGGCAGCATCGTCTTCGACACCGACAAGACGGTGAAGTACACGCTGGACTACGACCTCTAGGCCGATCAGGGCACCGTGATCGCGGCGACCATCAGGTGCCGCATGGTCGCGGTCACCTCGGCCGAGGGCAGCGGCCGCTCGGCCGCCTGCCACTCGCGCAGCAGCCCGGTCACCGCGCCCACCAGCGCGGTCGCGATCAGGTGGTAGTCCCGGACCGGGGCCTGCCCGCGCTGGGCCGCCCTGGTGGCCTCGCCCTCGATCAGCGTGCTCCACTCCGCCACCCAGCGCTGGTGCTGGCGCTCCATCGCCGGGCTCACCCCGACCGCCTCCACGTAGGCCAGCCGGGGGCGGCGCGGGTCGGCGGTGATGTCGGCCATGAACACGTTCAGCAGGGTGCCGATCCGCTCCGGCGCGTCGGCGGAGTCCGGCAGCGTGCGCAGCGCGCTGACCACGTGGTGCAGGGCGACCGCGTTGATGTCGTTGTGCAGGCTCAGCAGCAGGGCCTCCTTGTTCGCGAACTCCTCGTAGAAGTTCCGCGTGGAGACCCCGGCGTGCGTGCACAGTTGCTCGATGCGGGTGCCGTGGTAGCCGGCGGTGGTGAACAGCTCCAGCGCGGCCTCGACCAGCCGGGCCCGGCGGTCGGCCTTGCGCTGTTCGGGACGCATGCCGCGGTAGATGCGCGCGGTTGTCCCCGTCTCCTGGGCCATACCTCCAGCGTAGATCGTTCGGGGGGTGTGCACCGGTCAAGTGGTCATGACCATTGCCACATCTGGGCCGGACGGCCTAGCGTGTGAAAATCTCGATTACCACAGCGAGCGTCCCAAGGAGGTCGCCCGTGTCGCCGTCCCCCCGACTCCGACTGCTCGGCGCATGTCTGCTGACCGCGTTAGCGCTGACCACCCTGCCCGGCACCGCCACCGCCGCGCCCGCCGCGGTCCCCCTGCCCTCCGCGGACCCCTTCTACCAGCCGCCGAACCCGCTGCCCCCCGGCAAGCCCGGTGACCTGCTGCGTTCCCGCCAGGTCAAGGTCACCGTGCTCGGCCTGGAGGTCCCGGTCTCGGCCTGGCAGATCCTCTACCGCTCCACCGCGGCCACCGGCGCGCCGATGGCGGTCTCCGGCACCATCCTGGTCCCGCAGACTCCGTCCACCGGCAAGCCGCGTCAGCTGGTGAGCTACGCGGTCGGCGCGCACGGCCTGCACGAGACCTGCGCGCCCTCCTACAAGATGCGCACCGGCACCGAGAACGAGGTGGCCCTGATCGGCCAGTTCCTGCTCGCCGGGTTCGCCGTGGTGATCACCGACTACCAGGGCCTCGGCACGCCGGGACCGCACACCATGGCGGTCGGCCCGGCCGCCGGGCACGCCATGCTGGACGCGGTGCGGGCCGCGCAGAAGACGCCCGGACCGGAGCTCGGGGTCGGCCCGGTCGGCATCTACGGCTACTCCCAGGGCGGCCAGGCCGCCAGCCACGCCGGTGAGCTCCAGCCGACCTATGCCCCTGAGCTCCAGGTGGCCGGGGTGGTCGCCGGTGGCATCCCGCGCGACCTGCGCGAGCTGTTCCCGGTGATCGACGGCGGCCCGTTCTCCGCGCTGATGATCGGCGCGGTCTCCGGCCACATGGGCGCCTACCCGGACCTGCCGGAGGAGTTCATCAACGAGGCCGGGAAGAAGCTGATCGCCAAGCAGCGCACCGAGTGCATCGTCGGCACCATGCTGCTCACCGGCGCGTTCAAGCGGCTCAAGGACCTGACCACGGTGCCGGATGCGATCAAGGACCCGCGCTGGCAGGCCCGGCTGGCCGCGGACGTGCCGGGCAGCCGCAAGCCGACCGCGCCGGTGCTGCTCTTCCACGGTGACTTCGACGAGGTCATCCCGTTCAAGGTGGCCAAGCCGCTGCTGGCCGACTACTGCGCGCGGGGCGCGACCGTGGAGTGGCGGACCACCCACCTCACCGAGCACATCCTGGGCAACATCGCCGGGGTGCCGATGGCGGTGTCCTGGCTGAAGGCCCGGTTCGCCGGGGTGCCCGCCGCCACCTCCTGCTGAGCAACGACAGCGGGGCCGCCCGATCCGGACGGCCCCGCTGTGCGGCCAGGACTCAGCTCACCACGTCCGTGCGGGACCGGCGGACCAGCTCGGCCAGGTCGTTCATCACCTTGGTGAAGGACTGGTAGCTCATCGGCGCGGCCGCGAACCACGGCCCGACCTGGTCGGCCTGCACCGCGGGGTGCAGCTTCCAGGTGGCCACCTCGGCCATCTGGGCCGGCGTCAGCGCCTGGGCCTCCCGGTTGTCCACCAGCACCAGGTCGGCCGGGTACTCCCGGACCTGCTCCCAGCTGATCTTCTGGAAGTACGCCTCGCCCTGGGCGGGCTCATAGACGTCCAGGCCCAGCGAGCGGAAGTACTTCAGGTCGCCGGACTCCTGCGGACGCACCAGGTACAGGTCGTTCTTGGTCGCGCTGACCACCAGCACCTTCAAGCCGGGCTTGCTCTTGGCCGCCTCGCGCAGGTTGTTCTCCGCCTTGGCGAACTCGGCCTTGGCCGTGGCCACCGCGCCGCCCTTGACGTCCGCGCCCAGCGCGCTGGCCAGGGTCTCGAACCGGGCCAGCGCCTCGGGGATCGGCTTGCCGCCGATCTTGATCCCGGCGGTCGGCTTGACCTTGTCCTTGGCGGTGTCCGGGATGTACCAGAGCGTGTCGTCGTACATCGTGGTGATGGTCAGCTCCGGCCGCAGCGAGGCGAACTTCTCCAGGTTGAACTCGCCGTAGGTGGTGCCGACCGACTGGACCGCGCCGAGGTCCACGTTGCCGATCTGCGGGTCCGGTCGGCCGTCGGCGAGCTTCTGCGGGCCGAACACGCCGGTGACCTTGACGCCGAAGTCCCACAGCGTGCCCGCGGCCGCGGACTGGGCCACGATCCGGGTCGGCTTGGCGGGCAGGCTGATCTTCTCGCCGCGGTCGTCGGTGAACTCCCACGGGCCGCCGCCGGTGGGGCCGGTGGCGGAGCAGGCGGCGAGCAGTCCGGCGGTGGCCAGCACGGCCCCCGCGCGGAGCAGTCGGCGGGTGGATCCCAGCATGTTCTTTCCTTTCAGCCGGCGTTGGCTCGGTTGGCCCTGGCCAGCAACCACAACAGGAACGGCGCCCCGATCACGCCGGTCACCACGCCGACCGGGAGCTCGGCCGGTAGCAGGGTCCGCGCGATCAGGTCGCTGACGAGCAGGAGCAGGGACCCGGCCAGCCCGGAGGCCAGCACGGGCGGGGTGGCCGACCGGCACAGCCGCAGCGCGAGCTGCGGGGAGACCAGTGCGACGAAGACGATCGGCCCGGCCGCCGCGGTGGCGACCGCGGCCAGCCCGACCGCGACCAGGCCGAGGGACAGCCTGGCCCGCTGCACCGGGATGCCGAGTCCGGTGGCGGTGTCGTCGTTGAACTGCAAGGCATCCAGCCAGCCGCGCAGCAGCAGGGTGAGCGGCAGCAGCAGCACCACGGCCACCGCGATCCAGGTGACGTGGCCGAAGTTGCGGGCGTTGAGCGTGCCGGTGAGCCAGACCATCGCGCCCTGCGCGTCGTAGACACCCAGGCGCAGCAACAGATAACTGGTCGCGCCGGTGCACAGCGCCTGCACGCCGATGCCGACCAGCACGATCCGGTAGCCGGTGCTGCCTTGCTTCCAGGCGAGTGTGTACACGGCGAAGGCTGAGGCCAGCGAGCCGAGCAGGGCCAGCAGCGGCACGCCGAGCCCGCCGCCGACGCCGAGCGCGGTGCCCGCGACCACCACCACGTTCGCGCCGCCGGTGATGCCGATCAGGTCCGGGCTGGCCAGCGGGTTGCGGGTGAGGGACTGGAACAGCGCGCCCGCGACGCCGAAGGCCAAACCCACCAGCAGGCCGACCAGCGCGCGCGGCAGCCGGAGCTCCCGCACCACCAGCAGGGTGGAGTAGTCGCCGATGCCGCCGAGTGCGGCCACCACCTCGTCCAGGCCGAGCTGGAACTCGCCGGTGGCCAGACTGACGCAGAACATCAGCAGGGTCAGCGCGGCCAGCAGCACCGACACCGCGCTCACGCGGGCCCGGTTGCCGAGTTTCACAGGGGTAGTGGTCACCGATCACAGCTCCGGGAGGCGCTGGCGGCGGACCAGCGCGATGAAGAAGGGCGCGCCGAGGAAGGCGACGATGATGCCGACCTGGAGCTCCTCCGGCCTGGCCAGCACCCGGCCGAGGATGTCCGCGCCCAGCAACAGGATCGGCGCGATCACCGCCGAGTAGACCAGCACCCAGCGGTGGTCGGGGCCGGTGATGATCCGGGCCATGTGCGGCACCACCAGGCCGATGAACACCATCGGCCCGCAGGCGGCCGCGGCCGATCCGGCGAGCAGGGTGATCGCGAGCACCGAGACCAGCCGGATTCGGCCGACGTTGCGGCCCAGCGCCCTGGCCACGTCCTCGCCGAGGGCCAGGCTGTTCAGCGCCGGGCTGACCGCGAGCGCGAGCACCGCGCCGACGAGCAGGAACGGCAGCAGTTGGTAGAGCACCCTCGGGTCCTGGCCGTTGATCGCGCCGACCGCCCAGAACCGGTAGCGGTCCAGGGTGGCCGCGTCCAGCAGCAGCACCGCGGAGACCATCGAGTTGAGCATCGCCGAGACCGCGGCCCCGGCCAGCGCGAGCTTGGCCGGGCGGGCGCCGTCCCGGCCCAGGCTGCCCAGGCCGAAGACCACCACGGTGGCCACCAGCGCGCCCGCGAAGGCGAACCAGACGTAGCCGTAGAAGGAGGCGATCCCGCCGAAGAGCGCGGACAGCGTCACGCCGAAGGCCGCGCCCGAGGTGACGCCGAGGATTCCCGGGTCCGCCAACGGGTTGCGGGTCACGCCCTGCATCAGCGCGCCGGCCAGGCCGAGCGCCGCGCCGACCGCGAGACCGAAGCCGGTGCGCGGCATCCGCAGCCCGCGCACGATCGCCTCGGCCTCCGGGCTCTCCGGCCGGAACACCGCGGTGAACACCTCGCCGAAGCCCAGGTCGGTGGTGCCCACCATGATGGACAGCACGCACACCAGCAGCAGCACACCGAGGGCGAGGAGCAACCCGAGTGGGCGCGACAGACCGGCCCCTGACGACCGCCCGGTCGCCACGGGCTGCCGCTTTTCGACCGTGGTCACCCGGTGAGGATAGCCATGCCTAACTACCGCGACGCGTCCGAAACCGGCGGCGAGGCCGCCCGGTTCACCCGGCGGATCGAGGACTTCACCTGCGGTCACTGCGAACGCACGGTCCGTGGCAACGGCTACACCAACCACTGCCCGCACTGCCTGTGGTCCCGGCACGTCGACATCAACCCCGGTGACCGGGCCGCGACCTGCGGCGGACTGATGCCGCCGGTGGCCGCCGGCATCCACAAGGACGCCTACTTCGTGGTCCAGCGCTGCGAGAAGTGCGGCCATCAGCGGCGCAACAAGACCTCCCCGAGGGACAGCAGGGAGACGATCCTCACGTACTTCGGCCGACCCATCCCGGGCTGAGCGCGGCGGTCGCGCTGCGCAGGCTGACCACGTCCGCGGCCAGGCTGTCGATCAGCAGCCGCTGCTCCTCGGTGCGCGGCTCTGGCGGTTCCGCGACCTCGGTGCTGTCGCTGAGCGCGCGCACCAGCCAGTCCAGGGTGTCCCTGGTCAGCGCCACGTCCCCGCCGTGCATGAGCAGTCCCGCGGTGCCGCTGCGCAGCCCGCGCAGCGCGTCGTCGGCCTGGGCCAGCGCGGCCCGGTTGGCCTCGGTGTCGTCCCGGCCCTTGAGCTGGCCGCCGAGCAGCTCGTGCAGCTGCGCCGAGGACCGCCGCTGCTGCCGGACCAGCCCGGGCACGTCGACCTCCGCCCGGCTGCGGCCCAGCTGCCCGGCGATCGAGGTCAGCCCGGCCCGCGCGCCCTCGGTGGCCCGGCGCAGCCGCTCCAGCGGGGCCGGGGTGCGCATACCGGGCACCACCGCGAAGCCGAACAGCAGTCCGATGCCGACCGCGAGCAGGATCAGCAGCACGTACTCCACCAGCACCGGTACCGGGTCCAGGTGCCGGGTGGTGGCGTTCATGCCGACCAGCATCAGCACCATGCAGGCGTTGAAGACGATCGGATAGCGCTGCTGGAAGCCGAACCCGACCAGCATGGTGACCAGTCCCAGCGGCATCAGCACCGCCTGCGGCAGCAGCCACAGCACGGCGGCCAGCGCGAGCGCGCCGAGCAGCGTGCCTGCCGCGCGCTGCCAGGCCTTGAGCGCGCTGGCCCGCCAGTCCGGCTGCATGATCATGAACACCGCCATCAGGAAGGACGGCATCAGCGGGTCGCCCGGTCGCTGGGCGGCGATGACCAGCGCGAGCAGCACACCGAGTGCGCAGCGCAGCGCGTGCCGGAACTGCGCGGACTGCCAGGAGATCGCCTCGGCCAGCCGCGCGCCCGGGTACTCCGCGCCGAGCCGGGAGTTCGCCGGGGTCCGGTCCCGCCCGGCCAGCGCGGCCCGCACCCGGTCCAGCCCGTCCCACAGCGTGTCCACCATCGCTGAGGTCGCCCCCGGCAGTTCAGCGGGAGTCGCGGGCCGCTCCGGCGCGGGCGCGTCTCCGCCGTCGACCACCACCGCGGCCAGCGCGGCGGCCTCGGCCTTGGCCGCCTCCAGCACCGCGCGCAGCTCAGCCGCCACCGGCTCGGGCAGCTGCTCGGCCCGGTCGGTGAGCAGGAACAGCTTGGTGCGGTAGCGCAGCCCGCCGTCGAGCACCTGACCCAGCCAGGTGCGCTGCCGGTCGCCGCGCCAGGCCCGGATCGCCGCGTCCGGCCCGCGCGGCCCGGCCTCGGTGAGCACCCCGGCCACCGCGGTCCTGGTCGGCTTGTCCGGATCCCGCAGCCCGGCCAGCAACCGCAACAGGATCACCACGCCCGAGCCCAGCGCGGGCGCGGCCACCACCTGCCAGAGGCTCGCGGTGCCGGTGGTCTGGAAGGCGTAGCCGAACAGCGCGCCCATGCCCAGCCCGAGCCCGACGGTGATGAACCGGGGCCCGAACGTGGGCAGCAGCGACACCGCGAACACGACCACGGTGAGCACCGCGATGGCCGCCACCACCGACACCTCGGCCAGCAGCCGCGGCCCGGCCACCACCAGCACCATCGCCGGGGCGAACACCGCGAGCAGCTTCAGATCCGGCCACAGCGCGCCGCCGAAGGCCGCGATCAGGCAGAACATCGCCGACAGCGCGCCGAGCACCGCGGCTGGCCCGAGCCCGGCCAGGAAGCCGAGCCCGGCCACCCCGCCGATGACCACGACCATCATCACCGGCAGCATCACGGGCGAAGGGCCGGACCGGGGTGCGCTGGTACTCACCCGGCCGATCATGCCCCACCAGCGGCTACTCGACCGGCACCCAGCCCACCTGCACCAGCTGCGTCGTCTGGTGGTCCCGCCACAGCTGCGCGCGCCCCGGCGGCGAGGCGTACGGCAGCAGCCCGGTGATCACGTCCGGGGTGTCCGGGTTGCCGTTGAGCAGCAGGGTCAGCGTGTCGTTGAAGTCCAGCGCGGACAGCAGCGGGTCGGTGCGGCGCAGGTAGCTGCCGGCCAGCACCAGGTGGAAGCCGATCCGCCGGGCGTCCGGCAGCAGGTCGGCCAGCACCTCCAGCACCCCGGCCTGCTGGGTGATCTCGTAGTCGTCGATCACCAGGTACACCTCGGGGCCGTTGCCCCTGCCCTCGTCCCGCCGCTTGACCAGGGACTCCCGGATCTCGTCGATCGGCACCGACATCTTGCTGGTCTGGGTCAGGTAGGTGAGCAGCCACTCGTTGGGCACCGAACCGAGCCAGTTGCGCTTGGGGTCGATCCCCGCCACCAGGGCCTGCTCCGGGGTGGTCGCGGCGGTGAGGTTGTGCAGCAGCGCGCGCAGCACCGCGGTCCGCCCGCTGCCGTAGTCGCCGAAGCACAGCAGGTGCTGCTTCAGGCCGAGCCCGAAGCCGTTCAGCTCGCCCTCGATCACGCCCAGCGGCCAGCGCTCGTTCTTGGGCACCTCGGTCAGCGGCACCTCGGCGGGCAGCGGCAGCAGCTGCTTGGGTCGCGCGCCGGTCCAGGCCGCGTTGATGGCCGTCACCGGGTCCGGCTGGTCCTGGAACCGCGGCAGCGCGGCCAGGAAGTGCTCGCCCTGGTAGGTCAGCCCGTGCCCGATGCCCGGCAGCTCCTTGGCCTTGACCGGGTCCACCGCGGAGAAGTGCGGCGCGGACAGCCCCAGCTCCAGCCTGCTGCTGAACGCATCGGCCAGCGGCTGCTCCAGCTCGCTCCAGCGGTTGATGCCCAGCAGCACGTGCACGTTCACCCCCGGCCCTCGGTTGATGAGGTCGTACACCGCGTCGTAGGCGTGCGGGTAGCGGCGCAGGCCGTACCAGCCGTGCACCAGCACCACCACCGCGCCGGGCTCGGCCGCCCCGGTCCCGTCCCGCCTGGCCCGTTCCCGCCGGTCGATCAGCGCGTTGAGCTCGTTGGCCGCGTGCCAGATGAGCGCGTAGTCCTGGTAGGCGGCGGCCACCCTGGTGTGCGGCAGGCCGCGCAGCGGCAGCAGCGACTCGCCCGCGAAGTCCAGCACGTACAGCTGGAGGTGCGCCGGCGTGTTGGCCAGGGCCAGGCTGAGCGCGGCGTTGTGCAGCACCTCGGCCACCCCGGCCGCCGGATCACCGACCACCAGCGCGTGACCGTCT
The DNA here is from genome assembly GCF_030064675.1 of Crossiella sp. CA-258035. GTDB lineage: Bacteria > Actinomycetota > Actinomycetes > Mycobacteriales > Pseudonocardiaceae > Crossiella. The sequence continues at coordinate 1,129,001 of NZ_CP116413.1, forward strand.
CCTGTGGACAGTTCCAGCCGGTGCTGCTCCCGCCTTCGCTCCGCGGGCCGGTCCACCAGGCCGACGATGGGGGAGAGCCTCGGCTCGCCGGGGATGTGCAGGCCGAGCTGATCGTCGGTGGCCGTCGGCGGCAGCAGCACGTCCAGGCTCATCCGCTCGCGCAGCGGCGGCAGCAGCAGCGGTTCCGGGATGGCGGCCGTGCCGGTGAGCCCGGCCAGCGCCTCGGCCACCTGCGCGGCGGGCAGCGGCTGGCAGGTGACCGGGTCCTGGCCGGTGGCCCAGAGCACCAGGTCGCTGTCCCTGGTGTTGAGCTCGAAGCCGAAGTGCTTGGGCAGCCCCGAAGGCAGGTCGGTGACCTGGTCCAGCACCGCGACCAGGTGCACGCCCTGGTCCCGCCAACCGGCCGCCTCGTCCCTGATCACCTCGACCAGTCCGGGCGCCAGCCGCTCCAGCCTGCTGAACCGGTTGAGCACCACGACCAGCGAGGTCATCGGGTCCAGCTCCGGGTCGTAGTGCCGGGCCCGCTCGTAGTCGTGCTGGGTGCGCATCTTGCGCTGCCGCAACAGCTCCGCCCGCCGAAGGCTCTCCGCGCGCAGCGCCTGCACCACGTGCCGGGCCGCGTCCGCGCCGGTGAGCAGGTGCGCCAGCTGCGGCGCCCGCTCGAACTCCTCGAACACCGCGCCGTGGCCCGCGTCCAGCAGGAACAGGTTCAACGTGTCCGGCGAGTGCGCCGTCACCAGGCCCAGCAACAGTTGGCGCACCGCGGCGTCCCGGTTGGCCTCACCGAAGCCGGTGACCAGCCCGTGCGCGCCGATCCCGCCCAGCGACGGCGGTTTCAGGTCCACCTCGACCGGCTGACCGTCCACAGTGGACCCAACCGCGACCCGCAGCCGCTGCCCGACCGGCCGCACCGGCCAGCCCGCCTCCGTCACATCTCCCCCTACACCGTCCATGTCAGCTGCACCGTCTCCTCCGCCGTCCACCGCCGCGTGATCGCCCGCCCCGGCGGCAGCACCCTGGGCCGCACCCCGCTCACCGGGGTGACGTGCCGGTCGGCCCCGCTGAGCGAGAGCACGGTGGTGTCCTTGGGATCAAGCCCGCGCAGCACCGGATCCGTCTTCGCCGGGTACCGGCCAGCCGCGATCAGGTGGAACCCGGTCTTGGCCGCATCGGCCACCAGCGGCGCCAGCTGGTCCCGTTGCGCGGCCGCGAGGTAGTCGTAGTCGTCGATCACCAGGTACAGGTCCGGCCCGCGCCACTGCCCCTCGTGGTTCCGGCGCGGGGCCAGCGCGGTGCCGATGTCCCGGACCGCCTCGTCGAACTGCGTGGCGGTGCGCACGTAGGAGATCAGCAAGCCCTCGCAGTCAGCGTTGAACCAGGTCCGCCCGTAGTCCACGCCGACCACCCTGGCCTCCTCCGGCGTGCGCAGCGCGACCAGCCCGCGGATGAAGGACCTGATCAGCGTGCTCTTGCCGCTTTCCGGGTCGCCGAAGCACACCAGGTGCCGGTGCTGGAAGGTGAACGGCAGGCCGGAGCCCTCGGTCAGGCCGAGCTTGAAGTCCCGGTCGCCGCCGCCGATGTCGGCGAAGTTCACCTTGTACGGCAACGCTTTCAGCCGCTGCACCGGGTGCGGCCAGGCCGCCGCGAGGTCCGGGGCCAGGTCCCGGGCCCGGTGCCGGGGACCGGCCAGCATGAACAGCGTGCCGTCGCCGGTCCGGCCGCGCATCGAGCCCAGCTCCGGCGGCCTGCCCGGCAGCGGGGAGCTGTCCGGATCGGCCAGTGCCAGTTCCAGCCGGTGCCGGAAAGCGCCGTGCAGCGCGGGTTCCACATCCGCCCACCGGTCCAGGCCGAGCAGCACGTGCACGCCGACGGCCTGCCCGCGCAGCACCAGCTGCCGCAGCACCGCGGCCAGCCCCGGATGCAGCTCGGCGTCGGGCCAGCCGTGCACCAGCACGAAGATCGCGGCAGGCTCCCCGGCCTCGGCGCGATCGGTGCGGTCCGGCAGCCGGTGGTAGAGCTGCTCGCGGTGCTTGACCAGCCCGGCCAGCTCGTCCCTGGTCTTGTCCCGCAGGCTGTCGTCCGCGCCGCTGACCGCCACCCGCACGTGTGGCAGGCCGCCGGCCAGCTCGGGCAGCGAGCTGCCGTTGAGGTCGAGCAGGTAGAGCCGCGCCCGCTCCGGCGTCCGGTGCAGCGCGATGGACAGCGCGAAGCCGCTCAGCGCCCAGGCCAGCCCGGTGCCGACCAGCAGCACCTGCCCCTGTTCCACCATGACCCGGAACGGCTCGCCCCGCTCCGCGCCCAGCAGCTCGCCGACCGGCAGCGCGCTCGTCTCGCGCACCGCCCGCAACCCGTGCTCCTCGGTCTGCCGGAGCTCGACCAGGTTGGTGAAGTCGATCGTCTCGCGTGGCAGGAACGAACCCTCGGTCACCTTGGGCATGGTGGCCACCAGCGCCTGCACGTCCGGCGCGGCCTGCGGGGTGAACGCGACCGGCTCCCGCCCGGGCACCCGCAGCTCGGCGGCGTGGTCGGAAACGGCCAGCTCGAAGCCGAAGTAGCCGTCCAGCGCCGCGGGCACATCGGCGAGCCGGTCCTCCACCAGCAGCAGGTGCACGCCGTGGTCCCGCCAGGCCGCGCAGTGCCCGCGCAGCAGCTCGGTCAGCTCCGGCGACTCCCGGTGCAGCAGGCTGAGCCGGTGCAGCACCAGCACCAGCGGCACGATCGGCGGCAGCTCCGGCTGGTAGTGCCGGGCCCGGTCGTAGTCGTGCAGGGTGCGCATGCCGTGCGTGCGCAACAGCCGCCTGCGCTGCGCCGAGGTCGCGGCCAGGGCCTCGACCAACAGCGCGAGGCTCTGCGGCTCGCGCACCGCGTGCTGGGCCCGCTGGTAGTCCCGGAAGAGCTCCGCCCGCTCGCCGTCGACCAGGCAGAGCTGCACGGTCTCCGGCGCGTGCGTGTCCAGCAGCCCGCACAGCACCGCGTGCAGCAGCTCGGTCCTGGCTCCGGCCGCGATGCCGGTCAGCAGGCCGTGCGCGCCGATCCCGCCCAGCGGCGGTGGTTTCAGGTCCACCTCGACCGGCTGACAGTCCACAGTGGACCCCACCGTCACCCGCAACCGCTGTGCCGCCGGTCGCGCCTGCCACTCCCTCAACCCGCGCCCCCCGTGCTCGCCGATCTTCGCCGCCCCCATCTTCGCGCACCGCCCTGGCCGAAGGACTGCCCCCGCTTGGCGGAGCCGGTATCGGTCGCTCTGCGGATGGTGCAGAACCGGCCACAGCGTCAGACTGTCACCAGCATCCCCCGTATCCGCCATTCAGGGGCTGGTCACAGGTTCGAACGTGTGAAATGGCGGAGGCCCCCTTGTTGTCGCAGCTCGACACCCGCATCGACGTCGACTGGGTCCGCGTGGCCCTGAGCAGGGGCTGGGGTGCGGAGTGGGCCCGCCGCCCGCTCAACCCGCGCACCGACTGGCTGGGCCGTCCGACCGGCGACTCCTGGTTGGTGCACGCCAGCGCCCAGCCGCACGTGTTCACCATCCGGCTCGACCCGGCCGAGCGCGCGCCAGCCGCGCTGTTCCCGGTGCGGCAGAAGGTGCTGGCGCACTGCCGGCGGCAGGGCGTGCCCGCGCCCAACCCGGTGCGGACCACCGACGGCGGCACCGTGACCTGGCGCGGGGACCTGGCCTGCGAGCTGACCCCGGCGCTCAAGGGCGCGGTGCCGCACCACTTCGGCCCGAACCAGATCGCCGCCGTGGTGCGCGCCGGCCTGCTGCTGCGCGCCAGCCTGGACCAGGTGCCCGCGCCGGTGGTCAGCGCGCTGGCCGCGGTCGCCGTCCCGCCGCCGCCCTGCTGGCGCGCCGCGGTCGAGGCGGCCAGGAGCGACCTGCTGCCGCTGGCCGAGCGCCGCACCGACGACTGGGGCCGGGCCTGCGCGGCGATGCTGCGCGGCGTGCTGGCCGCCGAACCGCTGATGGACGCGCTGCGGCCGCGCACGGCGCGCGCGGTGGTGCACGGCAGCCTGTGCGGCAAGCAGTTCGTGCTCTCCGGCGGCCGGGACCCGCAGGTGCTCGGCGTGCTGGACTTCGGCGCGCTGCACGTGGGCGACCCGCTGCTGGACCTGGCCGCGCTGGCCGACACCGCGGCCAGGGTCCGGGTCGGCGAGACCGCCCAGCGCCGCGCCCTGGCCTCGTTCCAGGACCTGGCGGCCCGCGGCTACCTGCTCGCCGACGGCCAGGAACAGCTGCTGATGCCGTTGCTGCTGACCAGAACCGTGCCGCCGCTGGTCGAGCTGGTCCGCGCGGTCCTGCTGGTCGGCCGCCGGGGACCAGGTGTGATCGAGCGGTTCGACCGCTACGACCCGATGCACAAGGCGAACGTGCACCGCCTGCTCACCGGACCGGCCTGGTGAGACTCAGATCCTGGTCAGCACCACCACCGGGATCTGCCGGGTGGTCCTGGTCTGGTACTGGTCGTAGTCCGGCCAGGCCGCGGTCATCACCGGCCACAGCCTGGCCCGCTCGGCCTCGTCGGCGGGGCGCGCCCGCGCGGTGAACCGGTCCCCGGCCACCTGCACCTGGACCTCCGGCCGCTCCCGCAGGTTCAGGTACCAGGCCGGGTGCGTGGGCGCGCCGCCCTGGGAGGCCACCACCACGTAGTCCTCGCCGACCCGCTGGTAGATCAGCGCGGTCCGCCTCGGCTCCCCGCTGCGGCGGCCGGTGGTGGTCAGCAGCAGCGTGGTGGTGCCGTTCCACTCGTGGCCCTCGGCGCCGTCGGTGGCGACGTAGCGGTCGATGTGCTCCCTGACCCAGTCCCTCGGGCTGTCGATCGGCGTAGCGCTCACCCTCGGCTCCTCACTCCGGTTCCTCCAGCGTCAACGCCGGTGCGCGCACGGAAAGTCCGCGCAGCAGGAACTCCACCACCGACTCCAGGTAGTGATCTTCCTGCGGCGCGCGCCTGGCCACGACCCGCCAGTACACCGGCGCGGCCAGAAGGTCCAGCGCCAGCTCCAGATCGGTGTCCGGCGGCAGCTCGCCCCGCTCGATCGCCCGGCGCAGCGCGGTCGCGCCCCTGGCCCGTCGGGGCTCGCCGATCAGCTCGGCCATCGCCGTGGCCAGCTCGGGACTGCGGCCGGACTCGGCGATCAGGTCCGGCAGGATCCGGGCCACCCTCGGGTGGGTCAGCCAGTCCTGGACCGCGGTCAGCACGACCCGCAGGTCACCGCGCAGCGAACCGGTGTCCGGGGCCGGCGCCATCGGCACGCTGAGTTCGGCCATCGCCGCCAGCACCATGTCCTGCTTGGCCGGCCAGCGCCGGTACAGCGCGCTCTTGCCCACCCCGGCCCGCTTGGCCACCGCCTCCATGGACAGCCTGCCGTAGCCGGACCCGGCCAGCTCGTCCAGCACCGCCTCGGTGATCGCGGCGGTGACCTGCGGCTGGAGCACGGCGGCTCCGGTGGGAGTGCGTCGGGCGGACATGGACGGAACGGTACCGTCCCATCCTGTGTTAACGTCGGGACGGTACCGTTCCGTCCAATCGAAGGAGCAGGCATGCGGACCCCACGACAGGTCTTCGAGCACGCGCTGGAGCTGTTGCTGGCCAAGGACATGGACGGCTTCGCCGGCCTGTGGGCCGAGCAGGGCGTGCTGGAGTTCCCCTTCGCCGCGCCCGGCGCGCCGACCCGGCTGGCCGGGCGGGCCGCGGTGCACGAGTACGTCCGGGACTACCCGTCGATCCTGGACATCCGGTCGTTCCCGGAGGTCCGGGTGCACGAGACCGCCGACCCCGAGGTGCTGGTGGCCGAGTTCGAGGCCGAGGGCGTGGTGGTGCGTTCCGGCAGGCCCTACCGGCTGCGCTACGCCGCCGTGCTCACCATCAGGGACGGCGAGATCCACACCTACCGCGACTACTGGAGCCCGGCCGCGGTGGCCGAGCTGCTCGACGGTGCGGTGAGCCTGCCGGCGGTCTCGCGTGACTGAGCCGATCCTGGTCACCGGAGCCACCGGGACCACCGGCAGCAGGCTGGTCCGGCGGCTGGCCGCGGCCGGTCACCCGGTGCGCGCGGCCAGCCGGAAACCCAGCGCCGCCAACCAGATCCGCTTCGACTGGGGCGACCCGGGCACGTACCCGGCCGCCGTCGCGGGGGTGCGCCGGATGTACCTGGTCGCGCCGGTCGGACAGGCCGATCCGCTGCCCCAGGTCGAGGCGTTCCTGGACACCGCGCTGGCCGCCGGGCTGCGCAGGGTGGTGCTGCTCAGCTCCTCCGCGGTGCCCGAGGGCGCGCCGGCGCTGGGGGAGCTGCACGCGCTGGTCCGCCGCGAGTGTCCAGAGTGGACAGTGCTGCGGCCGTCCTGGTTCATGCAGAACTTCCTCGGTGATCACCCGCTTGCCGTGGCACTGCGCGAAACGGGTGAACTGGTCACGGCCACCGGCAACGGGCGGGTCGGCTTCGTGGACGCCGGTGACATCGCCGCGGTGGCCGAGCGCGCGCTGCTCGCCGAGCCCCCGTTGAACGAAGAACTGGTGATCACCGGGCCGGCCGCGCTGAGCTATGCCGACGCGGCCGCGGTCCTGACCGGACTGGGGGTCCCGGCCAGGCACCGCGCGGTCTCGGTGACCGAGCTCACCCAGCGTCACATCGCCGCTGGTTACCCACCGGATTTCGCCGCCCTGCTGGCCGGACTGGACGAGGGCATCCGGCAGGGCGCGGAAGACCGGGTCACCGACACCGTGCTACGGCTGACCGGGCGGCCGCCCTGCTCCCTTCGCGCGGTCCTGCTGGGCGTTATGGCGGGTCCGGTACCGACAATCGGGTGACGCGGTGTGGCAAATTGCTTGCTTAGGGTAATAGTTGCCGGGTGACGAGCCAGCCGATCAGGCACGGACCGTAGCTAGCCGACTTCGGGCTGGCGTCGGTAGGCTTCCCTGTCGCCGTGCCTTGCACTCCCGGCGTGCTCGTGGACCCCCGACCCTCCTCGTGCTCCCCAGGCAGACATGACAGTGCCACTTCCGGAAGACCTCCCGGCGCCGCGGCGCCCGGTCTCGGCCCACCAGGGCGGCTCCACGGCCGACAACCCTCGTGAGCGGGAGAAGCTCGCCCGGAAGTGGGCGTACCTGGTCAGCACCACCGCCTACATACCGCTCTCGCACCCCGAGGTGGAGCAGCGGCTGCTGGCACTGGTGGACATCCTGGTGAACGCGGTGTGCGCCGAACCGTTCGTCTCCTCGGCGGCCGGGCAGGTGGGCGCGGAGCTGGTGCGGCTCAACTGCGTCGGCCCGGAGAGCCTGGAGCGCAGCGTGGACGTGCTGGGCCGGGCGCTGCTCGGCCTGCCCAGCCTGCGCCGGGTGAACAAGCTGACCGACCGCGTGGTGATGGTGCTGGCCGCGCTCACCTCCGGCTACCTGGAAGCCTTCCGCGCCTTCATCTTCCAGCAGCAGGAGGCGCTGAACCGGGCGCTGTTCAAGGCGGCCAACGACGCCGAGCGGCAGCGCAAGGACAGCGACGCCCGGCTGGAGGAGGTCTTCCGCTGCTCGGCCAGCGGCATCGCCATCACCGACCTGGACGGCGCCTTCCTCAAGACCAACGCCGCCGTGCACGAGCTGCTCGGCTACACCGCCGACGAGCTCACCGAGCTGACCCTGTTCGACCTGGTCGCCGAGGACGAGCGCAGGTCGCTGCGCAAGGCCTGCGAGGACCTGCGCGAGGGCCGGGTGGACCGGTTGCGGCAGCAGCGGAAACGCATGCTGCACAAGGAAGACGAGCCGCTGTGGGCGCTGCTGAGCGTCTCCCTGCAACCGGGCAGCGACGGCGAGCCCGGCAGGCTGGTCACGGTGATCGCGGACGACACCCAGGTCACCGCGCTGCAGGCCACGCTGAACCGGCAGTCGCTGCACGACATGGTGACCAGGCTGCCCAACCGGCAGTACTTCAGCACCGCCACCGAGACCATGCTCCGCCGCGCCGACCCCGAACACGGCGTCACCCTGTACCACCTCGACCTGGACGCCTTCGCCGCGGTGAACAACGGCTACGGCTGTGAGGTCGGCGACCGGCTGCTGCGCGTCGTCGCGGACCGGCTGTTCACCATCTTCGAGGGCGAGGACACCATCATCGCCCGGCTCGGCGGCGACGAGTTCGCGGTGCTGGTGCGCAACTCGCCGACCACCCCGCCGGTGCTGACCATGGTGCAGCGCATCGACCACGACCTGTCCGAGGCGGTCTACCTCAACGAGAGCACCGGCATCGCGGTCTCGGCCACCATCGGCGTGGTGGACCGTCCGAGGCTGACCATCGGCGCCACCGAGCTGATGCGCGCCGCCGACCTGACCCTGCGCCGCGTCAAGCGCACCGGCCGCCGCCAGTGGGGCCTGTTCGACCAGCGCCAGGACACCGAGGACAGCGACGCCTTCCGCATCGCCGCGGCCATGGCAGGCGCCTGGGAGAACGGCGAGATCCAGCTCCGGCACCGCCCGGTGGTCCACCTGGCCGACCACGAGCTGCTCGGCATGGAAGGCCTGTTGTGCTGGCCAAGCCAGGAGTTCGGCCCCCAGGACCACGACCGCTGCCGCGACCTGGCCGAGTCAACCGGCCTGATCATCCCGCTGGGCGCCTGGCTGATGCTGGCCGCCGCCGAACGCAACCGCCGCCGGGTACAGCGCTCCGGCCAGGAACAACCACTCCTGCTCAGCCTCACCCCGACCCAGGCCGTCGAGCCGGACCTCACCTGCGTGGTCCACCGGGTGGTCACCGACACCGGCCTGCCCCCAGCGCAGCTCCGCCTGGGCTTCCCGGTCCAGACCCTGACCCAGCGCATGGCCGTCGACAACCTCACCGACCTGGCCGACACCGGCGTCCACATCACCCTGGACGACTTCGGCTCCACCACCGCCGAAATCGAACACCTGGAAGACCTGCCGATCAGCACGGTCCGCGTGGCCAAACCCCTGGTCGCCCGCCAAGCAGCCCAGCCCACTTCGCTGACCAGCAAAACCCTCCGCGAACTGGTCGCCACAGCGCAGCTGGCAGGAGCCACGGTCCTGGTCGACGGCGTGCACACCCAGGAACAGGCGGACTGGTGGCGCGCGGTCGGCGCGGAATCCGCCACCGGCGACCTGTTCACCGCGGACCCGGGCACCGACCCCACCGACTGACCACTCCGCGCCCGCCCCGCCCCCACCCCCTCCTTCTCCGCCGTTCGGCCCTGCCCACCCCGCCCGAAAACGTTTACGGTCAACCGGGCCGCCACCGCCACCCCTTCGTTCGACGCGGAAGAAGGAGTCATGGAAGGCAGGATCACCCGCCGGACGCTGATCACCGGCCTCACCGCCGCCGCGGCCCTCGCACCCAGCACCGCCCAAGCCACCCCGGCCTCCCCGCCCCAACCCGCAACCCCGGCCCCGCCGGTTGGCCCCGCCGCCCCGGCCCATGGCACCGTCGCCGCCCCCCACCTCGCCCGCCCCGCCGTCCCCACCCTCCCGTGGCTCGAGGCCAACAAGATCGTCGCCGACACCACCCTCCCCACCTTCCCGGACCGCCTCTTCAAAGCCGCCGACTACGGCGCCAAGCCCGACGGCAAGACCGACAACACCGCCGCCTTCGCCAAGGCCATCGAAGCCTGCGCCAAGGCAGGCGGCGGGCACGTCACGGTGGCCAAGGGCACCTACCTCACCGGCGCGATCCGCTTGCGCGGCAACGTGCACCTGCACCTGGAGACCGGCGTCGTGCTCAAGTTCAGCGGCGACGGCACGAAGTTCCCTGCCGTGCTCACCCGGTACGAGGGCATCGAGTGCATGAACCGCTCGCCGATGATCTACGCCTACGGCGAGAAGAACATCGCCCTCACCGGCAAGGCCGTCCTGGACGCGGGCGGCACCTCGCCGTGGAACAAGGGCAACGACCGCGCCTACCTGGAATCGTTGGTGGCCAAGGGAGTTCCGCCGGAGAAGCGGATCGTCCCCGGCTCGGGGCACACCATGCGCTCCACCTTCATCGAGCCGTACAGGTGCGAGAACGTGCTGATCCAGGGCATCACGCTGAAGAACCCCAAGTTCTGGCAGATCCACCCGACCCTGTGCCGCAACGTCACCATCGACGGAGTCAGCACCGACCCGAGCACCGCGGCCAGCAACACCGACGGCGTGGACCCGGAGTCCTGCGACCACGTGGTGATCGTCAACTGCGACCTGGGCGCGCACGACGACAACATCGCGATCAAGTCCGGCCGGGACGCCGACGGCCGCCGGATCAACGTGCCCTGTCAGAACATCGTGGTCGCGGACTGCCGGATGAACGGCAACTGGGGCGCGATCACCTGCGGCAGCGAGCAGACCGGTGGCATCCGCAACGTCTACGCCTACCGGCTGAACGTGGTGGGGGAGACCAAGTTCGCGCTCTACGTCAAGTCCAACACCCAGCGCGGCGGCTTCTCCACCAACATCAACCTGGACTCGGTCACCGGCGCCTACGTCCGCTCGGTGGTCTTCGTCAACTCCACCTACAACAACCAGACCGGCAGCACGCCACCGGTCTTCGGTCCCTTCCGCCTGACCAACTGCGGCAGCACCAAGGCCGCCTCGGTGCTTAACGTCAGCGGCCTGCCCGAGTCGCACGTCAGGGGCCTCGAGCTGACCGACTGCAAGTTCGACGGGGTGGCCAGCACCGCGAACACCATCAAGTTCGTGGACAACCTCAAGATCACCGGCACCACGGTGAACGGCAAACCCATGCGACCCTGACCCCGCCCGCGAGGTGGATGTCGGATTCTCGCTAGCGCGGGCGCGGGCAAGCGGTGATGCTGGTCGGTGTGCACGAGGACTTCGAGCGGTGCCTGCGGGCGGTCCAGGCCAAGGACGAGCGGTTCGACGGCTGGTTCTTCACCGCGGTGCGCACCACCGGCATCTACTGCCGGCCCAGTTGCCCGGTGCGGCCGCCCAAGCCGCGCAACATGACCTTCTACCCCAGCGCGGCCGCCGCCCAGCAGGCCGGCTACCGCGCCTGCAAGCGCTGCCGCCCGGACGCCAGCCCCGGCTCGCCGGAGTGGAACCACCGCGCCGACGCGGTCGCCAGGGCCATGCGCCTGATCGCCGAGGGCGTGGTGGACCGCGAGGGCGTGCCGGGACTGGCCGCGCACCTCGGCTACAGCACCCGCCAGGTGGAGCGCCAGCTCAACGCCGAGCTCGGCGCCGGACCGCTGGCGCTGGCCAGGGCGCAGCGCGCGCAAACCGCCCGGCTGCTCATCGAGACCAGCGCGCTGAGCATGACCGACATCGCGCTGGCCGCCGGGTTCGGCAGCGTGCGCACCTTCAACGACACCGTGCGCGAGGTGTTCGCACTCTCGCCCAGCGAGCTCCGCGCCCGCGCCGGCCGCGGCATCCCGGCGGCCACCACCGGCGCGGTGCTGCTGCGGCTGCCCTTCCGCAAACCGCTCTGCCCGGACAACCTGTTCGGCCACCTCGCCGCCACCGCGGTGCCCGGGGTGGAGGAGTGGCGGGACGGCGCCTACCGCCGCACCCTGCGCCTGCCGCACGGCCACGGCATCGTCGAGCTGTGGCCACAGCCCGACCACATCGGCTGCCGGCTGTCCCTCACCGACGTGCGCGACCTGCCGGTGGCCATCAGCCGCTGCCGGGTGCTGCTCGACCTGGACGCCGACCCGGCCGCCGTCGACGAGCAGCTGAGCGCTGACCCGGTGCTGAAACCGTTGGTGGAGAAGAACCCTGGCCGCCGGGTGCCACACACCGTGGACCCGGCCGAGTTCGCCGTGCGCGCGGTGCTCGGCCAGCAGGTCTCCACCGCGGCCGCCCGCACGCACGCCGGCCGCCTGGTCGCCGCGCACGGCCAGCCGATCGAGGACCCGGACGGCGGTCTCACCCACCTCTTCCCGGCCCCGCAGGCGCTGGCCGGGCTGGACCCCGCCGCACTGGCCATGCCGGAGTCCCGCCGCCGCACCCTGCTCGCTCTGATCGACGCGCTGGCCAACGAGGACCTGGACCTCGGCCCCGGCAGCGACTGGACCGCGGCCCGCGCCCAGCTCGCCGCCCTGCCCGGGTTCGGCCCGTGGACGGTGGAGACCATCGCCATGCGCGCCCTCGGCGACCCGGACGCGTTCATCCCCACCGACCTCGGCGTCCGCCTGGCCGCGCAAACCCTTGGCCTGCCGAGCACACCGGCCGCGCTGACCCGGCACGCCGCGCTGTGGCGGCCCTGGCGCGCCTACGCGGTCCAGCACCTCTGGGCCACCGGCGACCATCCGATCAACCTGCTCCCCGCGTGAGGAAACCCATGCGCACCAACACTGTTGTCGACAGCCCGTACGGCCCGCTGACCCTGGTCGCCCAGGACGGCGCGCTGGCCGGGATCTACATGGAACAGCAGCGCCACCTCCCGCCGAGGGAGAGCTTCGGCGAACCGGACCCCTCGGCGTTCGGCCAGGCGATCGAGCAGCTCAACGCCTACTTCGCCGGCGAGCTGCGCCGCTTCGACCTGCCGATGACGTTGCTGGGCACACAGTTCCAGCGTTCGGTGTGGCGGCTGCTGCTGGAGATCCCCTACGGCGAGACCGCCACCTACGGCGAGCTCGCGCAACGGCTGGGCAACCCCGCCGCGGCCCGCGCGGTCGGCCTGGCCAACGGCAAGAACCCGATCAGCATCATCGTGCCCTGCCACCGGGTGATCGGGTCCACCGGCAACCTCACCGGATATGGGGGAGGACTGGCGAAGAAGCGGCAGCTGCTGGACTTCGAGCGAGGTCGAGATCAGCTGTCAGTGTGGTGAGCTGGCCGTGCAGCCGCCTGCCGTCGGCCGGGCTGACCGTGGTCCACGCGGTGCCGTCGCTGGCCCGGTGCTCCTCCACCAGGTAGCGCCCGTAGGCGGTGTCGTGGAAGGCCACCACCCGCTCGGCCCGGCGCCGCCGCCCGGTGGCATCCAGCGCGGCCGCGCCGAACTGTCCGTAGTCCACCGGCTCCCGGAACATCAGCGCCAGCGCCGCGGCCTGCGCGGCGGGCACCCCGTGCTCGCCGAGCGCCGCCTCGAACGCCTCCAGGTCCCCGGTGGCCGCGGCCGCGCTGAGCGTCGCGGAGCGCACCGACACGCTCTCGCCCGGCCCCGGTGGCCGCTCGGGCAGCGGCGAGAGGATCGCGTGCGTCAGCCCGGTCGGCTCCAGCACGGTGACCTGCCAGCGGTCCCCGGCCAGCACCACCAGCGCGGCCTGCTCACCCGCGGCGGCGGCCAGCGCGCGCACCGGCTGCTCCAGGAACAGCCGCGCGTCCAGCTCCCGCTCCGGCCGGGCCAGCATCCGCAGCAGCGCCACCAGTTCCGGGTGCACCCCGCCGCGCAGCACCAGTCCGGCCGCGGACAGCTCGGCGTCCACGGCCAGTGCCTGTTCGGCCCGCTCGGCCTCGGTGTGCGCCTGCGCCGGGACCCGGACCACCAGTGGCTGCGGCCCCAGTTCCAGCCGCTGCCACAACAGGTCCACCGCGGCGGCGGAGAGCGTGAACGCGGTCACGGCACGGGGGACTGGCCGATGACCGCGGGCGTCTCCTCCTCGGTCTCCAGCGGGGGCCGCGGCACCGGGTGGTAGCCCAGCACCCCGTTGCGCAGGCCGAGCCCGCCCTGCTCCTGATCCGTCTCCGAGCGCTTGCGGTCCACAGTGGACTTCTCAGTCCTCGGCTCCGGCACCGACCGCACCACCATGCTCGGTCGCGGCGGATTGTGCTGCTGCGTACGGTGATCGTCGGCCGGGTTGCCGTCTCCGGTCACCGACCACACCTGGGTGCGGTCCACAGTGGACGATCGCGGCACCGGGTGTTCCTGAGGCACCAGCGGCACCGGCGCGGGATCCGGCAGCGCCGGGTGCGCCACGGGCGCGTGCGGCGGCTGCGGGGCCGGCTGGGCGGCCCGGCTCACCGTGACCGAGGCGTTGAGCCCCAACGGGTTCTTCAGCGACAGCCCGGACAGCAGCGAGCCGGGTGCGACGATCTCGATGTCCAGCCGGGGCGGGTTCACCAGCGGCGGCAGCGTGGCCAGCGCGGTGTCCACCCGCTCCTCGTAGACCTCCATCGCCCGCGCCGCCTCCGCGTGCGCCGAATCGACCTGCACCTCCACCGGCTCGTAGTCGATCCGGTTGTCCACCAGCGCGGGCAGCCAGGCCACCGCGGTCACCGGCTTGGTCGGGAAGAACCGCGGCGGCGGCACCTGGTTGCGCGCGTCGGCGTAGGCGTCGGCGCACTCCTGGGTGGCGCCGGCCTCGGTGTCCATCGCGACCTTGGTCTCCGCGGCCCAGCCGGCCAGCGGGGTCAGCGCCTCGGCGGTGCCGGTGGCGGCCGCACCCTGCCAGCCGGTGCGCAGCTTGGCCAGCCGGTTGTGCAGGTTCTCATCGACCCGGTGCAGCGCCTCGGCGAGCTGCCGGTAGGTGGTCACCGCGGGCTCGGTCACGCCGACGCCGGGTCCACAGTGGAGGTCCAGGTAGATCTTGAGGTGCGGGACGGCCAGCCAGCAGCGTCCATGGGCGCCTCGCATGCCGGTCCTTCCCTTCTCAGACCCGAAAACCAGTGGTCGCACTCTGCTCGGCGGCGCGGTACTCGGCCGCGGCCGCGTCCAGCTGCTCGACCGCGTGGAACAGCTCGGCCAGGTACACCGTCAGCACGGCCAGCGCGGAGTCCTCGGACTGCACCCCGCGCCGGGTCTGCTCCCCGGCCGCCGCCCTGCTCACCTCGTCCGAGGCCGCGGGCCAGCTGATCAGGTTGTGCTGGGCCTGCCGCAACAGCGGGGCCAGTTCGTTGATCGCCTCGACGAAGGCGGCCCTGGTGGCCTCGATCTCCTCGGCGTCCACGAGCAGCCTGCCAGGCGCGTGCTGAACCGGGGCGGCGGTAGTGAACACGCGCCGACGCTAGATCACTCGGCGGTCCGCCGAAACTGGCAAATCGGTTGTCCAACTGGGATTGTCGTGCGCGGATCATCGTGTCCGCAGGTGAACAAGGCTGTGTGCCGATCATCGGTCACTGGCCAGCCGGCGGAAATCACCTGTTCGGCCGCATGTGGCGCAAATCCACTGAATACCCGGCGAAAGTCGGTGGTCAACAACTTCCGGCCAGCACGCCGTCCACCAATCTGTCCACAGTGGACTGTACATCGGCGGGCTGGTCCAGGTAACCACCGGACATGATGCCGTCCCGCAGTAGCACCAGCGCGGTGGCCGCGTGGCCGGGGTCCGGGTGCCCCGCCTCGGTCAGCCGGTCGCGCAGCCCGTCGTGGAACCAGCCGCGGTGCTCTCGCACGACCGCCCGCACCGCGGACCGCGGGTCCGGGTACTCCGCGGCCGCGTTGAGGAAGGCGCAGCCCCGGAAGCCGGGGCCGCAGCTGGCCTTGGCGAACGCGCCGAGCATGGTGTGCACCGCCTCGACCGGCCTCTGGCCGGCCATGGCCGCCTCGACGCCGCCGCGGATCTGCTCGTCCTGCGCGCGCAGGTAGGCCACCACCAGGTCTTCCTTGGTGGGGAAGTGCCGGTAGAAGGTGGCCCTGGTCACCGAGGCGTCCTTGACCAGCCGGTCCACCCCGATGGCCTGGATGCCCTCGGCGTAGAACAGCTCGGAGGCGGTGGCCAGCAGCCGCTCCCGCGGCGCGGAGACCTTGGCGTCGGTGCTCATGCCACCATCATACAGAACGTTCGTTCTATCTGAAGAGGCTGATGAGCGGACTAGCATTCGGGGCATGCCACGGCCGCGGAGCTTCGACGAAGACGAGGTGCTGGCCGCCGTCTGCGCCCAGTTCGAGCGCTCCGGCTACGCGGCCACCTCGCTGGATGACCTAATGCACGCCACCGGCCTCGGCAAGGGCAGCCTGTACGGCGCCTTCGGCGACAAGCGGCGGCTGTTCCTGCGCGCGCTGGACATCAACCGCGAGCGCCAGGTCCGGGCGATCTGCGAGGGCCTGCGCGGAGACGGGCCCGCCCTGCGGAACCTGCGTGACCAGCTCGTCCGGCTGGTTGCCAAGCCGGGGGACAAGGACCGGTTCGGCTGCATGCTGGTCAACGGCGCGGCCGAGCTGGGCGAGGAGGACCCGGAGGTGCGGGAGCGCACCCGGGCCACCTTCCTCGCGCTCGAGGGCCTGGTCGCCGGTGCCCTGGATGCCGCGGTGACCGAGGGCGACCTGGCTTCCGACCTGGACACCACCACGGCGGCCCGGCTGCTGCTGGCCACCGTGCAGGGCGTGGAGCTCTTGCGCCGCAGCGGTTTGAGCGATGAGACCATCGGTGAGGTGGTGGCCGCCGCGGTCATGAACCTGCCGAAACCGGCAACCCCCGCTCCAGTAGCCGGATGACCGACTCGGCCGCCTGGTGCTTGCCCATCAGGCCCTCGCCGGTGGCCTCGATCCCGGCGTAGACGTTCCACCACAGCACCTTGTAGATCCACTCCGGGTTCACCGCCGGGTCGAGGTAGCCCTCGGCCTGCGCGCGGGTGATCAGCCGCGCCACCGGCTTGTCGGCCTCCACGAAGGCCTCGGCCAGCCAGTCGTCGGCATGGCGCTGCTGCCCCTCGCTGCACACCTGGATCATCGCCGGGGTCAGCTCGAAGTAGGCGTGCACCGCCCGGCGCAGCGCCTCCGCCGGGGTGCCCTCGGCAAGCTTCGCCTCGGCCAGCGCGGACCGCAGCCGGTCCACGGTCATCCGGAAGATCGCGGTCATCAGCTCGGAGCGCTCCGGGAAGTAGCGGTGCAGCGTGCTGCGCCCGACCTCGGCGGCGTCGGCGATCTCGGCCATCGAGGCGGAGGACCGCTGGGCAAGGACCACCACGGCGGCGTCCAGGATGGCCCGGCGGGTCCGACTGCGGCTGGCTGACTCCCGAGTGGCGCTGGTCATATCGACACTCTAGTACTCGGTAATCCCAGTTAGGAACTTTAGGTCACAAATTTTGGGACAACTGTGTCCCACGGTGGTACGTTCTTGCTCGACCCAACCGAACTCCTTGGGGGCAAGGACATGCCGGAAGCCGAATCGCCACGCTGGCAGAACACCAAGGTGCTGTGGTCCTTCGTGCGACCACACCGCCGGACGCTGCTGCTCGGCCTGGTGCTGGGCCTTGGCACCACCGGGGCCACCCTGGCCACGCCGCTGGTCACCAAGTCGGTGCTGGACGGCCTGGCCACGGCCGCGCCGATCCTGCCCATGGTGGCGCTGCTGGTGGGCCTGCTGCTGCTCGGCGCCCTGCTCGGCCTGGCCCAGTGGATCCTGCTGGGCAAGCTGGCCGAGCGGATCGTGCTGGACGCCCGCAGCACCATGGTGCGCAGGCTGTTCCGGGTCCGGATCGGCGAGCTGACCAACCGGTCCAGCGGCGAGCTGGTCACTCGGGTCACCTCGGACACCGTGCTGCTGCGCGAGGCCGCCACCGACAGCGTGGTCAACTTCGTCAACGGCGCGGTCGCACTGGCCGGCGCGCTGATCCTGATGGGCGTGCTGGACCTGGTGCTGTTCGGGGCCACCGTGGTGGTGCTCATCGTGGTCGGCATCGTGGTTGCGGTGCTGATGTCCCCGCTTGCCGCGGCCCAGCAGAACGCCCAGGCCGCGGTCGGCAGGCTCGGCGGCGTGCTGGAAGGCGCGCTGCGCGCCATCCGCACGGTCAAGGCCAGCCGCGCCGAGGCCAGGGAGAGCGGCCGGATCCTCACCGAGGCCCAGGAGTCCGCCAAGCAGAGCGTGCGCGCGGTGCGGATCGAGGCGGTGGCCTGGACCACCGCGAGCTGGGGCATCCAGCTGGCCATCCTGCTGATCCTGGCGCTGGGCGCCTGGCGGGTCAGCTCCGGCGCGCTGCCGGTGTCCAGCCTGGTCGCCTTCCTGCTCTACGCCTTCCAGGTCATGGAACCGGTCTCCACCCTGACCCGCACCTTCACCCAGCTCCAGTCCGGCCTGGCCGCCGCGGCCCGGATCAGGGAGATCGAGAACCTGTCCGTGGAGCAGAGCGAGCGCCTGCCCAAGGAGCCGGTGCCGGCCGCGCAGGCCCCGGTGCTCTCCTTCCGCGAGGTCACCGCCAGGTACGCGCCGGGCGCCCCGGCCGCGCTGGACGGCATCAGCCTGGACATCCCACGCACCGGGCACACCGCGATCGTCGGCCCGTCCGGCTCCGGCAAGACCACCATGTTCTCCCTGATGCTGCGCTTCCTGCAGCCCGAACGCGGCGAGCTCGCCCTGGACGGCGCCTCCTACGACGAGTGGTCGCTGGCCGAGGTGCGCCGGCGGATCGTCTACGTGGAGCAGGACACCCCGCTGGTGCCCGGCACGCTGCGGGAGAACCTGCGCTACACCCACACCGACGCCACCGACGAGGAGTTGTGGGCCGCGCTGGAGGCCGTCCGGCTGGCCGAGCGGGCCCGCGACCTGCCGGACGGACTGGACACGGTGCTCTCCGGTGCCGCGGTCTCCGGCGGCGAGCGCCAGCGGATCGCACTGGCCCGCGCCCTGGTCAGCGACCCGGAGATCCTGCTGCTGGACGAGGCCACCGCCCAGCTGGACGGCCTGACCGAGGCCGCGGTGCAGGACGTGATCAACCGGATCTCCGCCCGCGGCGCGGTGGTGACCATCGCGCACCGACTGTCCACTGTGCTCGACGCCGACCAGATCCTGTTGCTGGAGAAGGGAAAGCGCCGAGCCCTCGGTAACCACGCGGAGCTGCTCGCCACCGACGAGCTGTACCGGGACCTGGTGGCCGCGCTGCGCATCGCCCCGGCCACCAGCGCGGCCTGACCCCTGGTCATCGCGGGAGCTGGGACCCGGCGACGGCGTCAGCGAAGTCGGTGGACACCGCCAGCGCACGCACCTCCTCCAGCTCCCGCGCGACCTCGGCCAGGTGCGCCTCGATGTCCGCCACTGCGGAGCTGCCCAGCGGCAGCCTGGCCGGCAGCACCTCCCGGTCGGTCACCGCGATCATCACCTCGGCCGCCTTCACCGGGTCGCCCTGCTGGCTGTGGTTGGTGTCGTCGGCCCAGTTCCGCATCACCCCACCGGTCGCCGCGTAGTCCTCGATCACGGTGGCCGCGCGGACCAGCGAGGAGGAGTCGAGGAAGTCGGTGCGGAACGGCCCCGGCTGCACCGAGGTGACCTGCACGCCCAGTGGCGCCAGCTCCAGCCGCAGCGACTCGGAGAAGGCCTCCACCGCGAACTTGGTGCCGCAGTAGGCGCCCCAGCCGCCCCAGCTCACCACGCCGCCGACCGAGCTGATGTTGAGGATCTTGCCCGCGCGCTGCGCCCGGAACACCGGCAGCACCGCGCGGGTGACCGACAGCAGCCCGAAGACGTTGGTGTCGAACACCGCCCGCACCTCGGCGTCGCTGAGCTCCTCCACGGTGCCGAGCAGCCCGCGCCCGGCGTTGTTGACCAGCACGTCGATCCGGCCGAACCGGGCCACCCCGTCCGCGACCGCCCGTGCCGCGGCCGCCTCGTCGGTGACGTCCAGCGGCACGGCCAGCAGCCGCTCGCCGTGACCGGGCAGCGCGGCCAGGACCGCCTTCGGATCGCGGGCGGTGGCGATCACCGAGTCACCGCGGTCAAGCGCCTGCCGGGCGATCTCCAGGCCGAAGCCCCGCGACGCGCCGGTGATGAACCACGTGGTCATGTGCTGACTCCCAGAAGTCGTTGGTCGCTGTTGTGCTGCCACCGACTCTCCCGCTCCCGCAGCCGCCCTACCAGGACCTCTCCGTCCCTGGGACGCCCCGTCCCTGGGACTGCCAGTACCAGGCAACCCCACGCCAACTCCGCCAGAATGGCCCCCATGGACCGCACCCCACCCGCAGGCGCCGCACTCGGCGAGTACCTGCGCGCCTGCCGCTCGCGGGTGGACCCGGCCGACCGCGGCCTGCCCGAGGACGGCCGCAAACGCCGCGTCCCCGGCCTGCGCCGCGAGGAGCTGGCCCAGCTGGCCGGGGTGAGCGTCGACTACCTGGTGCGCCTGGAACAGGGCCGCACCCGCAACGTCTCCCGCGCCGTCCTGGACGCCCTCGCCCGCGCGCTCAACCTGCGCGAGGACGAACACGCCTACCTGCTGCGCGTCGCCGAACCCGTCCGAGGCCAGACCTCCCGCACCCCGGCCACCTCAGTACGCCGCCAAACCCAGCAGCTGCTCGACGGCCTGTCCGGCCTACCGGCAATGGTGCTCGGCCGACGCATGGAGGTGCTGGCCTGGAACACCCTCGGCGCGGCCCTCTACCTCGACTTCGCCACGCTCCCGCCCGCGGACCGCAACCTGCTGCGGCTGACGTTCCTGGACCCGAGGGTGCGCCCGATGTTCCAGAACTGGGACCAGGTCGTCCGCGACTGCGTGGCCCACCTGCGCGAGGACGCCTCCCGCTACCCGGACGACCCCAAACTGGCCGCCCTGGTCGGCGAGCTCTCGGTGAAGGACCCGGACTTCCGTCACTGGTGGGCCGCCCACCGAGTCCGCGCCCAGGAGTTCGGCCAAAAAACCCTGCTGCACCCCATCGCGGGCCCGATAACCCTGGACTACCAGACCATGGACCTACGCGACGCGGCGGACCAGAAGCTCGTGGTCTACACGGCCGAACCCAACTCCCGCTCCGCCGAAGCCCTGCACTTCCTGGCCAACTGGGCCAGCACAGCCACCCCGAGCCCAGACGTCGTGAACCGCGCACGCGGCCACCGCCCCCGGACCGCCCCTGCCGCCCCCGGACGCACCACCAGCGGCGGCCTGAACCCCGACGCACAAGCACAGGACCCGTCACACCCACCTAGCTGACTAGGTCCCCGGTCCGGGCGGTGTCCACGGCTGCCTCACCAAACGCCGAGTGCGGCTGTCGCGCCCGAACTACCGCAACCGCGCATCGCGCAGCGCGTCCAGGCCATGACCGCCGCCATCTAGACACAACCGCACAACCGGCAGGACTCACTCACCTAGCGCAGGTACTCCGGCGGCACCCGATCCGTCAGCCACACCCCATTGGCGCTGACGTAGAACCGGTACCCGGCAACGGACATCCGCGCCGCGTCCACCCGCAACACCACCGGCTTGCCCCGCCGCGCCCCCACCCGGACCGCGGTCTCCTCCGTGGCGGACAAGTGCACGTGATGCCGCCGCATCGGCCGCAACCCCTCCCGCCAGATGGCGTCCAAGGCGGCCCCCACCGTCCCGTGGAACAACACCTCCGGCGGCGCGGCCTCCGCCAGCCCCAGGTCCACCGCGACGGAGTGCCCCTGACTCGCCCGGATCAACGTCCCGGTCTCGTCAAAGGCGAACCGCCGCTTGTCATTGCGCTCCACCACCTCGTCCAGCTCGGCCCGGCTGACCCGGAAACCGTGCTGCCCCAAGCCTTTCAGCAACTCATCGACGGAAACCCAGCCCCCGTCGCCCAACTCGAGCCCGATCTCGCCGGGCGCATGCCGCAGGTGCCGCGAAAGCCGCTTGGACACCCGAACCATCTTCTTCTCATCCATCTCGGCCCCAGTGAACCCCGCCACCGGCCCCTAGCCCCACCGATTTATCGCCCAGCACTACCAAAAACCACAGCCACATCGGGATATATAAGACACCCTCCCCCGACCACGCCAGCCCTGCGACGATCAACAACCAGGTTCTCGGCCACGTGACCAGGAACCAGCCGCCGACCAGGACCCCAACCCGGCTAGGAGATCCGCCAGTGCCCATGTCCGTGCAGGACCGCACCGACTTCCTCGCCGCCCCCCACGTCGCCATCCTGGCCGTCACCCGCGAGAACCGCGGCCCCCTCGCCGTCCCGGTCTGGTACGACTACCGGGACGGCGAGGTGCTGGTCTGGACCCGCGACAGCTCCCGCAAGGCGCAACTGGTCCGTGCCGCCGGCCGGTTCAGCCTGGCCGTCCAGCACGCCGAACCCCCGTACGGCTACGTCACCGTCGAGGGCCCGGTCACCTGGCAGTCCAACCCGCCACACGCGACCCTGCTCCGCATCGTCAGCCGCTACCTGCCCCCGGAAGCAGCAGCCGCCTTCGTCGAAGCGAACCAGACCCCGGACGCGGTCCTGCTCAGCATGCGCCCGGAGTCTTGGATCAGCGGCTCCCCAGCCAGTTGAGCCCGTCAATCAGAAACTTGTTCTGCGTCTCGCTGGCAAAAGTCGACGACAGCGGCCGGTTGTTCGGATAGTCCATGGCGTTGTGCCCGAAGTTGGCGTACAGAACCCGGTAGTTCTTGTTGGTCCACATGATCGGGTAGTACCCCGACCGCCAGGTCTGGTTCGGATCCGTCCCCAACGGGAAGCTCGACGGATCCACCGAAGCCAGGATCTGGATGTTCGGATTCTGCCGCAGGTCATTCGTCCAGCTGTACCACTCGCTCACCGACGAGGTGAACACCGAAGGCAGCCCAGCCGTAGCCGGATGCGACCGGTTCTCCACCTTGAGCTTGGCCGTGGTCGGCCCCCAGGTGTTGTTCCGGAACCGCCCCGTCCCCAACAGCGTGTTGTGGTACCAGCCCCACCCGTTGGGATTGTCGTTGTAAGCGGCCACATGGAACCCCAGCCAGCCCCCACCCCGCTCCACGTACCGCTGGAACCCACTCCGCTGCGCCGCCGACCCCGGCAACGCGTCCAGGAACATGACCACCTGGTACTGGTTCAACGCGGAGTCATTGGCCAGAATGTTCCAGTCAGTACTCGCGGTATATGAGAAATTGTGCTGCGCAGCCATCCGCGAAAACCAAGGATTGGCCTCCTTGACAAACGAGATGTGCGCCGCATCCCAAGTCCCCTGGTACAACCCCAACACTTTGTACCGAGGCGCCGCAGGAGCCGCACTACCCCCTTGCCCAGGCACCAACACAAGAACCACCAACGCCACGAGCAACGCAACAACCTGCGTCACCCGAGCACGCCTGCCGTCAGACATGCCGATCCTCTTCCTGTTCCAGGGCGGTGAGAACAGAGCCATGGCGGCGGGATCGTGGCCGGCCAACGGCAGAGGGAAGGACGCCGTCCACGTTCTCCCGCCACGGTAGCCGCGTGATCGGTCAAGCTGAACAGCCGTTCGTAGGGAAACTTTCCCGACCTCTGCTCAGCGTAGAAGGACCGGGTGCCTCGTCGGCAAGCGCACCGATAGGGCACCATCCCTCTTGTTGAGCCAGTCGAGAACCCCGTACAGCCGCCACCAGGTCTGGTCCACTTGCGCAGGGGCTCTTGACGAGCCGCTGGCGTGAGCGAGGGCAGCACCAGCCAACACGCAGGACGCTCGCCAGTATCGGGGCTGCGCGGCACCAGTTTCGAACTTCACCTACGCCTCACAGGTAATGCGACCAGCACGAATTGGCCCGGGTTGCAGCAAAGTGAGGGAAATCAGCAGTTGGTATCACTCAGAGCCCGACCAGTTCAGTGTGGGCTCGGTACCAGTTCCGTGATCAAACCGCTGATGAGTTAGTGACTCGTCGTCGGCGTAGGCCAATGACGATCGTGGCCACCAGCACTCCGTAGAGTTTTCCGAGTATCTGGCCTGGCAGAAATTGCAGGGAACCGAAAGCGATCAGCAGGAACACAACCGAGTCCAGGGCCAATCCTGCGAGGCCGCCGAAGAAGACTGCCCTCGTCCAGCGAGGGGAGAGCCAGGTGAACAGAACGAAGTCAACGAGTTCGCTCAGTGCGAAGGCTACGGCCGACGCAGTCGCGACCGCTGGTTCAGCTACCGCAAACGAGAGTGCTGTTCCCACTGCGAGTGCGATGAGCGATATGCGTTTCCCGAGGGACCACTGGACCAGATCTCGAAAAACAAGAGCGGGACCGACGACGAAGACTCCTGCCGGTGCGGCGAGCCCGAAGCCGACTGGGACGATGCCGAACTCGTCGATGAGCCAGTTGGCCAGCACGATCGATCCCAGGTACAGGACCACGGCAGTGGAACCCACGACGCGGCGCCGCGTTGCGGTGCGTGGTCCGTGGGATAAGGAGGTGGAGTCGGTGCTGGTCTGGCTCATCGGTTCCTCGTGCAAATTAGTGGGCGTGCAGCGGGCAAACTGGGTCAGGCGAAGTCACTGCTGGTGATGACCGCAACAGCGTCATGGCTGTGGATGCTCTCAAGGTTGCGAACGTGCACCCGGTGGGGGAGCCGTCGCGCACGGCAGGCTGTGGAGAGATCCCGGGCCATGTCTTCGACGAATGCGGGGTGGTCGTACGCCTGCATCGTCAACACCCGTTCATCGGGTCGTTTGACTAGCGGGATCACGGGTGCTGATCCGCTCGTCGCGAGCAGCGCGACCATCTTTGAAACGGAGAGCGGGTAGGCGGTGTCTCCGCTGCCCTGAATGGTCAGGGTCACCTCACTACGCTGGTTGTGTGCGCCGTAGTCGGAGATCGTCTTGGAACATGGGCACAGGCTCGTGACTTCAGTTCGAACTGACGTACTGACCCGACAGACCTCACCGTCGAGCCGACCTGCGACTGTGAGGTCGTGGACGGCGAACGACTCGGCGCCAGAGGCAGGGGCGGTGACCCGCGTCGAGACCGGGAACGAGACAGTCACCTCGATTGCAGGGGCGTCCAGTTCATGAGCTCCCGCCTTCAGTAGCTGCGGCATCTGCCTAGGGTCGAAGCTCTGGAGGTGTTCGTCAGCGAGGGCCACCATGCGGCTCATGTGGGTTCCTCGGCGCTCGGCCTGAAGGCGCACCGTCACGGAGACCTCAGCGATCGAGTTCTGGACGAGTTCGCCGTCACTGAACGACACCGGGTAGCGCAAGCCGGCGATGCCCACCTGGTCGACCGCGATACCACGTTGGTCCACTTCGTTCTGTACGTCGTGCACGCTCACCTTCCTCGGTAGGTGCACCCGGAGGTGCAGGTCTCGCGCACGGTCACCGCCGAAAGCGCCGGGAGGGCCGGGTACAGCCGGTCCCAGATCCACACAGCCAGGTTCTCACTGGTGGGATTCTCCAATCCGCCCACTTCGTTGAGGTAGTGGTGGTCGAGTTCGGCCTCCAGCGGCTTGAAGGCGGCCTTCACGTCTCCAAAGTCCATGACCCAGCCAGCCTGCGGGTTGACGGGTGCCTCGACATGCACGATGACTCGATAGGAGTGTCCGTGCAGCCTGGCGCACTTGTGGCCCTCCGGCACATTCGGCAGGCGGTGAGCTGCTTCGAAGGTGAACTCGCGAAAGATCTCCATCACTGGATCCCGAGATACTTGTGTGTCTGAAGCGACAACGACCAATGGGGGTTCTTGAGGCAGTACTGGACAGCCGCTCGTGTGTTCTCCTCGACGTCGGCGCCGTCCATCGGTTGCAGACGGAAGTGCTGGAAGTCGAGGTGCTCGAACTGGGCCGGGTCGCCGCCGACTTGTGGGTAGACGAGTTTGAGTTCGTCCCCGCTGGTGATCACGAGCTCGGCGCCCGCCTTCGGGCTCACACAAATCCAGTCGAGGCCGACCGGTGCCAGGCGCGTGCCGTTGGTCTCCACAGCCACGGTGAAACCGCGCGCGTGCAGCTCGTCGATCGCCGCTTCGTCCAGTTGCAGGAGCGGTTCCCCGCCGGTGCAGACGACGAACCGATGATCGCGGCTGTCCGAGGGCCACTGGCGCTCCACTGCCTCAGCGAGTTCAGCAGCGGTGGCGAACCGACCGCCACCCTCTCCGTCGGTGCCAACGAAGTCCGTGTCGCAGAACTGGCAGATTGCCCGTGAGCGGTCCTTCTCGAGGCCGGTCCACAAGTTGCACCGCGAGAACCGGCAGAACACCGCAGGCCTGCCGGCGTGACTGCCCTCGCCCTGCAGGGTGTAGAAGATCTCCTTGATCAAATATGTCATGCGCGAGCAATCTGGTACCGAGCGGGGTCGCTCATGCCTGCCTCGCTGAACCCCTTGAGACGCAACAGACAGGTGTCGCAGCGCCCACACGCCGCGCCCTCCGCGTCGGGGTCATAGCAACTGGAGGTGATCGAGTAGTCCACGCCCAGGCGCAGCCCCTCTCGGATGATGTCCGCCTTGGACATAGTGATCAGGGGCGAGTGCAGCGTCAATCGGGCCTGCCCCTCCACGCCTGCCTTGGTAGCCAGGTTGGCCATGTTTTCGTACGCCGCCATGTACTCCGGCCTGCAGTCCGGATAACCGCTGTAGTCGACCGCGGTGACCCCCGTGAAGATGTCCGACGCGCCGACGACCTCCGCGTAGGCGAGCGCAAACGAGAGGAAGATCGTGTTACGAGCCGGGACGTAGGTCACCGGGATGCTGTCGGCGTCGATGTCGTCGACGCTGTCGTGCTTGGGCACCGCGACGTCGGAGGTGAGTGCTGAACCGCCGAACAACCGCAAGTCGATCTCGGCGACCTTGTGATCGGCTGCGCCGAGGGATGCAGCCACACGCGCAGCGGCTTCAAGCTCCACGCTGTGCCTCTGCCCGTACCTGAAGCTCAGGGCGTAGGGCGTGAACCCCTTGTCCTTCGCGATGGCAAGCACCGTCGTGGAATCGAGTCCACCACTGAGTAGTACGATCGCCGGTCGGCTCATCGACGTCACCTCCTTAATAGTGTTGGGTAGCTCGGAGCATCCTAACGCGCTAACTGAGAGATGAGTAACCCGCACCGCGGGCGAGTTACGAGGCGGGAGTTTGGGAGCGTGAGACAACTGGTCGTGGTGGTGACTTGCACCGATCGCAAGATCGCTGCTGCCGCTCCTGAGCTCCAGGTGAGGTCCCTGCCAGGGGGCAGCGTTGCGCAGCGCCTCGTCGTGTGGCAGGAACGGCTGAGTCGCGGGGCGTCGAAGGTGCCTCTCGCCCGGCTCTACAAGGGTGAGCACTGGGTGCAAACCGGGGAGCTCATGCGAGCGGCGGCTTCCGCCGGGTTTGCCCCGGAGCTTTGGGTGGCGTCGGCGGGGCTAGGCCTCCAGCCGGTGTCGAGCGAGTTCCCCGCGTACGCCGCCACGTTCAGCCCTCGGCACGACGACTCGGTCGCCGCTTCCCCCGTTGATCGGAAGCTTTGGTGGAAGGGGCTGCAGAAGCAGATGAGCACTCCCCGGGTGGCGGAGTTGGGAGCCCGGCGGTCTGTGCTCTTGGTGCTCTCCGACGTCTACGGGGCCGTTCTGCACCCTGAGTTGCACGAGTTGGCGCAGTCGAGCGACGACGTCCTCCTCGTTGGCGGCAGTGAAGATGTCGCAGGCATGCGGCGCTTGCCTGCGAATGGCGCATTGCGCAGCGCGTTGGGAGGAACAATGACAGGCCTCAACGCCAGGATGGCGGCGTCCTGGTTGAGCCAGTGCTCAGGCGGCGTGCTGACCTCCGACGCAACTTGCCGCAGTTGGGCACGCTGGGCGGAGAGTGCAGCCAACCCGATGCGGTACAACCGGGTGCCGCAGACGGATGCTCAGGTCAAGGACTTCATCCGCCGCAAGGTCGTCGAACATCCTGAGCACTCGAGGAGCAGGTTGCACCGCATGCTCCGCGACAGCGGCCTGGCCTGTGAGCAGAGCCGGTTCGCGCAGTTGTTTCTGGAAGTGATGGGGGAGAAATGATCAAGCGTCGAGCGTTGAGGATCAAACAGCACCCCACGATTCCCCTGTACGTCTTCGCCCTAGCCGCGCACGAGGTGAGCCAGGTCGCTGACATCGCCCGGATCTCACGCGATGCTGCGGGCAAGTTGCTCGGCTATCAGAGGCCGGAGAAGAAGCAGCACGTCAACCAGATCCTCGAGTATCTCGACGGTAACGACGTGTTGTTCCCCAACGGTTTGATCCTGGCTCTGCCTGGAACCGTGCGGTTCCGGGCGAGTCCCGGCCCGGCCACCGGGTACGACTCCATGGCCGTGAGCGGCACGATCGAGATCCCGCTGCCGGACTCGCCGGATGATCCCCGGCCGGCGTGGATCGTGGACGGGCAGCAGCGCAGCGCGGCACTGGCGAAGACGAGGAACAAAGACCTGCCGGTCATCGTCGCCGGATTCGTGGCGGAAGACCTTGCCACGCAACGTGACCAGTTCCTCCGCGTGAACACCGTCTCACCGTTGCCGACGAACCTGGTGTCGGAACTTCTACCCGAGGTGCCAACACCGTTGCCCACCAAGGTGTCCGCGAGAAGGCTGCCCTCCGCACTCGTCGACGTGCTCAACCAGGACCGAGACTCGCCGTTCAAAGAGTTGATCAAGCGTGCATCGACCCCGCAAGAGCAGCGCAGCTCTGCCGTCGTCACCGACAACAGCCTCATCACTGCGATCGAGGAGTCGCTCAACTCCTCGTCGGGTGCGCTCTTCTTGTTCCGTAACCTGTCGGCGGGCACGACTGACACCACAGCCATCCGTAAGATCCTCATCTCCTACTGGACGGCGGTGAAGGAGACCTTCCCCGACGCGTGGGGACTGCCACCGACGAAGAGCAGGTTGATGCACGGTGTTGGCATCCGTGCGATGGGTAGACTCATGGATCGCGTCATGACCCATGTCGACCCTGGCGCTGACGACATGGTCGGTCTCATCCGCCGGGAACTCAGCTCGATCGCGGGCAGGTGCCGGTGGACGCAGGGGCGCTGGGAGGAGCTCAACATCGCCTGGAACGAACTGCAGAATACTCCCAGGCACATCAGCATTTTGTCGAACTTCATTGTCCGCGAATACGTCAGGTCGAGGTCGAACCCTTCGTGAGATTCTACTTTCCCGACAGTCAGGACTTGGTCAGTCCGACTTATGACTTTCTCAACGATGAGTATCTCGCGACCCGAGTTCGACAACGGGATGACGTCTATGCGCACGAGATCGTGGCGCCTCGTCCATACGACGGTATTCTCCTCAGTAAGGCCATTGTTGATCCCGCAGATTCTCGCAGCGCCGGGAAGTACGCTGCGTCGCAGCGGGCGCGTCTCTACAGGCTGGGTGTCAGGAGGTTCTTCCGGCTGCCAGACGAGATGGACAGTCTCGGCGACTGCGGCGCGTTCAACTATATCGACGAGGAGTACCCGCCGTACTCGATCGAAGAGGTACTTGATTTCTACGATGGCTGCGAGTTCGACGCGGGCGTAAGCATTGACCACGTTATTTTCGGCTATGTCCCTTCGGGGGCAGAGGACGATGTCGACCCTGCCTGGAAGAAGCGGCGGATAATTTCGCTGGATCTAGCCGAGCAATTCATCGGCGCGGTCAAGGCTCGCGAAAGTTCCCTCGAGCCCGTTGGTGCGGCCCAGGGCTGGAGCCCGGCCAGTTACGCGGACAGCGTCGTCCAGTTGCAGAAAATGGGATACCGTCGCATCGCCCTCGGTGGCATGGTGCCGCTCAAGACCAGTGAGATCCTTGACTGCCTCGTTGAGATCGAGTCGCGGCTGGACGATCAGACCACACTTCACCTACTGGGTATCAACCGAGTGGACAGCATGGAGAAGTTTGCCGAACATGGGGTGGCAAGCTTCGACAGCACTTCGGTTTTCCGGCAGGCGTTCATGGATGAGCGCAACAACTACCACACGGCCAATGACACCTACGCGGCGATCAGGGTACCGCAGGTTGACGGTAATCCTGCATTGAAAAGGCGCGTTTTGGCTGGCTTGGTGTCCCAAGCGGAAGTAATCGCGCTCGAGAGGAAGTGTCTCGCCCTGCTTCGTGATTACGACAAGTGTCGGGCAGGCATCGAAGAAACGCTCAGTGCGCTGGAGCAATATGAGAAGCTGGTACTGGGTGAAGGTGTCAAGAAGAAGTCTTATCTCTCTCGGTACCGGCGCACCTTGGAGGAGACGCCGTGGAAGCACTGTCCGTGCGCACTCTGCCAGGAGCACGGAATTGAGATCGCCATCTTCCGTGGGACTGAGCGGAACAAGCGACGAGGATTCCATAACCTCACAGTGCTCGAAGCCAAGATGCGCAAGCTCAGTTTTGCCGGCCGCCGCACTGGTGAGGCCGCTCAGATGAGGAGAACAAGTGGCTGACCAGTACACGCTGCGACTCCCTGCGCTCGAGGTGCGCCAAGGACGGCGGCGCATCTACTGCTTCGCAGTCGACGGGAAGAAGTTGCACAGCTTCGCGGCAGTTTCGCGTATCCGGCGGGACGAGGACGAGCAGTTGCTCGGCTACCAGCGGCCAGAGGTGCTCAGCCACATCAGGAGTATCCGTCGGTATCTCGAGTCGGACGGCGCGATGCTGCCCAACGCGATCGTCGTAGCGTTCGACAGCAGAGTCGAGTTCGTTCCCTCGCTAATGCAGGGGGAACAAGTTGACTATTCGGTGCTCGGTGAGCTCGTCATCCCTGTCGACGAGACCCTGCCGGAGAACGACAAGCCCGCGTGGCTCGTTGACGGGCAGCAGCGCAGCGCTGCCATCCGGGACGCCAACATCGCTGAGTTTCCGGTCGCGGTCGTCGGGTTCATCACCGACGCCGAAGAAGAGCAGCGCTCTCAGTTCATCTTGGTGAACTCCACCAGGGCGTTGCCGAAGGGGCTCATTCACGAATTGTTGCCCAACACTTCCGGCCAGTTGCCAGCCGCATATCTCAAGCGCAAGTTGCCGGCCGAGTTGATGACGAGGTTGAACGGGCAACGCCGTAGTCCCTTCTATCGGCGCATC
This sequence comes from Crossiella sp. CA-258035, assembly GCF_030064675.1. Classification (GTDB taxonomy): domain Bacteria; phylum Actinomycetota; class Actinomycetes; order Mycobacteriales; family Pseudonocardiaceae; genus Crossiella. Next base: position 1,159,460 of record NZ_CP116413.1, read on the forward strand.
GCGACACCTACCGCGCCGAACGGTTACATCAAGGACAACAGCGTTCTGAAGATGCTGGAGCACAGTCTGTTCAACGGTTCTCTCTTCCAGTATCGCGATCCGAGCGACGGAAGCGGTGATGTGAAAGCGATCCTCGACCACTTGGTTCTCTTCTGGTCCGTGGTGCGAGATGTTTTCCAGGAGGAATGGCGGAAGCCGCCCAAGGACTCGAGGCTCACGCACGGTGTAGGAATCCAGTCGCTCGGCTTTATTATGGACGAGTTGACTGAGGACATCCCGGTGGAGCGGATCAAGGAGGACGAGATCCGGAAAGCGGTCGAGAGTCTCAAGCCACACGTGGCCTGGACCTCGGGCGTCTGGAAGTTCGGGGAGGGCGAGGAGCGTAAGTGGAACAACCTCCAGAACACGCCGAATGACGTCAAGCAGTTGACTGAGTACCTCAAGAAGATTGTAAATAGAGGTCTCAAGAAGCGCGCGAGGTAGCGATTGACTGGGGCGCATCCGACATTGGGTCGGGTGCGCCCCGTCTTTCAGGGTCTAGCGATAGAGTCTGTCTCGATCTCTTCAATTGCTGCCGCCACTAAAGATGCCGTTCCATTTCTTGAGTACGATATTGGTGGCTCATCTGGCGGCCAGTTTAGCGGTGACTAGAACAGGTACGGGTGTCTGAGTTGAGCCTGCCCCGCTACGTTCGGCTCAATCATTTCGAGGTCGAGTGGAAATTCTGGCCTGCGGAACGGATGCGTCTAACTGAATCCAGGACTCGGTAGGCTGGCCGCCGCTCTCTGGAACTGTCGACTAGTATCCACTGCCCCACGGTGAGTTCTCGCAACCGATGGATACCGAATGTCATCTGCCGCGCTGAACGGGTCGCGCTCGATGTTGACCAATATGTCCACGTGGGTGCTTGACTGGCCAGTTCGTGCTCTGGGCGGTTGTGGTGCAGATCGCGGCGACCGCATCGTAGTCTGGCCCCGGCCGCGCTAGGCGCGGGCGGCATGGGTTGCGCAAGCCCTCCAGGAAGAGCTCTCCCCTCAGCCGAACTGTCGGCGGAGAACGCCGACAAAGCCTCGTCGAAGTCAATCGCGTCAAGATCGACAGTTGCCTGGCGGAACGCATGGTCTATGCATCCAACCCCGAGTTGATCGACGTCTCACCGCCATCAAGAGTGATGTGCAGCAGTTGCCAAAGGAGTTCGCCTGTGCTCAGGGTGCATCTTCCAGGCTCAAAACGCACCACGCCGAGACGTCGCTCCAGGCCCGCTGCAGCCAATCGCTCCGCCGACAACGCCGCCGTCACATCACGAAGCAGGTGCGACAAGGCCGCAATCTGTGCAGGCCAAGGAAGAAGGGAGAGGATGGCCGGATTTTGATGATCATCCGGCCTCATCCTTGTGGTGCCCCCGGCAGGATTCGAACCTGCGCCCCTGCCTCCGGAGGGCAGTGCTCTATCCCCTGAGCTACGGGGGCTAACCCGGTCTCCGTACCCCGGTTGAACCCGGTGTCGCGGCGACGAGGAGAAGCTTAGCGCATAGCCGGAGGGGGTCTGCACGCCCTACCGTCTGAAGGCATGACCGAGGCTGGCTACTGCTCAGTAGATTCTGGTGACCTGCGGCTTGGCGTCTGGGTGGAGGGGGAGCCTGGGGCGCCGGTGATCGTGTTCGTGCACGGGTTCCCGGATACCGCCGCGTTGTGGGAGCGGGTGGTGGCGGAGCTGGGTGAGCGGTACCGGGTTGTGCGGTATGACGTGCGGGGTTGTGGGCGGTCTGGGCGGCCTCGGGGGCGGGACGGGTACCGGGTGGAGCGGTTGGCCGCGGATCTGGTGGCGGTGGCTCGGGCTGTTTCGCCGGGGCGGGCGGTGCACGTGGTGGGGCATGACTGGGGGTCGGTGCAGGCTTGGGAGGCTGTGACCGATCCCACATATTCTGGGGTGTTCGCCTCGTTCACGTCGGTGTCGGGGCCTTCTCTCGACCACCTGGGGTGGTGGGTTCGGGGGGCGTTGCGGCGGCCTTCGTGGGATGGGGTTCGGGGGCTGGCGACCATCGCGGTGCGGTCGGCCTACACCTGGGTTTTCCGGTCCTGGGCTGGGGAGTTGGTGGCTCCTTTCCTCGCGCGGCGGTTCGGGGTGCGGAGCGGGGATGTTCGGCGGGGGCTTGAGCTCTACCGGGCGAACCTGCCTGGGCTGGTGCGTTCGGCGAAGGAGCGGTCGGCCTCGTTGCCGGTGCAGTTGGTGGTGCCTGGGCGGGATCCGTTCGTGACGCCGGCGCATGTGGCGGGGACGGCGCGGTGGGCGGAGCGGTTGTGGCGGCGGGAGTTGCCGGGGGCCGGGCACTGGGTGCCGCGGACGCATCCGGCGGCGCTGGCGCGGATGGTGGGGGAGTTCGTTGATCATGTGGAGGGGGCGCCCGCTAGCCGGGGGTTGCGGGCCGCGGTGAGCTCGGCGCGGTTCGGGGAGAAGGTTGTGCTGGTCACGGGTGGGGCCAGTGGGATTGGGCGGGCCTGTGCGCGGGGGTTTGCCGCGGCGGGGGCTGAGGTTGTGGTGGTTGATGTGGACGGGGCGGGGGCCTCGGCGGTGGCGGCGGAGGTCGGGGGGACCGCTTATGCCGTGGATGTGGCTGACGGGGCTGCGGTGGCGGCGCTGGCCGAGCGGGTCCGGGCTGAGGTGGGGGTGCCGGATGTGGTGGTGGCCAATGCCGGGGTCGCGGTCACCGGGCCGTTCCTGGACACCTCGGTGGCGGACTGGGAGCGGGTGGTGGAGGTGAACCTGTGGGGGGTGATCCACACGTTGCGCGCCTTCGGGAAGCAGTTGGCGGAGCGGGGGGAGGGCGGGCAGTTGGTGGTCACCGCGTCGATGGCCGCGTACACGCCGACGCGGAACCTGCCCGCCTATGCCACCACCAAGGCCGCGGTGCTGATGCTGGCGCAGTGCCTGCGGGCGGAGCTGGCGGGGCGGGGGATCGGGGTCTCGGCGATCTGTCCGGGGATCGTGCACACCAACATCACCCGTTCGGCCCGGTTCGCCGGCACGGACCCGGCCACCCAGGAACGACTGCGGGAGTTCACCACCCGGCGCTACCTGCGGCGGGGCTTCGCGCCGGAGCGGGTGGCCTCGGCGGTGCTGGACGCGGTGGAGCGGAATCTGGCGGTGGTGCCGGTGACCGGGGAAGCGCGGCTGGGACTGCTGGTTTCCCGGCTCTCACCTGCGGTTTTGCGGGCTGCGGCGCGGGTGGACCTGCTGCCCAGGAGGTGACCGCGTGATCCGGGTCACCGTTGTTCATATGCGCATGTCACTATATGTTGGGAGCCGGAAGGGAGCGTGAGATGGGGCAGGGACACGGGCACGGTCATGGGTTGCCGGTGGCGCAGGCCGCCAGTGCTTCGTCGAAGTACGTGAGCCGGTTGTGGTGGGCGGTGGGGCTGGGGCTGGTCACGCTGGTCATGCAGGTGACCGTCGGCCTGTTCACTTCCTCGCTCGCGCTGCTGTCGGACTCCGCGCACGTCTTCACCGACGTCCTCGGCGTGAGCATGGCGCTGGCCGCGATCATCGTGGCGCGCCGGGCCGCGCAGACCGCGGGCCGCACCTTCGGGCTCTACCGGGCCGAGGTGCTGGCGGCGCTGGCCAACACGCTGCTGCTGTTCGGGGTGGCCATCGGGGTGCTGATCGAGGCGGTGGACCGCTTCGGCTCGCCGCCGGAGGTGCCGGGGCTGCCGGTGACCCTGGTCGCGGTGGTCGGCCTGGTCAACAACCTGATCGCGCTGCTCCTGCTGCGCGGCGGGGCGGAGGAGAGCATCAACGTCCGGGGCGCCTACCTGGAGGTGGTGGCCGACGCCATCGGCTCGGTCGGCGTGCTGATCTCCGGACTGGTGACCATGATCTTCGGCTGGAAGTACGCGGACCCGATCATCGGCGTGGCCATCGGCCTGTTCGTGCTGCCGCGGGCCTACGTGCTGGGCCGCAAGGCGCTGCGCATCCTGTTCCAGCACGCGCCGGAACGGCTGGATGTGGCCGAGATGTCCCAGGAGCTCCAGCAGCTGCCCAACGTGATCGAGGTGCACGACCTGCACGTGTGGACGCTGACCTCGGGCATGGAGGTGGCCTCGGCGCACCTGACCGCCAAGCCGGAGGTCGACTTCGCCGACGTGCTGGCCGCGGCGCAGAAGCTGCTCGCCGAGCGCTACCACATCGAGCACGCCACATTGCAGGTCGAACCGGCGGGCCACGAGGCCAAGTGCCGGGAGCTCGCCTGGTAGCAGCGCTCAGCCGGGTAACCGCCAGGCGCGGTTGCCCGGTTGCAGCGGGACCGGCGAAGCGGGCAGTGGGGCTGTCACCGAGATGACGAACGCGGCCCTGGCCGGCATCCCCAGCGCCGACCAGAGTCCGCCGACCCCGTGGTCGGCCAGCCGCACCGCCACCGGCTGCCCGGACTCCTGCGCGGTGAGCGCGTCCAGCGCGCCGTCGAGCAGCTCGTGCTCACCGGCCACGCTGCCCGCCCGCGCGGCGACCAGATAACAGAGTTCGAGATCGCGGGCGGGCCGGTGTGCCCGGCCCGCCCGCATCTCGTACAGGAACACGTGCACCGCGGGCGGCGGGTCGGCCTCGTTGATCCAGGTCGGGGTCGGCGGTTCCAGCCTGACCTCGACCCCGTCCGGCAGCCTGCTGCCCAGCAGCCGGCACAGCGCGGTGTCCACCCCTCGGATCACCCCGCCGGTCGGCTCATCATCCGACCGTTCGGGCCGTGACGAGTTCTCCATGACGCTCCCCGTCTTCGCACACGGCCCGAACGCCGCGGTTCAGATCAGCCCCTCCCGGAGCGCGAACGCCACCGCGTGCGAGCGGTTGCGCAGCTGGAAGCGGTTGGTGATGTCGTGCAAGATGCTCTTCACCGTGCGCTGCGAGTAGCACAGCTGCTCGGCGATCTCGCGGGTGTCCAGACCGTCCGCGACCAGCCTGAGCACGTCGGTCTCCCGTTCCGACATGCCTGCCAGGCTCATCCCGTTCGGCCGCAGGACGTTGCGCTGCAACCGGGAGACCCGGTTCAGCAGCCGGCCCAACAGGTCCGGCGGCAGGGCGCCCTCACCGGCGGCCGCGGCCCGCACCAGGCGGACCAGGGTCTCCGGGGTGGCCTCGGAGCGGCGGACCACCGCGCTGACCCCGGTTTCCACCGCGGTCAGCAGGTCCGTGTCGTCCATCTCCCCTGCGATGAGCACTACCTTCGTGTTGCCCCGAACCTGAAGTCCCCGAAGCAGTTGCTGGGTCCGGGTGTCCGTCCGGTCGGTCACCACGAGGACCACCGCGTCCGGGCGGGCCTCCAGTGAGTCGACCAGCAGGACCTCCGGCCGGGAGCGAAGCGCGGCCGCGACGCCCGCGCGTGAGATCGCATCCGTTGCGTGCAGAACAACCGGAACACGTTCCGTGTTCGTCATGATGTTTGGCCCCCTCAAGCCAAGTGCTGCGCTGACCTTGAGAGCGTGGCCCACCCGGTGTCCCAGGGACATGGGACTAGCTGTCCCGTTGTGCTTCGATTTCACTAATCGTTATACAAGCCCCGAAAATCTCCAACAAGCAAGGTACTTGTGGTCGCTAGTTCTCGCCCAAACCGGCTTCCCTGGCCCGCATGATCGCCTCCGTGCGGTCGGCCACGTGCAGCTTGGAGAAGATGTTGGACACGTGGTTGCGCACGGTCTTTCCGCTGATCACGAGCTTGCGGGCGATCGCGGCGTTGCCCTCGCCCTGGGCGATGAGCACCAGCACCTCGTGCTCGCGGGCGGTCAGCTCGGGGAATGCCTCCACCTGGGCGCGGGCGTTGTTGCCGAAGAAGCCGAGCAGCCGGGAGGCGATGGCGGGGCCGAAGATGGCCTGTCCCTCCCCGACCGCCCGGATGGCCCGGACGATCTCCTCCGGGGTCGCGCCCTTGAGCAGATAACCCCTGGCCCCGGCGCGCATCGCGGCGAAGACGGACTCGTTGTCGTCGAACATGGTCAGTACCAGGACACCGATGTGCGGACTGGTGCGCACGATCCGCCTGGTCGCCTCAACGCCGTTGAAGTCCGGCATGTTCAGGTCCATCACCACGACGTCGGGCTGCAGCGAGTCGGCCATGGCCACCGCGGCCGTGCCGGTGGCCGCCTCGCCAGCCACCTCGACGTCGGGGACCTGCTGCAACGTCTGGCACAGGCCGAAGCGGAACAGCGGGTGGTCGTCCACCACCAGGATCCGTAGCTGGTCCAACTCAGGCTTCCTCCCTCGGCACCGGCAACCGCGCCGCGACGCGGGTTCCCCTCACCTTGTCACGGGACTCCACCTGGAAGTCACCGCCGAGCTCACCGGCCCGTTCCCGCATCGAGCGCAGCCCGACCCCGTTGCGCCTGGTCTCGCCGAGCCCGAGGCCGTCGTCGAGCACCTCCACGTGCAGGTCCCGGTCCAGCCAGACCCGGACCAGGCAGCTCTGCGCGCCGGAGTGCCTGGCCACGTTGGTCAGCGCCTCGCACACGATCCGGTAGGCGGCCACCTCGACCGCGGCCGGCAGCGGGGGCAGCTGGTCGGAGACGTCCACCGAGATGGTCAGCGGGGCGTCCCCGTTGCCGCCGATCCGCCCGGCCAGCGTGGCCGCGTGCTCGCGCACCGCGGTGGCCAGGCCCAGCTGGTCCAGCACCGGCGGCCGCAGCCCGTGCGCGACCCGGCGGATCTCGCCGATCGCGCCCTGCAGCTCGTCCTCCAGCCTGCTCAGCATCTCCTCGGCCGCGCCCTGGTTGGTGTTCATCACCTGCCGGACGACTTGCAGGCCCAGCGCGGCCGCGGCCAGCGTGGGCCCGACCCCGTCGTGCAGGTCGTGCAGCAGCCGCCGCCGTTCCTCCTCGCGGGCGCGAACGAGCCTGCTGCGGCTGCGGGCCAGGTCGGTGGTCAGCCGGGCGGTGTAGGCCACCGCGCCGGCGTGCCTGGCCACGTCGGCGAGCACCCGCAGGTCCGGGTCGTTGAACTCCTCGCCCGCGCCGCGGGCGCAGACCACCAGGTCGCCGATGCGCTCGCCCTGGTAGACCAGGGGCAGCCGGACCGGCTCGCCGACCGGTTCGCCGTAGTCGGCGACCACCTCGAGGCCCTTGTCCCGCTCCAGCTCGATCGCGGTGTAGGGCAGCCGCAGCGCGTGCCCGATGGTCTCCACCAGCGCGGGCAGCATGGCCTCCGGGGTCTGGGTCTGCTCCAGCCGGGCGGAGAGCGCGGAAACCACCCGATAGGGGTCGTCCCGGTAGCCGAAGAGGCGTTCGTTGACCAGCTTCGCCAGCCGGTCGTGCAGCGGCAGCACGATGAGCGCGGCCGCCGCGGCGGCCACCGCCTGCTCGGCGAGGTCGTTGGAGTGTGGCAGCACCAGCCAGCGCAGCAGGCCGACCAGCGCCAGGTACCCGCAGACGACGAACACCGACAGGATCACGTACGTCGCCGAGCGGCTGAGCACGATCTCGATGTCCATCACCTGGTAGCGCAGCACCGCCATGGCCACGGTCAGCGGCACCGGCAGGAACACCAGGACGTGGTACTGGTAGGCGAAGATCTCCTCGCCGAACAGGGCCACCGGCAGGCCCCACAACAGCGCGTAGAGCACCGTGGCCAGGCCGAGCGAGGCGGCCAGCCAGCGCAGCCGCATCCGGGTCAGGTGGCTCTTGCTCGCGCGGTACTTGTGCACGAGCACGCCGAAGACCAGCAGCGGGTAGACGAAGAGCACGGTGCGGATCGGCGAGGCCCAGACGTTGAGCGCCTCCACCGGGTTGTCCGTCATGGGCAGCCCGATGGCGACCGTGGCCCCGTAGAGCACCAGGCCGCCGCCGTAGCCGAGCGCGAGCAGCAGGCCGTACCTGGTCTTGGTGGTCACCTCGGGGTAGGCCAGGGCGAAGTGCAGCATGCCGCCCCACAGCAGCACCCAGAAGATCTGGCCGCCGTACCAGCGGTAGAACTGCTCGCCCGCGATGAGGTCCAGCGCCTCGATGCCGAAGTAGCCCGACCCGGCCAGCGTGATCATGGCGATGGAGGAGGCGACCACCGCGGCCCGTGCGGCTGGGTCCCGTGGCCGGCGGGCGAACAGGTAGACCGCGGCGCCGAAGAGCAGGAACAGCACCAGCAGGTTGGGCCAGTTGTGGATCAGCTGGCCGAGCAGCGGGTACTGGGTCAGGGTGACCGGGATGGTCAGCCGCTCGCGCCCGCGCAGCACCTCGTAGTCGAGGGTCTGGCCCTCCCGGAACGCCGGGCCGCCCGGCTGCCTGGCGCCTTCGCTGGTGTCGCGGCCGTCGATGGCGATGATCACGTCGCCCACCCGCAACGGGCCGTCGCGGGTCTCGCCCAGCACCTTCACCACGCCGTCCGGGGTGGCGAAGTCGTTCTGGTTGACCAGGGTGCCGTCGGAGGGGGCCAGTGCCCTGCTGAGCACGCACACCACCGCGAGCGCGACGGAGAGGACGGCGAAAGCCGCCACCAGGATGACCCGCCCCCTCGAACCCGACACGGGGTAATCGTGCTGCATACCCCGATTGAGTGCGACAACGTTCTGGCACCGAATTCTTGAGGTCGCTGGTCAGTCCTTGAACCGGTCCCACACTCGCGGTTCTAGACTTCACCGCACCAAGTTGAGGAAAGCGGGTAGCGCGTGACGGGCCAGTCGAGCCATCCGGTCGGAACACCGGCCAGCATGCGGGTGCTCAACCAGCGTGCGGTGCTCGAACTGCTACGCCGATCGGGTCCGGCGACCCGGCCGCAGGTGGCCAAGGGCACCGGCCTGTCCAAACCCACGGTCGGCCAGGCCCTGCTCGGGCTGGAGCAGGCCGGCCTGGTGCGCCCGGCCGGTCGCACCTCGGCCGGGCCGGGGCGCTCGGCGGTGGTCTACGAGGCCAACCCGGCCGCCGGCTACGTGCTCGCGGTGGACATCGGCCGGGAGCGGATCCGGCTGTCCCTGGTCGACCTGGGCGGGACCGAGGCGGCCCGCTGCGACGAGCGCAACCGCTGCCGCTCGGCCTCCGCGCTGGTGCGGCAGGTCAGGGAGCTGGCCGATCGCATCGTCGGCTCGGCCGGGATCCGGTTCGACCAGGTGGTGGCCAAGGTGGTCGGCAGCCCCGGAGTGGCCGACCGGAACAGCAGGGCGTTGCAGCTGGCGCCGAACCTGCCGGGCTGGGGCCGCAAGGGCCTGCTGGACGAGCTGGAGTCGGTGCTCGGGCCGGGGCTGGTGGTGGAGAACGACGCGAACCTGGCCGCGCTCGGCGAGCGGGAACGCGGCGTCGCCCGGGAGGCGCGGGCGTTCGTGCTGGTCACCGTGGGCACCGGGGTCGGCATGGGGATCGTGATGGACGGGCAGCTGGTCCGCGGCGCGAACGGCGCGGCAGGCGAGATCGGCTACCTGCCCTACGGACGCTTCGACGAGCAGGCGGTGCTCTCCGGCGAGCTGGCGCCCTCGCCGCGCGGGCTGCTGGAGCAGGCCGCCGGGGCCGGCGCGGTGGTCGAGCTGGCCCACGAGCTGGGCCTGGACCAGGCCCGCAGCGCCAAGGACGTGTTCGACGCGGCCCGCGCCCAGGAGCCGACCGCGCTGCGGGTGGTCGAGCTGATCGCGGCCAGGCTGGCCTACGGCATCGCCTCGGTGACCGCGGTGATCGATCCGGAGCTGGTGGTGCTCGGCGGCGGGGTCGGCCGCAACTACGAGCTGCTGATCGAGCCGATGGAGCGGGCGCTGCGCTACCTCAGCCCGCTGCTGCCCACCGTGGTCGGCGGGGAGTTGGGCGATGACGCGGTGCTGGCCGGGGCGGTCGCGGTGGGCCTGCGCGCGGCGGAGGAAACCGTGTTCGACCGCCATGTGCACACCGGCTGAACGCCGCGCGTCAGCGAAACGTCAGCGCGGCTGCCTACTCTGAAGTATGTCGAGGGCAGGCCCGCTGCGCTGCTGCCGCCTTCGGCCGTAGGCGTCAGGCTGACGGGATGTCCGCATCCCGACCCACCCGGCCGGCGCTGCGAGCCCTGCCTGGTCCCAGCGCTTCCCCAGGGCACTGGAGCAGGCAGGGCTCCCCCTACTCGGGAATGCCCAGCCCTGCCACGGTGTTGAGCCGGTGTCACGAGCGCCGTTGAGTCCACTGTGGAGGGTCGAGATGCTGGAGAACTACCGCTGGGCGGAGTCGTTGCTGGCCCAGGGCGACCCGCTGGGCGCGCTGCAGGTGCTGGCGCCGGTGCTGGGCGAGGACGCGGAGTTCTCGGTGCGGCTGCTGGCCGCCCGCGCCTACTACCACTCCGCGCAGCTGGGCCGGGCCGAGCGGCTGCTCACCGAGCTGACCGAGGCCGACCCGACCGACCACTACGTCCGCTTCCTGCTCGGCCGCACCTTGGAGCGCGCGGGCAGGCGGCCGGAGTCGGCGCCGCACTTCCGGCTGGCCGCGGCGCTCTCGCCGAGCCAGGACTACGCGGAGGCGCTGGCCAGGGTGGCCTGAGCAGAACAGACGAACGGCCCGGCCGCGGCAGGAACGCGGCCGGGCCGTTTCGCTTGTTCGAGATCAGCCCGCGAGGGCCCACTCCCGGCCGTCGGTGCTGAACGGCTCCACGCTGCCGAAGCCGTTGGCGAAGTTGCGCTCCACCTGGGCCTTCTCCGCGGCGTTCGGGTTGACGTTCTTGCAGCTGGTGCCCGCGCTGGCGCCGGACATCAGGTCGACGCACAGGCCGGTGCGCCGGTCCGGCAGGCCGAGGATGTGCCCCAGCTCGTGCGTGGTGATCCGCGGGATGTGGTGCCCGTCGTTGACCGCGGTGCGGCCCATCCACACGGTGCCGCGGCCGAGGCTGGTCACCTGCGCGCGCGGCCAGCCGTTGTCGGCCAGGATCCGGACCTGGGCCGGCGTGCCCGGCTCGAACCGGACGTTCTTGACCGAGGCGTTCCAGACCCGGGCGCCCTCGTCCCAGGCCGCCTTGAACTCCTGCGCCTGGCTGGTGTCGTACTTGATCACTCGGACCGCGCTGGTCTCCGCGGCCGCGGGTGAGATGACCACGAGCAGCGAGGCCGCCGCGGTGACCACCCCGACCACCAGCCGCCTGATCTTGTTCTGGAGCACGGTTCATCTCCTAGCGATGCAGGGGAAAAGAGCTGCCCCCAGCTAATCGCGCCGAGCCCGACACATCAACGGCCACGCATATACCAATGCCCCCCAATCCTGGGGTTATGGCGCAAAGACAGGACCGTCGGCCCGGGTGAGTAGTCGTGACCGGTGCAGACCAATGGCGGGTTGCGGGTCAGTTAGGCGAGCACGCGGTAGTGGGTTTGGTAGACGGTCCGGAATCCGGCGTTGGCGTAGAGGAGAAGCGCCGCCGGGTTGTCGTCCATCACCTGGAGGTAGAGCTTGCTCGCGCCGTCGGCCCGGCCCCAGCGGGCGAGCGCGTGCAGGATCGCGCGGGCCGCGCCCCTGCGTTGCGCCGAGGGCAGGGTGGCCTGGCAGTAGATGCCCAGCCAGTCCTGTTCGCGCACGCCCAAGGCGATCGCGACCGGCTCGCCGTCCAGGCGAACCGAGGCGTAGGCGGTGGGCAGTGCGATGCGGCGCAGGATCCTGGCGCGAATGTCGGCGCTCTCCGGAGTGAGCCGGTCCGCGGACTCCTCGGCGTCCGCGCTTATTCTCGGCGACTCGGATCTGCAGTAGGCGCCGAACCATTCTTCGTCGATGACCGGGGTTATCCGCACTTCCGGCGCTGCGGGGGCGGCGGTGCGGTCGAGCACCTCGTCCACCTCGGCGGCTTGGACCGCGGTAGGCCACTTCCACTGATAGCCGCGCCGGGCCAGCGCCTCATCAAGTTCTTCGGGCAAACCGGCTGGGGACAGCTGGAATGACGGCGGCAGGCCGCGTTCACCGTAGAACTTCTCGACCTGGGCGATCCGGGTGTCCAGGTCCAGCTCGCCGCTGAGCTCGTTCGGCCAGGCCGCGTTCGCCCGCCGGGTGACCCCGGCGCCGTACCGGAGCCGCCAGCCGCCGAGCTCCTCGATGCTCAGCGCCGGCCACGCGTGGATCGCCAGCTCTTCCAGCAATCGTGCCGTCTCCAGGCTCATTCCCGGAGTGTGCGTGCGGCCCGTTGGAGTGGTCAAACATTTGCCACTCCGGCCGGTCCGCTATTCACTGTGATCGGTGATGACCAGCACTGTTCTCGTCAGCAAGCGGGGGCCTGCGGAGTTTCGGCTGAATGCGCGCACCGGCGCGGTCGAGCCGCGAAATCCGCACGGCGCGGCCACCGGTGTGGTCAGCGCGATGGCGCGGCGGCTGGGCGCCGGCGTGCCCTGGATCTCCAGCGCGACCAGTGACGGCGACCGGCAGTTGGCCCGTGAGCACCCCGGCGGGTTCGAGATGGCCATCGGCGACGGCCACACCAGGCTGCACCTGCTCGAGCACCGGGCCGAGGTGTTCGCCGCGGTGCAGGACCGGATGAGCAGCGGGCTGCTGTGGCAGGCGCTGCACGGGGTGTGGGACCGCTGGTCCGAGCCCACCTTCGACGAGGGCACCCGGCGGGACTGGGCGGCCATGGGCGAGTTCTGCCAGGACTACGCGGACCGGATCGCCAGGGTCGTCGGCGGCGAGCCCGGCGCGCGGGTGGTGCTGCACGACTACCAGTTCACCGGGCTGCCGGCGCGGCTGCGCGCGGCGGTGCCGGGCGTGTCGATCTGCACGGTCATCCACGTCGCCTGGCCGGATCCCGGGCAGCTGCGGGTGCTGCCGCGGTACATGCGGGAGGAGATGATCCGCGGCCTGCTGAGCTCGGACCTGGTCGTGGTGCTGGCCGAGCGGTGGGCGCGCAACATCCTGGACTGCGCGCGGGAGTTCGGCGGCGCGGAGCTCGGCGGCCGGGTCGTGGTCCAGCCACTGGGCTACAGCCCGGACCTGTTGCGGCAGGCGGAGTTCCCGCCGGAGGACGCGCGGTGGGCGGCGGGGCGTCCGCTGGTCGTGCACTACGGCCGGACCGATCCGATCAAGAACGCGCCCAGGGCGATCCAGGCCTTCCGGCTGGCCCTGGCCGGGGAGCCCCGGCTGCGGGAGAGCCGGTTGCTGGTGCGCGCCGCGCCGCACCACCTCGGGCACACCGCGAACCTGCGCTACCTGGAGCAGGTCGAGGCCGAGGCGGCGCTGACGAACAAGGAGCTGGGCGCGGAGGCGGTGCGGGTGGTCCAGGTCAACGACGTGGCGGCCACCTTCGGCGCCTACGCGCACGCGGACGTGCTGGTGGCCAACTCGGTGGTGGACGGCCAGAACGTCGGGCCGTTCGAGGCGGCCATGCTCAACGACCGGCTGCGGATCGTGCTCTCGGAGAACGCGGGCGCGGCCGAGGTGCTGGGCGAGCACGTGCTGGTGGTCAACCCCTTCGACGTGGCCGAGCAGGCCGAGGCGCTGTGCCGGGGACTGCTCAGCGGCCCCTCGGCAGGGCTGCGTGCGGCCGTGGCGCCGCACACCTGGGAGTCCTGGGCCGACAGCGTGCTCGCACTGCTCGCGGAAAGGTGAGATCCATGCGACAGGACATCCGCCGCCTGGCGCCGGTGTCGGCGTTCTTCGCCCTGAGCGGCTTCGCCCACGGCAGCTGGACGCCGCGGCTGCCGGGCATCGTGGAGCAGATCGGGGCCGACGTCGGCATCCTCGGCATCACGCTGACCGGGTCCAGCATCGGCATGATCATCGCGGCCTCGCTGGCCGGCCGGCTGTGCATGGCCTTCGGCGCGCGCCGGATGCTGGCGGCCAGCACGCTGCTGGTCTGCCTGACGCTGCCGCTGCTCGGCTCGGTCACCACGGTGGTGGCCTTCGGCATCGCGCTGGTCGTGCTCGGGCTCGGCATCGGCCTGCTCGACGTGGCGATGAACGTGGCCGCGGCCGCCATGGAACAGCGGCTCGACCGCCCGGTGATGTCGATCTTCCACGCGGCCCTGCCCATCGGCGGCGTGCTCGCCTCCCTGGCCGCCGCGCTGGCCGCCGGACTCAAGATCAGCCCGCAGGCGCACCTGCTGGTGGTGGGCGTGGTCGGCCTGGCCGCCACGCTGACCGCGCTGCGGGCCATCCCCAAGGACCTCACCGGCCAGCCGAAGCAGGACGAGGCCGGGCGCACCGGCCGGGCGCCGTTCCGCCTGCCCGCGCTGTGGCTGCTGGCCGGGGTCGCGCTGTGCTCGGTGATCGCCGAGGGCACCGCGGGCAAGTGGTCCGCGCTGTTCCTGGTGGGCGACCGGGGCGTGTCCGAGGGCGCGGCCGCGCTGGCCTACACGGTCTTCGCCGCCTCGATGATGGTGGCCAGGCTGTTCGGCGAGCAGGTGCGCAACCGGTGGAGCGCGGCCCGGATCCTGGTCTGCACCAGCGTGGTCGGCGCCTTCGGCCTGCTGAGCGCGGTGCTGGTGCCCTCGGCCCTGGTCAGCTACCTGGGCTTCGCGCTCGCCGGAGTTGGCCTGGCCTACGCGTTCCCGGTGGCGCTGGCGATGGCGGGCAAGGCGGGCCGGGACAACGGCGGCGACGGGGCGCGCGAGATCGGGTTCGTCACCACGGTGGCCTACTGCGGCTCCTTCGCCGGATCGCCGCTGGTCGGCGGCATCGCCCAGGTCAGCAGCCTGGCGGTGGCGTTCGTCGTGGTGGGACTGCTGGCCGCGCTGATCGGCCCGCTCGGGGCGTCGGCCCAGGCCGTGCTGGGGAAGAAGAAGCAGCCTGAGCCGACCGCCCGCTAGGGCGCGAAGGCGAGCTTGCCCGCGCCGTAACCGCTGCCGGGTCCCAGCGCGAGCAGCTCGAAGGCCGCGCTGGACTCGGTGAGTGGGAAGACGTCGGTGACCAGCTGCTCGCAGGGCAGGCCGCGGATCAGCTCGATCGCGGCCGGGAACACCTGCGCGTGGTAGTCGCAGCTGCCGATCAGGCTGACGCAGCGGCCGGTCAGGTCGAAGGGCCGGACCGTGGCGGTGGCCGCGGTGTCGCAGCCCAGCAGCAGCACCCGCCCGCCGTCCTGCACCGTGCGCAGGCTCGGCTCCAGCAGCGAGCCGGTGGTGTCCACCACGACCGTCGGCGGCGGGGAGGCTGACTCGTCGAGCTCGGCCAGCGGGGTCAGGCCGGTGACCGCCTCGGCCAGCTCGCGCCGGTACGGGTCGGGCTCGACCAGGCTGACCCGCGCCGCCCAGCGGACCGCGAGCAGGGCGGAGAGCACGCCCATCGGGCCGCCGCCGAGCACGACCACCCGGTCGTCAGGGCCGACCGCGGCCGCGCGCAGCCCGGTCAGCACGCAGGCCAGCGGCTCGATCAGCACGCCACGCCGGTCCGGCACGTCGGCCGGCAGCGGGTAGAGCGCCTGCTCCTCGACGGTGAGCAGCTGGGCGAAGGCGCCGTCCCGGCCGACGCCGATCTCCAGCGCCGACTTGTTCGCGCAGTGGCTGCTCTCCGCGCGCAGGCACCGGTCGCAGCGGCCGCAGGACTGGGTCGGATCCAGCACCACCCGGTCGCCGGGCCGCAGCCTGGTCACCCCTTCGCCGACCTCGGTCACCACGCCGACCGCCTCGTGCCCGAGCACCCTGGGCGGCTCGCAGTGGTAGCGGCCGAGGTAGATCGCCCGGTCGGTGCCGCAGACCCCGGCCAGCGTGGGCCGGAAGGTCACCTGGCCCGGTCCGGGCGCGGGCGGGGCGGCCCGCTGTTCCAGCGTCAGCTCACCGGGTCCGCGGAACTGAAGGACATGCATGTTGTCCGTGCCTTTCAGAGTGAGGTGAGGACGCGGTCCAGCCGGTCGCAGATGAGGTCCGCCTCCTCGTGGGTCAGGATCAGCGGCGGGCGGATCTTCACCACGTTGCCGAGGCCGTACCGCGAGGAACGCAACAGCAGGCCGTGTTCCCGGCCTTTCCGGACGATCTCGTTGGTCAGCGCGGGCGAAGGCGTGCCGTCCCGGTCGACCACTTCGAAACCGATCATCAGGCCGACGCCGCGAATGTCGTCGACACACCGGTGCCGATTCCGGAGCTCGGTCAGCCTGCACAGGATGTGTGCGCCGACCTCGCGCACATTCGCCAGGAAATCCTCGTCGTCCACCACGCTCAGGGTGGCGTTGGCCGCCGCGGCGGCGAGCACGTTCGCGCCGGAGGTGAAGGAGAGGTATTCGGTCTCCATCGGCCCCAGTTTCGGATCGGAGAGCATCGCGGCGACCTGCGCGCCACCGCCGAGACCCTTGCCAATGGTGATGACATCCGGCTGCACGCCGAAGTGCTCGGCGGCGAACATCCGGCCGGTCCGGCCGATGCCGGTCTGGATCTCGTCGAAGATGAGCACGATGTCGCGCTCATCGCAGAACTCGCGCAGGCGGGCGAGATAACCGTCCGGCGCGACCACGTTGCCGCCGTTGCCGGTGATCGGCTCGACGATGACCGCGGCGACACTGCCGGAGCTGGCGAACTCGATGAAGTCGTCGATCCGGTTCACGCACATCAGGCCGCAGGTCTCCCGCCGCTGCCCGTAGAAACAGCGGTGGCAGTACGGGTCCGGCACGATCAGCCTGCTGATCCCCACCTCCGGGAAGGGCGCGCGGCGGAAGGCGTTGCCGGAGATCGCGGTGGTGGCCATGGTCTGGCCGTGGTGGCCGCGGAACAGGCTGATGATGTCCCGGCGGCCGGTGGCCCGCTGGGCCAGTTTGATCGCGCCCTCATTGGCATCCGAGCCGCTGGCCACTTTCAGGTGCACGCGCTGGATGTTCTCCGGCGACACCGAGACGAGTTTGCGCACCAGCTCGTTCACCGGGTGGTTCTGGAACGACGAGGACGCGTGCACCAGCAGCTCGGCCTGGTGCTGAATCGCCTTGACCAGTGCGGGATGGCGATAACCGATGCTCAGGTTGAAAGTTCCGGCGGCGCAGTCGAGGTATTTGTTCCCCTCGGCGTCGCAGGCGTAAACACCCTCCCCGTCGACGATGGTGACCGTTCCGACGCTGTAGGAGTACAACTCCCTGACGTCGCCCACCAGATTGGTAGCCATCGAACCTCCTCTTGGCTGACAGAGGAAATTCTATGGACGGGTAAGAGTGGTTGCGAACAAAGGAAATTCAGCGCAAACCGAGGAGTCGGGGCAGCTCGCGCATGTCCTCGAACTCAATGGTGCGCTCGCCGGTCAGCGCGCCCGGCGGCACCAGTTCAGTGCGGTAGCCGAGCACCGTCATACCGGCCGCCCGTCCGGCGGCGACACCGGCCGGGCTGTCCTCGACCACGGCGCAGCGGTCCGGCGGCACGCCCATCTTCCTGGCGGCGTGCAGGAAGAGGTCGGGCGCCGGTTTGCCGTGCTCGACCTCCACCGCGCTGAAGATCCGGCCGTCGAAGCGGTCGGCCAGCCCGGTGATGCCCAGCGTGGTGGCCATCTTCTCCGGGGTGCCGCTGGAGGCCACGCAGGTCGGCACACCCGCGGCGGCGATCGCGTCCAGTGCCGCCACCACGCCGGGGACCGCGGTGAGGTCGCGGCGGAACCGGTCCCGGTAGCGCTCGTGCAGCCCGGCCAGCCAGTCCGCGCCCAGCGCCCGGCCCACCTGGCGCTCGATCTCGGCCAGCATGTGCTCATCCGACTTGCCCAGGAACCGGCCGGCCACCTCCGCCGGCGTCAGCGGCCACCCGGTCTGGGTGATCAGCTCCGCCTCGACCTGGACGCAGAGCCGCTCGCTGTCCACCAGCACGCCGTCGCAGTCGAAGATCACCAGGTCGAAGTGGCCGTTCACCGGTCCAGGTCACCGCCTCGAAGTAGGTCGCGGGCCGCGGCCGCGATGTGCCCGGCCGAGATCCCGGCCAGGTCGAGCTGTTCGGCAGGCGAGGCGGAACCGGGCATGGTCCGCACCGCCAGGTGCCGGGCACGATACGTGATCTCCTGCTCCGCCAGCCCCTCGAATATGGCGGCACCGAGCCCGCCTTCCGGCCGGTGGTCCTCGGCGACCACCAGCCGTCCGCCGGTGGCGGCCAGCGCCAGCCGGACCGTGGCCGTGTCGCAGGGCTTCACCGAGTAGAGGTCCAGCACCCTGGCGTGGATCCCTTGCGCGGCAAGGGTGTCCGCCGCCTCCAGCGCCTCGTGCACGGTCACCC
This sequence comes from Crossiella sp. CA-258035, assembly GCF_030064675.1. Lineage (GTDB taxonomy): Bacteria > Actinomycetota > Actinomycetes > Mycobacteriales > Pseudonocardiaceae > Crossiella. Next base: position 1,177,500 of record NZ_CP116413.1, read on the forward strand.
CGGCGGCCGCGAGCACCACCGAGTCCCGCTCGTCCGAGCGCGGCGTCTTGGCACCGCCCACCGGGAACTGCTCCTCGGGGCCGTACAGCACCGGCCGGGCGTTGCGGGTGATCCGCAGGTAGCAGATGCCGCCGGTGTCCAGCGCGGCTTTGGTCAGCGCCCCCGCGGAGACCGCCTCGCTGGGGTAGAGCACCACCGAGCCGTGGATGGCGCGCATCGCGGCCAGGTCCTCCAGCGCCATCTGGCTGGGGCCGTCCCGGCCGATCTCCACCCCGCCGTGCGAACCGGCCAGCACCAGCCGCGACCGCGAGATCGCGGCCATCCGGACGAAGTCGTAGCCCCGGCTCAGGAACGCGCCGTAGGTGGAGACCACCGGGGTGAAACCGCGCGCGGACAGGCCGACCGCGGTGCCCAGCATCTGCTGCTCGGCGATGTAGGTCTCGATGAACCGGCCGGGGTGCCGGGCGGCGAACCGGTCGGTGCGCATGGACACCGTCACGTCGCCGTCGATCACCACCACCTCCGGGCGCTCGCCCAGCTCGGCCAGCGCGTCCCCGAAGGCGTCCCGGATGGCGACCGCCGCGCCGACGGCGTAACGGGGGAGGCGCACCTCGGTCCGGGCGGGCGGCGGTTGCGCGGGCTTGCGCGGGGGCGGCGGTCCGGTCAGCCGCACTCGTTCCGGCGGTTCGATCAGGGCCAGCGCGCGGCGGGCGGTGGCCTCGTCCAGGGCCGCGCCGTGCATCTCGGCGCGGTGGGTGATCTCCTCGAAGCCCTGCCCCTTCACCGTGCGCGCGACGATGGCCAGCGGCTCGGCGTTCGTGCCTGCTTGGGCGAGTGCGGCGTCCACCTGGTCGAGGTCGTGGCCGTCGATCTCGGCGACCTGCCAGCCGAAGGCGCGCAGCCGGGCCGCGTAGGTCTCGGCCGGGCTCCGGTGCGGCACCGGCCCGGACTGGCCGTAGCCGTTCACGTCGATGATCGCGGTCAGGTTGGCCAGCCGGTGGATCGCGGCCTTGTCGAATGCCTCCCACATCGAGCCCTCGGCCAGTTCGCCGTCCCCGCACAGCACCCACACCCGGTACGGGCGGCGGGCCAGCCGCGCGGCCAGCGCCATGCCGACCCCGATCGGCAGTCCCTGACCGAGCGAGCCGGTGGCCACGTCCACCCACGGCAGGTCGGGCGTCGGGTGGCCCTGCAACCGGGAACCGCGCTGGCGGTAGGTGGACAGCTCCTCGACCTCGATCGCGCCCGCCGCGGCCAGCACCGAGTACCAGAGCCCGGAGACGTGTCCCTTGGACAGGACCAGGCGGTCGTTGTCCGGGTGCGCGGGATCGGCCCAGTCGTAGCGGAAGTGGCGGCTCATCAGCGTGGCGACCACATCGGCGCAGGACATCGCCGAGGTGGGGTGCCCCGATCCGGCCGCGGTGCTGGTGCGGATCGCGTCCGCGCGGAGCTGGTCGGCGAGCCGGCGCAGCTGGGTCTTGGTCACCTCGCTGCCTGCGAGCTCGGTCATCTCGGGTCTCCTCCCTCGGCCAGGCCGAGCAGTGGCCCGCACCGCCTCGCGATCTCCGGTCCCGGCGCGCGCGGACCGACGTGCTCACAGGTCGCCGCACCAGCGACCGCACCCGCCGTGGCGGCCTTCGCTGGAGCGAGTCCGGCGATCCGGGCGGCCACGTAGGCGCCGTGGAAGGCATCGCCCGCACCGGTGGAGTCGATCACCTTGGCCGCAGCCGCAGGCACCCGGTCGACCCGACCGTCCGCGTCGGCGACCACCGAGCCGCGCGCGCCGAGGGTCACCACCACGACCTCGGGGCCGCCGGCCAGCAGCTTGCGCGCGGCGTCCTCGGCCACCTCGGTGCCGGCGAACCGGACGGCCACGTGTTCGGGCACGATCAGCTCGTCGATGTCGGCCAGCGCGGCGCCGAGCCAGTCGGCGTCCTCGACGTCGGCGAAGGTGCGCACCCCGAGTCCCTTGGCGGCTTCGAGGCCGTACCGGCTGAACTCGGCCTCCCTGCCGTCGGAGAAGAAGGCGCCGCAGCGGCGCAGCAGGCTCGGCGGCAGCTGGGTGTGGTCCGGGGTCAGCGCCGGGTCCTTCTGGGTCACGATGGTCCGTTCGCCATTTCCGTCCACCACCACCGCGGCGAAATGGTGGTCGGCGCCCGGCACCAGAATCGAGCCCTCGACCGCGCAGCCGTGGTCGAGCAGGAAACGGCGGTGCTGTTCGCCGTCGGGATCCGCGCCAAAACGGCCAACGAAGTTGGTGCGCAGGCCCAGCACGCTCATCACCAGGCAGGCGTTGGTCGCTTCCCCGCCGACCGCCCTGGCCAGCTCGTGCGCCACCTGCTTGTGGCCGGGGCTGAGCGCTTCGCCGATGCGCAGGGTGTAGTCGATCGTGGCATTTCCGACGACCACCACGTCGTAGCGCGTTTCCGGTGGACTCGTCATGGAAAGCACCCTGCCGGAGCAGGCGGAGAGCGCGCAAACACGTCGATTCGCCTTACGCTCGCCGGGTGCGCGTCCTCCATTGCCCCGATCCCGTCGAGTCGGTCACCAGCGGCCCGCGCCTGTTCCTGGCCGGTCCGTCACCGCGGAACTCCACCGCGTCCTGGCGCGATGAGGCCTGCGCCCATCTGCGCAAAGTCCAGTTCACCGGAGTGGTGCTGCACCCGCAGTCCCGGCCGGGCGAACCGGCCGTTCCGGTCGAGGTGCAGTTGCGCTGGGACTGGCTGGCCGGCGCGCACGCCGACGCGATCGTGTTCTGGATTCCCCGGGTCATGCCGGAACTGCCCGGCCTGACCTCCAATTTCGAGTTCGGCCTCTGGGCCCGTTCCGGCAAGGCCGTGCTGGGCGCGCCGCCGGAAGCCGCCGAGATGGCCTATCTCCGCGGCACCGCCGAGCTGTTCGGCGTGCCCCAGGCCGACACCCTGCCGGACGCACTCGACCAGGCGCTCTTGGTGCTCGCCGCCTAATCCGCGAGCCGGTTCGCTTCGAGATAGGCGATATCCCGTTCGTAGAGCAGGTGGTGGCCGAGCTCGAACACCCGCTGTTGCGCCGGATCACCATTCCGAGCCCGGCCCACGATGAACTCGACCATTTCCCGAAGTCGCCGGACGGCCGTCGCGGCCACCGCACCGGGCGTGATCTCAGCCATTCCGTAGGCCGCCACGAACAACGCCAGCCGCCTGCGCTGTTCCGCGAGACCTGGATAGGGCACATCGGGATTTTCCGGGTCGGTCAGCGGCACGAACCGGTAGGCCGTGTACGCCAGGTCCCACACCCGCGGACCGGGGGAGATGGTGTCGAAGTCGATGACCCCGGTAAGCCGGTCTCCCTCGAACATCAGGTTGTACGGGGCGAAATCGTTGTGGCACAGCACTTCCACCGGTTCGTGCGCGGGCAGCTGCCAGACCGCGCCTTCCGGTGGCCGGAAGTCGACGGTGGCCTCGTGGTAGTCGCGCAGCAGTTCCGCGACCGCGATGAGGGTGCGGTCGCTGAGCACGTGCGCGGGCAGCGGGTAGTGCGCCACCGCGCCGGGCAGCAGGCTGATGACCTCCCGGCCCTGCTCATCCAGGCCCAATGCCTCCGGCGCGCGGTCGAAGCCGCGCCGGCGCAGGTGGTCGAGCAGCGCGTGCACCGAGGGTGTCCACGGCCCGGCGGTCCGCCGGACCGTGTCACCCACTTTCACCACGCTGGTCATGTTGCCGCCGGTCAGGATTTCTTCCACGAGCGCCACCCTAACTATTCTTCCGGCGGGGTCTCCAGCCGACGGTTGATCTCCTTCCACGCCTCCGCGTAGTACTGGGCGAGTTTGGCCACCGGATCGGAACAATGCGCGGGCAGGCCGTCGATCGCGCCGTAGAGGCTGTGCAGCGCACCGGCTTGCAGGTGAATCCAGCGCAGCAGTGTCCGGCCCGAACTGGTCAGCCGCAAACTCGGATCGCTGTTCATGCTCTGCACGATCGCCCCGATCCGCGCCAGCCGCGAAGAATCCTCCTCCGCCGCCACGACCGCCGGTCCAGCAGGCTTGCGCCGGGCGACCGGATCCTCACCCCGGTTCAGCCGCATCCGCACATCGCGCGCGGTGGACAGCGAAATCCCGGCCTCCTTGGCGATCTGCCGCAACGAGGCATCCGGGTTGTCCCGGACAAACCGGGAGGCGCGAATCCGGCCGGCCGCCGGACTGATCGGCCGGACCCGGCCGTCCGCGCCGATCCGGGTGTTCGACTGCGCAATTCCGGGATTCGAACGGGCCCGGATCGTGGCCACCGTGCGCGGTGACAGTCCGGTGGTGCCGCCGACCACCCGATCCGACCATTCCGGGGTGGCCGCGATGATCCGTTCCGCCGCGGCCCGCCGATCGGCCAGGGTCAGCGGCAGGCCGTGCATGGTGTTGAGCCGCACGGCCAGCACAAATGCCTCCGCTTCACTGCCTTCGAAGAATTCCGCCTCGATCTCGGTCCGCCGCAACAGGATCGCGGCCCGCACCCGGTGCACGCCGTCGATCACCCGCAGGGACGGCCAGTGCACCAGAATCGGCGGCAGCGCGGCAGCTGAACCGGCCAGTTTCGCCACGTGCTCCGCATCGGCCCCGGCCGAACGCGGCGAATCCCGCAAGCTCAGACTGCTGATCGGCACGATCCGAGTGCGGCCGCCATCCCGGACCGGACTCGTCAAATGTTCCGCTCGCTCCAGTTGCCGGACGTCGTCCTGCACGTAGACCGCCTCCCCAGCGCCGTCTCGTGTGGCCTAACCGCTAGCAGAAAGAACGTTTGCGCGACAGCCCCAAGTGCATCCCCAGTTCTGATCTCCCCAACGGAGCCGGTCCGAAACCGAACCGTGATAAGAACCAGACGTAACCTACCCGCCGGGCCACTGTCAAGACTGGTTACGGTGATCGGGTTTGGCCGAGATCAGCAACGAATGGCCGGTATCCAGCGGGTTTCGCGTGTGCGTGAATTCAGTCCGGCACGGCATTCGCGACACCGGACAACTAAGCCGCACCCCGGATGACCTCCACCAGACTCGCGAAGCTCGCCGAGCCGAAGCCAGCGGCGACACCCCGCGCGGTCAGCGACTCCACCAGCCGCGGCAACGCCGAATCCAGCCCGCGCTCCTCGCTGGCCCGCACCAGGTTCGCCATCAGCGGCCAGTCCAGCTCCAGCCAGTCCTGCTCGCCCGGATACGCACCGTGATCCACCTGTTCTGCGTAGTCGGCGACAACTTCGGAGACGGTGCCGCGCAGCCACCGGGTGAGCATCGGCGTCACCGCGCTGGCCCGCACCCCGTCCGCGGTGAGCAGCGCGGCGGTGTGCAGGTAGCCGACGAGCGTGGCCCAGGCGAAGTTCAGCAGCGCGATGTCGTAGAGGGCCGCCGTGCCGGGGTCCGCGCCGAGGTAGGTCGCGTTGCCCAGCCGGTCCAGCACCGCCCGGTGCCGCTCGAACACCGCCGCGTCCCCGCTGTAGACCAGCTCCGTCTCCGGTCGGCCCACGTGCTCGGGATGCGCCATCAGCGCCCCGTCGAGGTACCGCCCGCCCCTGGCCGCCACCCGAGCCGCGGTCTCCCGGGCCTCCGCGCTGGTGCCCGAGGTGAGGTTGACCAGGTCCCGCCCACCAAGATCCCGCGCCAGCAACGACCACAGCTCGTCGTGGTCCGCCGCGCACAACACCACCAGCGCCGCATCGAAGGAGTCCCCGGCCACCACCCCCAACGCCCCGGCCAGCCCGGTCCCACGGGCATTGACCCCCACCACCGCAACCTGCTCCACGCGTCCTCCAACCTACAAAACATAACCTACGTTCTGTAGGATAAGCACATGGCAGACCAACGCCTCAACCGCCAGGACCGCCGCAGGCAACTCCTGGACACCGCCACCGAGATCATCGCCACCGAGGGCGCCGCCGCCCTGACCCTGGTCCGCCTCGCCGAACGCGCCCGCGTCTCCCGCCCCGTCGCCTACGACCACTTCACCACCAGAGAAGGCCTGCTCCTGGCCCTGTACCGGGACTACGACGAGCAGCTGAGCGAGGCCATGCGCACGGCAAGGGCCCGGGCGGGCTCACTCCACCAGGTGGCCACCGCGGTCGTCACGGCCTACGTCGACGGCCTGCTCGCCGCGGGCCCGGAATGCGCGGAGATCAAAGCGGCCCTCTCCGGCCACCCGGAAACCCGCCACTTCCGCCACCAGTCGGAGCAGTTGTACCGGGATGAGCTCCGCGCCGCCTTCCGCCCCTTCGCCCCAGCCACCCCGCCAGTCATCACCGGCCTGTTCCACGCCCTGGACGGCCTGGCCACCGCGGCGGCCGAGGGCAGGACGACCCGGGCCAAGGCGGTAACGGCGGCGGTCACCATCGTGGTCAGCACGCTGCGCGCGGCAGGTCAGGGCGGCGGCAGCTCCACCAGAACCTCCGCCACGCCATCGAGCAGCTCGGGCGCGGGTCGCCCGGACAGCGGCTCCGCCTCGGCGACCACCACCAGCTTCCCGTCCCGCCGCGAGTCGTAGTACCGCCCGGTGAACGTCACGCCCGCCGCCCCCACCAGCCCCGCGGCCAACGGCGACACGTTGCCGGTGCCGTCCAGATCGACCAGCGTCCGGAACCGCTCAGCCTCCGCCGCGACCGGCATCCGCACCCACGCCACCGACACGATCATGGTGTCGCCCTGCCCGCCATCGAGGGCGAACAACATCCGGTCCAGCGACCGGCAGGGCGACCGGAGGAAGAACTGCCGCACCTCGCCGTAGGAGTGCAGCGCACACGAGGCGGCTTTGCGCCCGGCCTCCTTCACCCGCCGCAACCGCATCCCACGCCAGACATCGCCCCGCTTCCCCTTCCGGGCGGCGTCCTTGCCACTGCGGACCGCGCCACGAAGCGCCTGCCCCACCGACGACTGCACCGAGACAGCACTCCCTGCCCCGGCCCCGCCGCCAACCGAAACCGCTCCAGCGCCAACAGCGACGGCCGCCACAACGGCCAAGGCAGGGCGACTCGCGCGAGGTATCCACTTCCCGTCCGGACCGCGCGGTTGATCAGGCTTGCCCATCAGTCCCCCCTGGAGTGACGTCTCGCCGATGGTGCGCCAGAACAACGGGGAAGAGGCCAACAAGCGCCAGATCAACGCAAAATCCCAGGTAGAAAGCCCAGGTAAGCCGAGAAAAGAGAAAGATCAAGACGAGCGGAGAACCACGGCGACACCCCCGCAAAGCGACCGGTGACCCGTGGCGGCACCCCCGCAAAGCGACCGGTGACCCGTGGCGACACCCGCACAAAGTGACCGGGGACCCGTGGCGGCACCCCCGCCAAGCGACCGGGGACCCGTGGCGGCACCCCCGCCAAGCGACCGGAGAACCACGGCGACACCCCCGCCAAGCGAGCGGGGGTCCGGGGGCAGAGCCCGCCGGGCGGGGTCCGGGGGTCGCACCCCCGGTGTGATGAATGGAGTCGCCCCGGCGAAGCGCGCAGCGCGAGCAGGGGCGACCCAGTCGACGGAATGGGGCCGGTGGGAGTCGAACCCACACTGGCACGGACCTAAACCGTGTGCCTCTGCCAATTGGGCTACGGCCCCGTCGGCGTACAGCCTAACCGGCGACACCTGCCGGGTGGAGGCGGACTGGGTGACGCGGCGTGGCGGGTTGGGGCTACCGTGATCCCGCGTCAGACATTCGTCCTGCGAGGAGGGACCTGTGGCTCGGGATCCGGAGAGCATTCAGCGTGACATCGAGCAGGCGCGGGACTCGCTGGCCGCGACCTTGGACGAGCTGGCGGTGCGGGCTAATCCGAAGAAGTTCGTGGATGAGTCCAAGGCCGCGGTGAAGTCCAAGCTGGACGACCCGCGGATCAAGTACTCCTTGATCGCCTTTGGCGTGCTGGTGGTGCTCGCGCTGGTGCGCAAGATCTTCCGCTGAGTGGGGCCGGGCCTGCTGCCGCGGGGTCAGTTGAGCAGCGGTAGCAGGGCCTGCTCCAGGAGCTTGTCGACGAACGCCTCGTCGATGGGCTCGCCGGTGAGCATCAGGCGGTAGGTCAGGGTGGCGCCGGCCAGCTCGTTCACCATGCCCAGCGGTGCGTGCCGGTTGATCTCGCCGCGTTCGGCTCCGCGTTCCAGGATGCGGCGCAGCATGCCGCGCTGGCCGGTGAGGAAGCTGTCGCGGAAGGCGGTGGCCAGTTCTGGCTCGTGCGGGAGCTCGCCGACCAGGGCCTGGGCCGCTTTGCCGGAGGGGCCGGTCAGGAAGTCGACGTAGCCCAGCAGGAACTCGCGCAGGTCGCCGGCGACCGAACCGGTGTCGGGTTCGGGGACGCTGCGGCTGACCAGCTCGTTGCAGGTGTCGATGACCAGTTCGAGCTTGGACTCCCAGCGGCGGTAGATGGTCGCCTTGCCCGCCTTCGCCCTGGCCGCGACCGCGTCCATGGTCAGCGCGCGGTAGCCGACCTCGGCCATCACTTCCAGGGTGGCCTTGCGCAGGGCGTCGTCGCGGGTCGCGTCGCGCGGTCTGCCCCGGGGCGCTCCACCTGCTTCCTTGGCTCGGCTGCTGCCGTGCAACTCCTCAGTGCCTGGCGCAGTCGCCAAACCTGCCCCCTCTCACCGCCGCCGACGCCTGTGTCGGCGACGTGACCGCCCGTGTCCTGCCATCCTAGGGGCGCGGTGCGGCCTGGGGTGTCAACCGGTCGTCCGAAGTGGAAGGTCAGCCGGTGTTGGTGGCCGCCTGCGCGCCTTGTTCTTCCGCTTCTTCCACTTCCTCGCCGTCGGGCTGGGTGGGCGCTTCGGCCACCGGGGTCAGGCCGTGCCGGGCGTGCAGGTAGGCCGTGGTGAAGGCGAAGGCGTCGCCGTCGAGCAGGTGCACCGCCCTGCTGGGGGTGCCGGGGGCGATCCGTTCCAGGATCTGGTCCGCCTGGTCGCGGGCGGCGATCAGGCCTGGCGCGGTGGCCGCCTCCTCCAGCTGGCCGTACCGGACCGTGACGGTCCAGTCCTCGCCTTCGGGCATGTAGTCGACGGTGATCGGTGTGTGGTCCATTGACGCCTCCCGCTCGGCCTCGTCCCATGGTGAGAGACCTGGCGGGGACGCGCATGACGGTTTGGCGGCTGACATCCCCCGGACGGTCGTACTCACTCGTCCGAGTGGACCTGGGTTGCCTGTGTAACCCGAGCGGTGGTCGGAGGAGATATCCCGGGCAACGGCGCGGTTCCGGTCGAGGTTCCGCCACGGTCGAGCAGGGGCAGCGCGACTGTGGCGGGGCTGCTGGCCGCCTGCTGCCGGACTTCCCGTGTCGAAGGGGCATGCGGGAGGTGCGGGCGGCTCCCGGTCGACGCGGAATCGGGAGCCACCCGCAACACTCACACCGGCACCGGGGTGAGCCGCCCGGAACGGTCCATCCGGTGCACGGCGAACGTGCCGAGCAGGCCCAGCGCCAGCAGTGTCAGCCACGGGATCGCCGGTACCCCAGCGGATCTGGCCAGGTCGAGCGCGCGGCCGGCGACCAGGTTGCCGATGGTGATGCCGATGCCGGACAGGGTGCTGTACAGGCCGTAGTGCGTGGCGACCAGCCTGCCGCCGGAGAGCGTGGCGATGGTGTCCATCTCGAACGGGTAGGTCACCACCGTGCCCACCGTGAGCAGCAGCGTGGTCAGCAGCAGCACCGGCAGCCACAGGCCGGGCCCGCCCTGCTGCTGGGGGTCCAGCAGGCCGGTCAGCAGCGGCGGCAGGAACGCGCCGGTCATCAGCGCCAGCCCGAGCGTGATGCACCGGGCCGGGCCGTAGCGCGCCCGGCACCAGGCGGTGATCCGCAGCTGGCCGAGCACCGCGACCAGCCCGGACACCGCGAACAGCGCGCCCACGCCGACCGTGGCGGCCAGCTCGCCGCCCGCGATCGCCCTGACCTGCAAGGGCAGCGTCAGGTAGATCTGGAAGGACAGCACGTACGAGCCGATCATGGCCACCGAGAACAGCAGGAACGGCCGGTTGCGCACCGCCTCGCCGACCCCGCCGAGCACGCTGCCGCCGCCACCGGGGGCCGACCGCGCGGGCAGCTCCCTGACCTGCAGGACGGTCAGCACGGCGAAGACCACCGCGGCGACCAGGCAGGTCAGCGAGAAGGCCACCCCGGTCAGCAGCAGCCCGATCAGCGGCCCGATCAGGATGCCCACCTGGTAGAAGACGTTGAACAGCGCGAAGGCCTCCACCCGCCGCTCACCCGACTCCGCGGTCAGGTAGGCCCTGGAGGCGGGGTTGAACAGCGCCCCGGCCAGTCCGGTGGCGGCCGAGGCGGCGATCAGCGCGGGCAGGCTGTCCACGAAGCCGAGCAGCCCGAAGCCGACCGTGCGCAGGGACAGGCCCGCGATGATCATCGGTTTGTAGCCGAACCGGTCGGCCAGCGCGCCGCCGAAGAGGAACATGCCCTGCTGGGACAGGTTCCGCACGCCGAGCACCAGCCCGACCAGCCAGGCGGCCAGGCCGAGACCGCCGGAGAGGTGCGCGGCCAGGTAGGGCATCAGCATGTAGAAGCCCAGGTTGATGGTCAGCTGGTTGACCAGCAGCAGGCGGACCGGCCTCGGGAAGGACCGGTACTGGGTGAGGACCTGCATCACGGCGCTCCGGGGGCGGGGTCCAGCACGGTGCGGCAGCGCGTCCAGGACGTCACCTCGGTCTCGCCGGGGTGTGCGATCTCGGCCGGGCCGGTGGGCGGCGGGCCGTCCAGCAGGCCGTGCGCATCGCAGTACTCGTCGTTGAACACCGTGGTGTAGTAGCGCTGCGGGCCGTCCGGGAAGATCGCCGCGATCCGGGTGTCCGGCTCGGCGTTGCGGGCCAGCCAGCCCGCGACCAGCGCCACCGCGCCCACGCTCCAGCCGCCGGTGGCGAAGCTGGTCCGCGCCAGCGCCCTGCTGGCCCACACCGACTCGCCCGGCGCGACCCAGTGCACCTCGTCGAAGGCGGGGTAGGCCACGTTGCGCGGGTAGATGCTGGACCCCAGGCCGCGCATCAGCCTGCGCCGGGCCGGCTGGCCGAAGATGGTGGAGCCGATGGTGTCCACCCCGACCAGGCGCAGGTCCGGGCAGAACTCCCGCAGCACCCGGGACACCCCGGCGGAGTGGCCGCCGGTGCCCACCGAGCACACCAGCACGTCCACCCGGCCGAGCTGGGCCACCAGCTCCAGTGCCAGCGCCGAGTAGGCGGCCACGTTGTCCGGGTTGTGGTACTGGTCGGGGCAGTACGCGCCGGGGTTGGCGGCCAGCACCTCGGCCACCCGCTGCCGCCTGGCCTCCTGCCAGCCGCCGGTCGGGTGCGCCTCGCCGACCAGCTCGATCCGCGCGCCGTAGGCGGTGAGCAGCCGGTGCAGGATCGGTTCCATGCCGGGGTCGGTGACCAGGGTGACCGGGTGCCCGTAGGCGATCCCGGCCAGCGCCAGGCCGAGGCCGAGGGTGCCGCTGGTGGACTCGACGATCATCGCGCCGGGCGCCAGCTCGCCGCGGCGGCGGGCGCACTCGACCATGTGCAGGGCGGGGCGGTCCTTCATGCCGCCGGGGTTGGCGCCTTCGAGCTTGGCCCAGAAACCGTTGCCGGGCTTGGCGAAGGGCTCGTCGATCCACAACACCGGGGTGTTGCCGACCGCGGCGCGCAGGTTCTGGCAGCGCGGCGCGCTGGTGAGCAGCTGAGCCGGGGACGTGCGGGCAGGAGGCAGCAGCAGATCCATGACGTGGTTCTTCCTCGGGAAAGAGGTACGGGTGAAGGCGGGTTGCGGCTGCTGCTCAGTTCCGGAACACGCAGTTGACGAGCTGGATCGACTGTCCACTGTGGACAGGTATGGGGTCGGCACACCAGGTGGGCGCGGACAACGCTTGCGGGGCAAGGGAAATCGGCGCGGTGACGGCCAGGTCCGGCAGGACCGGGAGGTCGGTCGGCTGGTCGCCGCGGGGCAGCGCGAGGCAGAGCTCGTCGGTGCCGTCGTGGTGGCCGCCGTCGCAGTCGTGCTGACCGTGGTCGACGGCGGAAGTGTTGTGTGCATGGGAATGCACGTCAGCGGTGTGCGCTACGAAGCACTCGCCACCGAGGTGGAGAGTGAGGTAGAGGACCCCGAGCAGCAGTGCCACCACGGGGCGGGCCAGACGCACACCGCCAACGTACCGGATCTTCCGGCCGGGTCACGGGCCGGTCACGACGAAGGTTGTAGGCCTTCCGGGTTGTCTTCGGCGGCGAGCTCGTCCAGCGCCCTGGTGACCTCGGCCATCGGGTAGCCGGAGCGGAACGCGCGGGCGCCGGTTCCGCCGCGCTGCCAAGGCTTCGGGTCCCCCAGCGGCCGGTACTCCACGCCCGCCGCGTCCAATCTGGACAGCTGCGCGCGCACCCGCTCCGGCTCCTCCGGCCAGGTCGACGGCGCACCCGTCCAGGCCACCTCGGCCAGCGCGCACACGCGGGGGAAGGCGCGGTAGTCCAGCAGCCGGGCGTGCGGCAGGTACTCGCTCCACAGCTGCGCCTGCACGCCGATCACGTTGGCGTTCTCCGCCTCGGTGAACGTCGCGGGGCGCGGGTCCAGCGCGGCCACGTCGGCCAGCCGCACCGGGCCGCCGATGGCCAGCGGCTCCCTCGGGTCGTCGTCGCTGTAGTAGTCGAGGTAGGTGGGGAACACCGGGGTGCGCACCACCTGGAACCCGGCGGCCGCGGCCTTGCGGGCCACCTCGTCGCCGCGCCAGGCCATCACGACCGAGTCCGGCCGCAGCCCGCCGCTGCCGAAGGCCTCGTCCCAGAACACCGCGCGCACGCCCCGGCCGGCCAGCCGGTCGGCCAGCCGCCGCAGGAAGTCGCCGTGCAGCGCGGCCATGGTCGGCAGGCCACGGGACTCGCGGTAGGCCTGGATCTCCGGGTTGTCCTCCCACTGGCCGAGCGGGCACTCGTCGCCGCCGAGGTGCACGAACGGGCTGGGCAGCACCTCCAGCAGCTCGCCGAGCAGCTCGTCCACCACCTGCTCCACCGCGGGCAGCGGGGACAGCAGGTTCGGGAAGATGCCCCAGGTGGTCTGCACCTCGTACTTGCCGCCGGGCACCGAGCCCAGTTCGGGCAGCGCGGCCAGCAGCGCGGAGGCGTGGCCGGGCACGTCCAGCTCGGGCACCACGGTGACCGCCCGCTCGTGGGCGTAGGCGCCGATCTCGGCCAGGTCGTCCCGGGTGTAGTAGCCGCCGTGCGGGGTGCCGTCGTGGCCGCTGTGCTCGGCGCCGTGGCCGAGCGCGGTGTGCGGCCGGTGGCTGGCCAGCTCGGTCAGCTGGGGGTAGCGGGCGCTCTCGATCCGCCAGCCCTGGTCGTCGGCCAGGTGCAGGTGCAGCCGGTTCAGCTTGTGCATGGCCAGCAGGTCGATCATCCGCAGCACCTCCCGCTTGGGCAGGAAGTGCCGGGACACGTCGAGCATCACCCCGCGCCAGTCGGTGGCTGGGGCGTCGGTGACCTCGCAGCAGGCCAGCTCCCACACCGTGCCCCTGGCTGCGGCGGCCCGCCAGGCCACCTCCGGCAGCAGCTGGCGCAGGGTGGACACGGCGTAGGTCGCGCCCGCGGTGGAACCGGCCACGATGTCCAGCCGGTCCGGCCGGACCAGCAGCTGGTAGCCCTCCGGGCCGTGCGCGGCCGGGTCGAGGGTCACAACCAGCGACCCCGGCTCGGGCGTGCCGCGCTGGGGCAGGGGCAGGCGCAGGAAGGACAGCGCGCGGCGCACCAGGTCGGTGCTGCCGTCAGCGCCGGGACCAGCGACGATGCTGGTGCGCTCGGTGAAGGTGAAGGTGCCGGTGAGCCCACGCGCGCTCCGGGGGCGGGGCAACAGGGTGGCGAGTCGATCGGTCACAGGACACATACTTCACCAATTTCGGGGACACGAACCGCTCCAATCGGTGAACCGACAGGTTGTCGCGTTGTGCCGCCGGGCGGCGCGCACCCAGGGTGTGGCACATGGCGAGCCTGCTCGACTGGTCCCTGATCGACGGGGCGGTCCCGGCCGTGCTCACCTTCGCCGGTGGCGCCGCCTTCGCCGTGCTGCTGGCCGATGGCCGCCGGGTGTGGTGGCGGCGGATCGTGCCGCTGGCGCTGCTCGGCATGGTGCTGCTCGGCCTGCTGGTCGAGCTGGTGGTCAACCAGCTGTGGCGGCCGTTCGCGGACCGGCTGCCGACCAACGTGACGCTGTGGATCACCGTGCTCGCCGGTGGCCTGGTGCTCGGCGTGTTCCGCGCGCTGCCGCTGCGCTGGCCGGCCAGGGTCGGCATCGCGCTGGCGGTGGTGGTGCTCGCGGTGTGTGGGGCGGCCGATGTGAACCGGTTCTTCGGCCAGTTCCCGACCGTCGGGGCGGCGCTGGGCGGCGGGCAGGGCAGGACCGCTGACCTGTCCGAGGCGGCCAAACCCGCCGCGAGCACCGTGGTGGTGCCGCCGGGCAAGGCGCTCAGCGAGGTGTGGCGACCCCCGGGCGACCTGCCGACGCAGGGCACGGTCTCGGAGGTGACCATCCCGTCCTCGGCCGGGTTCGGCGCCCGCACCGGCCGGGTCTACCTGCCCCCGGCCTACCAGGCCAGCCCGCGGCCCAAGCTGCCGGTGCTGGTGCTGCTGGCCGGGCAGCCCGGTTCCCCCACCGACTGGTTGGTCGGCGGCCAGCTGAGCACGACCATGGACAACTACGCCGCGGAGAACAAGGGCCTCGCGCCGGTGGTGGTGCTGCCGGACCACCTGGGCAGCGAGCTGGCCAACCCGCTGTGCCTGGACTCCAAGCTGGGCAACGCCGAGACCTACCTGGCCAAGGACGTGCCGAACTGGGTCCGGCAGAACCTCCAGGTGGAGACCGAGCCGCAGGCCTGGACCATCGGCGGGCTCTCCCAGGGCGGCACCTGCGCGCTGCAGCTGGCGGTGCGCGCGCCCGAGGTCTACCGCAACTTCATCGACATCTCCGGGCAGCGCGAGCCCTCGCTGGGCAACCGCAAGGACACCGTGAACGCGGCCTTCGGCGGGGACGAGGCGGCGTTCAAGAAGGTCAACCCGCTGGACATCCTGGCCACCGCGAAGTTCCCGAAGACCGCGGGCCTGATCGCTTCCGGCAACAAGGACGGCGAGTTCCGGCCGCAGCAGCAGGAGGTGCTCAAGGCCTGCCGCCGGGCCGGCCTGCAGGTGGACTGGCTGGAACTGCCCGGCGCGCACAACTGGGTGGTGTGGCGGCCCGCGCTGGCGCAGTCCCTGCCGTGGCTGGCCCAGCACACCGGACTGACCCCGCGATGATCGGAGCCACAAGTGTCCACTGAGGACAGTCACGCGGATGGTCCGCCCGCGCCGCGCCGGGGAGCCCCGGTCCGGCTGGCGCACCAGGGCATGGCCGCGCTGCGCGGACTGCTCGGGCTGCTCGCGCACGCGCCGCTGACCCTGGTGTTCCTGCTCGCGCTGTGGACGGTGGGCGCGCTGACCGGCAGCTTGCTGGACGGGCCGCCGGAGGAGCTGCTCCGGCAGGTCGGCATCGGCACCGGCTCGCTGGCCCACGGTCACTGGTGGGCGCCGGTGAGCAGCGCGCTGTGGTGCCTGGACCTGACCGGCTACCTGGCCAGTTCGGTGCTGCTGCTGGGTTTCGGCGCGGCGGGGGAGCGGCTGCTGGGCCCGGGGCGGACCGCGGTGCTGTTCCTGGCCGCGCAGGTCGGCGGCACCCTGCTGGGCATCGGGGTGGTCAAGCTCGGCTCGTTGGCCGGCTGGCTGTGGCTGAACTTCCTGGACGATCCGGCCGAGCTGGCGCTGAGCCCGTCCACCGGCGCGGTCGGGCTGGGACTGGCGCTGAGCTCGCGGCTGCCCGCGTTGTGGCGCAGGCGGTTGCGGCTGGTGCTGATCGTCGCGCTGGTGACGCTGGCGCTGTTCTCCGGCTACGCCCAGGACGTGGTGCGGCTGTGCGGCGGGCTGGTCGGCCTGCTCGCCGGGGTGGCCGTGTTCGGGCGGGTCGGCAAGACGCTGGGCGCGCCGTCCCGGTCCGAGACCAGGGTGCTGGTCGCGCTGCTGCTCGCGGCCTGCGCGCTGGGGCCGGTGTTCATGCTGCTCAACCCCTACAGCGCCGGGCCGCTGGTGGCGCTGGGCGATGTGCTGACCGCGCCCACCCCCAGCGCCGAGGAGGTGGCGGCGGTCTGCGCGGACCCGGAGCTGGCCGCGCAGTGCCGGGAGCACCGGGCCAGGGCGAGTTTCGACGGGCTGCCCAGCGCGGTCCTCTCCGTGCTGCCCGCGCTGTTCCTGCTGGTGCTGGCCGAGGGGCTGCGGCGGGGGCGGGTGCTGGCCTGGTGGTCGGCCACCGTGGCCAACCTGGCGCTGCTGGTCTGGTTCGTGCAGTCGGTGGTGGACCTCGCGCTGACCCCGGCCGAGGACATCGTCGGGCTGGCCCCGCACACCAAGGCGCAGCTGGTGTTCGACTCCTCGATGCCGCTGCTGCTGTCGGTGGCCATGCTGGCCGGGCTGGTCATCACCCGCAGGCAGTTCACCGTGACCGGGCCGCGCCGGTCCCGGCGGAGGCTGCTGGCCTTCGTGCTGACCGCGTTCCTGTCCCTCGGCGCGCTGTACGTGCTCGGCGGGTACCTGTGGCGGGACCAGTTCGACCCCCGGCCCAGCTTCGGCGAGCTGCTGGCGGACGCGCCCTCGCGGTTCCTGCCGCCGGGCTACCTCGACCTGTTCCCGGTGCGGTTCATCGCCACCGGCGGCGCGGCCGAGGTGCTGTGCGAGTACCTGGGCGTGGTGTTCTGGCTGCTGGTGCTCGGCGGGTTCCTGGTCACCTTCTGGCGGGCCGCGCCGCCGACCGACGCGACCGCGGCCGCCCGCGCCCGCGAGCTGGCGGAGAAGTTCGGCGGCTCCTCGCTGGCGCACATGACCACCTGGCCCGGCAACAACTACTGGTTCACCCAGGACGAGCGGGCCGCGGTGGCCTACCGGGTGGTCGCCACCATCGCGATCACCACCGGCGACCCGGTCGGCGAGCCGGCCGCGCGGACCGAGGCGGTGCGCGGGTTCGCCGACTTCTGCGCCCGCAACGGCTGGACGCCCTGCTTCTACAGCGTCACCGAGCAGGTCAGGCAGGCCACCGCCGAGTTCGGCTGGAGCGCGGTGCAGGTGGCCGAGGACACCCTGGTGCCGCTGCCCGAGCTGGCCTTCACCGGCAAGAAGTGGCAGGACGTGCGCACCGCGCTGAACAAGGCGGGCAAGGCCGGGATCACCGCGGAGTGGTGGAGCTACGCCAAGGCGCCGCTGGCCATCACCGACCAGGTGCGCTCGATCTCCGAGGAGTGGGTGGCGGACAAGGGCCTGCCGGAGATGGGCTTCACCCTGGGCGGCCTGGACGAGCTCAACGACCCGGAGGTGCGCTGCCTGGTCGCGGTGGACGCGGACCGGACCGTGCACGGCATCACCAGCTGGCTGCCGGTGCACCGGGACGGGCAGGTGGTGGGCTGGACGCTGGACTTCATGCGGCGGCGGGCCACCGGCTTCCGCGGCGTGATGGAGTTCCTGATCGCCTCGGCCGCGCTGAGCTTCAAGGAGGAGGGCGCGGAGTTCCTCAGCCTCTCCGGCGCCCCGCTGGCCAGGCTGGACCGCGGGCAGCAGCCCGGCGCGCTGCAACGGCTGCTGGACTTCACCGGGCGGGCGCTGGAGCCGGTGTACGGGTTCCGCTCGCTGTTCGCGTTCAAGGCCAAGTTCCAGCCGACCTACCAGCCGCTCTACCTGGCCTACCCGGATCCGGCCGCCCTGCCGCGCATCGCGAACGCGATCAGCCGGGCATATCTGCCGAATATGGGGCCCCGGCAGGGTCTACGCCTGGTGCGAAGGGTGCTCAGCCGTTAGTTTGCCCGGGTGACGAACCCGGCGAAAGGCGGCGACGTGCGATCCCTACGACCCTTGCGCGCGGCGGTGGTGCTGTGCGCCACCGCGGCGGTGACCCTGACCAGCGTGCCGGTCGCACTGGCCGCTGATGCTGGTCAGAGCGGCAAGCAGCCGACGCAGACCGGGTACGGCGGCGCGGTGTCCACGGTTGACGAGGACGCCAGCAAGGCCGGGATCGAGGTGTTGCGCCGGGGTGGCAACGCGGTCGACGCGGCGGTGGCCGCGGCCGCGGCGCTGGGCGTGACCGAACCGTTCTCCGCCGGGATCGGCGGCGGCGGGTTCTTCGTCTACTACGAGGCGCGCACCGGGAAGGTGCACACCATCGACGGCCGGGAGACCGCGCCCAAGGCGATGAAGAAGGACTCCTTCGTCGAGAACGGCAAGGCCATCCCGTTCGAGGAGGCGGTCACCTCCGGGCTGTCCGTCGGCGTGCCCGGCACCCCGCTGACCTGGCAGCGCGCCCTGGACAAGTGGGGGCGCAAGAGCCTGGCCGAGACGCTGCGCCCGGCGATCAGGCTGGCCCGCGACGGGTTCACCGTGGACAAGGAGTACCGGGACCACACCTGGCAGAACGAGGACCGCTTCCGGGCCATCGCGCCGACCGCCAAGCTGTTCCTGCCCGGCGGCAAGCTGCCCGAGGTGGGCAGCACCTTCCGCAACCCGGAGCTGGCCGAGACCTACCGGGGCCTGGCGGACAAGGGACTGGACTGGCTCTACCGCGGTGAGCTGGGCCGGGAGATCGTGCACACGGTGAACCAGCCGCCGGTGGCCGATGGCGCCACCATCAAGGTGCGGCCGGGCCTGATGGTGACCGAGGACCTGGCGCGCTACCGGGCCGAGGACCGCGCGCCGACGAAGATCGGCTACCGCGGGCTGGACGTCTACGGCATGGCCCCGCCCTCCTCCGGCGGTTCCACGGTCGGCGAGGCGCTCAACATCATGGAGCGGTTCCCGTTGTCCCGCAAGGACGTCAACGGGGCCACGCACACCTACCTGGAGGCCAGCAGGCTGGCCTACGCGGACCGGAACAAGTGGCTCGGCGATCCGTCCTTTGTGGACGTTCCGCTGAAACCGCTGCTGTCGGACGCCTTCGCCAAGGACCGGGCCTGCCTGATCGATGCGAAGAAGGCCATGCCGCACCCGGCCCCGGCGGGCGATCCGCTCAAGCCCGGCGGCTGCAAGACCGCCGCGCCCGGCCCCGACCGCTACGAGGGCACCTCCACCACGCACCTGACCACGGCCGACGCCTGGGGCAACGTGGTGGCCTACACGCTGACCATCGAGCAGACCGGCGGCAGCGCGATCACCGTGCCGCACCGGGGTTTCCTGCTCAACAACGAGCTGACCGACTTCGACTTCGCGCCCCCGGCCGCCGGGCAGCCGTGGCCGGCGAACGCGCCCGACGGTGGCAAGCGACCGCGCAGCAGCATGTCGCCGACCATCGTGCTCAAGCACGGCAAACCGTTGCTGGCCCTGGGTTCCCCCGGCGGCTCGACCATCATCACCACCGTGCTGCAGACCCTGGTCAACCGGCTGGACCTGGGCATGACGCTGCCGCAGGCGGTGGCCGCGCCCCGGCTCTCCCAGCGCAACCGGGCCAAGACCGAGGCCGAGCCAGCCTTCTTCAACTCGCCCAAGCGGGCCGAGCTGGAGGCCTACGGGCACCAGTTCGAGCTGCCGTCCACCACCTTCACCCCGAACCCGGAGATCGGCACCGTGGCCGCGCTGGAGTTCCTGGGCTGGGGCCGGATCCAGGCGGTGGCCGAACCCGTCCGCCGCGGCGGCGGCAGCGCGAAGGTCGTCTTCCCAGTCGGCCGCTGACCCGATCACCCCGAGTGTTGGCCGAAGTCGTACGCGGTGTTGGCCGTTGTCGTACCGCAGGTTGGCCGGGCGGAGTGTGGCTTCGGCCAACACGGCTGCGACAACGGCCAACACGGCTGCGATGACGGCCAAGACTGCGTACGACAACGGCCAACACGATGGTTAGGGTCGGGGGTATGGGCTTTTTCGACGATGAGCCGGATGTTGGTCCTGGGCCCGCGGCCGAGCTGCCCCGTCCCGCGCGGGCGGTGTGGCTCGGCCCGCCGGAGGACGTGCCAGGGGTGCTGGTGCCGCTGGATTCGGTGGTGACCAGGACGGCGAACGCGGTGGTGTTCCTGGTCGGTGCGCGGGCTTACCCGAACGGGTGCCAGGTCGAGGTGCGGGTGGCGGCGCGGCGGGACGGGCTGGCTGAGGACGCCTGGTGGGAGCTGCACGACGGGTTGTTCGGCGCGCACCGGCGGCGCTGGAACCGGGATCCGTCCACCGAGTCGGCCCCGCACTTCAGCGTGCGGCTGGCCGACGGGACCGAGGTCGCCGCGGTCGGGTCGGCCCCGGAGGACCAGCCCGCGGGGCCGTTGCTGGTGTGCAGCCCGGACGGTGGCACCGCGGACAGCGGCACGGTGGACTCGCACTTCCAGCTGTGGCTGCACCCGTTGCCGGACACCGAGTTCGAGCTGCGGGTGGAGTGGGCGAGCGCCGGGGTCAACACCACCGCCAAGGTCGACGGGGCGGCCATCGCCGGGGCGGCGGAGCGGGCTCAGCCCTACTGGCCCTGAAAGTCCTCGGGATCGTCGTCCGGCAGCGTCCAGGCCAGCAGCACGGCTCCGGTCGCGCCCACCGCCGGGGAGCGCAGGTCCACCAGCAGGATCGCGACCAGCGCGAACGGGAACAGCGTGCACAGCACGGCCAGCCGCCGCCGGTGCCGCCTGGTGCGCCAGCCCGGCGGCTGAACTTCGCCGTCCGGCGGCGCTCGAACTCGGTGTACCGCTCGCGCAGGCTCAGGCCCCGCCCCCTCGATAGACCTGCTCGGACAGCGGGGTGAACGGCTCGCGGCTGAACACCGCCTCCACCGGCAGCCCGAACACCTCGCAGATCCGGAAGGCCAGGTCCAGGCTCGGGTAGTGGTCGCCGCGCTCCAGGGCGCCGATGGTCTGCGGGTTGACCTCCACCGCTTCGGCCAGTGCGACCCGGGACAGGCCGCGTTCGGCGCGCAGCACCGGGAGCCGGTTGTAGATCGGCAGGTCCTTGCCCCGTCGCACTGGGCTCACGGGACTAAGTTTGGCACAACCAGCTAGTTGGACAACTTGACAGTTTGTTGGGTTTTTACAACACTTTGCCACATGAACGCATCAGTGAGGGCGGGAGTGGATCTCGGCCTGGAGGTGGATCGGCTCGGCAAGCGCTATGGCGAGCGGCGGGCGCTGGACGGGATGAGCTTCCTGGTGCGGCCGGGCGAGCTGTTCGGCTTCGTCGGCGGCAACGGCGCGGGCAAGACCACGACCATGCGGATCGTGCTCGGCGTGCTCACCGCCGACGAGGGCGAGGTGCGCTGGGACGGCGCGCCGCTGGGCTTCGCCGGGCGCCGCCGGATCGGCTACATGCCGGAGGAGCGCGGGCTCTACCCGAAGATGAAGGTCGGCGAGCAGCTGACCTACCTGGCCCGCCTGCACGGTTTCACCCCGAGGGCGGCCCGGCGGGAGACCGAGGAGTGGCTGGCCCGCCTGGGTGTGGCCGAGCGGCGTGATGACGAGGTGCAGAAGCTCAGCCTGGGCAACCAGCAGCGGGTGCAGCTGGCCGCCGCGCTGGTGTACCGGCCGATGCTGCTGGTGCTGGACGAGCCGTTCTCCGGCCTGGATCCGGTGGCGGTGGACGTGCTCAGCGAGGTGCTGCGCGAGCAGTGCGCGCGGGGTGTGCCGGTGTTGTTCTCCAGCCACCAGCTCGACCTGGTGGAGCGGCTGTGCGACCGGGTCGGCATCGTCCGGCAGGGCCGGATGGTGGCCTGTGGCACCGTTTCCGACCTCCAGCGCGCGGGTTCGGCGCGGCTGGTGGTGGACGCGCCCTCGGCCGCGCCCGGCTGGGCCGACGGCATTCCCGGCGTCCACACGGTGTCCACAGAGGACGGACAGACGGTGCTGGAGCTGGCCGAGGGCGCGGACGACCAGCTGGTGCTGGCCGCGGCGCTGCGCACCGGGCCGGTGCGCGGGTTCGGGCACAGGCAGCCCACTTTGACCGAGACCTACCGGCACATCGTCACCGAGGAGGCGGGCGCGTGAACACCCAGCTCGGACCACTCCGCGGCGCCTGGCTGGTGGCCGGCCGCGAGATCAGCACCCGGATGCGCGGCAAGTCCTTCGTGCTCGGCACCCTGCTGATGCTGGCCATCGTCGGCGGCCTGGTCGGCTTCTCCGCGCTCGGCGGCGCCAACGAGCGCACCGCGGCGGTCACCGCGCAGAGCGCCCAGACCGGGGAGGCGCTGCGGGCGCAACTCCAGGCCACCGGCGGGAAACTGGCCCTGCGCCCGGTGGCGGACGCGGCCGAGGGCGAGCGCCTGGTCCGCGACGGTGACGTGGATGTGTTCCTGGCCAACGGTTCCGGGGTGTCCGCGGTGGTGGACCGGGACACCGACGGCGAGCTGCGCGGCGCGCTGGACGTGCTCGCGGTCAAGGCCGTGCTGGCCGAGGCCGGACGCGCGCCGGAACCGGCCCAGGTGCGCGCGCTGACCCCGGCCGACCCGGATCGCGGGTCCCGGCTGATGCTGGCCTTCGCCACCGCGATGCTGCTGTACTTCGCGCTGGTCGGCTACGGGGTGACGGTGGCCCAGGGCGTGGTGGAGGAGAAGAGCAGCCGGGTGGTCGAGCTGCTGCTGGCCGCGGTCCGGCCCTGGCAGCTGCTGGCGGGCAAGGTGATCGGCATCGGCCTGGTCGGGCTGACCCAGCTCGCGCTGGTCGCCGGGGCCGGACTGGCCGCCGCTTCCGCCTCGGGGGTGGTGACGCTGCCCGGGGGCACGGTGGGCACGGTCGCCGGGATGATCGGCTGGTACCTGCTCGGGTTCACCCTCTACGCCACGCTGTTCGCCGCGACCGGCGCGCTGGTCTCTCGGCAGGAGGACATGCAGTCGGTGATCACCCCGGTGATGATGCTGCTCATCCTGCCGTTCGCGGCCGGGCTGCCGCTGCTGCTGCGCAACCCGGCCGACCGGCTGGTCGAGTGGGCCTCGATGCTGCCGCCGTTCGCGCCGATGCTGATGCCGATCAGGGCTGCCCTCGGCGCGGCCCCGCTGTGGCAGCAGCTGCTCGCGGCCGGGCTGATGCTGCCCGCGATCGGCCTGCTGCTCTGGCTCGGCGGCCGGGTCTACGCGAACACCGTGCTGCGGGTGGGGGCCCGCACCAGGCTCGCGGAAGCGTTGAGCCGCAACTGAAAACCCGGCGCCCCCGGCCACCTCGGCCGGGGGCGCCGCGGTCAGCGCCCGCGCCAGGCCATGGTGGACACGCTCAGCGCGGCCTCGGCCACCCGGCGGGCCGCCTCGGTGTGCAGCGCCTTGCGCGAGGAGTCGATCCAGCCCTGCACGCCCCGGTACCCGCTCTCCCGGTACTCCACGGCTTGCAGCAGGCATTCCAGCTTGTCCGCGTCCTTGGCGCAGCGCGCCTCCGCGGTGCCAGCCGACTCGTACTCGTGCACCACCTCCTGCACCGTCTTGCGCGCGGTGTCCGGCAGCGCGGCGGTCTGGTCCGCGGTGATCCGCTCGTTGGAGGCGGCCTGCAGGTAGTCCCGGGCGGTGTGCGTGAGGTCGCCGATCCTGGTCTCCTGGGAGTCGTGCCAGAGCGCGAGCAACGCGGCACGGGCGGGGTCGGCGCCCTCCATGGCGGCGAGCATGGTGGCGAGCTGGGCGACCCGCAGGCTGTGCTCGGCGACCGACTCGGGGTCGCGGACGCCGACGTGCCACCAACCAGCCCGGCGGGTGCGCTTGAGCACCCCCAGCTCGAAGGCGAACTCGGCGACCGCGGCCGCTTCGCGGTCGTGCTTGTCGTTCACTGGCTGACCTCTCTCCTAGGTAGTCACGTACCCGGAGCCATCCCGGCCCGCTCAGCGCGCGGCCAGGCGGATGGCGTAGTCAAGTCCGGTCAGTTCGCGATGGGCCTGCTTGGCCAGCTCCCGGTCCGCGCTCATGCCGTCCACCCGCTCCCTGGCCAGGCGGCGCAGGCCGGGGTTGGCGTCCAGCAGCGCGGGACGGGCCAGCACCAGCGACCACAGGCTGTGGATGTTCAGCTCGGCGTGGTCGCCGCCGGGCAGCAGCCGGACCAGCAGGTGCCGCAACAGGTCCTCGCCGGTCCAGGACCGCACGCCCAGCTCGGTCATGAAACCGTCGTCGGTCTGCACGTCGGCGACCTCGCCCACCCAGTAGGCCCAGTAGTTCAGGTTGGCGATCTCCTGCGCCTCGTTGGTCAGCGCGGTGCGCACGAAGGCGCGCAACGGATCGCGGTCACCGGAACGGCTCAGCGCGATCGCCGAGGAGCGCACCTCCACCCAGGACGGCACGTGGTCGGTGCGGCCCGCGCTGCGCAGCGCCCGGCGCTGTTCGGTGGCCAGCCACTCCGCGGTGGGGCCCCGGCCGTCGAAGCCGAGCAGGTACACCGCCTGCCTGCGCAGCAGCGCCTGGTCCTCGGCGGCCTCGGCGTCCGCGGTGACCAGCAGGTGGTCGAAGAACCGGTCCGTCTCGGCGGCGCCGAGGGCGGGCCGGTCCGGCACCGGGCCGCGGCGCTGGTGGCTCTGCCGGTCCAGGTCACGCAGGCTCGGCGGCACCAGGCCGGTGAACGGCCAGGTGATCATGTTGGTCAGGTTGCGCCGGTGCACGCACTGCGCCAGCGGGTGGTCGCCGACCCCGGCCGGGCGGTCGCCGGTCTCCACCGCGTGCCCGATCAGCAGGTCCGCCTCCAGCGCGTCCTCCAACGCGGCGAACACCTTCGGCGGCACGCCCAGCCGGATCAGCTTGACGCGCAGTCGGATCAGGTCGGCGGTGCGGATCGCGGTCAGCGGCCTGCGTCCGCTTTCCCATCCCTGCACCGTGGTCAGGTCAACGCCAAGGTGTTCGGCCAGCACCGACTGGCTCAACGGGACGGACTCCCTGGCCAGCTTGAGCACATAGCCGGAGACGATTCCGACACAGCGCGGAGAACGTTGACCCGTTCGCAGTCTTCCGGACCGATCGGCCACGCCGCTCGCCCTCCCGCCGAGCACCGGCCGGAGTGAGCCAACCCGTACTTCCGGTCAGTCCTCTTGTCGCGTCAGGTTCCCTAACGTTGTACAGACAGTGGTTGATCCACTGCCATGGGTAAGCAGGTTACCGGGGACAACCGCTGGGTCGGACCCCTCCGATCAGCCGGTTGTGTCGGAGGGGAGAGGTCGTGTGCCACTACTACGCGCCGCGGGACGGTGGTGCGGATGGCGGCCAATGACGATCTGGCCTGGTGGCGTAGCTGGCGGGACAAGCAGGTGCACGGTTTCCGGGTGGCCACCCTGCGCCCGGAGACACCGCCGGATGATCTCACCGCCTTGTGCGGACATGTGGCCCCACTAGCCGTGATCGAACCGACCAGCTCCGGGATGCCCTGTGTCCTGTGCGTGGCGCGGATCCCGATGCCGCACCAGCACGAGATCGACCGGTGACATCCCTCCCAGGCTCGTGTCCCCCGTTCCTCTCCCTGGTCGCGGGCGGGGGACACGAGCCCGTTCGGACTAGCTCCCGCCGGTGAATTCTGTCCACAGTGGACGGACTAAGTCGACGGTTCACCCGAACGCCAGGTTTAGACCACCTTTGCAGGTGCCTGCGGCGCATCGCCTGCCGCTAGCTTCGGGCTCCGGTATCGCCTGGTGGTAGGAGGGGCACCTTGTCGAGACATCGGAGAGTCGTCGCCAGTCTGGCGGCATTGGGCCTGGTGGCAAGCGGTGTGGCCGGGGGAGTGGGCACCGCGTCGCCGCAGCCGAGACCCGGTCAGGACGTGCCGGTCCGGTCTGCGGAACTGACCCTGGTCACCGGGGACACCGTGGCCCTCGACCACTACGCGGACGGCCGTCAGGCCGCGCGGGTCCGCGGCTCCGAGCAGTACCGCACGTACACCGTGGACGAACAGGCCCACGTCATCCCGTTCGCCGCCGAGCCCTACCTGGCGGCCGGGCTGCTGGACGAGCGGCTGTTCAACGTCACCAGGCTGGTGGAGCAGGGTTTCGACCGGCAGGACTCGCTGCCGCTGATCCTCACTTACCGCCAGCAGCAGCTGTCGATCACCGCGACCCCGCCGGCCGGTAGCCGCCGCCAGGCCGTGCTGGCCAGCGCCAGTGCGCAGGCGGTGCGCGCGGACCGGGGCAAGCTCGGCGAGTTCTGGGCCGCGCTGACCAACCCCGGGGCCAAGGCGCTGAACCACGGGGTGGCCAAGGTCTGGCTGGACGGCCAGGTCAAGTCCACTTTGGACACCAGCGTGCCGCAGATCGGCGCGCCCGCGGCCTGGCAGGCCGGGTTCGACGGGAGTGGCGGCACGGTCGCGGTGCTGGACACCGGGATCGACGACACGCACCCGGACCTGGCCGGGAAAGTGGTGGAGCACAAGAACTTCAGCACCGCGCCGGACGCCACCGACAAGCACGGCCACGGCACCCACGTCGCCTCCACCGTGGCCGGTTCCGGCGCGGCGGCCGGTGGCACCAAGAAGGGCGTCGCGCCGGGCGCGAAGTTGTTGAACGGCAAGGTGTTGAGCGACAGCGGGTCCGGCTCCGAGTCCGGCATCATCGCCGGGATGGAGTGGGCCGCGAGCAAGGCCAAGGTGGTCAGCATGAGCCTCGGTGGCGGGCCCACCGACGGCACCGACCCGATGAGCGTTGCGGTCAACCGGATCTCCGCGGACACCGGCGCGCTGTTCGTGATCGCGGCTGGCAACTCCGGGCGCGGTGGTACGGAGACGGTGTCCTCGCCCGGCGCGGCCGACTCGGCGCTGACCGTCGCCGCGGTGGACAAGCAGGACCGGCTGGCCGACTTCTCCAGCAAGGGACCGCGGTACGGCGACAACGCGCTCAAGCCGGACATCGCCGCGCCCGGCGTGGCGATCAGCGCGGCCAGGGCGAACTCCGCGGGCGGCGACCGGTACCTGTCGGCCGACGGCACCTCGATGGCCACCCCGCACGTGGCCGGTGCGGCCGCGATCCTGGCCCAGCGCAACCCGAAGTGGACCGCGGCGCAGCTCAAGGCCGCGCTGATGCAGACCGCCAAGCCGCTGCCGAACATCAGCGCCTACGACCAGGGCGCGGGCCGGGTTGAGGCCGGGGTGGCCGCGACCGCGCAGCAGCAGCTGCGGGCGGACGCGGGCTCGCTGAGCCTGGGCCGCTTCCTCGGTCCCTACGGCTCGATCGAACCGGTGACCCGCAAGGTGACCTACACCAACGACTCCGCTGCCGAGGCGCAGCTCGACCTCACCGTCGCGGCCAAGTCCGCCACCGGCGCGAGCGCACCGGCGGAGCTGCTCTCGGTGAGCCCGGCCACCGTGTCGATCCCGGCCGGTGGCTCGGCCACGGCGACCGTCACGGTCAACCCGAACGCGGGCGAGCTGGGCCTGTACTCCGGCGCGCTCACCGCCAGCCAGCGCGGCGGCACCGCGGTGCTGCGGACCGTGCTGGGCTTCCACAAGGACCTCCAGCACAAGGTCTCGATCAGCGCGATCGGCCGCGACGGCAAGGCCCCCGGCTACGCCGCGATCTCGGCCTGGAACCTGGACAACGCGCGCTACCACCGGGTCAGCGTGGACGCCACCGGCTCCGGCGGCCTGCTGCTGCCGCCCGGCCGGTACTTCCTCGGCAGCTTCCTCTCCACCGCCGACCCCAGCCGCAACGACACCGAGTACACCGTGGTGACCAAGGACGAGCTGGAGGTCAACGGCGCCACCTCGATCACCCTGGACGCCCGCGGTGGCAAGGAGGTCCAGGCCCGCACACCGGAGCGGACCGAACCGGTCACCCTGTCCCAGACCTGGACCAGGGCCACCGGCAACAACCGTTTCACCAGCGGGTTCTTCTACGGCCGCACCGTGGACCGGATCTACGCCGTGCCCGCCGAGCCGGTCCGGCGCGGGGAGTTCGAGCTGGCCAACCGGATGTGGCTGGAGGCGCCCAAGCTCTCCGCCAAGGTGCTCGCGCCGGAGACCGTGCTCCGCCCCGACTACCTGGGCACCGGCCAAGAGCTCGGCAACCGGATCGACGGCACGCACCGCCTGCCGGTGGTCTACGTGGGCACCGGCACCCCGGCCGAGTTCGCCGGGCGGGACGTGCGCGGCAAGATCGCGCTGATCCAGCAGTCCAAGGACATCACGCCGAACGACCAGGTGCGCAACGCGGCCAACGCCAAGGCGGGAGTGGCCGCGGTGTTCGGGTCGGGACCGGGCCGCTTCGCCGACTACACCACCCGCAACCCGGCCATCCCCGGTCTCGAACTGTCCAATGTGGAGGGCAAGCGGCTGCTGGAGCTGCTGGCCAGGGGACCGGTCACGGTGGAGCTCAAGGGCACCGCGCACAGCCCGGTGCAGTACCACCTGGTGCAGCCCTTCGCGCAGAGCATCCCCTCGGACCTGTCCTTCGCGGTGAGCCCGGCGACGGTGGCCACCGAGCGGACCAGGCTGCACGCGGTGCGGCCGGACCAGGTTGGCTCGCAGGGCATGTTCAGCTTCCGGCCGTACGACTTCATCGCGATCTCGATGAGCTTCGAGCGGCGCATTCCCAGTGACCACCTGCGCTACTTCTCCGCCAACGGCACCCGGTACCAGCCGCTGTTCTACGGCTCGGGTGGCGCGGACGGCATGGCGGGCAACGGCAACGCGCCGCCGCCGGTGGCGGGCAGCAGCCGGACCGTGTCCTGGTACCAGGGGCCGTTCCAGCCCGGCGTGTCCAGGGCGCTGGTCCCGGTGAGCCGCACCGACGACAAGCTGCGGCTCAACTTCGCCGAGTTCCTGGACAGCGATCCCGACCACTACCTGCGCGACCTCGGCGCGAGCACGGTGGCCAGGGTGTACCGGGACGGCGAGCAGGTGGCCGAACAGCCGCACGCGCTCGGCGAGGTGGCCGTCGGCGTGGCGGAGAAGGCGAACTACCGGGTGGAGCTGGACGTCAACCAGGGCCGTCCCGGCTGGTCGGTCGGCACCGAGTCGTTCTCCTCGTGGAGCTTCAGCTCCGCACGGGGCGAGGCGGGCAAGACGGTGCCGCTGCCGGTGCTCCAGGCCCGGTGGAACCTGGACCTCGACCTGGACAACGCGGCCCCGGCGGACCGGCTGTTCGCGCTGAACCTGACCGCGGCCACCCAGCCGGGCGCGCCCCCGGTCAAGGTCGCCGGGGCCAGGGCCGAGGTGTCCTTCAACGACGGCGGCACCTGGGAACCGGTCGAGCTCAGCGCGATCGGCGGCGACGGCGGCTACCGCGGGGCGGTCCAGCACCCGCGCAAGGCCGACAGCAGCGGGTTCGTCTCGCTGCGGGTGCACGCCACCGATGTGGACGGCAACGCGGTGGAGCAGACCCTGATCAGGGCCTACGCACTGAAGTAACCCTGCGCTCGAGTAACACTGCGGGTGAGAAGGGGGCGGACCCAGACGGGTTCGCCCCCTTCTCGTTGACCCACTCAGGCAGGCACGCTGACCAGCACCTTCTTGTCCAGCGTGCGCACCTCGAACTTGGCGATGTCGCCCGGCTTCATCGCCGCGCCGCCGCGCATCATCAGCGGCTGCGGCCAGCCGGGCACGCCGTAGCCCCAGGAGGGCACCAGCCAGCTGTTCACGGTGGCCTCCTGCCCGTTCTTGCCCACCGCGATCAGCTCGCACTTCTCCGGGCCGCGCACGCCCTTGAGCGAGAGCACCACGTCCGAGCCCCAGCCCTTCTCCTGCACGGTCAGCTCGATGTTGGCGCCGGTCGGTCCGGAACCGGTCAGCTTGGGCACCCCGTCCGGGAAGGCGACCACGTTCGGGTCGGTCGCGGTCAGCGCCGCGGTCACGATCGGACCGGCGATGATCGCGATGGTCGCGACGGCCGCGGCCACCCAGGTGACGATCCGGCGCCTGCGGCGGCGCGCGGCCACCTCGTCCAGCAGCCTGGGCATCTCCACCGCGACCGGCGCGGGGGCCGAGGGCGGTTCGCGCAGCTCGTCGAGCAGGTCGGGCAGCGCGGACAGCGACTTCAGCTCCGCCTGGCAGAGCTCGCAGCCGAGCAGGTGGGCCTCGAACGCCTCGGCCTCGTGCGCGTCCAGCACGCCGAGGACGTAGGCGCCCACGTCCGTGTGGTCGATCGGCGGCGTCATGGCGTGACTCCCTGTTCTTCCAAGGTCCGGCGCAGTGCCCGCAGCGCGTAGAACACCCGCGACTTCACTGTGCCAGGCGGAACGCCCAGCACGGCGGCGGCCTCGGTCACCGAGCGGTCCCGGAGGTAGGTCTGCTCGACCGCCTCCCGGTGCTCGGCGCTGAGGCTGTCCAGCGCTGTTTTGATCACGATGCGGGAGAGCGCCTCGTCGGTGCGCGCGGGCTCCGGCAGCACCTCCAGGGGCGCCGGATCCACCTCCTGCGGCCGGATTCCCTTGCTGCGGCGGGCATCGATGACGATCCGGCGGGCCACGGTGAACAACCAGGCGCGCAACAGGTCCGGATCGCGGTCCAGCTTCTCCGCGTGCCGCCAGGCCCGCAGCAGCGTCTCCTGCACCACGTCCTCGGCCCAGTACTTGTCGTTGCCGGTGAGGCGCATCGCGTGCCGCATCAGCACCTGGCCGTACTGGCGGTACAGCAGCGCGATGAGCTGGCGCTCCGCTTCGTCCTTGCGCTTCTCCGGCTTGCCGAAGCGCCGTACGTTCACCGCGCTGCCTTTCGTCGGCGACTCATCTGGCCTCGCTCCTTCGCGCTGCTCACAGGGCGTCCTTCCCGTGGGATACGAGGAGTCCGCGGTTCCGGTTCAGGAAGCTGGGTTGTTCTAGGACATTCGGCCGTTTCTGCCGTCGAGCTGAACCCGCGCGGCCGATGGGCTCGTATTCCACGGCGTCCGCCTGCTGGGCGGGACACCGAGGACTTCGTGGAGGGATGAGCCGTGCAGACTCGACGCGTGCGCACCATGATCATGGCAGTTTCCGCTGTGTCCGCCGTGCTGCTGGCCGGCGCGTGTGGGTCCGGAGTGGACGGTGCCGCACCCCAGCTCCAGCCGCCGGCGCCGACGCCGCAGCCCACCAGCAGCCAGGCCCCGGCGCCGGCCACGCTGAACGTCTCGACCATGGCGCAGCTGGGCGAGGTCGTCACCGACGGCAACGGGAGGACCCTGTACCGCTTCGACAAGGACACCGCCAAGCCGCCGAAGTCCAACTGCGCGGACAAGTGCCTCGAGGCCTGGCCCCCGGCGCTGGTCGAGGGGCAGCCTACGGTGCAGGGCGTGGACTCCGCGCTGGTGGGGTCGCTCAAGCGGGCCGACGGCACCGAGCAGCTGACCCTGGCCGGCTGGCCGCTCTACACCTTCGCCAAGGACACCGCGCCGGGTGAGGCGAAGGGCCAGGGCGTGCAGGGCACCTGGTTCGCGGCCACCCCGGAGGGCAAGAAGGCCAAGGCGAGCAGCGGCGGCGGCCAGAACGCCGCGGCCACGCTCAACGCGGTGGCCTCCAGCGAGCTGGGCAACATCGTCACCGACGTCAACGGCCTGACCCTGTACCGCTTCGACAAGGACACCGCCAAGCCGTCCAAGTCCAACTGCGCGGGCAAGTGCCTGGAAGCCTGGCCGCCGGTGCTGGTCAACGGCAACGTCACCGTGCAGGGCGTGGACTCCGCGCTGGTCGGCTCGGTCAAGCGGCCCGACGGCTCCGAGCAGGTGACCCTCGGCGGCTGGCCGCTGTACCGCTTCACCCAGGACGCCAAGGCCGGTGACACCAAGGGCCAGGCCGTGCAGGGCACCTGGTTCGTCGCGGCCCCCGACGGCAAGAAGGCCAAGAACGCGGCCGGTGGCAGCGCCAAGGGCGGCGGCGCGACCGGCGGCTACTGAGCCACCGGGACGGCCGCCCGTGTCCACTGTGGACACGGGCGGCGGCGTGCGCGGGCTAGATCCGGTCCAGGTGCGCGATCTCCTCCGCGCTGAGCTCCAGGTGCACCGCGGCGACCGAGTCCAGCACCGAGGCGGTCCGGCTGGCGCCCGGGATCGGGATGACCACCTCGGACTTGGCCAGCATCCAGGCCAGGCAGACCTGCTGCGGGCTCACCCCGCGGCCGTCGGCGACCTCGGCGAAGGCGGCGAACCCGCTGCCCAGCTCGGCCGCCTTGGCGATGCCGCCCAGCGGGCTCCAGGGCAGGAACGCGATGCCCAGCTCGGCGCACAGCGCCAGCTCCGGCTCGCTGGAGCGGAAGGCGGGGGAGTACTGGTTCTGCACCGAGACCAGCCTGCCGCCGAGGATCTCGTTGGCCTGCCGGATCTCGGCCGGGTTGAAGTTGGACACCCCGGCGTAGCGGATCTTCCCGGCGTCCAGCAGGTCGCGCAGCGCGCTCACCGAGTCACCGATCGGCACCCTCGGGTCCGGCCGGTGGAACTGGTAGAGGCCGATCACGTCCACGCCGAGCCGCTTCAGCGAGGCATCGCAGGCCTGCTTCAGGTAGCCGGGGTCGCCGTTGAGGCCCCAGGCCCCCTGCTCGTCGCGGGTGTGCCCGCCCTTGGTGGCCACCAGCACCGCGCTGGTGTCACCTGGGTAGGCGGCCAGCACCTCGGCCACGAAGCGCTCGTTGTCCCCGAAGTCGGCGCTGCTGGTGCAGTAGGCGTCCGCGGTGTCGATGAGCGTGACCCCGGCCTCCAGCGCGGCGTGCACGGTGGTCAGCGACGCCTGCCGGTCCTTGCCGAACTCCGATGACATGGGCATCGCGCCCAGGCCGATCGCGCTCACCTCGACGTCGCCGATGCGGCGAGTCCTCATACTTGCTCCTGTCCTCAGCTGTGGGCGTTTCTCCAGCTTGCGGTGTGGTCTCGGTTGAGTCCAACAGCAGAACCTGCTGGCACTCATCGGCTAACGTGCACAGTCGTGGAGCTTCGGCACCTGGAGTACTTCGTCGCGGTAGCGGAAGAACGGCACTTCACACGAGCCGCCGAGCGGGTGCGGGTCGCGCAGTCCGGTCTCTCCGCCTCGATCAAAGCACTGGAACGCGAACTCGGCGCGCCGTTGTTCGTGCGCAGCACCCGACGGGTGGAACTCACCGAGGCGGGACGCGCGCTGCTGGTGGAGGCCAGGCGCACACTGGTCAGCGTGGCCGCGGCCAAGGACGCGGTGGCCGCGGTGCAGGGCGTGCTGCGCGGCACCCTGTCGGTGGGCATGGTGCAGTGCCTCGGCGTGATCGACGCCCCCGCGCTGCTGGCCCGCTTCCACGCCGCGCACCCCGGCGTCGAGGTCCGGCTGACCCAGTCCGGCGGCGCCAAGCTCATCGAAGGGGTGAAAGCGGGCCGGCTGGACCTGGCCCTGGTCGACCAGCCCCGCCCGGCCCCCGACGGCGTCAGCCTGGCCCACCTGGCCACCGAGCCGATGCTGCTGGTCTGCGGCCGCGAGCACCGCTTCGCCCGGCGGGACCGGGTGGAGTGGGCGGAGCTGACCGATGAGGTGTTCGTGGACTTCCAGAGCGACTGGGGCGCCCGCCAGCTCACCGACCGGGTCTTCGCCGCCCAGGGCATGACCCGCAGGGTGGCCCTGGAGCTCAACGACGTGCACAGCCTGCTGGAGCTGGTCGGGCACGGCCTCGGCGTCGCGGTGGTGCCCCGGCCGATGGCCTACAAGAAGGGCTTCCCGGTCTGCATCGCCGAGCTCAACCCGGCCGCGCCGAACTGGGAGGCCAGCATCGCGCTGCGCTCCGGCGAACACGTCAGCCCCTCCGCCCAGGCCTTCCTCCGCCTGGTCCTCGGCAGCGACACGCTCCCGGTCACCTGACCAACCCCCCGGAGTGTTGGCCGTTGTGGACGCCGTGTTGGCCGATCTCGTACGCCTCGTTGGCCGTTGTGGGCGGTGCCGGCACCTACGAGCCGAAAGCCGGTGTCCCACAACGGCAAACGCACCGTCCACAACGGCCAACGCACCGTACGAGATCGGCCAACACGCGGTAAAGGGCCCGGGGGACCGTCTGGTGTGGACGGTCCCCCGGGCTTTTCCTGTGGAGGTTCGCCTCAGAACTCGTCCGGGGTGCGCATGCGCTCCCGGATCCAGGCGCCGGCCGGCTTCAGCACGCCGGTGCCGCTGAAGTTGTTGCCGGCACAGGTGCCCGGCTTGAAGACCGCGCCGGAGCGGTTGTCGTCGGAGAAGTTCCAGTTGGTCCAGCTGATCTTCTTCTGCTTCATGAAGTCGAGGTACTTCTGCGACCAGGTGAAGTCGTTGCCGCCGTCACCGGTGGCGGTCTGGGTGCCGAACTCGGTCACGAACAGCGGCAGCTTGGCGGCCGCGCGGGTGAACGCGTCCAGGTACTGCTGCTTGTGCGAGGCCGCGTAGAAGTGGAACGTGTACATGATGTTCGGGATCTTGATCTGGTTGTTGATGATGTCCTGCTCGTTGCGGCCGTCGGAGATCCCGAGCGAGCCCCAGCCGTGCGTGCCGACCAGGATCAGGCTGTCCGGGTCCTCCGCGCGGATGGTCGGCATGACGGCCTCGGCGTAGGTCTTGATCTTCGCCCAGGACACCCCGTTGGGCTCGTTGGCGATGTCGTAGATGATGTTGGTCTTGTCCTTGTGCCGCTGGGCGATCTCCTTGAAGAAGGTCTTGGCCCGCGCGGTGTTGTGGTTCGGGTCGCCAGGGTTGAGCTGGTGCCAGTCGATCAGCGCGTAGAGGCCGCGCTTGGTGGCCTCCTCGATGTACCCGTGCACCATGTCGGTGAACTTCCGGGGGTTGGTCTCATAACCACCCTCCTGGATGTACATCGCGATGCGCAGCACGTCGCCGCCCCAGTCCTTGGCCAGCGCGTCCAGCGAAGCGGTCTTCAGACACTGGCTGTACCACTGGATGCCGTGCGTGCTCATGCCGCGCAGCTGGATCGGCTTGCCGTTCTTGTTGCACAGTTGCAGGCCACAGACCTTGAGCTGGCCGTTGATCGCCGCGGGGGTGCCGGGTGGCAGGGCGGCCGGCCCCAGCGGTGCGGTGGCGGCGTTCGCCACCGCCGGTTCGGGGGTAGGAGAGCCCTGTGCGCTGGTGGCAAGCACACCGGTTGTGGCCAGTGCGGCGGCGGCGATGACGCCGAGTGCACGCCTGACTACCTTGAGCCGTCCCATCGTTTGCGCTCCTCTCGTCCGGAGCCCCAGGGCAGGGTGGGGCCGCCGAGCTGTGCGAGTTTGCGGCGGTGCGTGGCGGCGGTTGGTTCACAACATTGTTAGGTTAGTTTCCTAACAGTGGGACGGATGTTAGTGACCCCGCTCACCGGCCGTCAAGGGTTGATGGTCGGCAAGCGGGGTCCGATTTGTCTTACTCGCAGCTCAGCCGGACATCGGCCCAGTCGGCGTGGTCGTTGCTCTGCCCGTCACCGGCGTCGGTGACCACCAGCCGGAGCAGGGTGGCGCCGGAGACGTTGGCCTGCAACGGTTCTGCCGGGTCTGCCGCGGTCAGCACGCCGCTGTCGGCGACCTTGGCCGCGTCCGCGTAGACCTGGAAGACCACCGAGCCGGCGTTCTTCTCGTCGTCCACGCCGACCTGCGCGGAGACCGTCGAGCAGCGGCCGCCCAGGTGGTACTCCACCGTGCTCGGCGCGTGCACGCCGAGACCCTTGGCGAAGACCACCCCGTTGATGGTGATCGGCCTGCCGTCGCCTGCCTTGCTCTCGCCGTTGCTGGTGTTGACCTCCACCGGCCCGAACCCGTTGGCCGAGCGCAGCCACCTGGTCTCCGACAGCTGCACGGTGCCGCTCGGCGCGGGCTCGGGCACCAGCAGGTCGAAGGTCTGGGTCCGGGTCACCGGCCGGTGCCCGTGGTAGGTGACGGTGCTGGTCACCGGGTAGCTGCCGGGCTTGGTCCCGGCCGGTGCGGTGATCGCGAACCGGGTCTGCCAGGTCTGTTCCGGCCGCAGCACCGGGGTGCTCGTCCCTGACTCCGCCCGGACCGTCCAGCCCTCCGGCGCGGTGATCTTGGTGTTGGCGAACAGGGCGGGCAGCCTGCCCGCGTTGTGCACCGAGGCGGTCACCTTGGCCGGCTTGCCCGGGGTGACCACCGGCGCGGCGCCGGGGTAGAGCAGCTCCAGGTCGGTGTGGCTGTCCACCGCGGGCGGGTACAGCGGCCAGCCGCGGTCGGCGGAGACCCGGTAGATCGCGGTGCCGTGCGGCGGGACCGTGGCGGCGATGGTGCCGGCGGTGTGCGCGTCCTGCCCGGTCCACAGGTCGCGGATCTTGTACCCGGCGGAGGTGGGCAGGCCGGCCTCGGCCGCGGTGGCGCTGATCCGGGCGGGCTGGTCGGTCTCGTTGAACAGCGCGACCGCGCGGTCGCCGTTGGCCAGCGGCTTGACGAAGACGTAGTGCCCGTTCGCCACCCGGATCGGCTTGCCCTGCCTGCCGAGCTTGTCCTGGTCGATCGCGATGATCTCCTTGTTGGTCAGGATCTCGAAGTGCTCCGGCGAGACCTTGCGCAGGTCCGCGCCGATCAGCAGCGGGGCGGCCATGATCGACCAGAGCGCGAACTGGGACCGGTACTCGGTGGTGGTCTGCCTGCCGTTGCCCACCTCCAGCATGTCCGGGTCGTTCCAGTGCCCCGGCCCGGCGTGGTCGGCCAGCACCATGTTGCGTTTCAACAGGTCCACGGTCTTGGCCCAGGTGTCGTTGATGTCGCCGGTGGTCCGCCACAGGTGGCCGACGTCCTTGGCCCACTCCCAGGGCTTGTTCTGGCCCCACTCGCAGATGGAGAACACGATCGGCCTGCCGGTGGCCTTGAGCGCGTCCCGCATCGCGGTGTAGCGCAGTTTCGCGTCCACGCCCTGGTTGTTGCAGTTGTCATATTTGAGGTAGTCCACGCCCCAGGAGGCGAACAGCGCCGCGTCCTGCCGCTCGTGGCCGAGGCCGCCGGGGAAGCCGCCGGCCTTGTTGCAGGTCTTGGTGCCCGCGCTGGTGTAGATGCCGAACTTCAGGCCCTTGCCGTGCACGTAGTCGGCCAGCCACTTGATGCCGCGCGGGAAGCGCACCGGGTCGGGCACCAGGTTGCCGTCCGCGGCGCGCTCCGGCAGCGCCCAGCAGTCGTCGATGTTGACGTAGGAATAGCCCGCCGCCCTGAGGCCGCGGTCGACGAAGATGTCCGCCATATCGGTGATCATCTTCTCGTTGAACTCGGCCCGGCAGTGCGTGGTGTTCCAGTTGTTGAAGCCCATCGGCGGGGTCAGCGCGAGCCCGTCGTCGATGGTGGTGGCCGGGGGTTCGGGGGCGGCGGCGGCCCGCGGCGCGGTGGCCGCCACCCCGCCGCTCAGGGCCACGGCGAACGCGGTGGCCAGCGCGGCGCACCGCCGTCCGGTCAGCGAAGTCATCCGGTCTCCTCGGGTCGGCGTGGCGGTCAACCGGTCAGAAATCAACGGAAACAGACACAAGCACGCACAGTGCAACGAGGGCGGACCGAGCTGTCAATACGGCATGGCCCAGGTTGGTCAACATGGAGTAGCGTCCGGATGACAACGTATTCATCCGGGGCGCTTCTTGACGAACCGCAGGTCCAAGGCTTACTGTCTGATCAGTCAGTCAGAATGAGCTCCCTGGATGGCTACCGCCGATCCAGGGTAGGGGTGAACGCACCGAGTGGCGGCTCGGTGCGTTCACCCTGTTTCTTTTTGTTGTACTTTCGGCCAGGTCAGGCGGCCTCGGCCAGGCGCTCCTTCTCCTGGCGCAGCCAGCCGTCCAGCCACCAGCTCAGCTCGATCAGCAGCATGCCGACCCCGGCCACCAGGAAGGCCAGCAGCAGGGTGGGCGAGTGGTTCGGGTCGATCTTGAAGAACTCCTGGCCGAACGGGATGAGGGTGGCGAAGGCGAAGCCGCCGGCCATCACCAGCAGCAGCGCGACCTTCCACCAGGCGTACGGGCGGGCGATCACCGCGAGCACCCAGAAGGCCACCAGGAACAGCGTCACCACCGCGGCCGTGCTCTGCTGGTCCTGGGTCGCGGTCGAGTCGTTGAGCGCGAGCAGGTAGCTGGTGAAGGTGGCCACCGCGGCGATCGCGCCGGCCGGCACGGCCAGCCGCATCACCCTGGCCACGAAGCCGCTGCGGGCGCGTTCGGTGTTGGGCGCCAAGGCCAGGAAGAAGGCCGGGATGCCGATGGTGAAGGCGTTCAACAGGGTGGAATGCCTGGGGTAGAACGGGTACGGCACCTGGGCGATGATCACCAGCACCGCCAGCAGCACCGAGTACACCGTCTTGGTGAGGAACAGGTTGGCCACCCGCTCGATGTTGCCGATCACCCGGCGGCCCTCGGCCACCACGTACGGCAGGGTGGCGAACTTGTTGTCCAGCAACACGATCTGCGCCACCGCCCGGGTGGCCGGGCTGCCCGCGCCCATGGCCACGCCGATGTCGGCGTCCTTGAGCGCGAGCACGTCGTTCACGCCGTCGCCGGTCATCGCCACGGTGTGCCCGCGGGACTGGAGCGCGCCGACCATGTCCCGCTTCTGCGCCGGGGTGACCCGGCCGAAGACCACGCCGTCGTTCACCGGCCCGGCCAGGTTCTCCTTGCCCTCCGGCAGGGTGCGCGCGTCCACCGGCCGGTCCGCGCCGGGCAGGGACAGTGAGGCGGCCACCGCGCCGACGGAGAGCGCGTTGTCGCCGGAGATCACCTTCACCGCGACGTCCTGCGCGGCGAAGAAGTCCAGTGTGTCCTTGGCGTCCGGGCGGACCTTCTGCTCCAGCACCACCAGCGCCACCGGGGTGACCACGCCGGGCGCGGCGCCGTCGTCCACCGCACAGCTCGCCCGGCCCAGCAGCAGCACCCGCAGGCCCTGCGAGCCGGTCTGCTCGGCCTCGGCGCGCACCGGGGAGTCGTTGTCCAGCAACACGTCCGGCGCGCCGAGCACCCAGTCGCCGTCGCCGTGGAAGCTGGCCCCGCTCCACTTGCGGGCCGAGGAGAACGGCGCGATCGCGCTGACCGTCCAGTCCGCGCCGCCGGGGTGCGCCTCGGCGATGGCCTGCAGGCTGGCGTTCGGTCGTGGGTCCACTGTGGACAGTGCGGCCAGCGCGGTGCCGATCTCGGCGGTGGCGTGGCCGTCCAGCGGCCGGACCTCGGCCAGTCGCATGCCGTTCTCGGTCAGCGTGCCGGTCTTGTCCGCGCACACCACGTTCACCCGGGCCAGGCCCTCGATCGCGGGCAGCTCCTGCACCAGGCACTGCCGCCGCCCGAGCCGGACCACCCCCACGGCGAAGGCGATGCTGGTCAGCAGCACCAGGCCCTCGGGCACCATGGGCACCAGCGCGGCCACCATGCGGCGGATCGCGTCCGGCACGTCCTTGTTGTCAGCGAGCTGGCTGTAGATGGTGAGCGCGCCGATCGGCACGATCATCCAGGTGATGATGCGCAGGATCTTGTCGATGCCGGAGCGCAGCTCGGAGGAGACCAGGGTGAACTTGCTGGCCTCCTCGGCCAGCCGGGCCGCGTACGCCTGCCGCCCGACCTTGGTGGCCTGGTAGGCCCCGGTGCCGGCGACCACGAAGCTGCCCGACATCACCTCGTCGCCCGGCTGCTTGACCACCGGGTCGGACTCGCCGGTGAGCAGCGACTCGTCGACCTCCATGGCCTCGGCGGCGAGCACCTGGCCGTCCACCACGATCTTGTCGCCGGGCCCGATCTCGATCACGTCGTCCAGCACGACCTCGTGCGGGGAGACCTCCACCGCCTGCCCGTCGCGGCGCACCGTCGGCTTGGCCTCGCCGACGATGGCCAGCCGCTCCAGGGTGCGCTTGGCGCGCACCTCCTGCACGATGCCGATCAGCGTGTTGATCACGATGATGACGCCGAAGAGGCCGTCCTGGATCGGCCCGATGACCAGGATGATCGCGAAGAGCACCCCGATGATCGCGTTGAACCGGGTGAACACGTTGGCCCGGATGATCTCGCCGACACTGCGGCTGGCCCTGGCCGGCACGTCGTTGGACTGGCCGGCCGCGACGCGCTGCCGTACCTGCTCTGCGGTCAGGCCACGGGCGGGGTCAACCCCGGCGAGCGCGACCGGTTCTTCCGTCGTCGACACTGCGCGAGGGTACGCGCCGGAGGTGGCCGGGAAGTGGACCGCGCGCAGGTCCACTCCGGCGGGCTACCTGGGGGAGTAACAGAGCTAGCTCCGCTGGGTGACCTGGGCGAGCTTGGTCCATCCTTCGGGGGACTGCGGCCCGTCGACCTCCAGCAGCCGGAGGTAGCACTCCCTGGCCAGCAGCACCTTCTGCAGCTCCTCCAGGATCTCCTCGAAGAACTGCTCCCGGTAGCCGGCGTCGTTGACCGCGTAGACCGCGAAGTACAGCGCGGAGAAGGCGGCCATCACGATGGAGACCTGGATCAGCTCGTTGCTGACCCCCTCGATCGGGATCGGGATGGTGAAGAAGGTGCCCTCGGTGAGCGGATGGCCCACCCAGGCCTCGGCCACCGAGTCCTTGATCGCGATCGCGCCGAAGGTGACGAAGAACAGGAACACCAGCAGGCCGAGCAGGGCGATCTGCAGGCCCTGGCTGACGAAGGCGATGAGCAGCACGTTGAGCCGCTCGCCCAGCTTCATCGGGTGCCGGTCGAAGTTCAGGTCCTCATCCGGCAGCTGCTCGGCCAGCCTGCCCAGCTCGGTGCCCGCGCAGGCCGCGCGCACCGAGTCCGGGGTGATCTCCACCCGCAGCTTCTTCAGCTCCTCGGGCAGCCGCACGCACAGGAACAGCGCGATGATCACGATGAAGAACCAGGCGATGCCCCACAGCCGGGGCCGGTCCAGGTTGCCGGACATCTGCCAGTTCTCGGTGTTGATGAACAGGAAGGTGACCAGGAGCAGCAGCAGCGGCACCGCCCTGGTGACCAGCCTGCCCAGGTTGCCCAGGTGCGGCACCAGGTGCCAGCAGGCCCAGTGCACCAGCGAGCCGATGCCCGCCCTGGTGAAGGCGTAGACCACCAGGATCAGCGCGGCGCCGATGACCAGGTCCTCCCGCGCGCCGGCCAGGTTCCAGCTGGTCAGCACCTCCAGCAGCGGGGGCAGCAGCAGGGTGGTCACGGCGCCGGTGATGCCCGCGGTGCGGCTGCGCAGGTAGCGGCGGCCGGTGCGCAGCCAGAGGAACAGCAGCGCGAAGCCGACCGCTGTGACAGTGGCCACACCCAATCCGGTGAGCGAGTAGGCGTCGGACTCGGCCATCAACGCGTCCGCCTGAGCGTTGGGCAGGTGGCGGTAGGGCGGGCTCCAGCGCCAGGCCACGGTCACCGCGGTGTAGCCGAGCACGCCGCCCAGGAAGAACATCAGCGCTGGAAGGGACCGGGCGAGCACCGGGTGCTTGCGCATGTTCCGGACCACAAAAGGCATGCCCTCGCGCAGGAACCAGCGCTCGACTTCCTTGATCGGCAGGGCGTTCCGCTGCTTCTCACTCGCCACCCGGCTGAGGCTATCCGCGTCCGCTCGATCGGGTGCGGTCGGTCGAGCCGGGTGGGAACCCAGCGGTCAAAAATGAGACATCGGTGTATCGTTTGATGCGTGGACGTCCAATCGGACCAGGGGGCCGCGCGCCCCTCCCGGGTACCTGTCTGGGGCCTGCTCGGCTCGACGGCGCTGTCCGTCACCGGTAACGCGATCGTGGGTGTCGCGATGCCGATCCTGGTGTTGCAGCGCACGGGTAGCGCCGTGCTCGCGGGTGTGGTCGCGGCCGCGGCCGCCGCTCCGCTGGTGCTGTCCGCGCTCTTCGGCGGGGCGCTGGTGGACCGGTTCGGGCGGCGGCGCTCCAGCGTGGCCGCCGACCTGCTCAGCGCCGCCGCGGTGGCCGCGCTGCCGCTGCTGGACATGACCGTGGGCCTTGGCATCCCGGTGATCCTGGCGCTGGTCGCGCTCGGCGCGGTCTTCGACGGCCCCGGCATGGCCGCGCGCGAGTCGCTGCGGCCGGATGTGGCGGCCCGCGCGAAGCTACCCCTCGAGAAGATCAACTCCTGGGGTGAGGCGGTGGACGGGATCGGCGGCGTGGCCGGTCCAGGACTCGCCGGTGTGCTGATCGCGGTGATCGGGCCGATGAACACCTTGTGGGCCACCGTGATCATGTTCTTCCTGGCCTCGCTGCTCACCTTCGCCGTGGTGCCCTCCACCGAGGTCAGGGGCGCGGACCGGCCGCCTGCCGAGCCGTACTGGCAGTCGGTGTGGCAGGGCCTGAAGTTCGTCTGGACCGAGGGCGCGCTGCGCGCCACCGCGCTCACCGGCATGCTGATCGTGCTGTTCCTGGCCCCGATCACCTCGGTGATCATGCCCGCGATGATGTTCCAGGCCGGGCGGCCCGAGCAGACCGGTTTTGTGCTCGCGCTCTTCGCCGTCGGCGGCATCATCGGCGCCATCGGCTACGGCGTGATCGCCAGGTGGGCCTCCCGCCGCGCCTCGCTGCTGGGCGCGCTGCTGCTGACCTCGGTGGCCTTCTGCGGTTTCGCGCTGAGCACCGAGTTCGGCTGGCTGCTCACCCTGGCGCTGATCACCGGTGTGGTCTCCGGCCCGATCAACCCGGTCACCGCGGTGGTCATGCAGGAGCGCACGCCGGAGCACATGCGCGGCCGGGTGATCGGCACGGTCGCCTCGCTGTCCCTGGCGGCCAGCCCGCTGGGCGCGGTGGTCGCCGGTCCCATCGTCGAATTCTCCGGTCCCGCAACGGCTTTCGTCATCAT
Organism: Crossiella sp. CA-258035; assembly: GCF_030064675.1. GTDB lineage: Bacteria > Actinomycetota > Actinomycetes > Mycobacteriales > Pseudonocardiaceae > Crossiella. The sequence continues at coordinate 1,219,980 of NZ_CP116413.1, forward strand.
CGGCGCCGGCTGCCTGCTGGCCACCGCCTACGCCGCCCTCACCCCGGGGCTGCGCCGGATCGAACCTTCGCAGGCGCCGTTCGCTCCGGCGCCGGAGAAGGCGAACACTCGATGAGAGGACACCGATGAACAACCTGGGCCCCGCCGCCTCCCTTCGGCTCGGCTCGCAGATCCAGGCTGCCAAGGCCGCGAACTGGCTGCTCGGCGGACTCGGCGATCTGCTCGTGCAGGTGGAGCACCCGAAATGGCGGGACGACCCGTATCCGCTCTACGAACGGATGCGGGAGAAGGGCCCGCTCTACCGCGGGCTCAGCGGCACCTGGGCCACCACCTCCTTCGCCCTGTGCAACCAGGTGCTGCGGGACCGCCGCTTCGGCATGAAGAACGCCGACGGCACCGCGCCGCTGGGCGGTGCGATGGCCGTGGTGTCGCAGAACTACCCGGAAAGCTTCCTGGACATGGACCCGCCGGACCACACCCGGCTGCGCAGGCTGGCCGCGCCCGCGTTCAACCCGCGCCGGGTCGACGGCTACCGGCCGAGGGTGCAGCAGATCGTGGACTCGCTGCTGGACGAGGTGGAGCAGCAGGAGAGCTTCGACCTGGTCCGCGACCTGGCCGCGCCACTGCCGATCACGGTGATCAGCGACCTGCTGGGCATCCCGGAGCCGGACCGGGCCGCCTTCGCCGAGTACGGCGCGATGATCGGCGAGGGCCTCAGCGGCGTGCACTCCATCCGCCAGGCCAAGGATCTGATCGAGGTCGGCGCGGACCTGGTATCGCTGTTCGACCGACTGTTGCATGAGCGTGCAAAGGAACCCGGCGACGACGTGATCAGCAGCCTCGCGGGCGCGGTCGGTGAGGAGAAGATGACCGCGCACGAGCTGCACGGCTGCGCGCTGCTGCTGCTGGTGGCCGGGTTCGAGACCACGGTGAACCTGATCGGCAACGGCGTGCGCGCGCTGCTGGCGCACCCCGAGCAGTGGGCTCAGCTGCGCGCCAAGCCGGAGCTGGCCGCCTCCACGGTGGAGGAGGTGCTGCGCTACGACCCGCCGGTGCAGGCCTCCATGCGGGTCGCGCACACCGACGTCGAGCTCGCGGGCGAGACCATCAAGGCCGGTCAGCTCGTCGGCGTGCTGCTGGCCGCGGGCAACCGCGACCCCGAGGTCTACGAGGAGCCGGCCAAGTTCGACATCACCCGCGGCACCGGACCGGAGCACCTGGCCTTCTCCAGCGGCATCCACTACTGCCTCGGCGCGCGGCTGGCCCGGATCGAGGGCGAGCTGGTCTTCCGCACCCTGGCCGAGCGGATGCCGTTGCTGCGGCAGGCCGGTCCGCTGGAACGGCGGGAGACCAACTCCATCCGGGGACTGCGCAAGTTCCCGGTGGCCGCGAACTTCCCCGCGCAGCGCTGTCAGTGACTGCCCAGCGCTGCCAGTGACTGCCTGAACCGGCCCGTGTCGCCCCGCTCCGCCCGGCGGGTCGCCACGGGCCGGTCGGCTACCCGGTCGTGAGCGTGTCCCCGGCCACCTTCACCAGGGGTTTTGCCCGATCGCGCACTAGCATGCGGGGCGTCACGAGTTGTCGTCTGAGGGAGCAGGTTCGTGCGGGACATCGCGGTCTTCAGTGGCAGTGCGCACCCCGAGCTGGCCGCGGAGATCTGCGCCCAGCTGGAAGTGCCGCTGCGGCCGGTGCGGACCCAGCGCTTCGCCAACGACTGCATCGAGGTGCAGTTGCAGGCCAACTGCCGGCAGCGGGACGTGTTCCTGATCCAGCCACTGGTGACGCCGGTGCAGGAGAACCTGGTCGAGCTGCTGCTGATGCTGGACGCGGCGCGCGGGGCCTCGGCGGCGCGCACCACCGTGGTGATGCCGCACTACGCCTACGCGCGCTCGGACAAGAAGGACGCGCCGCGGATCTCCATCGGCGGGCGGCTGGTGGCCGACCTGCTGGTGGCCGCGGGGGCCAACCGGGTGCTGGCGATGACGCTGCACTCGCCGCAGGTGCACGGGTTCTTCAGCGTGCCGGTGGACCACCTGCACGCGCTGCGCGAGCTGGCCGGGCACTTCCGGCAGCACGACCTGGGCAACACCACCGTGGTCTCGCCGGACCTGGGCAACGCCAAGGAAGCCTCGCACTTCGCCCGGCTGCTCGGTGTGCCGGTGGCCGCGGGGGCCAAGCAGCGCTTCGCCGACGACAAGGTGACCATCAGCTCGGTGATCGGCGAGGTGGCCGGGCGGGACATCATCGTGCTGGACGACGAGATCGCCAAGGGCAGTACCGTACTGGAGCTGCTGGACCGGCTGCGCGAGCTGGGCGCGCGCACCATCAGGGTGGCCTGCACGCACGGGCTGTTCTCCTCGGGCGCGCTCAAGCGGATCGGCGACCAGCCGGACGTGCTGGAGATCGTGTGCACCAACACGGTGCCGATTCCGGCCGGTGAGCGGGTGCCCAAGCTGAAGGTCCTCTCCATCGCGCCCGCGCTGGCCGAGGCGATGCGGCGCATCCACAACGGCGAGTCGGTCAGCGCGCTGTTCGACGCCTAGACCGGGAACAGCTGCTCGGCTACCTGGCGGCAGACCGAGGCGCCGTGCGCCTGGCCGAGCTTGGCCGGGTAGCTGACCAGCACGGCGAGCACCTTGTCCTCCCACACCGCGAGGCAGTTCACCGCCCAGTTGTTCGTGGCCCCGTGCTCGGTCCAGCCGTTCTTGATCGCGAGCGGCTTGCCGGCCAGGCCGCGGGCCTCGGCGATGCCGAAGGCGTTGCTGCGGTCCACGGTGCGCATCTCCTCGCGCAGCCACTTCGTCCACTGTGGACTGAGCTGGCGGCCGTCGAAGAGGCACTGGCCCATCCTGGTCGCGTCATCGGCGGTCATCCTGGTCTTGGACCACCAGCCGGTCTTGATCGTGGTGCCGGTCAGGCCGCAGGTGCGGATCAGCCGCTGGATCACCTGGTCCGAGCCGCGCTGGCGGTAGAGCCGTTGCGCGGCCTGGTCGTCGGAGACGTGGATCATGCGGTGCAGGCTGGTCAGGTCGGCCGGGCTGGGCTTGGCCTGGCCGAGGCCGTTGAGGAAGTCGAAGGCGATCCAGGCCTTGATCATCGACTCCACCGTGTTGGCGAAGCGGTCCTGGTTGGCCGAGCCGCGCACCGCACCGGTCTTGGTCTCCCGCAGCGACCAGGAGTACTCGCCAGGGGTGTCCACCCTGACCTCGGGGCTGACCACGTGCGGCTGGGCGCCGAACCCGGCCACGCCTGGTTCCGGCGCTCGCTGGCAGCCGGCGACGGCCACGGTGAGCAGGACGAACAGGGCGGCTGTCCACTTGCGACTCATGACCGCGAAGCTAGGAACGGCGTGATGAAGAACTGACGAAGAAGCCGTGCGGGGGCGGTGCGATCAGACGCGGGCGGGTGATTTCACGGCAACCGCGGCCGCCCTTCACCATTTCTTCACGGCGCCGGGCGGGGCGGCTGCGACACTGGGCCGGTGAGCGCGCGCATCCTCCTCGCCGAGGACGACCAGAAGCAGGCGCACCTGATCCGCGTCTACCTGGAACGCGCCGGGCACAGCGTGCTCGCCTGCGCGGACGGGCGGACCGCGCTGGAACTGGCCCGCTCCAGGCGGCCGGACCTGATCGTGCTGGACGTGATGATGCCCGAGGTGGACGGCCTGGACGTGTGCCGCATCCTGCGCGCGGAGTCCAAGGTGCCGATCCTGATGCTCACCGCCCGCTCCACCGAGTCGGACCTGCTGCTGGGGCTGGACCTGGGCGCGGACGACTACATGGTCAAGCCGTTCAGCCCGGCCGAGCTGACCGCGAGGGTGCGCGCGCTGCTGCGCCGCGCCGCCGACCGGACCGCGCCGGAGCTGATCACGGTGGGGGAGCTGGAGATCGACCCGACCCGGTACACCGTGCGGCTGCGCGGCGAGCTGGTGGAACTGACCGCCAAGGAGTTCGACATCCTGCACGCGCTGGCCCAGCAGCCGGGGGTGCCGCTGACCCGCGCCCAGATCCTGGAGCGCGCCTTCGGTTTTGACAACCACGTGCTGGAGCGCACGGTGGACGCGCACGTGAAGAACCTGCGCCGCAAGGTGGAGGACGATCCGGCCCGGCCGCGCTACCTGCTCACGGTGAGCGGGCGCGGGTACAAGCTGGCCGAGGACGCCGGATGAGTCCGCGCTGGCACGGCAGCCTGCGGTTCCGGCTGCTGATGCTCACCGCGGTGGTCGCGGTGCTGTCCGCGGGGCTGACCGCCTGGCTGACCGTGTACCAGGCCAGCCAGCAGGTGTCCTCCGAGGCGGCCGCCGAGCAGGCGGTGTCCAAGTCCATTGTGGACGAGCTGGTCGGCTACGGCGCGGTGCGCGGCAAGTGGGACGGCGTCGCGGGCACCGTGCGCGCGCTCAGGGACCGCACCGGGCAACGGATCCGGCTGACCACCATGGCCGGTCAGGTGGTGGTGGACAGCGACACCCTGGACGGCGGCCCCGCGCGGCCGCTGGGCAACCGGACGCCGTTGCTGATCGACCCGGTGCCCACTCCGGTCCCGCCGCCGGAGGCCTTCTCCGGCTCGATCTCGCTGCCCACCCTCACGACCTTCAGGACCGTGCCCCCGGCCAGCACCCAGTCCATCCCGTTCACCACCGGGACGACCTCGGCACAGGGCTACACCACCGCCCCGACGCAGACCTGGCTGTCCCGCTTGCTCAACTACCGCAAGGACGTCGAGCTCGCGAGCTGCCTGATCGACAAGGGCTTCGCGGTGGAGCAGCAGGCGAAGCCGGACGGGATCCCGGTGGTGGACCTGATCGGGCCCGATCCGGATCAGGGCCGCAAGCAGGCGCTGGCGGAGTGCGCGGGCAAGTTCCGCGCCGCGGAGATGGTCAGGGCGGAGGGCGCGGCCTACGAGGCGTGCAAGGTCAATCCGGGTGGCAGCACCGAGCAGTGCGTGCTCAGCAGGTTCCGGAGCAAGGTCCAGGAGATCATGCCCGCGCCGCTGCTGCTGTCCATGGGCGCGGGCGAGCCGCTGTCCGCGCGGACCGTGCCGCTGCTGCCCGCGCTGCTGGCCGCGGCCGGGGTGGCGCTGGTGGCGATCCTGGGCATGTGGCTGGTCAGCCGCCGGGTGCTGCGGCCGGTGGGCGCGCTGATGACCGCCTCCACCCGGCTCGGCGCCGGTGACCTGGCCGAGCGGGTGCCGGTGCGCGGCCACGACGAGATCGCCGACCTGGCCGGGGCGTTCAACCGGATGGCGGACTCCTTGCAGCGCAGCGAGGAACGGCAGCGGCGGATGATCGCCGACATCGCGCACGAGCTGCGCACCCCGCTGGCCAACATCCGCGGCTACCTGGAGGCGCTCAAGGACGGCGTGCTGCCGCCGGATCCGGACCTGTTCGACTCGCTGCACGAGGAAGCCCTGTTGCAGCAGCGGCTGATCGAGGACATCCAGCTGCTCGCCCTCGCCGACGCCGGATCGCTGTCCTACCAGCACGAACCGGTGGACCTCGGCGAGGTGGTGGCGGCCACCCGCACCGGCTTCCAGGCGGTGGCCACCGCGGCCGGGGTCGACTTGGTGTCCACTGTGGACGATCCAGCGCCGGTGGTGACCGGGGATCCGAACCGGCTGCGGCAGGTGCTGGGCAACCTGGTGAGCAACGCGATCAGGGCCACCCCGGCCGGTGGTGTGGTCGAGCTGGCCGCGCGGGCCGAGGGCGGGATGGCGGTGCTCACCGTGACCGACACCGGGCGCGGCATCCGGGCGGCGGACCTGCCGCACGTGTTCGACCGGTTCTGGCGGGCCGACGACGCGCGCACGCGGGCCACCGGGGGGAGCGGGCTGGGGTTGTCCATCGCGCGGGAGATCGTGACCGCGCACGGGGGCGCGATCGCCGCGGAGAGTCCGGCGGTCGAGGGCGCTGGGGGCGCGGTCGGCGCGGCGGGCGGGAGTGGCTCCCGGTTCAGCGTGCGGCTGCCGCTGCTCACCGGCACGGCGGGCGGTACGGGTAGTCCGGGAACCGCGCCGACCACTCCTCCGCGGTGATCGGCGTCCCGGTCAGCGCGCACAGCCGGTTCACCGCGGCGTCCGGATCGGTGTCCCAGAACCGCAGGGTGTGCCCGCCCGTGGCCAGCGCGATCCGCCTGCCGCCGGTGTGGAAGACCGCGGTGACCGGGGCGTCCGGGCTGGTCAGTGGGGCGTGCAGTTGGGGGTTCGCCGGGTCGGCCAGGTCCCACAGCCGGGCGGTGCCCTCGCCGCCGGTGGTCACCAGGGTGCGGCCGTCCGGGCTGAACGTGGCGGTGTGCACCGGGCCGCGGTGACCGCTGATCACGGCCAGCGGCACCGGCCGCGCCGGCTCGCCGACCCGCCACAGTCGGGCGCTCTGGTCCAGGCTCGCGCCGGCCAGTAGCTGCCCGTCCGGGCTGAACGACACCCCGGTGACCGCCTCCCGGAAACCGGTGATCTTGGCTTGCTGGCGCGGGTTTCCCGGCTCGCCCAGGTCCCACAGCCGGATCGAGCGGTCGGTGTTGCCGGAGGCCAGGCGGCGGCTGTCCGGGCTGAAGGCCACCGCGTTCACGGTGCGGAAGTCATCGGCCAGGATGGCCAGCCGCTTCGGCGCGCGCGGGTCGGAGATGTTCCACAGCACCAGGTCCCCGGCGTCGTCGCCACTGGCCAGCAGGTTGCCGTCCGGGCTGAGCGCGACCCGGCCCACGGTCTCGCGATAACCGTCCATAGTGGACAGATGTGCCGGGTGGTCCGGATCTGCCAGGTCCCACAGCCGGACGGTCCGGTCCCTGGCCGCGGTGGCCAGGCGGCGGCCGTCGGCGCTGAACGCGGTGTGCTGCACCGCGTCGGTGTGCCCGGTCAGCGTGCCCAGCGGGAGCAGTCCGGACCAGTCGGTGCGCCACAGCCGGACCTCCGGCGCGCGCACCGCGGTGGTGGCCAGCAGGCTGCTCTCCTGGTGCGCGAACACCCCGTCGATCTCGTTGGGCCCGCCCGCCGGGTTGGCCAGCGGGTCGTGCCACAGGTAGGAGCGGCCGCCGCTGCTGGCGGAGGCGAGCAGTCGCCCGGCCCGGTCGAAGGCGATGGCGCGCACCCGGTTCGGCTGCCGCAGCCGCTGGATCTCCCGGCCGGAGACCAGGTCCAGCACCCGCAGCAGCCCGTCATTCGCGCCCAGCACCACCCGGTCGGCGTCCGGGCCGAAGGCCAGGCCGCGCACCAGCACGTCCGGCGCGGGCATGGTGCGCACCGCGCCACGCTCGGCCAGCCACAGCGCGTGCGTCTCGTCGGCGACCACCAGGCGGCGGCCGTCCTGGCTGTAGGTGATCGCGCTGACCGGCCCGCGCGCGGTCAGGATGTGGTGCGGCGCACCGGGGTTGGCCGGGTCGGCCAGTCGCCAGCCGAGCACCACGCCGTCCTGCCCCGCGGTGGCCAGGGTCGGGCCGTCCGGGCTGAAGGCCAGTCCGAACACCTCGCCGGTGTGCCCGGGAAGCACCGAGACCTGTTGCGGCGCAGCGGGATCGCGCAGGGACCAGAGCCGGGTCACCGCGTCCGCCGAGCCCGCGGTGGCCAGCAGTGTGCCGTCCGGGCTGAACTCCAGCTGGTTCACCTTGGTCCGCGGCAGCAGCGCGGCCAGCTGCCTGGCCCGCACCGGCGCCCCGACCTCCCACAGCGCCACCCCGCCCGCGCTGGAGAGCGCGAGCCAGCGCCCGTCCGGGCTGAACTCCAGGCCGGTGACCCGCCCGGTGTTGGGCAGCGTGCGCAGCGGCTCGCCGCGCCGCCCGTCGGTGGCGTCCCACAGCTGCACCACCCCGTCCTGGCTGCCGGTGGCCAGCAGCCCGCCGTCCGGCCGGAGCGCGACCACGTCCACCTGCTCGCCGCCGCCGTGCAGCCGGGTCGGGTAGGCAGTGGCGAAGGCGGAGAGCACCGCGCCGCGCGCCGCCGGGGTGCCCGCGAGCTGGTAGGCGGCCAGCCCGAGCTGCCCGGCCAATGAGGGGTCGCTGCCGAGCAGACCGGCGGCCTGCTCACCGACCTGGCGCGAGGTGGCCTCGTCCCGCGAGGTGAGCGCCTCCTGCCGCTGCACCAAGGCGATCCCGCCGGTCAGCGCCGCGATCAGCACGAACACGGTGAGCGCGGCGACCAGCGAGCGCAACCGCCGCACCCCGCGCTGCTCCTCGTGCCGCCCGGCCCGCAGGAACTCCCGCTCCAGCGGCGTGACCTCGGCCGGGTGGGCGGCCTCCCACGCGGTCGCGGTGGCCAGCGCGACGCCCCGGTAGGTCAGCGCGGGCACCCGGCCGGTGCTCACCCAGAGATCGGCGGCCTCGCTGATGTGCTGCCGGGCGCGCAGCGCGACCCGGTCGGTGTCGATCCACTCCCGCAGCCGCGGCCAGGCCCTGACCAGCGCCTCGTGCGTGATCTGGACCGCGTCCCGGTCGAGCACCAGCAGCCGGGCCGCGGCGAATGCCTCCATCGCGACCAGCGTCGGGTCCTGCCGGTCACCCGCGCTGAGCTGGGCCAGTGGCACCCGCCGCCGGGTGTCCTCGCCGTCGGCGCCCACCCGCACCAGCCGCAGCAGCAACCGCCGCGCCGCCTGCCGGGCGTCCTCGTCCAGCTGGGTGTAGACCTGCTCGGCCGCGGCCGCCACCGCGCCGCGGATCCCGCCGGTGGCCCGGTACCCGGCCACGGTGAGCCGGTCCTGCTCGCGGTGCTCCCAGGTGCCCAGCAGCGCGTAGGACAGCAGCGGCAGCGAGCCGGGTTCGTAGCCGCGGTCGCCCGCGCCGAGATCGCTGAGCAGCAGCTCGACCAGCCCCGGTTCCACGGTCAGCTTGGCCGCGGCGGCCGGACCGGTGATCGCCTCGGTGAGCTCGGCCCTGGACATCGCGCCGACCGCGAACTGGTTGTGCCGCACCACTTCCAGCAGCTCCGGCTGGGCGAGGCACTGCGGGAAGAAGTCGGCCCGCACCGCCAGCACCACCCCGTCAGCGCCCCGGCGACACACCTCCGCGATGAACTCCGACCGCTCCGCCGCCGACTCACAGAGGGTGAAGACCTCCTCGAACTGGTCCACCACCAGCGCCGACCCCGGCTCCGGCAGCCCACCGCCCGGCGTGACCACCTCCACCGCGCCCAGCCGGGGCGCCAGCCCAGCCCGCAGCAGCGAGGACTTCCCCGCCCCCGAGGCCCCGAACACCACAAGCGGCCTGCCCCGCCCGCGCGCCGCCCCGAAGGCCGCCACCAGCTCTGCGGTGAGCCGCTCCCGCCCGAAGAACCACCGCCGGTCCGCCGCCTCGAACGCGGCCAGCCCCCGGTACGGGCACACCGGCTCGGCCGCCGCGGCCGCCAGCTCGATGAGCACACCCCGCCCGTCGAGCACCTCGTCCAGCCGCCGCGCCAGGTCCGGCGTCGGCGGTTTGCGCTCGTGCTCCAGGTTGCTGAGGTAGCCCTTGCTGTAGTGCGTGCGCGCGGACAACGCGGCCAGCGACAACCCCCGCTCCCGCCGCAACCGCCGCAACCCAGCGGCGAAACCGGTGCCGCCGCCCATGTCATTCCCCCTGGTCAGAGCCTGTGTCCCGGTATCCCTGGCAGACGATACGGGGGAGCGTCCGGCCATCCGGGCGGAACGCCCCTTGGGGCAGTGATCTCCGCATCCTCGCCCGGACCGGGCTAACCGGGTAGCAACACGATCTTGCCGACGTGCCGTCGTTGCAGGAACTGCCGTTGCGCGGCATGCACTTCCGCCAGCGGAAAGGTGGCCGCGACCGGTGGTCGCACGGCGCCCGCCCTGGCGGCGGCGACCAGCTTGGCGAAGTGCGGGCGGGTGTGCATGGACGAGCCGATCAGCCCGATGTTGTGCAGGTACAGCCGTCGCAGGTCGAAGTGGATGGTGGGGCCGGCGACCGCGCCCGCGATCACCCAGCGGCCGTCGTCGCGGAGCAGGGGCAGCAGGTCGTTGACCGCGGCGCCGCCCGCGATGTCGGCCACCGCGTCCAGACCGTCCGGGGCCTGTACGCGGATCTGTTCGGCCAGGTCGCCCGCGTCCCTGGTGACCACGCCGGTGGCGCCGAGGGCGCGGACGTCGGTTTCCTTGGCAGCGGTGGTCATCGCGATCGGGTGCGCGCCGCGCGCGGCCAGCAGCTGCACCAGGGCCGCGCCCACGCCGCCGGAGGCTCCGGTGACCAGCACGGTCTCGCCCGCGCCGATGCCGCCGCGTTCCAGCATGCCCATCGCGGTGCCGTAGGCCACCGGCAGGCAGGCCAACTGGGCGTCGGTGAGCGGGGAGTCGTCGACCTCGTGCGCCCGTTCGGCGCGTACCAGCACGTAGTCGGCGAAACCGCCGTCGGCCTCGCTGCCGAGCAGGCCGACCGGTGGGGCGTGCTCGCCCTCGTCCCGGTACAGCGCGGAGTCCACCAGCACCCGCTGCCCACCGCGCCCAGCGGGCACGTCCGGGCCGGTGGCCTCGATGACGCCGGCGATGTCGCCGCCCTGCACCCTGGGGAAGTCGATCGGGCCGCGCCAGCCGCTGCGCGCGTCCGGATCACCCGGCCGCCCGTAGGCGCCCTCCCTGGTCCAGACGTCGGTGTTGTTCAGCGCCGCGGCGGTGACCCGCACCAGCACCTCGCCGAGGCCAGGCGTCGGCACCGGGTGGTCGCGGCGCAGCTCGAGGGCTTCCGGGCCGCCGTGCCGGGTGAGGACCGCGGCCGTCATGACCTTGTCCATGTCCCCACCCTGGCACAGCCGGGCTCACACCGCGGACTTGAAGGCCCACTTGCTCTCGTTGCCGGAGCACTTGCCCGCCAGCACGTTGCCGCCGGAAGCCCGGTAGCACTTGGTGTTGGACTGCATGTCCGAGATGGTGCCGTTCGGGTTGACCGACCACTGCTGCCTCGGCCCGCCGTCGCACTTGTTCAGCACCACCTTGCCGCTGGAGTCCGCGGTGCAGAGCTTGTTGTGCTCCATGAACGCGCCGTGGAAGCTGAAGCGCTGCGCGGTGGAACCGTTGCAGGCGGCCACCTTCAGCGCGGTGCCCGGCTTGGTGCTGTCGCCGGGGTTCTCCAGGCACTGGCCGGTCGCGGTGTTCTTGTACTCGCCGACGGTGGTCTTCGGCTTGGCGCCGCCGTAGCACTCGCCGGTGCTGGTGTTGAAGATCGGCGTCGGGTCGACCTGCAGGTCCGACGGCGGGTTGATGATCGAGTCCTCCATCACCGGCTTGCCGTCCGGGTGGTAGTTGGTCAGCGCGTCCTCGCAGTCGATGGCGTTCATCGCGTTGCCGCCCTTGCCGCCGATCCACAGGTCGAAGTGCCACAGCCTCGGGCCGCCGTTGGGGCCCTGGCCATCCCATTCCTGGTTGCAGGCCGAGCAGTCGTCCTCCATGACGAAGTACTTCTTCACCCTGGGCACCCAGACCTTGGTGCCGGGCTTGAGCTCCTTCTTCGAGGTGGCCAGGGTGATCGGGTCGGCGTAGGTGCCCTTGCCGCCCGCGGTCTTGTGGATCTGCGGATAGGCGATGGCCCCGCCGGGCGGGGTGTTGTCCCACCAGCCGTAGAAGGTGAAGAAGACCTTCTGCGCGGCGGCGGGTGCGGCCCGGGTGGCCGGTTCGGCTTGCGCCGCGCCGATTCCGAGCAGGCTCAACAACATCAGGCCGAGGGTGGACACCGACAACAGGCGACTGCGCATGGCTACTCCGCGGGGGTCCGGTGGCGTCGGCGGCGGTGCTGATGAGCGTCCCGCGCCCGGACCCGGCGGACAACCAGGGTTAGGTAGGTTTCTTAACAATTTGCGGGCGGAAAGAAGGGGCTTTCCGGACGAACCGGAAAGCCCCTCTCTCGTCAGACCGCGGCCAGCGCGAAGACGTGCAGTCCGCTGTTGCGCGGGAAGGTGATGCTGGCGATCTGCTTGCCTTCCGGCGCGGCGAAGGGCTTGGTGGCCAGGATGTGCGTGGGCACCTCCTGCTTGCCGCCGATCCCGTTGCGGTACGGGGTCTTGGCCACGATCACGTTCTCGTACATCAGGCTGCCGCCACCGCCGCCCAGGGTCCAGTCGCTGAAGCCCAGGTCGTAGGTCCCGGTGCTACCGTCGGTGTAGGTGACCGTGCCCGGCGCGGTGCGGCTGCCGTTGATCGCACTGCCCACAAAGGACAGTCGGCTGACCGGGGTGGCCAGGTTGACGGTCTGGCCGTTGGCCGCGATGTTGTCCGGGCGGCCGAACGGCTCGTCCGGCCAGCGGAAGCCCAGCCCGTGCACGGTGCCGGGCTGACCGGCCACCAGGCCCGCGGCGGCCAGCGCCTGCTTGGAGTAGCTGTAGCCGCCGCCGTCGAAGTTGGCCTCCTCGTGCGTGCCCGGGTCGTCGGAGACCCCGGTGTTGTCCAGCGCGGCGAACCAGGTGCCCGGCGCGGCCACCTTCACGGTGAGCCGGCGGGTGATGGTCTTGCCGCCGCTGACCGTGACCGTGGCGGTGACCGGGTGGTAGCCCTGACCGGCGGACTCGGCGGTGATCGCGAACCCGGCCTTGCCCACGCCGTCCTTGATCGGCACCGTGCCGGAGCTGGGCTCGATCTTCAGTCCGGCCGCCGGCGCGACGGAGTACCGGACCTCCGGCTGCGCGCCGGAGAGGTGGTAGACGCTCACCTCGGCCTTGACCGTGCCGCCCGGTGTGGTCGCCAGGTGGTCCGGGCCGACGCCGATCTGGTACGGCTGCTCACCATCGCGCCAGGACGGCGGCGCGTCCGAAGGCGCTGCGCCCCAAGCGGTGTTCGGTTTGGTGTCCATTGTGTACTCGAGGAGACCGCCGCGCTGCACGAAGGACTCGGGCAGCCACGGCTTGGTGCTGCGCTGCCCGTTCACCCGCAGCTGCTGGATGTAGGGCGCGTCCGGCGCGGCGCCCTTGGCCACGATGGTGATGTCCTTGCCGCGGTCCCGGTTGATCCGGGCGATCGGGAACAGCGGGCTGGACAGCACCAGCTCGGCGCGCGAGGGCACCTGCGGGTACATGCCGAGGGTGGCGAAGACGTACCAGGAGGACATCGCGCCGAGGTCGTCGTTGCCGGGGATGCCGCCGGGGGCGGTGGTCCACAGCGTGTTCACCACCTCGCGGACGGTCTGCTGCGCCTTGTGCGGCGCGCCGGTGTAGTTGTAGAGGTAGGGCACGTTGACCGAGGGCTCGTTGTCCATTTCGGACTTCTCGTCGCCGGACTTGCTCAGCGCCCAGCTGCCGTCGGCATTGTGGAAGAACTCGTCCAGCCGCTGGTTCACCTTGGCAGGGCCGCCCATGGCCTGGGTCAGCCCGGCCACGTTGTGCTGCACCATCCAGGTGTACTGCGCGCTGCTGCCCTCCACGAACCCGTCACCGGTGCCGGGGGTGAAGTTCGGCGTCCAGCCGCCGTCGGCGTGCCGGTTGCGGATGTAGCCGCCGGTGGCGTGCGCAGCCGGGTCGAAGTTGTTCTGCCACCACTGCGCGCGTTCGGTGAAGGTCTTCGCGGTTGCCTTGTCGCCCAAGCGATCCGCGAGCTGGGCCAGCGCGAAGTCGGTGGTGGAGATCTCCAGCGTCTCGGCCGCGCCGCCCCAGGCGTTGGACACCGAGGGCATGTAGTTGTGCTTGAGGTACTTGTCCAGCGAGGGCCGCTGACCGACCGACATCACGTTCCAGCCGTCCCGCTTGAGGTCCAGCGCGGTGGGCACGGTGGCCGCCTTGACCAGTGACCGCAACGAGGTCCGCGCGTCGAAGTCGGTGCCGCCGAAGGCGTGGATGCCCGCGATGGCGGGCGCGGCCGGGTCGCCGTTCATCACGTGCGTGCCACCGTTGTTGTGCGTCCAGCGGTCCCAGACCCCGCCGTTGCGCTGGGCCTGGTTGAGCAGCGACTGCGCGATGTCGGAGCCGATCTTGGGTTCCAGCAGGGTGAGCAGCTGGACCTGGGAGCGGTAGACGTCCCAGCCGGAGAAGGTGCCGTACTGCGCGTGCTGACCGGGCACCGGCCGGTGCACCTTGCCGTCCATGCCCGCGTACTCGCCGTTGACGTCGCTGAAGACGTTGGGGTGCAACAGGGAGTGGTAGAGCGCGGTGTAGAACTTCCGCCGGTCCGCCTCGCTGCCGCCACCGACCTGGATCTTGCGCAGCTGCCGGGTCCAGGCTTCCCGGGCGGCCGCCGCGACCTCCTCCACCGCGGCCCGACGCGGGTTCTCCGCGCGCAGGTTGGCCTTGGCGTTGTCCAGGCTGACGTAGGAGATGCCGACCCGGACGTTGGTGCTGGTGCTCTTGGCGGTGTCGAAGCCGAGGTAGGCGCCGGATCCCTTGCCCACCACCGGCCAGCCGTTGGTGCCGTAGGTGGTGCCGCCGGTGGCGGTGGTCGCGCCGGGGTTCAGCTTGTCGTCCTGCCAGGTGCCCACCGAGCTGAACGGCTGGTCGAACTCGGCGACGAAGTGCAGCCTGTAGTAGGAGCGGCGGCCCTCCTTGTCCAGGTAGCCGCAGAAGTTCCCGCTGGTCACCGACCCGGTGACGGTCCGGGCAGCTGGGTCCACCGACACACTCGCGTCCGAGGACCCGACCTGGGAGTTGGCGGTGCGCACCAGCAGCGCGGCGGGCTTGCCCGCCGGGAAGGTGAACCGCCCCGCGCCACTGCGCAGGGTCGCGGACAGGTCGGCCCTGGCCCCGGAGTCCAGGGTCACCGAGTAGCGCCCGGCCTTGGCGGACTCGTTGGCGTGGCTGAAGGTGCTCGCGTACACCTCGTCCTTGCCGTCCAGCGCGGGCGAGCTGCTCACCTGACCCACGTGCGGGAAGAACGGGATGTCCCCCGACCCACCGGCACACCCGGTGCCGGACATGTGCGTCAGGCTGAACCCGCGGATCTTGGTCGCGTCGTAGTGGTAGCCGCCGGGCGCGGCGGTGCGGGTGGCGTTGCCCTTGGTGTTCTCCGGGCTCCAGGACAGCATGCCGAAGGGCAGCACCGCACCGGGGAAGACGTTGCCCAGGTTCTTGGTCCCGATCAACGGATCGACGTAGGCCGCCGGATCGCCCGCCAACCGGAACCCGCTCGCGTCGAGCGGATCGGCCGAGGCCGTCCCGCCGACCGTTCCCAGCACCAGCACGGCGGTCACCGCACCGGCCAGAGCCCGTGTCCTTCTCACCTGTCCGACCCCATTCGCAAGACGTGCGCAGACAACGTTGACAAACGGTGCTTGGCGGCGCGTCAGAACGTACGTGCAGGTGAGAGGCGTGTGAAGAGAAGAGGGAGGAACCTGTCCGATTCTGGCCGACAACCTTGACCAGGCGTCCTACGAACGGACTACCGCACCCGGCGACCGGACTGGACCACGCAGCACAAGCCGCAGCAACGCCACCCCCAGCACCAGCCACAGCGGCGACCACAACCCCAGATCCCACCCCGCGTACCAGCGGGCCTCAGCCGAAGCCGTTCCGAACAAGGTCACCAGCGCCCCCGACACCCCGGTAACCCCACGCACGAACAGGAACGCGACCGCCAGCCAGGCGGGCCCCAGCAACAGCCACCGCGGCAGGCGCTCCCGCCACGAGGTGGCCAGCGCCAGGATCACCAGCACCCCGACCCCCGCGATCAGCACCGTCAGGATGTGCACCACCAGCGCCGTCGGGTTGTCCCCCAGCAACAACTCCCGGTCCGCCCCACCCAGCGGCGTCTCCGCCATCAGCACATCCGACCCCAGCGCCCAAGCCAGCTTCATCGCGCCATAGGGCACCGCACACGCCAGCGCCACCCAGGCCGCCCCCGGCAACACCGGCCGCCAGTACCGCACCACGAACCGCCACACCAGCCACGGCCACACCAGCACCACCAACGGCAACTGCACCCACCCGGTCCACACCCCGCGCACCGACAGCAGCACCACTCCCGCGGCCATGGCCGCCAGCGTCAACACCAGCGCACCGAGCACGACCCAGCGCGCCACCGGCCCCCAGCCCCGCAAGGTCGCCAGCACAATCCCAGCGGCGAACACCCCCAGCCCGGCATTCCCCAGCTGCAACAGCCAGACCTCGCCGGAACCCCAGGCCGAGGAGTCCGCCCCAACCATTCCGGGCAGGCCAACCCGGCCGATGGCCGCCATGTAGACCTTTTCGCCGGCGTAGAACAGCATCTGCGCCGCCACCACCAGCGCGGCCCAACGCTCCCAGCGCGTCCGATCCCGGTTCATGGCCACACCATGCACCGGCACTCGCCGAGCAGCCTCCCGATCACGAGGGATCGAACTCCCCCATGAGAGGGAAACCCCGGGCGCGGCGGGTCTTTGCCTTTGATCGCAACGGAGCGGCCGGTCTGGGTGGTTCTGCTTCGACGGCCTGGAAAAAACACACCAGCCCTGTCAAGCGCCCCACGTTCCAGCCAACCGTCACAAACCGCTGGGACCGGGGCGCTTGACAGGGCTGGTTTGGTTTTGGAAGGCCGTCGAAGCAGAACCACCCAGACCCCGCGGAACCACCCACGCTGCTGAAAGCGCGCCAACACAAACTCGCACTGGTCTGCGACTCATCTCGCTGCCTTTGATCTTCCCCCCTGCTTTGATGGTCTGCCCGTCCGGCGAGGACATTCTTTTCGCTTTTAAAAAACCAAAAGAATGTCCTCGCCGGACGGGCAGACCCCCGGAGGGGTGTGACAAGTCAAAAGCCGGTCGAGCAGGTTGCGGGGCGGGGCAGGTTGCCGACTCAAGACCCAGCGTGCTCGCGACCCTCTCGTCTTCTCCGCACGACCTTCCGACAGCAAACCACATCTCTCCACCCGGCCCCCGTCACGTTGGGCGGGGCGGGCGGCGGCAGGTTGCAGGGGCCGGGTGGAGAGATGCGGTCAGCAGTCTCCAGGCCGTACGGAGAAGACGAGAGGCCCGCTTTGTGGGTTTTCACCCCCGGGGCATCAGCGTGATCCCCAGCTCCCGCATGACGAAGGCCAGCCATTCCGCCTGCAACTCAGCCGCGATCCGGGGATCCAAACTCCCGTGCCCCACCGCCGTCCACACCCGCAGCAGCACCGGATGCGCGCTGCTGCTCGCCTCCCGCAGCGCGGCCACGAACCGCCGGGCCTGCTGTGGCGGGCAGCCGATGTCGCTGTTGCCCACCACCACGAACACCGCCGGATACCGCACCCCGGGCCGGATGTTCTGGCACGGCGAGTACCGGGCCATCACCGCCGCGTCCGCCGGGTCCGCTGGGTTGCCGTAGTCCAGTTCGTACACCGAGCGGATCATCTCCGCGCCCGGGCCGTCGGGCACCGGGGTGAGCACGTCCAGTACCGGCATGGTTGGCACCACCGCTCGCCACAGCTCGGGCTGCTGGGTCACTGCCACGCCAGCGAGTAGGCCGCCGTTCGAGGAGCCTTGGAAGGCAAGGGTTTCTGGGGTCGCGGTGCCTTGGCGGACCAGGTCCTCGGCGACCGCGTGGAGGTCGTCGAAGGTGTTCTGCTTGTGCTGGCGGCGGGCCGACTCGTACCACTCGCGGCCGTATTCGCTGCCGCCGCGCAGGTTCGCGTGCACGTAGATCCCGCCTGAGCGCAGCCACGGGGTCAACGCGCCCAGAAACGTTGGCAGCTTGGGGATGTTGAAGCCGCCGTAGGCACTCACCAGGGTCGGCTGAGCCTCGGTGCGGTTCAGGTCGGTGCGGGCCAGCAGGTAGTACGGGACCCGGGTGCCGTCGGCTGAGGTGGCGAAGTGCTGTTCGACGGTGATGTCGTCCAGGGAGTCGCCCTGTGCCAGCACATCCAGCGCACCGGTCTCGGGGTGCAGCTCGTAGGTGGTGTCGCTGGTGGTGAAACTGCTTGCGCTGAAAGCGAAAGCCTCCGTGCCGGTGGGCAGGCGGGACAGTATGGTCAGCTGCATGCTGGCGCTGGCCAACGGCAACGCGGCCGTCGCCACCGGTGCGCCGTCCAGGGTGTAGCTGCGGATGTCCAGGGACACGTCGTTCAGCGCGGTCACCACCAGGTGCTCGCCCAGCCGGTACAGGCTGCGCAGCACCAGGTCGCTCGCTGGGATCAGCTCCTGCCAGGTGGCCGGGTCGGTCGAGGTCGCCACCGGGATGCGGACCACTCGGCCGCGCGGGGTGTCGGTGCTGATCGCGACATAGGTCTGCTCGTCCAGCCAGTCGCCGTGGAGTTCGCCGTGGAAGTCCTCGGGCGCGAAGCGGCGGAACTCGCCGGTGGCGGTGTCGGCGATCATTGTGGCCAGGTGCTCGTGCGGTGCGGTGACCGCCAGCACCCGGCCGCCGCCGGGGGAGACCTGGGGCACCACGGACAGCGAGGTCGGCGGGATGCCGGGCACCGCCCAGGTCGCCTCCTGGCCGCCGGTCACCGGGACGAACCGGAGGGTGTGCCCGCCGGTCTCGCCGCGTCCGGCCAGGAAGAAGCCGGTGCTGTCCGGCAGCCAGGCCGGGCGGATCAGGTTGCCCTGCATCGCGGGCACTGCCACCGGCAGTCGCGCGCCGGAGTCCACCTCGACCACCAGGAACTGGCCGAACGGGTCCCCGCCCGCCGCCGCGCTGAAGGCCAGCAGGCGGCCGTCGGGGCTGGGCTCCGGGTAGATCAGCGTGGTGGCCCGGTCGTCGCCGCGCTCGGCGGTCAGCGCGGCCGCGTCCACCAGCACCTGGCCCGGCGCGTCCCGGTCCTCGGCCACCCGGATGGCCTGCGCGGTGCCGTCCTCGTTGCGGTCCAGCCAGAACCAGCGGCCGGCCACCTTCCGCCGGTCGGCCAGCGCCCCGGCCAGCTGACCGGCCATCAGCGGGGCGATCTCCTCGACCAGCTCGGCGAAGCCCGGGAAGTCCCGCGCCGCCCCCATTGCCTTGCTGACCTGCTGTTCCTGCCAGGCCCGCACCTCGTCCGTGTCCGCGTTCAGCCATGTATAGGCGTCCGTGGTCACAGCCCCTCACCCTCTTCCGGAATATTTCAGATGTTGCTATCATCTGGATGGTGAGAGTATTTCGTTGAGTGGCTAGGGTTTGTCAAGTGGCCAGACTGACAAGGGCGGAGCTGCAAGAACTCAACCGCGCCAAGATCCTGGACGCGGCCAGGGCCGAGTTCGCCGAGCGCGGCTACCGGGACGCCAAGATCGACGACATCGCGGACCGGGCCGGGCTGACCAGGGGCGCGGTCTACTCCAACTTCCCGGGCAAGCGCGCGCTCTACTTCGCGGTGCTGGCCGGGGCCGCCCTCGGCGACCGGGGCGCGCCGGAACCGGTGGACGGCAGCGTGCGCGGCGCGCTGGCCGGCTTCGCCCGGTCCTGGCTGGCCCGCACCGCCAACCCGGAACTGCTCGGCGAGGTGCTCGCCGAGGAGGACACCAGGGGCGTCTACGCGCAGCTGCTGGAGATCCAGTCCGTGCTGTTCGGGCCGCTGCTGTGCGCGGGCGAGGGCGACCGGGGCGAGCGGCGGGCCCGGCTCGCGCTGACCGTGCTGCACGGGGCCAACCAGCTGGCCACGCTGGCCCCGGAGTTCGTGGCCGAGGACGCGGTGGTCGCCGCCTGCGCCCAGCTGGCCGACCTGCCGGCCGCCGACACCTGGCGGCCCCCGGCCGACCTGCCGCCGGTGACCAGGCCGAACCTGGCCTGGCCGGAGCTGATCGCGGTCTGCACCGTGCACGCCACCCCGATCGAGCTCAACGCCGACGGGCTGATCCTCTTCCTCGGCCCCGACCGGCTCGGCGCGGTCGAGGACCTGGTGCGCGGCACCGACGAGCCGGTGACGGTGGTCGCCGGTGCGCTGGGCTCCTCGGAGCTGCGGCTGCTGGCCGGGCTCACCCTGGCCGGCTTCGGGCACAACCTGCGGGCCGCGGGCGGCGGCCCCGGCCAGGTCAAGGTGGTCTGCGACGCCAGCGCGCCGTCCATCGCGGAGCGGCTCGGCGTGACCGGGCCGGAGACCGCGGTCCGGGTCGAGAACGCCCGGATCACCGCCCGCGCGGACGGTCCGGGAGCGGGCTACGCGCTCACTCGTTGAGCAGACCGGCCCGCCACGCCCAGGCGGCGATCTCCACCCGGTTCCGCGCGCCCAGCTTGGCCTGCACCGAGGCCAGGTGCGTCTTCACCGTGGACAGCGACAGGAACAGCTCCGCGCCGATCTCGGTGTTGGTCAGCCCGCGCGCGGCCGCGCGCACCACGTCCAGCTCGCGGTCGGTCAGCGGCTCGGACGGCTGCTCCGACTTCGGCTTGCCGGTGCCGGTCTTGTTGAAGTGCTCCAGCATGCGCACGGTGATCTGCGGCGAGATCAGCGCGTCCCCGCGCACCGCCGCCCGCACCGCCTCCACCAGCAGCGCCGGACCGGCGTCCTTGAGCAGGAAGCCGCTGGCGCCGTAGCCGAGCGCGGTGTGCACGTACTCGTCCAGGTCGAAGGTGGTCACCACGACGACCTTGATCGGGTCGGTCACGCCGGGGCCGCACAGCTGCTTGGTGACCTCCAGCCCGTCGATGCCGGGCATCCGGATGTCCATCAGGCACACGTCCGGCCGCAGCTGCCGCGCCTGCTGCACCGCGCTGATGCCGTCCGGCACGTCGGCGACCACCTCGATGTCCGGCTGGGCCTCCAGGATCATCCGGAACCCGACCCGCACCATCTCCTGGTCGTCGGCGATCAACACCCGAATCGTCACCGCGTTGCCTCCCGCACCGGCAGCCAGGCGTGCACCTCCCAGCCACCGGACAGCCTCGGCCCGGCGCTGAACCGGCCGCCCAACAGCTCAACCCGTTCCCGCATTCCGACCAGACCGTAGCCCCCCGACCCGCCCGCGGGCGCGGCGGAGGACCCCTTGCCGTCGTCGGTGACCCTGATGTGCACCATCTCGTCCGCGGTGGACACGGCCACCCGCACCGCGGTCAGCCCGACCGCGTGCTTCTGCGTGTTGGTCAGCGACTCCTGCACCACCCGCAGCACCGAGCGGGCCAGCTCCACCGACAGCGTGCGCGGCAGGTCCAGGGTCAGGTACACCGGCATCCCGGCCCCGGCCGCGTCGTCGACCACCTTGCGGATGTCGGCCACCGGGTCGGTGGTGGCCGCGTCGCTGGCGCCGGCCTCACCGACCATCTGGGAGTCGCGCAGGCTGCTCACCAGCGAGCGCATCGCGGTCAGCGCGTCCACCCCGGCCCGCTCGATGTAGGGCAGCACCCGTTGCGCGGCAAGCGGATCCTGCTCCGCCACCACCTGCGCCGCCTGGGCCTGCACCACGATCCCGGTGACGTGGTGCGCGACCACGTCGTGCAGCTCACGGGCCAGCGCCAGCCGCTCGTCCTGCTGCGCGGAGTTGATCGCCGAGCGCACCGTCCGGCTGCGGTCGGCGTCCCTGGCCCGGAAGTACACCCCGGTGCCGATGGACAGCAGCAGCAACATGCCCGGCACGGCCACCGAGGCCAGCGTGTCGAACAGGTTGCCGCCCGGCCGCACCACCCCGGAGACGATGCCCGCGAACACGATCCCGGCCACCGCGACGGTGGCCCTCGGCGGCGAGGCCTGCCGCACCACGGTGGCGATCAGCGCCATCCCGGCCGCGGTCTCCACCGGTCCCATGCCGGAGACCGCGTCCCAGTGGGTCACCCCGGTGTAGCGCAGCGCCAGGCTCAGGCCGAGCTCGGTGCACACCACGATCAGCGCGGACTCCACCGGCCGCCGCGGCGCCACCACCGCGATCAGCGCGACCAGCGCGTCGGCCAGCCAGGCCAGCAGCAGCACTTCCCCGTTGCGCGAGCTCGCCGCGTAGCTGAGCTCCACCAGCAGCATGAACCCGAGCGCGCCCGCGATCGGCCACTGCCGCCGCAACAACGGCCGCCAGCCGGTCAACGTGGTGTCCACAGTGGAACACCGTACGTGTTCGGCCCGCGCGCGCACCTCGGCCGGGTGGCCACCCCGCACCTCGGCCGATCGGCCGAGGACGGCCGGGCACGCCTGACCCGCTGGCCGAAGTCACCACGGCCGAACTCGGACAGTCTCGTTCCTCGTCAGGTCTAACGAGGAGGACACGTTGACGGTTCCGGGATTCGGCGCGCAGCCGGTGCTCACCGGCCATCACCTCATCAAGCGCTACGGGCAGACCCACGCCCTGGCCGGGGTGGACATCTCGATCGCCCCCGGCGAGGTGGTCGCGATCATCGGACCGTCCGGGTCGGGCAAGTCGACCCTGCTGCACGTGCTGGCCGGCATCCTGCCCGCCGACGACGGCGTGGTGATGCTGGACGGCAAGCGGATCGACCAGTTCGGCGAGACCGAGCGCAGCAAGCTGCGCCGCTCCGCCTTCGGCTTCGTCTTCCAGGCCGGGATGCTGGTGGGGGAGCTGACCGCGGAGGAGAACGCGGCGCTGCCCATGCTGCTCGCGGGCGCGCCCAAGGACCAGGCGCTGAGCGCGGCCAGGGAGTGGCTGACCCGGCTGGGCCTGGCCGGGATGGAGGGCCGTCGTCCCGGTGAGCTCTCCGGCGGGCAGGCGCAGCGGGTGGCCATCGCCCGCGCGCTGGCGCACCGGCCGCGGGTGATCTTCGCTGACGAGCCGACCGGCGCGCTGGACTCGCGCACCTCGGACGAGACCATCGGCGCGCTGCTGGCCGCGGCCAAGGACTCCGGCGCCGCGGTGGTCATCGTCACGCACGACCCGACCGTGGCCGCCCGTGCCGAGCGCGTGGTGGAGATCCGGGACGGGCTGATCGCCAGGCGGGTCGCCGCGTGAATCCGTTCCAGCTCGCCCTGCGGGTGTTCCGCGCGGACAAGCGCAGCCTCGTCTCCGCCGTGTGCACCCTGTTCGGCGTCGCCATCGCGGTGACCCTGGTCTCCTGGCTGGCCGCCGTGCCCGGCGCGCTGGACGCCAGGGCCGCGCACGAGGCGTGGCGCTCGCCCGGCCCTGCCGACAGCGTCGAAGCCGCCACTGTCCTGGTCAAGAACAGCGAGGACCGGGTGCGGGACAAGACCATCGTCCGGGTCGACGTCGCCGCGCTCACCCCGAACGCCCCGGCCGCGCCCGGCCTGCTCCGGGTCCCGCAGCCGGGCGAGGTGCTGCTGTCCCCGGCACTGGCCGCGCTGGCCAGGGACCTGCCAGCCGACCACCTGGCCAAACGCTTCCAGGGCAAGGTGATCGGCGAACTGGGCGACCAGGCGCTGGTCCACCCCGGCGAACTGGTCGCGGTGGTCGGGCACAGCCAGCAGACCCTGTCCGAGTACGACGCCTACCCCGCGGCCGGCCTGGTGCCGACCCGTGAGCCACAGCCCGAGTTCATCCTGCTGCTGCTCTCCCAGGTCGGCCTGGTCGTGCTGGTGGTGCCCAGCCTGGTGCTGATCGCCTCCTCGGCCCGGCTCACCGCGGCCCGCCGGGAACGCCGCCTGGCCGCGCTCCGGCTGGCCGGGGCGACCCCAGCGCAGGTGGTCGCGATCACGGTGGCGGAGATCGCGATCGCCACCGTGCTGGGCACCCTGCTCGGCCTGTTGCTCGGCCCGCTGGCCAGGGGACTGACCACCCAGCTGCCGTGGAACGGCGGCACCTGGTTCGCCGCCGACCTGGAACCCAGCTGGCTGCTCAGCCTCGGCATCGCGGTCGGCACCCCGCTGCTGGTGGTCGGCGCGGCCGTGTTCGGCCTGCGCCGGGTGCTCACCCAGCCGCTCGGCGCGGCCCAGCAGCACGGCCGCAAGGCGCCCAGCGCGTGGCGGCTGCTCATCCTGGTGGGCGCGGGCGTGGCCTTCGCCGGGGGCATCAGCATCGCCAGCAGCACCGGCGGCACCTCGGTGCTGATCGGCGCGCTGGCCGCGATCGCGCTGGCCGCCTCGGTGGTCGGCCCGTGGATGACCTCGGTGGTCGGCCGGATCTTCACCAAGTTCTGGCGCCGCCCGTCCACCCTGCTGGCCGGCCGCCGCCTGCGCGATGACCCCAAGGCCGCCTACCGGGCCGCCTCCGGCGTGGTGCTCGCGGTGTTCACCGGCTGCCTGGCGCTGACCGTGCTGCCCTCGCTGGAGAGCAAGGTGGACCAACGAGTTTGGGGCCCGTGGAAGGAGGGCGTGCTCTACACCACGGTCTCCGCCGAGGAGGCGCCCACCGCCGCCGAACGGCTGCGGGCAGAGCTGGCCAAGCGCGGGGTGAACAGCCCGGTCGGCGTGGCCGCGCAGGGCAACCTGCGGGACAGCGCGGACAACCACGTCGGCCGCGCGATCGTGCTCGGCTGCGCGGACGCGGCCCGGCTGATGTGGCTGGAGATCGGCCAGTGCGGCGGTCAGCCCGGCGTCCGGATCGGCAAGGGCGCGAAGCTGCCCCCCGGTCCGCTGCAGTTCGCCTCCTACAGCAGCAAGGGCGAGTCGCGCACCCCGCTGCCCGCGCGCCCCGTGGTGCACCAGATGGCCGGGTCCACCGACAAGGCCGACCGGATCATGCTGATCGACCCCGAGGTGATCCCCAGCGGCGCCCAGCTCAACGGCTACACGCTGACCGTGCAGACCAGCCCGGCCAACGCGGAGCTGGTGCGCACCCTGCTGATCGAGCAGGTGCCCGGCGGCCGGGTCGGCTCACTGGAGGCCCAGCAGGGCCGCGACGGCATGCAGGTCGCGGACATGCGCCGGATCGCGATGATCGGCCTGATCATCGCGGGCCTGCTCGGCGGCATCAGCGCCGCCATCACCGCCGCGGGCGCGGTGGTCGACCGCAGGCGCACGCTGGCCGCGCTGATCGCCGCGGGCACCCCGGTGCGGGTGCTGGCCAGGGCACTGCGCACGGAGGCGGCGCTGCCGTCACTGGTGGCCACGCTGGGCGCGGGCATCGCCGGACTGGTGGTCGGAGCTGGACTGATGACCATCGCCGGGGCCCCGCTGACGCTCAACCTGTGGCTGGTCACACCACTGGTCGTCGGCTTCGGCGTCGCGGTGGTCGCCGCGTCCGCCTGCGGCCCGCTGCTGCGCCGGATCTCTCCTCAGGCCTACGCCGAGGAGTAGCACCTCGGCCGTTCGGCCAGTCCGCCGACTGGCCGAACGGTCGGGGTCGGTATGGCTCAACGGCCGATCCGGACTCGGGGTCTACCAGCGCAAACTGGTTGCAGACACAGAGAGCGCGAAGTGAAGGAGACCACGATGCTGGAGATGGTGCTGACCTGGACGGGCGCGGTGCTGAGCCTGCTGGTGCTGCTGCTGATGATCCTCCCGGCCGTGGTCGACGGCCAGGGCGAGCCGAGGGCGGTGAAGGTCGCTCGCACCGAGCGGATCAAGGCCACCCGCGCGGTCCGCGCGGTGCACAACACCCGCCGCCCGGTGCGCCACGCCGGACCGATCGCCGCCTGACCACAACCGCCAAGACTCCGTACGACAACGGCCAACACTCCGTACGACAACGGCCAACACGCCGAGCGGGAAGGACCCGGTCGGTGTGTTGGCCGTTTTGGTACGGAGTGTTGGCCGTTGTGGTCAGAGGTTCGGGTACAGCGGGTGCTTGGCGGCCAGGTCGGTGACCCGCCCGCGCAACGCGGCCGCGTCGAAGTCCGGGGTGAGCGCCTTGGCGATCACGTCGGAGACCTCGGCGAAGTCGGCGTCGGTGAAGCCGCGGGTGGCCAGCGCCGGGGTGCCGATGCGCAGGCCCGAGGTGACCATCGGCGGGCGCGGGTCGAACGGGACCGCGTTCCGGTTGACCGTGATGCCGACCTCGTGCAGCCGGGCCTCGGCCTGCTTGCCGTCCAGCTCGTGCTGGCGCAGGTCGGCCAGCACCAGGTGCACGTCGGTGCCGCCGGTCAGCACGTTGACCCCGCCACCGGCCTTGACCAGCGTCTCGGCCAGGATCTTGGCCCCGGACAGGGTGCGCCGCTGCCGGTCCGCGAACTCCTCGGTCGCGGCGATCTTGAACGCCACCGCCTTGGCCGCGATCACGTGCTCCAGCGGCCCGCCCTGCTGACCGGGGAACACGGCGGAGTCGATCTTCTTGGCGAACTCCTGGGTGCACAGGATGGTGCCGCCGCGCGGGCCGCCCAGGGTCTTGTGCGTGGTGGTGGTCACCACGTGCGCGTGCGGCACCGGGTTGGGGTGCAGCCCGGCCGCGACCAGCCCGGCGAAGTGCGCCATGTCCACCATCAGGTAGGCGCCCACCTCGTCGGCGATCCGGCGGAACTCGGCGAAGTCCAGCTGCCGCGGGTAGGCCGACCAGCCGGCCAGGATCAGCTTCGGCTGGTGCTCCTTGGCCAGCCGCTCGACCTCGGCCATGTCGATCAGGCCGGTGTCCTCGCGCACCTGGTAGGCGGCCACGTCGTAGAGCTTGCCGGAGAAGTTGATCCGCATGCCGTGGGTGAGGTGGCCGCCGTGCGCCAGCTCAAGGCCGAGGATCTTGTCGCCGGGGGTGAGCAGCGCGTGCATCACCGCGGCGTTGGCCTGCGCGCCGGAGTGCGGCTGCACGTTGGCGTGCTCGGCCCCGAAGAGGTCCTTGACCCGCTGGATGGCCAGCCGCTCGGAGACGTCGACGTGCTCGCAGCCGCCGTAGTAGCG
Source organism: Crossiella sp. CA-258035 (assembly GCF_030064675.1). Taxonomy (GTDB): domain Bacteria; phylum Actinomycetota; class Actinomycetes; order Mycobacteriales; family Pseudonocardiaceae; genus Crossiella. Next base: position 1,246,375 of record NZ_CP116413.1, read on the forward strand.
CTTGCCGGGGTAGCCCTCGGCGTACTTGTTGGTCAGCACCGAGCCCTGCGCCTCGAGCACGCCCACCGGGGCGAAGTTCTCCGAGGCGATCATCTCCAGGGTGGACTGCTGGCGGCGTAGCTCGGCGCCCAGGACCTCGGCGATCTCCGGGTCGATCTGCGCGAGCGGAGTGTCCAGAGTGGACATGATCGGGTCTCCCTTTCAGCCTGCGGTCAGCTCGTCGTAGGCATCCGGCGTGAGCAGCTCCCCGTCCGAACCCGCGCGGTTGATCTTGATCAGCCACCCGGCTCCGAACGGGTCGGAGTTCAGCAATGCCGGATCCTCGGCCACCGCCTGGTTGACCTCGGTCACCGTTCCCGCGACCGGGGCCAGCAGGTCGCTGACCGATTTCGTCGACTCGATCTCACCGCACGTCTCTCCGGCGCTGACCACCGCCCCCACCTCGGGCAGCTGGACGAACACCACGTCGCCGAGCGCCTCGGCGGCGTAGGCGGTGATGCCCACGGTGGCCACCTCGCCCTCGGTGATCCACTCGTGGTCCTTGGTGTAGCTCAGTTCACGGGGCACAGACACAGCGGTACTGCCTTTCGCGGGGGAGTTTCGCAGGTCAGCGGGAACGCTTGTAGAACGGGACGGCGACGACTTCTGCCGGTTCGGCGTGGCCGCGCACGTCCACGACCACCTGGGTGCCCGCGTCGGCGTGCGCGTGGTCGAGGTAGGCGAGCGCGATCGGGTGACCGAGGGTGGGGGAGGGCGCGCCGCTGGTGACCTCGCCCACCACGGTGCCGTCGGCGAGCTTGACCAGCTGCCCGGCGCGCGGGCTGCGGCGGCTCTTGCCGGCCAGCCCGACCAGCGCGCGGGTGGTGTGCGTGCGGGCCTCCAGCGCCGAGCGGCCGACGAAGTCGCCGAGCTTGTCGAAGCGGACCACCCGGCCCAGCCCCGCGTCGAACGGGGTCACCCCGACGTGCAGCTCGTTGCCGTAGAGCGGCATGCCGGCCTCCAGCCGCAGGGTGTCCCGGCAGGCCAGCCCGGCGGGCTTGAGGCCGAGCGGCTCACCGGTCTCGGCGATCCGCTGCCACACCGCGCCGGCCAGCTCGGCGGCCACGTAGACCTCGAAGCCGTCCTCGCCGGTGTAGCCGGTGCGGGCCAGGAACACGTCATGTCCGGCGATCACCGCGGGGCGTCCGGCGTAGTACTTCAGGTCGGTGAGGTCCTGCCCGGTGACCGCGGTCACGATCTCCGCCGACGCCGGGCCCTGCACCGCGATCAGCGCGGTCTCCGCGGACCGGTCGGTCACCTCGGCGGCCAGGCCGTGCGCCCGCTCGCCGAGCAGCGCCCGCACCAGCACCGCGTTGGAGGCGTTGGCCACCACCAGGAACTTCCGCTCGGCCTGCCGGTAGACCACCAGGTCGTCCAGCACTCCACCGTTGGTGTGGCAGAGCATGGTGTACCGCGCCCGGCCGACCGCCAGCGAGCCGATCGCGCCGACCAGCGCGTAGTCCAGCACCCGCCCAGCCTCGGGACCGGTGACCTCGATCTCGCCCATGTGGCTGAGGTCGAACAGCCCGGCGGCCTCCCGGACCACCTTGTGCTCGGCCAGCTCGCTGCTGTAGCGCAGCGGCATCGACCAGCCGGCGAAGTCGGTGAACTGGGCGCCCAGCGCGACGTGCTGGACGTGCAGGGGGCTGCGGCGGGACGCGCCGAGTCCGGTCACGGGAGGCTCCTGTGGTCGAGGCGTCCACGGGCATGCGGACGCCGCTGGCGAGCCTCCCCGCTCTGTCATGGGACCTGAGAGCTTCCCCGCGCGAACACGGGTTGCACCGTGGGTGAGGTGGGCGAACCCACCTGCTTTCCAGAGTCGCCTCGCTCGAACGGTGACGTTGCCTGAGAGTTTCCGGGGAGAGGTTGCTCCTTCGGCGTCCCGTGCGTGCTGCGTGCCGGGATCTCTCCCGCCCGAGCTCAAACGGCCGATATGCGGTTGTGCCGCGAACCTTCCGGGACAGTCGAGGGGTCTGTCAACCCCTGGGCAGCTCGACCTTGACCCGCAGCCCGCCGTCCGGCCGCCGGTGGGCCTTGACCGTGCCGCCGTGCGCGCGGGTGATCGAGTCCACGATGGACAGGCCGAGTCCGGCGCCTTCGCCCTTGTCGGTGCGGCCCTCGCCGCGCCGGAACGGCTCGAACAGCTGCGGGATCTGCTTGGCGGGCACCTTCGGGCCGGTGTTGGACACGGTGAGCCCGCCGAAGGCGTCGGTGCGCACCCACACCGTGCCGCCCTCGGCCAGGTTGTGCCGGATCGCGTTGGAGACCAGGTTGGTGACCAGCTGGGTGAGCAGCACCCGGTCCCCGGCGACGGTCGCCTCGGTGAGCCGCACCTGGAGCTCCACCTGCCTGCGTTCGGCCTCGGCCCGGTACTGCTCGACCGCCTCGCCGACCACCGCGTGCAGCTCCACCTCGGCGCGTTTGGCCAGGCCACGGTCACTGCGGGCGAGCACCAGCAGCCCGTCGATGAGCCGCTCGATCCGCCGGTTCGCGGTGAGCAGCTGCTCCCTGATCTCGGCCGCCTTCTCCGGGCTGGGATTCCCGGCCAGCCCGATCTGCACCGCGGCCCGCTGCACCGCCAGCGGGGTGCGCAGCTCGTGCGAGGCGTTGGCCACGAACCGGCGCTGGCTGTCGAAGGAGGACTCCAGCCGGTCCAGCATCCGGTCGAAGGTCTCGGCCAGCTCGGTCAGCTCGTCCGGCGGGCCCTTGATGGCCAGCCGCTCGTGCAGGTTGGTCGAGGACAGCCGTTGCGCGGTGGCGGTGATGGTGTGCAGCGGCCGCAGCACCCGGCCGGAGAGCCACCAGCCCGCGGCCACCGACACCCCGGCCACCCCGACCAGGGACAGGATGGACACCAGCAGCAGGGTGTCCAGCGTGGTGGCCTCCACCGCCCTGGTCACCTCGCCCGCGGGCAGGAAGCCCAGCGTGCCGTCCGGGTTGTACCCGCGGACCGCGATCGAGGACGGCATGGTGTCCATCGGCACGGCGCGGCCCATCGTGGTCGCCAGCCGGACCGCGAGCTGGTCGCGCACCAGCAGGTAGATCACGGTGAGCAGCACCGCGCCGCTGCCCAGGAACAGCACGCCGTAGAGCGCGGTCAGCTTGACCCGGACGGTCAGCCGGGCCGGGCGCTCAGATGCGGTAGCCGGCACCGGGCACCGTCTCGATCACCGGCGGCTCGCCGAGCTTGGCGCGCAGCTTGGACATGGCCACCCGCACCGCGTTGGTGAACGGGTCCGCGTGCTCGTCCCAGGCCAGCTCCAGCAGCCGCTCCGAGCTGACCACCGCGCCCTGGGCGCGCAGCAGCACCGAGAGCACCGCGAACTCCTTGGGGGACAGGTCGATCCGCCGCCCGTCCCGGCTGACCAGGCGGTTGGCGGTGTCCAGCCGGACGCCGTTGCGGCTGAGCACCGGCGGCAGCGCGGGCTGGCTGCGCCGCCCCAGCGCCCGCACCCTGGCCAGCAGCTCCGGGTACTCGAACGGTTTGGTCAGGTAGTCGTCCGCGCCGAGCTGGAGACCGTCCACCTTGTCCTCCAGCGATCCGGCCGCGGTGAGCATCAGCACCTTGGTCCGGCTGCCCTGGTTGGCAAGTTCCGCGCACACGTCGTCGCCGTGCCTGCCGGGCAGGTCGCGGTCGAGCACCAGCACGTCGTAGTCGTGCACGGCCAGTCGTTCCTGCGCGGACAGGCCGTCGAACACCACGTCCACCGCCATCGCCTCGGCCCGCAGCCCGGAGGCCACCAGCTCGGCCAGCACGACCTCGTCCTCGGCCACCAGAACCCGCATGTCACCGAGTATGCGCGGGCCGGGGGTTTCCGGAATGTTTCCGTCGGCGGAGAGCCTCCGGAAACACCCGTCCGCGTAGACCTGGCGGCACAACGCCGGGCCGACCGGTCCGACGCGGTGAGGAGGAACGATGAACACGCTGACCCGGCTGGGCCTGGGTGTCACCGCGCTGGTGACCGCCTTCACCCTGAGCGCCTGTGGTGGCGAGGACAAGGCCGACGGCCCGGCCAGCCTCAACGGCGGCAACAAGGGCACCGAGCAGAAGGCAGGCGCGGACGACGTGCCCAAGGACCCCAAGGCGGCGATGCTGAAGTTCGCCGCGTGCATGCGGGAGAACGGCGTCGACTTCCCCGACCCGGATCCCAACGGGGGCGGCATGGCGCGGGCGATCCCGATGGAGGGCGACCACTCCAAGATGGACAAGGCCAACGAGGCCTGCAAGAAGTACCTGCCCAAGAGCGACTTCGACCCCAACGACCCGAAGGAGAAGGACAAGCGGGCCAAGATGAACCAGTGCCTGCGGGAGAAGGGCATTGACATCAAGGAGGCCGAGGGCGGCAACGGGGCCACCATCAACCTGGGCGATGACCGGGAGAAGGCCGAGAAGGCCATGAAGGAATGCGGCATGGGCAACGCGGGCATGGTCGGGGCGGAGCCGGTGAAATGAGCGAACCGCGACGCCCACGCCGCCGCTGGCCGTACGTGGTGCTCACCGCGGCCACCGTCACCGCGGTCGGGGTGACCGGGGTGCTGGTGCTGGGGCACAACGAGGACGCCAAGGCGGACAAGGGGAACCAGCAGCCGCAGAGCAAGACCAGCAAGGTCGTCCGGACCACGTTGCAGGAGCACGAGGAGCTCTCCGGCAAGCTCGGCTACAGCGGCAAGTTCGACGTCACCGCCAACGGCGGCGGCGGGGTGGTCACCTGGCTGCCCAAGCCCGGCGACCAGCTCGGCCGGGGCGATGCCGTGTACCAGGTCAACGACAAGCCGGTGCCGCTGCTGTTCGGGGACAAGCCGTTCTGGCGCAAGCTGGAGTCCGGTGTGGACAAGGGCTCCGACGTCAGGCAGCTGGAGCAGAACCTGCGTGCGCTGGGCTACACCGGCTTCACCGTGGACGAGAAGTTCGACGCGAAGACCGCGGCCGCGGTGAAGAAGTGGCAGAAGAAGCTCGGCCTGGAACAGACCGGCTCGGTGGACCCGGCCGCGGTGGTGCTCCAGCCCGGCGCCTTCCGGGTGTCCACTGTGGACGCCGCGCTGGGCATGCCGGCCCAGGGCAAGGTGCTCGCGGGCACCGGCACCACCCGCACGGTCACCGTGGAGGTGCCGGTGGAGAAGCAGTCCCTGGCCAAGGAGGGCGCCGAGGTGGAGGTGACCCTGCCCGGCGGCAAGTCCACCAAGGGCAAGGTGACCTCGGTCGGCACGGTGGCGGAGAAGTCCGCCGAGGAGAGCGGCCCCAGCGCCGGCAAGACCGTGGTCAAGGCCGAGGTGGAGCTGGTCGAGCCGGATGCGGCGGGCAAGCTGGACGCGGCGCCGGTGCGGGTCGGTTTCACCAGTCGCCGCAAGGAGGATGTGCTCACCGTGCCGGTCGGCGCGCTGCTCGCGCTGGCCGAGGGCGGCTACGCGGTGGAGGTCGTGCAGGCCGACGGCAGCGGCAAGCTGGTCGCGGTCGAGCTGGGCATGTTCGCCAAGGGCAAGGTCGAGGTGAGCGGGTCCGGTCTCAGCGAGGGCGCCACGGTGAAAGTGGCCGGGCTATGACTCCGGTGATCGAGCTCTCCGCTGTGTCCAAGGAGTACGCGGGTGGCGTGCACGCCCTGCGCGGGGCCAGCCTGCGGATCGACTCCGGCGAGCTGCTCGCCGTTGTCGGCCCGTCCGGCTCCGGCAAGTCGACCATGCTCCAGCTGATGGGCACCCTGGACCACCCGACCTCGGGCACCGTGCGGCTGCTGGGCCATGAGGTCCAGTCGCTGTCGGACCGGCAGCTCTCCGCGGTGCGGGCGCACTGGATCGGGTTCGTCTTCCAGCAGTTCTTCCTGACCCCGTACCTGTCCGCGACGCAGAACGTGGCCACCGGGCTGCTCTACCACGGGGTGCCAAGGGCCGAGCGGATCGCGCGGTCGGTGCACGCGCTGGAGCGGGTCGGCCTCGGCCACCGGGCCGGGCACAAGCCGGCCGAGCTCTCCGGCGGCGAGCGGCAGCGAGTGGCCATCGCCAGGGCGCTGGTCGGCAAACCGGCCATCGTGCTGGCCGACGAGCCGACCGGGGCGCTGGACTCGGCCTCCGGGCGCGGTGTGCTGGACCTGCTGCACGAGCTGCACGAGGACGGCACCACCATAGCGGTGATCACGCACGACATGGAGATCGCCCGCTCGCTGCCGCGCAGGGTGGAGCTGCTCGACGGTGCGGTGCGGCACGACAGCGGGCTGGTGGCGGCATGATCAGACTGAGGTCATCGCCGCCGGGCAGCCTGCCGAAGCTGCCGCGCTCGGCCCGGATCAGCGTGTTCGACCTGGTGCGGGCCGGGCTCACCGGGGTCTTCGGCCGCCCGGCGCGGGCGATCCTGTCCGCGCTGGGCATCGCGATCGGGGTGGCGGCCATGGTGTCCGTGCTGGGCATCTCCGCCTCCAGCCAGGCCGAGCTGCAAGCCAAGCTGGAGTCCTTGGGCACCAACCTGTTGCGGGTCGGCGCGGGGCAGACCATGTTCGGCGAGTCGGCCAAGCTGCCGGAGGACGCCTCGGCCATGGTGCGCCGGATCGGCTCGGTGCAGAAGGCGTCCTCGGTGGCCGCGCTCAACGGGGTCAAGGTGCTGCGCAGTGACAAGGAGGACCCGCAGAACACCGGCGGGCTCAGCGTGGAGGCGGTCGAGCAGAACCTGGTCGACACCCTCGGCGGCAAGATCAAGGCAGGCGCCTGGTTCAACGCGGCCACCGCCAAGTACCCGGGTGTGGTGCTGGGCAGCGTCGCGGCGCAGCGGCTGGCCGTGACCCAGCCCGGCGAGCAGGTCTTCCTGGGCGGCAAGTGGTTCACCGTGCTGGGCATCCTGGAGCCGATGCCGCTGGCCGAGGAGCTGGACCGCTCGGCCATGGTGAGCTGGGAGGTGGCCAAGGGCCAGCTCGGCTTCGACGGTCACCCGACCACGGTCTACGAGCGCTCGCTGGAGTCCACTGTGGACAAGGTGCGCGAGGTGCTGCCGGGGACGGTGAACCCGAAGAACCCGGAGGAGGTCAAGGTCAGCCGGCCCTCCGACGCGCTGGCCGCGCAGATCCAGGCCAAGGCCACCTTCACCACGCTGTTCCTCGGGCTGGGCGCGGTCGCCCTGCTCGTGGGCGGGGTCGGGGTGGCGAACACGATGGTGATCTCCGTGCTGGAACGGCGGTCCGAGATCGGTCTGCGGCGCTCGCTCGGGGCGGGCCGCGGTCAGGTGCGGGCGCAGTTCCTCACCGAGGCGGTGCTGCTGTCCGGACTCGGCGGGGTGTTCGGGGTCCTGCTGGGACTGGGCGTCAGCATCGGCTATGCGATGAGCAACGACTGGCCGGTGGCGCTTCCGCTGGAGGCGATCGCCGGCGGCGTCGGGGCCTCGGTGCTCATCGGCACCCTGGCGGGGTGGTTCCCCGCCGGACGTGCGGCCAAGCTGTCGCCGACGGTAGCCCTCGCGTCAGCCTGAACCGCACACCCGGACCGGGTGCCTCTCCCACGGGGAAAACAGGGGAGGGGCACCCGGTCCTTTCGCGTTCCTCAGGCGGCGTAACCCTTGCCGCCGATCCAGGTGCCCATGTTCCAGGTGCTGACCCAGTAGGCGCGGGGCACGTTCGCCCAGCCACCGCCACCCGCGCCTTCACCGGCGGGGTCGGCCACGAGCACGGTGTTGCCGTGGTCCTTGTAGCCCACGATCGCGACGTAGTGGTAGATGGTGCCGCCCGGGTAGCCCGGCGGGCGCCAGCCGCTGATCACGTTGGCCACCAGCGGGTAGCCGTTGTCCAGGTTGAGCAGCACGTCCCGCTTGAGCAGGTCCCGCTGGGCCGTGCTGGGCGGGTCGGCCATGTTCTTGGCCGCGAACCACTGGGTGTTCGCGAACCGGTTGAGCGCGTTGCGGACCAGGCCGATGTGGTCGGTGCCGCCGGTGTGCGTGCCCATGTAGTTGGCCAGGGTCTGCTGGCTGGGCGGGCTGACCCTGGTGCTCAGCGCGATCCAGGTCGAGCCGGGGCCGCACCAATAGCCGGTCTGCTGTCGTTGCCAGGTGTAGTTGAGGACTCGGCTTTCCGCTTGCACACCCAGCTCGTGTGCGGCGATGGCCGTGGCCTTGTCCGGTGACGGGGTCTCCGTGGCGCTTGCCAGCCCGGCGCTGCCCATCAGCAGGGCGACGGTGCTGACCAGCACCATCGTGATGAGTCGTCGAGTCATGCTCGCTCCATCCTTGCCAGTTGCCGTAGTGGAAGTTTCACTGGAAGGGGACTCTTTTGGCTTTCTTATTCACGTATATCTGAAAAGCGCAGGTCGAGTTAGCTTTCCCGGTGTTCGGGGGAAGTGAGATGGCGCATGCTTCGAATACATTTCACGCCGGAGGACCTGGGGCGGACCCGGGTGGCCAACGCGCCCGACCCGCTCTGGGAGTCCATGCTGAGCCTGCACCGGCTGCGGGCCAGGGACGGCGCCCTGGTCTTCGGCCAGTGGCGGGCCAGGGTGCGCGGCGGCCTCGCCACCGCCGATGCTCGCCCTGACCTGCGCATGCTGCTGCCGCTGGTGCCCCAGCGCGGCTACTTCCCGGACTTCCTCACCCCGGCCGACGCCCGCGCGGGCTGGCAGGCCGGCATCGACGCGCTGCTGCACACCCCGGCCGCCCGGCTGCGGGCCGAGCTGGAGCTGCTGGCCGGGCGGCAGCACCTGCCGTCCTGGGCGGCCGGGCTGGCCGAAGGCGACCCGGACCTGCTGCGCAGGCTGGCCACCGCGCTGACCGCCTACTACGAGCTGGCGGTGGCCCCGTTCAGCGGCGCGTTGCAGGCCCAGCTGGACGCCGACCGCGCGCTGCGCGCCCGCTCCCTGCTCGACGGCGGGGCGGAGGGCCTGCTGGAGAGCCTGCGGCCGATGATGCGCTGGCAGAACCCGGTGCTGGAGGTGGACTACCCGACCGAGCAGGAGCTGCGCCTGGACGGGCGCGGGCTGCTGCTGGTGCCCTCGTTCTTCTGCTGGCGGCACCCGATCAGCCTGCTCGACCCGACCCAGCCGCCGGTGCTGGTCTACCCGGTGGAGAAGGACCCGGCCTGGTTCGGCGGCACGGCCGAGGCGGCGGCCCCCGCGGTGGCCGCGCTGCTGGGCGGGACCAGGGCCGCGGTGCTGGCCACGGTCGGCGTCGGCTGCACCACGGGCGAGCTGGCCCGCCGCCTCCGGATCTCCCCGGCCTCGGCGAGCCAGCACACCACGGTGCTGCGCAACGCGGGCCTGATCACCAGTCGCCGCAACGGTCCGGTGGTGCTGCACACCCAGACCCCGCTGGGCGCCAGGCTGCTGCGGCCCTGACCGCGTTCACCAGGTGCGGTCGACGAAGTTGCTGTCGATGTAGATCTCCCACCCGTAGTGCGACTCGGGGTGGCCACCGGTGTGCTGCTTGATCCGCCTGCGCGGCCACAGGTCCCCGCGCACGTACCGGCTGTCCACGTTGGCCGCGCCGTCCCAGTGCGCCATCCAGATGTGGTCCGGCAGCGGGAAACCGGGCGCGTTGGCCATGGCCTGGATGCCGGTGGCCGCGCTGCTGTACACACCGGTGCGGAAACCGAGCTGGTGCACCCGGATGATCCAGTTCCGCAGGTAGGTCAGCACCGCGTCCCGGCACGGCCCGTCCTCGGGGTTGAAGCTCTCCATGTCGGCGTAGATGGTGCTGCCGTTGCCGATCCCGAGGTGCCGGGCCTGTTGCGCGGCATCGTTGCCGTCCGCCCAGCCCTCGTGGCCCGCGTGGTCCGGATTGATCTTGTTGCGGAACCCGGTGCACGGGGCCTGCAACCCCACGTAGACCGGCAGCACCCGCCAGCCCCTGCTGACCTGCCGGTGCACCCAGTCCCAGTTCAGGTGCCGCTGCCCGCACGCCTTGCTGATACCGCCGATGTAGATGCCGACCGCGCGGTAGGGCGAGTACCGCAACCAGGTGTCCATGCCCTCGTCCGGCGGCGCGGAACAGGTGTCGAACCCGTGCCCGGTGAAGTCACCCGGCTGCTCGACCCAGGAGGCGGCCCGCGGCGCCGCCCCGGTGACCGGCCGGGGCGCCATCGGCACTGCGGCACCGGTGATCCGGGCCGAGTCCAGCACGGCCCTGATGCCCGCGGCCGAGCTGCCGTAGCTGGCCGTCACCAGCACCCCGGCCGCCGGGACCTGCATCGTGATCTCATGCCCCGCCGACTCCGGCAGCGCGGCCACCCGCGCCGAACCGGTCTCCGCGATCACGGTGTCCGCCCGGATCACCCCGTCCGCCAGCGGTTCCACCAACAGCGCCTCGGTCCGCCCCAGCACCCTGGCCGGGCACCGCTGCCGATCACCCTGCCTGCCGAGGTAGACCACGTTCTGGTCGAACCGCACACACCGCGCCGGCGCGGCACCGAGCTCGACCACCTCCCACGAGGCCGGGACCGCCACCCGGTAGCCCCGGTACTCCACCACCTTCAACGGTTCAGCCGATGCGTCCGAAGTGGACACTCCAGTAGTCAGTCCTAATAGGACGACCAGACCGCGAATCGCGTGTGCTGACAGGGACCCTAGCGGCATGATGCCTCCCGGATGCGCTGCGCCGACGTGCAGCGTGACACCGGGTCCACGGTCGCGCCGGACCGCACCGCGCTTTCCACCCCGAAGGGTGAGCTGCCGAGGAACCAGCGACGGGGTGGCTTTTCGAAAACCTGTCCGAAGTCTTGAGGTTCCCCATGCCCGTCAACCTGGAGACATCGCACCACATCCCAGCGAGCAGACGCTCACAGCAACCGCCGCCAAAGCCACGCCACGCAACGGCGGCTGCTCGCTGGGATGTGGTTCGATTTCGGAAGGTTGACGGGCATGGGGAACCTCAAGACCTGCCTGCGTCTCTGCCTTTGACTTTGATTTTCCCCCCCATGCTTTGATTCCTGCCCGTCCGGCGAGGACGCTCTTGATTTTGATCTTCGCCTGAAACCCCGAAGATCAAAAGAATGTCCTCGCCGGACGGGCAGACCACCGGAGGGGTGGGACAAGTCAAAAGCCGGGACAAGCAGGTTGCGGGGCTGAGCAGGCTGCCGGGGCCGGTTCCAGCGTGCTCGCGGGCCTCTCGTCTTCTCCACACGGCCTTCCGACAGCGAACCACATCCCGCCGAGCAGCCGCCGTCACGCTGCTTTGTCTTGGCGGCGGCGCCTGTGAGCGTCTGCTCGGCGGGATGCGGTGCGCGGTCTCCAGGCCGTACGGAGAAGACGAGAGGCCCGCTTTGTGGGTTTTCACCCCAAGCCCCCGATCCCGGGCCTCGCTAGAAGTTCGACAGCACCTGGGCCAGCACCTTCTCCAGCGACCTCGGATCCTGCGAGTCGTAAGCCTTCGCCCGCGAAGCCCGCGCGATCTGTTCCAGCACGCGCAAATCGCTGCTCTGCCCATACGCGATTGGGAAAACCCGCACCGACCGCTCCGGGCTGTACTGCCGCAGATCCGCCACCAGGCTCTCCAGGTTCTCGTCCTCCGGGTACCGGTTCGCGCCGTCGCTCAGCAGCACCACCGCGTTGATCCGTTTCGGGTCCAGGTTCTGCCGCAGTTCCTTCTGCACCTGGCGGATCGTCGCGTACAGCGCCGTGTCTCCTTGCGCGGTCAGCTTGTCCACCTGCGTCCGGTACCTCGGCAGCACCGAGGACACCGGCCCCGGTTCCACCAAGACCCGCCAGGGCGTGGACTCCGAAACGCTGGGTGAGCTGAAGGTCCACAAACCCAGCCTGTCGTCCGGTGCCAGGTTGTCCAGGGCCGCGCCGCTTGCTGCTGCCTTGGCTGCGTCCAGGCGGGTGGGGCCGCCGGGGATGGCGGGTTCGGCCATGGAGCCGGAGACGTCGATGACCATCAGGACGTTGGCGCGTTTGCGGTGTTCGCGCCAGGCTTCGGGGAGTTTGGCGAGTACCGGGCCGGACGGGGTGCGGATGAGTTTGAGCTCGCGGTCGGGCAGGATTCCTTTCTCCTTGCGGAGTTCCGGGCCTGCCTTGCCTTCGGCGTCGCGGAAGCCGATGGCGGTGAAGCGGTCCTGTTTGCTCACCAGGAATGCCTGGAAGTCCTTGGCTATCTCCTTGCGCACGGGGTCGGCGTCCGGCCAGTCGAGCACCAGGTACGGGTTGTCCGACATCAGGGTGCCGTCGTTGGGGTAGACCGCGACCAGGGGGACCTTGGGCGGGGTGGGTTTGCCCTCGGAGCGGCCCTCGGGCTGGCCCCGGTTGAAGTCGACGATGGACTTCTCCTCCACCGTCACCGCGCTGATGTAGTCCAGGCCGCTCTCGTTGCGGCCCCGGCCCGCCTCGTACAGGTTCTGCAGGAAGGTCAGCGTGGTCTCGCCGTAGTGCACGACGCTGTTCTCCACGCCCCGGACGTAGTTCACCGCCTTGGCGTCGGCCAGGTCGGCCTCGGTCAGGTCGTCCGAGCGGCCGGTGCCGGCGAAGAAGGTGGCGACCGTGGCGTGCAGGCCCGAGGTGGACAGGTTCGGGTTGGTCTTGCCCAGGCGGAAGGCGCCCCACTCCGGGTGGCCGTACTTGGCCCAGCCCTCCGGGTTCTGCGCCAGCTCCAGCAGGGTGCGCCAGCCGATCGGCTGCTCCGGCCAGCCCAGCGCCTTCGCCATCGGCTCCGGCATGCCGACCACCAGCGGGGTCTTGGCCAGGCTCACCGCGTCCCGGTCGGCGGTCAGGGAGACGCCGGTCGGCTTGTCCTGGCAGCGCAGGTGGCGTTGCTGGGCGATCTTGAGCCAGGTGGTGGCCGCCGGGGTCCAGGCGTCCGGGCGGGCCTCGCCCATCTGCTGGGCGTGCCAGCCGCAGGCCATCGCGTCCACCGAGCCGCCGCTGCCCAGCGCGGAGGAGTTGACCGTCCTGGCCGCCCCGCACCTGTCCCGGACCGGGCGCCGGGCCGCGCCGTACTCCTTGGCCAGCTCGCTCATCAGGTCGCCCTTCTCCGGCGACACCACGACCAGGATCTCCACCCGCTCCCCGGCGCACTGCGCGGGCGCCGGTGGCCCGCCGGGGGTCAGACCGGGCAGCAGCACCGCCAGCAGCAACACCGCGCCGAGCACGGCCAGCCCGATGAACGGCCACCGCAGCCTCCGCAGCAGCAGCCCGTCTCCCGCCATGGGACCCCCTCGCGACAACTCCACCGGACACCTATCGTCGTCGCGTGGGCACGGTCAGTGGTTACGCATAACCCACAAAAGGGTCACGGGCCAGCCGGTTGTTCCGGTGGCGGCGCCGGGGCCTGCGGCTGCGGGGCGGAGTCCAGCAGGCGCAGCGCGATCGCGGCGAGCAACTGCTGCCGTTCGCGCTCGTCGGTGAGCTGGGCGGCCATCTCCACCGCGCGCATGGTGTTCACCGTGCGCACCACCTCGGCGTTCAACAGGTCGAACATCCGGGCCGCGCGCTCCCTGGTGGAGCGGGCCTCGCTCAGGTACAGCGCGGCGACCGCCTCGCAGACCACCCCGCTCACCGTGCCCAGCCACGCGGTGTCCCCGCCCTGGAACACCAGCAGCGCCACCGAGGCCAGGATCACCATGAACCCGAGCCCGGCCGCGGCCACCGCCAGCCGGAAGCTCAGCCAGCCCTCGGTGCGCGCGGTCTCGTGGTAGTCGGCGTAGAGCTGCAACTGCCGCGCGGTGAAGTCCGCTTCCGGCCGCCGCGGCCCGCCAGCGGGCTCCGGCTCGCCCGGCGGCGCGGGTTCCCTGCGCAGCCCGGCCGCCACGCCCTCGGCCAGCTCCCGCACCGGCGAACCGCCCCGCTGCCGCGCGCGCAGCTGGTGCCGCAGCACCGACACGCTCGGCAGCAGCGCGCCGGCCACGCCGACCACGAAGAACACCAGCCCGGCCACCACGACCCAGTTGTCCACGGCCGGTGACCGTACGCGCACGCACCGCCACAACTCCGGCGAACCGGACAGGTTGGGCCGAACAGGTGCGTTCCCGCCCCTGGCCGAACCACTCCAGCTAACCTCGGCCCGTGACGCTGCTGGCCGGGGAGTTCGCCCCCTACGGCGCCTCGCACTGGGGCGCGGTCGCGGTCTTCGCCGCCGGAGCCGCCGTGCTGATCCTGCTCGGCCGCAGGCTGGCGACCGAGGAGTCCCGGCTCCGGTTCAGCCGGGGGCTGGCGCTGGTCCTGCTCGTCCTGCACCTGCCGATGCAGCTGTACGTGCTGCTGCCGGAGCAGTTCGGCCTCGGCCACTCGCTGCCGCTCCAGCTCTCCGACCTGGCCTGGATCGCCGCCGTGGTCGCGCTGTGGACGCACGCCCGCTGGGCGCTGGCGCTGACCTACTACTGGAACCTCACCCTGACCGTGCAGGCGCTGGCCACCCCGGCGCTGCGCGGCGCCGACTTCCCCGACTTCGGCTTCCTGATGTTCTTCAGCCAGCACATCCTGGAGGTGTGGGCCGCGGTCTTCCTGATCTGGGGCCTGCGGCTGCGCCCCGACTGGTGGGGCTACCGGCTCACACTGCTGGTGACGGCGGTGTGGGCGGTAGTGATGTCCGTCGTGAACCCGCTCATCGGGGCCAACTACGGATTCCTCAGCGAGAAGCCGCCGGCCGGCTCGCTGCTGGACCTGATGGGCGGCTGGCCGTGGTACCTGTTCATCGGATACGCGCTGCTCAACGGGGCTTGGGCACTGATGACCTGGCCATGGGCCGTGATCACCGCAAGATCGTCCCGGCCGGTCGGCTGAGGCACAAGCGCACCGTTTTACCACCCCGCCACGCGACATGATCGCGGGGTATGTGTGCTTGCTCCGCTCTGCGCACCAGGTATGCTGCGGCCAGGACAAATACTGAGACGAGCGGGGCCCGTCGGCGCAGTCCGACCGCCCTGCCCCGGGTACGAGGGGGTCGAGCCATGGGGCGCGGCCGAGCTAAGGCCAAGCAGGCGAAGGTCGCTCGCGAGATCAAGTACAGCTCGCCGACCACCGACCTCGAGGCCCTTCAGCGAGAGCTGTCCGGAACATCGAGCGGCGGCCGTCAGGTCGACGACCGATTCGACAACAGCGACGATCGTTACCAAGACAGGTACTGAGACCGTCCAGCTCACCGGGCCCCGTGCTGGTGCCCGGCGTGTACCTATCGATGCCCGAGTCCCGCCGATGACACCGCCTGTGTCATCGGCGGGTTCTCGTGCCGACGAAGGCGGCCAGGCTGGCGATGGACTCCAGCGAGTCCAGGTTCATGTCCTCATCCGCCACATCCACACCGAACCGGTCCCGGATCGCGCTGAGCAGCTTCAGCCCGGCCAGCGAGGTCAGGCCGATCTCCGGGGCGAACAGCGGGGTGTCCGCGGGCAGCGCGTCGACCGTCGCGCGGTCCAGCTCGACGGCCTCGGCCAGCAGGCCGCGGATCTCCGCCTCGACCGTCATGGGTCCACCTTCTCCAGTTCGAGGTACTCGGGGTAGTCCGGCAACGGGCCGTGGTCCAGCCTGCGGCCCAGGACCGCCAGGCCCTCGGGCTGCGGGCCGGTGACGCGCAGCCCGCACTGGCGGAACAGCACCCGCAGCTCGACGTTGGCCCCGGTCGGCCGCACCGGCACGTGCAGCTCAACCGCGCCCTCGGCCAGCGCGCGGTCCATCACCCAGCGCAGGAACGCGGGCGCGACGCCCCGCCCAGCCACCCGGCAGGACAACGCGAGCAGCCGGACCCGCCAGGCCGCGCCCTTCTCGATCACCGCGGCGCCGATCAGCCCGTAGCCGCCGAACCGGTCAGAAAGTTCCGCCACCGGCAAGAACCACCCGTCCGGGTCAGTCAGCCGGGCCAGCACGTCCTCCACCGGCGGCACATCGCCGGTGGTGTTCATCCGGTGCGTGCGCCGGGCCAGCTCCACCAGCCGCGGCACATCCGCCTCGGTGGCCGCGCGCAGCGTGAGCCGCATCCCGCACCAGCGCAGGAACTCCGCCCGCGACCCGGTGAACGCGGTCTCCGCGTCCTTGCGCCGGGCCTCCTCGCGGTAGCGCCGGACCCGGCCACGCGCCTCCGGGGTCAGCGCCGAGGGGTCCAGCTCGGGGGAGTCCAGCAACCCTGCGGCCTGCTCGGGGGCGAGCACCAGCACCTCGGGCAGGGCCGCGGCGACCTCGGCCCGCTCGAACGGGTTGTCATCCACGAAGGCCAGCGCGGCCAGGCCGATGCCCAGCTCGGCGCTGATCCGGCGCAGCGCCACGCTCTTGTCCTGCCAGTCCGCCTGCGGCGAGACGAACCGCTCGGCCAGCGGCTCATCGGCCAGCAGCAGCGCCAGGATGGACGGGTCGGTGCGGCTGGCGATGCTGCTCAGCACCCCGCGCGCGGCCAGCTCGTCGATCAGCGCCAGCACCTCGGCGCGCGGCGCCGGCAGGGTCTCGGCGGTCTGCTCGACGGCGATCCCGTCCCACAGCGTGCCGTCGAGGTCCCACACCACGCACTTGACGCTCATCTACCGCTTCCGCCGGTCGAGCTTCATGGTCAGGTGCGCGGCCTCGAACCCGAACTGCCGGTACAGCACCCGCATCGGCAGGTTGCCGGCGAAGACCTTGCCCACCACCTCGGTGACGCCGTGCTCGTCGACGTAGTCCAGCCCCGCCTGCAACAACTGCTCGCCGACCTGGGTGCGCTCCGGGATCTCGGCGACCGCCAGCGAGCGGAAGTTGGCGTAGCGCTGCCCGCTCATCGGGTTGGTGTTGACCGTGATCCACAGCCACCCGGCCGCGGGCTCCGCGCCCCGGCAGGCCACGAACATGCCGTCCGCGGACTTGGCCATCGCCTTGGCCATCCGGCGCTCCTGCACGTCCAGGTCGTCGATCGCGTCGTCCTGGAAGGAGATCCGGGCGATCTCCGCCTCGAACTCGGCCAGCCTGCGCAGGTCGGACTCGACCGCGGGCCGCACCTGGAAGTCGGTCACGATTCCTCTCCGATGAGCTGGAGCGGCCGGAACGGTCCCTTGCCGCAGTTCGGGCAGCCCGCGGCGCGCAGGTCGGCCACCGAGTTCCACTCCGCGCCCGCGCCGACCGGGAACTTCGCCCCGCAGTTGCCGCACTCGTACTCGCGCAGCCTGCTCCGCTTCTCCCTGGTGTACAGCGGCCCCTGGTACGCGCCCGGCACCGAGGAGGCGGTGGCCTCGGTGGTCAGCAGGTGCTGGAAGAAGCCGGTGCCGCCGAGGATGCCGCTGCCCTGGTACTCGTTGAAGTTGCGGATCAGGCTGTGCGTCACCAGGTTCAGCCCGATGATCTCCTGCTGCACCGCCAGCATCTCCTCGGGCCCCTTGGCCCCGAAGGAGAAGAAGATGCTCTGCGCAGGCCCAGGCTTGAGCCCCTCGACCGCCCTGGACAGGAACAGCCGCGCGCCCTCCGCGGTGTAGGGCGGGTCGGTCATGGCCGCGTCGAACTGGCCGACCAGGCGCGGCGGCAGCGGCTCGCGCAGGTCGTGCTTGGCGAGGTCGACCCGGAAGTCCATGGTGGAGGCGGTGTCGGCGATGAAGTCGAGCACCTCGTCGGAGATGTCGGCCACCGCCAGCCGGGACACCAGCGACACGCCCAGCGCCTGCTCGACCACGGCGATCGCGATGGACACCTGGTCGTCATCACCCACCAGCAGCACCGAGGACCCCGGCAGCACCCCGGCCCTGATCAGCGCCAGCACCCGGCGGACCTTGGTCTCCGCGGTGCAGTGCGACTGGTCCAGCGCCAGGTCCGCCCCCGGCCCCGCCGCGGAGATCCGCCGCAGCTGCTCAACGGCCTCCTGCAACGCCCGGGGAATCGGGATCTCCAGCCCGCCGCACCGGGAGCAGTCGGTGTCCAGGTCCAGCCCGAGCCCGAGGTGCGCGATCAGCTCCAGCCCGCTGTCGGTCAGCCGGGACGGCCGCTGCTCACCCAGCAACCCGTGCCTGCGCAGCTCGTTGCCCACCGCCGCCACGATCGGCACCGGCAACCCGGTGTGCCTGCTGACATCTCTGGTGGAGGCGGGTCCGATCTGCCGGAACGCGCGGACCACGGCCCGCACCCCCGCAGGTCCTTCCTGAAGCCGGACCGCCTCCGCGATCTCGGCCAGCACCTCGTTGCCCTGCGTGCTCACAATGGGTCGCCACCCGCGCTGATCTGCATGATTGGCCGAGTATAACGAGCCGATCAGCGTGGGTTGCGGCACAGCTCCAGCACCGAGTCCTCTGTCTTCGCGCAGGGCAGGTAGCTGGCCGCGCGGAGTTTTTCCCGGGCCGAGTCGGTGGCCAGGTGGCGGATCAGGTTGCCGAGGATGGAGGCCGGGGGCGGGGTGCCGTTGGTGTAGAGGTACTCGACGGTCCAGAACGGGTAGCTGGAGTCCTGGTTCGGGTCGATGTGCTCGTAGATCGGCTCCTTGCCGGCCAGGCGGACCCGGACCAGCTTCGGGTACTTGGCGCGGTCGGCGGCGGTCTGGGCCTCGGCGTAGCCGATGGCGCCGGAGACCGCGTTCACCCGGTCCAGCAGTTCGCTGGTGCGGGCGCGTTCGCAGCGGGTCCAGGGCACGCCGGGGTTGCGGTCGTTGGTCTCGCAGAACTGCGAGGTCAGGCTGGGGGAGAGGCGGTCCTCCGGGAAGCCGAGCACGTACTTCTCGAAGGTGGTGCGGCTGCCGGAGGAGCCGGTGCGGCTGACGATCCGGATCGGCAGGTTCACCCCCGGCCGCACCTGGCTCCAGTTGGTGTACTCGCCGGCGTAGATCTTGCGCAGCTGTTCCAGGCTAAGGTCGGTGATGCCCTGCTTGGACACCTCCTCGTTGACCACCACGCTGAACACGATGGCCGCCAACGGTTTCGGCTTCAGCTCCGGCGCCACGTCCCCGGCGTGCCCGTCGGAGACGGTGGCCAGCGCCTCGGTCGCCCCGGCCGCCTGGAGCTGTTGCAGGCCCTCCAGGCTGCTGTTGGGCTCGACCTTGATCTCGGTGCCCGCGCAGCCGGCCAGGTGCGCCTTGGTGATCTCCTCGGCGATCGGCGCGAACGCGGTGGAGCCGACCAGCCGCAGCTGCCCAGGGCTGCCGCAGTTGTCCGGCGCGGACCTGGTCGAGACGATCAGCACCACCAGCACCACCGGGGTCAGCGCCCCGGCCAGCCAGCGCAGCACCCGCTGCCGGGTGATCCGCCGCTGCGCCGCCTCGTCCTGGATCAGCCCGCCGTAGAGCTGGCCCCGGCTCTGCCGCACGCCCTTGTCGGTGCCGGAGAGCAGCACCGCGAACTTGAACCGCTCCCGCCGGTTGAGGTGCACCTTGGGCAGGGTCACCTCGTTGCCGGAGTGCTCCAGCTCGGTGTTGAACCGCTCCTTGATGTCATCGGATGCCTCGGAGACCTTGACCGCCCGCACCTCCCGCGGCCCGAAGGTGAACCGCAGCCGGTTGACGTAGTCGGACTCGGCCACGTCGGTGCTGCCGGAGTTGCGGATGGCCAGGATCACCATGGACGGGTGGTCCACCTTGCGGCCGCGGAAGAAGTGCTCCAGCTCGCCGAACTCGCCGGGCAGGCTCAGGTTCAGCCCCGAGTCGAACACCACCCGCCAGGCCAGTCGGTTGCGTTCGAACAGGTACCGGTCCACCACCAGCCAGACCACCACCACGGCCAGCCCGGCGACCAGCACCCACAGCCCGGTCTCACTGGTGAGCGCACCCCCCAGCAGATCCAGCATCCCCAGCACCGTGCCAAAAAACCCACCCATACCTGGACGTTGTCACTCGTTCAGGTGGTCCGGGGCCGGGGTTACGCAAGCGGGATGGCTTCGCTACCTGGGTGGCCGGTGGCTGAACGCGGGCGGAACTCCGGCCCCGCTACCGCTGCGGGCGGGGACGCAGGTCCCGCTGGCTCATGGTCCCCACCACCCAGCGTCCCCGGTGCCGGTAGGTGACCTCCGCCCACCAGAGGCCATCGCGCTTGTCCAGCCAGACCGCGGTGCCGGGGAACCACTCCTCGCCCACCCGGACCAGGCAGGGCCTGCCGTCCGCCTCGGCCTTGGCGGTGGTCCTGAGCTGGTCCTGCCGGGCCACCGCGCGCTCGGTGCAGCAGACCTGACAGGCGGCCAGTCCGCGCGACTGGGCCTCGGCCCAGGCGAGGCGTTCCGGTTCGTGCACGTCCATGCCCTTGTAGCGGGCGAACTGGTGGCCTTCCAGCAGGGCGGCGCAGTCCCGCTGGTTGTGGAACACCGCGCCGCGCTCGGTGCGGTAGCCCAGTTTCCGGACGCCGGGCGGCGGGGCCTTGCAGTCCGCGCACTGGCCGGGCAGCAGGTCGTGCACACAGCGTTCGTCAGCGACTGCTCGAGGCATGACGGAGACCCCCTGGTCTGAATGTGCGCACGGTAGGGGAGGCCGGGATGGGGCGGCAAGAGGTTCGCTGGGCCGGGTGCCTGGGTGGCGATCGCGGGGGTGGGCGTGGCGCACAGTGACGGATTGGGTACGGAGCACTATCTTTCGGGGGATTTTGGGCGATATTGAGGAGAGCCATGACCGCCGCTCAGCCGCGGGTGGTGCCCGTCGGCGCCGCGTTCGACCACATGCCGTTCACCCGCAGGCACCTGATGATCGGGCTGACCCTGTTCGGCGCCTTCGTCATCGACTCCTGGGAACTGGTCGCGCTGGTCTACGTGCAGGCGGACCTGGCCGCCTCGATGGGGATGGACCAGGCGTCGGTGGGGCTGGTGCTCTCCGCGCTGTCCTTCGGGATGATTCCCGGCGCGCTGCTGTGGGGGCCGGTGGCGGACCGGATCGGGCGGCGGCCCGCCTGTTTCGGGTCGATGGTGGCCTACAGCGTGCTGGCCATCGCCTCGGCGTTCGCGCCGGAGCCCTGGGTGCTGATCCTGTTGCGGGTGCTCTCCGGGTTCGCGCTGGCCGGGGTGTACACGGTGACCTTCCCCTACTTCCTGGAGCTGGTGCCGACCAAGGTGCGCGGGCGGGCCGCGGTGTACCTGTCCATGGGCTGGCCGGTCGGGCTGCTCTGCGCGATCGGGGCCTCCAGTCTGATCCGGGACTGGAGCTGGCAGATCATGCTGGCCGGGGCGGTGGCGGGGGGCTGGGCGTTCGTGCTGCGCGCGGTGGTGCCGGAGTCGCCGTACTGGCTCATCGCCCGCGGCCGGGAGGAGGAGGCGCGGGTGGTGCTGCGCCAGCTGGCCAGCCCGGACGCGGAGGCTCAGCTGACCGGCAGTGGTGGCCGGGTGGGCAACCCGCTGGAGCTCTTCCGCGGCAGGTTGGTGCGGGTGGCGGTGCCCGCGCTGCTGGTCAACTTCGTGTTCAGCTGGGGCTACTGGGGCCTGCAGAACTGGCTGCCCACGCTGCTGGCGCAGAAGGGCCTGACGCTGGACGCCTCGCTGGCCTTCGCCGCGCTGAGTGCGGTGATGATGATCCCCGGCTACCTCACCGCCTCCTACCTGACCGCGCGGTTCGGCCGGAAGAAGATCTTCCTGCTGTACGTGCTGGCCGCCTGCGCCGGGGGCTTCGTCTTCGCCACCGCCGACTCGCTCACCCAGCTGTACCTGGGCAACTTCACCCTGGCCTTCTTCAGCCTCGGCGCGTGGGGGGTGTGGAACACCTGGAACGGCGAGTTCTACCCCACCGTGACCAGGGGCACCGGCGCCGCCTACTCCAGCGCCATGCAGCTGATCGCCAGCACCAGCGCGCCGGCCGCGATCGGCCTGCTGCTCGATGCCAACCTCGGGTTCACCCTGGTCATCCTGGTGATCAACGCTTTCCTGGTGGTCTCGGTGCTGCTCGCGCTGGTGCTGCCGGAGACGGAGGGGCGCACCCTGACCTGAGGCCGGGAATCTAGTGATTTCCTGGAAATTTTGGCGTCTTTAGGGCATGTCGGGGCACAACGGCCCCAGATGCGTTTACAGTAGGTCCAGTAGGCCGGGCGGGATCGCCGCAGGGTGGGCCTAACCCCCAGGGGTCCGCCCGCCGCGAGTGCCCGGCCTACTTCTTTCTCTCCCCTCTGATACCCAGGTCACACAACCGCGTCGGCGGCCGTGCGCGTCCCCGGGGTGAGGGGAGGTGGTGGCCGGATGCGGGCGGCGGAGGAACAGCGGTACACCGAGTACGTCAGCGCGCGGCTGCCCGCGCTGCGGCGGACCGCGTACCTGCTGTGCGGGGACGAGCACCGCGCGGACGACGTGGTGCAGGCGACCATCACCAAGCTCTTCGTGCACTGGCGCCGGGCGTCCGCCGCGGACGACCTGGACCGCTACGTGCGGGCGATGCTGGTCCGCACCTTCATCTCCGAGCAGCGACTGGGCTGGGCCAAGCGGATCCGGCTGGTCGGCGGTCCAGAGGAGCTGCCGCCGACCGTCGCGCCCGCCGGGCCGGACGTGGAGACCAGGGCGGTGGTGCACGCGGCGCTGGCCAGGGTCGCGCCCAGGGCGCGGGCGGTGCTGGTGCTGCGGTTCCTGCTGGACCTGCCGGTGCTGGAGGTGGCCGAGCTGCTCGGCTGCTCGGCCGGGAACGTGAAGAGCCAGACCTCGCTCGGCCTGGCCGCGCTGCGGCGGCTGCTGGGCGAGTCGGCGCTGGTCAACCTGGGGAAGGAGTAGCGGAGATGGAACCGGAGGAGCTGCTCGCCCCGCTGCGGGAGGCCGGGCCGCGCACCCCGTCCACGGTCGACGTGCCCGCCGCGATCCGGGCCGGGACCCGTCGTCGCCGGGCTCGGCAGGTGGCCGGGGCGGGAGTGGCCGCGGCGCTGACCGTGCTGGTCGCGCTGCTGGCGCCGAGCCTGGTCAGCGGGCTGTCCACGGTCGAGCCCGCGCGGCCCGCGGTGACCTTCGACCCGCTGCGCAAGTCCTTCCGGGTGGGCTCGGCCGGTGGGTTCACCCCGGTCAGCTACGAGACCGGGCGGGACCGGCAGCGGATCACCCTGGTGCGCGCCGACGGCGGCGGCGGGCAGGCCACGGTCACCATGACCGGCGGCGGTCCCGGACCCGGGAGCGAGGCCGCGCCGCCGGTGCACGGGCGGCGGGCGGTGTGGCAGGGCACGGGCGTGGCCTGGGAGTGGACCGACGGGGCCTGGGGGTCCGTCGAGGGCACTGGTGACCGGGAGCAGGCGCACCGGATCGCGCAGAGCGTCGAGTCCGGGGCAGACGACCTGGTGCTGGTGCCGTTCAAGCAGGTCCAGCCGGATCCGCTGCTCGGGGTGCTCAGCCCGTACGGGAGCAGCGACCGGGTCACCGACGCGGTGCTGCTGGTCTACGGCGGTCCCGGCGGGCGGATCCTGGTCGGCACCCAGCGGGACCTGGCCCGTGACCCGGTGACCGGGCTGCCGCGGCGGGCGCCCCGGTTCGACACCGAGCTGGACGGCAGGCAGGCCGCGGTGACCGACTCCGCGGTGACCCTGGCCGGGACCGGCGGCGGGCCCGCGGTGGTGGCGCTGTCGGCGACCGCGGGCCGGGCGCGACTGGTGGAGCTGGCCCTCGCCCTGCGCTGAACCGAAGTGGTGGCACCCCCGTTAACCGGGACAAACCCACCTGACGGGGGTGCCTCGTGCGATCGACCGCCAACACTCGCACCCGACTACTGGCGCTGGCCCTGCTCGGGGCCGGCACCGCGACCGGCGCGGTCGTGGCCCTCGACCCGCCGCCACCGCGGCCGCCGCGGCTGATCGCCAACCCGGTCCTGGCCCTGCCGCCGCCGCTGGCGGCCGGGGCGGGAGATCCGGTCTACGCCGACCCGCCCGAGCCGCCGCCGGCGCACACCGGCCCGGCCCCGATCGTCACGGTGCCCATCGTCACCGGGCCCATCGTCACCAGGCCGGTCGTGCCCGCCCGGCCCAAGCCGATGCCCCGCCCGGCCAAGCCCAGACCCGCCCAGCCCAGCACTTCCGCGCCACCGCCGCCCGCCCCGCCCAAGGCCGAGCCGCCGCCGGTCACCTGGCACATCTGCGACTTCTTCCGCTACTGGCTGCCCCGCCGGTACTGCGCGGGCCGTTGAGCCGCGGCTACGCAGATCCGCGTAGCCGGGTTCACCGCCTCAACGGACGACCGGAACAGCGCTCCCGCCGACGATGGGAACCGACCAGACGTGTCGGCGAGGGAGCACCCATGAGCACGCAAGCAACCGCAGTCAAGCCGGGGGCGACGCCGGTCCGGCGCAGTGCCGAGCGGGAGCGCCTGCTGCCGCGGCGCACCCGCAAGGCCGTGCTGGTGGCGCACATCGTCAGCGCGGGGGCCTGGATCGGGCTGGACGTGGTGCTGGCCGTGCTGGTCTTCACCGCGGCGGGCACCTCGGACGCCCAGCTGGCCGCGGTCTGCTACCAGGTGCTGGAGCTGCTGGTCTGGCCGATGCTCACGCTGGCGGCGGTGTGCCTGGTCAGCGGCGTGGTGCTGGGGCTGGGCACCAAGTACGGGCTGGTCAGGTACTGGTGGGTGGCGGTCAAGCTGGTGCTCAACCTGGCGCTGCTCGCGCTGGTGGCCTTCGCGCTGCGCAGCGGGGTCACCGAGATCGCCGAGTACGGGCGGCAGCTGGCCGCCGGGCAGGCGTCGCTGCGCGGGCCGGGCGACCTGGTGTACCCGCCGATCGTGTCCACCACCGCGCTGCTGTTCGCCACGGTGATCTCGGTGTACAAGCCCTGGGGCAGGCTGCGCAAGAAGTGACCGGGGACGAGGCCGCGCTGGCAGGCGCGGCCTCGTCGCGTTTCACCGGCCCTGCAAGGACTTCACGTTGTTGCCGAAGGTCCAGTTCTTCGAGCCGTCCCAGTTGATCGACCAGGTCATCAGGCCCTTGAGCTTGCCGCCGTAGTGCCGCCAGGCCTGCGAGACCAGGCTCGGCGACATGTAGCCGCCGCCAGCACCCGGCTGCGCGGGCAGGCCGGGCACCTGCTTGTCGTAGGGCACCCGGATCGTGCTGCCCTGGATGACCAGGCCCTTGTCCAGGCAGTCGGTCTGCTTGGTGAAGCCCTGCACGGTGCCCGCCTGGTAGGAGTCGCCGGCACAGCCGTACATGGATCCGTTGTAGTACTGCATGTTCAGCCACCACAGGCGGCCGTTGTCCGCGTACTTCTTGATGATCGGCAGGTAGGCGCCCCAGATCGAGCCGTAGACCACGCTGCCGCCGGTGACGTAGGCGGTCTCCGGGGCCATGGTCAGGCCGAAGTTCGACGGCATCGCGGCCAGCACGCCGTCGATGATCCGGATCAGGTTGGCCTGCGAGGGCGAGAGCTGGTTGATGTTGCCGCTGCCCACCAGGCCGGTCTCGATGTCGATGTCGATGCCGTCGAAGTTGTACTTCTTCAGGATCGGCACCACGGTGGCCACGAACCGGTCGGCCACCGCCGAGGAGCTCAGGTCGATGCCCGCGGTCGCGCCGCCGATGGACATCAGGATGGTCAGCCCGGCCGCCTTGGCCGCGCACATCTCCGCCGGGGTGGCCACCTTGACCGTGGCGTCCATCCCGTCCTCCCACAGCACGGTGCCGTCGGAGCGGATCACCGGGAAGGCCGCGTTGATCACGTTGTAGCCGTGCTCGCGGATCCGCGGGTCGGTGATCGGCGTCCAGCCGAACGGCGGGTGCACGCCGTTGACCGCGCCGTCCCAGTTCTCCCAGTACCCGTGCAGCACCTTGCCCGCCGGTTTCGACTTCACCGCGCAGGTCTCCGCCGCTTCCGCGCTGCTCGCCGGTGCGGTCAGGCCCAGCGTGGCGCAGAGCACCGCGAGCCCGAGTCCCAGCAGTCGTGACATGCCACCCATATCCAACCCCAAATCCCGCGGTTGGCCCCGGCGGCAAGGACATCCCGCGCAAGTTCGAACCCTTCGCGCCCGTGCGCGCCTTCCATTCGACCAAAACCGCGCCGGTGCGGACACCTACTTCCGGGGGCGGACCAGTCGGCGCGGAGGGCGCCCACTGGTCCAGACCAGCGCGAGTTGCCCGCGCGGTCAACTCGTGTGACGACTCGGGCAACAGGAATAGCGTTGCGCCACATGGAAATCAGGCGTTTGACGCTGCCGGTGGTGAGCGCGGCCCAGCTGCTGGTGGTGCTGGACGGCACGATCGTGAACATCGCGCTGCCCTCGGCGCAGCGCGCGCTCGGCATGACCGACGCCAGCCGCCAGTGGGCGATCACCGCCTACGCCCTGGCCTTCGGCGGACTGCTGCTCATCGGCGGCCGGATCAGCGGCGCGCTGGGGCACCGGCGGGCCTTCGGCATCGGGCTGGCCGGGTTCGCCGCGGCCTCCGCGCTGGGCGGGGCGGCCACCACGCCCGGCACGCTGTTCGCGGCCAGGGCGTTGCAGGGGGTCTTCGCCGCGGTGCTCGCGCCGGCCGGGCTGGCGCTGCTGAGCACCACGTTCACCGGGACCAGGGAACGCGGGCGGGCGTTCGGGGTGTTCGCCGCGGTGGGGGCGGCGGGCTCGGCGGCCGGGCTGGTCGCGGGCGGGCTGCTGACCGAGTACGCGAGCTGGCGGTGGTGCCTCTACCTCAACGTGCCGGTGGCGCTGCTGGCCTTGCTGGGCACGGTGTTCCTGCCGAAGGACCGGCCGGTGAGCGGCTGGCGGTTCGACGTGACCGGGGCGCTGCTGAGCACCGGCGGCTTCGTCGCGGTGGTCTACGCCTGCGCCGAGGCCGAGTCGCGGGGCTGGGGCTCGCCGGTGGTGCTCGGCCTGCTCGCCGCCGGAGTGCTGCTGCTGGCCGCTTTTGTCGCGGTGGAAAGGAGGACCTTCTGGCACCGGACGCGGGGCGGCGCGTTCCTGGCCATCACGCTGATGTTCGTCGCGATGTTCGGCTTCTACCTGTTCCTCAGCTACTACACCCAGCACGAACTGGGCTACACACCCGTGCAAGCCGGGCTGACGCTGATCGTCAACGCGCTGGCCGCGCTCGCCGGGGCCACCCTGATCGCGGGCAGGCTGCACGGCAGGGTGCGGCCGGGCACGCTGATCCGCGCCGGCCTGCTCGCCGCGGCGGCCGGGGTGTTCGTGCTCACCTGGCTCACCCCGGACAGCCCGCACGCGCTGCCGCTGTACCTGCTGCCCGCGCTGGTGCTCACCGGCCTCGGCCTGGGCTGTGTGCTGCCGCCCACCGCGATCCTGGCCACCGCGGCGGCCGCCCCCGACCAGCTGGGCTCGGTCTCCGCCTCCTACCACGCCTGCCAGCAGCTCGGCGCGGCGCTGGGCACCGCGTTGCTCAACACCGTGGTCACCAGTGCGGCCGAGCTGACCGTGGCGGTGGGCATCCTGCTCGCCGCCGCGCTGCTGCACACCTTCCTCACCCTGGAAAGGAAAACCGCATGAGCCACGTCCCGGTCATCGACCTCGCCGGACGGCACGGCCCCGGAAGAGCCGCGCTGGCAAGGGAAATCGGCGCCGCCTGCGAGTCCTCCGGCTTCTTCGTCATCGTCGGCCACGGCGTGCCACAGCAGCTGATCGATCGCATGTTCGCCGTCACCAACGCCTTCTTCCGGTTGCCTGCCAAGGAGAAGGAGCTCGTGGCCAGCTTCCGGCGCTCCGGCGGGACCACCGCGCTGAGCATGGACCAGGAGAGTCCGCCGGACCTGTGCGAGTCCTTCGGCGCGCACGTCACCGGCGAGCTCAGCGAACCGGAGCGCGCCCGGCTCGGCGACTACTGGGCCACCTGGAAGCTGGCCAACGACTGGCCGCGGAACCCCGCTGAGTTCGAGGAAACCTGGCAGCGGTACCTGGCCGCGCTCACCGAGCTGTCCGCGGACCTGCTGCGGCTGTCCGCGCTCGCGCTGGACCTGCCGGAGCAGCACTTCGCCGACCGGTTCGACCGGCACGTCTCCGCGCTGGTCGCCAACTACTACTACCCGCAGCTGGAACCGCCCCTGCCCGGTCAGCTGCGGCGCGGCGCGCACACCGACTTCGGCGTGCTCACCGTGCTGTGCCAGGAGAACGACCTCGGCGGCCTCCAGGTGCGCCACGGCGAGGGCTGGCACGACGTGGCGGCCATTCCGGGCAGCTTCGTGGTCAACATCGGCGACCTGATGGCGCTGTGGACCGGCGGGCGGTGGCAGTCGACGCTGCACCGGGTGGTCAACCCGGCGCGCGGTGACACCTCCTCCCGGCTGTCCATCCCGTTCTTCTACCAGCCCAACCACGACGCGCCGGGGGAGACGGTGACCGCGGGGCAGTGGATCGCGCGCAAGACGGTGAAGCTCTTCGGCGCGCCCGGCTGAGTGATCGCGCCCGTGCCCGGGTGTCGAGGTCACCGGGCACGGGCGCAGGTCTCAGACCGCCCAGCGGCGCAGCACCAGCACGGCGTTGTGCCCGCCGAAGCCGAAGGAGTTGTTCATCGCCACCCGGATGTCGTGCTGCTGCGGGGTGTGCGGCACGAAGTTCATCTCCGGGTCCAGCGGCTTGTGGCAGTTGATGGTGGGCGGCACAATGCCCTCCCTGATCGCCATCCCGCACACGATCGCCTCGACCGCGCCGCCCGCGCCGATCATGTGCCCGGTCATCGACTTGGTGGAGCTGACCGGGATCTGGGTGGCCCGCTCACCGAGCACCTCGCGGATCGAGCGCACCTCCCTGGCATCGCCGAGCGGGGTGCTGGTGCCGTGCGCGTTGACGTAGTCGACCTGCTCGGGCGAGATGCCCGCGTCGGCCAGCGCGGCCCGCATCGCGGCCTTCGCCCCGGTGCCCTCGGGGTGCGGCGCGGTCCAGTGGAAGGAGTCCGCGCTGGCGCCGAACCCGGCCACCTCGGCCAGGATCGGGGCGCCGCGCTCGATCGCGTGGTCGGCCGCCTCCAGCACCACCACGCCCGCGCCCGCGCTCATCACGAACCCGTCCCGGTCCTCGTCGAAGGGCCGGGAAGCCTCCTCGGGCGCGTCGTTGCGGCCGGTCAGCGCGCGGGCGTTGCCGCAGCCCGCCAGGTCCGCGCGGCTGATGCAGTTGTCCGCGCCACCGGCGATGGCCACGTCCACCGCGCCGTACTGGATCAGCCTGGCCGCCTCGCCGATGGAGTCGGTGCCGGTGGCGCAGGCGGTGCTCATCGCCCGGCACGGACCGGTGGTGCCGAACAGCAGGCTGATCTCCACCGCCGCGCTGTCCATCGCGCCGGTCACCTGGGACAGCGGGCTGATCGCGCGCGGACCCTTCTCCCGCAACAGGTCCGGCAGCTTGTTGTTGTAGTTCACCGGCCCGTAGCCGCTGCCGACCAGCACACCCGTGCGGGCCGCCAGCTCCGGGTCGAAGACCAGTTTCGCCGCCTCCACCGCCTCGGTGGCCGCGGTCAGCGCGTACTGGGCGTAGCTGTCGGTGCGCCTGGCGATCTTGCGCGGCAGGTGCGCCTCCGGGTCCCAGTCGTGGATCTCGCCGGTGATCTGGCAACCCAGGTCATCGGCGGAGATCGAGGCCACCCGGCGGATCCCGCTCTGCCCGGCCAGCATCGCCGACCAGGTGGTGGGCACGCCGACGCCGAGCGGGGTGACCGCGCCCCAGCCGGTGACCACTACGCGGCGTCGTAATCGACGGAACTCGGCCTGTACCGCCTCGCTGCTCTTGCTCATCTCGTTCCCCTCGGCTCAGGCGCTCGCCGCCGCGGGCAGCACCCGGCCGCGCGGCCCGGCGAAACCCTTGTCCAGGTACTCCTGCACGGCCTTCGGGGTGACCACGGCGGTCGGCACGGTGTCCCCGGTGAGCCGGGAGAACATGTTGCGCGGCCCGATGATGTAGGCCTGCTGTGCCTTGCTCCGCCGGATCCCCTCGACCACGGTGGACCAGCGCACCGGGGTGACCCAGCCGTCCAGCAGGTCGGCCATGATCGCTTCCGGGTCGGTGATCAGCTCACCGGTGACGTCGGAGAGCATCGGGACGCGGGCTGGGCGCCAGTTGAGTTTGCGGTAGACCTCGGACTCCAGCCGCTGGCGCAGGCTGGTCACCATGGTGCAGTGCTCCGCGCGGTTCATCAGGTAGAACGGGAATCCACCCTCCTCGCGGACGAGTTCGCGGAAGTACTCCAGGTCGGCCATCACGCCGGAGACCGCGTGCACGGAGTTGTCCAGGTAGATCGACGCCTCCACCTTGCGGCCCTCGGCCTGACAGCGTGCGACGAGCCTATCCACGGCGGCCCCGTCGAGGCGATAGAAGAAGAAGCAGCCCAGCGGTTCTGCCAGTCCCTCGAAGTAGTCGACCTCCACCTTGGCGCTCTCCCGCACCAGCCGCAGACCGTCCTCATAGGACAGAACACCGGCGTAGACCGATCCGATGATCGCACCGAAGCTCTGCCCGCCGAAGACAACCGGTGACAGGTCCAGGTGGTCATCGGCCCAGTCGGCCAGCGCCAGGGTCAGCGCCATGTAGCCGGCCTCGTACACCTCCCAGTCGTAGATCTCGGCGTGCTCGTAGGCCGAGATCAGCGAGTAGCCCAGGACCTCGTCCGCGATCCGCAGCCGCTCCTGCGCGTACTCGTTCTCCTGCAGGAAGCTCGCGATCGTGGGAAAGGTCGTCGGAACGAGTCCGGGAAAGTAGATGGCATCGGCCACGGCAGCCTCCAGGGATGGTCACCACAAGTTGCAGGGCCGGTGGTGCGGCGGTGAAGGGCATCGATGAGGAGCCTCGCGCGAGGCATCAACCCCAGAACTCATCGAGCGCGCCGGTGCGAACCACAGGCCAACGGAACAATGGTAACCGACCAACGCCGCGGAACAACCCGATCGGATGAAACCGCATTCATGAACGTGATGTGCCACAAACGCACAACGGCCGGGAAAACTCCCTGGGGGAGAGTTTTCCCGGCCGTTGCCCCGCGTTCAGGCGCGGCTGTCCTTCTTCGACGGAAAGATCATCATGGCGCCGGTGATGACCAGTTCGATACCGCCGAGCACGGCGAGCACGATGCCCACCTTGTCCAGCGAGATGATCGGCGTCTCGACTCCCTTGGTGGTGAAGGCGAGAATCAGGCCGACGATGAGCATGAACGCGCCGATGAACAGCGACTTCACGTTTTTCGACAAGGAACCTCCCAGTGACGCTGGTGCCCGCTCACAGCTGGCGCAGCGGGCGGACAAGGAACAGTGACAGCGCGAGCAGAAGATAGCAGCTTCCGATAACCACGAAAGTGTGATGGCTGCCCATCGTGGCCAACAGCCAGGTGAGCAAGGAGACTGCGATCGGGCTCGGCCCTGACACGATAGTAGTAGCAATGCTGGTGACTCCACCGAACATCGCTTTGGGCACCCGTTCCTGCAGCGCCTGCATGAACAGCAGGTCCACCGGACTGGTCACCACGCCGGCCACCGCCATGATGGCCAGTGCGATCGGCACGTCGGTCTGCACGGCCAGCAGCAGGAGCAGCAGGGCCATGCCGGTGTAGGCGGTCAGGTAGGCCCCGCGCCTGGGCAGGCGCGGCCCGAGCACCCCGTAGCCGATGGTGCCGATCAGCGAGCCCACGCCGAACGCGCCGACCAGGCCGCCGTACCAGGCCACCGAGCCGAGCACCTCGTTCGCGTAGGCGGTCAGCCCGATGCTGGCCAGGCCGGTGTCCAGGCCGCTGAACACGGTGGTGGCGATGATCACCACCCGCAGCAGCTTGTCGCCCCAGAAGAACTTCACCGCGGCCACGAAGCGCTGCCGGTAGCCGAGGCGGTCGAACTCCTCGGTCTCCTCCTCCTGCTGCTCATCCGCCGGGACCTGCTCCACCGCGCGGACCAGGAAGAAGATCACGATGACCGCGGCCAGCGCGCCGGCGATGGCGTCCACGAGCAGGATGGTGGCACTGCCGAAGAGGCTGACGATCGCGCCGACCAGGATCGGGCTGGCCATGGTGGCGATCGCGTTCATCGCGCGCAGCGTGGCGTTGGCCCGCTCCAGCGAGTGGCCCGAGCTCTCCGCCAGGGCCGGGAGCAGGCCGAAGGTGGCCACCCGGCCCGGTTCGTCGGCCGCGGCGCGGACGAAGCACAGCGCCAGCAGCAGCCAGGCGGGCAGCATGCCGGCCAGGTGCAGGGTGTACATCAGCACGGTGATCGCCGAGCCGATGCTGATGGAGAAGATCCACGAGGCGCGCATGCCGAACCGGTCGATCACCGGGCCCATGAACAGGCCGGTGCCGATCGAGCTGATCACCGCGACGGTGACGATGATGCCGGTGAAGGCGATGTCGTTGGTCGCGTCCAGCACGAACAGCGGCAGGCCGACCCCGCCGATGCCGTTGCCGACCAGGTTGACCCCGAAGGCGAACTGCGCCACCGAGTACTGCCCGGAGCGGCGGTCCTTGCGGAGCCGGTGCCTGCCCGGCGGCGGCTTGCGGTGCCGTCCGCCCGGCCGCCTGGTCGGCGCTGCTGTCATGTCCTGGGCCTTCCCCATCCGTCCGGGAGGTCCCGGGCGAGGTGCGGAAAGTCCGGTGCAGGCACTGCGAGCGCCTGCACCGGACGTCACCTGGATGGCGAGCGATCAACTCACTCGCCGCACCCGGTAATTCAGCAGGAGTTGCTGACGGTGCTGCCGGTCATGGTCAGCTCAGCCGCGGCGGTGTCCAGGCCCTGCAGGTCGAGAATAGCCATTGTATTCACCTTTCCTGAAGAATGTTTGGGTTGGTGCAGGTGTTACCGGTGGAGCTGATTCAGCAGCCGTTGGAGACGGTGCTGCCGGTCATGGTCAGCTCGGCGGCGTTGGTGTCGAGGCCCTGCAGGTCGAGAATAGCCATTGTATTCACCTTTCCTGACGAAATTCGTTTGTCCTGACTTGGTGGTGCGTCGTGCATGGACAAGCGGCCACATTCGTCGCCGTGGAAAAGGATCATGTCCACAGAGCCAGGCAGCGCGCTCCTGGCTGGTCTTTGGGTTGTCAGCAGCCCATGCTGATGGGACTGGCGGCCACGATCTGCTCCGCCGCGTCCACCGACAGGCCCTGCAAGTCGAGAATAGACATGGTTCACCCCTCCAGTTGAATGTTCGCCTGGCCCTGTTGCATACCCCCGGACCGGGCACGGTGATCCGTGCCGGACAGGAATGGGAGGAACGGTGTCCCGCCGCGCAGCGCCGCGCTCAACGCGGTCAGCACGCCGGCGTTACCCGTTGCGATATCCATGGACAAGCGGCTACATCCGTCACCGGGGAAAGAGACATGTCCACAGTAGGCGAGTGGGTAGTGGTGCATCCCGTCGAGATGCGCTTTCACCCGCTTGTCACTAATTATTTCAGACGCACCCCTGGAAAGTCCAGAGATTACCGCGAGCAATCCGGCCCGGCCGTGAAAAAGGCTGGGTTCCAGGATGAACTCGCTCTGGCAGGCCTGCGCGAGCAGCGGCAGCGCGGTCAGCAGCCGCTCATCCGCGATCTCCCTGACCAGCTCGTCGGCCACCAGCGCGATACCGGCCGAGCCCACGTCCAGGTAGGGCAGCATCCGGTAGCCGCCGTCCACCTGCAGCGAGCCGTCCGGCGCGCTCACGCACAGGTCCAGGTCCCGATGTGCCGCCCGCACCGCCAGCTCCAGCCACTGACCGTCCTGAGTGGACTGGTACAGCCGGAGCAGGAACAGCGCCGGACCGGACCAGCCGCGCAGCAGCCCGCCCAGCGTGCCGGCCTGCCGCGCCCGGCCCAGCTCGCCGGGTGGCTTGTCCACGCCGTGCGGCTCGCCGCTGGTGATCGCCGCGCCGAGGCGGCGCGCGACCTCCAGGGCCCGTTTCCGGTGCGCCGGTTCGTCCTGGCGCTCGGCCAGGTGCAACAGGTTCAGCCCGACCCCGGCCAGGCCGCTGTACAGCGTGACATCGCCGATCAGCGTCTCATCGGTGCGGGACAACAGGTCCGCGGCCGGGCCGGGGTGGCCGAGCAGGTCGAGCACGTGCGCGATGCCGTGCGCGCCGTCGTAGAAGCCGATCTTCTCCCTGGGCTTCTCCGCGTCGGCCAGCAGCCAGCGCTGGTGGTCCGGGTCGAGCTCAAAACCGGTGCTGGACAAGGCCCACAGCACGCCGGCCGCGCCGTGTGCGAAGGTGCCGCCGCCGGAGCGGAACTGCTCCAGGTCGCCGGGGAAGAGCCGGTCCCGGCGGTCGGGGGTGGCGCTGGCGGTGATCGCCGCGGCGATCGAGGGCAGCAGCTCGGTCCACTCCGCGCCCGCGCGCACCGGCCCGGTGCGCGGCAGCGTGCTGACCGTCGCGTTGGGCGGGGTCACCTCGCCGACCACGGAGAGGATGGAGGAGGCGAAGTCCCCGGGCAGCTCGAAGAGCCCGGTGGCGATCTCCACCAGCTCGGCCAGCTTGCCGGGCGCCAGGCCGACGATCGAGGTCAGCGGCAGGAACAGCCACAGCTTGAGCACCGCGAGGGCGTGCCGGTCGATGTCCGCGCCGGTCTTGTCCCGGTTGGTGAACCCGGCGTGGCCGAAGCGCTGCCTGCGGTGCTCCGCGATCGGCGAGGCGGCCTCGAAGTCGACCAGGAAGATCTCGTCCTCGCCGTCCCGCTCGTTGATCATGATGTTGGCCGGGTGCAGGTCAGCGAAGACGATGCCCCGCTCGTGCACCGCGGCCACCAGCTCGGTCACCTTGGCCAGCACCCGCATCGCGCGCGCCACCCAGGCGCGGCGCTGCTCCGGTGTGGAAGAGCCGATCAGCGGGAAGTTCAGCGCCAGCCAGTGGTGCAGGTTGATGCCCGGCACCAGGTCCATCACCAGGAACCGGTGCTCCCAGACCTGGGCCACCTCGTGCAACCGGGGGATGCCGGGCACGCCGTCGAGCGCGCGCAGCGCGGTGGCCTCGTTCTCCAGCCGGGAGATCGCGTCCGCGTCGTCCTTGTCCAGCCCCGCGTGCGGCCGGGCCTCCTTGAGCACGACCTCGACGCCGTCGGCGTTGCGGACGGCCCTGTAGACCCCGCCGCCGTTGGAGAAGTGCATCGCCTCGACGATCCGGTAGTCCATGGTGGCGCCGGTGGCGTTGCGCGCGGCCAGGCTGTCGGCGAGCACCCTGGGCACGGTGACCCACTCCGGCGTGCTGAACACCGGCCTGCGGTCATCCGGCACCAGCGTGCCGTCCGGCCGCTGGATGGCCAGCACCCGCTCGCCGTCGGAGTTGGTGCAGT
This sequence comes from Crossiella sp. CA-258035, assembly GCF_030064675.1. Lineage (GTDB taxonomy): Bacteria > Actinomycetota > Actinomycetes > Mycobacteriales > Pseudonocardiaceae > Crossiella. Next base: position 1,281,309 of record NZ_CP116413.1, read on the forward strand.
AGCGCTCCTCGAACCCGCCGTAACGCACGTAGAGCGGGCCCTGGTTGTAGCGCAGGTCGGTGAGGATGTAGGGGCCCGGCCTGCCGCCGATCTTCGCGTCCAGCGCGGTCAGCGTGGCGGCCAGCTCCACCTCGTCCCTCGGGTAGATGGTGACCAGCTTGCCGCTGGCCGCGCGCGGGGCGTACTTGAGGTTGAACGCCCGCAGCAGCGCGACGCTGCGCAGGAACTTGAACGGGATCCAGTTCGTCACGCAGTGCGCGGCGACCGTCTCGACGATCTCGGCCGCGTCCGAGGGCGTGGCCGAGACGTGGATCTTCCAGCCCTGCGCCGGCAGCTTGCCCTCCGGCGGCCGCAGCATGACCCACTCACCACTGCCGGAACGCCGCCAGCCCTCGGGCAGCTCGCCGTCGGAGAGCGGGAAGGCGGTCTCGGGCTCCCAGCGCACGGGGTCCTCGAAGAACACCCGGTCGGCCAGGGAGTACAGCTCTACCAAGGGTTTCATCGGCCTGCTCCTCTCGCTCTAGTACGGGCGCTCCCTGGCGGCCCGGTCGGCGAAGCTGAGCCAGGAGGAGCCCGGCTCGTTGGCGATGTACTTGGCGAGCAGCTCCTTCGCCCGCTGCTTCTCCTTGGCGGGCACCAGGTCCAGCACCGGCATCTGCTCCTTGAACTGGCGCGCGCCCACCACGAACTCCTCGCGCAGCAGCGACCAGATCGTCTTGTCGTGGTACTCGCCATCGAGGAAGTAGAAGTCGCGCAGCACGCCCTCCAGCACGAAGCCGCCCTTGGTGAGCATGCTGATCGTGTGCTTGTTGTAGGCGGCCGTGGCGAACTCCACCCGGTGCGCGTTGAGCTGGTGGAACAGGTGGTCCACCAGCAGGCCCATGGCCTCGCCGCCGACCCCGGAGCTCCACCGCGCGGGATCGCCGATGGCGCCGCCGATGACGTAGGCCCGGTGACCGCCGCTGGGGCGGTAGCTCACCACGCCGACCCGGTCACCCGCCGTGGTCACCACCATGAAGTTGCGGACCTTGCCGCTCTCGTTGGCTTCCTTGATCGCCTCGGCGGTGACCAGGTCGTTCATGTCGCAGGTGAGCGCGCTGGTCGTGGCCATCGGGCGCAGCCAGCCCTCCACGGCGACGTAGTCGGCCGCGGTCATGCTTTCCAGAGTGCATATTTGTTCGCGCGGCATCGCCGGCACCTCGCACATCAGGCACGTATAAAAAAGGACAATTCACTTCGAAACGTTGGGTGAGTGGACGATCCCGCCGGGCGCAGGGAGCCCGAAGCGTGAATTCGACTCACATCGAGTCGATCAATTCGACTGCCCCAGTTTTGTTCCAAATATTGTGCTTAGCACACACGTCGCCGCTGTCGCCGCTGTCCGCGCTCAGGGGCACACGTCGCCGTGCCCTAGCTCGCACCTCTGTGCGAAAACCCCAGTACAGACTGCATCTGCCGAGGAAAGTACTAGGAAGACCTACCGTGGTCAACCGGAAGAATTAGTTCACAGGGACCAGGGCAGGACTGCCGGTCTCATCCTTACGAGCTACTCCTGGTGACGACGTGCGCGCGAGGGGCGAACAACCCCCAGTGGGCCTGGAGGCTGGCCTCCAGTGCATCAAAATACCCGATGAGCGCTAGCCCATCTCCGGTTGAGTCACGCTTGAGGCTCAGGTACGGTCGGCCACATTAGGCCACGTCGCAGGCCTATCGCTGACGCTTCGCCGCCGTTCGCGCTCTGCAGGAATCTGCACCCCCTGTCCTTTTACTCGCGTTTATCACCACTTTTGGGGAAGTCGTGTGCGCGAATGAAACTGGAGGTCGGTTGTGACCAGGTGGAGCACGTTTCTCATGGACGAGGCCAAGCTCGGCGAGCTGCCGCAGCTGCCTGCGGACGCCGTCCTGCGCCACGCGGACCTGGTGACGGGCCGTAAGCCCAAGCCGATCGAGCTGTACCAACGCTGGGAGCGCCAGCAGTGGTCCGCCGAGGAGCTCTCGCTGGGCCGCGACCACGACATGCTGCACCACCCGCGCCTGCCGGAGAGCGTCCGGGTGATGCTCAAGGAGGCCATCGCCACCTTCATCATCGGCGAGTACACCGGCCTGGACATGCTCGGCCCGATCCTCACCGGCTGTCCGGACGAGGAGTACGCCCTGTTCCTGGGCACCCAGATCGCCGATGAGACCCGGCACGCCCGCGCGGTGTTCCGGCTCGGCGAGGAGGTGCTGGAGATGCCGGAGAACCCGAGGGCGATGCTGGCCGAGGCCTGGAACATCGTCACCCCCGCGCACAAGGAACTGAGCCTGCTGGAGACCCAGATCGTGCAGGACCTGGCCGCCCGCCCGCTGGACTACGGGCAGTGGTTGCAGGCCTGCACGCTGTTCCACCTGATCACCGAGGGTGTGCTGGCGCTGATCGGGCAGCGGGCCCTGGTGCACTCGCTGCGCGATGTGAACATGTTCAACGGCATCAAGTCCGCCTTCATCGCGATGTGCCGGGACGAGTCGCGGCACATCAGCTTCGGGCTGCACGCGCTGCGCACCGGCATCCAGGAGGGCTACGCCGACCACATCTACGAGGTGCTGGAGAAGGCGGTCCCGCTGGCGCTGCGGATGGACACCGAGTTCGAGTCCGGCAGCGACCGGGAAGAGGCCCGGATCCGGGAGATGAGCGTGGACATCCTGCGCAGGCACCTGGGCAACATCGGCGCCGACCACAAGTTCGTCGCGCACCTGACCGACCCCTACGACCTGCGCCTGGCCCGGCAATGACCGGGGTCGGCCTGATCGGCCAGTCCGGCGTGACCTCCTTCGACGGACTGCGCGCGCGATGTCGGGTCTTCGCGGAACACCTGCGGGACAACGGGTTCGCACCCGGTGACCGGGTGGCACTGCTGGGCGGCAACTCCCTGGGCTACGTGGTGGCGCTGCTGACCCTGCTGCACGTGGACGCCACCGTGGTGCTGCTGGACGACGACCGGCCGACCGAGGAGCACGCGGCCATCCTGGGCAAGGCGCCGGTGCGCTGGCTGCTGCACGACGGCGCGGACGGACTGCCCGCCGAGGCGGCCGAGTTCCGGCTGCCGCTGGCGGAGCTGGAACGCGAGGTTTCCGCCGCGCCGCAAGGCTTCGAGCTCGACCTGACCGAGTGGTGGCAGCGGGCGCACGCGCTGGAGGTGTGGCCTGCCGGCCCGCGCGACGCGGTGGTCCGTTCCGGCGGCGCGGTGCGCTTCGCGCTGCGCGGGGCCCAGCAGCGGGCCGGGTTCCGGGACACCGACGTGGTGCTGCCGCTGCTGCCGTTCTCCCACCCGTACGCGCTGGTCCTGCTGCTGCTGTGGTGGCTGAGCAAGGGCAGCGCGGTGGTGCTGCCCGCCGATCGGCTCGACCTGGCGGTGGAGGCGATCACCCGGATGAACGTGACCGTCGTGGACGGGACCCCGGCAGCCAGCCAGGGCCTGCGACGGCTGCTGGAACTGCGGCCGGTCCGGGCCGCGACGCTGCGCTCGGTGCGGCGGTGGTGCGTTGAGGGTGTGCCGCTGCGCGAACGACCAGGCCGGAACTCGGCCGCCCCGATCACCGTGCTCAACCGCAATGGGAAGGACGACATGCGCGCGCTCCCAGCACATGCCGTGGACACCGCCGGCGAGGTTCGAACCCTCGCCGTGCCCGAACCCCCGTCGACCGCGGTGCCACTGCCGGGCAGGGCCGCCGCGCTGCGGGCGGTGGAGACCTTCCTGGAGGAGCACCGCGAGGAGGTGCTCGAGATCCTCTGCGAGGTGTCCAACCACCGCACCGCGGTCGGTGAGCTGGAGACCGCGATCCGCACCCTGCGCGGAGCCGAGGCCGAGGTCACCGCCTACCAGCCGCGCCTGGTGCGCAACGCCGCGGTGTTCATGCCCTCCAACATCCCGCTCTACGCCTACGTGCTCTACGTGCTGGTGCCGAGCCTGTACTGCGAGCACGTGGTGTTCCGGCCCTCCGCGCACATCCAGTCCCCGCTGACCAGGCTGCACGAGCTGCTGGCCCCCGCGCACAACCTGCCGGTGACCCTGGCGGCCAGCACCCAGCGGCAGTTCACCTGCGGCCCGGTGGCCGAGGCCGAGCTGGTGCTGTTCACCGGCACCTACGCCAACGCCGAGCGGATCCGTGGCCAGCTGCGCGCCGAGCAGCTGTTCCTCTACTTCGGCCAGGGCATCAACCCGATCATCGTCGGGCCGGACGCGGATGTGGACCTCGCGGTGGCCGACGCGGTGGACATCCGCCTGATCAACTCCGGGCAGGACTGCTTCGGGCCGGACGTCATGTTCGTGCACTCCTCGGTGCGGGAACGGTTCCTCGACCTGCTGGGCAAGCGGATCGACGAGCTGGTCTACGGCGCCTACTCCGACCCCAGGGCCGACTACGGCTCGATGTACTACGACCAGGCCTTCGGCTTCGCGCTGGAGTACCTGCACCGCAACTCCGCGCACATCGTGCACGGCGGCCAGGTCGAGCTGGGCACCCGGCGGTTGCAGCCCACCGTGCTCTGTCGCGAGCTGACCAGGCGCTCCAGCTACGAGGAGCTATTCGCGCCGATCTTCAACGTGGTCAGCTACACCGACCTCGACGCCCTGCACGAGACGCTGACCACGCCGTTCTTCGAGGAGCGGGCGATGGGCGCGATGGTCTACGGCAACCTGCCGGCCACCGTGGAGCTGTTGTCCCGGCGGCACGAGGTCTACCAGAACGCCACCCTGCTCAGCACCGACAACGGCAACGAGCCCTTCGGCGGACTGGGCATCATGGCCAACTACGCGGCCATCGGCGGCAGGCGGATCGCCGAACCGCTGCTGGTGTCCAAGGCGGTCGCCGACCACCTCAAGCCGCCGGTGGGCGTGCCTGCCCGCCGGGTGTCGGCGTAGGAAAAGCAACCATGGGGGCGTTATCGGCCCCCGGTCCGCTGCGGGTCTGCGTCATCGGCGCGGGCCCGCGCGGCACCGGGGTACTGGACAGGTTGTGCGCCTTGGCCACTGGGCCGGTCGAGGTGCACGTGGTGGACCCGTATCCGGCGGGTCCAGGGCGGATCTGGCGGCGGGCGCAGCCGAACCTGCTGTGGATGAACTCGCGGGCGGCCGGCGTGACCCTGTTCTCCGGCGCGGACAACGACGTCCCGTCACTGTGGGACTGGGCGCGCTCCGCCGGCGCCGGCGCGCTCGCCAGGGACGAGCTGGCCGAGGAGGTGGGCCGAGCCACCTCGCGGTGGTTCGCCTCCCGGCCCCTGGCGAGCGCGTACTTCTCCTGGGTCTTCCAGCGCGCGGCGGACCGGCTCGGCCAGGTGCGGGTGCACCAGGACCAGGCGGTGGACCTGTGGGAAACCGAAGCGGGACAACACGTCCTGCTGGCCAGTGGGGAAACGCTGGTGGTGGACGCGGTGGTGCTCGCGCAGGGCCACGTGGACGTGCGGGCCACCCCGGCCGAGCTGGCCTGCCAGGAGTTCGCGGACCGGCACGGCCTCGGCTACCTGCCCAGGGGCCAGGCCGATCCGGCCGCGCTGGCCGCGGTGCCGGCCGGGGAGCCGGTGCTGCTGCGCGGGCTCGGGCTGACCTTCATCGACACCATGGTGCTGCTCACCGAGGGCAGGGGCGGCAAGTTCCGGCGCACCCTGGACGGGGACCTGGTGTACGAGCCCTCCGGGCTGGAACCGTTGCTGTACGCGGGTTCCCGCACCGGCGTGCCCTACCACGCCAAGTCCGACAACGCCCTGCTGGCCGGTGCGCCGGAGCTGCCGAGGTACTTCCGCACCGACACCGTGCCACCGGGTCAGCTGAGCTTCCTCGACCAGCTGTGGCCGAAGGTGTGCAAGGACATCGCCTACGGGCACTACCACGAGCTGTTCCTCGGCCACCCGGACCGGGTGCGGCTGGGCTGGCCGGAGTTCCTGGCCGGGCTGGACGCCTTCGACTGGGGCAGCCCGGAACTGGCCGACCTGGTGGCCCGCGCGGTGCCCGACCCGGCCGACCGGGCGGATCCGGACAGTTGGACGGATCCGTTGGCCGGTAGGAGCTTCCCGGACGCGGAGGCGTTCCAGGAGTGGGTGCGCGAGCACGTGCGGGCGGACCTGGACCGGCGGAGCCAGTCGCACTGGAGTCCCGACCTGGGCGGGCTGGGCGGCATCTCCTGGGCGGTGCTGACCGTGCTGCAACTCGCCGGCGCCGGGCGGCTGACGGCGAAGTCGCAGGTCACCGAGGTCGAGGGCTGGTTCCTGCCGTTCATGAGCTTCCTGACCAGCGGGCCGCCGGGCAGGCGGCTGGCCGAGCTGCTCGCGCTGTCCCAGGCCGGGGTGCTGCGCTTCCTCGGCCCGGAGGCGAAGGTGCGGGCCGAGGAGTCGGCAGGCCGGTTCGTGGGCAGCAGTCCCAGAGTGCCGGGCGAGGTGCCCGCGCGGTTCCTGATCGAGGCCAGGCTGGCCGAGCCGAACCTGGCCGAGAGCGCGGATGCGTTGCTGCGCAACCTCTTCGGCCGCGGTGAGTGCGCCGAGGAGGAGCTGGCCGACGAGACCGGCCGCTACCGCACCGGGCGGCTCGCCGCGCACCCGGCCGACCACCGGCTGCTGGCCGCGGACGGCCGCGCACACCCGGCCCGGTTCGCGGTCGGGCCCAGCGTGGGCACCGTGCACCGGCCGGGGGTGGAGCCGGAGATCGAGGCGTTCGGGCAGAACGACCGGGTGGCGCGGGCGGTGCTCAGCCTCGGTTCCTGAGCCGGTGGAGCAGCACCCGGCCCACCGACCAGACGGTGTCCACCACGAACACCGCGCACCAGATCCGGCCCAGGTTGAGCAGCAGGTGGCCGCTGGAGTTCCACCACCACTCGGCGGGGTGCGGGCCGTTGAAGATGGCCTCGTAGGGCCAGCTGTAGCCGATGATCGCCAGCACCACCTGGGCCACCACGAAGATCACCGCGTGGCCGGCCCAGACGTTGAGCTCGGGGGCGTCCTTGTCCGGCTTCGCTTCGGCGGCAACAGTTTCCGGCGCGGTCTCGGTGGCGGGGGCCGGTTCGGCGACCGCGGCCGGATCCGGCGCGGGCACCCGGTCGGACACCCCGATCCGCCGGATCGCGCCGCGCATCAGCAGCGCGGCCGCCGCCAGCAGCACGGCCGCCACCACGCAGGCGATCTGCCAGCCGGTGCCCTGGTCGTAGAGCAGGCCCGCGCCGAAGGTGCCGATGGTCGCGCCGAGCAGGGTGGCGCTCTCGTAGATCGCCATGCCCCGGCCGAGGCTGCCGCCCGCGGCCTCGGCCACGATGGACTGCTCCACCGGGATGGCCGCGGCGAACGCGGCGGCGGACAGGATCCACATCCCGGCCAGCACCACCGGGTGCGGGGCGAAGGACAGGCCGACCGCGAACACCGCGCTGAGCAGCAGCGCCACCGTGACCACCCTGGTCCGGCCGAGCCGGGTGACCACGCCGTGCAGATAGTCCGGCAGCACGCTGTAGACGATGAAGCCGGGCAGGAACACCGTGGCGATCGCGCCCAGTTGCAGGTTGTGCCCGCGCTGCAGGTGCATCAGCAGCAGCAGGGCCACCCCGGCCTCGGCGATCGCGGTGATCACGATGACGCCGAGCAGCGGGTACATCCGGCCGCCCAGCTCGCGCAGCCTCGGCGAGGCCGAGTCGACGGCGGGCCTGCCGGGGGACTTCTGGGTGGCCAGCACCACCGCCGCGGCCACGCAGGCCGCCGCGCACAGCCAGAACACGCCGGGGTAGTCGATCCGGGCGACCAGCGAGATGGCCGCGACCATCGCGATCAGCGTGCCCACGCCCTCGGCGGCGAACAGCTTGCTGAACGCGCCGCTGTCACCCGGCAGGTCCTCGCCGACCTTGGCCCGCAGCGCCACCCAGAACAGCGCGCCGCCCGCGCCGCCCACCACCGCCGCGACCAGCGCCAGGCCGAACCCGGTGGCCAGGGCGAACAGCGCGAAGGAGGCCGCGTAGCCGAGCGCGCCGAGCGCGGCCAGCCGGGCCCGGTCGTACCGGTCGGCCAGCACCCCGGCCAGTGGGCGGATGAGGAAGGAGACCAGGGTCTCGGCCGCGGTCAGCGTGCCGACCAGGGTGGGGGACAGGCCGAGGGCCGCGCCCGCCCACAGCGGCAGCAGGAAGTCGAGCACCTCGACCGGGCCCTTGGTCAGGGCGGCGGCCAGTCGCTGGGACTTCGTGTGCCGCGCCTCGGTGACGGCCTGTGCCATGAGCGGCCCCTTCCCCTATTAGAATACGATCGTATCCGCAAGCGGGCGAACGGGGCAATCGGAGGTCGGGTGCCGAGGATCGTGGACCACGGCCAGCGGCGGCGGATGATCGCCGAGGCGCTGCTGCGGCTGGTGGCCAGGGACGGCATCGAGACGGTCAGCGTGCGCACGGTGGCAGCCGAGGCCGGCATGTCCGCGGGCGCGGTGCAGAAGTACTTCGCCACCAAGGAGGAGATCTTCGAGTTCGCCCTGGAACTCACCGGCGAACGCCTGGAACGCCGCTGGGCCACCCTCTCCGCCGACGGGGACTACCTCACCCTGCTCCGCGACCTGCTGCTGGAGACGCTGCCGCTGGACGCCGAGCGCCGGGCCGAGATGATCATCGTGACCGCGTTCACCGCCCGCGCCGCGGTGCGCGCCGACTGGAGCGAGCGGCTGCACGCCAACGACCGGGACATGCGCACCGCCACCGCGGCCTACCTGCGCACCGCCCAGGAAGCCGGCCAGGTGCGCGCGGACCTGCCGGTGCCGACCCTGGCCGACCTGCTGCTCGCGCTCAGCGACGGTTTCGCGCTGCGGCTGCTGCACCTGCCGCTGGGCGCGCCGGGATCGGCCGAGTTGCTGGCCGCGCTGGACCTGGCGCTGCGGGAGCTGCTGGTCCCGCGCGGCTGATCATCCGTACGCCCTGCGCAGGACCCGGTGATCCGCCTGGAGTTCGATGTGGGCGTAGCCCGGGCCTGGTTACCGTCGGCCAACGGCGGCGGAGCAAAGGAACCAGGATGAGAAGCACGCGGATGCTGACGGCCCTGCTCACCACGGGCGCGCTGCTGGCAGGAGCCGCGCCGGCCTCGGCCGCGGCGCCCCAGGACCGGCCGGAGGTGCGCGCGGCGATGACCGAGCTGCTGGCCGCGGGCGCGGTCGGCGTCCAGCTCAGGGTGCACGACCGCCGCGGCGACTGGACCGCGAGCGCGGGCGCCACCAAGCTGGGCGGTCGCGCGCCGGTGCCGGCCAACGGCCGCTTCCGCACCGGCAGCGTGACCAAGGTCTTCGTCGCCACCGTGCTGTTGCAGCTGGTCGGCGAGGGCCGGGTGGAGCTGGACCGGCCGGTGCGCGACTACCTGCCCGAGTTCACTGTGGACGGTCGCATCACGGTGCGGATGTTGTTGCAGCACACCAGCGGCCTGTTCGACTACTCCGGCGAGCACCGGCCGGACGGCAGCATCGAGTCGCTGATCCCGTTGGCGGGCGAACGTTTTGTGGACAGCCGGTTCCGCTCCTACCAGCCCGCCGAGCTGGTCCGGCTCGCACTGACCAAGCCGGCCAACTTCGAGCCCGGCACGGACTGGTCCTACTCCAACACCAACTACCTGCTGGCCGGGCTGCTGATCGAGAAGGTCACCGGCACCTCCTACGCCAGCCAGCTGCGCAGGCGCGTCATCCTGCCGCTGGGCCTGTGGGACACCAGCCTGCCCGGCGCGCAGGAGGACATCCCCGGCCCGCACGCCAGGGGCTACTACGCCTACCGCGAGGCCGAGGCCGTGCGCACCGTCGACGTCACCATGCTCAACCCGTCCTGGGCGGGCGCGGCGGGCGAGATGATCACCACCACCAAGGACCTGGACACCTTCCTGGCCGCACTGCTGGGCGGTGAGCTGCTCAGCCCGCCGCTGCTGGCCGAGATGCGCAAGACCCGGCCGATGGCCGACAACGCCGGGTACGGCCTCGGCCTGATCCAGCGCGACGGCGGCCCCGGCTGCGGCACGATGCTCGGCCACACCGGCGGCATCCACGGCTACCTCACCTTCGCCTTCGCCAGCCCGGACGGCAGCACCCGGATGGTGCTCTCCGCCTCGCTGCGCACGGCCAACCTGCGCAGCGGCGACATCGCCGACCCGGCCACCAACGAGGCCGCGGCCGCCGTGCAGGCCACGGTGTTCTGCACCGGCTGACCCGGCTACCCGCGTGGCCGCCGCTACCACCCTTTCACTAGTTAAGTAGTGAAAGGGTGGTAGCTTGTCGCCCATGGCAGTGGAGAAGAGCGCGCCGGTGCTGGCGGACGGGCTGGGCAAGAAGTACCCGAGGGGCTGGGCGCTGCGGGACTGCTCGCTGACCGTCCCGCCGGGCCGGATCGTGGCGCTGGTCGGGCCCAACGGCGCGGGCAAGAGCACGCTGATGGGCATGGTCACCGGCCTGGTCCGGCCCAGCGCGGGCCGGATCACCGTCTTCGGCGAGCAGCCCCACGGCCGCGGCATGCACTCCGCGGTCTCCTTCCTGACCCAGCAGAAGCCGCTGTACCCGCAGTTCACCGTCGCCGAGACGCTCCGGCTCGGCAGGCACGCCAACCCCGCCTGGGACCAGGCCTACGCCGAGGAGCTGGTGGCGCGGGCCACCGTCCCGCTGTCCGCCAAGGTCGGCACGCTCTCCGGCGGGCAGCGCACCAGGGTCGCGCTGGCGCTCGCGCTGGGCAGGCGGCCGCGGCTGCTGATGCTGGACGAGCCGCTGGCCGACCTCGATCCGCTGGCCAGGCAGGCCGTGCTGGAGACGCTGGTGGCGGAGTGCCGGGGCCAGGGCATCACCGTGCTGCTGTCCTCGCACGTGCTGGCCGAGCTGGAAGGCGTGTGCGACCACCTGGTGCTGCTCACCGAGGGCCAGGTCCGGCTGGCCGGTGACGTCGCCCAGCTGGTCGGCGAGCACGCCCTGCTGGTCGGCCCGGCCGGCCAGCCGTGCCCGGTGTCGCCCGGCTCGGTCATCGACGTGCAGCAGGCCAACGGGGTGCAGCAGGTGCTGGTGCCCGCGCACGCCGTGGGCAGGCAGCCCGGCTGGCAGGCGTACCGGCCAGGGCTCGGGCAGCTCGCGCTCGGTTACATGCGCGACGCGCGGGCGGAGGTGGCGGCATGACCTGGATCATCTGGCGGCAGCAGCGCCCGGCGCTGATCAGCCTGGCCGTCGCGCTGCTCGCCGGGGTGGCGGCGATCCTGTTGCTGCGCGCGGGAATGAGCGCCGACATCGCGGCCAAGGGCCTCGGCGCCTGCGTGGCGGACGGCCTGACCCCGGGCACGGCCTGTGGCGGCACGGCCGTCGGCGAGTTCCGCGACATCTGGTTCGACCGGTTGAAGATCGCGCAGATCCTGGTGCTCGCACTGCCCGCGCTGATCGGCGTCTTCATCGGCGCGCCGCTGTTCGCGCGGGAGTTCGAGCAGGGCACGCACGTGCTCGCCTTCACCCAGTCGGTGAGCCGGGCCCGCTGGATGGCGAGCAAGGTCCTGGTCACCGCGGTGCCCGCGCTGTTCGTGCTGATCGTGCTGCAAGTCCTGGTCGGCGGCTGGCTGGACGCCGCCGGTGGGCTGGGGCCACTGACCTCGGGACCGTTCGCGTACAACAACTTCGGCAGCAGCGGGATCGCCCCGTTCACCTACACCGTGTTCGCCTACACCCTCGGCATGTTCATCGGCGCGCTGTCCCGGCGGACGCTGATGGCGATGACCCTCTCGCTCGGCGCGTTCGTGGTGCTCCGGTTCGTGCTCTCCGGTCTCCAGCCGCTGCTGCTCACCCCGGACCGCCTGGTCGCGGCCGACCCGACCCAGACCGCGGTCCCGGCGAAGAGCGGCGCGCTGGTGGTGGACAGCGGACACCTGGACGCGGCGGGCAACGTGGTGCCCAACAGCTTCAGCCGGATCACCGGCTGCGGCGCGCGTGGCGACGAGGTCGCGCCGACCGACCTGGCCACCTGCTACCGCGAGCGCGGGCTGGCCAAGGCATACGCCGACGTCATCCCGGCCGACGCGGCCGGCTCGCTGCACCTGCTGGAGGGCTCGATCTTCCTGGGGCTGGCGGTGCTGTTCGTGCTGGGCGCGGTGTGGGCGGTGCGCAGGCAGGTGTGAGCGGCGGTGACGCGCCTATGCTGAGCGGCGTGATCGAGTTTCGCATCGATCGGCACTCTGGGGTGGCCACCTACCTCCAGATCGCGCACCAGGTCAAGCAGGCGATGCGGATGGGCCTGCTGGGACCCGGCGACCAGCTGCCGACGGCCAGGGAGGTGGTGGCGGCCACCACGGTGAACCCCAACACCGTGCTCAAGGCCTACCGCGAGCTCGAACACGAGGGCCTGGTGGAGGGCCGCAGGGGCATGGGCACGTTCGTGACCGCCTCGCTGGTCAGCGACGCGGCGCGGGCCGGCGCACCGTTGCGCAAGGACCTGGAGCGGTGGATGGGCCGGGCGGTCACCGAGGGCCTGGTGGTGGAGGAGGTGGACGCGATCTACACCGACGTGCGGGACGCGCACTACCCGGCGGCGTCATGCGGGAGGTGACCGCCTGCCCGGTCCGGGTGACCGGCCTGGCCAAGCAGTTCGGCCGCACGGTCGCGCTCAGCGACTGCTCGTTCACCCTGCCCGAGGGCAGCGTGACCGCGCTGGTCGGGCCGAACGGCGCGGGCAAGAGCACGTTGTTGTCGCTGGTCGCGGGCCTTTCCCGGCCCACCGGCGGCGAGGTCAGCGTCTACGGCTCGCCGGTGCGCGGCCGGATGCACCCGGACATCTCGCTGCTCACCCAGCGCCGCCCGCTCTACGACGGGTTCACCGTGCGCGAGATGATGCGGGCCGGCGCGGCGATGAACGACCGCTGGTCGGCCGAGCGCGCGGACGAGGTGCTCGGGCTGCTGGCCGGGGTGGACCGGGACGCAAAGGTGGGCGAGCTGTCCACCGGCGCGCGCACCCAGGTCTCGATCGCGCTGGCGCTGGGCAGGCTGCCCAGGGTGCTGCTGCTGGACGAGCCGCTCTCCGACCTGGACCCGCTGGCCCGGGACGAGACGCTGCGGATCGTGATGACCGAGGTGGCGGACCGGGGCACCACGGTGCTGCTGTCCTCGCACCTGCTCACCGACCTCGGCGACGTCTGCGACCACCTGCTGCTGCTGGACGAGGGCCGGGTCCAGCTGGCCGGTGACATCGAGGAAACCCTTGCCGGGCACCAGGTCCTCATCGGTCCGGCCGACGCAACCCCAGCCGTGACCGGCACCGTGGTGGACTCCTCGCGCACCGAGCGCCAGACCACCGCGCTGGTCCGCGGCGGGACCGCGCCCGCGGGCTGGCTGGCGCGGCGGCCCGACCTGGAGACGCTGGTGATGGGCTACCTGCGGGCCTCGCGGACCCGCAGGAGCGCCACCGCCGCTCAGCGCTGAGCGCCCACCGCGCGCGTGCTCGCGCCGGCCGCTCCCGCTTCGCGACGGCGGCCCAGCTCGATCAGCGGGCGCTCCACGAACCGGTAGCAGAGATCGGCCAGACCGATCGCGACCAGCGAGGTCGGCACCGCGAGCAGCAACCCGGCGGCGCCGGGCGCGACCAGCACCACGATGCCGTGCGCGATGCTCTGCACCAGGTAGATCGAGTACGAGCGCTCGCCGAGGTACACCATCAGGCGAGTGGAGAGCAGCCGCTGCGGCAGGCCGGGAGCCAGCAGCGCGGGCAGCAGCAGCG